>NZ_JAHESE010000005.1 GCF_018598175.1 Dawidia cretensis
TCAACACCGCCAACTTGGGGGCCAGCGCCAGTTTTGAATAAGACACAGAAATAACAAAGCCAAGAGGCCGGCCGGCGGGTGGCGCACCTTTTGAGAGCCGCGCCACCGCCGGCCGGATTGTTTTTATTACCGGATTTCACGTCTATCTTTGAGGTTCAACGAGATTTGAACCCATGAATATCCTCATAATTGGTAACGGCGGCAGGGAGCATGCTTTGGCTTGGAAGATTCGCCAGAGTCCCCGGTGCAGCAAGCTGTTTGTGGCCCCCGGCAACCCCGGCACGGCCCAGGTAGCGGAGAATGTGCCCATTGCCACCGACGACTTTTCCAGACTGGGCGAATTTTGTCTTGCCCAATCCATCAGCCTGCTGGTAGTCGGCCCCGAAGCCCCATTGGTAAAAGGCATCCGCGACTATTTCGAACAAGACCCCAAGCTTCAACATATTCTCATCGTAGGTCCCGGTAAAGTGGGCGCTCAACTGGAAGGAAGCAAGGATTTTTCCAAACAGTTTATGGTGCGCAACGGCATCCCCACCGCCAAAGCCCGCACCTTTATGGCCGCCGAGCTGGACCAGGCCATGGACTATATCAGCACGTGCAAACCTCCGATCGTATTGAAGGCCGACGGCCTGGCCGCCGGTAAAGGTGTGATCATCAGCCTAAGCCAAACAGAAGCCAAGGCTGTGATCAAAGACATGCTGGTGAACAAGAAGTTTGGTGAAGCCAGCGCCAAGGTGCTGATCGAAGAATTTCTGAACGGCATCGAAGTGTCGGTATTTGTACTGACCGACGGTAAAGATTATGTCATTCTGCCCGAAGCAAAAGACTACAAACGCATTGGCGATGGTGATACCGGTCCGAACACGGGCGGTATGGGCGCGGTGTCGCCCGTGGTGTTTGCTACACCGGCTTTTATGAAGCGGGTAGAAGACGAAGTAGTAAAACCTACGATTGCCGGTCTGCAAAAAGACGGTATTGACTATAAAGGATTTATATTCGTAGGAATTATGAACGTGGGTGGTACCCCCTATGTAATCGAGTATAACGCCCGCATGGGCGACCCCGAGACACAGGCGGTAATGCCCCGTATTAAAAGTGACCTGGTCGACCTGCTGGAAGCTGTGGGCAAAGGTGCCCTGCAAGGCAAGACCATCGAGATCGATCCGGACCATTCCGTCACGATCGCGCTGGTATCCGGTGGCTATCCGGGTGACTATGAAAAAGGCAAGGCGATTGGCGGCCTGGGCAACTATGAGCCCGCGCTGGTCTTCCATGCTGGTACCAAGCAACAACAGGACAAGGTTGTGACCGAAGGCGGGCGTGTGCTGGCCGTGTCGGGCAAAGGATCGTCGCTGGAAGATGCTCGTGCAAAGGCCTACGCAGTGGCCGATCAGATTCAATGGGATGGCTTGTACTTCCGGAAGGATATCGGCCAGGATTTGTTGAACTTTAAAATATAACCACTATGGGATGTTCCTGTGGAACTAAAAGTAAAGACGGCAAAGTCGCCGGCTGCCAGAACAACGGCGCGTGTGAGACCGGCGGCTGTAATAAGATGAATGTATTCGACTGGCTGTCGAACATGGACACGCCGGTAGAAGATAGATTTAATATCGTAGAAGTGCGCTTTAAGAACGGCCGCAAGGAGTTCTTTCGCAACGGCGATAAGCTGGGACTAACCACGGGCGATGCCGTAGTGGTAGAAGTTCCAAACGGTCATCACATCGGCCACGTTTCGCTGCAAGGCGAGCTGGTGCGGTTGCAGATGCAAAAGAAGAAGATCGCCAATGACGGAGAGATCAAAAAGATATACCGCCTGGCGCATCAGAAAGACCTCGAGAAATTTGAAGAGGTAAAGAAACGCGAGCTGCCTACGCTCTACCGCACGCGCGAGATCGTCCGCGACCTGAAACTGGAAATGAAGCTGTCGGATATCGAATACCAGGCCGACAACATCAAAGCAACGTTCTTTTATTCGGCCGACGACCGCGTAGACTTCCGCGAGCTGATCAAGCTCCTGGCCGGCGAGTTTAAGATTCGTGTCGAGATGCGGCAGATCAGCCTGCGTCAGGAAGCAGGCCGCCTCGGCGGCATCGGTGTCTGTGGCCGCGAGCTGTGTTGCTCCACCTGGCTAACCGATTTTAAGAACGTGGCCACAAGCGCGGCACGCTATCAAAACCTGTCGTTGAACCCCAGCAAGCTGTCGGGCCAATGTGGACGCCTGAAGTGCTGCCTGAACTACGAGCTGGAAACCTATATGGACGCGCTGGAAGATATACCGAAGATCGAAGCGCCGCTGCAGACCGAAAAAGGCGAAGCAACGCTGCAGAAGACCGACATCTTCCGCAAGATTATGTGGTTTGGCTTCAAGGAAGAAAACACCTGGTACCCGCTCAACATCGAGCGCGTGAACCACATCTTACGCATGAATCGCGAGGGCAAGCGCCCGGCGACACTGGATATCGACATTGTAGAAGAGAAGGTCATGGGCGGCCCGCTGAACAGCGATCTGGACCAGATGGACAAGAAGTTCAAGAACAAGTCGCGCACCAAGAAGAAAAAGAAAAAAGGCCCCGAGGGTGGCCATGGACGTGGCAATGCCAACGCCCAGGCTGCTGGCGCAGAAGGCGCGGCGCCGGCAAAAGAAAGCCACAATGCTCCTGGCGACCAGGTGCAAGGTGGAGGCCGGCAGCAGCACCAGAAAAATTCGGGAGGCGGTAACAACCCGCAACAAAAGAATAACCCGCAGAACCGCCAGGGCCAGGGACAGCCTCGTGGCAACCGCGAACAACGCGGCGGTGGTGGCGGCGAAGGGGGTGGCGGTAACCGCGAAGGGCGGAGCCGTAACCGTAACCGCGGGAATCGCGGCGGCGGACAAGGCCGGGAGAACCGCGGTGGAGGAGAAGGTCAAACGCCCAAACCCGATAACCCGCAATGAGCGTGAGAGCCGTATGGATGATCGTCGCGGGACTGCTGGTAGCGGCCTGCGGTGACGACAACCGTGTGTACGAGAAGTATGTAGACTTTGAAGACCGCCACTGGTTGGTATCCGAAAAGCCCGAGTTCGAATTCGACATACAGGATACACAAGCGCGGTATGACATTATCGGGAACATCCGAAACGAAGTGTCCTATCCGTGGTCGAGGATCTTTATTACCTATTATCTGAATGACTCGACCGGCACGCAGCTGCATAAAAACCTGCTCGGTAATTACCTGTTTGACGCCAAGTCCGGCAAGCCGCTGGGCACCAGCGGGCTGGGCGATATATATGATCACCAGTTGGTGTTGTTAAGCAACTATCAGTTTCCCAAGCCGGGCAAGTACACGGTAAGGCTGGAGCAGTTTATGCGAAAGGATACGCTCGATGGCGTGTTGGCCGTGGGGCTGCGCGTGGAGAAAATCGCACCGTAAGAAAAATATAAACACCATAAAAAAAGGCGGGATGGACATCCTGCCTTTTTTTATTTGTAATCGGCCAGTATTTAAGCCACAGCCTGTTCTTTCTTTACAGTAGCCGCAATCGGCGTAAAAGTAGCCCCCTGCGCCAGGATGATACCTACGCCATCCTGCTGCGACCACTCGCGCAGCTTAGACAGGCGCACTTGCCCAACCATATACTGCTTACCACTTGCAGCATAGCCCGACTGGAATAGCTCAAAATCCTGAATCGAAATTTTGATCGTATCATCAAAGCTGACGTGTGCATCTACAAGGAGGTCGTTCGAGAACTCGAAGCGATCAGCCTGGTGGAATTTTTTATACTCGTAGGCATAGTCATACGATAGCGCGGAGATATCGGACAATACCGCCGATCCGGTGGGGTAGCTACCGGCGCCTTTGCCGATAAACAATTGTTTTTCAGCGAAGGCACCTTGCACTTGTACGGCGTTATACTCGTTGCGTACCGAGGCGAGCGGGTTCGTGGCTTCTATGAACTGCGGTGCCACGAAACCATATACCTTGTTCTGAATGCGGAACGACCGTGCGATCAATTTAATGAAGTAGCCATTGTCGCGGGCGAACTTCAGGTCCTGGTCGGAGATTTTATCAATGCCGATGTTGATGATGTCTTCGGGCTTGAGGAACAGGCCGAAGGTGTGCGCAATGGCGATGACCAGTTTATACTTGGGGTCGTAGCCTTTCACGTCGAGACTCGGGTCGCTTTCGGCAAAGCCCAACTCTTGCGCTTTCTTCAGCGCATCGGCGTAGCTCTTCTTTTCTTCGAAAACCTTCGTGAGGATATAGTTGGTCGAACCGTTGAAGATACCTTCGATGCTGTTCAGCAGATCGTTGTCATAATACTCTTCCAGGTTACGCAGGATGGGAATGCTACCGCAGACGGCTCCTTCGTAAAGCACCGGAAGACCGGTTTGCTTTTGCAGGTTGTAGATTTCCTGCAGGTGTTCGGCCAGCATCTTTTTGTTGGCAGTGATCACGGCTTTGCCGTTGAGGAGGGCGGTCTTTACGATTTCAAAAGCAGCACGGGCGTCGTCGATGAGCTCGACGACAACATCAATCTCGGGATTGTTGAGGATTTCTTCTTTGTCGAAGGTAAAGAAGTCGTCGTTTACGGGGCGTTCTTTGGTTTTATTTTTAACGCAGACCTTTTTGATCTCGGCCTCTACACTGCCGTGTGTTTCGTTCAGTACGTGATAGAGTCCTTGTCCCACACATCCGAATCCAAACAAACCTAACTTAAGTTTCTTTCTCATGATAATACCGTGCTTAATTGCTTTTGCTGATAAAAGTGTTTTATGACTGAATCCAATTGTTCGAACTCCACTAGGAAGCCATCGTGTCCATAGAGCGAAGTAAGCTCGATGTACGTGGCCCCCGGAATGTTAGTAGCCAGGAATTTTTGCTCGTGCACCGGGAAGAGTATATCGGTGTCGATGCCTACGATAAGAGTCCTGGCCTGGACCGTCTGCAACGCGGCCTCGATGCTTTCGCGCGTACGGCCAACGTTGTGGCTGTCCATCATTTTAGAAAGTGTATAGTACGAAAAGGCATCGAAGCGGTTCACGAGCTTCTCGCCCTGGTACCGTTGGTACGTGGAGGCGCGGAAGTCGTCGAGCTTGTCGTGGTCCTTTTCGATCTGTGTCTGGTTGAATGTTTCGTAGTAACGATAGGAGAGCATACCGATAGCACGGGCAGCCTTGAGGCCCTGGGCACCGGCACGCGGATCGTTTTCTTTCCACGTAGGATCGGCTTCGATCGACAGCCGCTGTGCTTCATTAAAGGCAATGCCCCACGGTGAGTGCGCAGCGTTTGTCGCGAGCGCGATAAGATGTTTGAAGACACCGGGTTGCTGAATAGCCCACTCCAACGCTTGTTGTCCACCGAGAGAGCCGCCGAGCAATGTATGGATGCTATCGATCTGTAGCTCCCGACGCAGCAGGTCGAAAGCACGCACCGAGTCGCGGTTTGTCAACGTCGGAAACGCGTGGTAAAACGGCTTGCCGGTTTCGGGGTTGATCGACAGCGGGCCGGTAGAGCCGTAGCAGCCGCCGAGCATGTTCACGCAGATGATGAAATAATGGTTGGGATCGAACGCGCTGCCTTCGCGAAACAGGTCGCCCCACCAATCGGTGAAATCAGAGCTGCCCGTCAGTGCGTGACAAACCCAGACGATGTTGGAACGATCGTGGTTGAGCTTCCCTAACGTGGTGTATCGCAATTGAAAACCTGGCAATACGCCGCCGGCTTCGAGCGGAAAGGGATGCTGGTGGTGGAATGTATGATCGTGCTTTTGCATGCTTCACTTACTCTCCCCGAAGTCGCCTTTCCGGTGTTACCGGAAAGGGACGTTCAGGTACTCTATAAACTACTTTAACTTAGGATACTAATTCTCCTTCGAACACTTTCTCGAAGGCCTGTTGCAGATCGGCCTTCAGGTCATCGATGTGTTCGATGCCCGCCGAGATGCGCAACTGGTTCGGCAATACACCGGCCGCTGCCTGCTCGGCATCACTAAGCTGCTGGTGCGTGGTGGCCGAAGGTTGTATAATGAGCGTTTTGGCATCGCCCACGTTCGCCAGGTGGCTCACCAATTTCAGGCTATCGACAAAACGCGTCGTATGTTGTTTGGTACCGCGCAGCGTGAACGAGAATACACCGCCAAAACCATTGCGCAGGTATTTCTTCGCCAGCTTGTGATGCGGGCTGCTCGGCAGGCCGGGATAGAATACTTTCTCCACCAGCGGGTGTTGCTCCAGCCACTGTGCCAATGCCAGCGCGTTATCGACGGAGCGTTGTACACGCAGCGACAGTGTTTCCAATCCCTGCAATAACAAGAACGCGTTGAAGGGGCTCAGCGCCGGACCAAAGTCGCGCAAGCCCTCTACGCGTGCACGAATGATAAAGGCAATGTTGGGAAGCCCCAGCGGATTACCTTCACCAAATACTTCCGCGAACTTCAAACCGTGATACCCTTCCGAAGGCTCCGTAAACTGCGGGAATTTGCCATTGCCCCAGTTATAGTTGCCGCCATCAATAATGACACCGCCAATAGAAGTGCCATGGCCGCCGATCCATTTGGTGGCAGAGGCTACGACAATGTGTGCGCCGTGCTCGAGCGGACGGAAGAGGTAACCTCCCGCGCCGAACGTATTGTCGACAATGAGCGGCAAGTCATGCTTCTTGGCAATCGCGGCGATGGCTTCGAAGTCCGGTATATTAAAGCCCGGATTGCCGATGGTCTCCAGGTATAAGGCTTTGGTGTTTTTGTCGATCAGTTTTTCAAAGGACTCGGCTTTGTCGCCGTCAGCGAAACGCACATCGATACCGAGGCGTTTGAAGGCTACCTTGAATTGATTATAGGTGCCGCCGTATAAGAACGTTGTGGTAACAAAATTGTCACCGGCCTGAAGTATATTATTGAGGGCAATGAATTGCGCAGCTTGTCCCGAAGCCGTCGCGAGTGCTGCAACGCCGCCTTCCAATGCTGCGAGGCGTTTTTCAAACACGTCGTTGGTCGGGTTCATGATGCGGCTATAGATGTTGCCAAATTCTTTGAGGGCAAAGAGGTTGGCGCCATGCTCGGAGTCGCGGAAACCGTACGAGGTAGTTTGGTAAATGGGTACGGCGCGTGCGCCTGTTGTGGGATCTATTTCCTGGCCTGCGTGAAGCTGTAGTGTTTCGAAACGTAAGGTTGACATGATGTTAATGTTTTATTCAGTGAATGATTTGTTGTAGAGGTGGCGCGACGTGGACGTAGCCGTAATCGTACCTGTCACCGGGTAGATCGTACGCTAGTGTGTTGCTAATGGCGGTGCGCTGCTAGCAACGGCACATACAACAACACGCGTTGTTGCACATACAACAAATAATAGAGCTGAATAAAGCAGAGACGTAAGCACGCGGACCCTGAAGAAGGGCCGATCCGGGAAAGATGGTGTTGATGATGCTTTTCATTTTCATCGTTTTATATTTCCCGGCCTGGACCATCCAAGCCGGAGTCAGGATTTAGCACCTTTTCCCTATTGGGAGTGGTTGCTAGCGCTTCTTAGAGCCTGTCTCTCCGCGCTTCTTTATAAATCGATTGGCAGGTATGCCCATTCGACTTTGATACTACAAACCTAGAGCCTGAAAAGCTGCTTTCCAAACGCCGTCAGAAAAAAATTATGGCAAAACACCGTACAAGCGTTCGGGAATTTGTGTAAAAACCGCACTGGGAATATCGTAGAGGCGCTTTTTTGAACCGCGCCGGGTGGGATCTGAAAAAGATCCGCCACACCTGGTTGACAGTGTGTGGCGGATGAATTTTGAATCGCTAGGTCAGCATGCCGCCGTCAACCTGCAGCACCTGGCCGGAGATGTACGTAGACATATCCGAGCCCAGGAACACACACGCATCGGCGACGTCTTCGGGGCGGCCACCGCGTTTCAGCGGAATGGCGTCGCGCCACGTTTGCACGACTTTCTGGTCGAGCACTGCCGTCATTTCGGTCTCAATGAAACCGGGTGCCACGGCGTTCGCGCGAATGCCACGCGAGCCAAGCTCCAGGGCAACCGACTTCGTAAAGCCAATGATACCGGCTTTCGATGCCGCATAGTTAGCCTGACCGGCGTTGCCTTTCAGACCTACCACCGACGTCATGTTAATGATCGAGCCGCCTTTCTGTTTCATCATTTGTTTGGTGACAGCCTTCACGGTATTGAAGCAAGATTTCAGGTTGACGTTGATCACCTTGTCCCACATCTCTACAGTCATGCGCAGCAGCAGTGTATCGGCCGTGATGCCGGCATTGTTTACGAGGATGTCCAGCGAGCCAAAGTCAGCGATCACATCGTTGATCAGCTTTTCCGCTTGCGCGTAGTCGGATGCATCCGAGCGATAACCCTTCGCCTTCACACCTTTGGCGGTAAGCTCCGCTTCAAGGGCTTGTCCTTGCTCCACGCTGGACAGATATGTGAAGGCCACCTGTGCGCCTTGTTCGGCATACTTCAAGGCAATAGACCTTCCGATGCCTTTTGATGCGCCTGTGACAAGCGCTGTTTTTCCTTGTAATAGTTTCATACCAAAAAGTTCAAATTCCGGTGTTAAAATTAAATGTCGCACCCTCCGGTTTGGCCGAAAGGATCGCTGCCAAAAAGTGCCAAAAATAGTCAATTCCAGCAAAAACACGAGAAAATGGCGGCGGGAGCATTCCTTATTTCAAACGTTGCGTAAATGTAGTGGCACCGCGTATATTTGGCAGCGAATTATAAATCCTATACTATGTCAAAATATGATCTGATTGTGATCGGGAGTGGTCCCGGGGGGTACGTGGCAGCCATCCGTGCCTCTCAACTGGGAATGAAGGTAGGGGTAGTGGAGAAGGCCGAAATAGGTGGTATCTGCCTCAACTGGGGCTGTATCCCCACCAAAGCATTGTTGAAAAGCGCGAACGTTTTTGAATACATCAAGCACGCCAAAGATTACGGTGTAGAGGTAAAAGACTTTAAAGCCGATTTTGCAGGTATAGTAAAGCGCAGCCGCGACGTGGCCGCCAGCAACAGCAAAGGTGTACAATTCCTGTTCAAGAAAAATAAGATCGACCTTCTCGAAGGTTTCGGTAAACTGAAGAAAGGTGGCAAAGTGGAAGTGACCGATGCCGCCGGTAAGAAGACCGACTACGAAGCGAAACATACGATCGTGGCAACCGGTGGCCGCTCACGCGAGCTACCCGCCATGAAGATCGACGGCAAGAAGATCATCGGCTACCGCGAGGCCATGGTACTGCCCGAGCAACCCAAGAAAATGCTGGTCGTAGGCTCAGGTGCCATCGGCATCGAGTTTGCGTACTTCTATAATGCACTGGGCACGGAAGTGACTGTCATCGAGTTCCTGCCGCGTATTCTGCCGGTTGAAGACGAGGAAGTGTCAAAAACACTTGATAAGATCTTCAAGAAGGATGGCATGAAGATCTATGTCAACTCGGAAGTAACGAAAGTTGATACCTCTGGCAAAGGCTGTGTAGCAACCGTAAAAACGCCCGATGGCGAGATCAAACTGGAAGCGGACATCGTCCTGTCGGCAGTAGGTGTAGCAACCAACCTGGAAGGTATAGGCCTGGAAGACGTGGGCGTGAAGACCGAGAAAGGCAAAGTGTTGGTAGACGACTTCTACCAAACCAACGTGCCCGGCGTATATGCTATCGGTGATATCGTAAAAGGCCAGGCCCTGGCACACGTAGCGTCTGCCGAAGGTATCATTTGCGTAGAAAAGATCGCCGGTCAGAATCCTGAGCCGCTGAACTATAATAACATCCCCGGCTGTACCTATTGCACACCAGAGGTCGCTTCGGTAGGGTATACCGAAGAAGGCGCGAAGAAAGCCGGCTACGAGATCAAAGTGGGCAAGTTTCCCTTCTCGGCTTCGGGCAAAGCAAAGGCTGCCGGCGCTACCGACGGCTTTGTGAAAGTGATCTTTGATGCGAAGTATGGCGAATGGTTAGGCGCGCACTTCGTCGGTGCGAACGTAACCGAGATGATTGCCGAAGTCGTAGCAGCACGTAAGCTGGAGACAACAGGCCACGAGATCATCAAGTCAGTGCATCCGCACCCGACAATGAGTGAAGCGATTATGGAAGCGGCTGCGGCTGCTTATGGTGAAGTGATTCACTTGTAAGCCGTGATGTAAAGAATAATACGAGAGCGGCTACCTAAAAGGTAGCCGCTTTTTTTTGAAGGTCGTATATCGATGAGTCGTATAAAGAATAAATGACATGAAAAAGAACCTGATTTGGTGTATTTGTTTTCTGCTCGTGCTCGCGGGATGCAGCAAACCCGAAATGTTTAAGGCAAATCAAATCGAAGAGATCAGAATTGAAGAAAATACTTCCTCGCTGGATAATGCCAAAATAGTCAACGACCGTGACGTTGTAACGCAATTTGTTGACGCTATAAATAACGCCGAATTGGATTCAATAAAGTTCTCTCCAACATGGCGGATATTAATGACCGACGAAAAAGGAAATGTACACATGGTTTTCTGTACGAAACACGACTTCAAGTACAAAGGGAAGTTTTACAAATCGGAAGAAGACCTGGAGCAGATTCTTATGCTCGGGAAGAAGTAAAAGATTAAATAAGGTGCTTGATGGACGCAAAGATCTCGTCGTGCACAATGGTGAGACAGTACTCCATCGCTGCCTCGTGATCCGGATCTTCTTGTAAGGTTAGCATGATCGGGCTGTAGTGAACCCAATTGACAGGTGCTATCTGCAACTCCTTCAGTGATTTCCACATGAAGGTTGTTTTTACCTTCGATAGATTTTCGATCTGGTACCGTTCTGAGAGATAAGCCCTTAGACTTGCTTCGCTAAGAATCTTCTTGATTTCATAATTCCGAAGTTGCTTGACAAACGAGGTGGCATCGTTGATGTTGAATACCTGATCTTTAATCTTCTGCATACAGTTAAAGGCCAAATATAATTCATCGCGATAAATTAGGCGCATAATTTTTCAAACAACTCCAAAATCTTCAGTACCCGGTACGTTGGATGCCTAGGCGATACGTTGTTTCTAATGCGACGAACCTTAAGCCTGGCGCGAGCGTTAAACACTCGCGCCAGAATATATTATGCGCCTGCTGCGCCGAGGATCTTCGCGGCGCCGGCGTATTTCACTTCTTTGACGATGCTATCGCCGTATAGCGCTCCGAAGCGGATGCCGATTGTGAGTACCAGCGTATAGGCTTCGTCTTCTGGTATGCGGTCCAGCGCTATTTCCAATGTGGAGGATGGGCAGCCTTGCTTGGCGGGGTACCAGGATGTTTCTGCTTTAAGCGTACCCGTACCGTTATTGAGACTTCCATACCATTTCGGAGGAAGAAACTCTTTGCGGTCGTGGTCATAAGTAAAGTCTGGTGCCATACCCATCGAGATCTCGAAGCGGAATAGCGCATGATCGTCCTGTGGAAGAAAATTGACCCCTCGCATCAGTGCAGGGATCGCAACACGGGCTGTGCGGGTGGGGCGGTCCAGGGACCACTCCAGTGTGGTCCGGACGATCGTATCAAACAGGTTTACTTTATTGAGTGGGAAGCCTCGCAGCACGTCAGGGTATCGGGAAAGAACAATATTGCGTGTGCCCCATTCACTCAGGCCATCTTGCTTTTGTACGAGCCTGATGAGTGCATTGATGGGCCCGGTGAAGTTGAACCCGCCTGACAAGTCCCGAAGGGTGTGAAACGTCCACCGCACATGCTGTGCAGCCAGCGTGACAGCCGTAAACTCCCGATGATGTCGTCGCGTGTTGGAAAAATTCTCGCCATGCAGGACGTCTTTGCGATCAGGACCGCCTTTCTGACGAACGATTTTTTTATCGACGCCACGAATCTCGTAGATGCTGAGATTTCCTAACGGCCCGGTTATATCGAGCCCTTTTAATGTTGCCATACGTTTATAATTGGTTAATTGATTGCAATAACATTCCAGGACGACCCCAAAAAAAGGTCGCCGCAAGTCGGCAAAATCCATTCGTACTATCTATATACCCGCGTCTGTTGCGAGGGATATGCGACTGTTGTCCTAGTCCTTTTAGCACTAGCTTATCTCTAGCTTAAGTCTAGCTTGACTCTAGCTCAACACTAGGACATCCCCTTTATATCCGGTCCCTGCAAGGCAAATTTTGGGGAAGTCGTGATATCTTTTTTATATATCTCTAAAGAACACGATCGTGGTGATCTTTGCAAATGAGGGAGCCGTGGATGGCCGCAAATGACAGCTTTTGTCCTATAATTTCCGGTTATTGCCTATTATTTCCGCATACGATTGCGGTGTGGAATTCAACGCTTCTGCTAACGCCCGGTGCTTAACGCCATCTCTGACGCGAGTGTCGCACTAAGCGTTAGCGCCGGTGCGACACTCGCGCCAGAGATCTAAATGTATCTATCGTTAATTTCTAAAGTCTAGATCTACTTGTTTTTTTTCTTTTTTATCGTTTAGCGCCGTAAAGCCGCGCGGTGTGTTTCGGATATGTGTCGTGATGTCGGCATAGCTGTCAAGCGATGTATAGTCAATTAGACGAACCTTCCCTTTAACACGAACGGTCTTGAAGTCTGTAAACCAAAGAGCATCCTGGATGTACTCTGGCAGTTCGGGAGCCTGAATGTGTTGGTCGTTGACAGCGGGGCCAACAACCCGCCAGGTTCCGTCCACAAAGGTTGCGTCTTCACCAACATCGAATGTCAGCTGGAAGAGATCAAGATCGCCGCTGGTGGTGAAGGTCAGGCCTGCCGTGGTCTCGTCGCTGATGGTAGCCTGGACTTCGGGACGGCTTAAGTCGTACAGACCGAAGCCGGAGTTTTCGATTTCTCGATTTTGCCAGGTAAAAGATGTAATAGAGAAGTAGTCCTGAAAGGGATTAAAATCGTCGGGCGGCAGGAAGTAGGCCAGGACGTTATCGAACTGTTGAAAGATGCCGATGCGGAAACCCTCTTGTAATGAGCCGGCCGTTGTGAGTCCGAAAAGCTCGACCGTTGCGTTCCGACCAGGCTCTACTTCTACCGGATGGTCGAGAAGCTGGTAGCGGATATCATCGGTGTTTATTTGGGAGAGGTCGACCTTGTACTGGCCGCCTTTTACAATGGTGTTGTCATCATACATATGGAAGTACAGGGCGCCCTGGCCATACTGAGTTACGTAAAGCTTGCCCGGTGAAACGGTAAGGTCCAGATCTTTTGACAGCAGGTTGAGCTCGTTAAAAAAGGCATTGCTGTAAATGGAGGGCGAAGAGAAATTTGCGTTGGTGCTTACCGTGTAGTTGGCGCCGCTTGTTAGGAAGTTAACGGACACGTTGATCGGATTGCGCGCTTCTAATAAATAGGGATCGTTCAACGACCAGGTGCCCGCGGCGGTATGAAGATACGACGTGGCATTGATGTAATCGTTGTTTATATAGAGCTCTGTTACAATGAAGTCGTCGCCTGTAAAAGTATTTGAAGCGAGGGTTAGTGTTTTGTCATTTTGAAGCTCGCCGGAAACGATGAGGTTCCAGTCGTGATCGGTGATGACAATGTACCCTTTCTCCGGTCGGTTGGTACCGTGGAAGAAACCTGCGCGTACCGGTACGGTCAGAAGCTCCTGTGTTTGGGATGGTTGTAGTGTCACCTGTACGCTTGCTTCTGCCTCGCGTCCCGCGAGGTCGATGGCAACGGCTTTCAGGCGGTAGGCGCCGGCGGTCAGTGTCGTTGTGTTCCAGGAGAATGAATAGGGTGTAATGGTGAGGGTTTCGATCAGGGCGTCGTTTAGGTATAGATCTATTTTGTCGGGCGTGCTGGTACCTTCGGCCTGCAGGGATACGGTAACGGTGCCGCTGATGGTCTGGCCGCTGGTAGGGTTAGTGAAGCGCAGGGAGAGCGTACCGTCGTTTTCGGATTTGTTGTTGTCGTCGCTACTACATGAAGATGTGGTTAGTGCGAGTAACAGGAGGCAACTGGCGTACAGCGGTAGGAGAAACTTTGTTTGCATGATAAAAATGGGGGTTGGACAAGTGTATACTTTTTTGAGGTGCCGTAACAACGTGAAGAAATGCCGTCGGGTTGCCAGTGGAACAAATAGCTATTGGGTGATTTTTTATATACCGACATGCTAAAAAAAAAGAGGCATTTGGATTCCAACCAAATGCCTCTTTTAGGAGACGGCGCCGGCACGAGCCAGGTGCAAGTTAAAAGAAGAACGAGATTCCCGTCTTGAAGAAGAAGGGCGTGCCGGGAGTGAAGTGTATTTCGGAGACCGGATCGATCTCGTTTTGAAGTCTTGACCCGGTATCGAATTGGGCTTCGTTCCACGCTTCGTTGAACAGGTTCTCGGCTACAAAGCTCAGCTCGAATTTAGCGCGTGTATACTTTAGCACGGCGTCGGCGAGGAAGTATCCTTTTGCTTCGACCGAGTTGTCTTCGTTCGCGGCGCGATCACCCATGTAACGATAGCGGAGGCTGCCGTTGATGCCATTCTTCAGCCGGAACGAAATACCGCCGATGCTGGTGAGCGTGGGCGCCAGCGGAATATAATCTTCACCTTCGGGAGCATCTTTTGCTTTGGGATCTGTCAGGTTTACGTCGCCGTCGAGGTAGAGCCAGGGCATGATCTGATAACGTAGGGAAAGGTCAAGACCCTGGCGCGCGGTTTTGCCACCGGGTTCGACGACGCCTTCATCGCCGACGTAGACAAACTCCTGATCGAGGTGCAGTGTCCAGGCGGCGGCGGTCAGTAACAGCCTGTTGCTTACCTTCAAGGTTGCACCGACGTCGACGCCGTAAGCCTTTGGCAGGATGTCCTCGCCGTGTTGGGCTACGACCACGCGTGTATCATTGGAGTGAAAGCCGATACCGCTTTTCACAAACAGGTTTAGCTTGCGCGTGGCGTTGTAGCTGACGTTAAGCTTGGGGCTGACGGTGGCCTTGCTGACACTTTGCCGGTCGTACTCGGGTGTGAGCGCATCGATATAGTTGAAGGTGAAATGATCGAGGCGTACGGCGGCGTTTACCGAGAGCTTTGGCGAGAGGTGAAGTGTCTCCTGCATGTAGGCATACAGGTTTGTCTCGTCGATGTCGCCGCGCGCGATGTCTTTTAGAAATACCCTGCGCGACCGGGTGTGATACAAGTGTATATCGTTTATGTCATCGTACCGAAAGCCTGCGCCGACTTCACTTTGCACCGGCAGGCCGGCGAGCGTAAGATCCTGCGTGTAGCTGCCGCGATAGCCATAGATGTTGCGGGTTTCGCTCTGTGTAAGCTGATCGCCGTTGATAGGATCGTTCAGGAAGAACGTAAAATTCGAGATGAGGTTAAAATCGTACCGGCTGTAGTATAGCTGGTTTTCGATCACAGCCCCGTTGTCGAGCGTCTTCAGGTGTTTGATCCAGGCATTCGAACGCGACGTCTCGCCGCCCTCCGTGGGATCGATCGAACCAAAGCGGGTGATGTCGCCGTTGGCGACGGCGCGCGCAGGTACCTGCCCCGAGGCATCCCACCGGCTGTTGAACGTCGACAGCCCTGCCGTAACGACCTGACTGCCGTCGAGGTAAGCGGTATACTTGCCCATTAAGTTCAGCCGGTTGAAGTTTTGGTTTGCGTCGAAGAATCCATCGGTGCGGAAGTATTCGGAAGCGATGTAGGCGTTGCTGCGCCGGTCATCTTGCTGCTTGTCGAACAGGGTAATGGCATTCACGTTGCGGAAGGTGCCGAAGCGGCCGCCTTCGACCTTGATCATATCCTGGTCGAGCGCATCGCGGGTGTGGAACGCGGCGTAGCCGGCCGTCGTCATGTTTCCCCTGGCGGCATAGTAAGGGCCTTTGTTAAAATCTACGGTGCCGACGATCTCAGGAATAAGAAAGTGCAGGTCGGAGTAACCCTGGCCGTGCGCGTGTGACACCATGTTAACGGGCAGACCGTCTACTTCCAGGTTGATGTCGGTGCCGTGATCGATGTCGAATCCGCGCAGGAAGATCTGCTCGGCTTTACCGCCACCGGCATGCTGCGCGATGAAGAGGCCGGGGACCATGCGCAGAATATCCTGCGACGTGTTGATCGGGCGTAAGCGGATGTCTACCTGCGAGAGTGTGTTTGTCTCCTGTGCCAGCTGATCCTGTACGACGACGTCTTCCAGTAATAAGTCGCCGGGTTTGAGCATGGCGTTGAAGACGGATGTTTCGCTGGATTGGATCATGACAGGTTGTTGCACGGCGGCGTAACCGACAAAGGATATATGGATATCATATTGGCCGGAGGGTAGATCGGTGATCTTGAAGCGGCCGAGCTTGTCGGTGGAGGTGCCACGGTTCAATGACGGCAGGTAGACGTTTACGTCGGGCAAGGGGACCTTGCCCTCTTGCGTGATTGTGCCTGTTAGCGTGCCCGTGCTTTGTGCAAACAAGAGGGTAGGGGCTAACAGTACTATGTATAGTATTGATAGTATACTTTGTTTCATGGAAGAAATAGTCAAAAATGATCTGGGGTTCATGCCCTTGCATTGCGCCAGGTGCGCATTTTTATACGGGGGTATGAATGAACCTCTAAAATGTTAATCGATGGTGGCTTAGCACCGGGGAGGTGGGGTCGTGGGAGAGCGGTATAATGAACGGGGTACATTCGTCCCGATCGGTGGTATACGATCCAGGAGGTGACGTATGAAGAGAATGTCCGCGAGAGATTGTGTGTAGAGGAAGAGACTCACCAACGACGGCAGCTCCGCACTAGCGGGCTCAGAGGCATGGATATGGCTATGTACCTCGTCGTGGGAATGATGATGGTGATCGTTAATTGTGTGGTCGTGCCCATGCTCGTGGTGATGGACGTGAATGTGGCTGTGGGCGTCGAGGTAGTGCAGGAGGTCGTGACCCATTTCCAGTGCGCCGTAGCTGAGCATGGTCATGGCGTATACGATCAGTATCAGGGTGCTTCCGCGGGTCACACGGCAAAAGTAGGAAAATGGGTTGGCTATAAAAGAAAAGAGGTTGCCGGATGCAACCTCTTTTGGTATTGGGTGATGTTTTCGACTAGAAGTTCGAACGGTCGAGCTGCAGGGCGGCGCCGTGCTTCGAGTATGCGTTTTCGACCTTCTCGGCCAGCTCTTTCTCGCCGTATTGTGCCAGTACGCGTTGCAGCTCGCCGAGGATGATGACGTTTACCTGCAGGTCGCGGCCGTAGTCGCGCGTGCGGATGTAGTAGTCGGCCAGGGCGTCGGCGCGGGGCCACATGATGTTCGCAATCTCGAGGGCTTTTGCTTTTTCGCCTACTTCGAAGAGCAGGGCGACAGCTTGCGCCGACGTGTAGTCATAGGGGATTGACGTGTCGGGCATGTGCGACAGGCTGAACAGCAATACTTCGCGGGCTTTGGCGGTTTCGCCTTTGTTGACGAGTGCCTGTGCCAGGGAGTTGAAGCTGCTGCGATGGTTGAGCACGAAATTGCGATAGTCCTGTGTATAGTATACGTTCGGATCGTCCAGGTTGCGGAACTGGAATTTCTTCAGCATATTCTCCGTGCTCACTTTGGTGTTGACCAATTCGGCCTGGTTGAACGAGTTGGGATTAAACACCGGCAGAATGCGATAAGCGTTGCCTTCCTGTACCACGTAGCGGCTCAGGTCCACATTGAATTGTGCCAGTGACGTATTGTTGACATAGAGCGGACGCTCCCAGTTGGCGGAGGCCAGCATATCGAGCATCGCCAGGTCTTTTCTTTCCAGGGCGTTTCCTTTTACGCGCAGGTGCATTTCGGGTACCACGAGGCTGTCCATGCCTTCGGGAATGATGCCCAGGCTACGCACTTTATCAACATCCACTTTCAACACGATGTCTTTAGTAGGCAGCATATAGCGCTCGCCGCGATACTCGGGGTGCAGTAGGCTTTTATTGTTGTCGCGCAGCAGCTCCAGGTATTTCTTCAGGTCCATCTGTTTGATGCCTGCATTGTAGTACGGAATGTACTGTGTCTTGTCGTCGCGGTAGTTTTCTACCGTAAGGGTATACGGGAACGGCTTCGATTCGTATGCGGCGCGCGTAGTCTGGTCGATGTACCAGTCGGTGTTGTAGTAGCTCAACACGATTACGCGTACGTCGGTGCGCACACCTTCCACGTCCTGTGCATACCAGAGGGGGAAGGTATCGTTATCACCCCCGGTAAACAGCACGGCTTCCGGCGCGCAGGATTGTAAATAGTTTACCGCAGAGTCTACGGAGAAGTAGCGGTTCGCGCGGTTGTGATCATCCCAGCCTTGTTGTGCCATGAGCACGGGCGCCGAAAAGCAAACCAGCGTGGCGATGACGGCCGCGGTCTTTAGATTGCCTACTATTCTACCTAACCACTCTGCAATGGCAATGACGGCAAAGCCGATCCAGAAACAGAAAGCATAATATGAGCCTGTGTAGATATAGTCACGTTCGCGCGGCTCGGTCGGCGGCGAGTTGAGGTATACGACCAGCGCTACACCCGTGAGGATGAAGAGCAGGGCTACCACCACGAAGTTACGCGTGTTGTGTACCGATTGCCAGAACATGCCGATGAGACCGAGCACGAACGGGATCATGAAGAAGTTGTTGCGGCCGGCATTTTCGGCCAGCTCCGTCGGCAGCTTGTCAAACCAGTGCATCGGACTGAGCCAGTCGGCGCCTTGAATGTCGCTCTCGCGGCCGGCGAAGTTGAACATGAAATAACGCATGTACATGTTGCCGATCTGGTGCTCGAACATGAAACGCAGGTTGTCGGAGAAGAACTTCGGCTTTTCGCCTTCCTGCAGATTCAACTCGGAGCGGTAGATGCGTGCGTGCTCGGGGTCGCTGCTATAAATCCGTGGCAGAAAGGTTTGCTGACCGGGGTCGTACTCGTATTCAAATTTATGGTCTTTGATCTCGTATTTGTCTTTGCCTTTCTTGTAGATGGCGGCGCCTTCTTTAATGCCGGTTACCTGGGCGGTGAAGTACGGTCCGTACAGCAACGGACGGCTACCGTATTGCTCGCGCTTGAGGTAGCTTACGAAGCTCATCACATCCGACGGATCATTTTCGTCGATCGGCGGGTTGTCGTTCGAGCGGATCACGACCAGGGCGTACGATGCGTAGCCTACGAGAATGAAGGCTACAGCGTTGAGGAACGTGTTGAGCACGACGCGCTGCCGCTTTTGCGAGAACACGATGCCCCACACCAGTGCGGAAACCAGTATGATCGTAAAGACCAACGCGCCGGTGTTGAACGGCAGGCCGAGGGTGTTGACAAAGAATACTTCGAAGTGGCCGGCGAACGTCGGCAATCCGGGGATGATGATCTCGTTGATAAAGAAGATGATCAGTAAGCTGATCAACATGGAGGCAATCACACCCCACATGGTAGGTGTATACTTTTTAAAGTAATATACGAGCGCCAGTGCGGGGATCGTTACGAGGTTCAATAAGTGGACGCCGATGGAAAGGCCCATCATATAAAAGATCAGGAGCAGCCAGCGGTTGGCCTTGGATTCGTCTTCAATGACATCCCACTTCATCATGGCCCACACCACAAAGGCGGTGAAGAATGATGACATGGCGTACACTTCCGCTTCCACGGCTGAGAACCAGGCGGAGTCGGAGAAGGTGTAAGCCAGTGACCCCACGAGGCCGGCGCCCAGCAGCACCCATATTTTGTCGGACGGAATCTCTTCCGAAGGGCGGATTTTCATCAGCTTGCGGCCGAACAGGGTAATGGACCAGAACAGGAACAGTACGGTAAACGCGCTGGCGAGTACACTGCTGAAGTTAATCCAGTATGCAACTTTTGTAACATCGCCCATGGCGAGGAAGGAGAACATGCGCCCGATGAGGAGGAACAACGGAGCTCCCGGAGGGTGGGGTACTTGCAGCTTGTAGGAAACGGAAATGAACTCACCGCAGTCCCAATAGCTGGCTGTTTCTTCCATGGTAAGCCAGTAGCTTATGAGCGCAATCGCGAAGACGCCCCAGCCAACGATGTTGTTGAATTTCTGAAAAGTTGAATTCATGAGGTTTTAAAGACTTAGGGGGCGAAAATAAGTAAATAATGCCTAAAAACGGTGCTCCGGGGTTATTTGTAGACGATCACATAAAACACCAGCCAGAGTAGGAAAATAAGCACATAGGAGCACAAAACGATGGTCCAGACGTAGCGCCGGTCTTTTTGCGCATAGTGGTGGATGCCGGCCACCAGGGCGAAGCAATACGCGACCTCAAATACATTGAGGGCGCGCAGGGGGTAGGCCCAGCGTTTGTCAAGGGTGTTGTAATCAAAAAAATGCATGAGGGATAGCGGGTAGAACCCGCGTATGTCGTTATAAGTAGGGTCGGTCTCGATGACCATGAACCAGGCGATTTTCAGAACCTCGGGAAGGAGGAAGATAAATTCGGCGCCGATGACAACCCCGAAGCACTGGCTGTAGGTGACGCGGTAGCCAAACATGAAACATCCCACCCAGATGACAAAGGTGATGACGACGAATTTCCAGGCGTAGACAAAGGGGATGGAAAAGTATTTAACGGCGTTGATGATCTGCAGGATGCCGCCCTGGGGGCGATCTTGCAGGAATTCGAACGCGGCGGTCTCGTTTTCAATAAATGCAATTTTGATGTATAACAACAACAGGGAGGCCATACATAACAGGATAAAAAGCAGCTTTTTGTCGGCAGCAAAGAAAGATTTAGTTTCGTGCATGGAGTGTTCTGTATTCAAGATTTTCCTTCTCGTGGTGGTTCTCCTGCTGGTTGCCGACATCCGGAGCCAGGCGCAGCCCAGTACCCGAAAAGATACGACCATCATTTTGCTTTCCAATGTGGGGGTCCAGCTGGAGTGTACTCAGGCGTTGAACGATCTGTATAATTTTAAGTTTCCCGAGGCGGAGTTCCAGTTTCAATACCTGCGGGCCCGCTACCGGTGGCACCCGCTGCCGTATTTCCTGATGGGACTGATCGAGTGGTGGAAGATCATGCCGAACACCAAGGACACATCGCACGACGAGAAGTTCCTGGCGTATATGGACTCGACCATCGAGGTGGGCGAGAAGCTGTATGACGATTACCCGGCCTACAAAACGGAAGCAGCCTTCTTTCTGGCAGCGGCGTACGGTTTCAAAGGCCGCTTGTATTCGGATGAAGAACGTAAGAATTGGCGCAAGGCGGCCTCGGCCGGGAAAAGCGCACTGAACTATCTCGAGGAAGGCAAGGAGCAAGAAAACCTGAGCCCTGAGTTACTCTTTGGCGATGCGTTGTATAATTACTTTTCGGTGTGGGTACCCGAGAATTATCCCGCGTTGCGGCCCGTGCTTTGGTTCTTCCGGAAGGGCGACAAGGCCCTGGGGCTGAAGCAGCTGAAAGAGGTGTCGTACAACGCCTTTTATACACGCACGGAGGCGATGGTCTGGTTGATGCGTATTTTGAACAGCTACGAGAAAGACCAGCAGCAAGCCTTTCAAATCAGTGAATACCTTTTTCAAACCTATCCGGACAATCCTTATTTTCATCGGTATTATGCACGAATGTTGTATTCGCTGGGTCGGTATGTGGAAGCAGAGCCGGTTTGTAAGAACATCCTGGCGAAGATCGACAGTGGCCAGGTGGGCTACGAAGCCACCAGCGGCCGGTATGCGTCGTTCTTCCTGGGGCAAATCTACGAGGCGCGGCGTAAGCTGGACGACGCCAAGAAGCAGTATGAGCTATGCATGAAGTTTGCCGAGCAGATCGGCGCAACGGAATCGGGTTATTACCTCTACTCCATGATTGCCCTGGGCGAGATTGCTGAAAAACAAGGACGCAAGGCGGAAGCTAAGACCTGGTTTAAGGCGGTGCAGAAGAAAGCGGGGCGCAAGGACGAGGCTTACAAAGATGCCAAGTGGAAGCTAAAACGATTGGAGAAAGGCGACTAATGAATCCCACTAAAAAACAATAAGTGGAGCTCAGGGATCTTATCGTGACACCGTTTGTGATCGTGCTGGTGTATGTCGGCGCGTATCTGGTTTACTCCCGGGTAACGGATGATTGGACGCGTCGCTATTTTTTTCCGGCGCTGACTGCGAAGATCGTGGGGGCGCTAGCGCTCGGGTTTGTATACCAATTTTATTACAACGGCGGGGATACCTATAATTTTCATACACACGGCAGCCGGCACATTTGGAGGGCCTTTATGGACAACCCGGAGACGGGATTCAAATTGTTGTTTTCAAATGGAAAAATGCACAGCGATGTGTACGAGTACGCGAGCCGTATTGCTTTTTTTCGGGATGCTCAATCGTTCGTTGTCATCCGCATTGCCGCGGTGTTTGACCTGATCACATTTTCATCGTATTCGGCCACGGCGGTATTATTCTCGGTTGTGAGCTTTATTGGTTTATGGATGCTCTTCCGTTCATTTTACGAGCTTGCCCCCGAGCAACATAAATGGACCGCGCTGGCAACGCTGTTTATTCCCTCGGTTGTTTTTTGGGGGTCGGGGCTGCTCAAGGACACCATTACGCTGGCGGGCCTGGGCGTTGCAACATTTTGCATAAAACGCATTTTTCTGGACAGACAATTCAGCGTATCGCGGTTGATCGCGCTGATTGTATCCTTATACTTTATTTTTCTGATCAAGAAGTATATTCTTTTATGTTACCTGCCGGCCGTTATAGTATGGGTATATGCCGTCAATCTGACATATGTACGCTCGGCGATGCTGAAAATGCTAATGTTTCCGGTCGTTACCATGCTCGTGGCAACACTGGGGTACTATGCAGTAGCACAGGTGGGGAAGGATGATCCGCGGTATGCGCTCGAGAAGCTGGGCAGCACGGCAAAGCTTACGGCGTATGATATCGCGTATCAAACGGGCCGCGATGCCGGTAGTACCTATTCGCTGGGGGAGCTCGACGGCTCTTTCGGCGGCATGATGAAGCTCGCTCCGCAGGCGGTGAACGTATCGCTCTTCCGCCCGTACCTCTGGGAGGTTCGTAATCCGTTGATGCTGATGTCGGCACTGGAGTCGACGGCATTGTTGGTATTAACACTCTATGTACTGGTGGCGCGACGGCGGATGATCACGCGTTCGCTGGCAAACCCGCACGTAATTTTTTGCCTGGTATTCAGCATTACCTTTGCCTTTGCCGTCGGCGTGTCGTCGTTCAACTTCGGCACCCTAAGTCGGTATAAGATTCCGTTGCTGCCATTTTATACCCTGACGTTAATTCAGTTGTATTTTGTGAACAGACCTAGTACGGTCGATGCATTGGAGCGTACGGAGTAGGCACGGAGGATCTTTTCCCGGCCTTTTTCGCCCATGCGGCGTCGCTGGTCTTTGTGTTTGATCAACACTTCCAGTGCGTCTAGCCATTCCGATGGCGTACTGCATAAGAATCCATTTTCCCCCGGGTCAACGATTTCCGTATTGACACCCACCGGCGCGATGACGGCGGGTATCTCCAGTGCCATGTACTGCAGGGCTTTGAAGCCGCACTTACCTTTGGCCCAGATGTCATCGGTCAACGGCATAATGCCAATGTCGATCTGTAATAGGTCTTGCGCCTCCTGCTCTTTGCGCCAGGGCACGAAGCGAAAGTGTTTGAGCGCCAGCGTGGGGGCTTTGTCGGCAATGACGACAAACTCGATGCTGTTACCGTGCCGTGCTTCCAATGTTTGAAGCACCGGGACAATGTCGTCGAGATATTTGAGTGTAGAGTGCGAGCCCGTCCAGCCGATGGTGGTGACAGTCCGGGCAGGTTGCTGTGGATAGAGCGCCGGATTGTGAAGGTGGTCAGTGTCGATAGTGGTCGGGTTGATCACGACATGTGGCGTAAACTGCCGGGCGTAGTCGGCTAAGTAAGCATTGCCGCAACTAACCTTATAGCTCCACCGGCAAATGGCGGCCACCTTGCTGTGCCATTTTATACGTGCCGCGATGCTGTTGGCATCAGACGTATTGGGAAGCCAGATGGCGTCGTCGAAATCATAGATGATTTTTTTGCGCAATACCCTGGCAATGAACCACTCCAATACCGGCGGACCGACGGGCATCGTTTCGCGGTGGATGAAGACCATGTCGTACGAGAGTATGAGGACCGGTGCGAACATTCTGCGCAGCATGCCGCGCACAAAGCCCATGACCTTCTGAACAGCGTGGCCTTTTTTGTACAGGATTCTCCATGCCTGGAGATCCCAAAAGGATTGGTATCGATAGGTGATACCGGTTGTTGTCAGTAAGGGGAAATACTGTTCAAAGCGAAAGCGCTGGGAGGGCGATTCTTTTACCGGGTACGGTATGAGTAAAAATAATTTCATTGTAAATTCACCTAAAAATCGGGAATTAGAGAGAATTTAGCGCCCTTCTATCACAGGAACTTTCCGAATGACCCCGCAGATATCCTTCATTATTCCGCTGTACAACGAGGCACTGGTGTTTCAAAAGCTCATTCAACGGATCGATGCGTTGGCGGAACGTGTGGAGCAGACACTGGAAGTGATCCTCATTGACGACGGTAGTGGGGATGAGACGCCTTACCTGATGCGGCAGGTGGCCCTGAACAATCCACGGTATCATTGCATTTTTCTTTCGCGCAACTTCGGTCACCAATATGCGCTCAGCGCAGGTCTGCGGTATGCACGGGCGACGGAAGCTGTCATGATCCTGGATGGTGACCTGCAAGACCCACCGGAGTTGTTTTTCGAATTCTATCAATGTTACCTCGAAGGTTTTGACGTCATTTATGGCGTGCGGAAAAAGCGGAAGGAAGGAGCGTTTAAGAGAATGAGCTATTTTTTGTTCTATCGCTTGCTCCAGCGTATTTCCAACACACCGGTATTTCTGGATTCGGGTGACTTTTCGATGATCAGCAGACGGGTGACCAATATCATCAACAGCATGCCCGAGGACAACCGCTTCCTGCGGGGACTGCGCAGTTGGATAGGCTTCAACCAGAAGGGTGTTCCGTATGACCGGGATGCGCGGGCGGGCGGGGAGCCCAAATACACACTGGCGCGGTTGATGAAGCTGGCCTATGAAGGCATATTTAATTTCAGCGTTTTTCCCATTAAGTTTCTGACCTTCTCCGGCGCGTGTTGCCTGATTCTTGCCGTGGGCTACTTTGTTATTACCCTCGTGCGCAAACTGGTGTGGGGTGATGTGCCGGTGGGATTCACGGCGCTGCTGTTTATGGTCATCTTATTCGGTGGCATCCAGCTTGTCTCGATCGGTATCATCGGCGAGTACGTGTCGCGGACGTTTTTGCAGGTAAAGAACAGGCCATTGTTTATTGTCAAAGAGCGAATTACAGAAGGACAAATTATTCATGACTAGAGAAGTGATCATGTTATCACCGGCGGCCCCGGTGAGTATGGCAGACGAGTGGTACGCGATTGCCTCGCCCGACCATTTTTGGATGGAGTGGCGCTTTCGTGCGATTGTGCATCAGCTGCACAAGGCCGGTACGTTGACACCGGGAACTGGTGGTCGTTTTCTCGAGATCGGTTGTGGGCATGGTGCCTTCATTCAACAGCTCGAGCGCGATCCCGCCTTCATTACCGATGGCTGTGATCTGAACCTGTATGCCTTGCAACAGATCCCTCCCGTGAAAGGCAACATTTACGTATACGATATATATAAGCAAGAGGCGGAGATGCTGGGCAAGTATGTCGGTGTATTTCTGCTGGATGTGATCGAGCATATCGATGATGACCGCAGCTTTTTAACGGCGGCGCATGACCACGTGCAACCCGGGGGCCTGGTGGTCGTGAATGTCCCGGCCTTGCAGACACTGTTCAGTAAGTATGATACGGCGGCGGGTCACAAGCGGCGGTACACACGGCAAAGCCTGCGCGCCGCGTTGGAGGCCAGTGGCCTGGAGCCGCTGCATGTTGGCTATTGGGGATTATCGCTGATACCCATCGCTCTTTTGCGCAAGCTATACCTGGCGTTTGTGCCACCAGAGAAAGTCATCGAACGCGGATTTAAACCACCTGCCCCGATAGTGAACACATTGTTCAAAATCTGGATGAAGCTGGAGATGGCAATCTTCAAAGCGCCCCCACTCGGTACGTCTGTATTGGCGGTTGCCCGAAAGCGAGCAAAATGACCGAGGCGCGCTTCCTGTTTGTTCAATATGGTGTGGTGCTCCTGCTGACGGCGGGAGTACTTTGTCTGTTGGGAAGCATTGGGCAGCGCATGGTTGGATGGCGCATAGGCAATCCGTATGCATCGTGGCTGACCCGGGGATTTGTGGGGTACCTGTTGGTACTGATCGTCTATGCCGCGGTATGTACGGGCGGCATAACAGTAAATCTTGTTTTTGTTCCGATACTGGCGTTGGCGTATTGGGAAGTCCGGAAGAACCGGGCAACGATCAAACCTGTCGTGCGGCCCGCCCGGTCGGTCGTAGGATCTGCGTTGGCGGCACTGGTGCTGCTGTTTGTGTGGAGCTGGTGGACATTGTATACCGATCTGCACGACGTCATGGCCGACTATGGATACACAGATTACGTGCTGTATAGTCGAATATCTCAGATGATTGGCTTCACCGGATATGAGAACGGGTTTAATTTTCTGAATATCTATGATGCGACGTACCACGGCGCGGAGCCTTATCATTATTTTGATTTGTGGGGAGGCTCGGCGGTGGCGACGATATTTTCTTTGAATCATTACCTCACGCTCAAACTGGTGGTATATCCACTCTTTTTCTGGTTTGTGTTTTTGGGATATGGTGCGCTGGTTCACCAACATGATATACCCTGGCGTTCGTTCATGGTGTTGATTTCGCTGTTGTTTGTCAGTGGAATATACTTTCATTTTTATCGATACCATCCTTTCCTGCAATCCCTGGCAAGCTTGCAATTCAATGTGCTGACGCCCACGATCAACAAGCTGTCGTATTTTTATGTTTTCCTGTTGTCGGCTTTGTTGTTGTATCGACATGGGCAAACGAATCTGGCGCTGCTTTGCCTGTGTAGTCTGCCGGTGGCAAACGTCGTTTCGTTTCCGGTTTGGTGCGCTGCCGGTGGTGTTGTCGTCGTGGCGTATTTCAGGAAGACTGTACCGGCACACATGTTCTGGCAGCAAGTACTTTGTCTCGCGGTGCCGGTGTGTGGTGTCTTCATCTTTTATGCGATCTTCAAACAAAATGAGTTGGGGTTGGGCGGAGCGGAAATTGCCGCGCCGGCAAAATTGTTGGCGCAAGCGGCAGACGGTCTTCAGTGGCGCACACGGTTTAATATTGTGGTTGGGAGTGTGCTGCACTTGTTTATTTTATATGCACCCGTCGCGTTGCCGTTGCTGATCTTTATTGTTGTGAATAAGATACGGCTGCCAAGGCGTTATTTCTTACCGGCAGGCGTTGTTATACTGTGTATCCTGGGTGGTATCGGCGCCTGGGCTTTGTTATACCAGGAACTGAATTCTTTTCAGGTGTTTAGTAATATCAGCATTGTGTTGTTAAACATCCTGATGGCCGTCGGTGTTATATACGTGTATAACCGGCTTTCGAGTAGGGCGGTGAAGTATAGCACGGCATGTTTAATGCTGATGATGGCCTTATTGCTCGCGCAGGGAGCCCAGGCATTTTCACGACTGCATGCGCCGGACGTGCATTCGTCGGAATATCTGAGTGCGGTGCAACGGGCTGTGGCGCAATACCGTCTTCAGGCCGGTGTTTCGATTAAGGACGCAGGGGCCTTGAAAGATATTTTTTCGAAGTATAATGCAGCGTATCCCATGGGAGATTATTTGGTCGTCATGCGAGATGGTCTTTCGGTTGTGAACATCGGCGACTTCAACACACCCATAGACTCGTCGTCGGTATTAAATCAATACCGGTCGGTGAAAGCTATTCAAAACGGATTGTTTTATAAGCAGGTTATGCAAACGCACAAAAACAAGGTTCCGTCCGGGGACGTCATCGAGCGTGAGCAGGTGGCGTTTATTCGCCGCCATCACATGCAGTTTGTGATCCTGTCGGCTAACGCAGCCTTGCCGGCGGCGTTGGCAACGGAAGTGACGCGCGAAATAACGGATTCAAAATCAGGTGAGCGTTTTATGATCTTAAAATAAGGGCATGGAGCAATACACGAATAGATCATTGGCCATAGCCCGAGCGATAAAATTAAGATGGAACTGAACAGAACAGGTATGCATCTGGGGCACATTCTGGTGCGCGGCGCGGACGGGATCATCGGCGCGACCGTCGCGCTAGTGGAGAAGCGATACGCGATGGTCGTCATGCCGTTTTTAGCGGTAATACTTTCGTTGTTTTTTGCATTTCCATCGTACGATGTTGCCAATAAGCCGGAAATGGCCCACAGTTGGGATGCGGTGTTATTACAATCTCACAATGTTCTGAACGCAGTCGAGTACGATCCTGCCAGCCATGCTGCGAATATTGCTTTTCGGTTCACCCCCACGTTGTTGGGCGGTTTGTCGGGGATTCACACGCTGACGGGTTTTCTGGTATTTCAGGGTGTGGCCCTGATCGTTTTGTTTGTGCTGGTTGGCCGACTGTTTCAAAGGCTCGTCACGGATAACGTGGTGGCCTGTTTGCTCACGCTGGCCACGGCATTTGTATTTATCGGAAATGTACTATGCTCGGACTATCGTGGATTCTTCGACGTATTTGCTTTTCTTTTCCTGGTGGCGGGTATGCTTGCCGGGCCTTCCATCCTGACGTTTCTTTTTTTACTGCTGGCATACTTCACCGATGAACGCGCGTTGATTGCTTCCAGTCTGGTATACCTGTTTTTTGTGTTTGCCAATCCGCGCGACCTGACAGACTTGAAATTTAAGCACCTGTTCTTTTTGAACAAGCGGCTGGTGGCCGTGTTAGTGTCGTGGGTCGTTTATTTTGGGATTCGATCCTACCTGTCGCATGTTTTCGGTTTTCGGACCAACGCGACGGGCCTGACAGACTACCTGGCGTTGACCCAGGGGAGACAGATCAACCTGGCGCCATTTGCTGTGTGGACGGGGTTGGAGGGTTTTTGGATCCTGGTGATAGTTGCCCTTTTTGTACTGGCCTACGCACGTAAGTATTCCTTTGCTTTCTTGTTCATCCTGGGTATGGGCGTGATTATTTTTGTGGCTGTCTGTGTGTTCGACATGACCCGGAGCATGGCCTATCTGCTGCCGGCGATATTTGCAAGCCTGGTGGTGCTGCAGAAAACGCAGACAGAACGCACGCTGCGTTATATTGCCCTGGGCGTATTGTTGGTTTGCCTGTATCCAACCTACTATGCCGGCGGTACAAGCGATATTAGTGTCTTTTATCCGATGCCCATGCAAGTGTTCAGGATGATGCGGTAACGGGGGAATGGATGCCATGGAAATAGTCATACTATGAAGGATCTGGAGGATGTATTGGTTATAGAGCCCCCGCGTAAGTTCTCTTTGAACCTTACCGAAGTTTGGCAATACCGGGAGCTGTTCTATTTTTTCACCTGGCGCGACGTCAAGGTCAAATACAAACAAACCGCCCTGGGTGTAATCTGGGTGGTCATGCAGCCTTTGCTGATGGTACTCATTTTCACCTTGTTCTTCGGCCGTGCGCTGAATATCAACACCGATCCGCTGCCATACCCCTTGTTTGTCTTTTCCGGCTTGTTGCTGTGGAATTTTTTCTCCTCCAGTATCATTACAGCGGGGAACAGCATGCTGAACAATGCACCCATCATCAAGAAGATATATTTTCCGCGGATCATCATTCCGACATCGTCGCTACTGGTATCCTTTATTGATCTGGCCATTGCCTTTGTGGTATTTGTCGCCATGCTGGTGTACTATGCAGTAGACGTTGAGTTGCTGTCGATCCTGCTCTTCTGGCCGCTCGGGTTACTGATTACCCTTGTCGGCGCATTGGGTATCGGCAGCTTGCTGTCGGCGCTGACCGTGAAATATCGCGACTTTCGCTACGTTGTGCCCTTTGGCCTGCAGCTGGCGCTGTTTGTAAGCCCGGTGATCTATCCCACCACCGTCACGGGCCATGCCTGGATTGGCTACTGTCTGGCCATCAACCCCATGTACGCGGCCATTACATTGTTCCGTGCCGGGTTGATGCCGATGACCTTTGACATGCCCCTGCTGTATATAAGTATGGGATCGACAGTTATTTTTCTGGTACTGGGATTATATTATTTTAGAAGAACGGAAGCCTACTTTGCTGACATTGCGTGAAATCCATCCTCGACATTGAGCACATCTCCAAGCTCTTTCTGATCAGTCATCAAGGGCTGCCTTATTTAAGTCTGCGTGAGCGTCTGACGGGTCTTTTCCGTGGCCGTGAAAAACAAGAGCCCTTCTGGGCTTTGCAAGATGTTTCATTTTCCGTGGCGCCCGGTGAGTCGCTCGGGATTATTGGTAAGAATGGCGCCGGCAAGTCTACCTTGTTGAAGATTCTCTCCCGGATTACGCCGCCCACGAGCGGTCGGATTGTGAGCCGTGGCCGCATTGCCAGCTTGCTGGAAGTGGGAACGGGCTTTCACCAGGAGCTTACCGGCCGGGAGAATATCTTTATGAACGGCTCGATCCTCGGCATGCGCCGGTCGGAGATCACGGCGAGCTTTGATCAGATCGTGGACTTTAGTGGCGTGGAGAATTTTCTCGATACACCCATCAAGCATTATTCCAGCGGAATGCAATTACGCCTGGCGTTTGCCGTGGCAGCACACCTGGAGCCGGAGATATTGATCGTGGACGAAGTATTGGCCGTGGGCGATGCCGAGTTTCAAAAGAAGTGCTTGAAAAAGATGGAAGACGTGGCCGGCCAGGGGCGGACAATTTTATTTGTCAGCCACAACATGGATGCAGTAACAGCTCTGTGCAAGAAGGGTGTCTTTTTGAAGCAAGGTCAGGTGGAAGGTTATGGTGACATTCACGAGATTGTACGGAGCTACCACGACGAGACGCACCATAACAGCATGACACTCGAGAAAGGCTCGGTGCGCTCGGTAGAGATCCAACAGCAAGGCGAGACGCTTGTGCTGACCGTGTGCTACCAGCACGACGCGGTGATTGATTATCCCAACCTCGGTTTTTCTATACGCGATATGTTTGGCCACCCGCTGGCGGGTACAAACCCCATGAAGTCACAAGTAAATATGCGACCCTACAAACCCTCGCGCGAAGGACGCATCGAGGTAACGATCTCGTCGCCGAAGTTTATGGAGGGTACATACCAGCTATACGTATGGTTTGGCGATAGCCGTCGCAACTTTTTTGAGACAAAGGACCCCATCCTGTTCCAGATAACAAAGATGAGTCCTGAACAAGGTCGCAATGCAAAATTTGACGGCTATATAATTCCTGAGTGCCAGTGGAATTTTTTCTAACGACATGCTATGCTTGAACCATTAAAGAAGGTATACCGGAAGATCAAGTACGGTTTTTTTACGACACCGCAGAGAGAATATATTAATTTTCATAAACGGCGGCAGCAGATGCTGTTGGACGCATACCGGAAAACGAATGCCGTTCGAAAGCTTCAGATCGGTGCGCAAAGCAACTCGATCGAGGGGTGGCTGAACGTAGACATTCTGCCAAAGGCCAACACCGTGGCCTATATGGATGCCACGGAGACCTTTCCTTTTGAGAGCAATTCATTGGATTATGTTTTTAGCGAGCACATGATCGAGCATGTGAGCTATGAAGGCGGGCGAAAGATGCTGCAGGAGTGTTATCGGACCCTGAAGCCGGGCGGCAAGATACGAATCGCCACGCCCGACTTGCAGACGGTTGTGCGTGTGCTGGCCGACAGTCAGGATCCGGCGGTGCAGCGGTACATCCGGTTTTATGTTGACCGGTTTGTCGGTCCCACTGTGCCCTATGACCCGGCGCAGATGGTGAACACGCTGTTCTACCAATTCGGGCACCAGTTTGTTTACAACGAGTCCTCGCTGACGCATGCCCTGCAGCAAGCGGGGTTTACCCAGGTGCGGCGTTGTGCTGTAGGGGTAAGCGATGACCCGATGTTGCGGAATGTAGAGCAACACATGGTGGAGATGGGTGAGGCGAACAACGCCCTGGAGACAATGATCTTAGAAGCAACAAAGTAATGGCCGCCGTATCCGTTCTGATACCTGCTTACAACACGGAGAAATATATCGCGGAGACGATCCGGTCGGTGATGGCCCAGACCTTTACAGACTGGGAGCTAATCGTTGTAGACGATCGCTCGACCGATGGTACGGCAGATATTGTTGCCGGCTTTGCCGCCGCGGATGCCCGGATCAAACTGATTCGAAATCCGGAAAACCTGGGGATGATGGGCAACTGGAATTATGGATTGTCGCTTTGCACGGCCCGGTATTTTACCAAACTCGATTGTGACGACGTATGGGCACCGGAGATGCTCCAGGCATGTTATACCATCCTGGAGCAGGATGCATCGGTGGGCATGGTGTTTTCACAGTATCGGCTGATTGACGACAACAACCAGCCTCTGCCAGGCATCGAAGGTGACCTGCCGGCCTATGCGCGGAATGCGGCGTTTACTGGAGCCTCTCTGGTAAAGCGCGGCACGTATGGCATGCTGATGGACAACGTTATGAAGCAGGGCATCGGCTTGATCCGGCGGCGCATCTTTGAGGAAATCGGTCCTTTCTCCCTGCATGATTCCGGAGATACGGAAATGTGGTATCGCATTGGGGCGCACTATCGCATTTATGGGATCAACCAGGTATATTATTCTTATCGGGTACGGCCCGACAATTTTACCCGTACACAAATACTGAAGCTGAGCAAGCGGGAACGGAACCTGTATGAAGTGCGGAGCATGATTATAATCTATTATTATCAACACGGGCAGATCACAGCATCGGAATACCATGCATGTATGCGCGACAACCAATTCGAGTACGACAAGAGCGCCATGTATGCCTATCGCGTGCAAGGTAAGTGGGGCAAAGCTTTCCAACTATTGGCCGGCACCTTGCTGCGGCATCCGCTTCGGACGACGCGTTTTTATTTCGGACGGCTTGCGGACCGCTTCAAGCGAAAGGAATCGTCTACCCAAACAACAACGGTATGATCAAGGTTGGTTTTTGCGTTTCATACGATTGGGAGATGTTGAAGCGGTCGTTGCCGCGGGTGTATGCGCATGCGGACAGGATTTGTTTTTCACTCGATAAAAATCGTGCAAGCTGGAATCGGCAACACTATACATTTGATGAAGTAGCCTTTGCTACCTGGCTGGCACAGGCGGATCCGGATAAAAAGGTCGACCTGTACGAAGACGATTTTTCCATCGATGGGCTCTCTCCGATGCAAAACGACAGCCGGCAGCGAATGCTAATGGCCCAGCGGTTGGGAGAAGGCGGTTGGCACGTGCAGGTGGACAGCGACGAATATTTCCTGGACTTTGGAAGCTTTACCCGGCAACTTAAAAAGATCAACCCAAACCCTACTGGCAGGGAAAAGCCGATAAATGTTTGTGTTTGTTGGGTTCCGTTGATCCGACGCGTACCCAATGGGTATATCTATGTCGACTTTAAAGATCAGGTGCCGGAAGTGGTACCGGTGGCGACGACCTTGCCGCAATATGAACGTGCGCGGCATAGCGGGCATTTTAATATCCTGACGTCGCACTATGTGATTCATGAAACCTGGGCGCGGTCGGAGGACGAGCTATGGTTTAAGATGAATAACTGGGGGCACGTGGGCGATGAATTGGTGGAGCGAAACGCCCGGCAGAGCTATTACAATCTCTGGAAAGTATTGGATGAGTATAATTATCAATACTTGTCGAATTTTCACCCGGCACAAGCAACTGTGTGGCCTACGTTGGGATTCTGCCCGGGCAAGTCGGTGGAAGAGTTTATGGAAAACTATAAGCCTCCCGTCTTTCCGCTTTCACCCCTGCGCCTGGCGATGCGGAATAATCGAAACGTAGCGCGGATCAAGGCGTTGTATTCTAAATTATTTTCATGATCGCGCTGTCCATCGTCATCATCAACTACAATACGTTTGGCCTGACATGCCAATGTATTGATAGTGTTGTTGAGCAGACGCAGAACGTTCGGTATGAGATCATTGTCGTGGATAATGCTTCGCGCGAACGCGACCCGCAGGATTTCGCTGCGCGCTATCCGTTTATCAAGCTTGTGAAGAGCGAAAAGAACGTGGGCTTCGCCGGCGGAAACAATCTCGGCATTGCGGTGGCCGAAGGGCAATACATAGTCTTACTGAACAGCGATACGGTATTGCAGAACAACGCCATGCATATTTGCCTGGAGTACTTGCGCGCGCACCCGCGTGTGGCGGTGGTGGGTCCGGCGCTGTTCTTTGATGATGGCACGCGGCAGCATAATTGCCAGCGGTTCCCTTCGATCCGGTATAAGCTCTTCGAGCTGTTCCGGTTACAAAAGTTCCTTCCCCGTCGTGTCGGTGGAAAAATACTGCAGGGCTATTTCTTTGATCACACCGAACCGGTGGAGACGGATTGGATCTGGGGGACGTGCTTTATGTTTGAGAAGAAGCTGCTGCACGAACTAAAAGATAACAAGCTGGCGGAGACTTTCTTTATGTATGGTGAGGATATGCAGTGGTGCCTGGAGTTTAAGAAGCTGGGCTATCATATTGCCTATGAGCCGGCGGCCAGGGTGTTGCACCTGATGGGTAAGAGCGGCGGGGCGAAGTCGGATCTGATCGAAAAGAATGCCGCCATCTTTATGAATATGTATTACTCGCCGGTAGAGCGATCTGTGATCCGGCAGTTAGACCGTTTACTGATACCATGACAGCGACCGTAGAAAATAGTGGGGTAAGGCTGTCGGTGGTGATTCCCACCTATCAGGGAGCACAGCGCATCCTGACGGTACTGCGTTCGTTGGAGCAACAATCGTTTCGCGACTTCGAGGTGATCGTGGTGATCGATGGCAGCACGGACAACACCGAGGCCGTGGTGCAGGGGGCGGGTGTCAACCTCCAGCTTCGTGTGGTCGTACAACAGAACAAGGGGCGGGCGGGTGCGCGGAATGCCGGCGTACAAGCGGCACGGACAGATGCCGTTGTATTTTTTGACGACGATGTGATCGTCGCGGCGGATGTGCTCGGGTGTTACTATCAATATCACCAACAAGGAGAAGCCCTGGTAGTCGGCGGGCTTTATTCTGTACAAGAAAGCCGGAACGAGTTCTTTCACTATTTCGAATACCTCAATACGAAGTGGAGCGCCAACCTGAACGGCAACACGGCGGGGTATATGAAGACGCCGTATATGTCGGCTGCGAATGCGTTCGTGCAAAAGAAAATCTTTTATGAGGTGGGTGGTTTCGATGAAGGCCTGCGCGATGCCGAGGATTTTGATTTGGCAGTGAAATTATTCGAGAAGGGATATAAACTGTATTTTGATCCGGCATTGCGTGTCGGTCATCATCTGCAACAGAGCATGCAGGTGTATGTACGCCGCTTGAATCAATATAAAGATGCGCATCGTGCGCTGCGCGAACGCAATCCGGCCGTGAAGAAGTATACCGCGGAAACGCCCTGGCAGGGAAATCTGTTGAAAAAAATGATCTATCGTTTCTTCGCATTTCCCTTCTATATCCGGTGGGCGGACGTGGGTGTATTTACCTTTCTGCCGGTGAAGATCCGCTACCGGTTTTACGATGTGATCGTTACAGCAAACTCTACGGACTTCGTATGAAAAAGAAGCTGGTGTATATTCTGTCTTTTGTAGAGAAGTCGTTGCCCGTCGAGTGGGTGATTGAAAACCTGGACCGGACAAAATATGACTTGTCCTTTATCATGATGGGAAAGGATAACACACCCTTCACCCAATTTCTGCAGCAGCAAAACGTACCATACGATGTCGTGCCGTATGACGGCAAGGCCGACCTGCTGCCGACCTTTTACAAGATCTTCCGGATTTTGCGTCGTACGAAGCCGCACGTAGTGCATGTACATTTATTTTACGCCGGCATTATCGCGCTGCCGGCGGCCTGGCTGGCCGGTGTGCGTCACCGAATTTATACGAGACACTATAGCAGCTATCACCACGATTATTTTAAGAAGGCTGTCGTTCTCGACAGGATCATCAATTTCTTTTCGACCCGGCTGGTCGCCATCAGCCAGGTGGTGGAGAATGTGCTGGTGACACGGGAACATGTGGCGCCGGAAAAGATCACACGGATTCCGCACGGATTTGATTTTTCTTACTTTGTGCGCCGGCCAGAAGAGATCGAAGCGGTGCGAATCAAACACGGCATTCCCACCGGGCAACATCCGGTCGTTGGCGTCATTTCCCGCTATACGCATCTTAAGGGTATTCAATACACGATTGAGGCATTTGCTGCACTGCGCCAGCGCTACCCGCAAGCGCACCTGGTCCTGAGCAATGCCAGTGGTGATTACAAAGAGGTGTTGTCTTCAAAACTGCACGCGCTACCGCCGGGGTCTTTTACTGAGATCTTGTTTGAGGAGGACGTCCGGGCGCTGTATGCATTGTTCGATGTTTTTGTGCACGTGCCAATCGCGCCTGATTGTGAGGCGTTTGGGCAGACGTATGTAGAAGCGTTGGCGATGCGGGTGCCCTCGGTCTTTACGCTGTCGGGCATTGCCCGGGAGTTTGTGGAAGATAGGGTGAACGCCCGGGTGGTTCCCTACCACGATGCTGCCGCGATCTCGCATGCTATCCAGGATCTGCTACAGAATGTGACGCTGCGCGAGCGTGTTACCGCTCAAGGGTACGAGGCAGTAACCCAGCGGTTTGGTATGCCTGTTATGATCGAGCGCCTGGATGCCGCGTATCAAGCGTCTTCAAAAGCGCGCATCTGAGGGAAAAACAGACATGCTTAAGGTTTCCCCTGGCAATCTGCTTAATTTTGCTCAAAAGGTCTGTATCATTGCTTGCCGTAAAATCAGATGTTCCTCTCCATCGTCATTCCCACCTATAACCGCGCCGGTTATATCGGCAAGACCTTATCGTCCCTGTTAAGTCAGGACGCTGCCGCGTCTGATTTTGAAATCATTGTAATAGATGATGGTAGTACGGACAACACGCGTGCGGTGATGGAAACATTCGACCGCAAACGCGTACGCTATTTTCGTAAGGAGAATGGCGAGCGGTCGGCGGCGCGGAATTATGGGGCACGGCTGGCGAAGGGTGACTACATCAACTTTTTTGACTCTGATGATCTGGCTTATCCGCACCACGTACACACGGCGTGGGAAACGGTGCAGCGGTTACAGTCTCCCGAAGTCTTTCACTTGGGTTATGACGTCAGGGACGATAAGAAGCGACTGCTTCGAGCCGTTGATACCCTGCCGGCGAAGATCAACGACCTGTTGATCGACGGCAATCATTTGAGCTGCAACGGTGTGTTTATCCGCACCGACGTTTGTTTACAATATCCCTTTTTCGAAAAGCTGCACGCCTCGGAAGATTACCAATTGTGGTTACGCCTGGCCGCGCGTTTTGATTTTCATTGTATCAACACGGTCACGTCTACGGTAGTGGATCACCAGTCGCGCAGTGTGCTGAAAATGAATGAAGCGAAGTTTGTGTACCGCATCGCGCTTTTGCAGACCTCGCTGGAACAGGACGAACGTTTTATGCAGGTTTACGGTCGCCGGCTGGGAACCTTCCGCGCCTACCTGTTTATTTATATGGCCTTACACTTTGCCATGGCCGGACTGTCGACCGGTAAAGTAATTCGCTACCTGGTGGCCGCCGTCAAGAACAAGCCCACTGTGTTTTTCACCCGGCGGTTTGCGGCAGTGATTAAAAATACGATTCTATAGTACTTGAATAATATGACCCCTCAACTGATCAATCCGAACACGGGTGCTCCGCTTACGCAGCAGTCAGCGCAGCTGATCGATAGCACGGGGGATTCGTTTCCCCGGGTGAATGGTGCATGGCGTTTTGTGAAGAGCGATAATTACACCGGTAGTTTCGGTTTTCAATGGAACCGTTTTGAGCGTACGCAGGTAGATCGCTTTCAGCGTCATTCGTCGCAGAGCTATGACCGGTTCTTCGCCGTGACGCGTTGGAATGAGCAAGATCTTTCGGGGCAAAATATTTTAGAAGTGGGCTCGGGTGCGGGCCGGTTCTCACAGGTTGTTCTACAGCATACACAGGCAACATTGTATAGCGTGGATTATTCGGACGCCGTAGAGGCCAACTATCGCAACAATGGCAGCGATGATCGTCTGAATCTTTTCCAGGCGAGCGTATATGAGCTGCCGTTTGCTGCGGGGCAATTCGACAAGGTATTTTGTTTTGGCGTGTTGCAGCATACGCCAGACGTTAAGCATTCGGTAGAATGTCTGATCCGGATGGTAAAACCAGGGGGCGAGCTGATCGTGGATTTTTATCCGGTAAAAGGATGGTATACGAAGATCCATGCGAAATATCTGCTGCGCCCGTTTACGCGCCGGATGGATCACATCCGGCTGTTGAATCTTATTGAGAAACACGCAGACAGGCTTATCCGTGCGTATCGTTTTTTTGATCGCCTGGGTGTAGGCCGGATCGTGAACCGGTTCCTGCCGATCTGCGACATTCGTCGCACACTGCCAACGAATCTGTCGGAGGAAGAACTGCGGGAATGGGTGATATTAGATACCTTTGATATGTTTTCGCCACAATACGATCAGCCGCAGCGCCTGGAGACCGTTGCCAAATGGTTTGCAGAAGCGGGCATGCGCGAGGTGATCCCCTCGGTTGTGCGGTATGGCGATGGCAACGAAATCTATACAGTAAAAGGCATACGATAGTTTATGTGCGGCATTTCAGGTATTCTCTCGCGCGCGGGCGTTACGCGTGAGCGCATCGGGCAGATAACCATGGCCCTTGCGCATCGCGGCCCCGACGCGCAAGGCGTATGGGTAGATGCGGGCGCAACCGTCGGCCTGGGGCATACACGGCTCAGCATCATCGACCTGAGCACCGACGCGAACCAACCTTTTTACTCGCGAGACAACCGGTATGTGGTGGTCTTCAATGGCGAAATCTACAACTTCCAGGCCCTGCGCAACGAGCTTAGCGAACGTCACGGCGTAACGTTCCGCACGACGAGCGATACCGAGGTATTGGTTGAAGCGTTTGCCGTGTGGGGTAAAGGTGCTGCAGGCCGGCTGGAAGGAATGTTTGCCGCCATTATTGCTGACCAGCAAACTGGCAAGGTATACCTGTTGCGTGACCGCGCGGGCAAGAAGCCCTTGTTCTATTTTCAGTCGGGAACAACGCTGGCGTTTGCCTCGGAGATGAAGGCGTTGTTGCGCGACCCAGAGATCCGGCGGGAGGCAAAGATCAACCGCGATGTTTTTACAACCTTTCTGCACCTGGGCTATATACCAGGTCCCGCGACGATCTACGAAAATATCTTTAAGTTCCCGGCAGGGCATATCGGCGAGTGTGATGCCTCGTTGCGGATCTACGCCCGTCCCTATTGGCAATTGCAAGATCACTTATCGGATGTGATCCTGACGGATGCAGCGCAGGTGAAAGATACCCTGCGCACACTGTTGCATGATGCCGTGGCGAAACGCATGATTAGCGATGTACCGCTGGGCGCGTTTCTCAGTGGCGGTACCGATTCGTCGCTGGTGACGGCTGTCGCGGCGGCACAACGGAGCACCCCTCTGAAGACCTTTAGCATTGGCTTTGAAGAAAGCAAGTTTGACGAAAGCCGGTATGCACGCGCAGTGGCCGAACATCTGGGCACGGACCATACAGCCTATACGTTGTCTGAAAAGGAAGCGCTGGGTATCCTGGAAACCTATCTGCAACATTTTGACGAACCTTTTGCGGATACCTCGGCCATCCCCACTATGCTGGTGTCGCGCCTGGCGCGGCAGCAGGTGAAAGTGGTATTGACGGGTGATGGCGGTGATGAGCTTTTTCAGGGGTATGGCACATACACCTGGGCCAACCGCCTGGACCGGCCCGGCATGGGACTGTTGCGTGCACCGCTCAGGGGAGTGTTAAAAGCTGCCGGCACAAGCCGCATGGAGCGTATTGGGCACCTGCTGGCGTCTCCCCTGGGAAGTGAACGAAGCCACATCTTTTCACAAGAGCAATATTTCTTTTCACAACAAGAGCTGGATACGTATGCCAACGGGTTTACGCCCTTTCGCTATCAGGATGCCACGGATAGTAAACAGCGCTTTACAGCGGGCGAACGACAGGCGCTGTTTGACCTGGAGTATTACCTGCGTGACGACCTGTTGGTAAAGGTAGACCGGGCATCGATGTATTATGCGTTGGAATGCCGCTCGCCCTTGCTGGACCATCGCCTCGTTGAGTTTGCCTTCTCGCTGGATGCTTCGCTGAAAGTCCGTGATGGACGCGCCAAGTGGCTCTTGAAAGAGCTGCTGCGGGAATATATACCTTCGGCATTGGTAGACCGGCCTAAGTGGGGCTTTAGCGTGCCGCTGGCCACGTGGTTAAAGGGTGATTTGCGTTACCTGGTGGAACGTTACCTGAGCCCGGAGGCAGTAGCCACGGCGGGGGTGTTGGATGCCGGTTATGTCAAGCAGTTGGTGAAGGACTTCTTTGGCGGGAAGGATTATCTGTATAACCGCCTGTGGGTGTTGATTGTTCTGCACAAGTGGCTACACGATAACGGATAAGGCCATGGCGGAAAATGTATTATACCTTTCGTATGACGGCCTAACCGATCCACTGGGACAATCGCAGATATTACCCTACCTCGCCGGCCTGGCCGCGCGGGGGCATCGTATTTCCATCATTAGCTTTGAGAAAGACGATAAGCTGGAAACCGGTGGTGAACAGATACACCAGTTTTGCCGGCAGAATAACCTGACATGGCATCCCCTGCGGTATCATAAGCAGCCGCCGGTATTTTCTACGTTGTACGACGTTTGGCGTATGCGGCAGCTGGCACAAAAGCTTCACGCGCAAACGCCGTTTACGATTGTGCATTGCCGAAGCTATATCACGGCGCTGGTGGGGCGCTGGCTGAAGAATAAGCACGGCATACGGTTCATCTTTGATATGCGCGGGTTCTGGGCGGACGAGCGTGTAGAAGGAGGGCTCTGGAACCTGAACAGTCCGTTGTACCGCCGCGTCTATAAGTTCTTTAAAGGACAAGAGCGCAAGTTTCTGCACGATGCCGACGCGGTGATTGTGCTGACCATGGCTGCACGAGCGGAGATCCTTTCGTGGGGTGTGGACGACAAGATTACGGTTATACCTTGTTGTGTCGACTTACAACTTTTTGATCGCGGTGCGGTTGCAGTCCCCGATACCGAGGCATGGCGCACGCAGCTGGGTATACCACCCGGGGCCTATGTGCTGCTGTACCTGGGCTCTATCGGAACCTGGTACCTGTGGAATGAAATGGTTTTGTTCTTTGAGCGCCTTCAAAAAGAGCATGCAAATGCTAAATTCCTTGTCCTCACGCCTGATGTCGACAAGGTTATACCCCATGCTGATTTTATTGTCCGTACGGTGAGCCGGCAGGAGGTACCCGTCCTGATCAGTTTGGCGGATGCCTCGGTCTGTTTTATCAAGCCATCGTTTTCGAAGAAAGGCTCATCGGCGACGAAGATGGCCGAGGTGCTGGCGATGGGGGTACCTGTTATTACCAATCCTGGGTGGGGCGATGTGGCCTTTCTGGCAGATAAGCTTGATAGCCTGGTGGTGGTGGACCCGCACGCACAACAAACCCCTATTATTCCGGTATCATCCGGCCCGGTATCGCGTGCATTCTTTGACGACTTTTTCTCGTTGGCCGAGGGGGTAAAGCGGTATAACACGGTATACCATAGGCTTGGCGGCTAGCCGATCTTCTTTTGTACTTCACCTACGTTTTATCCCTCTTAAATTATTATTAACAGCCGTTAGCCATAGAATTGCATTTTTCCCTTATTTTTGGCCAAATTTTATTTGGAAAACGAACCCTCGCTTTATATTATGATTAAGAACATTAAACTAGACGGTACGGATCGTAAGATCCTGGAAATCCTCCAGCGTAATTCGAATATTACAAATGCACAGCTAGCCAAGGAGATCGGTCTGTCGCCGGCGCCGACGCTGGAGCGTGTGAATAAGCTGGAGACTTCCGGAGTGATCAGAAGCTATCATGCCGTGATCGACCCGGCCGCCGTAGGCTTAGGTGTGAGCACATTTGTGATGGCTTCGTTGAAGGGTCACAATAAAGAGAACATCAGCAAATTTATAACCGCTATCAAAGCAGTAGACGAAGTGGTGGAATGTCATCACATCACGGGCTCGGGCGACTTCATTCTGAAGATTGTCTGTGCCGACATCGCGGCGTATCAACAACTGATGTTGGACAAGGTGTCGAACATTGAAGTGGTCGACAGCCTGCAGTCGATGGTGATCCTCTCTACCTTCAAAGACAGTAAATCGCTTCCGATACCCGGATAATAAAGGAAGGAGTATGCTTGCTGAAAAAAGTTTTATTCTCGATGCCGACCAGGTAAAGCAGAAGATTCGGCGCATGGCATTTGAGATCTATGAGCACAACTTCAAAGAAAAGAATGTCGTGCTTGCGGGGATCGAAGGGCAGGGACATGTACTGGCGAAGTTGCTGGCGAAGCAGCTGGAAAGTATCTCACCCCTGGAGGTCAAGCTGGTGAAGATCAGCATCGATAAAACGGCGCCGCAGCAAAGCGAGATCACGCTGGATTGTGACCTGAAGGATATACGCAAACGCAGTATTATTATGGTAGACGATGTGCTGAATACCGGGCGCACGTTTACATACGGTATGAAGCCGTTCCTGAGCATTGAAGTAAAAAAGATCGAGACAGCGGTATTGATCAACCGTAGCCACCCGCTTTTTCCTGTTCACGCCCAGTATGTGGGGTATGAGCTCTCCACCACCATAAAAGATCACGTCGAAGTAGACCTGACAAAGGATACTATGGCGGTATACTTACACTAGGGCATTTCTATTATTACCACCACCATCATGTCTGTTCACAAACAAGATATCAAGCGTATTACCACGCACCAGTTACAAGAGATGAAAAACCGGGGCGAGAAGATCGCGATGCTGACGGCCTATGACTACAGCATGGCCCAGCTGATCGATGGTGCCGGTATCGACGTCGTCCTGGTGGGCGACTCGGCCTCGAACGTGATGGCAGGCCATGAAACAACCTTGCCGATCACGTTGGACCAGATGATCTACCACGCCGCCTCGGTGGTACGCGCAGTAAAGCGTGCGCTGGTGGTGGTCGACCTGCCGTTTGGTTCATACCAGGGCAGCTCGGGCGAGGCGCTTCGCTCGTCGATCCGCATCATGAAAGAAGCGGGTGCCCATGCTGTGAAGCTGGAGGGTGGCCATGAAATAAAAGAATCTGTTCAACGCATTCTCAGTGCGGGCATTCCCGTGATGGGCCACCTCGGCCTGACGCCGCAATCCATCTATAAATTCGGAACGTATTCTGTGCGCGCGAAGGAAGAAGCCGAGGCGCAGACACTGCTGGAAGACGCCAAACTGCTGGAAGAATGCGGCTGCTTTGGTATCGTACTGGAAAAGATCCCGGCAGTGCTGGCAGGAAAGGTATCGTCGTCGTTGCATATACCCATTATCGGCATTGGCGCCGGTCCCGATGTAGACGGGCAGGTGTTGGTGATGCAGGATATGCTGGGCATTACACAAGAGTTCAAGCCCCGGTTCCTGCGGCGGTATGCAGACCTTAGCAGCATCGTTACCGGTGCTGTGGGAAAATATGTCTCGGATGTAAAGTCCAAAAGCTTTCCGAACGCTGACGAGAAATATTAGTCTATAGTCCCTGTCGCGCCATTTCCCACCCAAGCATGCTTTTCTTGCGGGTAGGCTCCCAACGATATTCTCCCAGTATACCGTCTTTGCGGATGACGCGATGACACGGTATCAGGTATGCCACATGATTGGATCCTACCGCAGAGCCGACGGCCTGCAGGGCCCGTGCATTTTCAATCGAAGACGCGATCTGTTGATACGTGGTGACATGTCCTTCGGGAATGCGCAGGAGGGCCTCCCATACTTTGATCTGAAAATTAGTACCCTTGACAAAGACATGTAGCTTCTTTTGCTGCGGCTGATCCTTTGCCGGAAAGATTTGCCCGATGAATGCCTGCGTAAGCTCCTGGTCCTGGTGGAACACTGAGTTGTGCCAGTGCTCTTTCATGGCGTGCAAGGCTTGCGTGACGTCTTCGTCGGCTTGCAGAAATGACATCCAGCAAATGCCGCGCGCCGTCACGCCGAGCAGGCAAAGGCCAAACGGTGTTTCGTGAAAGCCGTATTCAATGTGAATGCCGGCACCGTGTTGTTTATATTCTTGCGGCGTAACAGCTTCCAGGGTCGTGAACAGATCGTAGACCCGTGACTGGCTGGAGAGCCCCGCAGACTCGGCGGCTTCCATCAGGTTACGAGAGGCCTGTAGGCGGTCCTTCAGGAAATCGATTGTGAGAAATTGCAGGAAGCGTTTGGGGCTGATACCGGCCCATTCTGTAAAGAGGCGTTGGAAGTGAAAGGGGCTTATGCTCACTTCGTCGGCTACCTCGCTCAGCTCGGGCTGGCGTTTGAAGTGCTCTTCCAGGTAGCGAATGGCTTGCTCGATGCGCCGGTAGTTAATGTCATCCTCGTGTGTCGTCGCCATAAAAACAAAATTAGTGGTTTGTGATGACACAAAGGTCGCGTGCGGCCCACGCGATCTCAACCCGCTTCTTGCGCATAAAAACGCCCGGCACGTGCATGCCGGGCATTGTTTACAGGGATTTATGACGTGGCAGAGCCTATTTCACGGCCTCGGCGTGCTGGTCGATGCAGGCATCGGCACAACGGTCGCATGCTTCGGCACACTGGCGGCAGTGGTCATTGTTATGTTTTTTACATTCTTCGGCGCACAGGCGGCAGGCCTCTATGCACACATTAAGAAAGTGATTCGCGTTTTCCGAATCGCGCAACAGCAGGCGGGCACCTAGTGTGCAAATGTCTGCACAGTCGCGGTCGGTTTCGATACACCGGGCCATCATGGCGGGGTCTTCTTCATACAAACAAGCGGCAGCGCAGGTTTCGCAGGCCGCTGCGCAGTCCAGCAGGATTTGTACCAGCTCGCTGTGCGCGTGTTCCATAGTCTTTTTCTGGTCTTTCATAACAGCATGAGATTTTAGTTCACCAAGGGATATCGCTCGGGTGCCGAAAAAACCATACCCGCTCAGGGAACTGTGCTGTTATTGACCTCGGTATTCGGAAGGTGTGCGCTGGGTGAGCTTTTTAAAGGCGATATTAAATGCCGATTTGGAGTTATACCCTACCTGCAAACCGATCTCTTCTACTTTGATGTGGGGCATGTCTTTGAGCAAGCGCCGGGCCTCTTCAATGCGATACTCTGCCGTGAGCTCGGAAAAACTCTTGCCGAGCCCTTCGTTGATCGCTTGTGACACCGCGTGCACCGAGGCATGCAACGCCTGGGCCAATCCCGGCAGGGAGAAGTTGCTGTTGAGAAAGGGTTTCTCTTCCGCCATCAGGCGCGTTAGTTTTTCGAGCAGCTCTCTTTGTGCGGCGGGTGTGACGCTCGAGTTTTTATACCGCGGCGCCTCGGCCAGGCCGACCTGGCTGAAAAAGCCAGACTGCCGGATGATGTTGAAGCTTGTAAAGTAGACCGTCAACGAGAGGAATGCTGCCAACAGATGATCGCCGGTGTCGGCACGATAGATCAATTTTACCAGTAGGATGATGCCGAAGACCAGGGCCAGGTGCAGGATGCCCGCCCGCACTTTACGCAGCACGGGATTTTGGGTGTGTAGTAACGACTCCCGTTTTTGGCGAAAGGCTTTTACGACTTCGACAACGACCAGGATACCGTATAGAAAGAGGCTGATGAGGAGTGTGGCGGAATGATTGTCGGTTACCCAAAACGGGCGTGGGTCGAAAGCGTGGTGCATTTCGCGGTACGGCAAGCCGGGGTGGTAGGAAAAAATATAAGCGTTATACTTTTCATTTTCGGGCTGTAGCAGAAAGGGCAATTGCAAAAGCAGGTATACTACCGGAAATATGAAATGCAGGTAGGGGCGCTTGCCGGGGGTGCCATGAATGAGGCTTACCACCATGAGGTATAATGCGGGGCCAATGAGGAATGCGGGCGCTTCTGAAAAATCGACCAGGTGCAGCATGTGCTGGATGTAGCCGGTATACAGCAGCAGGATTTCCAGCAGGCACGCCGCCATTGTCAGTAATAAAATGCCATGGTACAGATTGGCGGGCATTTTCCGGTTTTCGCGTGTCAGGAAAAAGAAGGACAGGAACAGCGCCTGAACAATGCCCATCAGGATAAAGACGGCGAAGAGGTCAACGCGGTACGGCATGCGCGTTTATTCGCGGTTGATCACAAAATGTTTGAATCCCTGCCACTCGCCGGGTAGCACCTGTACGCGGTCCACTTGCGCCAGGGGTGGCCCCTTGCGGCACCAGGTGAGGAACATGGTCAGGGTCATCTCGTCGCTTTCGGCTTCGATGTACACACTGCCGTCGGACTCGTTGCGGGCAAAGCCTTTTACGCCCAGGGTATCTGCCTGCTCTTTTGTGGCGGCCCTGAAAAACACACCCTGCACCCTGCCGGTTATTTTGATCGAAACATGCTTGACCATGACTTTTTTAGATTCAACGAATCTTAAATGTAATAAAATTTAAATTTCGGGTGTCCGGATTGCGGAAGTTGGATCGTCATAAGAGCATTTAAACCAAAAAACCAATAAACAATGGAAAAGTACATGTTCGTATTCATGGGTGATGACGCCAGCCGCCTTTCACCCGCTGAACAGGAAGCCAGCATGCAAAAGTGGTTTGCCTGGGTGGACAAGCTCACCAAGGCAGGTCGTTACGTTTCTGGCGAAGCGCTGCTGCCGGGTGGAAAAACGATTGCTGGCGCAAAAAAAACGGTAACCGATGGTCCGTTTGCCGAAGGCAAGGAGGTGGTCGGAGGCTTCTTTGTTGTCCACGCCAAGGATCTGAACGAAGCCACAGAGATGGCCAAAGACTTCCCCGACTTCGAGACCGGCGGTGTGGTGGAGATCCGCGTAGTGCAGAAATTTGATATGTAATTTCTGAAATCCATAAATTTATGGATGCAGGAATCGGTGCATGAGAAGGTAGGCCATCTGTTTCGCCACGAGGCGGGGCGGATGGCGGCCGTGCTCACCCGGTTGCTGGGTGTACAGGCGTGGGAGGAGGCAGAAGACATCGTACAGGATACCTTGCTGCAGGCGCTGGGCTCGTGGAAGCTCAAGGGTATCCCTGACAATCCCTCGGCGTGGCTGTATACCGTTGCCCGGCGCAAGGCTGTGGACAAGCTGCGGCAGCGCCGGATGCAGGAGCAGCACCACGCGGTGATCGGCCAGGCGCTTCACTCGGAGTATACCTTATCTCCCGCTGTACAGCAACTCTTTCTCGATCACGAGATCGAGGACAGTCAGCTTCGGATGATATTTGCGTGTTGTCATCCGTCCATCGCCTATGAAGCGCAACTTGCGCTGATCCTCAAAACGCTATGCGGTCTTAGTGTGGGGGAGATCGCGCAAAGCTTTCGCACCAACGAAGAGACCATTGGCAAACGCCTATACCGCGCCCGGGAGAAGATCCGCGAGGAGAAGATTGCATTAGAAGTGCCGTTACCTGCGGCCCTGCCGGCGCGCCTGGATGCCGTGTTGCATGCTATCTATTTGCTTTTTAATGAAGGCTATCATTCGGCACACCCTGACAAGCTGATCCGTCACGAGCTTTGTGCGGAGGCTATTCGGCTGGCGCTGTTGCTACTCAAGAATCCGGTTACGGCTTTGCCCGTAGTATATGCATTGTTGGCATTAATGTGTTTTCAGGCGTCGCGCGAGGAGGCGCGTACGGCGGAAGATGGCAGCATGGTGCTGTTAAAAAACCAGGACCGCAGCCGTTGGAACGGGGCATTGATAAAAAAGGCCGAACATTTTCTGGAGATATCGGCTACGGGTAATGAAATTTCCGCCTATCACGTAGAAGCGTCCATTGCGTCCTGCCATGCACGGGCAGCGACATTTGAAGCGATAGCCTGGAACCGGATTGTACAACTATATAATATTTTAGAGACGATCAAGCCGGGGCCAATCGTGGCGTTGAACCGCGCGATTGCTATTGGTTATGCTTCGACGCCGGCTGCTGGTGTCGAAGCGCTGAAAGCCATACCGCATATGCAGGATGATTATTTGTGCCTGTCTGCGCTTGGTGATTTTTATGCTGCTGACCAGGCATTCGTGGAGGCCCGATCGAGTTATGAGCGGGCCTTGACGCAGGTGCCGACAACTGCAGGGCGCACGTTGCTGCAGCGCAAGCTGGCGGCATTACCCCTCGGCTAACAGCCGTTCAATTTCTTGCCGGATGGTGGCTTGCCGCTCTGCATAAGTACCGCGAACGAGTATATACGGAATGTTACGCCGCTCCAAAGCCTGTCGGAAAACGGTAAACATTTGCTCACGTTGATGGCCCAGGTCGCGCAGGTCATCGGCTACCCAGGGGACGTCTATATCGAGCAGGAAGTATCGCTCGTACGATACCTGGCGCTCGAGATCGTATAGTATTTTCGGTACAAGGTCGAGGTAATGGTTGGAGTACAGCTGCGTCGTAATGATATCGGTGTCGCAAAACAGTAGCTTGTTGGCGGTTTTCAGCTTCTGTTCAATGCGTGCGTGTTGAGCATGTCCGATACGGATGATGTCGTCGACGGTGAAGTCATTGGAGGTGATGATCTCGCGCGCTACTTCAGGGACAAACTCCGTTTGGTAGTGCGCTGCCAGTCTTTGTGTGAGTGTCGACTTGCCGGTGCTTTCAGGCCCATAGATGCAGATTTTTTTGACGAAGTGCGGTCGTACGATGGGCGGGATATATTCCCAGTGACGAAAGGGATGTTGCCGGATGGCCGTAGCCGATACAGGGATCTGTGTTCGGGGTGGATCATACGGTATATAGGCTGCGCCCAGGTTCATTGCAAATGGCTCGCCATATTCTTCGGAGCTAAAGACGATGTCAATAGGAGGATACGTTTTTCGGATGAATGTACTCCATATTTTCGTGCGCTGCGGTAAGGGTAATGATTCATCGTCGAAGTCATCGGCTACCATTTCGGGTTTGATCATAGGGTCATCCTGGCAGAGCGCTTGCAGCCATCCGAAGCGCAATGTGGGAGGGATGGGATCGTTTGGTGTGTAGCTCATGGATACGATCAGCTCGTCGCATCGCTCTGCGGCAAAGCGGATCAGGGCGAGGTGGCCCATGTGGACGGGCATAAACTTGCCTATTACCAGGCCACGCTTCATGCTGCTTCGCGATTATAGCGGCGGTATTCTTTGATCCAGTGCCAGAGGCCGAAGGCTGCGATAATGGTGAAACCCAGGTACAACACACTGTACAGCATGACGCCCTTGATGAAGTATAGATAGGTTGCCACAACATCTACGATGATCCAGATGATCCAGCACTCGATCTTTTTGCGAATCATGAAGAAGGTGGTGATGACACTCATGACGAGGATAAAGGAATCGGCATAGGGAAATGCGCTGGGGAGCGCAAACACCAGCGGGAACCATTCATGCAGGCGGGCGGCCAGGGCGCCCAGCGCGGCCGTGCCGGCGATAGTGCCCATGCAGACAAGTGCGAACTTTTGCCACCCCATGTAGCTAACCTTCAGTTCTTGTTTCTGGTCTTCCTCTCCCGGTTTGGGATGTGTCCACTGCCACCAGCCAAGAACGTTGGTGACAAAGAAGAATACTTGCAGAAACATGTCGGGGTAAAGCTGGATTTGGTAATACAAAAAAAACGACAATACAACGTTAACGATACCGATGGGCCAGCTCAGGACCTCGGCCCTTGCCGATAGCCATACCGCTACTGCGCCGAACACGGCGCCGAAAAATTCGAGGTAGCTCATTTTGTACCCCAGGAACTCAAAAAAGATGTTATCGATGCTGAAGAGAGACATACGGACGTGTCGGAAAAAGCGTATTTTTGGAGGCTCAATATAGTGCGATATGCAAATACTTTTGCGATTGGCCGCATAATAGTCGAAACAAGCGTTTGCAGCTTATTTAGAAATATGAAATACCTGAGTTTTTTGTTGGTAGCTGTCTTTTCAGTGTATCAGACCGTAGGGCAGGATGAGAAAAAATCTCCCAAAATGGAATTGTTAAATGATCGTGGCGAGTGGTCGGAGGGTAGCATACTGCTGGCCGATAATACGGAACTCAATGGCATGATAAAATACAACGACCGCGAGGGAATACTGTCTTACAACAATGGTGATAACACGCGGGCGTTCGGTCCCCGGAGTGTGATGGGATTTGAATTTTTTGATGAAGTGCAGCAGCGTCAGCGCGTGTTCTACACACTTGACTACGAATCTCCGAAGGATAATGTTCGGAAACCACAATTTTTTGAGATGCTGCGTGAGTATAAAAAGTTTGCTGTCTTGGTAAAATGCGACCCGATACAAACAGAGCGGCGGTCACCGGTAATGGCGAGACCGTTTGACCCTCTTAATGCGGTCAATCCTGGGCCTGCTTCCACTGCCAACTCAAAATATACAGTAGTGTCTCAATTGGAAACGGTATACCTCATGGGGACAGATGGCGAAATCGAAGCTTACTTTAAGAATAAGCTCGAGCAAAATGGAATGCGCTCAATCTTTACCGGAGAGGACGATCGCATAAGAAGTAAGGTCATTGACGGCGATTTATTGGAGAAGTATACCGGGGCGGAATTGTATGCAAAGATGGCGTCCTATGCAAAGGAAAATGATTTGGAGTTTAGAACGCAAGACGACCTCTTAAAAATTCTCGACTACCACAAAGAGCAGTTGAAAAAGTAGGTTGCAAAACTTTCATCGTTGGCGCTTTCTAACGCTGGGAAATCATTATTTTAGAGTAATAATGATAGCGCTATATGAAAAAACTTGTATGGTTGGTAGTCTGTGTCATATTATGGTCCCCGCTGTTCAGTCAGAAAACCGCACTGTTCGGTCAGAAAAAGAAGGAAGAGGCGGCGGTATCGCTGGACGATGGTCTTCCGTGGGCAGAAGGAAGCATCTTGTTGACCGATGAAACGGAAATGAGGGGACAGGTTCGATACGATGATCGGACGGGTACGCTGTCATTTCACGATGGCGATGATGCGAGAATATTTAATGAGCGAAGGGTTATTGCGTTTGATTTCCTCGATCAAAAACTAAATAAGAAACGTCAGTTTGTAACGCTTCCATTCGAAGATCCGACAACGCACACCTCACAGCTTTATTTCTTCGAGATATTAAAGGAACTCAGGCAATTTGCAATTCTAACCAAGTCGGACCAATTGGCGGTGGTAACCAAGGAGTATGCTACGCCATCATCCTCCGGTTTCGATCCCTCGGGTATGCCTCTTCCGTCGCAAGGTCCAAGTATTGTCGTGACAAAAACAACAGCGGCCCGGCTAGAGTCCATTTATCTCATGGATAAAGACGGCGTGATCCGTCGGCTCTTCAAAACATCCATTGAGTACGATCCCGATGCGCTAACACAAGAAGATAGTGAAAACGAAAAAGGAAAGGCTTTGCGTAAAGATTACCTGCTGGAGTGCATTGGCAAGAATCGGTATACGCTGCTGGAACAATATGCCCGCGAAAACAAACTATCTTTTAAAAGAAAAGAGGACTTACTGAAGATAATCGACTACTATGTTTTACGGCTGGAGCCTAGTGAAGGCTAAAGCCGTATACAGATATTCTTCGTATCGGTAAAAAACTTCAGTGCCTCCCAACCTCCTTCACGTCCTACACCCGACTGCTTCATGCCGCCGAATGGCGTGCGCAGGTCGCGGTAGAGCCAGCAGTTCACCCAGATGATACCGCTCTTGACTTGTGCCGATACGCGATGAGCTTTTTTCAGGTTCTCAGTCCAGATCGTCGCCGATAAACCATAGTCTGTAGCGTTTGCGGCTTTAATCGCTTCTTCTTCGGTGTCAAACGGCATGACGGTCACCACGGGGCCGAAGATCTCCTCCTGGTTCGTGCGGCATTGTTGCGGCAGACCAGTAATAACCGTGGGCCCGAGGAAATAGCCACTCGCGCATTCACCCTCCAGCTGTATGCGTGTACCCCCGGTTACGATCATTCCGCCTTCCTTCTTTGCGAGCTCGATGTACGACAATACTTTTTGCAGGTGCGCTTCGGATACCAAGGCCCCCAGGTGGGTACCATCTTTTAGCGGGTTGCCTACTACCAGTCGGTTGGTTTGCTCGACAAAGGCTTCCAGGAATCTGTCATATATACTCCGTTCGACGAAGATGCGCGAGCCGCACAAACAAATCTCTCCCTGGTTCGAGAACGACGATCGTATGGACGTGCTTACAGCCTGCTCGAAGTCGGCGTCGGCGAAGATGATATTCGGGTTCTTGCCGCCCAGCTCTAATGAGAGCTTTTTGAATTGGGGTGCAGCGGTGGCGGCAATCTTCTTGCCCGTGGCTGTGCCGCCGGTAAAAGATATAGCGACGATGTCGGCATGTTCAATAATGGCCTGTCCGGCTTTGGCGCCGAGGCCGTGGACGATATTTAGTACACCTTCGGGCAGGCCGGCTTCTATGCACAATTGGGCGAGAAGGTATGCGGTCATGGGCGTAAGCTCGGATGGCTTGGCCACGACCGTGCAGCCCGCGGCCAGGGCGGGCGCAATCTTCCACGTGAAGAGGTATAGCGGCAGGTTCCATGGCGAAATACAGGCGACTACGCCGATAGGCGTGCGTGCGGTATAATTCACGGCTTCCTCGCCGGTGAGATGCGCCTCGGTCGATGTATGCATCGCGGCAGTAGCAAAGAACCGGATGTTGGCGGAGGCACGTGGAATGTCGAGCGTACGCGCCAGCTGTACAGGCTTGCCGTTGTCGACGCTTTCGGCAAGCGCCAGTTTGTCGAGGTCGCGGTCGATCAGGTCGGCGATACGCAGGAGGATGGCCAATCGTTGTTCTACTGGCATACCCGACCACGCCGGGAATGCTTTCTTGGCAGAGCCGGCAGCCTGCTTGACATCGCCCAGGTCGGAGTCGGGCACAAGACTGTATACTTCGCCGCGGGCGGGGTTTACGTTGTTGAGGTATTGATACGACCGGGGCTCGCAGAGCACACCGTTTATATAGTTCAGAATTTTCTCCATGGTTATAAGCTGCCCGTGCGGCCGCCGTCTACAGGCACATTGATGCCATTAATATATCCCGCTGCCGGTGATGCCAGGAAGGCGACCGCGGCGGCTACTTCGTGCGGCTCGGAAATACGACCAGCCGGTATTTCGGCCATCATCTCCTGTTTCGCTTCCTCAAAGCTCTTTCCTGATTTTTGCGCTTTGCTTTGAATCAGGCCTTCCAGGCGGCCTGTCATCGTAGCGCCGGGAAGTACATTGTTAACCGTGATGCCGAACGGCGCCAGCTCCACGGACAATGTCTTGGCCCAGTTGGCCACGGCACCGCGGGTGGTGTTGGACACGCCGAGGCCTTTGATGGGAATTTTAACAGAGGTAGAGATGATGTTTATAATACGGCCGTATCCATCGCGGCGCATGCCGGGCACGACCGCCTGGGTAAGCAGGTGGTTGCAGAGCAGGTGCGCTGAAAATGCCCGCACAAAATCATCGGGCGTTGCGTCGAGGGCCGGCCCGGCCGGGGGACCGCCGGTATTGTTTATCAGGATGTGAGCTGTCTGCGTGGCAACATAAGCCTGTATCTTTTGATGCAGGTCCTCGGGCTGGCTGAAGTCGGCCACGATATAATCGTGTTGTTGCCCCGAGTACACTTGCAGCTCGCGCACGACGGCCTGGAGCCTGGTCTCGTCGCGTGCTACCAGGGTGATGCTGGCGCCGAGGAGGGCCAGCTCGATGGCGGAAGCTTTGCCAATGCCTTGGGTGCTACCGCACACCAGGGCTCGTTTACCGTTTAAATCGAGGTTCATCGTGTAGTTGAAACGATCGTAATCTTTGTTAAATTAAAGGAGTAATTGCGCATTAACCAAAACACCGATGGCCATCCGCAGACCTTTTCATCTCAAACAATGGGTACAGGAAAACAGGGACCTGCTCAAGCCGCCCGTGGGCAACAAAAACCTATATGCCGATGCGGGCGATTATATTGTCATGATCGTGGGCGGGCCGAATGCCCGTAAAGACTATCACTTCAATGAGACCGAGGAGCTATTCTATCAATTGGAAGGCGACATCAATGTGCGCATCCAGGAAGACGGCAAGCCGGTCGACATTGCCGTGAAAGAAGGCGAAATGTTTTTGCTACCGGCGCGCGTGCCACACCGCCCGGAACGTCCGGCTGGAAGTGTAGGGCTTGTCATCGAGTGTAAGCGCCTGGAGCCGGAAGTGCTGGATGGCCTGGTGTGGTTCTGCGAGAGCTGTAATAACAAGCTACACGAATATCGCTTTCACCTCGACAACATCGAGAAGGACTTCCTGCCGCGCTTCCGCGAGTTCTACGGCAGTGTCGACTTGCGTACCTGTAAGAAGTGTGGTACGGTGATGGAAGCTGATCCACGGTTTATTTAAGAAAAAAATGAGGCTCATGTGTTCATCACAGGAGCCTCGTTTTATATACTCTCGACACCTTAAAAAGCGATTACTACTGCGCCAGGCTAAACCGTATCTGCGTACCAAAGCGTGTGGTAGCGCGTCGGTAGGAGTTCGATACAAGCGGCTCGTTGATAGTACGTTCGAAATATAGCTGGATGTTGAGCTTCTGGTTTACCACATAGCTGATGTTAGGGCGCAGCTGGAAGTTGATGTTACCGTTTGTAATGATGTTTGTCTCGTAAATCTTCCGTTGGATAGTTTTGGTATCGGCTACGGAGACGTTCATCCGGAATGTGACATCGTTCTTTAATACCACGGTGCGGCCTTGCGATTTGAAAGGTAGCCTCATGTTGTTTTTGGTATAGCCCAATTCGAACGAAAAGTCTTTCGTACTCAATTCGGTCACCTGTGCGTTAGAAACGGTCAGGGCCAGGTCGCGTTTGGTTTTATACTGAAAGTTAGCGGAGAGGCGTCCTTTCGTGCGCATGTTCACACCGATAAGGGGTGAGAATTGTTCGCTGATGAGTACCTGGCTGATGATATAGACCGGCAGCAGTCGTGCCTCCGTGCCGGCATCGGGATCGGCAGGGATGACGCGACCAAAGTAGGAAACATTGTAGTCCGTCACCGGGCGGTCAAGCTGCAAGCCTCGTAAATCGCCGCTCTCACTAAATTCCAGGGAGTTCTGATAGTTTACGACAGAGTATGACGCCTGGTAAGCATGTGAGAGGGTGATCGAACTAAAGACATCTTTGAATATACCCAGTTTGTTAAGCCCCGTATAGTCTACACGCCAGTTGGGCATGGGGGTCTTCGGGAACGGAGAAAGGCTTATCCGCTGGGCGTCACTGCCGGTGTACGCTGCAATGAATGCCGGGATCAATATGTCCTGCGCGGCGGTATCATACTGCGTAACACCCTCCGGAGGGGTAGGATCGCCCGTGGAAAGGTAGTTGAAGCGTTGCCGGACCACCTCCAGGTTTTGCTCGAAATCCTGGAATACCGCAGAGACGATCTTATCATTGCTGCTGTTAAAGGCAGTCCTGATGTTGATCGTCGAGATGCGGTAGCTACCACCACGGCTGGGGCTGAGGTCCTGGAAGTCACTATCGCCAGTCACCTCGTCGGTTTCGTACCGGAAGATGGACTGGAATGTGCTATTGGTTTCTTTCTTGACGTCGAGTTGAATTTTAAAGTCGGTTGAAGGCTCAATGTTCGCACGCAGGTTGATGTTCTCGGTACGCGTTTGGTTAAACGGTGTGGTGAGGCTTTGATTTTTGGTGAGCCATCCTTTTTCGGCGGCCTTGTAGCGGATGTTCGGATCCTGGCTGCCAAGGATAAAATCCCAACCCGGAGCATTCCAATCCTGGTCCATGCCGAAGAATTTTGGAGACGGCTCGAACCCTGCCAGCATGGTGCCTCGTGTAACAGTATAGGTACCGTTGATGGAGCGCACGGACATGAGCAGGCGCAACAGGCCTTTGACGGCCCCAGGTATTTCGGCCGGAGCTTTTGTTTTGGTTGTGTCGGGTTTCGCGGCTGTCTTCTGCAGGCGCGGGTTTGTCACGATCTTCGACGGCTTTTTAGGCGTGTTGAGGTCTTTCAGGATCTTTACTTTGTTATAGAGCTTGAGCATGTCCAGACGGCCGGAGAAGTTTTGATCCTGGCTGTTCTGGATGGTGTTCTTGAAGTCGTATTCGTCGAGGATATCGCCGCGGGGCCTGTTCACCAACGAGTCGGCATAGTTGACCGGGCCGGCTTTCCAGCCGTACGTTATCTGGTGGCGGTAATCGGCGCCGATCCAGTCGGTCACCGGAATTTTATCCAGTGGCAGGGTATAGTTGACCGTCACATTTTGTGTGAAGTTCTTCATACGCCCCAACTTTTTGATGTTCTTGATGATGTAGTCACGCTCGGGCTTGGTATCCACTTCGCCTTTTACCATGTCCTCGGGTTCGTCGATGACGGCATCGGCACGCGAGCTATATTCCAGCGATAGTCCCTTGGAAAGATTCCACCGCAAGTTATACTGGCGGGTAAAGGTGAAATACTTCATGTAGTTCGGTGTGGACTCGATGAACTTGCCATAGCCGTTGGAGTTACGATACGTCGTGGACGTCAGCGAGCGATCCAGGTCCATGCGTGCCGACAAGCTGCTGGGCAGGAAGCTGATGTTAAAGTCTTTGATAGCCTTGAGCCAGGGCGATGAAAGCCCTTTGGCGTTCTTGAAGGGTTCGATGCCGGTGGCCTTTGGGCTATACGTATAGGCGACCGATCCGCGGTATTGTTTTTCGAACAGCTCGGCCATCGAGAAGTTGGTACGCCGGCGGTCGCTGTAGGAGTAACTGAAGGCGAGGTTCTCGATGTCCCACAAATGCGTTTTGGCATCCGGGTTTACTTTAACCTTTCGTACGTTGACAAAGTTGATACTTCGCCCCACGGTTCGGTCGCGGGCAATGTTGAGGTAATTCTTTCGTTCGTCTTCATTCAGCGATTGCAAGGCTGCGTCCAGCTTTAAGTCGGGGTTGGCGGGATCATACAATGGCGTGATGGTCGTCTTTTCGTAGCTGACGAACATCGGTATTTTGATGCCGGTATTGCCGGGCAGCAATTTGTCGACGTTTACGTTGGCCGATATGTCATAGCCCGTAGTCTCTTCGCGCGTACGCTCGCCAATCTTGGAGCTGACACTGCCGAAGCCGAAGCTGGTATGCCGCACGGCGCCGGTGAGGGTAGCAAAGTCGGCAAGCTTGGCGCTCATGGTGCCATTGACGGCCCAGCCGGGGGTGCGGTTAAAATCTGTGACACGCAGCTCATTTGCCCAGAGACACACCTGAAAGGCACGTTTGTCAGGTGTGCGCGGGTTGCGTACACCGATCATAATGGATTGTACTTCAGTCAGGTCGGGACGACCAAAAATGCGAAGGCCATGGTAGCCAACGACGCGGTGACCGCTCTGCGGATAGAGTACGTTCATCGAAACACCTTCGCGATCGCGGTCGGCCTTGAGGCGGTAGAGCTCGTCGAGGGCAAGGTCGATCTGGTTTTCGTCCGGCCAGACCGACACCGGGTCGGTATCAGAGATGTTGGTCATCTTCAGGGGTACTTCGATCTCGTAGTAGTTGGAGTCAAGATCTTTACCGAGGCGGATAAAACCACGCAGGTCATTGTCGGCGGCATCGCCGTGTGCATGGAAGTACATTTTTACACGGCCGTAATTGAACAGGTCGAACGAAACGTTTTTGTAGATGGACCGGGCATCGCCGTCTTTTACGGCGTCGGCGCAAAGTTGTACAGACTGCTCGTTCAACAAGCGTGATACGGACGAAGTGTTATCACGGTCACGCACCACACCGGGCGGGATGACGTAGGGCGATTTGTTTTCATTGCCTTTCCCGTTTTCCTCCAGGTTCACTACCGACACGGTAAAGTCCTCGGGGGTGAGTTCGGGCGTGGGGGCGATACCACCTTCCTGAAGACTGTTGGTATATCTCCGCCAGCGGCTGCCCACCATGCGGAAGTTGGCGAAGCGCAATACCACCGGCTCGCGGAAGCCTGTCAGGATCATCCGGGCATACCGCACGGATTTAAAGCCTTCGATGTTGCCGTATTGATCTTCGAACTCGCGTACAGGAATGCGGTATAGATACCAGGTCACCTGCTCGCCGGCTTCGTTTCGGTTGTCGGTGGTAATCTTATCGACGATATATTTCCGTCCTACAGCCTGCCCACCGGGGGCCAGGTCGATGTTGTAGCTGTAATATTCTTCCAGCTCGCTTAGCGTGTTATCGGCGTTCAGGTCTTCGTTGTCGGGAATGGTCGAACCGGCGGGTGTATACAGCTCGCTTGAGCCGTTGGCCACCGGCGAGTTGCCGTCTATGCCGTTGATGTTTTTGTAACGCTCCAGGATCTTTGCATTGCGGTTGTCGAGCTCGTCGCCGAGGAAATATTGAAAGTTATCAGCAGAGGGATCGTTTTGAATGCGTGCTTGTCCCTCGGGGTTCAGGCCACTCAGCTGGTTGAGGTAATCCTGGAACGTGGTGGTCTCTCTATCGGCTGTCACCCCGTCGAAACCTACGTCCTGCCGGGAGCGTACACCGGCGTCGAGGTCGAAGGCGTTTGTGACATATTGGTCGGACGCTACATACCCCCAGGCGTTTTTAGTAGCCTGCTCCAGGTCGTTCTCGGCGCGCGGCAGGCCGTTCTCAAAAGCGTGTTTGCCATCACGGGCCACATCTTCGGAAATACTTCCCAGGTGGAAGATCAGCTTACCGCCGGTCTCGTTGCGCTTGGCAGGCGAGATACCGTCGTTGATAACACCCTGCGGGGAGTTGATGAACGGATCGAGCAGCCAGAATTCAACGTACTCAATATTGGCTTTGTCAAAGTCTACTTCGGTTTTGATGGCGGTGGTAATACCCGCCCAGTTCTCTTCCGGGCGCGGCAGGAAGCCATCGGCCGTGACAGTGGGGTTGTAGTTGTAGGGGCCGCGTTCGCGTGGATAGTATGCCAGGTCAAAGATCTGTTCCCAGAACACGCCCTGTGTGAGCTGTTTGGCCGGGAAGATTTCCTGCGGGCCGACAGGTCGTACATAGTGGTTCTTGATATCGTCTTTGGAAATGTTCGAGGGCTTTACCGCACCGCCGTCGCGATAGAATTGGTTGTCGACCTGGTACCAGGCCAGCTTGGCCCGCTTGTACCCGATCTGAATAATGTCCGACGAGCCGATCGGTATGTTGGACGGCCCGAAGGCGTTGTCGCTGGTTTTAGGTGTGGCGGCCAGCTTCCACGCCGTGGGGTTCATGAGCGTATAGGGCGTGGCGGTGTTCTCAAAGTCGTCGATGTAGCCGGTGCCTTCGCCATCGATGATGTTGGACGTGCCGGGTAGCAGCTGCGCGAATTCGCCGGTGAAGTTCACGGCAGATTGTTCTTTGGTTTCGAGGAAGGGCAACGCATCGACGATCTTGGTGAGCAGGCGGCTCTTTTTGTTGATGTTAAAGTCAAAGCCATACTGGACGTTACGCGCCGGCTCGGTGCCGATCTGGTTGCGGCTGATCATGGGCCGCTCGTTATAATACAGCAGGGTGGAACCAAAGTTGACGTCTTCGCTGAGCTTGTAGTCGAAGCGCGATCCCAGCAAGCTCCGGGTTTGGAATGCAAAGGGGTCGGACTGTTCGTACTGCACCTGGATCTCTTTGTTGGAGCTGAGAATGGATTCGTTCAGGATCGTTACCTTACCAAAGGTATAGTCCACCACGTAATCGCTTCCTTCGGTCAGCGGCATGCCACCGGCGTATAGTTTCACCGATCCTTGTGAAACACCAAAGCCGGGTATAAGAATCTCTTTAGATGAGCCAGCACTGTATGTACCCACGAGCCAGAACTTATTTTTTGTGGCATACAGCTCTGCATCGGCTTTGGTACTGCGGTACAGGGTGTCGTACGAATATTTCTGGATCATGTAGTCCCGCCGGGCATCACCGGCGAAGGCTTCGCGCAACCCTTCACTGAAGGGTTCCAGGTAGGGAAAGATGATCTGCCCCGTTGAGCTATTGATGGTGACGCCTTCGACGTAGTCGAAGTTACCGTCGAAGCCGGGATCGTTTACCGGGTTGAGACGGTCGAGCCCCAGGATGTCAAGCAACTGGCGGGCGCGAACGGTTTCACCGCCATCTTGTAGCTGGGGGTTGTCAATGCCTGTGCGCGCATCTCGGTAAATTACGCGCAGCTGGAAGTCTTCACGGCTCAACTGGTTGACGTTGAGGTTATAGATGTTTTTCATCATCAGGTCCCAGGTGGGGAGGATGCGGCGTTGCTGATCGCGGATCGCCACTTTCCGGGGGCGCAGCATTTTGAGGAGGATGATGTCGTCGTCCTTGAGCGCCGAATAATCTTCTGACAACTCACCAACTTTATGCGCCCGTCCGTTGTAGGTGTACTCGTACGCTACGGCCAGAACTTCGTCGTTTTGCAGCTTGCGGGTAAGGGTGATATAACCCAGTTGCTGGTGATAGGTAAATTCTGTCGGTGAAAGCTTGCGTGCTCCTGTGATTTTTTCAAAGTCGGTCCCGTTTTCCAGGAACATGTCTTCCAGTTTCTGGTTGGCGCCATCTGCCCCGCGGCTGCCGGCAGTCATCGGAAACTTATCCTGTTCCACTAATCTGGAATACAGTGTGTTGGCCGCATTAGTATTGGGAAGATTTGCTGCGTTGGCGCTAGGCTTAACGACGTTTGTGTTATAGATACGACGTGGTTCGCCCAAGTCCATCAACGCGATGGCGTTGCGCATGGTCTGCGTATCGTTGTTGCGGTTGAGAACATACACTTCCACACGGGTGATGTTCACGCCGGAGATGACTTGCGGGATATTGCTGATCCATTTGCGATAGTTGTCGCGGAAGAACTGACCGAGAAAGAAGTGGCGGTTGTCGTCGTAGTTGGAAGCGATAATCTCGAACGGGCGTCCCTGGCCACCGCCGTTGCCGCCGCCGATGTCGATGGAGGAGGCCTTGCCACGTTGAGTCGTGGCAATGGTCGTCACCATGAGCTTGCCAAACTGCATCTGTGCCTTGATACCGAAGAGGTTCTGCGCCCCCTGAATGAGCGTATTGTTCAGCGGCAAGCTCACGTTACCGATTTCAAGCTTCTGTAAGATATCTTCTTTGAAGCCGGTGTATTCGATCTTCATGTTGTTCTGAAAATCGAAGGAGTTGTTGTTGTCGAAGTTGGCGGTGACTTGCAGTTTTTCGCCCACCTTACCCGTCACGCTCATATTGATCTGCTGGTCGAACTCGAAACCTCCGTTTCGCTGCATGCGGATGGTCTGGTTGGGATTGTTGTTGCGCTGAAAGGAGGCACCGAAATCGAGGGTTACAAAGCCGCGGGGTATGAGCTCGATGTAGCTGCCACCAAAGATGCGGTCGAGGATCGGGCTGATGAAGATTTTCGGAATGAGGCCCCGGCCGCTGACAGCGCTTTCACCGTCTTGCGCCCGGGCGCGACTCTGCCAGTAGCTTTTCAACGCCTGGCGATCCTGGTATTGCTTGAACTCCTCGAAGGTCATGCTCGAGGTGGGGCGATAGTTCATGTCGCCGATCTTTTCGTAGATGGTATAGTTCATGCTCGTGTCGATCTCGACATCGAGCTTCATTTGCTGTGGGTCTTTCAGATAGAAAGGCGAGGCCGAAGAGGTATTTGAGAACGGATCACCATACCGATCGGTCGGTCGGTAGGTAGGGCGACGGTTGGAGCGATAGGGGCGGGAGGTCGTGTCCTGTGCATTGACGCGCGTGGTATCCTGCCGTTGAGCCAGGGCCTCATCGGTAAAGGTAAAGACGCTTAGGCACGTAATGATCAGGCCCCCCAGCTTGGATATAACCTGACGTTTCTTTGTAAAGACTTTCACTACTTAAAATCTCGTAAACCCGTTTGTGCTTTGTCGCTGCGTAAAAAATTAAGAATCTTCCGTTCCAGCGACCTCTTCCATCCCTTGTTTCAGCCAATAAGGACCTGTGCAGTTTCGGCTAGACACATCGTTCTCCGAACTCCTAACTATTCTTCAAAGCTTGTTTAACCAAATCTTCTAATGTAATGGTATTTCCTGATTTTTTAAGGACGGTATCCACACTTTTCTCTGCTGCGGCCTTGGGAAAGCCCAGCGTGAGCAAAGCTGATAACGCCTCTTTGCGCAAAGTATTGTTTGTCCCTATAGAAATTGCCGGCTGGCTCTCTTCCCACGATTCCTTTTTGAGTTTGTCTTTTAGGTCGATGATAACTCGTTGTGCCGTTTTCCCGCCGATGCCTTTGATGCGCTGCAGTGCGCCGGCATCTTCTTGTACAATAGCCGTCTTCAGCTCGTTGCTGTTCATGTAGGACAACATGACAATGGCGGTGCTGGGACCGACGCCGTTTACCGTGATAAGCTGCTGAAAAAGCCGCTTTTCGCTTTCATTGCTGAATCCAAACAATACATGGGCGTCCTCCCGGATGGCCAGGTGGGTATGAAGCAGGATGTTTTCCTGTTCTTTGATTTCCGAAAATGTTTGCAGCGAGATGGTAACGAGGTAGCCGATGCCATTAACATCAATTATAACATGGGTGGGCTCGCGATGAACGAGTCTACCCTTCAGGAAAGCGATCATAGGTTAAAAAAGTGGGTTGCTCAGGATACAAAGATTGCAAAAAAAGGTATACGAGGCATCAGGGTGGACGTGGATATTAGCAGGCTAGCGGGAAAATACAGTGTGCGTGTGAGAGCGGAAGGGAGGGAATGGGGAGTGAGCGTGAGATGAGGATGGGACCGACTGGGCGGTCGTGTTAAGAGAATGTAAACAAACAGTGTTGCTGGCGCGGCGGACAAATTTGACGAATAAGGCCCTGCGGGACCACCCGCTGGTCTGGAGACTGCGCAGTCATCCCGACAAGGCCGGGACGCCGGTTGTGTGGAATGTTGCGCCCGATCGGGGTGTGTACATATCGGTTACTGAATACCATTTTTTGTACTGCCTATTTTTTTTAAATGAATATTTCTATAGGATTTTTCCGGTATGTGTGAAAGGATATTCCCTGGCACGATACGATGTGGGTGGTATAAGGAAAAATATTTTTAAATATTTTTTGTGTTGTCAGGCCAATGTGTCAGTAGGTGTCATTGCAACACGTTGCATGGATTGATACGCCTGAAGTCGCTGTTTGCTTCAAATTTTATATGCCATAATTTCCGAATATACCGTTTGTGTGATGCTACAGGCAGTTCGTCTGTGCTTTGTGCGAAGCTGTCGAATTTTTCCTTCTACAAGAAGGGCCTATCTTCGTGGTCGGTATGTTGGCTTTCTTACGATATGTGTGTGTCATAGGCATCTTTATGTCTATGGGTATTTCGTGCGATCCGGTTCAAACGGCAGCGCGCATGAAGCCTGTATATCGTCTCGATCTGGAGGCGATCGTACGCCGCGGGTATATTCGCGCATTGGTCGATAACAATTCCACCAGCTATTTTATTTATAGGGGTAGAGCGATGGGCTATGAATATGAGCTGTTGCAGTTGCTTGCCAAACAGTTGAATGTAAAGCTCAAGATTACCGTTACCAATGGCGTAGACCACGCCATACAGCAGTTGCAGGCAGGCGAAGGTGATATACTTGCCTTTCCACTCACCATCAATAAACCGCGTAAAGAGCTCATCGCATTTACACAACCTCACTTCAATACTTATCAGGTACTCGTACAGCGCAAGCCTGAGCGCTGGCGAACGTTAACGCAAGACAAGATCGATGCCGCGTTGGTGCGTACACCGACAGGCCTCAGCGGGAAGCACGTGCATGTAATGAAAGGTACAAGTCACGCTATGCGGATGCGCAACTTGTCCGACGAGATTGGTATGGACATCGACGTGGTGGAAGATACACTCATGGTCGAAAGCGAAGGGCTCATTCGTCGGGTGGCGACAGGCGAGATCGAATACGCTGTAGCGGATCATACGATGGCACAAGTCAATGCTGCGTATTATCCTAACCTCGATGTGCGCACCGTATTAAGCATGTCGCAACAGATTGCCTGGGGAGTACGGAAAAATTCTCCCGCGTTGTTACAGGCGATAGACGAATGGCTACGGGAAATTAAAAAGGCGCCTACGTTTATGGTGATTTACAACCGTTATTTTAAAAGCCCGCGTACGTCGCTTTCGCGTATGCGAAGCGATTATTTCTCATACGGTGGCAACCGGCTTTCTCCGTACGATTATATGATCAAGCAAGGTGCCTTGCGCCTGGGATGGGACTGGCGGTTGCTGGCAGCAGTGGTATACCAGGAGTCGAAGTTCGATCCACGAGGTGAATCGTGGGCCGGCGCGCGGGGCCTGATGCAGCTTATGCCGGAGACGGCCCGTCGCTTTGGTGCGCGTGACCTGAACGATCCACAGCAGAGTATTCGTGCCGGTGTGGGGTATTTAAAGTACCTGGACCGGTATTGGACCAAGTCGATACCGGATTCCGCGGAGCGACTCAAGTTTGTGCTCGCGTCATACAATGCGGGACTCTCACACATATTGGATGCCAAGAAACTAACCGAAAAATATAGCGACGAGCGTGAAGACTCTTCGCAATGGGACGGCCATGTACAGTCGTATCTCCTCAAGAAATCTGATCCCAGGTTTTACCGGGATCCGCTTGTATCGGCGGGCTATTGCAAGTGCGAAGAGCCGGTGAATTACATCAAAGATGTGTTAGATCGTTACGAAGAATACCGCGTCCACATCAAGGACGATGTAATCGATTTGCAAGCTGTTCAAAATTCAGTGACGGCCAGGTAGTGGCGATGTCGGGCTGGGCCAGAATGTCGTCCATGATTTCCTTTTGCTTTCGTCCGATTTGCAAAGCATCGGCATAGCGTATGTTTTCATGAAATGTAACCATGGAGTATAGGGGTACCCACTTGTCGGGATAAAGCTCGTGGATGCGGGCTTCGATCTTTTTGCGCAGAACGAATTTCTCGTCGGCCACCAGGTCGCGCATCTCGATGAAGTTGTCAAGCGCCAGTTGCGCGATCGCATCGGTGTCGGGCTTGCGTAGCTGTTGAAATTCCCGGATGGCCGCGTCCCAGTGGTCGTGGTGCCGCTGCAAGAGCTTGTTTAATACAGAACAATCTTCAAAGCCTGCGTTCATGCCCTGCCCGTAGAACGGTACAATGGCGTGCGCGGCGTCGCCGATAAGCACGGTGGTGTGTCGCACCCACGGGTAACACCGCGTAGTGACCAGTGAACCCGTCGGGTTGTGGTTGAAGTCGTGGAGTGCCTCCGGCATGAGCTTGATAACATCGGGGAAAGTTTCTTCGAGGAAGCTCCGTATAGCGGCATCCGTTGTAAGCGATGCGAACGAGTTCTTGCCCTCGAACGGAAAGAATAATGTACCGGTGAAGCTGCCGTCGGGGTTGGGTAACGCGATCAGCATAAAACTTTCACGCGGCCAGATGTGCAGTGCATTTTTCTCCAGCGTGAACTGGCCGGCGGCGGGTATATGCAGCTCTTTGTAGCCATGCTCGATATAGGCCTGCGAAAAATCAAAACGATCGGTGAGCTGTAGGTCCAGGCGCACGGCCGAGTAGGCGCCATCGGCGCCCACGATACCGTCGAAGTGATAGGTGGCCAGGTGGTTTTCGGGGGACGCGGTGGTAATGGCTGATCGCTCGGTGTCGATGTGTGTGACGCGTTGCTCGAAGTGAAAGATGGCGCCCATGGCCTCGGCTTTGTTCATCAACACGATGTTGAGATTGCTGCGTGAGATGGAATTGATGAACTGTCCTTGTTTGCCGTATGGCTGCAGGTTGGTGTTGCCCTGGCGGTCGTGCACCATGCGACCATGCATGGGTATGGCCACGGCACGTAAATCGTCGGAGAGGCCGACTTCGTCGAGAGCATGCAGTCCGCGGTTGCTCAGCGCCAGGTTGATGGAACGGCCGGTGCCTGCCTGGTTCTTGCGCATGTCGGGGCGACGTTCGAAGATCGTTACATGATATCCCCGTCGCAACAGATAAATGGCCAGCAGGGAACCTACGAGCCCTGCACCGGCAATGGCGATATTCTTTTTCATCCTATAATAAAGCTAGTATAAAGAATCGGACAGGAGCGTGACAAAACGAAATACCTCTTCGAAAGTATTATACAGCGGCACGGGCGCAACACGAATGACATTGGGCTCGCGCCAGTCGGCGATGACGCCCGCGCGGGTAATGCTGGTAAAGGTCTTTTTGCCCTGGCGTTTCATGAGGATGGAAAGCTGGCATCCGCGTTGATGGGGGTCGCCCGGTGTTATAACCGTATAGTATTTTCCATCGGGGTCGGCCTGGCTTAACAAAAACTCGAGAAATCCCGTGAGCCGCAGGCTTTTCTGTCGCAGCTTCTTTATGCCCGCCTCCTGGAAGATCTCCAACGAAGCCAGCAGCGCAGCGCTTTGAAAGATGGGCACGTTCGAGAGCTGCCATCCATCGACACCGGGTTGCGGTTTAAAGCCCTTCTTCATTTGAAAGCGTTCGCCCTCGCGATGCCCCCACCAGCCGGCAAAGCGCGGCAGGGGTGCGCTGGCATGACGGTTGTGGACAAAAGCGCCGGCGATTGCGCCGGGCCCGGCGTTGAGGTATTTATAGCTGCACCATACGGCAAAGTCTACGTTATCGCGGTGTAGGGCCAGTGGCACGTTGCCGACGGCATGTGCGAGGTCGAACCCCGCATAGGCACCCGCCTGGTGTGCGGCCGCAGTAATGCGCGGGATGTCAAAGAACTGCCCGGTATAGTATTGTACACCGCCCAGGATCACCAGGGCAAGCTGGTCGGCATGTTCGTGAATGGCATGGAGAATGTCTGCCGTGCGCAAGGTATACTCTCCTGCGCGCGGCGCCAGCTCGACGAGGGCCGTGGCCGGATCGATGCCATGATAGCAAAGCTGCGACTCAAACGCGTATTGGTCGGAGGAGAAAGCGCCCGCTTCGGTAATGATCTTAAAGCGCTGGGCGGTGGGTCGGTAAAATGACACCAGCAGCAAGTGAAGATTGACCGTGAGCTGGTTCATGGCCACGACTTCGTTCGCTTGCGCACCGACAAGCGCAGCAAGCGCCTTCTTGGAAAATTTGTGATAATACAACCAGGGCCGTTGCGCGTGCACGTGGCCTTCTACTCCGAGGGTTGCCCAGTCGGCCAGCTCGGCTTGCAGATACTGTTGCGTGGTTTTGGGCTGCAAGCCGAGAGAGTTGCCAGTCAGGTATATGGCCGGGCCGTTGCCGGCCGGCGGCAACAGGAATTTTTTGCGAAAGGACGCGAGGGAATCCTGGCGGTCGAGTGAACGGGCAAATTTCAAGGAGTTTTCAAACATGGTATAGCGATGAGGGGGCAATCGTTAAAATGCGTAAACAAGAGGGAATTTATAATCTTTTTGGCCTTATTTCCCAATCTTCCATTCTTCCTGTATTTTTGGCCCATAATAACGCATTAAACCATAAACCATGAACATTCCTGAAGGACTGAAGTACACCAAAGATCACGAGTGGGTGAAAATTGAAGGCGATATAGCGACTGTCGGTGTAACAGACTTTGCCCAGAGCGAGCTGGGTGATATTGTGTATGTAGACATTACCACGGTCGGTCAGGACGTAGCCGAACACGATATTTTCGGAACAGTGGAAGCGGTAAAAACTGTATCGGACCTGTTTATGCCGGTATCCGGTAAGGTGCTGGAAGTGAACCCTGTACTGGAAGCCAGCCCGGAAAAAGTAAACGAAGATGCGTACGGCGAAGGCTGGATGATCAAAATAAAGATCACTGGTTCTGCCAGTGGCCTGCTTTCCGCTGCCGAATACAAGGAACTTATCGGCAAGTAAAGCGTTTTACAATATGCCGACCGCCAGGTTGATCAGGCCTGCTGTGGTTGAGCACTAACGCTACCATCATGATAGAATTACCCGTCATATCATCTCCGGAAACCCGCAAGCGCAAGCCAGACTGGCTGCGCGTAAAACTGCCGGTCGGTCCTGAGTATGCCAAAGTGCGCAAGCTTGTAGACAACTACAAGCTTCATACGATTTGTGAGAGCGGCAACTGCCCGAACATGGGCGAGTGCTGGGGGGCAGGTACGGCGACGTTCATGATCCTGGGCAACGTCTGTACGCGCAGCTGCACGTTCTGTGCGGTGGCGACAGGCCGCCCAACCGAGTACGACATGGAAGAGCCCAAACGCGTGGCGGAAGCCATTAAGCTGATGGGCGTAAAACACGCCGTGATCACTTCGGTAAATCGTGACGAATTAAAAGACCGTGGTGCCGAGGTATGGTATCAAACCGTAGTCGAGACTAAGAAAGAAAGCCCCGAGACAACGATCGAGACGCTCATACCCGATACAAAAGGCAACTGGGATGCGCTGTATCGCATGATCGAAGGCAAGCAAGAAGTGGTGTCGCACAACATGGAGACCGTAGGCCGTCTGTATCGCATCGTACGGCCACAAGCCAAGTACGAGCGCAGCCTGGAGCAGATTCGCCGCATTCGCGAAGCCGGTATGCGTACCAAGACGGGTATCATGCTGGGCATTGGCGAAACCAAAGAAGAAGTATTTAAAGCGATGGACGACCTGGCCGCAAACGGTCTGATGATCCTGACGCTGGGTCAATACCTGCAGCCGACGAAGATGCACCTGGAAGTAGCCGAGTTTATTCACCCGGATATGTTCGCGATGTATCGTGAAGAAGGACTGCGTCGCGGATTGAAATACGTAGAGTCAGGTCCCCTGGTGCGTTCGAGCTATCATGCGGAGCGGCATGTAAACGTGCCGTTGGATTGATTAGCAAAAAATGAATTACGGAAGGGTGCCTTAATTAAAGGCGCTCTTTTTTATTATAGAAAAAAGAAGCCGTCTTTTCAGACGGCCTCCCGATTTTTTAGTACTTGTGATCCTGCTACTTCGGGGTATCCACGTCTTCGATAACCTTCACGTTGACGTCGGCTGTTATCTCGAGCTCATGGCCTGTGGCGTTCCCGTCTGCCGGCAAAGTGGTGTTAAATTTAAATTTCAACTCACCTGTCGCTGAGGTGAACGAGTATCCTGACAAGGTTTCGGAAACTGAAAACTGATTCTCGCTCGTGTACAGCGTAAAGAATTTAAAGTCATCGGAAATGATCGCCACATTGTTAAAAATTTGTATGTAGGACTCTTCGCCCTCCAAAGTGGTTTGGCGAAGTCTAAACCCAACGTAGTTGTTGGAGCCACTTTCATAATTATCCAATGTCACGGCTGAACTGTAACGATATACGCCGAATTCCAGATCTGTTCCATCGTTGTTGTTGTCCCAAACATTGGAAGTATACCTGACATCCGGACCATCGATAGCATATTTAAAGTTGATGGTTTTGTCGAATGGCACATCATCGGGGCGAGTGCCTTTATATTGTACGACAATGTTACCGTATTGTGTGGCTTCGGTATAGCCGACACCATTCTCGCCAGTGTCGCCGAGATCACCATTTTCGCCTTTTTCACCCTGGGCTCCGGCTATTCCCGGTTCACCGTCTTCGCAGGCAGTGAAAATAAGTCCCGACGTAAAGATGGTAAAGATGAAGCCAAACTTTATAAGTTGTTTCATAGATAAGATCATTGATTAGTGAAATAGTGCACGTCGTTGTGTCTGTCTAACGGACAATCACGGATCGCGCTGGTTTACTTCGTGCTGCTTAGATTAATCGACGTAAATATATTGGAGAACTTTTGTGTTTACGTCTGCCGTAATTTCAAGGTCATGACCTGTGCTGTTAGATTCCTCCGGAACAATCAGGTGAAACTTAAATTTCAATTCGCTTGTAACGGAATTGAATGAATACTCGGATACCACTTCTGAGAACGTGATCTCAGAGTAGTCGTCCCAGAGCGTAAAGAATTTCATATCATCCGAAACGATCGCTACATTAAGATCAAGGTCAATATAGGATTCCTCTTCTTCGTACTTGTTAAAACGAAAGCGGATAGAGCTATTAGAACCTCCTTCGCTATCGTCTGATACGACTACCGAGTTGAAGCGTTCGATACGAAATTCAGTCACAGATGTGCCGCCCTCTGTTTGGTAAGGTGATGCGTAAGAATAATAGGATGCGTCAGGCCCGGTAGGACAAAACTTGAAATCGATCGTTTTGTTGAATGTTACGTTGTCCGCGCGAGTACCTTTAAATTGAACCGCGATATTGCCGTACTGCACCGCTTCATCAAACCCCAAGCCTTGTTCGCCGGTATCACCTTTATCGCCTTTTTCACCTTGAGGACCGACAGCGCCCGGATCACCATCTTCGCCTTCGCAAGCGGTGAACATAAGCCCGGAAGTTGCAATTGTAAACATCAAGCCAAACTTTAGAAGTTGTTTCATAAATAAATGATTAGGATTAAATTAATAGTGATAAAGACTATGTATGCGAATATTCGAAGCTATACCCCATGAATATGTAGTGGTGATAATTACCATTGCAAATACCTAAAACAATTCCCTTCCGGCCAGGGGAAAATTCCCCCGGTGCATGACCGGTTACCTTCAAAAATTGTGGGTAGGCGACTTACGACAATTGGTCTTTATACACTCATCTAAACGACGAATATGTACGAAGGTAGAAAAAATAAGTTCAGGCGAACGGAGCCTTTTTTGTCGAAAACTTACATACTCTCGAAAACCTTCACATTTACAGTAGCCAGTACGTGTCGATCATGGCCTAGTGTATTTAATACAAAGTTGATAAGCACTGTAAAGCTAGATTTTAGATCACGAAGGCTGGTGACCCGGTTGTAAGTGTATTTTTGGTCACCATTCGCGTGAATGAAGAACAGTCATTCTGCCAGGCGAAGAATTTAAAATTACGGGTCTTTATGAACATTCTGACGAAAAACTCTACATCGGTTATCGGAGTGGCCCGCCATCAGAAAAAACATTTACGAATAAGGTTACAGGGTTATCATGGAAATCCCAGGCTTACATGCTCTCAAAAACCTTCACATTTACAGTAGCCACCACGTGCAAGTCATGGCCAGTGGGATTAAACTCAAAATCGCCCGGAACGGTAAAGTTTAATTTCAGGTCAAGATTGCCGGTAGCGGGATCGTATGTATATTCCTTGTTGCCATTCATGGCGAATTCGGAATAACTATCCTCGAAGGTGAAGAATTTATAATCGTCGGTGGTTATGACAGTTCTTACATAAAAATCTATTCCCGTTATTTCTGCGTTGCCGCCATCATCAGAAGCAACATACAAATTTAGAGTTACCTGGTTGTCCTGGAAGTCCTGTGCTACCGAACTGTAAAATCGCCGTATGGTAAAGGTACGATAAATGCCTTCCGTATATACTACTGACGACGTCCTAATACCGTTGACGCCTACGGGTGTGAATCTGAAGTTGAGATCCCTTTTAAACTCTTTGGTGTTGTCGGGCCGCTGGCCGTCCAGAACCAGTGTGATGTTGCCATACTTCGTTGCTTCGTCAAAGCCCACACCGTTTTCTCCGTCTTCTCCGTTTTCGCCTTTTTTGCCAGGCTCACCTTGCTCGCCTGCCGCGCCCGGATCGCCATCTTCGGCACAACCTGTAAACACATAGGCGGCCAGCGCCACCATCAACATGGTAAAGAATTTTAAGAGGTTTTTCATAAAAATTAAAGCTTACTGCTGATAACTATAAAGACTATATTGTTTGAACAGAATCGCTACGGTTTCCGGAGTTCCTGGAATACTTTCACGTTTACGATCATGGTAACTTTTAGCCCGGATATACCTACGCCGGTTTGTTGGTGATGCTCTGCAAAGAGCAATCGAAACGATAGATCACCCGTGGCGGGGTTATAGTGAAAGTCTTTAAAGTCTTCACTTGCCAATATTCCGCTAAAGTCGTGCTGTATTGTAATCAGGCTGGTGTCGCTGGCCTGCATGTACGTAGAAATTATGCATTGTTGCGGGAGGACCAAATTTCCATCGTCTGTTGGTATCACAACCAGTTCCAGGCGGACAAAATTATCCTGGAGGTCAGGAGTCGGATCGACGCTACTATAAAAACGATGTATGAAAAAGTCGCCGGTGTTGGTATCAGCAAACGATCCAAACTTGAAACCATTGACGCCCAGCGGAGCAAATCTGAAGTTGACCGTGTCGGCGAATTCTTCACCATTGGGGCGCTTACCGGTAAAGCTGACAACAATGTTGCCATAGCTAATGGATTCATGGAAGCCATCGCCGTCCTTACCAGAATCGCCATCAGGACCGTTGATCCCGTCAGGGCCTTTGGGGCCAGGGTCTCCGTCCTGGCCGTCTGAGCAGCCTGACAACAGCAGGCAGCCCAGTACCGAGACCGTGGCAAGCATAACGCATAATGAGGTTTTCATGTGCGGAGGATTAAAGGGTTCTTTTTAAACTATAGAAGTCAGGAGATTCGACTCGATGACGCAAAACGGTGGATTAGTGTACGAATATCCAATATTCTGGTTACGGTTCCAACACTCTGTTGGCCATCGGTCTAACTAATTCAACGTCGGTGATTATTTTTTGATGCTTACATCCACAGAATATCTTTTGTATCAGGTATGAATGGCTTTGCTGTGGTTGAAGGATGGCTTTGGTATGGTCAAATGTCGCTATGAGGTCGCTGTAAGGTCCCTATAAAGCTGTGATAACGCACTGTAATGAAGATGCCGTCTCTTTTGGGGAGACGGCATCTGTAGATTCTTTTCCTCTTTGCTATTTCTTATCCGCTTGAATGCGTTGCTCGCGGTTCGCGACTTCCCATGCAGTGTAGAAGACGGCCTGCGCGCGTTTGGACAGCAGGTCGAATTCGATGCGGCTTACTTCGTCAGTAGGCTGGTGGTAGTCTTCGTGAATGCCGTCGAAATAAAACACGATCGGAATGTTGTTCTTTGCAAAGTTCCAGTGGTCGGAGCGGTAGTACAACCGGTCAGGGTGATTCTGGTCGTTGTATGTGTAATCGAAGAGCAGATTGGTGTAGGTCTTGTTAGCGGCCTCGTTGATGTTGTGCAGCTCAGTCGAAAGTTTGTCGGAGCCGATCACATATACATACGGTGCACTGTCTTTGTGTTGGGGGTCACGACGGCCCACCATGTCGATGTTCAGGTCGACTACGGTTTTCTCCAACGGGAACACCGGGTGCTGTGTGTAATAGTCGGAACCCAGCAGGCCTTTTTCCTCGCCCGTTACCAGCATGAACAGCATGCTGCGGCGCGGGCCTTTCCCTTCTTTCTTGGCGGTAGCAAATGCTTTTGCGAGTTGCAGCACTGACACTGTACCGGAGCCGTCGTCGTCGGCGCCGTTGTTGATCAGGTCGCCTTCGCCGCCGGATTTTTTACCGATGTGGTCGTAGTGTGCGGTCACCACCACCAGTTCGTCTTTCTTGTCCGTTCCTTCCAGGTAGCCCAATACGTTGTCGGTCTTGAGCACCTTCACGTCCATTGCGGTTTTGTATGTGAGCGTGGTCGGCTTTATTTTCTTCAATGCGCCTTTCTTGGTGTCTTCGTTGGTGGCCTTCAGCAGTTTTTCCGAAGGCTGGTTCAGCACCTTAGTGGCCGTAGCCGTCGAAATAAAGAAGATTCCCGAGCTGGCAGAATTGGCCTCGGGCTTCTTCAGGGACAAGGCACCACCGCCCAGGTAGCTCTTGAACTGGTTTACCAGGTCTTTGAAAGCATCGGCGTTATTGTTCCAGAGCAGGACCATGCGGGCTTTGCGCTCGCGTGCGATAGCCATGGGATCGCGGAAATTTTCTTCACTTTCCACCAGGATCACAACAGCCTTGTTTTCAACCGAACCCAATTGATCAAAATCTTCTTTGCGTCCTTTGCCGGCAAACACCAGCGGAAGCGATACTTCGCCACCGGAGTCGCCATTGCCGTAAAATACCACATCTTCGAAGTTTGTAAACTTCTGCTGCCCCGCTTTAATATAAATATCGCCGGGAATGCTGGTGTACAGCTCTACCGCCTGGTAGTAGCTGTTGCCATCGACGGGGCCGGTCAGGCCGAGCTCTTCAAAATGTGCCTTAATAAAAGCGGCTGCCATTTTCTGTCCACGTTTGCCGGTCTCACGACCTTCGAGAGCGTCAGAAGCCAGGACCGACAGATTTTCTTTCAGATCGGAGGAAGTTATCAGGTCACCATATTTCTTGGCAACGGGATCTTGCGCCTGGAGCCTGTTGCCGGCCAGGGCACTCACCAGTACAACGAGTAGGATCAATTTCTTCATGGTTAATGAGTTTGTTTTTGAGGTGTTTTAGAACGCAATATCAGCAAGTAATCATGAACCGTCAAACCGCTCCTGTATCTACGGCCGGGAACTACATGGTTTGCGAATGGGTTAGAACGGATATCACCCTATCAAAGTAGGGATTACCCGTATCGAAGGCGTACTAAGAGGATACTTACGCTATACATGGGGTATCCGTGCTGTATACTTTAAACCCTATATACCCGCTGGTGAAATAGCACTTTTTGAATCGTGTAAACTTTTTACTTCCTGGGGAAAAGCGCTTCAGAACTTCCGGAGTCTTTTCCTTACCTTTGCAGCCTTACAGACGTTTGTCCTTTGTTAGTCCACCTAAAATATTGAAAATCAATAACTCAGATGAAAATAGACTCGCAGTATTCCGAGAAGTTTGAAAGCCGCCACATAGGTCCCGATGCACGCCAGGTAGAAGAGATGTTGAAGGTGATTAAAGCGCCATCGATTGATGCACTGATCGACCAGACCGTTCCCGCAGCAATACGGTTGAAGAAGGCACTCAATCTTCCGGCCGCGAAATCTGAGTTTCGTTTCCTGCAAGATTTCAAAGCATTGGCGGGCAAGAATAAAGTGTATAAGTCGTACATCGGTACCGGTTACTATAACACCATCACTCCGGGCGTAATCCTTCGCAATATTCTGGAGAATCCGGGATGGTACACGGCCTACACGCCGTACCAGGCCGAGATCGCACAAGGCCGCCTGGAAGCCCTGATCAACTACCAAACGATGATCATTGAGCTAACCGGCATGGAGATCGCCAACGCTTCATTGCTGGACGAAGGTACGGCGGCGGCCGAATCGATGCATTTGTTGTTTGCCTCGCGCAAGGCTTCTAAAAAGAATGCGACTACGTTCTTTGTAGACCAGCATACATTCCCGCAAACCATCGACGTGCTGCAAAACCGTGCTACGCCGATCGGTGTAAACCTGGTGGTAGGCGACATCAGCACCCTGGACGTTTCGTCTCCCGAACTCTTTGGCGTGTTTGTTCAAAACCCCGATAACAATGGTGCGGTAAAAGATTATTCCGCCTTCATTACCGCGGCACACGCGAAAGACGTGTTTGCTGTCGTTGCCGCCGACCTGATGAGCTTGCTGCTGACGAAGTCGCCCGGCGAAATGGGCGCCGACGTAGTAGTAGGTTCTTCGCAACGCTTTGGCGTGCCGATGGGCTTTGGTGGTCCGCACGCGGCATTCTTCGCTACGAAAGATGACTTTAAACGTCAGATGCCCGGCCGTATCATAGGCGCGTCGATCGATGCCTCCGGAAACTCGGGCTATCGCATGGCGCTGCAAACCCGCGAGCAGCACATCCGCCGCGAGAAGGCTACTTCCAACATCTGTACAGCACAGGTGTTACTGTCGGTCATGGCCGGCATGTATGCGGTGTACCACGGTCCCGATGGACTGCGCAAGATCGCCGGCCGTATCCACGGCCTCACCCGTACGTTGGACGCCGGTCTGAAAGCGGCTGGTCTGAAGCAAGTGAACGAACAGTACTTCGATACGCTGAAAGTAACCGTTGCCGATAAAAAAGCAGTAGAGCGTGAAACGCTGAAGCGCGGCGTAAACGTGCGTTACTTTGCCGATAACCATGTGGGCATTTCGCTGGACGAGACCACGTCAGCCGAGGATATATCCGTGTTGCTGGAAATTCTAACGGCGGCGGAAGGCAAGAAGGCCTCTGCCATATCCCCGAATGGCATGGAGATGAACTGGCCCGCGGCGTTGCTGCGGAAGTCGTCCTACCTGGCACACCCGGTGTTTAACACGCACCACTCTGAACACGAAATGCTGCGCTATATCAAGCGCCTGGAAAATAAAGATCTTTCCATGGTACACTCCATGATCTCGCTGGGATCCTGCACCATGAAGTTGAACGCTACCGCCGAAATGATTCCGGTGACGTGGCCCGAGTTTGGTAACATTCATCCGTTCGCACCGGCGGACCAGGCAATGGGGTACGCCGAGCTAACGACCAACCTGGAAAACTGGCTGAAAGAGATTACCGGTTTTACTGGTGTATCGCTGCAGCCGAACAGCGGCGCACAAGGCGAGTACGCCGGCCTGATGGTGATTCGCGCGTATCACCTGGATCGCGGCGACAGCCACCGCGACATCGCCTTGATCCCTGCTTCGGCACACGGTACAAACCCGGCCAGCGCTGTGATGGCGGGTATGGACGTCGTTGTGGTGAAGTCGGACGAGGATGGCAAGATCGACGTGGCCGATCTCAAGGCCAAAGCCGCACAATACAAAGATCGTCTGTCATGCCTGATGGTGACCTACCCGTCCACACACGGTGTGTTTGAAGAATCTATCATCGAAATTTGCGAAACGATCCACGCCAACGGTGGCCTGGTATACATGGACGGTGCGAACATGAACGCCCAGGTGGGCCTGACGTCGCCCGCCAACATCGGCGCAGACGTATGTCACCTGAACCTGCACAAGACCTTCTGTATTCCGCACGGCGGCGGCGGCCCTGGCATGGGACCGATCTGCTGCAACGACAAGCTGAAGCCCTACCTGCCCGGACACGCTGTCGTGAAGACCGGCGGAGAGAAAGCCATTCAAGCCGTATCGGCTGCTCCCTGGGGCAGCGCGAGCATTCTGACGATTCCGTATGCTTACATCGCGATGATGGGCGGCGACGGTCTGACCAACGCCACGCGCTACGCGATCCTGAATGCAAACTATATCAAGAGCCGCCTGGAAGGCCACTATAAGATTCTCTATACGGGTGCCAACGGTCGTTGCGCACACGAGATGATTGTAGACTGCCGCGATTTCAAGAAAGCGGGCATTGAAGTGGAAGACATTGCCAAGCGTTTGATGGACTACGGATTTCACGCGCCAACCGTGTCGTTCCCGGTAGCGGGCACTCTGATGATCGAACCTACGGAAAGCGAACCGAAAGAAGAGTTGGATCGTTTTATCGAAGCGCTCATCGAGATTCGCAACGAGATCCGCGAAGTGGAAAACGGCAAAGCCGATAAAGAAAACAACGTGCTGAAACATGCGCCGCACACCGCGGCCGTGATCACCGCCGACGAATGGACACGCCCGTACAGCCGCCAAAAAGCTGCGTACCCACTGCCGTTTGTGAAAGAAGCAAAATTCTGGCCCAGCGGGAGCCGCGTAGACAACGCCTATGGCGACCGCAACCTGGTGTGCAGCTGTTTGCCGCTGGATGAGTACGAGAAGAAGGAAGAGACCGTAGAGGCATAATATCGCCAGACGATAATATTCCAGAAGGCTATTCCGAAAGGGATAGCCTTCTTTGTATAGACGTGAAGGATTAGACTACTGGCATGTTTCATGCTATAAACAGAAAGTATATGAAGGCCGGAAACGTAAAGCATATGTTCAAAGGAAAGGCTGTCGTCACGATGATAGTGCTGGCAGCGCTTTTGCTGCTATCCCGGCCAGGTTATAGCCAAAAAGGTGGTGTATACAAACAGAAAAGCACCTACAGCGGCTTCCCATCGTTGATATGGCCCAAACTGTATGCCACTTCATTTGAAAAAGCAAAGGACGATCTGGGCGAGTACGACAAGCCTGTATTTTCTGACGCGGTATTGGCCATGCAAGGTAAGGTCGTTACGCTACCTGGGTATATGATGCCTTTTGAGAACGGCATTAAAGGAAATCACTTCATGCTTTCATCGCTGCCCATCAACGCGTGTTTCTTCTGCGGCGTGGGTGGCCCCGAAACGGTAGTAGAAGTATTTGCGCTAAAATCGATGACGTATACCGAAAAACCGATCGAGGTAAAAGGTAAGTTGATGCTGAACGAGCGCAATCCCGACCAAATGATTTATATTCTGGAAAATGCGGAAGTGCTGGGCGAGATTGGATTCTAAACAATACACAACATACAAAATCAGCCCCGGTAAGTGATTCTTACCGGGGCTGCTCTTTTTAATTCAGACCGTGCTGGTCGATGAGGTACACCAGGGCAGTCATGGCCGCGGCGCCCAGCTCCAGCTCGCGCTTGCTTACTTTGTCAAACGTATCTTCGCGCGTGTGGTGGTAATCAAAGTAGCGTTGTGAGTCGGGCAGGAAGCCGAGCGTGGTCACACCTTGCGGCTCCAGTGGACCAATGTCGGCGCCGGCGCCCTCCTCCTCAAAGTCCGTCAGTCCGTACGGTGCGAAGAGTGGTTTCCAGCTTTTGATGCGGGCTTTGGGGCCTTCCTGGGCATTCATGGTAAAGCCGCGTGGGGTAAAGCCGCCGTCGTCAGACTCGATGGCGGCAATGTGTTTCTCTTGTTTGAGCGCTGCCTGGCGTGCATACTCCAGGCCGCCGCGCAGACCGTTCTCTTCGTTCATAAACATCACGGCGCGGATGGTGCGCTTGGGTTTATAGCCGATCATTTTCATGAGGCGCATTACTTCCATGGATTGTACGCAGCCGGTGCCGTCGTCATGCGCACCCTGGGCCAGGTCCCACGAGTCAAGGTGGCCACCCACAACAATAATCTCGTTCGGATACTGCGAGCCTTTGATCTCGCCGATGACATTAAAAGACGGTGCGTCGGGCAATGTTTCGCAGTGAGTCTCGAAATAAAATTGAAGATCTTTTTCAGTCTGCAGCAACGTGCTCAGCAGCGCTGCATGGCGGGTGCTGATCGCGATAGCCGGTATCTTCGGAATGTTTAATGCATAGCGCAATGAGCCGGTGTGCGGGTAGTCTTCCTGATTAATGCCCATGGAGCGAACAATGACACCCACGGCGCCGTATTTGGCGGCTTCAGAGGGGCCCAGGGCACGCTGTTCGACGGCGCCGCCATACGCCGCAAAGGTGTTGATCTGTTTGACATCCATTGGGCGGTTGAAGAATACAATCTTGCCTTTGATCCTTTTCTCGCCTAGCTGCTTCAGCTCTTCAAAGCTCCTAACCTCGACTACCTGACCGGTAACACCTTCCGGGCCCGTGCCTACCGACATGCCCAGCGCGCAGACGTTCATTTCAATCGTGCCCTGTCTTTTGGAGTTTAAAACACGGGCCTGTTCCTGTTGGCCGCGGATCCAGTGGGGTACCATAACGGGCTGTAGCCAAACGCTGTCGGCGAAATTTTCCATTTCGTGCCGGCTCCATTCCACACCGGCGGCGGCGCCCGGTGAGCCACTCAATCGTGCCCCAATGCGGGTCGTGAGGTATTCCAGGGCGGCGTAGCTCTTGCCCTGGCTGAGCTCGGTATCGAAGATTTGACGGATGGCCGACGCGTCCGGCGACTGGGCAAACACGGGTGTGGCGATACAAGCAAACAACAGCAAGCGTACAGTGTGTTTTATCATAATCAGTTTAATCGTTTAGCAGAGGTTAATATATACATGTGATGATTGGGATCCTTATCGTTTAGCACCAACGTACCTTCCAGGATAATGGGTTTGGTAGTGAAGGGAATCTTGATGGAGGTTTGTACTTCGATGACAGTTTCCGGGCCGGCGGCTCCGCAGAAGAAACAGAGGTTGAACGGTAGAGACGAAAGCATAAACCGCCCTTGCCCGCCGAGCTCTTCCAGCGGAATGATATAACCCTTCAGGCTGATCTTTTTGTTGTTGAAGGCCTTCAGCTGTGGGCTGAAGACAGGCGCCTCGACATCGTATCCGCTCTTGTCCTTTCTGTTTTCAAACCGCACGTTGGCCAGGGTATCCCAGAAATTTTGTTCCTGTGACGCCACCGTGAGGGGCAATAGGAGGAGGGACACGAGAAAAGTCTTCATAACATTTCAATGATACGGATTTTTGATGTTTTTGGCGAAGACAAATGTTGCGGTATACCGCATCTCTAAAAAGTATATTTTCTACAACGTGTGTTTACCCGAAAAATCCGTTTTTGTTTGTTCGGGCTCGGGTAAACCTCGTACTTCGTCATTGCATTAGCGCATTAAAGGCATGGGATTTTTGTTTGAATCGTTTGCCGGCTGGAAGCTGTATAGCGAACAGACGGGGTTATCGCTCCACCAGGTGGTTTTGGAATATGAGCATGAGCAGAAAGGCCGCCGGGAGGAAGAGACGTGGGAAGGCTTGGCACAGGCGTGGAGCGTCATGAAGGAAGCTGTACGCTCGGGCCTTGAAGACGAGATGGTGTCGCGTTCCGGCATGATCAATAACGGCGCGAAAAAAGTATACCGCTATCCAACGCCGGTATTATCCGTAGAATTTCAGCAGTTGATCGCACGGGCACTGGCCGCGAAAGAAGTAAACTCGTGCATGGGCCGTATCGTGGCGGCTCCGACCGCGGGTGCCAGCGGTATCATGCCGGGCGTACTGTATACGTTACAAGACATTCATAAGATCGACGACCATACCATTTTAGAAGCCCTGCTGATTGCGGCGGGTGTCGCGTTGATCATGGAACAAAAAGCGTCGATCGCGGGGGCCGTCGGCGGATGTCAGGCCGAGACCGGTACCGCGGCAGCGATGGGCGCCGGTTCGATTGTACACTGCCTGGGCGGTGATACAGACCAGGTGTTCAACGCTGTGGCTATTACTGTACAGTGTATGTTGGGCCTGGTGTGCGACCCCGTGGCAGGACTGGTAGAAGTGCCGTGTGTAGTACGAAATGCCAGCGCCGCGGCCATCGCCAACAGCTCGGCTCAAATTGCCCTGGCGGGTGTCAGTGCCGTAATACCCGTAGATGAAGTGATCGAGGCCATGGGCGAGATCGGCTCCAGTATGGAGACTCGTTATAAAGAAACTGCACTGGGGGGCCTGGCGGCTACTAAGACCGGGCAGGCTATTGCCAAGCGGGTGCTGATACACGACATCGAAGTTTTGCCCGATGAAGTATAATGTCTTCCCGACTTACCGAATGACGTCGGGTAGCACTTCGTTACCAAAGAAATAGATCACGCTGCTAAAAAGCACCGACCAGAACGCGGCGCTGACAAACATATAGAAGATCAGTTTTTCTTTGGGGGTACCAAAGCTGATGGCCAATAAACATCCACCGACGGGTGATAAAATAACAGGTGTCAGAATGGCCACCCCCAGTAGCCCATACTTTTGCCACAGGACGACGACCTTACGGGTGCGTTTGGAGAACACGGGGCGTTTGGTTCGGATCCGTGCCACTTGCCGCCGCATAAAATCTCCAAAGAACGAAAAGAGCAACACCACGGTCATCATACCCGCCACCGTGACGAGAATGGTGGTGATAAGTGTTAGTCCTGCGGCATAACCACCTATTGGTCCAAGGATAAACTTGAACATGCTGGAAAAATAGACGGGTATGACTTTCAGGATGGATTCCCACATAGGTACTGTGTTGCCGTGTTGCCGTTCCGCGTTGTACTACAATTTTGTGCCATAGCTCAGGTCACCGGCATCACCCAGTCCGGGGACAATGTAAAACTTATCGTTCAGACTTTCGTCGATGGCACAGGTCCAGAGGGAGTAGGGCACGTTGACGTGCTGGGCCAGCTGCTTAATTCCTTCGGGTGCCGCCACCAGGGCGACGACATGTAAATGCTGTGGCCGGCCTCCTTTTTTGATCAGCAGATCGATGGCGTCGGTCGCCGAACGGCCCGTGGCCAGCATCGGGTCGACGAGGATGACTTCCCGACCTGTAAGTGCCGGGGTGGTAATATATTCCGTGCGTACAGTCAATTCGTGGGCAAACTCGTCGCGGTAGGCGCCGACAAACGCGGCGTCGGCACGATCGAATACATTGATAAATCCCTGGAAGTAGGGCAGTCCTGCACGCAGGATCGTTACCAGGAGTGGCTCTTGTTTCAGCACGTTGATCCGGCTTTTGTCCAGCGGGCCTTCCACGATACGGGTGCCGTATTGAAGCTTTTTAGAAACTTCGTAGGCCATGATCTCGCCCAGGCGCTCCATGTTTTTGCGGAAGCGCATACGGTCACGCTGAATGTCCCGGTCGCGTAGCTCGGCCAGGAACTGGTTGGCAATTGAATTCTGTTCGCTGAGGTTGAAAACCATGGATGCGTTTTTTTCTAAGCAAAATTTAGGATAAAGTTGTAGATAAAAACGCTAAACCGTGCGCGAATGATACAAGAATTCAAGCTTTTAAAGCAGCTGTGCGAGGTACACGCACCCTCCGGCAACGAGGTGGGCATGAAAGATTTTCTGCTGCGCTACATCGCCAAAGAGAGTAAGAAGTGGAAGGTGAAGCCCGAAGTATACCATGGCGAAGAATTTCAGGATTGTATCGTGCTGAAGTTTGGCGCCCCGCGCACCGCGATCTTTGCCCACATGGACAGCATCGGTTTTACCGTGCGTTACTTTAACCAGCTCCTGCCCATTGGCAGCCCCGATGCCGACGCCGGCACCGTGCTGGTGGGCGAAGACAGCCTGGGCGCGATTGAATGTGTGTTGGAATTCGACAAGGACAATCATGCCTTTTATTCGTTCGGCCGGCAGATAGACCGTGGCACGGAGCTTACCTACAAAGTAAATTTCCGCGATAGTAAAATGTATATCCAGTCAGCCTACCTCGACGACCGCATGGGTATCTACGCAGCGCTAAAAGTCGCTGAGACATTAAAGGATGGCGTTATTGTATTTACCTGTTGGGAAGAGCACGGTGGCGGCAGCGTACCCTACCTGGCCAAGTTCATCTATGAGCAGTGGCAGGTGCGCCAGGCATTGATCTCCGACATTACCTGGGTGTCTGACGGCGTAGCGCCGGGCAAGGGTGTAGCAATCTCGATGCGCGACCGGAACCTTCCCCGGCGCAGCTTTGTCGATCGTATTATTGCCATTGCGCGTAAGCGACAGGTAGATTTTCAATTAGAGGTAGAAGGCATGGGCTCGAGCGATGGCCGCGAGCTGCAGGTGTCGCCGTATCCGATTGACTGGTGCTTTGTGGGCGCGCCCGAAAGCGGGCCGCATACGCCGGACGAGCGCGTGCATAAGCATGACATCCGTACCATGATCGAGCTGTACCAATGGCTGATGAAAGACCTGTAAAAATCACGCGGAACCGCTGGCCTATTGGGTGTTACAATTTCTTTTATCTTTGTGCCCCCTTAGTGGGAGCACTATGCAAATAAAAGATCTGGAGTTTAAGCAATTCATCAATAAATCGAAGATTCAGGAAACGATTCGTGGGCTTGCCCAGCAGATCAACACGGACTATAAAGACAAGACTCCGGTGTTTCTGCCGATCCTGAATGGTTCCTTTATTTTTGCCGCCGACCTCATTAAGCAGATCGAAATTTCGTGTAAAGTATCATTTGTAAAGGTTTCTTCGTATTCCGGCACGACAAGCTCCGGTCAGCTCAAGACGCTGATCGGCATGGACGCCAGCCTTTTTAACCAGGACGTGATCGTGGTAGAAGATATTGTCGATACGGGCCAGACGTTGCAAAAAATTATCGAAGAGCTGAAAGGCCTCGGAACAAAGTCAGTAGAGGTAGTGACGCTGCTGCGCAAAGAAACCGCCCGCGAAAAAATGATCACCGTAAAATATACGGGATTTGAAATCGAAAACGAGTTTGTCGTGGGCTATGGGCTGGACTACGACGGGCTGGGGCGTAACCTGAAAGAGATTTACAAAGCCGTGAAGTAAAATGCAAGCGATTGTAATTCATGCGTCATTCCGTATCTTGGGCGGCTTATGTAACCTAAATTCTTAAACGACAACACAGATCATGATCAATCTCATTCTCTTCGGCCCGCCTGGGGCTGGTAAAGGAACGCAGAGCGCCAAGCTCATTGAAAAGTACTCGTTGACGCATATTTCGACTGGCGACTTACTCCGCAAGCATCGCCAAGAGGGCACACCGCTTGGTCAGCTGGCTCAGAGCTATATGGACAAGGGAAATCTGGTTCCTGACCAGGTAGTGATTGACATGGTGGATGATAAAATCAAGAGCAGTGGTGATATTGCCGGTGTTATCTTCGATGGTTTTCCCCGTACCATTCCGCAAGCTGAAGCACTGGACAAACTGCTGGCTTCCAAACAAGCGCCCATTAAAGTGTTGGTAGAGCTTGTCGTGCCCGAAGATGAGCTGCGCAAGCGCCTGGCTGAACGCGCCGTGAAAGAAAATCGCCCCGACGACGCCAAGCCGGAAGTGATCGAAAACCGCATTTCTGTATATAAGTCAGAGACTGTCGCAGTAGCGCAGTACTATAAAGAACATAAAAAATACGCCTCGGTTATTGGTGTGGGTAAGATCGACGAGATCTTCGTAAACATCTGTACTGAGATCGACAAAAGCTTACTGGCAAAATAATCCGACATCGTGTCTGCTCCGAACTTCATTGACTACGTTAAATTCTGCTCACGCTCCGGGAAAGGAGGTGCAGGCTGCCTGCACTTTCACCGCGAGAAGTTCATCCAGAAGGGTGGACCTGACGGGGGCGATGGAGGCCGGGGCGGAAGTATCATTTTGCGCGGCGACTCCCAGCACTGGACGCTCCTGCACTTGAAGTACCGCAAGCACATCATTGCTAAAGACGGAAATCCCGGTGAAGAGCAAGACCGTACCGGCGCCTCCGCCAGCGATGAGATTATTCCCGTGCCGCTGGGCACGGTGGCCCGCGACGCCGAGACCGGCGAGATCCGCTGCGAGATTACCGAAGACGGTCAGGAATTCGTGTTGACGCCGGGTGGCCGCGGGGGCAAGGGCAATGCCTATTTTTCAACGCCCACACACCAGGCGCCCCAACACGCACAACCCGGGGAGCCCGGCATCGAAGAATGGATCATCCTCGAGCTGAAGCTGCTCGCCGACGTGGGCCTGGTGGGATTTCCTAACGCCGGCAAGTCCACTTTGCTGTCGGTGGTGTCCGCCGCGAAACCCAAGATCGGCGATTATCCTTTTACGACACTTACGCCTAACCTGGGTGTTGTCTCATACCGCGAAGGGCTGTCGTTTGTCATGGCCGACATACCCGGTATTATTGAAGGCGCCGCCGAAGGGCGTGGGCTGGGCACTCGCTTCCTCCGCCACATTGAACGCAATTCTCTGTTGTTGTTTATGATTCCGGCCGATGCCAACAACATTCAAACAGAATACGACATCCTGTTAAACGAGCTGCGCAAGTACAACCCCGAGCTACTGGACAAAAAGCGTATCCTGGCTGTTTCTAAATCAGATATGCTGGACGATGAGCTGAAGACCGAAATGAAACGCGAGCTGCCGACCGACCTGCCCGCCGTGTTCATCTCCTCCATCACCAACCAGGGCCTTGTCGAGCTCAAGGACCTGATCTGGTCGCACCTACACTAAGAACCCTCATTTTCGCGCGTCGTGCCACTTCAGGCATGCGCCATGCGCTTTTCAACGGCATTTCTAGCCTACCAGGTAGGCAAGGAATCAGCCTGACGGCAGGCAGATTTCCCAATTTCTCAGGAATGCCAGTTTGGCATGCGATAGCTTTGGCAAAATTGTTGACATTTGCCCCTTCATTAATTTGTAGTTACCATGCAGCCAGAAAATAAGGACCAACGCGAAGAACTCAATCAAAATCAGGAGACGATCTCCGAGAATACAGAAGAAATGGCAGATGCCGTCAAAGGGGCTGACAATGCGGAGGAGGATTTGAACGGCGGCGCCGAAAATGGCAGCTTAGCCAAAGTGCAGGCCGAGTTGGCCGAGCAGAAAGACAAGTACATCCGCCTGTATTCTGAATTCGAAAACTTCCGTCGCAGAACGGCCAAAGAAAAGATCGAAATGATTGCGTCTGCTAACGAGCAGCTGATCAAATCGCTTTTGCCAGTGGCGGACGACTTTGAGCGCGCGGAGAAATCGTTCAAGGATCGCAACGACAAAGAGCTGGAAGGCTTCTTCCTGATCTACAATAAATTTAAAAAGACACTCGAGCAGTACGGCGTAAAAATAATGGAGCTGGGCCCTGGCTCAGACTTTAACGTCGACATGCAAGAGGCCATTACACAAATTCCTGCGCCCAATGAAAAGCTGAAAGGCAAGATCGTGGATGTTGTGGAGAAGGGTTATTTACAAAACGATAAAGTGATCCGGTTTGCCAAAGTGGTAATCGGAAGCTAATTCATCTTACTTACATGTCTACCAAAAGAGATTATTACGAAATACTGGGCGTTAGCAAGACGGCTACTCCGGAGGAAATCAAGAAGGCCTATCGCAAAACGGCCATTCAGTTTCACCCGGATAAAAACCCCGGTAACAAAGAAGCTGAAGACAAATTCAAGGAAGCCGCCGAGGCATACGAAATCCTCAGTGACGCCGACAAGCGCGCCCGCTACGATCGTTTTGGTCATGCCGGTGCCAATGGTGGCGGAGGTTATGGCGGTGGCCACAACATGAACATGGAAGATATCTTCAGCCAGTTTGGAGATATTTTCGGTGGCGGCAGCCCCTTTGATAGTTTCTTTGGTGGTGGTGGCAGCGGCGGTGGGCGGCGTCAGCGCAAAGGCTCGAACCTGCGCATCAAGCTGAAGCTTACGCTGGATGAGATCGCAACAGGCGTAGAAAAGAAAATAAAGGTTAACCGCCTGGTGCGGGCCGAAGGGGTAACGTTCAAGACGTGTACGACCTGTAACGGCACGGGCCAGATCAAAAAAGTCGTGAACACCATGCTGGGCCAAATGGTCTCGGCTACGACCTGCTCTACCTGCGATGGTAGCGGCCAGATCCTTGACAAACGCCCTGCCGGCGTAGACAATTCGGGCCTCGTATCAAAAGAAGAAATCTTGTCGGTAAAGATCCCCGCCGGGGTGGGCGAGGGTATGCAGTTGGCCATGTCGGGTAAAGGCAACGAAGCTCCGGGCGGCGTAGCCGGCGACTTACTCATCCTCATCGAAGAGCAGGAGGACAGACAGCTCAAGCGCGACGGCAACAACCTGATCTACGAACTTTATATCACGGTGGTGGACGCTGCGCTGGGCACATCGGTAGAGGTTCCTTCTGTCGGGGGCAAGGTGAAGATCAAGATTGAGCCAGGAACCCAAAGCGGCAAAATATTGCGCTTACGCGGCAAAGGCCTGAAAGACGTCAACGGTTATGAGACCGGCGACCAGCTTATCTATGTGAACGTGTGGATTCCGAAAAAATTGACCGCCGATGAAAAGGCGAAATTGGAGAGCCTGCGCGGTGCGGCAAACTTTCAGCCACACCCGGATGCGAGCGATAAAGGATTTTTTGAAAGAATGAAGGAATACTTCAGTTAAGTATCGCCATTCCCCTGGAAACCCTCGTTTAATACGTTGAACACGTACCTGAACGAGGGTTTTTCATTTTATTTATTGTTTAAACTTACAACCGTGTAACCTGTAGAGAGCAGGGCCGTAATAATTCACCATGCGTAAGAAGATTTGGCTAACATGTTGCGGAGTTGCGCTTGGCGGAATGGTTTTTGGCCAGATCAAAAAGCAGTTTACGGTCGAAGACGTCCAATCGTGTGAAAGCGTGCGCCTGAGCTTGCAAGCCAACAGCGGCAATTGCTACATCAAACCCAGCCAGAATCCCGAAATTCTCAACGTTTTTAGTAATCAGACCGAAACCGAATACGCACACAATTTTCGAAAAGAGATCAAAGGCAGAACCTGCGAAGTGCAGTTGAATCTGGAAGATAGCCAGGCAAGCTCCCTGGGCGAGTCCATTTCCACCCATTTCTTTGGCGGTACCGAAGGCGGCGGCGACAAGCTGTGGAAGATGTACCTGACCGATATGAAACCGTATCTGCTGGAACTGAAATATGGCGTGGGCAATGCCAACGTCGACCTCTCCGGCCTGGCTATTAAAAAATTGAAAATAAGCTCGGGCAGTGCCAACGTAACCGTAGGCTACAACTCGTCACTGGAAAACCAGATCGACATGGACACGTTCATTGTAAAAGTGGACCTGGGCTCTGTTAACGTAAAAAATCTGAACCTGTCGCGCACGCACTTTGTGCAGGCCGATGTGGGCTTTGGCAATGTAACGCTCGACTTTAGCAATAAGCCGTTGGTGCAGAACACCGTGAAAGGCAGCGTAGGTGCCGGTAACCTGTTGATCCTGATGCCCAGTGATGAAATACCCGTATTGGTAAAGATTCACGACTCGTGGCTGTGCAGCGTAAAGATGCCCAGCAGCCTGGTGAAGATCAAGGAAAATACATTTGCCAACGCAGCGTACAGCAAAGACTCCAAAGGCGGCCTGACATTCGACCTGGATGTATCGATGGGCAGCATTGTGTTTAAAGAAACAAAAGAAGTTGAAGTAAAAGATCCCAAGTAGTTGTCGCCCGTCAGGGCTTTTATTTTTTTTCCCTTCCGGTAATTTTATCTTGTAGGCCGATACTAATCGACCAAACAACCACCATCATTGGAAGCGCTTATTGCCCACGAGGTAACAAAACGGTATTCGCAGCACCTGGCACTGGACCGCGTGAGCCTGGTTATTCCGGCACAGACGATCTTCGGTTTATTGGGGCCAAACGGTGCCGGCAAGACCACCCTCATCCGCATCGTTAATCAAATCATCCAGGCCGACGAAGGCACCATCACCCTCTTCGGTGAACGTTTACAAGAAAAGCACATTGGTACGATTGGCTACCTGCCCGAAGAGCGGGGCCTGTATAAAAAGATGCCCGTAGGCGAGCAGCTGATCTACTTTGCACAGCTAAGAGGCATGAGCCGCCAGGAGGCAGTTGTCCGCAGCAAAGCCTGGATCACAAAATTTGAGATCAAAGACTGGTGGAATAAAAAGGTAGAAGACCTAAGCAAAGGCATGGCGCAGAAGGTGCAGTTTATCAGTACCGTGATGCACGAGCCGCGCCTGATCATTTTAGACGAGCCCTTCTCGGGCTTCGATCCCATCAATGCACAGCTGATCACGAAGGAGATTCTCGAGCTGAAAGAGAAGGGGTGTACAATCATCTTCTCTACACACCGCATGGAGACTGTGGAAGACCTGTGCGACCACATTGTGCTGATCGATAAATCGAAGAAGATCCTTGAAGGCTCTAAACGACAGGTCAAAGAGACTTACCGCACCCATACCTATACCGTCGAGCACCGCGGGGCGTTCGACCTGGATGCCGCGAAGTACCGGTTGATCCAACAACGCGTCGTCGAAGATGATTTTTATAAATCGGTTGTTGCCGTAAACGATAACAGCGGCCCGAATCAGCTCCTCCGCGATCTGATACCGGTAACCGAAGTGCATAGCTTTATTGAAAAGATACCGACCATGAGCGAGATCTTTATCACGTTGGTGAAAGGAGGAAATCATGAATAAGATTTGGCTCATTATGAAACGCGAGTTTCTCACCCGGGTACAAAAGCGCTCGTTCCTGATCGCAACGATCCTCATACCGCTCATCTTTCCGTTGCTCATGGGAGTGATGGTTTATTTTTCGGCGGAGCAAAAGCGCCATGCCGAGAAAAAGGAGATTCAATATGTAGACGAAAGTGGTTTGTTTGTACCCGATACGTCGGTGTTTCGCTTCAAGCCCTTTCCCGGTAATTTCAGCCAGGCCCGATTGTTATTGGATGCCGACTCTAATGCCGTAGGAACACTGCTGCATATACCGAAGCTGGACGTGATGCGGCCGGCAGGGATCACGTTATATGGCAAGATAAATCTGAGCCCCTCGGACATTGCCAGCCTGGAGCAGATGCTGGAGGACCGCATCCGCGATGTAAAGATGAAAGAGCTGAAGGTCAATCAGAAATTACTGGATGAGCTCAAGACCGACGTGTCGATCGAAGCCATCACGGTGACGGAAGGCGGACATGAAGAGGCCTCCGACTCAAACATATTGTTTGGCATAGGCATGGCCTGTGGCATCCTGATGTATATGTTCATCTTTATCTATGGTGCGCAGATCATGCAGGGCGTCATTGAAGAAAAATCCAGCAAGGTTGTCGAGATCATCGTGTCATCCGTCCGTCCCTTCCAATTGATGATGGGTAAGATCCTCGGGCTGGCCTCGGTAGGCTTACTGCAGTTTTTGATTTGGATTGTATTGATCACTGTAGTCTCCACTACGTTGCTGACCTATTTTGGTGTGTCCATGCCACAGCAGCAGATGATGGAGGAGGTAGGCCGGCAATACCCGGAGACTGCCGCGGCACAAAACTATGCTGTCGCTTCGTTCATGAAGATCTGGGACCAAATACCGCTCACATACGTCATTCTCAATTTCCTGTTTTACTTCCTCGGCGGCTACCTGCTTTACGGTGCGCTCTTCGCCGCGGTCGGCGCCGCGGTCGATAGTCCGGCCGAAGCACAGCAGTTTATGTTCCCCATCACCATCCCGATGCTGATTGCGTATCTGAGCTTGTTTGCCTTTGTGTTGGAAGACCACGACAGCGCCATCAGCGTGTGGCTGTCGATCATACCGTTTACAGCGCCCATCACCATGATTGGCCGGTTAGGCTTCGGCGTGCCGTGGTGGCAGTTGCTATTATCACAAGGATTGCTGATCCTGGGCTTTATATTTACCACCTGGGCCGCGGGCCGGATCTACCGCATCGGTATTTTGATGCACGGTGCCAAAGTAAATTACCGCGTGCTGATGAAGTGGTTTTTGATGCGAAACTAGCATGAGTAAAAAGTCTTCTATACCGGGACTGGCGTTTTATCAGAACAATACCGCCGCCAAGTGGATTGTGCTGGGTGTCGCTGTCCTGATCAGTGGAGGGTCTATTTATTATACTAAAATACTCGTCGACCAGCTCAAAGGCCGCGAACGGCAGCAAGTACAACTGTATGCCAAAGCAATAGAATATACTGCCAACGAAGACGATACCGGCGGCGACGTAAACTTCATCGCGCAAGAGATCCTCTTTCAAAACAACTCGATCCCCATCATACTGGCCGACGAGAAAGGCAACGTTTTGTCATACCGCAACCTCGACCTGGTAGAGACCTGGCCCACCAAACGCAAGGATGCTTTCCTGGCCGACGCCATGGAAACCATGAAGACCACCTACGAGCCCATTACCGTCACGTTGCGCGACTCCCAAACAGGGGAGGTGTTTGGCGTACAATATATTTACTATAAAAATTCTTTTCTGTTGATTCAGCTGATTGCCTATCCCTACATTCAGTTGTCCGTCATCGCAATCTTTGCTTTCATCTCCTACCTGGCCTTTAGCTATTCCAAAGCAGCAGAGCAAAACCGGGTGTGGGTAGGCCTGGCGAAAGAGACAGCCCACCAGTTGGGCACACCGCTGTCGTCGTTGATGGCGTGGGTGGAGGTGTTGCGGGAAGACCCTACCATAAACCAAAGGGGCATTGTGGAGGAGCTGGAAAAAGATGTGTACAAACTGCGGATTGTGACCGAGCGGTTTTCCAGCATTGGTTCGGTGCCTACACTAAAACGTGAGAACATCGTATCGCTGGTTAACAATGTCGTAAATTACCTTCGGCCACGTGTTTCTGCCAAAATACGCATTGAAGTATTTACCCTCTCAGACCGCATCGATGCGGATGTGCACGCACCATTGTTTGAATGGGTTATTGAAAACCTTTGCAAAAATGCGGTAGATGCGATGGGGAACTCCGGTACGATTGCTATTAAGGTCCTGCGCGGCAATGAGGGCAAGGTCTTTATCGATGTGTCGGACACGGGCAAGGGTATACCCCGGTCTAAAATCAGTATGGTTTTCCGGCCTGGTTTTACAACAAAAAAACGGGGCTGGGGCCTCGGTCTTGCGCTGGCCCGGCGCATTATCGATACCTATCACAACGGTAAGATCTTTGTAAAAAGCTCGGAAGAAAGTCAGGGAACAACGTTCCGGATCGTGCTAAATGCGGCGCCGGAGAGCTTTGTACAAGGGCCGCTGCCGACAGCTTAAAAAGGAGGAATAATTCGGCTGGCGCTCTTTGTTCTTTTTGGCCAAACGGCTACTTTTGCGGTCGATTTCAGACCCTGAATCAGACCCTGAATTCGAAAATAACATACAATGGCAAATATTGGAAAGATCACCCAGGTAATTGGCCCGGTCGTAGACGTCGCCTTTGACGGCGAAGGGGCAAAGTTACCCAACATCCTGGACTCCCTTATAGTAATGAAAGCTGACGGTACCAAAGTCGTTTTGGAGTGCCAGCAGCACCTTGGCGAAGACCGCGTTCGTACCATTTCCATGGAAGGAACAGAAGGCCTTGTGCGGGGAATGAAAGTAGAGGATACCGGCTCGCCGATTCGCATGCCGGTGGGTGAGGATATTAAAGGCCGTCTTTTCAATGTGATCGGTGAAGCCATTGACGGGATCAAGCAACCGAAAGGTACACAAACCCTGCCGATTCACCGGTCGGCGCCCCGTTTCGAGGATCTTTCCACGGCAACCGAAGTACTGTTCACTGGTATTAAAGTTATCGACCTGATCGAGCCCTACGCAAAAGGTGGTAAGATCGGACTGTTCGGGGGTGCCGGTGTAGGTAAGACCGTATTGATCCAGGAGCTGATCAACAACATTGCAAAAGCATATTCAGGTCTCTCTGTATTTGCCGGTGTGGGCGAAAGAACCCGCGAAGGAAACGACTTGCTGCGCGAAATGATTGAAGCAGGCATCGTGAACTACGGTGAGGAATTTAACAAGTCATTGCACGCCGGTGGCTGGGACCTTTCGAAGGTAGACGAAAAAGGTCTGGCTGACTCGAAGGCAACCTTCGTGTTCGGACAGATGAACGAGCCTCCCGGAGCCCGCGCACGGGTGGCCCTGTCGGGTCTGACCGTAGCGGAATATTTCCGCGATGGCGATGGCAAAGGTAAAGGCCGCGACATCCTGTTCTTCGTAGACAACATCTTCCGTTTCACACAAGCAGGTTCCGAAGTATCGGCCCTTCTCGGTCGTATGCCTTCCGCCGTAGGATATCAGCCTACCCTGGCAACCGAAATGGGTGCCATGCAAGAGCGTATCACGTCGACTAAAAACGGTTCTATTACTTCGGTACAGGCAGTATACGTGCCGGCCGATGACTTGACCGACCCTGCGCCGGCAACGACCTTCGCTCACTTGGATGCTACCACCGTATTGAGCCGTAAAATCTCCGAGCTGGGTATCTACCCGGCCGTAGACCCGCTGGACTCTACCTCCCGGATTTTGCGTCCGGAGATCGTAGGCGACGAGCACTATAACACCGCACAGCGCGTGAAGAGCATTCTGCAGCGTTACAAAGAACTGCAAGACATCATCGCCATCCTCGGTATGGACGAGCTTAGCGATGAAGACAAGCTGGTTGTAACCCGCGCCCGCCGTGTGCAGCGCTTCCTGTCACAGCCTTTCCACGTGGCAGAAGCCTTTACCGGTTTGAAAGGTGTGCTCGTAGATATTAAAGACACCATTAAAGGCTTCAACGGCATCATGGACGGTCACTATGACCACCTGCCGGAAATGGCCTTCAACCTGGTCGGCAGCATCGAACAAGCTGTTGAGAAAGGCGAGAAGATCATGGCCGAAGCCAGAGGATAATATTCATTTCAGGTTTCAGGTACGGCCTGTAAAGCAACGCTGTACCTGTAACCTCTAACCCGATACCAATGCACCTGGAAATATTAACTCCCGAGAAAAAAGTATTTGAAGGCGAAGTGTCCATTGCCACCTTTCCTGGTGAGGATGGCTCCTTCCAGGTGATGGATCACCATGCTCCCCTCATCAGCTTGCTGAAAGCAGGCACCGTTGAGTACAAGGGTAAAGAAGGTGCGCACCAGCTTTTGGTTACCGGCGGGGTTGTAGAAGTGTTGAAAAACAAAGTAATCGTGCTGGCAGACGGCGTGGTGGGATAACCTGGTGCCAAACAGAATATATAAAAAAGAGGCTGTCTTTCAGGCAGTCTCTTTTTTTATGGGTGTGTGCGGCATATGTTATTGACGTACCAGCCATTTGACCAGGAAGACCACGCCGACCACGATCGAGATCACGCCCAGGACCCAGAAGGCCTCGTTTATGCCACCGAAGAGTGTCAGCGTCAAACCGACGGCACCAAAGATGATCGCCAGCTTCAAGTCGTTGTCCATCACCTGTACCGCCTTTTCTGCCGCGCCCTTATCGCCTGCTTTCACGGCTTTTACATACGCTTTTACCTGGCTCTTGATCTCCCGGCGAAACTCCCGCTTCTCGTCCTTCGTCATGGCTTTATACCGTTTGGACAGGTTAGTGGCGGCCTCCCCGGCTACCGGGGCTTTCAGCGCCGGCTCGGCTAGCGTGATAGGAGTAGCCTCCGTGCTGGCTACCAGGGTGCTTTCATTTAAAGACAGCGGGCTGACGGGTTGTGCTTCTTCTACGCGTTGCAGTTGCGGTACGTGGGCCTTCCGGCCGCTGTTATAATCATAATGATCAAAATGATAGGCATACCGGGGCGATGAGCATGCCGCAAAGAGCAGCGCTGCCGCTACCAGGAGTGGATAATTTCTCATAAGGCTTCTTACTTGTTTGTTTTCCGGAAGCCGGAAAATATCCTGCCAAGGAAGCGCTTCTCAAATTTCCAGAAGAAGTCGAATTGGCCGAACAAAAAGCCATACGCCAGGAGCACGACGTTATAGAGCGGTAAGATGAAAATATAGTATAAAACGGTCACCAGGGTTGAGCCGGCGGCAGACTCGCCAAACAAAAATAGAAGCAGAGGCCTCTTGATGAGAGCGATCGTGATACCTGTGCAGGCAAACACCACCAGCACAATAACCACCTGAAAGATGCTGCCGAGCTGCCAGCGTTGTCTGAGTTTTTCAATCCACGAACTATTATTCATAACGGTTAAATTTAGCGGAAATATCTCCACAATTCCTCGTCGGGTATCGGCGCCTCGCACGATACCGGTTCCTTCTTTACCGGGTGCAAAAAGGTCAGCTTACGGGCGTGCAGGCAAATGCTGCCATCGGCGTTGGGTTGAGAAGCACCATACTTTACATCGCCGGCAATGACACAGCCCATGCTGGCCAGTTGCACACGTATCTGATGCGACCTGCCCGTGATAGGATGTACTTCCAACAACCAATGCCCCGCGGCGCCGGTCAACACCCTGTAGTGTAGCTCGGATCGCAATGCACCCGGTGTTTCTTTACGGTAGGCCGTGGTCTTGTTTTTCGTTTCATCCTTCTGCAGCCAATGCACCAACGTGCCTTGCTGCTCCGGCGGCTTTTGCCCGACGATAGCCCAGTATATCTTGGTAGTTTCGCGCATGCGGAATAATTCGTTCATGCGCTCCAATGACTTGGAGGTACGCGCCAATACAACGACACCGCTCACGGGTCGGTCGAGCCGGTGTACTACGCCCAGAAATACAGCGCCGGGCTTATCGTACTTTTCTTTAATATATACCTTGCAGAGATCGACCAGGGGTGTGTCGCCCGTGGCGTCGCCCTGCACCAGGATGCCCGACCGCTTGTTGACGATCAACAGGTGGTTGTCTTCGTAGAGTACGTCAAATGGCTCGTGCATACCGGGGTCAGGTGTACTAGAACTCGGACGTGAAGTGAAACTCGATGTCGGGGAAGTTGTCCTGCACCATCTGCAACCAGCCACGCGACTCCGCCATAAAGACCAGCTTGTTGTCTTTATCACGGGCAATGTGCCGCTGCTTCGAATCAACAAACTCCGCCAGCTTCTGCGGATTCTTACTGCTGATCCAGCATGCTTTATAGATGTTCTGCGGCACAAATTGTGCCGTGGCATTATACTCGTTTTTCAGACGGAACTGAATGACTTCAAACTGCAGAGCACCGACAACACCCACCACTTTGCGTTTGCCAAGCTCATATGTAAACAGCTGTGCAACGCCTTCTTCCATCAATTGCAGCAAGCCTTTTTCAAGCTGCTTGGTTTTCATAGCGTCCATGTTCACCACTTCCTTGAAGATCTCGGGAGAGAAGCTCGGGATGCCGGTATACATTAACTTCTCACCTTCGGTCAGTGTGTCGCCGATCTTGAGGTTGCCGGTATCAAAGATACCGACGATGTCGCCCGGCCAGGCTTCTTCTACCGTTTCGCGGTCCTGCGCCATGAAGGCCGTGGCGTTGGAGAAACGCACGCTCTTGTCCTGGCGTACGTGGAAATAGTTGCTGCCGCGTTCGAACTTGCCCGAGCAGATGCGCAGGAAGGCGATGCGGTTCCGGTGCTTGGGATCCATGTTGGCGTGGATCTTAAAGATAAAGCCGGAAAATTTTTTCTCTTCAGGCTCAACAATCCGCACAGAGGTTTCGCGCGGTATAGGTTGTGGCGCCAGGCGAATGAATGCGTCGAGCAATTCTTTCACACCGAAATTATTCACCGCGCTGCCAAAAAACACAGGCGCCACGCGGCCGTTCAGGTATGCGTTCACATCAAACTCGGGATATACACCTTCGATCAGCTCGATGTCGGCGCGTAGTTGCTTCGCATTGTTTTCCCCAACGTAGTCGTCCACCAGCGTGTCCGTGATATCTTTTACTTCAATGCCTTCTGCAATCGTGGTCTTGCTGGAGGTAAAAAGGTGGAGGCTCTTTTCGTAGATGTTATAGACCCCCTTAAAGTTCTTGCCCATGTTGATGGGCCAGCTGAGCGGGCGCACTTTGATGTTGAGTTTTTCTTCGATCTCGTCCAGCAGCTCGAACGGGTCGCGTCCTTCGCGGTCCAGCTTGTTGATGAAGCAGATCACGGGAGTGCTGCGCATGCGGCAAACCTCCATCAGTTTTTCGGTCTGGATCTCCACGCCCTTTACACAGTCGATCACCATGATCACACTGTCCACGGCCGTGAGGGTACGGTACGTGTCTTCGGCAAAGTCCTGGTGACCCGGTGTGTCGAGCAGGTTGATCTTGACGTCCTTATAGTTAAAGCCCATCACCGAGGTGGCGACGGAGATACCGCGTTGCTTTTCGATCTCCATCCAGTCGGACCGTGCGTGGTCCTTGATCTTGCTGGATTTCACAGCACCGGCTTTTTGAATGGCGCCCCCAAAGAGCAGCAATTTTTCTGTCAACGTGGTTTTACCGGCATCCGGGTGACTAATAATGCCAAAGGTTCGGCGTTTGGCGATTTCCTGTTCTAAGCTCATGGGTAATAATTCGGTCGGCAAAGGTAGGAGAAAAGAAGAATAAGATACGGCGGGAAAGAAATGTGAAAGTGCTATTTTGAAGCAAAATCTTATGGTATGAAGTATAGAACGTTTGGCCGCACCCAGTGGCAGGTGAGTGAAATCGGTTACGGCATGTGGGGACTGGCAGGCTGGTCCGGCTCTGACATGAAAGAAGTGATGCAGTCGCAGGGACGGGCAATCGACCTGGGCTGCAACTTTTTCGACACCGCCTGGGCCTATGGCAACGGCAAAAGCGAGAACATTCTGGCCGACATTTTAAGACAATATGCAGGCAAGCGGCTGTACGTCGCCACCAAGATCCCCGCCAAAAACTTTACCTGGCCGTCTCAGCCGTCGTTCACCCTGGAAGAGTGCTTCCCGGCCTCACACATCGTTGAATACACGGAAAAGAGCTTAAAAAATCTCGGCGTCGATTGCATCGACCTGCAGCAATTCCACGTGTGGGAAGACGGGTGGGCCGGCCACGATGACTGGAAAAACGCCGTCGAAAAGTTGAAGCGCGAAGGCAAAGTGAAACATTTTGGCGTAAGCGTAAACCGCTGGGAGCCTGACAACGTGTTGAATACGCTGCGCACAGGCCTGATCGACTCGGTACAGGTCATCTACAATATTTTTGACCAGGCGCCGGAAGACAACCTCTTCCCGTTGTGCCAGCAGCTCGGCATCGGCGTAATCGCCCGCGTGCCGTTTGACGAAGGCACCCTCACGGGCATGCTGACAAAAGAGACGGTCTTCCCGGCCGACGATTGGCGGTCAACGTACTTTGTGCCGGAAAACCTGAATGCCAGCGTCGACCACGCAGAGGCGTTGCGGCCACTAATCCCGGCAGGCATGACCATGGCCGAAATGGCGTTGCGGTTCATCCTGGGCAGTGACGACGTGCATACCATCATCCCCGGAATGCGGAAAATTCGTAACGTAGAAGCCAACATCGCCACGAGCGATGGCCAGGGGCTGCCAGAAACGTTGCGCCAGACCCTGAAAGGACACCGCTGGGACAGAACGCCCACCTCGTGGTCGCAATAGCAAGATCTGACATGTCATTGTGTCATTTTTTTAGGAAGAAAATTGGGTTGGCATAACCATTGAAGAAGGGGTTGTACAACCTTAAAAACAACAGAAAGAAAATATCATGGGAAAGATTATTGGAATAGACTTAGGAACCACCAACTCGTGCGTAGCCGTCATGGAAGGCAACGAACCGGTGGTGATCGCCAACAGCGAGGGTAGAAGAACCACACCTTCTATAGTCGCTTTCCTGGATAACGGTAAGGGCGAACGCAAAGTAGGTGATCCTGCGAAACGCCAAGCTATTACCAATCCTCAAAATACAGTTTCCTCTATCAAACGCTTCATGGGTAAGAAGTTTGACGAGGTAACAGGCGAAAAGAAAATGGTGTCGTACCAGGTAGAAGGTGGCAACAACAACACGGTACGGGTACGTATCGGCGACCGCCTCTACACACCGCAGGAAATCTCTGCTATGATTCTTCAAAAAATGAAGAGCACCGCAGAAGACTACCTGGGCACCACTGTTACAGAGGCCGTTATTACCGTACCTGCCTACTTTAACGATGCTGAGCGTCAGGCGACGAAAGAAGCCGGTCAGATCGCAGGCCTGGATGTAAAGCGGATCATCAACGAGCCTACTGCTGCTGCGCTGGCGTACGGTTTGGATAAGAAAAACAACGACATGAAGATCGCCGTCTACGACTTGGGTGGTGGTACATTCGATGTTTCTGTCCTCGAGCTTGGCGATGGCGTGTTTGAAGTAAAATCTACCAACGGTGATGTGCACCTCGGTGGTGACGACTTCGATATGCGCGTCATGAACTGGCTGGCCGATGAGTTCCACAAAGAAGAGAACGTCGACCTGCGTAAAGATCCGATGGCACTGCAGCGTTTGAAAGAAGCTGCTGAAAAAGCGAAGATCGAGTTGTCCAGCTCACAAGAGACTGAGATCAACCTGCCCTATATCACATCGGTAGACGGTGTACCCAAACACTTGGTGAAAAAACTCAGCCGCGCGAAATTCGAGCAGCTGGTAGATGACCTGGTGCGTAGAACACTGGAGCCTTGCCGCCTCGCGATAAAAGATGCTGGTGTTAACGTATCAGAAATTGACGAAGTAATCCTCGTTGGTGGTTCTACCCGTATCCCCCGCATCGTGGAGGAGGTAGAGAAGTTCTTCGGTAAGAAACCTTCGAAAGGTGTTAACCCGGACGAAGTAGTAGCCGTAGGCGCTGCGATCCAGGGTGGTGTATTGACTGGTGAAGTAAAAGATGTACTGCTGCTCGACGTAACCCCGCTGTCGCTGGGTATCGAAACGCTGGGTGGCGTAATGACCAAACTCATCGAGTCGAACACAACCATTCCTTCGAAGAAGTCGGAGACATTCTCGACGGCGGCTGACAGCCAGCCTTCGGTAGAGATACACGTGCTGCAAGGTGAGCGCACGATGGCGAAAGATAACCGTAGCATCGGTCGCTTCCACCTCGACGGTATCCCGCCGGCACCACGCGGTATCCCGCAAATCGAAGTAACATTCGATATCGACGCCAACGGTATCCTGCACGTGTCGGCTAAAGATAAAGGCACCAACAAAGAGCAGAAGATTCGCATCGAAGCGTCTTCGGGCCTGACAGATGCCGAAATCAACAAGATGAAGCAGGAAGCACAGGCAAATGCCGATGCCGATAAGAAAACGAGAGAGCGTGCTGAGAAGATCAACCAGGCCGACTCGCTGATATTCCAGACGGAGAGCCAGTTGAAAGAATACGGCGACAAGCTTTCCGACAGCAACAAAGCTGCGATCAACAGCGCACTCGAGAAGCTGAAAGAAGCGCACAAGGCGCAGGACCTGGCAGGCATCGAAAACGGTGTGAACACACTGAACACGGCATGGCAGGCGGCTACAGCAGAGATGTATCAGAATACCGGTGGTGCTCCTGGCGCCGCACCGGGCGCGGGCGCTCCGGGTGGCAATGCTTCGAGTAATTCGGCTGACAACGTATCGGACGTCGAATACGAAGAGGTAAACGACAAGAAATAAATCTTGAGAAGTTAGTTTAACATAGTAAATGGTTTGGAAGGCCTTCCCCACGGAAGGCCTTCTTTTTTACCCCGAAAATGCGGCTTACGAACGACCTTTCGTTGTAACGAATTGAAAAAGAGCCTGCTGGCCAATAAAAGGTTGCCCGTTCTCTGGCGAATGTCTTTCCGCACACATTATATTTGCCCGCTTTAACAAAATGCAGTCCTTATGCTTGTAATGAAATTCGGAGGCACCTCAGTAGGGAAGCCTGAACGCATGAAAAAAATCGCGGACCTTGTATCAGGCGTTCCCGGTAAGAAGATTGTTGTTCTTTCTGCTTTATCAGGCACAACCAATTCACTCGTCGCCATTGGTGATCATCTGTTGCTGGGACAACGCGCCAAGGCGGAGGAAGTAATCGTCGCCCTGGAAAATCATTACCAGGTATTTATTAAGGAACTGTATGGCAGCGAGGGTTTCCTCGCCATCGGACAAGAGATTGTAAGCCGCTTCTTTATCTTCATCCGTCTGCTGGCCGCCGGTCAGTTCGACAACAAAGGCTACCGCGAACTGTTGGCACAAGGTGAGCTCATCTCCACCGAGCTGTTCTACCAGCACCTGCAGGAGCGCAAGATCAGCGCGCGCCTATTGCCGGCGTTATACTTCATGTCCATCGACGAAAATGAAGAGCCCGAGCTGGAAAAAATATCGGAGCGTCTGAAGCCGCTGGTTAGCTCGCTGGCCAACGTAGAGATCATCATCACCCAAGGCTATATCTGTCGCAATCATCGCAATGAAATAGACAACCTGAAGCGTGGTGGCAGTGATTATACCGCTTCGCTGGTGGGGGCTGCGATCCGTGCGGAAGAGATTCAGATCTGGACCGACATTGATGGCATGCACAACAACGACCCGCGCATTGTGAAGAAGACCGTGCCGATCTCCGAGCTCACCTTTGACGAAGCGTCTGAGCTGGCGTACTTCGGTGCGAAGATTTTGCACCCGTCTACGATCGTACCGGCGCAGAAGTACAACGTACCGGTGCGTTTGAAAAACACCATGGACGAAAAAGCTTTTGGTACCATCATTACCAGCAAAGGCACCGAAGGTTCGTTCAAAGCCATTGCTGCAAAAGATGGTATTACGGCAATCAACATCAAGTCATCACGCATGCTGATGGCGTACGGCTTCCTGCGTCGTGTATTCGAGGTATTTGAAAATCACAAGACATCAATCGACATGATCACCACGGCAGAGGTATCGGTGTCGCTCACCATCGACAACGATGCACACCTGCCATCGATCGAAACGGAGCTGAAGAAGTTCGGCACCATCGAAGTGTATAAAGATCAGGCGATCATCTGTATTGTCGGCAACAAGATTACCGAGCAGAAAGGTATGCTGAACAAAGTATTTGATGCCCTTTCGGAAATACCGGTGCGTATGGTATGCTGCGGCGGTAGCCCGAACAACGTGACGGTACTGGTCGACAAGAGCTATAAGGAGCAGGCGCTGAATGTGCTCAACGAAGAGCTCTTCGGCCTGAAGTAAATGGAATCTATACAATCATCACCGGACACTGTTCCTATTGCGAGCGGTGTCCGGTGTTTTTTGGTGTAACACGTAAGTTTTCTTGACCCTTGTAAGAAATACCCCGTTCATGGTTATCAACCCTGATTTTTAGGGTGGAAAGCAGATTTTACGATCTTTGTCACTTTCGGCCAGTGTTATTTTTTGCTGATTTTGGCATCCTAAAACGCCTTATCTTCCTGCGTAGAGGCTTTTTAACCGGCCGTTGGCCCGTTGGCCAAGTGCCAACCCCCGGGGTGCACAAAAAAGCGGTACAAAACCGTTAACTTTGAAGTTTTAGCGTTCACTATGGCGTTTGATATTTTCTTAACACTTTTCCTGGTGTTGCTAAATGGTTTTTTCGTTGCTGCCGAATTTGCCATTGTTAAAGTCCGTTCTTCGCAAATTGCCATACAAGCCGGCAATGCACGAAAAGCTGCTGCACAGATCATCATCGACAACCTCGACGGTTTTCTGGCGGCTACGCAATTGGGCATTACACTTGCCAGCCTCGGCCTTGGTTGGGTGGGGGAAGACGTCGTATCCCGTATCATCCTGAACGTTATGGATGCCTTTGGGCTGCCACTCGACGAAGCCCTCGCACATCGTATCGCGGTGCCGGTAGCCTTTGCTACGCTGACCGTACTGCACATCGTTTTTGGCGAGCTGGCACCGAAGTCCATAGCCATTCGCTATCCAACTTCTACAACCCTGGCGGTATCTGTTCCGCTACGCATCTTCTATTTTATTTGTAAGCCCGCCATTTCGTTGCTGAACGGTTTTGCCAACCTGGTACTGAAGATCTTTGGTATAAAGCCCATACACGAGCAAGATGAGATTCACTCCGAAGAAGAGCTAAAACTCATCATCGCCGAAAGCGAAGAAGGTGGCGCCATTGAAAGCAGCGAGCGCGAGCTCATCCAAAACGTATTTGACTTTGACGACCGCATTGTAAAACAGGTCATGGTGCCGCGCATCAAAATCTCGGCCATCAACGTAACCGCTACGTTGGATCAGGCACTGCAAATCGTGCTCAAGGAAGGATACTCACGCTATCCCATATACGACACCAGCCTGGACGATATAAAAGGTATTGTGACGGGTAAGGACATCGTACAACACTTCATCAACAAGACCAACAAAACGCTGTTGGAGATCGCCCATCCGCCGTACCTCGTGACAGAGAATAAACCGATCGACCATCTGCTGCGTGAATTCCAGCGCAAGAAGATCCAGATGTCGGTGGTGATCAGCGAGTATGGTGGCACCATTGGTATTGTGACCATGGAAGACATCATCGAAGAGCTTGTCGGCGAGATTCAGGACGAACACGACCACGAAGCGCAAATCGTGATCCAGAGCGGCAACACCTTCCAGGTGATTGCTACGTCGCCCATTCACGACATCAACAAAGAGCTGGATATACCCTTTGCAGAATCGGAAGATTACGATACCCTGGCCGGACTTCTCTTACAGTATAAACCTTTCGACCTACGCGAAGGCGAAGAGTTCGAGCTGGATGGCTACATGGTACGCATCATCAAAATGACCAAGACGCTGCCCGAGCTCGTGGAGCTACGCACGCTGGACAGCCCCACACACAATACCGACTAGAGGAAACAGCGTGAGTGTGAAGTGTGAGCGCGAAAATACAAGAGCGCTTGCGCGACTTGAGGCACGCATCTGGTTCAAGTCTTCCGACCGAAGGGAGGGCGACTTGGACCCACTCTGATGTCAGTCTTCAGACCGACGAGGCACCGGGCAATCATATCACCGCACGGCTAAGACCCCTACGCCGAAACAAGTTGCCTCAAAGAAATCTCAAACGACGCCTGCGCAATCCCCGTCTTACCCTTGTTCACAGCATACGTCCTATCCAATGCCTTCCGAATAGTCTGCGCAATATCCTGAAAGATCGCGGCATCCTCCATCTTCACTTCACTCTCCATAAAGAAAGCAAACACCCGGGCCATGCCGCAGTTGGCAATAAAGTCCGGCAGTACCGAAAACTTCTGATCCGCGTATAGCCCAGTAGGCCCAAAGAAAATCTCCGGATCGGCAAACGGTACGTTCGCACCACACGAGAAAACTTCCAGGTGCGAGGCCATCATGCGGTCCACCTGATCGCGGGTAATGAGCCGCGATGCCGCGGCCGGTATAAAGATTTCGAAAGCAAGATCCCAAATCCGCGTATTAGCGACATCAAAGGGCAGCAGATCGGGCGACACAAGCCTATTACCATTGCGATCGATGACAAGCTGACGAATCTCTTCCAGCGTAAAGCCGTCCTGGTTGATCAGCCCGCCTTCGTGGGTGAGAATGCCTACTACTTTTACACCCATCTGCGCCAGGTAAAAGCCGGCCGCCGCCCCCACGTTACCCCAGCCCTGTACGACGGCGCGTTTGCCGGCCACATTGCCGCCCCACAATTCATAATAATGTTTGACAGCCTGTGCCACACCATAGCCGGTACACATGTCGGCCACGGTATATTTCTTTTGCAGAGAAGGTGTGAACTGCTCGTCTTCAATAACTTTCACCACGCCCTGACGCAGCTGCCCGATGCGGTTTACCTTTTGCGCTTCGGTTGGTTTATAGTGCCCGGTAAAGACACCCTCTTGCGGATGCCAGATACCGACATCTTCCGTAATGGGGATTACCTCATGAATCTCGTCGACGTTCAGATCGCCACCGGTGCCATAATAATACTTCAGTAGCGGCATGACCGAAGCATACCACCGTTGCAGCACACCCGCCTTACGCGGATCGTTGGGATCGAAATTAATACCGGACTTTGCACCGCCGATCGGCGGGCCCGACACGGTAAACTTTACCTCCATGGTTTTTGCCAGCGACTCTACTTCGCGTTTGTCAAGGCCTTTGCGCATGCGTGTTCCGCCGCCGGCGGCGCCACCGCGCAAGGAGTTGATGACCACCCAACCTTCGGCTTCGGTCTCACTGTCTTTCCATTCAAAGACAATCTCGGGGCGCTTGTTCTCAAATTTCTGTAAGAGTTCTTTCATGGGGAAAAGGGCTTCAGTTTAGGAGCTGCGAGTTTACGCGTTTACCGCCGAGCTTCAAAATAAAGCACGCACGGAATCTGCGTGCAGAAACACCTATAGATATAGTATACGATGAGGAATGGCGTTATACCAGGCCAACGGTGAGGCCGGAGGAACTATCGCGCGAAGCTTGCGTAACCGACTTCAAGCAGTTGACTTCGTTGCGGCTGCGCAACACACCCAGGAACGCAAAGACCAGCGCTTCTTTAAACTTGATCACCGTTTCATCCGGAAGGATCAGCGAGATTTGGTCACCGCAATGCTCCAGCAGGCAGCTCATGAAGAAGTGATTGAAAGCGCCACCGCCGGTGCACAGTACACTGGCCGCGCGGTTACCCACGCTACCCAGAATAGCATCGCCTACTTCGCGCGCCGCGGCAACCGTGAAGGTGTGCAAGCGGTCGTGTAGGGCTATCGTATCTTTGTCGAGCAGCGGACGAAATTTCTTTTCAAAGATCTCGCGGCCGAGCGAGGGCTTTTTAGCGCGCAATGGTTCATATGCTTTGGTGAGGGACTTTAGAAGTCCGGCATGCAGCTCGCCCTCGGCTGCCATAGCGCCACCTGCGTCATATCCTTTTCCAGCCTTGCCGGCCAGGTAATTCAAGCCCATGTTTACGAAGGCAGCATCCCATGCCAGGCGTTTGCCTTTTACCTCGAGCGATAAATTGGCAATGCCGCCCAGGTTGAGGCAAACATCGTATTCGTGAAACAGGTGTTTGTCACCGACGGGCACAAGGGGAGCGCCTTGTCCGCCGTAGAGCACGTCCAGGCTGCGGAAGTCGTATATGACGGGTTTCCCTGCCGAGGTGTACAAGGCCTGGCCGTTGCCGATCTGCAGTGTAAAGCCCTTGTCGGGCTGGTGGAACACCGTATGACCATGCGAGGCGATAAAGTCTACGTTCAGCTTATGCTTGCTCAGAAACGTGCGGCACGCCTCGCCCAGAAAATGACCGTACTCCACGTCCAGGGCAACGAGGGCGTCGCCGCTGAGCTGGTGGGCGGTCTTCAGCTTCTTTTGCCAGGGTGATGTGTATTTCAGCGTCTCGGCCTGCACGATGGAAAATGTCCAGCCGGCGTCGGTTTGTTTGAATGTACAGTAGGCGATGTCCAAACCGTCGAGGGATGTACCCGACATCAGGCCGAGGACTTTGTACACATCTTTTTTAGAGTTGTTCTTTGAATCCATACTTTTGAAGTGGTCTGTCGGCATCGCGGCCAAAACTGTAAATTTTCAAACGGCATGAATATAGTGGTTGATTACGGGAACTCATCAGCCAAGGTGGGGATATTTGAAGGGACGGTCCTGCAGGAGAAGCGCATATTTCGCGAAGAGGATGCTTTGCAGCAATTTCTACAGAACTTTCCGGCGGTTCATTTCATCATAAGCTCGGTAAATGCCGATGCCGTCCGCGTAGCAAGCTGGACGACGGCCCAAAAGAAATTTGTGCTGCGTCATTCGTTACCACTGCCCATCCGGAACTTGTATGCCACACCGCATACGCTGGGAGTGGACAGACTGGCAGGGGTTTGCGGCGCGCAGCAGCGGTTTCCAGGCAGTCCCTGCCTGGTCATTGACGCAGGCACGTGCATTACGTATGATTTTCTGGACCGCACGGGAACGTACCACGGCGGCGGAATTTCGCCGGGTTTGAACATGCGGTTTGAGGCGATGCACACGTTTACCGCCCGTTTGCCGTTAGTGCAAGCAACGGATACGGTCGATTTGATCGGCAACAGCACCGAAACCTGCATGCAAAGCGGTGTGATCTACGGTCTTCTGGAAGAAGTGGATGGCATAATTCGCCGCTACCAGGAGAAATTTGAGGGTTTGCAGGTGATTTTGTGCGGGGGCGATGCCCTATTTTTTGAAAACAAACTTAAAGCGTCCATATTTGCGAGCCCTGAACTGGTTCTCAGCGGATTAAACAGCATTTTGATCTATAATGTCAGTCTTTAAAAAGCTTCTCTTTCTGGGTATTATTGTGGTAGCGTCCGCAGATGTGTGGGGTCAGGCAGCAAGCTCACCTTTTACCACCTTTGGCATCGGAGAACCCTACGGCAATTCGCTCATCCACAACCAGGGTGTAGCCGGTACCGGCGTCGCCCAACCGCAATTCTGGTATATCAATAACCAAAACCCCGCCCTGCTGGTGTTCAACTCCCTCACCTCGTTTGAGGCGGGTATGGTGTACGAGCAACGCAAAATCAAAAGCGATGAGCTGAGCGAAAAAACCTCCGGTGGCAACATGAGCTACCTGGTGACGGCCTTCCCGATCAAGACCAATAAGTGGACCACGTCCCTTGGATTGATGCCCTATACCAATGTTGACTTTTCTTTGCAGTCAGATACGACGTTTAGCACAGACAACGATCGCCCGGCCTATTTCTACGAATCCGCCAGCGGCGGTCTGACACAATTGTCCTGGTCAAACGGCGTGCGGATCAGTAAAGAGATGAGCGTAGGCCTGCGCGCCTCCTATATTTTCGGTCCCATTGACAATGTATACTCCAACCAGCTGAGCGGCTCGCCGTATGTCGTGACCATTCAGGAAAAGACCAGTGTGTCTGATTTTAACTTTGGCGTGGGCTATTCTTTCAGCCGCGATTCGCTGTGGGGAAAAAACTATCGCGTCAGCGCCGGTGCCGTATATAACTTTGGTACCACGCTGGGGGCTAAACGCAACGATCGATTCTTCCGCACGACCGCTGCCGGCGATACACTGGAAAACTATCAGCTGGGAAGAAGCCGGGGTGACATTGAAATACCCGCCGGGCTTACGGTAGGTCTCTCGTTGAGCCGTGGATTGAAGTGGGCCGTGTCGACCGAATTCTCATACCAGGACTGGTCGAATTTCAAAAGCATAAACGAAGACGACGAAGGCCTGGAAGAATCCTGGCGCGTAGCGTTAGGCGGCGAAATCACACCCGACCCGGTGGCGTTGGGTAGCTACCTGAAGCGGATCACCTACCGCGGTGGGGTGAGTTTGGAACAATACCCGTTTCTGGCCAATGGCAAAAGTGTAAAAGACTATGGTGCCAGCATCGGCATGTCTTTACCGGCCGGCCGCTCTAACGTAAACCTGGCCTGTAAAATAGGACGCCGCGGCGATCGAGCGCAAAATATCCTGGAAGAAAGCTACGTCAAGATCTATTTTGGCATAACTTTTAATGATACCTGGTTCATCAAGCGTAAGTTTGACTAAGAGCCTTTCTTCAAATAGAACAAAATAACGAAAGGCCGTAATGTTATGGCCTTTTGATTTTATATGATGCGATACCTGTCCATAGTGTTTGTAGCTGTTTCACTGATCGCCTGCGACCAGCCGGAGGCCAAAGAGCCTGTGGAATACAAAGGGCCGCTGCGCGAGGTAGAGAACATGGAAATGTTTTATACCGAGAATGATCACGTCAAAGTAAAAATGCAGGCCGCACTGGTATACGAGTTTTTGAGTGGTGATCGCGAATTTCCGAAAGGCGTTTACCTGGAATTTTATACCGAAGAAGGAGCCCTGGAGTCAACGCTAAAGGCCAACAACGCCTACTTTTTTAAAGAACAGAATCTATGGCGCGGGCGCGGCAAAGTAGAAGTTAAAAATATTGCCAAGAAAGAACAGCTGAATACCGAAGAGCTCTTCTGGAAACAGACCGATCAGAAAATCTACACCGAGCAATTTGTCACGATCAAAATGCAGGACGATGTGATCTATGGAACGGGGCTGGATGCCAAACAAGACCTTTCGGACTATGTCATTACGCATCCTTACGGCGACGTGGGGTACCAGGGAGAGGAATAATCCTCCTCCGGATCAAAGCACGTTGTTTAGCTGCTCCTTGATCTTCTCCAGCTCTTCCTTCATCACCACCACGTGCTTTTGAATCTCCGCATCGTTGGCTTTAGAGCCGATGGTGTTGATCTCGCGGCCAATCTCCTGCGAAATAAAGCCCAGCTTCTTGCCGTTGGACTGACCTTCTTGCAGTATTTGAATGAAATAGTTCAGGTGTGTCTTGAGACGGACTTTTTCTTCGTTGATATCCAGCTTCTCGACGTAAAAGATAATTTCTTGTTCGAGCCGGTTGGTATCATATCCTTCTTCACCAAAAAAGGCGTCGACATTTCCTTTGAGCTTCTCACGGATGCGCTGTACGCGCTTGGGGTCGAGTGCTTCTACATTCTTCAGCTCTTCGCCGATCAGGGCGCAGCAATCCTTCAACATCTTGCCGAGCACGTCGCCTTCCGCCTTCCGGAACTGATCGCACTTCTGGATGGACTCATTCAGGAGCTTGCGAATGATATTCCACTCATCGTCGTTACCTTCTTCCTTCTGGCTGCTTTGAATAACGTCGGGTGAGGAGAGGGCCAGTTGAAACAGATTGTCGTAGGGTGCCACAACACGGTCGGCCAGTTTTTTGAGCTCGCCATAATACGCAACAAACAGCGCTTCGTTATAGGACTGTTTTAACGTGGTGTCGCCATAACGTTGATACTCCACGACGACAGAAACTTTGCCACGCTCGAGCTTTTCGCTCACCAGGTTCCTGAGCTCGATCTCCTTTTCGGAGAAAAGCTTGGGTAGCCGGAGGTTCAAATCCAGGAACTTGGAGTTAAGGCTTTTTATCTCCACGTTGATTTGCCGCTGGCCGTCATCGTATGTCGACTGGCCAAAGCCTGTCATGGATTTTATCATAGAGCTCAAAAATTAAAAAGCGCGGCATGATGAGTCATGCCGCACCAAAATGTTGTGCAAGATAGAGAATTGTCTGTCAGAAGTCGAACCCGAGCGTTACGTAAAATTGCGGGTCGCGTACCTTGTAATTTTCGACCGGCCAGGCCAGGTCGCACTTCACATAATATCCCAGGAACATGGTGCGCAGGCCGGTACCGTAGCTATACAGCCAGGGGTTCAGGTAATTCTTGATCTCGGCTTCAAAGGGACCGCCCTGTACAATGGTATAGCTTACGCTATTGTTAGACGAGAACGGCGGCTTGCCCGACCAGCTCGTACCCATGTCGTAGAAGGCCGTCAGCTGCATGTGGCGCAGGAAGTTCGACGAGATCGGTCCATTTACCAATGCGCGGATAAGCGGTACGCGCAGCTCGGCGTTGAACAGCAGTACGCTGTTGCCGAAGAGTGTGCCATAATCAAAACCACGCAAGCTGGTAGCATACTCGAGAAAGAGCAGGTCTGGGTTTGGATCGGCAACGCCATCCCGGTTCAGGTCAACCGAGGAAAGTGGGTTGGGTTGGCCCTTGCTGGTCCGGCCGGTATAACGTGAGTCGTTAAAGAGCCAGTTATCCATACCGCCCAGCATGTATAGCTTCGGTGAGCTGCCAAAGAACGAGCCGCCAAAGCCACGCAGGGCCAGGACTATTTCCTTGTAGATGGGCTGATAGTGACGTAGGTCGATCGAAATCTGGCTAAAGCTCAGCGCCTTGTTGCTGATGCCTTGATAGTGCTGGAAGCTGACCTTACCGCGCGAGCCTTCAATGAGATTGAGACCGGTAGAAACAGAGTTGTCGTATACAAGCTCCGACCGCACGCCGGCGTAATAGTTGTTTATCGGCTCGACGACGGGCTCGGAGGAAGGATAGTCGGCGAATCCCAAATCAGCAGTACGGGTTACCGCGCCAAACGGTTTTACCGTTATCCGCAGGCGGTCTGTAATGGGCAGCGAGGCACCCAGCTCCAGGCGGTTTAAGGTATATTTATAATCCGTGCTGTTGTTGATATCGTCGTTCGTGACAGTCTCCCAACGAATGGCTTTGCGGTCAAAGCGCGCGCTGAAGTCGATCTTGGCAGGCAGGTATTGGAACTCGGCATAGACATCGCCGCCGCGCAGGTCGATCGGGGCCATGATGCCGCCGTAGAACCGGTAATTCTCCAACATGTCGTTCATCTGTGTCTCGATCAGCAGCCCTACGCTCCGCAGCTGATCCACGACCAGGGAAGTCACCAGGTTGTCGGCGCTGAACTTCGACTCGTAGGGGTATGGGCCCGTGACGCGTCGTCGGTCGCGCGCTTTCATATACCGATTCATGAACGACTCCGCCGGTTGGGTTTGTTTCACGGCGTCGTCCTCAAACACGTAGTTGTCGGTATTCACGACATCGGGTTTCTTTTCGGGTGCCGGTGGTGGTGTTTTTACGGTGCTGTTTATCGGCTGGCCATCGAAAGTATAATCGTCGGTGTTGACCTCACCCGGTTTGAGCTCGGGGGCTGTACGGGTTACCGTATCGGCCGGTACCTTCACCGTGTCCGCCGGTAGCTGCACCTTCGCAGTGTCGGTGGGCGGTACGGCAACAGTATCTTTTTCCTTATTGGCCTCTTTCAGACGTGCGTTGAGCAGGTCCTTGATGCTCATGTTTTTATTGCTTTCCTGCTTGCGCTTTTCGCGAATGACACGGGCCTGCTGAAGCTCCTTGCGGCGGGTGGCCGGTGTAAATACCTGGCGGTTTACGTCAAAGCTCCGGTCTACAAAAATATGCTGCCGCTGTCTCTCCGTCATCACCATTGCCATCGTGCCGGTGGTGAGGTTCAGATCGTAGTCTTTGATGCTTGTATCAAAATTGGTGACCTGCGAATAGATGCCGGTGGCCTGGTTGTATTTAAACAGGTTGACAATGCCGCGTTGGTCGCTGAGGTAATATACATTGCTCTGGTCTGCCGCCAGGGGCATGATGTCTTTGCTCAGCGTATTCGTGACGCGCTTCAACGTGGACGAAGTGCTATCGAGATCGTAGATGAAAAGATTATAGTTGTTGTTGAGCTTCTCAAACTCCGGTTTAGCGTTGGCCTTAAGCGAGTCGGTCGTACGGTTGGAAGAAAACACAATCCGGTTTGTGCCGGGAATAAATGTCGGATCGAGGTCGTCGTAAAGGTCGTTGGTCAGGCGGCGCACACGGTCGCGGCGGGTGCTTAACAAAAACAGGTCGCTCTTGCCTTCGAAGTCCGCGCTGAGGATGATGAGGCGGCCGTTGTCGGAGAAGTGAAGGCTTCGGATGTTGCTGAATTTCTCGAGGGCACGGGGCTGCTTGGTTTTTGTGCTCAGGTCGTAAAGCCAGAATACATACTCGCCGCGTGTTACGCCGATGACCCCCAGCGTGCTGGCGTCCGACCAGGCAATGATCGGCTGACGGTAGTCCACACGTTGGTTGATCACCTTGCTGCCACCGGAAATAATGGTCTTTTCTCTACCGCTTGACAGCGACTGTACTTTTACAATATACCGGCCCCGGTCGTTTTCGGCATACGCGATGTAGCGCCCGTCGGGGCTTAGTTTCACCTGAGTAAACTCGGTCGTGCGGTTATGGCGGCGGCTGAATTGCAGCGAGTCGGCAGGGGCGACGTAGGCTTTAGCCGTGGTCGATTCCATTTCGGTATAATAACGCTGCCATTCCGTCAGCATCTGCCGGAAGCTGATGCCGAGCGTGATTTGAATACTCTTCTCCTCGTTGCGCGTCACGCGCGTATAGTTGAGGATGTTGGCCATGCTGCTCTTGCCGTATTTCTCGGTAATGAAGTTCCAGATCGACTGGCCTACCAACGCACCTTCCTTGCCCCCGAGCTTCGTCGCGCGTTTTGCTTTGCGTGAACGCACCAGTGTGCGGATATAGTCATCCATTTCAGACGTCCAGCCTTTGGCAACATACAGGGAAGCACCGTTCGTAAACCAGTCGGGCAGGTTCATGAGAATCGAGCTTTGGAAAATGTCTTTGAGGTTTCCGCCGAACATCATCTCGTTCACCATCAGGTCGGAGATGCGGACTAATAATTCTTCCTTGAATTCCTGGGCCGTGCCCAGGTGTGCTACTTCGATATAGGGTTTGATGAATTCTGTTTCGCCGCCAACCTTGTACACGTTCCGGTTCAGGCCCATGTTGCTTTGCCGCAGGTCGGCCAGGGAATTGTAGACAAATACTTTGGTTTTGAAGTACGGCGGGTAGTCGATCATGTCGGTGATGCGATCGAACTCTCCTTCGAGGTATTCCAGCGCTTGCTGCGCTACACCCTTGCGGGCGTCGTAATAGTAAATATCAAAATTTTCGCCGCTCAGATATTGCCAGTCGAACTGGCGGTATTGGATACGGTTCTTGCCAAAGACCTCTCTGGCCTGCTGGGCAAACCCGGTAACGGAGATCACAATCAAGAAAACAGCTAGTAAACCTCTGCGCAGCATCATAGTCATTTAGGGGAACTCAATATAATGATTTATAACGTTCAATATCTATCTCTTTGTTTAATGGCACCTGATTTTCCAACCGGCGGATCAAAACCTCGGAAAAGTACGGCGACAGGCTTACGCCCTTCGTGCCCAGCCCCGTAAAAACCGCTACTGACGGGTGTTCCGGATGGACGCCCACCAGGGGACGCCGGTCGGGCACGGTGGGACGAAAGCCCCACTCCTGACCGGTAATTTCGTACGGGAAATCCACCAGTTCTTTCAGTTTTTGATCGAGTGTTTCTTTAGCAGCCTGTGTAATGGTTGGGGTGCTATCGTGAAATTCATACGTGGCGCCCACGCGCCGCTCGCCGGGCCCCACGCCAGGCACCAGGTAAACGCCGCGGTTGATGATGGCATTGTGTTGGAAGTCTGTTTTGATGCGGATCGTTTCACCCTTCAGCGGCTTTACCGGCAGCCATTCAAAGCCTTTGGCGGGCGCCACGCCCTGACAGAAAATAATCTGCGCCGCCGTGTACGTCCCGTATTGTACACCATGCGGTGTCATGTGCAGGCCGGCAGGGTCAAATGACGTTTGCAGCAAAGTTCCCTCCTCGGTAATCCAGCCGCGTACAGCCTCGATATACCCGGTTGTATCGAGGTATCCACATTGGCGAAGCAGCAGCCCGCCCCAGGGATCGTGAATGCCGGGTATCGCGGGGCGCCGGTGGACGGTGTCGATGTAGGGGGCATACCCCGGCTCGGCACTCCGCGCCATCCAATCGTTTTGCTCTTCAATCGAAAGGAAGGGACGATAGAGCGGCATGGGAAAGAAAAATCTCCGCGCGGTGCGTACCTCTACGGCCCGGTAAAATTCGTGCAGGTAGGGAAAGAGTGTGTCGGCAAGCCACGTTTTTGTCATCTTCTTGCCGGTAATGGGATTAAACAACCCCGCGGCGATGCGCGACGAGCTATTGCCGGTGGGTTGATCGATCACGACGATGCGCTTTTTACGCTGCAGCAGTTGCACTGCCACGGCCGAACCGGCCAACCCCTGGCCCACGACGATATAATCCACTGCCTGCACGGTACAAAAATCGAGGGCTAAAATTGGAAATAATTCTCTGGCCTTCTGAGGAATTCCCAGTTATTTTTGCCCATGCTTCAAATTCACTCTTTTGTTTTTAATCCCTTACAGGAGAATACCTATGTACTCGCCGACGAAACAAAAGAATGTGTCATCATCGACCCGGGTTGTTATGACGCGGAAGAGCGGTATGAGCTGGCGGATCTTATCGAAACCCAGGGGCTGACGGTAAAAATGCTGCTCAACACACATTGCCACGTAGACCACGTGTTGGGCAATGCTTTTGTGAAAGACACATACAAAACCAAGCTGTACATACACCCGACGGAAGTCGCCGTGCTCCAGGCAGTCAAGGTCTATGCACCCCACTATGGCATCTTCCAATACGCCGAAACCGAAGCCGATGCCTTTCTGGAAGAGGGTGAAACGCTGACCTTTGGCAACCAGCAGCTGCAGGTGCTTTTTGTGCCCGGCCATTCGCCCGGCCACGTTGCATTTTACCATGCCGAGCAAAAAGTGTTGATCGGCGGCGACGTGCTGTTTTACAACAGCATCGGCCGAACCGACCTGCCGGGGGGAAATTTCGACACGCTCATCCACAGCATCCACGAAAAACTTTTTACCTTGGCTGACGATGTAACCGTCTATCCGGGCCATGGTCCTGAAACAACCATTGGGTATGAAAAACGCACGAATCCATTTGTTGGCGTATCATCCCCGCGACCTTAATTTTTTATGATCCGACACCTGCCGAATTTTCTCACCTGCTGTAATCTTATTTCAGGCTGCCTGGGAATTGTTTTCCTGCTGGAAGGCCGCCCTGTGCCTGCCGCCTATTTTGTGTGGGCCTCCTGCGTCTTCGATTTTTTCGACGGTTTTGTAGCGCGATGGCTAAACGTCTCGTCGCCCATCGGGCGTGAGCTCGATTCCCTGGCCGACGTGGTCAGCTTTGGCGTGCTGCCCGCGATGGTCATGTACAAGCTCATCGGCGCGCATTCGTCCAGCGAGGCACTGCCCTACATTGCGTTCACCATTGCCGCCTTTTCCGCGCTGCGGTTGGCAATCTTCAACATCGATACAACACAATCCGATTCCTTTAAAGGATTAAACACCCCGGCCAATACGATTTTTATCACGTCGCTGCCCCTGCTACCCGCCCACATCGGCGCGTGGCTCTACCAGGATTGGCTACTGGTCACCATCACCATGGTTTTTTCGCTGCTGCTGGTCTCGCGCATCGAGATCTTTGCGTTGAAGTTTAAGAACTTCTCCTGGCACGACGATACCAATAAGCTGCGGTTTACCTTTTTGTTGCTGACGGGATTATTATTGATACTTTTTCAGGTGTCTGCTTTGCCCCTGGTTATACTTTTGTACATCGGCATGTCGTTAGGGGCTAAAGCACTGTCCAGGTAGTTCACGATCCTATTCCTATAGCCTTGCGCGCAAACGTTTTTATAAGGTATTTGCTGGCGGGCCTTCTGGCCCTCGGACCCTTATTGCTAAGGGCGCAATCCTCTGTGCTACACGCTGGCAGCTGGTATAAAATGGGCATTCCCGCCCGGGGTGTTTACCGCATTTCGTACGACCAGCTTCGGAAGATGGGCTTCGCCGGGTCGGTCGATCCCCGCAACATCCGCGTGTATGGCAACGCCGGCGGTATGCTGCCGCAACCCAACGCCGCCGCGCGCCCCGACGATTTGACGGAGAGTGCCATCTTTATACAGGGCGAAGACGACGGTGTGTTTAACGCCGGCGACTACATTCTTTTTTATGCCGAAGGCCCCGCGCTGGAACGCTTCGATGCACCCCGGCGCATCGCGCGGTACGAAAGCAACCTGTATAGCAATCGTAATTATTACTTCATTACCGTCGGCGATACGCCCGGCAAACGCCTGGCGGCGGCTGAGAATTTAAGCGGTAGCTATCCGGTTGTAAACCGGTTCGACGACTATGCCTACCACGAAGTGGACCAACACAACGAGCTGGAGTCGGGGCGTGAATGGTTTGGTGAAACATTTTATACCGCCAGCGAGCAAGTCATTACCATAGAGATGCCGGGCGTTATCGAGGGCGCGCCCATTCAGCTCGTGTCGGATGTTATGGCCCGGTCCACCAGCAATACATCGTTTAAGGTATACATCAATAATGCGCTGCTGGGAGAGCAGGTCATCGCAGGGCTGCCCGACTCGCAATATGCCATGAAAGGCATACACAACCGCGATACCTTGCAGACCGTAGGAACCGTGCCCGTCAGCGGCCGGGCCACACACGATGTAAAATTTCAATATGTCAAAACAGGCTCGGGTACAGGTTATCTGGATTTCTTTTTGTTGAATGTGCAACGCACGCTGGCGATGTACAAAGAGCAGGTAATCTTCCGCTCCACCACAAGTCTAGCGCAACCAGTCTCCACCTTTACGATCGAAGGCGCGGGAACCCAAACGACCGTCTGGGATATTACCGATCCGTCGACACCGGCCTTGCAAACTACGGCAGCCTCGTTTTCTACCACGACGACTTCGTTAAAAGAATTTATCGTTTTCCGCCCCACCGCACCGGCACCGGAATTTATAGGGAGCGTAAACAACCAGGACTTGCACGGCATGGCTACACCCAACTTGATCATCGTGGCATACCCTGATTTTTCAGGTGCCGCGCAACGCCTCGCCGCGCACCGCGAATCACACAGCCACTGGACGGTTCAAATCGTCACGCCACAGGAAATTTATAACGAATTCTCTTCCGGCCGCCAGGACGTCACGGCAATACGGGATTTTGTCAAGTATATTTATGACAAAAGTCCCGGAACCTTGCGGTCGCTTTTACTTGTGGGTAGAGCATCGTACGACTATAAAGATCGGATGTTGAACAATACGAACTTTGTGCCTGCCTATGAGTCGCGTAACTCGCTGGAGCCGCTGGCGACCTATTCGTCCGACGACTACTATGGTTTTTTAGAATCGAACGAAGGAGAGTGGAGCGAAGAAGTAGTACAGCCCCATACACTGGATATTGGCGTGGGGCGCCTACCCGTAAAAACAGTAGCAGAGGCGAACACCGTAGTGGACAAGATCATCTACTACGATACCAATAAAAAATCATACGGCCGCTGGCGCAAGCAGATCATGTTTGTAGCCGACGATGGTAACAACGACGACAGGTTTACGCGCGACCACCAGTTTCAGGCAAACACCATGGCCGAGTCCATCGAAAGCCTGCATCCTGAATTCGATACACGCAAGATCTTTATGGGTGCCTATCAGAAGACCGTTCGGCCCAATGGCGAGGTGATCCCCGAAGTAAATGAAGATATCGTTCGCACCTTCGATCGCGGTACATTGATCATCAATTATACCGGCCACGGCTCCGAACAGGTGTGGGCGGACGAGCGTGTCTTTACCGAAACCGAGATCAACGACCTACAGAATAAATTATATCCGTTTGTCGTTACTGCAACCTGCGAGTTTGGACGGAACGATGACCCCGCCGTGGTGTCGAGTGCCGAGCAAACGCTGCTGCATCCGCAGGGCGGCTCCATCGGTCTGGTGACGACTGCCCGGCCGGTGTACTCGGCGACGAACTTCGATTTGAACCGGGCGTTCTACGAAGCGCTGTTTGAAAAACAAAACAATTATTATAAGCCACTCGGAGAAGTGTATCGTGATACAAAAAACAATAGCGGCAGCGCAATTGGCAATCGTAACTTTTCCTTGCTGGGCGATCCATCGTTGACACTGGCCATGCCCTACCAGGAAGCCGTCGTCACGACTTTACAGACATCCACGGGCTCGGACACGCTCAAAGCCCTGTCGACCGTAGAAGTAACGGGCGAGGTACGCGACGCCGGCGGCAATCGGCTCGACAACTTTAACGGTGTACTGGAAGCAACGCTTTTTGATAAACCGACAGCCTACGTAACCGTCGGAAAAAACAACCCACCCTTTTCCTTTTCGCAACGGGACAACGCGTTGTTCCGCGGCAAAGCGAAGGTGGACCACGGCATCTTTACGTTCTCCTTTATTTTGCCCAAGAACCTGCGGTATGAAATAGGGCCCGGTAAGCTGAGCCTGTATGCGTCTGATCCGGAGCATACGCTGGACGCCGCGGGGTCGACAAATGACTTTCAGGTTGGCGGCAGCGAACCGCATGTTGCGCCCGACAATACATCCCCGCAGATCGCACTTTACATGGGCGACACGACCTTTGTCCCGGGAGGTATTGTCAATCCATCGACGACACTTGTTGCGCGGCTGGAAGATGCCAGTGGCATAAACATTTCCAACTATGGTATTGGCAATAACCTGGTGGCCGTATTGGATGACGGTACAGTATACAACGTCAGCGACTATTATGAGGCCGATATAGACGATTTTACGCGCGGCTGGCTGAGCTTCCCCCTGCACAACCTGACGCCCGGCCGTCATACCCTGACACTGAAAGCGTGGGATACCTATAACAACCCCGCACAAGCGCAGATTAATTTTGTGGTAACAGATGGTGAAGCCCTGGTTATCGAAACCTTCAGCAATTACCCCAATCCTTTTCGTGACGGTACAACACTTTTCTTTACCCACAACCGCGTGGGCGACGACCTGGAAGGTGAGCTGGTGGTGTATGACGTTACGGGGTTGGAGCTGAAACGCGCTGCCTTCACTGCTTTTGAAAGCTCGTATCGGGTGGAATTGCCACGCCTGACCACTGCGGTGGACCTGGATAAAAATGTTTCCGGGGGCTTATACCTGGCGCGCGTTGCGGTTCGTTCATTAACCAATGGTTCTAAAAATGAGCGTGTTACAAAGCTTATTACCGTTAAATAATTATCTTTATACCCTTGAAACTAACTCGGATGAAGCTTAGAGTACTTTTCACTGTCGTTCTGTCGACCACGTTTGCCAGTCAAATTTTCGCCCAAGGCTCTGTGTCTAACCCCGGTGAACTGATCGGTCAGAACAATGCCATTACCACGGCGGTTCCGTTTTTGGCTATCTCTCCCGACGCCCGGCATGCTGCATTGGGCGATGCTGGTGTGGCAACCTCGCCGGATGCAAACTCTGCGTATTGGAACGCGGCCAAGCTGGCCTTTATCGATAAACAATATGGCGGCACGCTGTCGTATACTCCCTGGCTGGGCAAAATCGTAAACGACATGAAGATTGCCTACCTGTCGGGCTTCTACAAACTGAACCGGGAACAAACCGTCGCCTTCTCGATGAAATATTTTGACCTCGGCGACATCACCTTCACCACGGGCCCAAACCCCGCCGACGTGATCGGCGTCTACAACCCGCGCGAGTTTACACTCGACGCAACATACTCACGCATGCTGTCCGAGAACTTTAGCATCGGCGGTACCGCGCGGTACATCCATTCCAACATTACCGGTGCCTTTTCAGGCAACGACGCGCAGCCGGGCAAAAGCGCCGCAGTAGACTTTGGTGTGTACTACGTAAAGCCAATGACCGGTGTGAAAAATTCCACCTTGTCGTTAGGCGCCACCATCACCAACATTGGTGGTAAGATCTCCTATACCGGTGGTGACAACAAAGACTTCCTGCCCACCAACCTGCGCGTGGGTACGGCCTACAAAATGGAGCTCGATCCATACAACACCATCACCTTCATACTCGACTTCAACAAGCTGTTGGTGCCGACACCGCCTGTGTATGATTCCGCCGGGAACATCTATGCCGGCAAAGACCCGAACCGTTCACTGTTGAGCGGCATGTTCGGCTCGTTCTCGGATGCACCGGATGGTTTCAAAGAAGAGATCAAGGAGGTCATGACCTCGCTGGGCATTGAATATTGGTACAACGATCTCTTTGCTGCACGCGTGGGCTATTTCAGCGAATCCAAGACCAAAGGCAATCGTAAATACATGACCCTCGGCGCCGGCTTCCGCAAAGACCGCTTTGGGTTCGATATTGCCTACCTTGTGCCCACCAACAAGCGCGAACACCCCCTGGCCGAAACGTTGCGCTTTACGCTGCACTTCACGGTAGCGCCGAGCCAGATAGAAAAAGAAGAATCAGTTACTGACTAATCCCTGAATGCTAGATCGTAGTGTAGCGCCTCCGTTTACCCGGAGCATCGACTTTGAATTGATTCAACCCCGTACGCAAGTACTGGCCAACGGCCTGAAGATGTTTATTATCTCGGGTGGTTCGCAGGAAGTAGTGCGCGTAGAAATGCTGATGCGCGCCGGCCGCTGGTTTGAAAAGACCTCGGGGGCGGCCTACTTTGCCGCCAACCTGTTGTCGAAAGGCACGTCTACAAAAAGCGCCTACGAAATCGCCCAATACTTTGACCAATATGGCGCGCACTTTGAAGTAAGCGCCGGGTTAGATGTAGTATCACTGTCGCTCTACACACTCACCAAAAACCTGGCGCCCACCCTGGCCCTGGTACGCGAGTTGCTGGAAGACTCTACCTACCCCGAGAAAGAGCTCACGCAGCTCAAGTCTATTTATATTCAGAACCTGAAGGTAAACCAGGAGAAGACCAGCTTCCAGGCCGGCAAGCTGATCCGCCGCAACCTCTTTGGCGAGTCTCACCCCTATGGCAAAGAGCTGGAAGAAAAAGACGTAGAAGCGCTCACGCGCGAGCAGCTCGTACAGCACATGCAGGCTTTTGGAAAAGACCTGGTCGTCTTTGCCTCGGGCCGCGTAAACGAAGCGGCAGAACAGACTATACGGGAAACGCTTTCGTCGTTGACTCTCTCGCCCGTGGCGCCGAAGACGATCGAACCGATACATGCCCTGCCTTCTCACCAGTATCAGAAGAAGGAGGGAAGCATGCAGTCGTCCATCCGCATGGGTCGCAAAAGCATCGGCCGGGCGCATACCGACTATGCCCCTGTATTGTTGATCAATCATATCTTAGGCGGATACTTCGGCTCGCGCCTCATGAAAAACATTCGCGAGGACAAAGGGCTGTCGTACGGTATATACTCATCGTTACAAACACTTCAGCAGGACAACTACATGGTCATTGGCGCGGACGTCAACAATGAGAACCTGGAAATGACCTTTGCCGAAATCCGCAAAGAGCTGGGCCGCCTCTACACCGACCCCGTAGGAGCCGAAGAGCTCGAAATGGCACGCAACCACTTCATCGGCAGCCTGCAGTCCGAGATCACGACCCCGTTCGCCCACGCCGAGAAAATCAAAAACATATACCTGCACGGCCTCCCGGCCGACTATTACCAGACCCTGATCCACAAACTGGATGCCCTGACAGCCGAGCAGCTGATGCACACCGCCAAGCAGTATTTTGAAGAAGACAGCTTCTTTGAGGTAGCGGTCGGTTAATTCCCAATAATCCACTCACAATCAATTAAATAAAGAAAATAAGGGTCGACCATACTATTCCTCCCCCAAAAATCAGAGATTTGAAAGCCTTATAATCTCTATCTTCACGGGACTTATCGAACCCTATGGATCTAACCATCTTCTTTTCTCCGCTCGACGAATCGCTCTACTCCGACATCACGGCACACTCCAGCTTCTACAAAAACATCGTCACGTTCAGTGACAAGATGCCGGACTATAAAGGTGCGCACATCGCGATCTTCGGTGTCGGCGAAGCCCGGGGCGCAGCGCGCAACGCAGGAACGGCCGAAGCACCCGATGAGATCCGTCGGAAATTATACCGGCTAAAGAAAGGCACCGGGGCGTATCGTATTGTCGACCTGGGCAACCTGCGCCTGGGTCACGACCTGGAAGAAACCTATGTGCGCGTGAGCGAGGTATGTCGCATGCTGTTGGAAGACAATGTGCTGCCCCTCATTCTGGGCGGCTCACAAGATTTGGATTACGGCCAGTATGGGGCGTACGAAACGATGGATAAGTTGGTCAGTCTGCTGAATGTCGATGCCTTTTTAGACCTCGACGACAAGAGCGAGGCGGGCGCGAGCAGCCATCATATACACCGTATACTGCTGCACGAGCCGAACTACCTGTTCAGCTATACGCACCTGGCGTATCAAACGTACCTGATCGACCCCATGTCCGTGGCCGTGTTGGAGAAGCTATACTTCGAAGCCTTCCGCGTGGGGCAAATGCGCACCAATATGCAGGAGATGGAGCCCGCCATACGCAATGCCGATATGCTGTCGTTTGATGTTACCGCCGTGCGCTCGTCGGATGCGCCGGGCAATGGCAATGCACAGCCGTTTGGACTTACGGGCGAAGAGGCCTGCCAGGTATGCTGGTATGCGGGCATGAACGAAAAGCTTAGCTCCGCCGGGTTCTATGAATATAATCCGGCATTTGACGACGTCCATAAAAAAACAGCTTCTGTGGTCGCCACCATGGTGTGGTATTTTATTGAAGGCTTCTACCATCGCAAGCACGAACCGAACTTTAAAAGCAACGACTTCATGAAATACTCGGTGTCGATGCCGGTAGAGCCCGAGGTCATTACGTTCTATAAAAGTAAGTTCAGCGAAAAGTGGTGGATGGAAGTGCCCTACCCCAATGGACGGCAGAAATATGCGCGCAACAGCATTGTGCCTTGCAGCTATAACGATTACCAGGGAGCGCTCAAAGGTGACGTGCCCGAACGGTATATTAGCATGCTGGCCAAGCTGATCTGACCTGTAATTGCCGGGAATAATATTACTTTTGGGATTCCATGAAACTATCAGATATCATTCTCCTTTCTCTTGCGGTAGCTTTCCTGATCATCGGTATTCATCAAACGATGACGCTCGGCATTGGTCAGGCATACTGGGCGCTCATGCTCACCATGGTGTTGTTTTTTGTGATCGTACTGCGAAAGAAGAAGCGGTAACCTATGGACATAGCGCAGTTGCTTTGCATCGTGCTCACCATCCTCTTCGGTTCTTTCTTTGCGGGCATCGAGCGTGCCTTTTTGTCGGCCAATACCCTGGAGGTTGAGCTCGAGGGCCGGCTGGGCTCACCCGCTGCCCGCACCATGACATTTTTTCTACGTTACCCCCTGTGGCTGCTCGCCACCACCCGACTGGGCTATATCTTGTCCGTATTGACGTTTGGCGTGCTGATGGGCCGGTTCCTGCTGCCCATACCCGAAACGTTTGAGCCTACATTTTATCCCGTCGCCATGATCATCGCCGCCATTGTGGTCACGGCACTGCTCGTCATGCTGGCCTGGGAGACGCTGCCTGTCATCCTGTCGTCGGTCAGTCCGAAGCGGGTGCTGCTGATCCTGGCGATCCCGTTCGTGCTGGCCTTTGTCGCGTTGCTGCCGGTGGTAAGCGTGGCCATCTTACTGTCGCGGCTGTGGGTGATACACGTGCAGAAGACAGCATTTCCGGGCGACGGTCGTCTGTTTGGCTCCTATGACGTAAGCCGCTACCTCAAGGCGCTGGCTGCCGGGCGGCGTGAAGAAACAAGCAGCCACACCCGCGTGCTGCAAGACGCTATGGCATTCCGGCATTTAAAGGTGCGCGACTGCATGATCCCACGCACCGAGATCATCGCGATGGAGATCGATAGCGACGTCGCAACGTTGCAACAGGCCTTTGTCGAAAGCGGCCACTCGCGCATCATTATTTACCGCGGCACAATTGACGACGTGGTGGGCTATTGTCCTTCCAATAAATTATTTGCCCACGTAGAACGCATTCACGACATCCTGCTGCCGATGCTGACCGTGCCGGAAACCACCCTCGCCAACGACCTGATGATCCGGTTTGTACGCGAGCATAAAAGCCTGGCGTGTGTGATCGACGAATTTGGCGGCACCTCGGGCATTGTCAGCATGGAAGACATCATGAACGAGGTTTTTGGCGGCCGCGAAGGGGACCATTCGACCGACGACGAGCAGCGGCTGGACGAGCACACCTTTTTGCTTAACGGGCGGCTGGAAATCCGTTACCTGAACGAAACCTACAAATTGCAGCTACCCACGGGCAATTACGACACCCTGGGCGGACTGATCCTGGCCCACGCTGCCGAATTTCCGCGTCCCGGCGACGTTATTGCGGCCGGTGAATTCACGTTTACGGTCCAATCGGTGCGCGAGAACCGCGTGGGGCTGGTCAAAGTGGTGAAAGCGATTGCAGGCACCGCACCGGAGTCTTCCGGTAAGGCCGTTTAGTCTCCTTCTTTTTTAGGCGTAAAATTCTGCGGTTCAGAGCACTTAGGCGTTAAATTTTAGGGTGAAATTTTTCTAATACAGAGAACGGATTAAATTTGCGGCTCTTTAAAAAATACTTATGGCATTTATTGGAACATTGCGCAGCAAAATGGGCACCTGGGTGGTGGTCTTTGTATTTGTTGCGATTGCGGCGTTTATCCTCGGAGATATCTTTAGCGGCCAATCGAACATCATGAACTGGGGCCGCAACACCGTAGGGGAAATTGCCGGAACAGAAATTTCGTATGAGACGTACCAAAACGTGGTACGCGAACGCGAGGCCAACTGGTACCTCAATACCGGCCGCGAGCCCGGCGAGCGCGACATGCCCGGCATCCGCCAGCAGGCGTGGGATCTGCTCATCGCCCGCAATGCCATCGAACCGCAATATGCCAAACTGGGAATTGAAGTAACCGACGACGAAGAGTGGGACATGCTTCAGGGCAAAAACGTTGACGCGGGCATCCGTCAGGCGTTTACCGATCCGCAAACCGGACAATTCAATGCCGCCAAAGTGGTAGAATACATGCAGCAGATCAAAACTATGCCGGCAACGTCCGAGCCCCGCATCCGCTGGGAGATCTTCCAGCGCGACCTGCGCCCGGGCCGTCAGCGTATCAAGTATGAGAATCTGCTCATCAAGAGCTCGTATATCACCAAAGCAGAAGCAGAACGCGAATACCACCTGCAAACCGACGTTGCCGAAGTGAAATATGTATACGTGCCGTTCTACGCGGTAAGCGATTCTGCCGTAAAAGTGACCGACGCCGACCTGGAAGCGTACTACAACAAGAACAAAGAGAAATACAAGACCGAAGAAGTTCGCAGCATGAAATATGTTAGCGTAGAGGTTGTTCCTTCCGCGACGGACTCAGCTGCCGTAACAGAAGACCTGGCCCGCGCCGTAAAAGAATTTGAAACAGCTGAAGCTGATTCTGTATATGCTTCGAACAACACCGACGGTACCGCCCCGTATACAAAGTATAACCTGGGCTCACTGCCGGCGTTCATCCAAAAAGAACAACTGGAACAAGGTAACGTAATCGGCCCCTTCCTGGATGGCCAGACCTATAAAGTGGTGAAAGTATCGCGCATCGCGAAAGACACGGTCTACAGCGCGCGTGCGAAACACATCCTCATCAAGTGGGACGATGCCAGCGACGCAGGCAAAGCCGCAGCCAAAGAGAAAGCCCGTGACATTCTGAAAGACATTAAAGGTGGCGCTGACTTCGGTCAGAAAGCCCGTGAATTTGGTTCGGATGGTACTGCCCAACGTGGTGGTGACCTGGGCTGGTTCAGCACTGGCCAAATGGTGAAGCCTTTCCAGGACGCCGTTTTTGCTGCGACCAAAACAGGTGTACTGAACGACGTCGTAGAAACGGATTTCGGTTACCACATCATTGATGTGACCAACACCAAAACGAACGACGCGTATGTACTGGCAACGGTAGAACGCGAGATCGTAGCAAGCGACGCCACCATGAACGAAGCATTCCGCAAGGCAGAAAACTTTGCTTCGGAAGTCAATGGCCTGGAAGACTTTGACAAAAAAGCACAAGCTGCCGGTCTGACCGTACTGGAAGCTAAAAATATTACGGCTGGCGAGCGCCGCATCAGCACACTGGGTGAAGCCCGTACGATTGTACAGTGGTTGTTCCGCGACGCCTCTGTCGGCACCATCTCACAGGTGTTTGAAGTAGAAGGGCAAAACGTCGTGGCCATCATGACCAGCGAGATCAGCAAAGGCTACAAGCCCCTGTCTGTGGTGAAAGAAGAAATTCGCCCGGCGGTGACAAACGAAGTGAAAGGTCGCGAGATCATCCAGAAACTGGAGGCGCAGAAAGGTACGTTGGATGAAGTTGCCGCTGCCTTTGGAAGAGACGCGGGTGTATACAGCAGCAGTGACCTGAAGCTGAGCAGCAACTCCATGCCGACCGTGGGCTTTGACCCGATAGCCGTTGGTACAGCATTTTCACTGGAGCCGGGCAAGCGCTCGAAGCCGATCGCCGGCGAGAACGGTGTGGTGCTGATCGAGCTTCAAAACAAGACCGTCGCTCCGGCCGCCCAGGACTACGGCGTGTACAAAACGCAACTGGAACAAGGTAGCCAGAACCGCAGCAGCTATAGCATTGCGGAGGCCATCAAAGACAAGTCTGAAATTTCAGACAAGCGCTATAAGTTCTTTTAATTAAATATTCAACATAATGGCGGCGCCCTGGCATCACTGCCGGGGCGCTGTTTTTTACTCATGGACGAACAGTGGATCAATGGCTTTCGTGAAAAACTTGACCAACACTATACTTGGCCATCACTGTATATTTTTAAATTCATCGTGCCCAAAGGCAAGGAAGAAGACCTGAAGCAGCTCTTTCCATTGCACACACCCACCGAGAAGGCCTCCAAGCAAGGGAATTACACCAGCATTACCATGCAAATGATGATGCCCTCCAGCGATGCCGTAATCGACGTGTATATCAAAGCTTCCCAGATAGAAGGCATCGTGGCATTGTAAGGCACGGTCTTTTTACAGGCGGTATATAAAATCGTAAGCGTAAATCTCTGCTCGTATGGAATGGAAAAACGAAAAGAATCGGCTTAAGAAGACATTTACCTTCAATGACTTTGGCGAAGCATTCGGGTTTATGACCCGGGTGGCCTTGCTGGCCGAAAAAATGAATCACCACCCCACGTGGACAAACTCCTGGAACACCGTAAGCTTTGAGCTGTCGACACACGACGCCGGCGACGTGGTGACCGAAAAAGACAGGACACTGGCCGAAGCGATCGACCGACTCGCCGGCACCCCGGCAACGAACTAACCCATGCAGCCCGAAGCAGCCAACCCCACCGTACTATACATTGTCCCCACGCCCATCGGCAACCTGGCCGACATCACGCTGCGGGCACTGGAGGTATTGAAGACCGTCGACCTGATCCTGGCGGAAGACACCCGCACATCGGGCTTTTTGCTCAAGCATTATGCCATTGCGCGGCCGTTGCAGAGCTTTCACAACTTCAACGAGCACAAGGTACTCGGTACGTTGGTGCAGCGCATGGAGAAAGGAGAGGTGATGGCGCTGGTGTCGGATGCCGGCACGCCCGGTATTTCCGATCCGGGCTTTCTGCTGGTACGGGCCGCGTTGCAAGCCGGATTAAAGATCGAATGCCTGCCGGGCGCCACGGCCTTTGTACCCGCGCTGGTCAAGTCGGGCCTGCCGTCAGACCGCTTTGTATTCGAGGGCTTCATACCGCAAAAGAAAGGCCGCCAGACGTTGTTAAAGAAGCTGGCCACGGAAGAGCGCACCATGATCTTTTACGAGTCGCCCTACCGGTTGGTCAAGACGCTGGAGCAATTCGTGGAATACTTCGGACCGGAGCGACGCGCTTCAGTGTCGCGCGAGCTGACCAAGATGTTTGAAGAGACCGTGAACGGCACACTGCCGGAAGTAGTGGCACACTTTCAGGCCAAAGAGGTCAAGGGCGAGATCGTTATCGTCGTAGAAGGCTTGCCCGATTGATGCACGGATGTAAATAATTATTATCTTCACCTCGATCATTTATAACGGTGGCGATGGATATAGCAGGAATTCAACAGAACGTCAGAGAGCTTTGTCAGGAAGTAGGCGCGTTCATTCAACACGAGAGCGAGAACTTCGACCTGAGCCGGGTAGAACAAAAGGACAGCTTCAACAACCTTGTATCGTATGTGGACAAAGAGGCTGAACGCCGGCTGGTCGCTACGTTGCACAAGCTGTTGCCGCAGGCCGGCTTCATCACCGAAGAAGAAACCGTACAGCAATCCCATCAGCACGAGTATAATTGGATTATCGATCCACTCGACGGCACCACGAACTTCCTGCACGGACTACCTATATATGCCATCAGCATCGGCTTGACACGCGGTGAGACAACCATCCTGGGCGATGTATACCACGTGGTGCGCAAAGAGTGTTTCCACGCCATCGAAGGCGGCCTCGCGTATTGCAACGACAAAGTCATTCATGTATCACAAGCCCCTGCGCTGTCCGACAGCCTGCTGGCAACGGGCTTTCCATATTACCATTCCGAAAAGAAAGACGCCTACCTCGACATCATCCGAGACTTCCTCGAAAAGTCGCACGGCATACGCCGGCTGGGCAGCGCCGCCATTGACCTGGCCTACGTGGCCTGCGGCCGCATCGAGGGATTTTTTGAATACAACCTCAATCCCTGGGACGTCGTAGCCGGCGCCTTCATTGTACAGCAGGCCGGCGGCCGCGTATCGGATTTCTCCGGTGGTAATAATTTCGTGTTTGGCCGGGAGCTGTGTGCTGCCAATGGCCACATCCACAACGAAATGCTAAGCCTGATCCAACGCCGCTGGAAATAAGACAAAATCTTTAAATATCCTTACGTACTTTTGATTTCGGGCATTTTGCATGAATATCCAGGCGCTTGTAAATCAAGCCGTTCATTCTTTTAATGCCCTTTCGCAGACGCCTGTAGTATTTCCTCTGCTATTTTTAGAGCCAAAGAATATTTGGTTATCTTACTTACACCGTATGGCCCATTTTGTGAAAAGCCGGCATTTTTTGCGGCAGCGGTCAGCATATAGTACAGGCCTCCTAACGTGCACGGAAATCCAAACGCATAGGTTTTTCCGTATATGCCTGGACATCTGGTAACTAATAAATAAAAAGCTATAGATACACTTATGATTATGGGACAGTTATTGTATTCGCAGCAGTTGAAGGAGCAGCTTATCAACATCGAAGCCACGGCTAAAGAGCTTGCCAAAGAGGATCCCGCGAAGTCGACCGAGCAATTTCGTGCCGAAATAGACTTTATCGTAACTCTGCTCAAAGAAGCCCAGCAAATGGTTGATTAACCGGAGCTCGTCCTTACCTGAGCTGAAAAGCCGTTCCAGTTTTCCGGGGCGGCTTTTTCTGTTGATGCGCCGCCAGTCACTGGTCGATAATACAAGCGTGGTTGATCGTCGACGGCTGGAGCAAGTGTTAGTGCCGAGCGAAGCGCAGGTACGTCACTTGTGCCTGGTGTGTTGGCAGTGTCCCGACTGCCTTCGGGCAGCAGTGAAATATATACTACCGGTTGATCCACCACAGAGGTCATTACGCTCGTCTCCGCTGTACTGATTATATTTTCTTTCTGTGCAATCACTGGTATAGCATAACGATAAACTTTAACCTCTGGCTTCTCTACAACAGCTTCTTTCAACGAATATACATACCGCATTTCCGGCTGCCGGAACCCTTCGGATACTTTCTTGACTTTCACTATGGGCAAATCTTCTATCACCGCTTCATCCGCCACGTTAAATTCTTCCTCTCCCATTTCATCATCCCCAAGACCACCACCCGGTACATCCTCTTTCCCACGCAATGCCAGGATCTTCGCCGAACCAAATCTTTTCACTTCATCAATCTTTCCACCCTCCCGAAAGGCGCCATATTCAATACCAATCGATAACATCAACGTCCACCGGTTGTCTGGTGGGAGTGCATTCATGGCTAATTCCAGCACCGTGCTTTCCATTCCTTCTAACGAAGGGTTCCAACCGGTTGAAATATCAATCGAGTAATATGAGGGATCATACCACGTGGGTGGCAAATACTCTTTCGCGGCCACATCAAATGTCACATCCGGCACAATACCCAGCGTAACCGTCAGGCGAAACATTGCGTGGTTGTTTTGCGGGAAATAGTTAATATCACGTATCAACTCGGCAATTTCAATACGGGCCGAACGATTGGCGCGGTCCATCGTATAATATACCGGTGTACGCACAATGGAGTCGAAGCTGGGTGCTTTATACATGGTTGAAAAACCTTCGAGCAGGCGCGTATGTTCAGAGAGCGTGATACTGCGGCGGCCCCATTCGCTGGTGCCGTCGCGCAATTGCACCTGGCGCATAATGCTGTTGATATCACTGCCGAAGTTATAGTCTGACAGACGCCGCAGTTGATGCATGGCCATCCGCACGTAGCTGCCGTGGCGCGAGCAACCGCCGAACTCCGACATGGTACGGCGCGTATTTTCAAAGCTGGGACTGGTTTTTACTTTTTCGCCGCTGGGTCCGCCCTTGCGCCGAACGACAATCTTGTCGACGCCGCGCATGCGGTAAGCGCTCAGCATGTCTAACTTACCGGTAAAGGCGAATGGTCCTTCGAGAAAGGGCATAATCGATTGGTTTTAAGGTAACGAGAGGTTTTTTCGACAACATCCAACGTTGTAACGGTGTCTACTTCGAATGTACGAAAAGGTGAGTAACGGTCTATCTATTGAATAATTTAAATTTTTAGGAAAAGATCTTTAGCTGGTGATGTTCAATACATATATAATACTTTAATATCTATTTGACAAAACTTAATAAACTATTGAATATCTATTCTATATCTCAACTCCTAGCAGGCACTATACCGGATTTTTCGGGGGTGTTTGGTAGGGATGGAGAAAGAATCTAAAAAGTTTTCTTGGTAGGGGATCCTTGAACGGGAATGGATAAATCCTGGATGCGGAAATATATCAGGGAAATTATCCAGGCCGATTCGTGGGGTCCACGGCAGTCTGGAAACTGCAGGCAGTTCCGGGTACAAGTTCCGCACCTACGCGAACGCTAGGTCCTGCCTGTCGGAAGGCAGGGTTAAAACTTGCAACAGCACATTCGTGGTAGCTGGCGCCCCGACCTTACCGGGATGACTGAAACCGTTGCCAGACTGGCGGGGCCGCATTTAAATGATCAAGCTTGGTTTTGTTTGTGTACACTAGCCATAAGGTTGGTTTGCAGTATTCGTAGGAGGCGCGAGTATGGAGACTGACCTCATCCTGACACGTCGGAACGAGTGTCCGTCTAAGACGGGCTGAGACGCGCGCCAGTTACACATGGGCCATCCTTTTATCGCAGATTTCTTGCCAGATTTAATAGATTGCCGTAATCTTAATGATATGAAAATCTCGTACACCATCCTGGCAGGTTTTTTTTCCATTTTGCTGCTGTTTGTAACCACGACGTTTATCAACTACCGGCAGTCTGAGCTGATCAATGAAAATAGTGAGGCGCTCACCCGGTCCAGCACGATCTTAAAACACAGCAACCGCTTTCAGCGAAATGTGCTGAACATGGTCAGCGGCTTGCGCGGGTATCTGCTGACGAATGAGCCATTTTTCATTCAGGCGTATGACTCGGCCATGCACGAGAACGATGACATTCTGCACGAGCTTTCGGAGCTTATACCCGATAGTTCGGCACAAGGGAGCATGCTGGCCGGGATCAGCGCATTGAATTCACACTGGCTGGCAGAATTTGGCAAGCCATTGATCGAGGCCCGTCGGTTGGCGGGTGGCTCCGATAGCAGCATGGCGGCATTTAACAAGCTATACCGCGCCAAGATGGTGACAGGCATCGAGAAGAACATCAACCGGTCGCTGCAAAATAAGTTTCGGGAGTTCAGCAACTACGAGTATGCCTCACGCGAAGAGCAACGGGCTGGGCTGACAGCGTCGATACAAAATACCAAACGGATTTCATTTTTTCTAACGATGTTTTCTATCATTGCCGGCATCAGCATCGCAGTCTTCCTGGCAAACTATATATCGTCGGGTGTGGTGAAGATGGTGCGCATGGCAGAAAGCATTTCGCAAGGGCACTACAAAGTCTCCATGCGGGCTACGGGCAAGGATGAGCTCAGCAGTCTGGCGCGTGCACTCAACCACATGGCGGGCGTGCTCGCCGAAAACATTTCGCTGTTGAAACGCAAGAACGACGAGCTCGATCAGTTCGCCTACATCGTCTCGCACGACTTGAAGGCGCCCCTGCGCGGCATTGACAACGTGGTGACGTGGATCGAGGAGGATCATACTACCGAGCTTTCGCCCAAAGTGACCGAATACCTGGATTTGATCAAAGGCCGGATCAAGCGCGCCGAGAATTTGCTGAACGGTATTTTGTCGTACTCACGCGTAGGCCGCGAGCTGCAACAGCGCGAAACGGTTGATGTTAACCAGCTCATTGAAGAAGTGCGCGAGAGTCTTCCGCCACACTCGGGTATACAGCTGGAAGTACAAGCCGCGTTGCCGGTACTGCAAACCGAAAAGCTGCCGTTGCTCCAGGTATTTACAAACCTGATTACAAATGCGTATAAATATCATGACAAGCCCCAGGGTTATGTAAAGGTATATTTTCAACACCTGGGGCCGACATACGAATTTTACGTCGAAGACAACGGCCCCGGCATTGCGCAGGAGTATCACCGGAAGATCTTTACCATCTTTCAAACACTGGAAGAGCGTGATTCTTTCGAAAGCACCGGCGTGGGATTATCGATTGTGAAAAAGATACTGGACGATCGCAAGCTGTCGATTCGGGTACAGTCAGAACCGGGGCGGGGCGCTACGTTTATCTTTACGTGGCGTGCGAACGAATAGATGTCGGAGACCGCGTCCATACGCATGCTGTTTCCCGCGCCGTTTATCAAATAACAATCGCCTTCATATGCGCGCAGGCGCCTTTTTTGGGAATTGCAAACACTATTTGCAATTTTTCGAGTCCCGTCGTGATCAATTATTTGGTAATTTTGTCATTTCGAAATGATTCCGTACGCTTGAGACCGGCATGCTAAAAGTAATTCAAATCCTACTGGTAGAAGACGACAATCTCGACGTGATCGATGTCGGACGCACACTTGACAAGATGGCCATCCTGTATAAGATGGAAGTGGCCCGTAACGGCGAAGAAGCTGTGCGCATTCTCTCGGAAAAGACGGCTGCCGGAAGCGAGCTGCCCGACTTCATTATCCTGGATATAAACATGCCGAAGATGAATGGCTTCGAGTTCCTGGAGGCGTTGCGCAGCCGCGACGAATGGAAGGACCTGAAAGTATTTGTGCTCACCACCTCGGGTGAAAAGGAAGATCGTCAGGCAGCCAAAGATCTGGGCATCGCGGGCTACATCGTTAAGCCGTTGAAGCTGAACAATCCGGTGTCGAACGACGCCTTTAACCTGATGATCGATCTGATGAACATGCGCGGATAAATCACCGCCGCCACCCAGGTATTACCTCACTATTTAGAATCATTTTTGAAGATCACAATTCGGTAACGATTGTTTTGCCGAATGGTAACATCCTGCTTCCAACCCTATAGAATATTCACAATGCCGTAATTGCGGCTTGATACCTGTTTTTTGCTGTGCCTGTACCTTGTACACATAAATTTCAAAACCCACATACAGACACATGAAGAAATTATCTACACGAATAGCATGCCTGGCACTGGCAGCTACTATGGCCCTGGCCTCTTGCGAGGGACCGGAAGGCGATGCAGGCGCAAAAGGTGATCAAGGCGACAAAGGAGATAAGGGTGACAAAGGCGACCAGGGCGAAGACTACCCCAGCGCTGTCGAGCTGAAAACACATTCCATCACACAGGACGTATTAATAAAGAAGCCCGGCTTCGAGAGCGTTGAAACCTACCCCCTCATCAGCAGCGAAGACCTGATCAGCGGCTTTACCTTTGGTGGTTCGGCTGACGGTTCAGGCCTGCTGAAGTTGAACAACGGCTACAGCCTCCTCGTAAACCACGAAGACAATTTCTCGGTGTCCCGTATTTTCCTGGACGAAACATTCACCCCGGTATCGGGTGAATATATCCTGAACTCTACCGGTGGTCAGTGGAGACTTTGCTCGGCCACACTGGCTACGCCGGAAGTACACGGCTTTGGTCCGCTGTACCTCACGTGCGGTGAGTCCAGCGTAGAATCGCGCACACACGCCCTGAACCCGTTCGCACAAGGAGCGCAAGCGGGACAATCACGTGAGCTTCCTGCCTTCGGTCGTTGGAACGCTGAACAAGCACTGCCCCTGCCGAAAACAGCTTTCCCGGGTAAAACCGTTATTATGATCGGTGACGATGACTCCGGTGCCGATGGTGGCCAGGTAGCCATGTATGTATCGAACACCGTAGGTGATCTGGCGAATGGCAAGCTCTATGTGCTGCGCCGCAAAGACCTGGTAACGCGCGAGAAAGACATGAACGAAGAAGACGTCGTGGACGTTGAATTTGTAGAGATCACAGGTCAGACAACCATGACCGGTGCTGAGATCAATGCAAAATCTACGGAGCTGAAATCTATCGCTTTCAACCGTGTAGAGGATATTGACTTCCGCAAAGACGGTGTAGGCCGCGATGTATACTTCAACGTAACGGGTAACAGCGCAAACACAGCTGACCGTTCGAAATACGGCCGTACATATCACATCAAGCTGAGCGACACCAACCCCCTGGAAGGTACTCTGGAGCTGATCCTCGACGGCGATGACCGCGCCGGCAAAGCAAAAGACTATCAAGATGTCGACAACATCCTGGTAACAAAAGACTATGTGTATATCCAGGAAGACCCGAACGGCTACGGCGACGAGGCACACGACTCGTATGTATACCAATACAACATCGCTACAAAAGAGCTGAAGCCGGTATTCGAGCTGAACCATTTCCGCACCGATGCGACGCTGTCTGCTAAATTTATGAGCGCCACCTCTGCAAAAGGTAGCTGGGAATACGGTTCATTCATCGACATCTCTGACATCATTGGTGTAGAAAATACTTTCCTGCTGTGCGTCCAAATGCACTCCTGGAAACTGCCGGCGTTCAGAAACCCTGACGGCGGTACCGTGCGTCCTGACGAAAATCAAGGTAGTATGATCGTTGTGGTCAAAGGCCTGCCGAGATAATAATAGTTCATAAGATTTAGAAATCTGCTGCCCTGGTCATCTCGTCGGGGCAGCTTTTTTGTTTTTAGAAAAGTACCTCAACCAAGTCCTCCTACGATGAAGTATATGTTTCTGCGCCGTGCGTCCTTTCTGCTCGCGGCTTCTATCGGTATATTGGCCGCCTGTCAGCCCGCCGAAAAAGAGGTAGACCCGGTACAAGCCGTTCACCACTACCTTCAGTTACAAACCGATACGCTCGATCAGCGGTTCCAGCAGCTTCAGCAGCGTGTGGAAGCACATGCGCCTGCTGCTGAGCTGCAACAATCGTTCGAGCAAGCGCGCGATCGATACAAAAACATCGAGCCATTAATTGAGTTATATTTTCCCGTTTTTGCCGATGCTGTCAATGGGCCGGCAATTGACGAACAGGAGCCACACGAAGGTGGTAAAGTAAACTTTGCCACAGGTTTTCAGGTGATCGAAGAATATATATATCCCGTCGTCGACACCAGCGCTCAAACCGAGCTCGTCAAAGAGACGAGATTTCTGGCCGGCATGATCGGCCGCCTGCGCCAGCTCATATCGAACAATCAAATGACCGACCAGCACATCTTCCAGGCTATGCGCCTTGAGGTACTGCGCATCATGGCGTTAGGGGTTAGCGGCTTTGATTCGCCCGTAGCGCTGCGCTCGCTTCCTGAATCCGTCGAGGCGTTGCAAGGCATTGAGCACATCCTGAACTGCTTTGAGCAACAAGTGCCGGCCACCGAAGTAAAGGCGAATCTCGCCAGGGCATATACCTTTTTACAAAAGGATGTGAGCTTTAACGATTTCGACCGTGCCACTTTTTTCGCCGACATCATGACACCGTTGTCGAAATCACTGTATGCCTACCAGCAGACGTTGGGCATTGCCAATCGCCCGCTGATCTCCGCAATAGACATGAGCAAGGACAACTTTTTTGAAAAGGATATTTTTACCGCTGACTATTTTTCCAATCCCGACAATCGCCAGCCACAGCCGGAAGCTGCCCGACTTGGCAAGATGTTATTCTTTGATCCCATCCTTTCGGGCAATAATAAACGTTCTTGCGCTTCATGCCACCAGCCTGGCCGGGCCTTTACCGATGGTAGAGGCAAGAGCCTGGCTTTTGAAGGTAAGGGTGATGTTTCCCGAAATGCGCCCACGCTTATCAACGCGCTGTACCAACGCATGCTATTCTACGATTTGCGCACCATGTTCCTGGAAGACCAGGCGGCGGATGTAATGGCGAACGCCACCGAAATGCACGGCCACATCGACGAGGCGGTAATCAAGATTTCGAAGAGTGAAGAATATCAGGTACTATTTAAAAAAGCGTACAACAAACCTGTCACCAATCGCACGATACAACTGGCGCTGGCGGCCTATATTCGCTCATTGTCGTCCATGAATTCCGGTTTTGACCGTTACATGCGCGGTGAGAAGACCGCCATGCCCGCGGAAGCTGTCGCGGGCTTTAACGTCTTCATGGGCAAAGCCAAATGTGCCACGTGCCATTTCATGCCGCTATTTAACGGCACGGTGCCGGCGCTCTATATGAAGTCAGAATCCGAGGTTCTCGGCGTACCGGCGAAACCAGACACAGCGCATGCGCAAGTGGATACCGACCTGGGTAAGTTCAATACGTATCATGACGATCTGAACAAAAACGCCTTCAAGACACCCACCATCCGCAATGCAGGTCTCACCGGTCCGTACATGCACAACGGTGTGTATACCTCACTTGAGCAAGTCATTGACTTCTACAACCGAGGCGGTGGCGCCGGTATCGGCATAGATCTGCCCAACCAGACGTTGCCGACCGACAAGCTTGAGTTGACGGCCCAGGAGCAAAAGAACATCATTGCCTTTATTCACAGCCTGACCGACACGACCGGCCTCACAACGCCCCCGCGTCACCTGCCGGCATTTCAGGACGCGGCACTCAATGCGCGAAAAGTAGGCGGCGAGTATTAGGGATCGGGCTCTGTAAGTTGACATTATATCCAGCCATCATGCCGGACCGGGCACATCATGCCGCAATATGCGCGGCACCACACGCTTTCATAAGTTTAGGTTGATCATCGTGACGATGTGTCCGGCACCGGGCATGAGGCAGTTAGGCTACATTCATTTTTCAATGCTTGCCTCATGCCGGTTGTGGCTCCATGGGAAGAAAACAAGCGTACAAGCCGAAAGCGTCGACGGCTTTTCTGAAAATACCCAGGGTATGTGGGGAATGTAGTGCGACCGCCCTGGCGGAATAGTTTTTGGTAATTTTTTCCTCACATCAACGCTACACTTCATGTATATCCTGGGAATCAACGCTGTCTTTCACGACTCGTCTGCTGTATTGCTCCATGATGGGAAGCTCATCGCGGCGGCAGAAGACGAACGTTTTACGCATGTTAAACACGGTAAGCGCCCGGTGGCATTCACCACGTATGAGCTGCCGTTCCACGCCATCGACTATTGCCTGCGCGAGGCGGGCATTCATATCAACGATGTCGATCACATAGCCTACTCGTTCCAACCGAATCTGTTGTTGACGCGCGAACGGCGACAACAAAATAACATTACGCTGCCACTCCACCATCGTGGCGCGGCGCACGACAGCGAGTGGTTATCGCCGTGGGATCCCTTGTTTCTGTCGTACATTTTGAATGCGCCTGAGCAGCTGCGCGATGGATGGCCCCATCATTTGCAAAAGCGCTTCCGCGGAGCGAAAGACATGGCTCCTCATTGGCATTACGTGGAGCACCATATATCCCACGCGGCGAGTGCGTTCCATCCTTCGCCGTTCAAACGCGCCGCGGTGATGACCATCGATGGTCGCGGCGAGCTTGCCACCACCGCGTATTACCACGGTGTAGACAACGAGCTCCGTGCCCTCGGTCAGGTCAATATGCCACATTCGCTGGGCTTACTCTACGAACGAATGACCACTCATCTTGGCTTCTTACACTCGTCCGATGAGTATAAGGTCATGGCGCTGGCCTCGTATGGAAAACCGACTTTCGTCGAAGAGTTCCGTTCCATTATTGAAATCGGTCCGAAGGGACAATATACTATTGACAACGCCGACCTGACGGCACTGTTCGGTCCCGCGCGTGTAAAAGAAGATCCTTTTACCCAACATCATTTCGATGTTGCCCACTCAATGCAGAAAGTGCTGCAAGAGAAAGTATTGCTATTGGCCGAATGGCTGCAGGCGACCACGGGCGAAGAAAATCTCTGTATGGCCGGGGGCGTGGCGTTAAACTGCGTGCTGAATGCTTACCTGCGCGACTATGGCCCCTTCAAACGGAGCTGGGTGCAACCTGCGGCAGGCGATGCCGGCACCGCGCTGGGCGCGGCCCTTTGGGTAGACGTGCAGCAACGTAAGCCTGCGACACGAAACTTTACGATGGACCACGCTTACTGGGGGCCGGCGTATAGCGACGACGAGATTCAAAGGTTTCTTGACTGGGCCAAGGTACCCTATACACGCATGGAAAATGTGGCCGAAGAAACGGCTGCCATCCTGGCACAGGATAAGATCATCGGCTGGTTCCAGGGGCGCATGGAATTCGGTCCGCGTGCGTTGGGTAGCCGGTCCATTCTCGCCTCGCCGATCAGCGCGTCGATGCAGGCACGTCTCAATGAAGTAAAAGACCGCGAAGACTTTCGCCCGGTGGCACCGGTAGTGATGGAAGAATATGCCGGCGAATGGTTTGACCATGCACAGACATCGCCGTTCATGCTCTATGTATACCCGGTGAAAGAGGACAAGCGGGAGCAGATCCCTGCCGTGACACACGTCGACAACTCGGCGCGGATCCAAACGGTAAACCACGATCAACATCCGGAATATTATAACTTGTTAAAGGCATTCTATCAACTCACCGGGGTGCCGGTATTGGTCAATACATCTTTTAATACGTTGGGTAAACCGATCGTCTGCACACCGCGTGACGCCATTGAATGTTTTTGGAGCTCGCCGTTCGATGTGCTGGTGATCGGGTCTTTCCTCATCGAAAAGCAACGTGAGGCTCAGTCCTATGAAGCCGCGACGGAATATCTTTCCAACTTCTCGAGCACACGCTGAGTGACCGCCATCGGATCGGCAGCTTCATCGAACGTCATGACCTGGTGTTGCTGCCGGTCCAGCGGTGCCCACCGGCGCACGTCAGAGTGAGGCGAAAATAATACCAGGCTGGGCACGCGTAGCGCTGCGGCAATGTGTGAGACACCCGTGTCATTGCTGATCAGGAAAACCGCGTCACGAAGCAATGCGGCCAGCTCGCCGAGGCCTACATGCCCGGCGGCACGTACCAGGTTGATCGGCACCTGACTCATCTGGCCGACTACTTCGTCGAGCAGCGTGCGTTCATCTTCCGAGCCGGTCAACACGACGGTATAGTCGTGGCGGATGAGCGCATCGCCGACAAGGGCATAGTTTGCTGCCGGCCAGCGGCGTCGCACATCGCGTGCCCCGGCATGCAGACAGATGTAGCGGGTTTTGGCTGGCAGCGCCAGCGTTTTACGGAGGTCGTGATAATTTTGTTCCTCGTCGGGAAGGATTGGGAATTCCAGGTCTATGCCATGACGGCGGATGCCCAGCGCATCGACGAGTTTCAGAAAGCGTGTGATCTCGTGATCGGTATCGGGTGAAACCGGAAAGAGTGCGCAGTCATCGTGAAAGTCCAGGTCGCGCCGCAGTCCGGCGGTATACCGCGCGTTGAAGAGTGAGCATAGCGCATTGGTCACGGCGCCATTGCCTTGCATCTGCAGCACGAGATCAAACGAACGCTGCTGCATGGCCGATAAAAAATCGACCGCCTTTACGGCGTCGAAGGGTTGTTCCGGTAAGCCGGGCAATCCTGGTGCGACAATATGCTCGTCGAAATAGTGTGCGAATCGCTGCACAAAGGCCTGTTGCCACGGCAAGCCGATCAGGGTGATGGATGCTTGCGGAAAAGCTTTGCGTATAGCCCGCACCGTGGGAATAATGCAAAGCATGTCGCCGACATACAAGGAGCGGAAGATGGCAATTTTTTGAATGTTATGGAATGGTGATGCGGGGGAGGATGCTGTAGACGTCATATTCCGGGAGCCTCTAATTTAATGCCTGGCTTCGGCACAGATTTTTTTTAAAATAGACATATGCAAACAATCTACGATAGACCCGAAAATACCACATGTGCGCCGATCGGATCGCCGGTGCAGGAAACTTCCCTGGTTGCCTCTGTAGTAGTGCCCACGTATCGACGCCCCGAGCTTCTACGCCGCTGCCTGCAAGCGTTGCTGGCGCAGCAACTCAGTCACGGCTCATTCGAGATCATTGTCGTGAGCGACGGTCCTGACGCCGACACCGAATCGGTCTTGCTGGACATTATTCCTATCGCTTCCATTCCGATCCGGTATATATCGCTGCCACGACACCAGGGCCCTGCAGCTGCCCGCAATGCCGGCTGGCGTCACGCAAGCAGCGACCTGATCGCGTTCACCGACGACGATTGTATTCCCGAGGCTACCTGGCTGAATACATTCTGCGAGGCGGCGCAGCGCTGCGGCGCGCAACACGCTGCGTTTTCGGGGCAGACCATTGTGCCGATCGCAGCGGTGCCAACCGATTATGAAAAAAATATCGCACACCTCGGTCATGCCGAGTTTATTACGGCCAATTGTGCCTGCACGCGTCATGCATTGCTGACGGCAGGCGGCTTCGATGAACGTTTCCGCATGGCCTGGCGGGAAGACAGTGACCTACAATTTAACTTTATGGAGCGGGGTATACCGCTGTTGCCGGTCAATGAGGCCCGCGTCATACACCCGGTTCGTGCTCGGCCGTGGGGCATTAGCTTGCGGGAAGAAAAGAAAGGCATGTTTAACGCTTTACTGTATAAAAAATATCCGAAGCTATACCGCGAGCGTATTGAGCAGAAGCCACAATGGAATTATTATGCGATGATATTGCTGGTCATTCTTGCTATCGCCGGTACGATTGCGAAGGTACCGCTGCTGGCCGCTACAGGCATCGGCGGGTGGCTGGCGCTGACGGCGGCGTTTGTTGTCAAACGCCTGAAAGGAACGACTCTTACGCCGTCGCACGTTGCCGAGATGGTGGTTACGTCGATGTTCATTCCGTTCTTGTCGGTGGGTTACCGCTTTTACGGTGCATGGAGATACAAGGCGTTGCCGGTATAATTATACGAGTGTCAATGTTCGCCCGGTCACCAACTCGGGCATGGCCGGTATTTCTTTTAACAGCAGAACGGAACACACGGCCTGGACAATGTCTTCTGGATGTACTTCCGTTGCTTCGGCAAAACAGGTTTCCTGCAGGTGTCGCAATACCTCATTTTTACTTCGCAGGCCAGGCGGAACTGGGTAGGGCAACACATAGCCACGTCCCTTCCAGGGTACATGTTGTGGGTTTGTGAGGGCATACAATACGACCAGCGGTGTATGGAAGGCGGCTGCGATGTGGGCTGTCGCTGTATTCACAGTAACGACCAGGCGGGCCTGGCGCAGCAACGCCATAAAACCTTCCAGCGGAAGCATGCCCGCCAGCGATACCGTGGCATGGGGAAGCGCTTCTACCAATTCGTTTGCGATCGGAATTTCGCGTTCCGTTCCGGTCACAACGAACTGGATGCCATAATGCGTATGAAGTATACGGCACGCATCTTTCCAGTGGGCGAGCGGATATTCACGTTTCACTTCGCTCACGCCGGGATGTACGACGATCCAGGGTTTGTCGGGGCGAATGCCCAGGGAACGAATTTTTTCATATACATGCTGCCAGACCGATTCGGCGGGAGACCGCAACAACACATCGTCGTGGGCTGTTTCCACACCGATGTGCTGTACCAGGTCGAGGTCGCGCTGTACCTGGTGGCGGATGAAGGAATACGGTTCGGCGTCCGGCACCCAATGTGACAATAAGGAATAGGGGTTCTCCCGGCAGTACGCGAGCGTACGCGCGATACCCGCTTCATAAAGCATCATCGCGGTGGGCAGCGGATTTTGACTGAACGTAGTAAAGATCACGGCGGCATCAAAATGCCTGCTTCGAATTTGTTGTATCAGCGTAGCCATCGCTTCGCGTCCGGTCGGACCGTCGTTTTTGACCCAGGGGACATCGAATGTCAATACATCGTCGATGGCCGTGATAAAGTCGGCCATGCCACGTGCTTGCGAAGATGTCAGCAAGGTGATGCGGCAGGCGTACGTTTTTTTTAACGCGGCCAGTGCCGGGGCGGACATGATCAGGTCGCCCATGTTGTCGAGCCGTACACACAAGACGTTACGACAGTTCTCCCAACGAGTCATAGTAATTTTAATTTACAGGTAGCGCACGTGTCGATCCGTGGATCTTTTCAATAATGGCCGTGGTAGATCGATTTGGCGTGAGCGGAAGAAAGATGATTTTGCTGCCGGCTGTAATCAACGCTTCTGCTTCCGGCAGCTCTTTGCCGGCATAATCTTCGCCTTTGACAAACACGTCGGGACATGCCAGGCCAATCAACGTTGCCGGGGTGTCGTCTCCATCATCGCCAAAGGCAACGAGGTGATCTACGGCATGCAATCCGGCGAGTACATGAATCCGGTCTCCTAAGCCATTCACCGGGCGACTTTTTCCTTTCAGCCGCCGTATACTATCATCTGTATTAACACCCACGATCAGCACATCGCCCAGCGCACGGGCGGCTTCCAGGTATGCCACGTGGCCGCTGTGCAAAATGTCGAAGCAGCCGTTGGTGAATACTACCTGTTTGCCCGCGGCACGGTAGTGGTCGCACAGTGCGGCAAGCGCCGGCTGCGAGCCGATGTATTTCTGGTGACCGTTCATATACTGCAAAAGCTCATGGCAGGTGCAGGCGCCGGTATTTTCTTTATCCACCGCTACCGTTGCTGCCGATGTGGCCAGCGTGGCGCATGCCGCAGGCGTTGCGCCGGCCAGTGCAGACAAGAGAAAAGCACCGACGTAGGTATCGCCGGCACCGGCGACGAAGGGTGTTGTTACCGTGGGCGCTTTTTCGTAGTGCACAGGCTTGCCTGCTTGCAGCACGACGGAGCCCGCTTTATCCAATGTGACGGCGATCAGTGCCGCCTGGGTAGCGTCGTACAAGCTCGCCCCCATGCGCTGTACGTGCTCGTGCCGGTCGTCGGGCTGGTATCGCTCCTGTGTCAACGCAAGCGCTTCTTCATAGTTGGGTTTCACCAAGTCGGGATGCAACGCGCGGAAGAATGCAAGTCGCTTACTGTCTACGGCTATATAGGGACAATGATTTCGAAGGCTCAACAGCGTTTCCAGTACGCGGGGTGTACAAACGCCCTTGTCATAGTCCGAGACGATCACGGCATCGAACTTGCGGATGTTACGGGATAAATAGCGGATCAACGTCCACTCCGTCACGGCATCGATCGGTGTTTCCGTTCCGCTGTCAAATCGGGTTATTGTATGACGGTCGCATACAACCCGCGTCTTGATAATGGTGTGGCGCTGGGAAGTTTGCAGTACCCCGTCTGTGGCAATGCCGAGGTCTTGCAGCAGTGTTCGCGCGTGCCGGCCGTCGTCGTCTTCACCGACTACCGTGCACAAGGTCACGGCAGCGCCCAGCATGGCCAGATTGCAGGCTGTATTGCCGGCGCCACCGGGATACGTTGCTTTCCGGGCAATGTCAACGATCGGCACCGGTGCTTCCGGCGAAAGCCGGCGGGAGGTGCCATGAAGATAAACATCCAATATAAAATCCCCGATGACAAGCACCTTGCGTGTGGAGTAGGTATTGATAATGGAGGCGTAGGTATCGTGGGTCAACATGCGTATACATGATTAAGAATGAGTGATACAGCATCGGGTAGGGTATCCGTCGTGCGGGTAGGCAGCCGGTATGGTCCCGGTATCCATTCCGTTTCGTTGCCGTTGTCCAATAGTATTGTCCGGCAGCCTGCCTTGTTGCCGGCCTCGACGTCGTGCAGGATGTCGCCAATCATCCAGGAGTCTCCCAGGACAATATCGTATTCCAGTGCTGCTTGCAGGATCAGGCCTGGTTCCGGTTTACGGCAAGTGCAGCGGCAATTATAGGGTACCACGGAGCCTTGCGGATGATGCGGGCAAAAGAAAAAGGCGTCGATGGATACTCCGTGCTCCTGCAAGATCTGTTGAATCTTTTCTGCTATGCCTCTCAATGCGTCGAATGTAAAATATCCATGGGCAACACCTGCCTGGTTGGAGATGACAAACAGGCGATAGCCGTGATCTTTTAACATGCGCAACCCTTCGCCCGCACCTGGAGAGAGGGTGATGCGGGCGGGGTCGGCATTGTACGGAATGTCGGGGATCAGCGTTCCGTCTTTGTCCAGAAATACGGCTCTTTGTTTCATAAGGTATCAGACAAAACCGCTGCGGGCACAGACTCGCGTTTGCGACGTGCAAAGAGATGTGTTTCGATCAGTGTACACAGCGTATGCAGGATATGCAGATGCATTTCCTGAATGCGGGGTGTACTGTATGACGGCACCTGTATATTGACATGCGCATATTGCGCTGCTTCGCCGCCGTCTTTTCCCGTCAGGGTAATGCACGTCATATTTTTATGCAGGGCAGTTTTTAATGCTTCGGTAATGTTAGCGGACTGTCCGCTTGTCGTGAAACAAAACAGGATATCGCCTGCATGACCGATGGCTTCTACCTGGCGGGCAAATACCTGCTCATAGCCAAAATCGTTAGACCAGGCCGTTAGAATACTGCTGTCGGCTGTCAGGGCGATGGCGGGCAGTGCTTTTCGGGACGACAGCTCGAAGCGGCCTACAAGCTCTGCGGCCAGGTGCTGACTCTCGGCTGCACTGCCACCATTACCGCAGATCAGGACCTTCTTGTTTTGTCGAAATGCTTCGGTAATCATCTCGGCGGCTTCGAGTATCGGGCCACTGAGCACTTGCTTACTTTGCATAAAAACTTCACGTGCCTGATCGAATGCGTGTTCAACAAGATCAAGCGCACGCTTATGCTGGAGCTCGCGGGGCTGATACGACTGTAGCACACGTTCATACAGCTTGCCTGCCAATGCCGCCACACGCGACCAGGTGAAGAATGTGTTCACGCGTAAAATGGCGTTCTTCTTCATCTCTTCGAGTAATGCAGGACTGCTCAACAGTGTTTCGAGTCGCGCCGCCAGGGCATCCGGATCTTGTGGCGGCACGAGGTAGCCGGTCTTTCCGTCGACAACACTATACTTGATACCCCCCACGTTAGCGCCAATTACGGGTGTGCCACAGGCCATAGCTTCCAGGGGTGTGATGCCGAAGGGCTCATACCAGGGTGTTGTAATAAAGACATCCGCTGCGGCGTAATAATATTTCAGCATGTCGCGGTTCTTGCGTCCGGCAAAGATGACGCGGTCAGACACTCCAGCTTCGGCGGCAATGCCTTGCAGTCGTGCAATTTCCGGGTTACACTCCGTGGTAATGTCGTCGCTTTCACCGCCTACAACGATCAGTCGCACCGTGGTGCTTGTGCTGTTCATGCGGCCCAGCGCGCGCACGACATTGTCGACGCCCTTGCGCGGAACCATGCGTCCCAGTTGAAGTATGATGTGGTCTTGTGCGGGAAGGTTCAGGACCATGCGCGCCAGCAACCGATCGAGCGGATAAAATTCGTTGGGGTTGAAACCGCAGGGTACTAACGTAATCTTGTCGCGCGATGCATCGTAATGCTGCATCAGATCGTCTACATCCTGCGGACACTCGGCTAGTACCTGATCCGCCTCTTGTACAATGAGACGCTCTACGTCGATACGCTCGGCCGGAAACTTGTCTTGTTCGCCCTGATGAATTTTTCGAATAGCGCCCAACGCGTGAAAGGTTATGACAAAAGGAACAGACAGCGTCTTTTTAACCTCCATCGCTACCCAACCGGACATCCAGAAGTTTGCATGGACGAGATCGTACGGCGTTTCTTCCTGAATCATAAAGCTGATCATGTTGCGCGCGAACTCGGGCATATAGGCAAACAGCCGTTCTTTTTCGACAAATTCTGTGGGACCAGCTTCTATGTGTATAACGCGGACGTCCGTTAGCCAGGAGATAACGTGTGGCAGGTTGGGATTATCCCAACGGGTGAAGATGTCCACGGCATAGCCGATGTCGGCCAGTTGACGGGCAAGCTCACCAACGTATACATTTTGTCCGCCGCTGTCCACACCGCCGAGGGTTGCGAGTGGCGATGCGTGTTCACTGATAAACGCTATTTTTCGTTTCATATCGGGGTCATTTTAGTTAAGACATTTGGTTGAATGGCGACGCTCTTGTGCAGATTGACAGCACACTATTAGCCAGCAGGTTCGGGTACGCTGGCGTCCGCTTGTTGTTCGACGGGTGTTCTTTCTCGCGCGGCCGCTTCGCTTACAATACGATGAAGCAGTTGGTCCCAGTCTCGGGCGAAGCGTTCAATGGAAAAACGTTCGTGGGCAATTTGTCTTCCTGCCAGGCCCATGCGGGCAGCCGCCTCCCGGTCGTTAAGCAATTCCTGCATGCGATCGACGAGGTAGTCAACGTCCGTATGAATCCAACCGGAATGGCCATTTGAAAAGACTGTTGCCATCTCTGTTGTGGCGAGACCTACTACCGGCAGGCCTATCATCATTGCCTCGAGCACGGCGAGGCCCAGGCTGGTATAACGAATCGGGTTAAAAAAGAATCGATATCGTTTCAGGAACTCGGGCAGCTCGGGATGAAGTACTTCGCCGAGTCCGCCCATGTTTTCTGTGCCCATGCCTACCAGGTCTATTGGCACATGTTTGCGTACGGCCTCGAAGATATCACTGCCCAGGCGTCGGCCTCGTTGTGAAAGATTATTGATCACCACAATGCCGCGTGAAAGCTCTCCCGTGTACGTTGTGGCGGGTGCAGGAATTCCGTGATCGATGACGACAGAAGGAACACCGTTGTTATCCCACATCAGATTGTTAAAATGGGTGACATGAACGATTGTCACTTCCGGGTCACGCACAAAGTGATGATTGAATACCGGATTTTCCTGGGGAGGGTTGTGCTCCAGATAGAGGCGAGGCAGCTTGCGTTGCTGCTCTGACAGAATTCGGTGTTGATCTTCCCGGTAGTTTTCCGGGGACTGAAATATAACACAGTCGAAGGAAGCGTTCCTCACTTCTTCTGCGGCAATCTCCTTCACATTCTCCCCAAATGGGAATGTCGTGCCAAGCCCGATGTAACGGTCGGAACGTCGTGCGTCGAATGGAATGTAGAGCTCGACGTTGCACCTGGAGAGGTAGTAAAGATAGCTGCCGTGGATGTGCCAGGTGAAAATTCGTATGCGTCTTTCTTGCGTCATAAAGGCAGAGGTTATTCGTTCTGCCGAGCGAAATAATATTGCCAACGTTCTTTGAGGCAAAGAAGCGTCTCTTTAATGGCAGCAATTGGACAATTGTTCAAGCAGCAAGATCAGTGTGGACGAATCTCTCCCCAGAAGTGATGGCGCATGCAAACAGAGTATACTTTTTGACGATCTGCCGATGACAACAACGTAGTGTATACTGTAACCATGGGTGGCATGATATTTTCGCCCGGTTTTTGCTTTTTTTTTGATTATATACATCCGGGCTATCCATGAAATCCCTGACTATAACTATATATGAAGCTGACTCCGAAAAAAAATTTAACCGCTGACGAAATAAAGACCGGCTTACGACTGATGATCGTGGAAGGCCTGGCGGCCGAAGCCATGGTGACGCTGACAGGCGGCGCTTTTCTGGTTTCGCTGGCATTGTTGATGGGCGCGACGAATACACAGATTGGCGTGTTGGCATCTTTACCAACATTCACCAATCTCTTCCAGTTATTATCTATTTGGCTCGTGCGGAAGTTTAACAACCGACGTGCGGTAGCAGTAGCGTGCGGGTTCTTTGCGCGTGTGCCATTAGTTATCGTTGGTATATTGCCATTTTTAGTTTCTGCGGACAACTTCGTGTCATCACTTATATTCCTGCTCTTCTTCTATTACCTTTTTGGGTCCGTTGCAGGCCCCAGTTGGAATGCATGGATTAAAGATATGGTGCCGTCGGATTCGTTAGGCAGCTACTTCTCTAGACGCGGTAGCTATACGCAAACGCTTAATGTTGTGTTAAGTGTCGCATTAGCCTTGTTGTTGGATTATGTGAAGCGTCAATATCCCGGATCAGAGGTCGAGACCTATGCGTATATGTTCATCGGGGCGGGGATCGTAGGATTACTAGGTACGCTGGTGCTGGCACAAGTGCAGGAACCGCAGTCGTATCTTAACAAGGAGAACATTCTTCGCATGATCCGGAAACCACTGCAGGATCGGAATTTCCGGAAGCTGCTGATCTTTAACTCTGCCTGGGTATTTGCCATTAATATTGCGACGCCGTTTTTTACCGTCTTCATGCTGAAGACACTGGGCATACCTTTGTCATATGTCATAGTTTTAACCGTCATCAGTCAGATTGCGAATATATTGACGATTCGCGCGTGGGGGAGATATTCCGATCGGTACAGTAATAAAACGATTATTGCTATTGGCGCGCCATTGTATATTGTTTGTCTCATTGCGTGGTGCTTTGTCGGCATCTACACGCGCGAGAGCGCCAACCTGGTGTTGCTTGCCGCAATCCACATTGTTACGGGCGTTGCGAACGCGGGTATCAATCTTTCGCTGACCAACATTGGTTTAAAGCTCTCACCCTCCGACGGTGCTATTGTGTACCTTACTACCCGCAATATTGTAACATCGGTATTTTCTTCCGTTGCTCCGGTGGTCGGTGGTGCGCTTGCGGACTATTTTACACAGCGGTCGCTGATTGTCATTGCGACCTGGAGCGGTCCCCATTTGAACAAACTCTTTCGTCTTGTTTTATTGCATGAATGGAATTTTTTGTTTCTCATCGCTGCATTCTTTGCGTTCATTGCCGTGGAGCTGTTGCTACAGGTAAAAGAAACAGGGGAGGTCGATAAAGACCAAGTGGTGCGTATTATGCGCAGTGACATTCGGAATAATTTGAAAGATCAATTTTTAATCGGCACAATGATCACCTTGCCTGGACAACTGTGGGCGGCCTTGAAAAAGCGGGTAAGACGTCGTCGGTCGCGGGCGCGTCATCACCCTTCGGTGTCAACGGCAAAATAGCGACCGTGTCCAGCCTCTTCGGCGGACATGGGTATAGTTTTTTCGCCCGTAACATAAAGATCACATACTATTAAACTTTACAGATTATGGCTAAAACAGGAAAAGACCGTGAGGGTAGCTATCATCCTCCGAAGGGACGCCCGTCCGGTGATGGACAAGGTGTCGCAAGTAACGAAATGATCGAAGATGTAGTACAATATGCAGAGAACGATGACAAGCTTCTCAGTAACGCCATTATCCGGCATCCAAACCGAAATGTAAACAAACGGGAGGTCCGTACGCAGAAGAACGATGTGCCACCTCCAAATTCTGGTGCACAACAGCCCCAACCCGGCGTACAGGCCGCCCGTATGGAGGAAGTGCAAATTCGGACGGGTGAAGACTTTAATACGCTGGCAAACCAGCAGTTCAAACATTGTGTTAGTGTTTTTATTCCCACGCACGCTTCTGGTGTAGAGGTGAACGAGCAGGTGGATACCATCGTGTTCAAGAATGCGCTACAGCGCGCTACGGCGGAACTGAAAGACCAAAACGTGGACATCGAAGAAATTCAGCGCATCTTGAAGCCGGCGCAACAACTCCTCAAAGAGGATCAGTTCTGGCGCAATCAGTCGCGGGGTCTGGCGGTCTTCCTGGCGGACGGCTTTGCGCAGTATTGCCGACTTCCCTTCACGCCGGGGCAGGATGTGCATGTGAATGCATCGTTTTACATGGCGCCCCTGACACCCTTAATCCTTTCTAAAGAGCGCTTTTACCTCGTGGTGCTTAGTAAAAAGAAGGTGCAGGTATTCAAAGCCGATGCCTTTGGTATGATGCCGATCGACATCCCCGAAATGCCTAATGGCATGGACGATGTTATCCATTTCGAGGAGAAGGATGACAAGAACCTGTTCCGCACAGGCAGTAGCGGCGCCGGTAAAGGCGCAAACTACCACGGTATGGGCGCCGGCGTTCCCGACGATAAACAGAATATCGCCATATACCTGGATGAGGTAGACGAGACGCTTTGGAAAGAAGTTCTGGGCCGGGAAAATTGTCCTGTGTTGCTGGCTGGGGTCGAGTACCTTACCTCAATTTTCCGACAAAAAACACAATACAACAATCTATGGCCGGAATCTTTGACCGGCAACTTCGAATACACGGATGCCAATGCGCTATATGCGATGGCACGTGAGGCTATGCAGCCTTATTTTAGAGAACGTGCGGAAAAGGCGTGCGAGGAATATGGCAACAAATCGGCTACGCAGTTGACCTCTTCAATAGCCGCGGACATTGTTCCGGCGGCCTACTATGGAAGAGTGTCGACGCTGCTCGTGCGGAAGGGAGATCAGCTGTGGGGTACTTTTAATGCACAGTCCAATGAGCTTGACTTGCACGACGCGCGACAGGAGGGAGACGAGTCGCTTTATGAAAAAGCGATTGTTAAAACCATTCAGAATGGTGGGGAAGTGCATGAGCTCGAACCCGCAGCCATGCCCGTGGATGCTTCGTTAGCGGCTATTATGCGGTATTAAACTGCGGCGACGATTAGTATATAGAATAATAAAAAGCCCCTGCGTATAGCGGGGGCTTTTTTATGGAGGAAATCAGACAATACCATTACTTGCTCTTTTCAACAGCGTCGCGTGTTGTTTTAGCTGACTCCAGGTGATGCTCGAGGGCAGCGACTTTGCCCGATGCCCAAGCTTTAATCTCAGGGTCGTTGCCATCTTCGGCTTCTTTCTTAAACGACTTTACAACCTCTTCGTGGTCGTCGACCATGCCTTTCATAAAAGCTTTGTCGAAGTCGGCACCTTTCTTTTCTGCCAGCTCATCATATTTCTTTTGGCATTTTTCGCTCAGTGCGCCCGGAAGGCTGATGTTCTTTTGGGCCGCCAGCGACTTCAATTCATCGTTCGCTTTGCTGTGATCGGTGACCATCATTTGGCCAAACTCTTTTACTTGTTGAGAGGCAGCGTTTGTTTGGGCCAGTTCACCAAGACGTACTTCCAGGAGGCCGGCATCGGCTGCGTTCATGGCAAACTCGGTGTCTTTTTCAATGTTGGAGTCTTCGTGTTTTGCTTCGTTTTGTTCTTCGGCAATTTCCTTGCTGTCGGTTTCTGTCTCAGCCTTACGGCCACAAGAAAACATCAGCGAGGTGGCAAGCAGAAACGTTGCGGCCAGATACATGTTCTTTTTCATAGCAGGTTGTTTTTTAATGTTATGTAAATGAATGAGAAGCAATAAAAATATTGTGCCTGCTGGAAGTGTGCGTGGCGCCTGCCTGTTCTATATACAACGGGCATCGTTTTTTATCTTTTGACGATAATAATCAAAATCATACGCCATGAAAAATACGACAAAACATACCGCCCCGATAAACCCGGTAGAAAAATCGAAAGTGGAGGCAGATCCTAAAGCGGCACCTGCGAACAAGCGCGATGAAGAGTTTGAACGGAAGAAAAGAACAGGTGTGATGATCGATCCTAAAACACAAAAGCCATAAGACCTCAGTCATTCTGTGCGATCGGCATCCGGCGTTTTCGTCCGGGTGTCGTTTCTGATCCCATGGCCCCCACCGGGTCAGACTGCATGACAATGGACAGGCTGTCGGCGCGACGCAAGTTCTTCCTTACCCGTGCGAGATATTTCACGGCGTAGTCGCGTATTTTAATATCGTTGCCTTCAACGATCTCGCGTTCAAACAGCGCGGCCGCTTCCTGGTGCATTTTTACCTGGTGATGAATATACGCTGTATCAAACTCGTATCCGCCCAGTTGGTTCAGGCGGTCCTTCGCGGCTTCAAAACTTTCTGCGTAGCCATCGGGCGGCACGACATCGACTTCATCGGCTACCGCTTCCAGGTCCGTTAAAGCATTTTCATACTCTGTTATCATGCTTTCCCCAAAATTCTGTATCTCAGCATACTCAGCACGTAGCATCGCCACGGAGCCAAGAAGGGCTGTGGCGCGACTGGTGTAGGTGCTTTCCTTTACAAAATGACGATCCATCGAGGTTACATTGCTGTCGTCGTCCATACATGCGCTGGCCAGCAATAGACCCATGAGCGCAACCGCAGGCAGATGTGTAGTTTTCATAATCCTGGTTATCTACTATTTATTCATAAAAAAGTATACCGTGGTTGCTTTCACTGGTATCGATGGTGGAACATGCAATAGGCAGCGCATTTCTCGGGTATAGTTTTATAGTTTTATATCAAAATGTTAATGATATGAACGATGATTCGCAACAATCCAGTGAGCGGGCCTGTCAGCATGAATTCATCAAACAAATTGCCGTGCTCCTGACGAACCTGAAGGCTCCCGTATATATTCAGTCGGTGGTACATTCTATCGACGGCCTTTCCGCGTTGCGGGATGTTTTGCCGGAGTTGCGTTATATCAACCAGTTGTTATATCACCAGGATATCATTCTTGAAGCCTACGGTGCCTCCGAACGCATCATTGGCTACACCATTACCGACGAACAGTTTTACGAGACCGCTATCAAAAAAGCACTGGAGCTGGAAGACTATGAAAATGCGGCGGTGTTGAAGAAGGCACGCGAATACTATCTCCAGTGTGTTCAACAAATCGAAAGTGTTAAAAATTAAGACCAACGGATAGTAAGTGTCAAAAAAAGACCGCCAGATAGCGCTTCCCATTAATCCACACCCTTTATCGCACTTGAAACCAGTGATGGCCGTAACCTTTAACGGTCAGCTGAACTTTGCCATTTTTGACGGGCAAGCGCTGCCCTGAAAAGAGGTCGATGAGAAATTTCCCCTGACACGCCAACTCCGTTGTAGCCTGTCCGCCAGCGAAGTTGTGGACGGTGAGAATGGTTTCACTGTCGTCGGTGAATTGGGTCATCAGGAGGCCCGGAGCTTTGTGTTCGGGCATTATCCACTTTCCAAGGCCGATGGCCGGATGTTCTTTGCGAAGTTGGATCAACGTCGTTATCAACGTTAATAGTGATGCCGGGTCGGCGCGTTGTGCCTCCACATTGACTTTGCGATAATCATATTCACCCGCGTCGATCACCGGGCGGAACGGTTTGGTGGTGCTAAAGCCTGCATAAGCTTCGTCCGTCCATTGCATCGGGGTTCGCACAGACAGGCGCTCTTTTAATTGTAGGTTGTCGCCCATGCCAATCTCTTCGCCGTAGCGTATGACCGGTGTGCCGGGAAGAGCAAACAATAAACTGTACGCCATCGCAAGTCGTTGCTGATTGTTTCCCAACATAGGCGCCAGTCGCCGGCGTATACCCCGGTCGTAGAGCTGCATGTTTTTGTCCGGCCCCATGGCAGTATAGATTTTTTCGCGTTGTGCAGTTGTAAGACGGCCCAGGTCGATTTCGTCGTGGTTGCGCAGGAAATTTGCCCATTGCGCGCCTTCAGGAATATCGCGTGTTTGCTCCATTGCGCGTACAAGCGGCTCCAGCTCACCCGTGGCCAGCGCGTAAAAGAGGTGCTGATTTACAAAGAAGTTGAACATCATTTGCATTCCGTTGCCGTCCTTGCCGAAGTAGTCTTTATTTTCGTCGGGCGCGACATTCGCTTCTCCCAGTAAGATTGCTTCATGGCCGTGCAGTTGCACATGCCGGCGAAGTGCCATCAGCTGATTAAACCGATGGTCTGGTTGCTCTACATTTTTTCCATCCACTTCGATAATGAACGGCACGGCGTCCAGACGGAATCCTGAAAAACCCTGATTCAGCCAGTAGCCTATAACGCGTTTGCTTTCGGCTTCTACCAGCGGGTTGCTATAATTTAAGTCCGGTTGGAAGTCATAAAAGCGGTGGTAGTAATAGGTGCGTGATACAGAGTCCAGTGTCCATGTTTCCTTTTGCACGCCGGGAAACACCATGCCTTTGTCCGCATCGGCGGGGCGTTTGTCGCGCCACACGTACCAGCTCCGATACGGTGAACGCTCACGTTGACGGGCAGATTTGAACCAGGGGTGTTCATCGGAGGTGTGGTTGATCACCAGGTCCATGATCACCCGTATACCACGCTGCCGGGCCTGGAACATGAATTCGGCAAAATCGCCGGCGCTGCCGAGTCTTGGGTCGACGCCATAGTAGTTGGTAATGTCATAGCCATCGTCGCGATCGGGGGTGGGCTGGAACGGAGAAAGCCATAGAACAGTCACACCCAATCCCTGGAGGTAATCCAGTTGTTGAATCACGCCGTTAAAATCTCCCATGCCATCGCCATTGCTGTCTTTGAAAGTGTCAACGTCCAGTGCATAGACAATGGCGTTGCGATACCAAACATATTCCGGGGTGGGTTGAGCGCATACCGGGGAGATTAGCCATGTCAGCCAAAGGCACGCCAGGCAGGCAAGATAACGTTGGCGATAGAAGCGCATAAGATTATCGCGATTAGCCATTAACAATTTCACCTCCATTGGGATGTAGAATCTGCCCCGTCATATAGGAGGCATCTTCACTGGCCAGGAATAAATAGCAAGGAGCTACTTCCGCCGGCTCGCCGGCTCTGCCCATGGGCACATCGCTTCCAAACTGCGATACCTTCTCAGGGTCAAAAGACGATGCGATGAGCGGCGTCCAAATCGGTCCCGGAGCGACACCGTTCACGCGTATTTTACGCTTCACCACGTTGGAGGCAAGACTGCGTGTAAAGCTTACTATCGCCCCTTTCGTAGCGGCGTAGTCGATTAGTTTATCGCTGCCGCGATAGGCTGTCACGGAGGTAGTATTAATGATGCTGCCACCTTCGGGCAGGAAAGGCAGCGCCGCCTGTGTTACCCAAAAATAAGGAAACACATTTGTCGTGAAGGTCTTTACCAGCTGGTCAGCAGAAATGTCTTCGAGCTTCTCGCACTCCCAATGCAGGGCCGCGTTGTTTACCAGGATGTCTAATTTGCCAAAGCGATTCATCGTTTCTTGTACCACTTGCTGGCAATGCTTTTCGTTGCCCAGGTCGCCGGGGATCGTAATGCATTCCCCATATTCTTCCACTAACCGCCTGGTTTCCTCAGCGTCGCCATGTTCGCTGAGGTAGGCAATCGCCACATCGGCGCCTTCTTTAGCAAAAAGTACCGCCACCGCACGGCCGATGCCACTGTCGCCGCCGGTAATCAGCGCAACTTTCCCCGCCAATTTACCAGAACCGGGTTGACTACCCTCCGTTTTGGGGTTCGGGGACATGCGCGATTGATCGCCTGGGCGTGGCTGGCTCTGCGGCTCGCGTAACGGTTTTTCTTCTCCTTGTTTTTGCATAATAATGATGGGCTTTGGGACGTTTAGAGAAAAAGGTATACCACTTGCCGGCCACAGTAGACACGAATTGATTGGGTACCCGCTTGTACCCCACGATCAGTTATAGTAGCTATTTCTCTACAAGCGTGTCAGAAATGGAACCGCTATACTGTCAGGATAGGCATTCGACGGAAATTATCGACGGCTCAACCCTCCTGGTAGAAAGACCTATACCGTGATGGAACAGTATTTTGAGAGAGACACTTATAAACTATACTACTATGAAAACTTCCATAAAAGCTCCGATCCTGCCAACCTGGAAACATATTGGCGTTGTAACCCTCATTTCGGCTCTGGCTGCATCGTTATTGGTAGTTCTGCACTAAAGGCTATTCTATCGGAAACAGGATGGGTAAACGATTATATACCGCGACACGCGGGCATAGCGCCCTGCGTGTCGCTTGTATTTTATAGGGTTAATGATTAGACAACAGCGATACTGGGATGGCACACCTGTGCATAAATTTCGTTCACCCGATGAGCCGTTTTGTCCCAGGTGATCGTCTGAACCTCCGCCTGGCTGTTTTTCTTGAGGGTAGAAGAAAGGCTCTTGTATTTTAAGATTGTGGCCATCGCGTTCGCCAGTGCGTCCACGTCCCAGAAGTCTACTTTAATAGCGCTGTCCAGTACCTCGGCTACACCCGACTGCTTCGAGATGATTACCGGCACACCGGCCTGGATGGCTTCCAATGGTGTAATGCCGAAAGGCTCGGAGACAGACGGCATCACGTAAATGTCTGTGAGGGCCAGGACTTTGTTGATTTCCTGTTTCTTGAGAAATCCGGTATAGTGGAAGTGCGACGACATGCGTAGGCTGGCGACACGCTCGATCACGGCGGGTAACATATCGCCGGAGCCGGCCATGACAAAATGCGCATCGGGGAAATGCTGGTGCACTTTGCGGGCCGCTTCGACAAAATAGAGGGGCCCTTTCTGGTGCGTTATTCTTCCGAGAAATGTGATGACTTGTCCTTGCATCGGGTGCCACACGCCATTGCGATCATGGGTTTCAGCAATAATGCCGTTGTGTACCACGGAGATCTTGCCGGCAGGAATGCCGTACTTCGCGATGATTATATCTTTTGTCCACTGGCTTACCGCGACCACATGGTCGGCCTTCTCCATACCTTCTTTTTCCAGGGCATGTACACCAGGATGTCCGGTGCCGCCCGCCCGATCAAACTCGGTTGCATGAATGTGTACGACTAACGGTTTGTGGCTCGCGGCCTGTGCCGCCAGTCCGGCCGGTATCGTCATCCAGTCGTGCACATGGATCACGTCAAAGTCCTGGCGTTGGCCGATGATGCCGGCCACCTCGCCATAGCGTGATACCTCCAGCAACAGCTGGTCACCGTAACCACCTTTGAACGCGTACCGTGTGCGTTCCTCTGCGCCCGGCACGGTCACCTCGGTTTGCTCAATTTCCAACGTGGTACCGGGTTCATATACCGGATAACTCCAGTGTTCGATCCCACGCGCTTGCTCCGCGGCCTGTGTCATACCATAGGGCGACAGCGTGGAGGGCACCTCAAACGTTGTGATACCTTCTTCATGGCGAACGTTAATAATCTCCCGGATACGGGAGGACTGTACGATCAACTTTTGGTCGCGGCGCAAGGGCACGTCGACCTCGCTGGCGCTTACTAATTCAACCGCCTTGTCAGGCTCGTCGCCAAATGTTTTTGGCACAACGAACAGGATATCGGTCTTTTCCTTTTTTAACGATGTCGTAAGGCCGTAGCATGCCGTACCCAATCCGCCGGAGATGTGTGGAGGAAATTCCCACCCGAACATCAGCACCTTCATAATTTTTTGCCTCTGTGTGTTTTATTGATTATTGGACGAAATCCGCTAAATAGCGCACAAGTATAAATCAAAATTAAGGCCACGTCGCGCCGTGCTGTACCTGCCTGTGGTTGAAGTTACTCATTTTTGTGGGGAAAGTAACATGTGAATGTAGCTCCTTGTCCTTCTATTCCGCGGGCGGTGATAAATCCATCGTGATTCTCCATGATCTTCCGGCAAATAGCCAGTCCTATACCCGTGCCGTCGTATGCGGGCGATTGGTGTAGTCGTTGGAAAATTTTAAACAGCTGGTCGGCATACTGCTGATCGAATCCAATGCCTTCGTCGGCAACGTTTACGGCAAAGTAAGCCTGGCCGGGCTTCGCCGAAGCGTGTGCTACCGTGCCGGTCTCAACAAAGTCTGTGGTAATACAAATGCGGGGCGCGGCATCGGTACGACGAAATTTCAGTGCGTTGCCAATGAGGCATTGGAACAACTGACCAAGCTGTAAGACATTGCCATATAACATCGGCAACGTGTCGTACTCGATCTGCGCCTGTGTGGTCCGAATGCTCTCTTCCATGTCGAGCAGGCTGGCCTCTAAGATTTCGGACATGTTACATAAACGTTTTTGATGGAACTGGCTTGTGCTGGTTTTTGAGAAGTCTAACACACCGTCGATCAGGGCATCCATGCGTGTGGCGGCACCGATAATTTTCTGTCCCCAGGCTTTGCCCTTGTCGGACAAGTGTTGTTCCTGTTCTACCAGCAGGTCGGCAAACGTACGAATCTTGCGCAGCGGCTCGCGCAGGTCATGGCTGGCGACAAACGCAAAATGGCTGAGCTCCTTGTGCAACGTTTCCAGGTTGTTATTCTTTTGCAGCAGCATCGCATTGAGATCTAAAAGCTCCTGCTCATTTTCAGTCAGACGAAGCTCGGCCTGCTTGCGGGCGGTGATGTCGTGGTAGATCACGACCACGCCATCGTCAAGCTTGGAGATCATGACGTGTAGCCAGGTGTTCGTACCGGGGAATGGAGCCAACTCCACCTCTAGCGGCCGGCCCGTACGGGCCACACTGATATACCGATTGAACAAACCGTTCTTTAATGCCACCGGATATTCTTGCAGCAAGCGCTTGCCGAGCAAATCCTGACGTTGTAAGAACAGACCTGTGCGGTGGTTGTAATATTTCCAGGTGAAGTCGACGATCTCATACCGGTGGTCATACACGCACTCCAACACCTCGATGCAGGCGATGGAGGTGTCGAATACCGTCTGCAGCAGGTCATTGGTTTCTTTAAGCTTCTTCTCGCTGGTAAATTGCTCGTGTACGTCGGTGAGTGTGCCGATCCACATATCCACGGCACCGTCTTCGTCGGTCACCGGCAAGGTCATGTCCAGATGCCAGCGGTATTCACCTGCCGCGTTTCGCACCAACATCTCGCCTGAATAAGCTTTGCCTGCGGCGATGTGATCCGACCATTTGTGGCGGATTTCGATGCTCTGTGAGGGATGAAAGACATCGGAATTACGATGATCGAAGTCGACACATTGCTCGGGTGACAGTCCGGTATAACCGTACCATTGATCATTAAACACGGTCGCGCCTGTTTTGAGATCGTACACCCACACCAGGTGTGGGATAGCATCGAGGCTTTTTTTGTACAGATCCTTTTGATGACGCAGCGCCACTTCTGCGCGTTTGCGTTCGGTGATAGGCAGCGAAGAAGAAATCACGCCATCGCCAAATTTGACAAGCGATATATCCTGCCACGACTCGGCGCCACTATAACTATAGCGTGTTTCAAAGCGTTGGGGCTTTCCGGTATATAATACTTCCTCCATGCGATGCCAGAGCTCGTGCGTGCGAATATCCGGGAACAATACCGATAAATGCCGGCCGCGGGCTTGCTCGGTAAGGCCTGTGGACTTCAGAAAAGCTGGGTTGATGATGTTGAGGATGAAATCTTTTACAGTACCCTGACCGTCGCGCAACGCTTTTTGAAAGCTGAGATTTACCTGTACGCCTTCAAAGATACCGCTCAGTAGCTCGTAGCTTTCCTGTAAAGCACGGCTTCGCTCCAGGATGCGTTGTTCAAGCTGGTGGTTCACGGTCTTGAGCTGTCGCTCCGATCGCGTACGGGTCTGAGCCAATTCCAAGCGCGTTTTGACGCGGGCTAACAACTCGCGCGGCGAAAAAGGTTTGATTAGATAGTCGTCGGCACCTTGCTGTAATCCTTCCAGTCGTGCCTTTTCAGACGCATGGGCCGAGAGCAGGATGACCGGTATATGGCTGCCTTCCCGACTTTCGTGAATGGTCTGCATCAGCTTAAGCCCATCCAGACCGGGCATCAGCACGTCGGCCAACACCAGGTCGGGTAGCATACCCTCCCGTAGCAAGGATAATGCGTGAATGCCGTTTTCTGCCGTTAAAACTGTATAGTGCGGTTTCAGCAGATCTGTCAAATATGTACGCATATCGCGATGGTCCTCCGCCAGCAGTACCACGGGTCTGGACGTCTTCCGTGCATCGCTCTGGTCTGTTTCGATGGGTGAGGAGTCCTGCGGCAATTCAGCCTGAGGTTGCCACTGGGCAGCCGTGTCGGCGAGGGAGCGGGGGACGCGCTCGTCTCGCTCCTGTATTCGGTAGGGGGGGAGGTGGTCCTTGCCCGCCGGAATTGTTATATAGAAGTGTGCACCCTCACCCGGTGTGCTTTCAACGTGTATACTACCGCCATGTAACACGACCATTTCTTTCACCAGCGCCAAGCCCAGACCTGAACTTTCTTCTATTCGTGCAGGCATACCCTCGATGCGGCCAAAGCGTTCAAAGATTTGAGGAATGGCATCTGCCGCAATGCCGGGGCCTGTATCATGTACGCCGAATACGGCCGTATCGTTTGTAAACCGCATCGTTACAGTAACAGAACCTTCGAGGGTAAACTTAAAAGCGTTGGATAGAAGATTGAGAACAATCTTCTCCCACATATCGTGGTCGATATAAAAGGCCGTGTCGACCGTTGGTATATCGATCGTAAACATCAGACCCGCTTTTTCCATTGCGGGCTGGAAGGTTGCCGCGATGTCGGCAGTGAATTGTGAGAGGTTGGTAGGGCGATACGCCGCCACCACTTGCCCCGCTTCGATGCGGGACAGATCCAGTAGTGTGTTTACCAGCTTCTGTAACCGCAGCGCATTGCGATGCGCCATTTGCAGCTTCCGCGTATCCTCGGTAGTAAAGCGCCCACCATGCTCCAACATCTCTTCCAGCGGATTTAATAGCAACGTCAGGGGCGTACGGAACTCATGACTGACGTTGCTGAAGAAGGCGGTGCGTGCTGTTTCCACAGCCGCCATGGTTTCGAGCTCGTGCTTTTGTTGTAGCGACTGGCGGCGAAAGGTAACGTCTTCTACCATTACACACACGCCGTCGTGCAGTCTGACGGCAATCCACCGGTACCAGTTATTGAATCCCTCTTCATTATAAAAATGTTCGCGGTCCAGCGGCAGACCTGTTTCCACGGTATTAATAAAGTCATCGAACAGGCCCATGGACCGGGTATAGGGAAACTCCTGTAACATACGTTTACCTGGTAGCTCACGGTGCGTCAGCTTTTCGCTCGCGGCGTTGCCCAAAGTATATTCAAAGTCTATGATGGTACCTTGCTCGTCCCGTATACTGCGCAAGGTCATTAAGGGAAGAGGCGAGGTATGAAGTACTGTTTCCATGAGCTCCTGATTTTCCCGCAGCGCGCGCGCCATTTTGCGTCGTGGTAATTGCAACGTTCCAAATCCATGCAGCATCCGGGTATATCCGGAGGAATGAATGATGCGACAATGATAGTCGGAGCTTTTGCCGCTGCGTAGCCGCACCATAATATCCTGAAGGGCCATTACATCGTCGGGATGTACCAGGTAGTGTATGCCGTCCAGGGCAATCAGTAAGTCAAAGCTTATGGGTAATCGGTTCAGATCTTCCTTGAGCGGTTGTCCATCCTCGGGATCGAGGTGCCAGGGCCCTTGCAAGGTGAATGTTTCAACAGGGGTAATAATCGATAAAGTATACTGGTTATGCAGTGTACGGGGGGCATAAGTCGTTGGCTCCATGGAGTGAATCACTTCATTTCAATTTATCCTGAACAGTTTCAAGCAAGTACAAGCAGGAGGGTTTCCTTTTTTTTCATCGTGGCTAACGGTTATGTGAATATAGAATTGTAAACGGTACGGATCAAAATCGTAATCAAAATAATTTAGAGGCCTTAATGTGTTCTAACATCGGGCTGTTGCATAGCGTGTTTTTTTTCCGGTATAAATTTCATGCCAGGGCAAAAAGTACAAGACGGTGCCTTCGTCTCACGCGGCGTACTGGCGGTACACGCCAGTACGGACGTGATAGAAAAAGTAGGTGTCAATGGAGGGGTGCCTGGCAAAGACGCTACGCCGGCTGCGTTATCATAATGTGAGCCCGGTGCCAGGCGAGGTGGGTTACCCGAAAGCTTGCTACCGATTGCGTCATTATTTTGGGAGTGGCGCCATGACGCAATTGCACGTCGTGTTAAAAGCACGGGGTATCCGGCATTGCTGAAGAGCAAATCTGAAAGCAGCGAGGAAGCGAAAGAAAATTGCCCTGTGTTGCATGTGGCCGGCGTGTCCGCATCGTTTCTGGCGCCGCCGCTGTAATAATCGTTCGAAAGACGTGTTAACAGCAAGGAAACACTGGTAACGATGACGGTAATATTTTATAGATAATTCTTAACCGAGGAATTGTTGCCACGTATATGTCTGTTGTAATAGTCTCACACACAGTATACTGCCAGCAAGCAATATACTTCAATATATACAGTATAAGTTTCTGCGGGGCCTCCTATACCTGGAAGGCCAGGGTGTTGATCGAGGAAGGGTTGGTAATGAGGCCTCCGCAGTGCTTGTTCGGTGCCTGGCTGACAAATAACACATTAAAATGATACCTACCCTTGAGAACTTGGTAAAAGACGAGCAGGCATTCCTGAATGCCAGCGTAAACGCCACGGCGGCGAACGTTCGTTTCGCCGTATTGGATAAAGACTTCCGTATTGCCTGGGTAAGCGCCCAGTTTCGTGAGACATTCGCCCGCACAGAACAGGACCTGATCGGCACGCCACTGGCCAACCTCGACGGTCTGCTGAATACCTCCATATTTCAAACACTTTTTCCGATCGTATCCACTGGCGTGCAGTGGTCGGGTGAGATACGGTACGACACGCCGGTCGGCGATCGCGTCTGGCTTCAAACACACTTGCTGCCCGTACACGCCGGCCAGGGGCCTGCCCACACGCTATACCTCTTCCTGATCAACGACATTACCGATACCAAAGTAGCCCTTCAGGAAAAGCAAGCCGCGTTAACCGATCTGCGGTATAGCGAAGCCCGCTACCGTGCTCTGATCGAAAATCAATCAGACCTGATCGCGCTGTTTAATGCGCACGGTGATCGCATCTATGTCAATTCGCAGTACCAGGATTTTACCGGTAAAAGTTTCGTCGAAATTATAGGGACCAATATATACGAGTTTACGCTCAAAGGGGTGCCGCTCTCCTTCATCCGGCAGGCATTTCTGCTGACACCCGATAACCCCGAGATATCGAAAGTATTCGAGCTGGAGAATGCCCGGCATGAAAAGCAATGGATACTCTTGTACGTGCGCGGAATATTTGATTCCTTTGGAACCTTGTACGAGTTCATGAGCATCGGCCGGAACGTGACGGACCTTAAGCATGCAGAGCTGCAAAAAACAGACTACATCGAGGCGCTGGAACGCATCGCCTTCATGACGTCGCACCGTGTCCGCAGTCCCATCAGCACCATGCAAGGCTTGTTGGAGCTGCTGCGGATGGACGCCATCGACACCGACCAGTGGGACCTGGTGCGCCATGCCTTAAAGCGGTGTGTTGATGACCTGGACAAGTACAGCCGCGAGCTGGGTGATTTTATTTATCACCAGCAGTTCCATAACTAATCCTGGGATGAGCCTATTCAAGCAGTTTACACACAAGAAGATCGGTATTGTAAAATTTGATGCCGCCACAACCTTGCCGGAAGTGGCCCTGACCGACAAAAGCTACAATCGGATTTTATTCTTGCGCGCGGGTTCTGCGTTGCGTGTCGATTTTCAGAAACATACCCTGCGGCAGGACGCGTTATTTTTTATAGGCTCCAATCAGTTTTTTGAAGTGGAAGACAATAATCGTTTTAAGGGATATGTGATATACTTTAATCGCGACTTCTACTGCATACAGATACACGAGAAAGAAGTATCGTGCGATGGAATTTTATATAACAACGTCTACGGCACCTCTGCGGTGACGCTCACCAAAGAACATGCGCGCACCATGGAGGCGATTCTCGAAGAGATCGCAGAGGAGATGCAACGCGACGACACGGCAGTAGAAGAGATGCTGCGAATTCTCGTCAAGAAGGTCATCATTAAATCGACCCGGCTCTGGAAAGAAAATGCAGGCTATGCACAGCAGGACGATCAGCCCGAGGCGGAATTTCTTCGTCAATTCAGTCAACTGGTGGAAAGTCACTTTCGGAAACGCCATGGTGTAGCCGATTATGCCGACCTGCTCAACATCACACCCAAAGCGTTGAGTAAACGGCTGAACCGTTACCGGTCAGAGACACCGAATGATATTATTAAAGATCGGATCATGCTGGAAGCGAAACGCCTGCTGTTGTATACCGATATGACGGTAAAAGAAATATCATACAATCTGGGCTATGAAGATCCCGCTTATTTTAACAGGTTGTTTGTTAAAACAACGGGTATCGCACCGGCGGAATTCAGACGCCAGCCCAGTGGAGTTGTCAAACAGGCGGGATAACGTAAGTTATTATTTTTTGTTTCACCACATTCGGTGAATGCCTGAGGCCTGTGATGCGTAGGCATAATCTTGCGGTGAATGTGCAGGCGTTCGCGACAACATAGCATTACCTTATTTTTTGGCGTTGCTATTATTGGTTATTACTCTGCCAATTCGTAAAATCGTTATACAAAACAGCACGGATGCGCGGAACTTTCTGTAGTGCACATTGGTTTCATTTCAAGGGCACTCACCAAAACCAACAGAGCATGAACAAGAGTTTGTTTTTGGCAGACGACGACATAGACGACCGTATGTTGTTTGAAGATGCGCTGAATGAAGTATATACCGGCGTAGACCTGATACTGGCTATCGACGGTGAAGAGCTGATGCAAAAGTTACAGCAGCGGCTGCCGTCGTTGCCCAGCCTGGTCTTCTTAGACATCAACATGCCTCGCAAAAATGGGTTTCAATGTTTGCGTGAAATGCGCGAGCGGACATTGCTACAGGATATACCTGTCGTGATCATCTCTACCTCGAACGAGGAAAGAATTATTGAGGAGTCGTATAGCCAGGGCGCGAATTACTACATCTGCAAGCCCAATAGCTTTGAAAAGCTAAAGCAGGCTATTCACGATGTGCTGAGTCTGGACTTACAGTTGCGGGCAACGCAACCTTCCAAAGAAGAATTTTTATTGCAATACTAGAATGTCAGCACGAATGTCTCGCGTGACGAAGGATGGGCAGCACTCCAGTCGACGCGGCAGAAATATTCTACGGCTGATTTAAGCACCTCAAAAGAGGGTGGTTTCGATATATAGTGACTTGCGCCCGAGCGGTGTAACATGTCGATTGTGGCGACATCGTCAGACGTAGACAACACGACAATCGGCATGTCTTTAAACGGCGCTCGTTGGCGCAGCTCTTCCAGACAGGCAAAGCCATTCTTACGGGGCATGTTGAGATCCAGGAACAGCACCGTAGGCCGCTCGGGCAACAGTCCATCGAGGACCTCCATGAGCTGCTCGCCGTCAATGGCCATCGTTAGCCGTGTGTCCCGGCTTACTTCCCGTAGCGCCTCCTGGAAAAGCATTCTGTCGTCATCGTCGTCATCTGCTAATAAAAGATGCTTTCCCATCTGTTTCAACTCGGGGATAAATGTACACACAAAAAACGCAATTCAAGACCAGGGGTAGGGGGTATTATTTTATCAAAAAAATAAGTAGGTTCAGCATACGATATGCTGGATGCAGGCAGGGCAAAAAATATCCTTGTTCATGAGAGACCCCATTGTATTAGTAGACGACGATACCGACGACCGCGACCTTTTGGCGGAGGTCCTGGAGAAAATAGGCCAAAAACGAGAGCTGGAGCACTTCGAGAATGGTAAGGAGGCCCTGGAGTATTTACGTGTTACCACAGATAAGCCTTTTATCATTATTTGCGATTTGAACATGCCCATCATGAATGGGCTGGAGCTAAAACGTGAAATTCAGCGCGACGACTATCTCCGCAACAAGAGTATTCCATTTGTTTTCTTTTCGACTGCCGTGGCACCGGCTACTGTGATGGAAGCATATCACTTGTCCTCCCAGGGCTTTTTTCTAAAAGAACCTTCGTTCCGGGAGTTGGAGGAAACAATGAGTCTCATTTTCCGGTATTGGGCCAAGTGTAAACATCCCAATGCCGTGCGATAACGTTGAATACCGGACCGTAGATTTACAGGAGGCCAGCGCAACCGTTGCAGTACTGGCAGGGCATTTTCGGAAAAATCATTATTAAAGAATAAAGAAAGGAATGCTATGAAGCGTGTATTATTAGTTGATGACGACAGCATTTTTAATTTTCTAAGCTCCAAGACGCTGCAGCGCATGGGCCTTGCCAGCGACATTCACATGGCCGTAAACGGAGCAGAAGCGCTCAAGCTTTTTAATGATTACTACCAGGGAGCAAAGGCCTTGCCCGACGTGATCCTGCTTGACCTCAACATGCCCGTCATGGATGGATTCGGTTTTCTGGAAGCGTTCCGTCGGTTGCGTATACCGGGCAAAGAACATGTAAAGATCTTTATCGTTTCCTCTTCCGACGATCCGGGCGATCGTCAACGGGCAAAGGAGCTGGGAGCGGATTATTATCTGACCAAGCCGTTGCAAGAGCAGAGTCTGCGGCTGGCGTTAGAAATGGGGTAGTCGTCCGGGAATTCCCGGAGTTGTGTGTTTCACTGAAATCGTTATCTTTAACGCCACAACGTGTATGTATGGCGCAGAGGTTTTTTCTGGCGGATGACGATGATGACGACCGCCTGTTGTTTGAAGATGCCCTTCGTGAGCTCTCTATGGAGACGAGCCTCATCATGGCAACAGATGGTGTTGACTTGATGGAGAAGCTGGAGGAGACCGTCCCGCCGCCACCCTCCGTAATTTTCCTGGATATAAACATGCCTCGTAAAAACGGTTTCGAATGCCTCATGGAAATGAAGCAGATCGAAAAATTTCGTGATATACCCGTCGTCATCTTTTCTACCTCGAATGAAGACAGCACCATTGATCGTACGTACCGCCAGGGTGCCAGCTTTTACATTCACAAACCGCGATCGTTCGAGAAACTGAAATCGGCTATTCAACAAATAATAGCCATTGATTGGAGCTTGCAAACGATGCAACCCAGCAAAGAAAAATACGTGCTTCATTTTTAAGCACGGCACACGCAAAAGACGCGGCCAGCCGTGTCGCACGTGTACGGATATATCGTTATCTTGATACTTCAAATTTGGTGACCATGGATCTCTCTACGCTGGACTTTGCACAGGCCAGAACGAAGCATATATTATTTAAAACGCAGCTTCGTTCAATCTTATATCACGGCCAGACAGACCAGCAACACGTATCGTCACATACTGCCTGTGCGCTGGGTGAGTGGATCTATGGGCTGGCACTGGCCGCCTACGGTTATATACCGGAAGTGGTCGAGCTGGAAAAAGTTCACCGCGACATACACCTGGCCGCGGCTCAGCTGATCGATCTCTATCATCTCGGACACGTGGAAGAGGCGCGTGCCGGTTTTACCTCGGTGGAGATCATGGCTGCCAACCTCATGCTGCTGCTGTCGGTTGTCGAAAATAAGATTGGCCCCGGGCAGACAGGATCCGACCTGGCGGGTGCATCGGAACGACTCACCATCTCGTACGAAGAGCTGCAGCAATTGCGTAAGATTCTGCACGATCTCGACGAGCGAATCAGCGAGGAGACCGTGCAGACGTTGCGCGCGCGGCAGATAGCCACGGCAAACGAGCATAAGTTCCAGCACTCGCTTATGCAGATCCAGGCCGCCGAGCAGCGCTTGCGGCTTGCTGTAGAAGCCAGCGATATGGGCACCTTCGACTGGGATCTGGAAAACCAGGAATTTTATAGCTCGCCTCGTCTGGTGGAAATATTTGGCTTTTCGGCAAAGGATGTTGTTACGCACCAGCAGTTGATCGCTGCGCTGCATCCCGGCGACCTGCACATTCGCGAGAAAGCCATTCGTACATCGTTTGCCACGGGTGGCCTGTCATATGAGGCGCGTATTGTCTGGCCCGACAGCTCCGTTCACTGGGTGCGGGTACACGGCAAAATCGTACATGATGCCGACAGCAAGCCGCTGCGGATGTACGGCACGGCGATTGACATCACACAACAGAAGACTTTTACAGAGGCGTTGGAGATCAAGGTAAAGGAACGCACCGCCGAGCTGGAGAAGTCAAACAACGCATTGCAGAAATCAAATGAAGAGCTCGCTCAATTTGCTTTTGTGGCCAGCCACGATTTGCAAGAGCCTTTGCGCAAGATCCAGACCTTTGCCACCCGCATACAGGCCACCGAGACCGCGCTGACCGACCGCGGTAAGGATTACTTCCGACGCATGCAGCAAGCGTCGATGCAAATGCAGCAGCTCATTGCCGACGTACTTTCCTACTCGCGCATGAACGCCACCGAACAACACGTTGAAGTTCTGGGGCTTGGCGCGTTACTGACGAAAGTGCAAGAGCAGCTTAGCGAGCGCATCGAGACCGTAGGCGCAACGATCGAAGCAGACGCATTGCCGATGTTAAAAGTCATACCCTATCAATTCGAACAGCTGCTCTCCAACATCTTATCCAATGCGTTGAAGTATATAAAGCCGGGCGTGCCGCCGCGCATTGTCATCACTGCGGACACGGTGCCAGGAAAAGCGATCGATCCGCTGGCTGGCGAAGGAGTGTATCACCGCATCACCATCACCGACAATGGTATTGGCTTCGAGCCGCAATACAGCGAGCGCATTTTCCAGGTATTTCAACGCCTGCACGGCAAGCACGAATACGAGGGCACCGGCATCGGCTTAGCCATTTGCAAGAAGATCGTGGACAATCACCACGGCTTCATCACTGCCGCCGGCGAGCCTGGACACGGGGCTACGTTTACAATACACCTGCCCGTGTGAATTTTGCTTACTGTTTTCGCGGTGTCCCCCGCTGCATCGCCTGATGGTGAATGCTTTCAAACAGCGCCCGCAACTTCTCACTAAACGTCGGTAAGTCGCTGGGCTTTACCAGAAAAGCAGTAGCGCCCAACGCCATACATTCTTTGATGTCGGCATCCGACGTAGACGTAGACAGCATCACCACCGGCACATGGTCATACCGTGTGTTGGCCCGTATGTGCTGCAGGCATTGTTTGCCGCTGATGCGCGGCATATTGATGTCGAGAAATATATAATGTGGTGGATCACTTTGTTCTAACAGATCCAGGCCATCCTGCGCGTTGACCGCAGAAATACATTCAATCTCATCATTTATTTGTAACAGTACTTCGGCCAAAACAAGGATGTCATCCTCGTCGTCGTCGATGTACACTAAACGTTTGCTTTTAGACATCTTCCCTCGGTCGCTGGTTGGTGTGGTACTAATCAAGATACACATTTGCACACAGACAAAAATGGAGATCCATATAAAAACATATGTTTCCTGGGACGGGAGGCACCTATTTGCAGTGAACGGCTCATTAGTAACTGTAGCGGCGACACCTAAGGTGCAGGTTTGCTTCCGTGCAGAACGCCGTCAAAGATATGAGCTTACGGAATTACCTGTATATTTGCAGAAATCCTAATACGATATCGCATGACAAGGCTGGAATTTGAAAACCTCCCGCTAAACGATAAAGCCAAGTGGGTCTGGGAAAATGGCATATACCTCGAGACCATGGCGCATGGAACCTTCAAAGTAAACCTGTATGCCGTTGGTAAAGATTTTATTGAGGTTTATTTAGACGACGCCACCAACGAAGTCGACAAGATTGCCCTGGCCGAGGCCGGCGATGTAAACAAATACCTGGACAAGATCGAGTTGCCGGGAGATGGCAGGTAACCCCTTGTACTCCGGCGGGTGGCATAATTTTTTGACGCCGTTTTGGTAAAAAGGTGACGACCATCTTAAAAGAAAACCACGGCACAGACTTTACCTGGATCGATCTGGCGCAGCCGGAAAAAAAAGATTTGCAGGAGATCGCCACAAAGTATGGATTACACCGTACCCTGGTGGAGGACTCGCTGCAACCGGCACACTTGCCCAAATACGAGCAAACCGACTCCGTGCAGTTTGTCATCCTGCGCGCTTATGCCGACAATATCGACAAACGCGCCGACTCCATTCAGGAGGTGACGGACAAGATCGCAGTCTTCATCAAGCCTGAAGTGATTATCACCATACACCGTGCCGACTACGACTTTTTGGCGCGTATAAAAGACAGCTATGTCGACACCGGTCAGTGCAGCTCGCCCTATGAAATTTTGCAACGCATTATCGAATATGTGCTGGCTACGTATGAGATGCCGCTGAGCAAAGTCATTGAGGATATTGACAATTTCGAGCCGCAAGTTTTTTTGCAAGAGCACCGAAAGAGCATGCTAAAAAGCTTCTATTATCTCAAACGTCGCGCCTCGGTAATCTCCAGGGTATTAGACCTGACACGCGTCATTCTTGACAACTTGCAGAAGCAGCTGCCTACACCCGAGCTGAACGACCTGAAGGACTCGTTCGTGCGCCTGCAGACCATGAGCGCGCATATACAGGACAGTCTGACGAGTTTATTGAACATCTACATTTCCCTGAATTCGCAGCGGGCGGGCGAAGTGATGCGTGTGCTGACATTGTTCTCTGCCTTCTTTATGCCGCTTACGTTTATCGTGGGCATTTATGGCATGAACTTTCAGCATATGCCCGAGCTAACCTGGTGGCTAGGCTACCCGGCTGTGCTGCTGGCCATGGTCGTCGTAACCCTGGTAATCTATATATGGTTTAAACGAAAGGGCTGGTTATAACGTATGAAAAACGCACCCCACTATATCATAGGAATAGGATCCTCTGCGGGCGGCCACAGCGCGCTGAAAGAATTTTTCCACGACATACCGCCGGGACTGTCTGCGGCTTTTATAGTGGTCACGCATTTGCTGCGCGACCACCACAGCATGTTGCCGGAGATCATGGAGAAATATGTGGTGATGCCGGTGGAGCGGATTCATGGCATTGTCGTTCCGGAAGCCGGTCATGTATATGTCATGCCAGAAGACGTGCTATTAGAGATAAGACAAGGTACATTATACCTCACACCCCGACCGGAGGATTATGTGTGGAACCAGGCCATCAACGTCTTTTTTACATCGCTGGCCGAGGACCAGCGCGAGCATGCCATCGGCGTCGTTCTCTCGGGTATGGGCACAGACGGCGCGGAGGGTTCGCTCATGCTCTACCGGCATGGTGGTGAGGTATTGGTGCAAGAGCCGGCGTCGGCACAGTTTGACTCCATGCCCAAGGCTACTATCCGGACGGACCACCCCGACCTTGTGCTGCCGCCACGGGAACTGGGACAACGCCTGGCCGCGATGCTTCAGGTCGGCCACCAGACTCATACGGGCGCCTAAATTTTACTGACAGGAAACAGAACAAAAAACGCATGCGTTCGGTTGTGGTAACGCACACAGCCCTTTTAATACGAAACGTGCCCGCATGCGCTCTGATCTACAGCTGGTTAACCAGCGCCTGACGAAATATACCCTAGCCGGTAAGACTACGCTTTCCTTCCGGAACTTTTATTCACACCTCCGGCATCAACATGCCTCGGAAAGAGGTATACGTAAACAGCAGCTGGAGATCTTCATTCAGCAGTTCGAGGCACATCCCGCGTGGCTGCAACCGATTGATCTCGATCGTGTGGCCGACTATAACGCACTGTTTGACCTGATCCACGCTGCTGTTGAGCCAACCGCCAACGAAACCGAAGCCAGACTGTGGGGGCTGGGGGCACCACTGTGGCCGGCTATCTTTTACGGCACCGACGCGTTTTACAATCTGATCGACAAACGTGTACGCGCCCGGATACCCGACTCGCTGAAATTTTCGGAAGACGAGACGATTGACAAGTGGCACTATGAATTTGTCTACTCGTTTATCCTGCGCAAGGTGTTTAACCTGCCGATCCTCCCGCACGAAGACCTGACATATTCTTATATAGACGAAGACACCGGCCTGCTGAAGTACCTGGCCGTACGGTCGGACATGCGGTATGTAGAAGTACAACAATTACAGCCGCTACCCAACCTCGACACCGGCAAACTGGCGAACGCCCTGGACTGCGCACTAACCGGATACCTGCAGGAAAAGCTGCCCATGGACGCCTTTCACTTCGAGGGGTTTGCCATCCTGACGGTAGAGGATGTTACCACGGAGAAGATACTGGAAAACATCCGTAACACCATGTTGGAGCATGACCCCGCCGAGACGGGGGTCATCTATCGCCAGGTGTTGACGTTGCTCAAGTCGCTGGTCGGCAACAGCGCCATCCAGTTTGGTATGCTGCCCATGGTGGAGCTCAATGGTCACCTGCTGTCGTCATATGAAAACGACCCTTTTAGTATTCTGGCGAACACGGCCAGTAAACTGTCCATTCCCCAGTCGGTTTTCCTGGACTACATGAACGGCTACCGCGCCAAGCCCAAGTCGTTGGTGTTTCATGCCACGGATGCAAAAGAAAACATCTCGTGGTTCGACCAGCTTTTTCAACATACGGGCATGCAGTCGCTGGCGTTGATCCCGGTCTTTCACAACAACACCCTGGTAGGTATACTGGAAGCGTACAGCGACCGTGCCGGCGTGCTGCAAGAAGCAAATCTGAATCAGCTTGAAAACGTGCTTCCCCTGCTGGCGCAGCTGTTGCAAAAGAGCATTCTCGATTTTAACGCGTACATGGATCACACCATTAAAGATGTCTTTACGCCGCTACAACCGTCCGTCGAGTGGAAATTCCGCGAGGCGGTGTGGCAATATCGTAAAGACACGTTCTTTGGAGCCCGTCGCCATACCATTCCTACCGTATCCTTCGAAGATGTATACCCGCTTTACGGAGCAATCGATATTCGTAACTCGACCATCGAACGCAACATTGCATTGCGCGCCGACCTGATTTTTCAAGTGAAGCTTTTACTACATACCCTGGACGAAATCGATACACAGATCGGCCTGCCCGGTATAGACGAGCTGATTCTCAAATCGAATATCTGGCGTGGCCGGGTGGAGGATCAATCCATCCACGTCGACGAGACGGCGCTGAAGAATTTTATCGAAGAGGAAGCGTTACCATCACTACGCATCCTGCACGACGAGCAGCCTGGCCTGCAAGCGTTGATCAAAACATTCCTGGATGCCAATAATGAACAGACGGGCGCCGTATTCCAGCACCGACGTATGCTGGAGGGGTCGATGCAACGCATTAACACCGCGATCAGCGAGCACCTGGAATTATTCCGCCGCGATTTAAGTAAACTATATCCGAACTACTTTGAGAAGTTCCGGACCGACGGCGTAGAGTACGACGTTTACATAGGCCAGTCTATCGCACCAACCATTCCCTTTGAGCTGGCTCACGTCGACACTTTTCAACAGCGACAGCTTCGGTTCATGGCGTCCATATCCCGCATCACGCGCCGACTCATGCCCCGCATGGAAGTACCCTTGCAAACCACGCAGCTGATCTTTGTCCACCCCGCCACGATCGACATCAGCTTCCGCAACGACGAACGCCGCTTTGATGTGGAGGGTACCTATAACATTCGTTATCAGATCATCAAAAAGCGAATCGACAAAGCAAATGTCAAAGATACACGGCAACGATTAACACAACCGGGCAAGATTGCCGTTGTTTTTTATCGCAACAAATTCGTGACCGAGCGCTTTAAGCATTACATCCAGGAACTGCAGCAGGAGGGATTGTTAAAGAATGATCTGGAGGAGTTGGAACTTGAAGAGCTGCAAGGTATACATGGGTTGGTGGCCCTTCGCGTTGGTGTGCAGTAAGCTAAGCCTTCTCCACAATCAATGAAAGTAGTCGCTCCCCCGGTCCGGTAGTGCCGCTAACAACAAGCGGCTCGGACACAATGCGTGCTGCAGCCTCCTGTCCCTCGTATACAATTTTGACAGAAGTTCCTTTTGCATAAGTTTTTACCTCGCTCTCGGGTACAGAGACACGTACTTGTACAGAATTGCCTTCATTAAAATCACGAAAGGTGATTTTGTCACTTTCAGAAATGCTGATCGGTTTCATAGCCATCGGAAGTTTAAAATCGAACAATTAGTAAGGAAAGAGGCTGCTTTATGTTGTAAAGCAGCCTCTTCTTACGTTAATCTCGTCTCCTTTCGCCGGCATTATCCGGATCAAGTTTCAGGATCTGTTCTCAGATACAGGGTTCTGTACCACTCCTGTCAAGACTAACTACTTCCTGTAGTATAAATACTGTGCCATCCCCGTTTCCTGCGTCATTTCGCTCGTCCGGCAAAGTCGCTGAGGAAATAACGCGACCATCAAACAAGAGTGATGCAGATTGTTCACAATTTGTAGATCAATTCGTTGTCAAAAATTGCCGCAACATATATTGGAGAATGCCCTTGTTGCGGTAATAGTCAATTTCGATTTTGCTATCCAACCGGCACCGCACTTTAAATTGCTTGCTGCTACCGTCTTCCGCTGTTGCGGTGATCGTTAGTTGTTGTCCCGGTTTGATTGCATCGGTCAGCTCAGGGATATCAAATGTCTCGCGCCCGGTCAGGCCAAGCTGTTTATAACTTTCCCCTTCCAGAAATTGCAACGGCAACACACCCATGCCCACCAGGTTGCTGCGGTGAATACGCTCATAGCTTTCCGCAATTACCGCGCGGATGCCCAACAGAAATGTACCCTTCGCGGCCCAATCACGCGATGAGCCACTACCGTATTCTTTGCCCGCCAGCACCAGCAATGGTGTGTCGGTCTCTTTATACTTCATGGCAGCATCGTACACCGTCATTTCCTCCCCGGAGGGAATGTGCTGTGTGAAACCACCCTCTTTCGTTGCCAGCTGGTTTTTGATCCGCACGTTGGCGAACGTTCCGCGGATCATGACTTCGTCGTTCCCACGACGCGAACCGTATGAGTTAAACTGGTCTTTCGGTATGCCGCGACTCACCAGGTATTGCCCCGCAGGTGACTTCTCATTGAAGCTACCTGCCGGCGAGATGTGATCGGTTGTGATCGAGTCGCCCAGCACGAGCAGTGCCTGACCTTTTACAATCGGCTTAATCGGTTCGACTGTTTCGGGCAGGTTGACAAAGAATGGCGCTTCCTTCACATAGGTGGAGGCAGGATCCCATTTATAGGCCTTTGTCTGCGGTGCTGACAGTTTCTGCCACTGCTCGTTGCCGTCGAAGATCTCGGCGTAGTTCTTTTTATAAGAATCTTTCTTCACTACGCGGCTCACCGTGCTGTGAATCTCTTCATCGGAAGGCCAGATATCTTTGAGGTATACTGGCTCGTTACGATCGTTATAGGCCAGCGGCTCCTGTGTCATATCGATGTCGATGCGGCCGGCAATGGCGTACGCTACCACCAGCAGCGGCGACATGAGGAAGTTCATCTTTACCTGCGGATGAATACGCGCTTCGAAGTTACGGTTACTGGACAACGCGGCGCCCAGGATTAAATCATGCTCTTGCATGGCGGCAGCAATCGGGTCGGGCAGCGGGCCTGAGTTGCCGATACACGATGTACACCCATACCCCACCACATTGAACTTCATTTGCTCGAGCTTCACCAGTAAGCCGGCTTCACGCAAATAATCGGTTACAACCTTTGAGCCGGGCGCAAGACTGGTTTTCACCCAGGGCTTTACGCGAAGGCCCTTGGCCAGCGCTTTCTCGGCTAACAGTCCGGCACCGATCATCACGTCGGGGTTGGAAGTGTTGGTACAGCTGGTAATAGCAGCAATAACAATGGCGCCATCGCTCAGGTGAAAGGTTTGGTTATCGTACGTTACTTCCACGGTATGGATATCCGGATGATTGTCAGGGGTGATCGACTTCACTTGTGAGGGGTCCACATTGCCCCCCTCACCGCTCCAGCGATTCAGCGGTCGGTCACTAAACGTGACATACCGCCGGCTGTAGGTCTTTTCGATATACTCGGTTACGGTCTGCTTTGTCTCGCGGAGCAGAATCTTGTCCTGGGGGCGGCTGGGGCCAGAGATGGTAGGCTCTACCGTAGAAAGGTCAAGCGTCACGACATCGCTATAGGTAATGGCGTCTTCATTTTCACGCCACAACAAATTCTCTTGTGTATACTTTCGCGTAAGCTCGATAACCTCTGCGGGACGGTTGGTTTTTTCCAGGTAGTCCAACGTCTTTTCGTCAATGGGAAAGTACGTTACGGTACACCCGAACTCCGGCGACATGTTGCCGATCGTAGCGCGGTCCGGAACAGAAAGTGTATTGAGCCCATCGCCAAAGACTTCGACAAACTTGCCCACCACTTTTGTCTTGCGCAACAGCTCGGTGATCGTCAGTACCAGATCCGTGGCGGTGGCCCCTACGGGCAGCTTGCCGGTAAGCTTGAGCCCGATCACTTCGGGCAAGGAAAAGAATTGAGGTTGACCAAGCATGGCGGCTTCTGCTTCAATACCGCCTACACCGTACGCTACAATACCCAGACCGTTGACCATGGGTGTGTGCGAATCCGTGCCGATGCAGGAGTCGGGAAAGACTACGCCGCCACGCTGCACGACGCAGGTAGAAAAGTATTCCAGGTTCACCTGGTGGCAAATGCCCATACCCGGGGGTACGACGGAAAAATTGTCTACTGCGCTTTGCGCCCATTTCAGGAACCGGTAGCGCTCGCTGTTGCGCTCATATTCTTTCTCCACATTCAGGCGGTAGGCATCGTTGGTACCGTAATAGTCGACAAGCACGGAGTGGTCGATCACCAGGTCTACCGGTATGAGTGGATTGATCCGGGCAATATTTTTCCCCTTGCGGGCCATCTCGTCACGCAAGGAAGCAATGTCTACAATGGCCGGCACACCGGTGAAGTCCTGCATCAGCACGCGGGCAGGCATGAACGGGATCTCTTTATCTTCGGGTTTGGGCGACCAGCCCAGGATCGTTTCGATGTGCTCCTGGGTGGTGACATAACCGTCGTAATTCCGTACGGCATTTTCCAGCAACACACGAATCGAAAAAGGCAGGCGCTCGATGGCGTGTCCCTGCTGCTGCAAGGCTTTCAAACTGTAATACGAATGCCGTTTGTCTCCGACGGTCAATTCTTTTTTGGCGTGAAAATGATCCTGATTTGTCATAAGCTATACTTACATGGGCGTTTTAAGCTACATTTTTTCTTAGGGTAAACAGCGTTGACGGCTTCTTTTCTCCCCATCCGCCATTTTTTTTACGAATACGGACATTTTTTACTTCGGATTGCTTAGAAAACAATGCCAGCAAAGGGGTGGGTACAATTTTTTCACTGGTTTTATGCGAAATTTTCCCCCTGGCCCATGCATAAACTAGCCGACATCTCCGACATCAAGCAGTACATGGTCGCCCATGAAGAAACGCTGGCCATCGCCGAAAGCGTTACCGCCGGACAACTGCAAGCTGCTATTTCGCTGGCTGACGGAGCCAGCCTTTTTTTTCAGGGTGGATTGACCGCCTACAACATCGGCCAGAAAGCCCGGCTGCTGCAGGTAGAGCCTATTCATGCGCTTGCGTGCAATTGTGTGTCCGACCGTGTGTCTGCCCAGATGGCGCGGCATGTCAGTACGCTGTTTTCGAGCGACTGGGGCATTGCCATCACGGGCTATGCGGCGCCCCTCCCGGAATGTGGCATTGAAGAAACCTTGTTTGCATTCTATGCCGTGGCCTATAACGGTGAGATTGTGTTGGAGAAAAAAATCGAAACGACGAAAGAAGGCATTTACAACGTGCAGCGCTACTATGTCGCGCAGATATTGGAAGACTTTGGCAACTACTTAAGTACACGCCGGCGCGATTGAAAAACTGCATTTTCGGGAGATTCATTTCATGCGTGAAACTTTTTCCTGGAAAAACGTATACGCCAGGAGTATGCCCACTCTTACTCTGCCTGTCTTGCGTGCTATAGCATGTATTCTGATTTATGCTACATGTTTATGTAGGCCGCATCGTGCATGCGCACAATCTGCTGCTGCAACGCAACTAGATAGCTTGCAACAAACACTGCAAGCACATCCCACCGCAGACACCACGCGTGCGACCATTCTGATCGCACTGACGCGCCAACTATACCGCGCCGGACAACACGACGAAGCATTACAGTACGCCGCCAAAGCGCGCATGATTTCGCGCGCCCTGCAGTATCCCAAAGGAGAAGGCAACGCCTGGGTCGCTTCCGGACATGCATACCTGCGCATGGGTGACTACGACAGTGCACTGGCACATTTTCACAAAGGACATGCGGCATTCACAGAAGCACACGAACTGGGACGATTGGCCGATACCTATCTTTACATCGGTCAGGCCTACGACTATCAGGCGCGCTACAAAGAAGCGCTGGAGCAATATCGTGCAGCCTTAAATGTGCTGGAAGAGCGCCCCCATGAAGACATGCAGGTGCGTGTGCTCAACAGCATCGGCATCACCTACTTCAACCGTGGTAGCTATGAGCTTGCGTTGGAGCACTACCTGCAGGCCATGAAGATCAGCGCGACGTTTCCGGATAAGCTTTACTACGCCACCATCGTAAATAATATCGGTGTGGTAAAAATGGCAACGACACAGTATGACGAAGCATTGCGATACTTCCGGTTATATCGCGTCGCAGCGCGCGCGCTGAAACACCCGCAGTCGGAAGCGGTGGCCTTGTTAAATATTGGCGAGGCCTGCATCGGAATGAAATTATATAAAGAAGCCAATCAATATTTGGATAGCGCCTTGACACGGTATGGCCAGATAGGTGACAAACGCGGCATGTCGTTCGCGGAAGCGAACCTTGGCGATTCCTACCGCAACATGGGGTGGTTCTTAAATGCCGAAACGTATTATAACGAATCTATCGGTATAGCCCGCGAGATACACAGCGACGAAGCCCTGGTAAAATCGTTGCTCGGCCTGACAGACTTGTATATACGCATGCAGCAACCGCGTCGTGCCGTTGCACCGCTGGCGGAGGTTCGGACAGCGGCCGAGCGGTCGGACGCCATGCCGTGGATGGAAAAAGTTTACTTGTATAGCTCGCGGTTGGATTCTGCCCGCGGCGACTACCGATCGGCCTACCAATGGTTTAAAAAATATTCACACTTAAACGATAGTCTGTTCAACGAACGCAAAAGCCAACAGGTCGTACAAATGCAAGAGCTCTATGAGAGTGAGAAAAAAGACAAAGAAATAACGCTGCTGAGTGAAGCAAAAAAGATGGAAGAGTTAAAGCTTTCATCCAATAAAACACTCCTGATCATATCCATTATATTTTTTGTGTTGTTAACCGGCCTGATCTTATACTGGGGATATATCAAGGCGCGTTATGCGCGGGAAGTGAGCGAGCAGCACGAACGTATATCGGAAGCGTATGAAGAGCTGAAGGTGCTGATGGACCGTGTGGAAGAACAAAACAAAATGCTGGCTACTAAAAACGAAGCGCTGGAAGAGCTGCACCGCGAGAAGGACGGCCTGATCAGCGTGGTGGCACATGATTTACGCAGCCCGTTGAACCGCATCGCCGGGCTGGCTACGCTGGTGGAATTGGGGCAATCCCTCGACACGGACGGAAAGGAACTGTTGGCCCTGATGCAAAAGGTTTGTGCGGAAGGCAACGGCCTCATTCGCGACCTGTTGGACATCAACCAATATGCACAGCAGGAAGCGTTGACATTGGCGCCGTTAAACCTCGGGCAATTTGTGGGCGCACTGGCCGCGCACTACACCGGCGCGCTGGAAAAGAAACAGCTTACCATGGTCGTGCGCAACGACCGCGATAGTGTCGTGCAGACGGACAGCCATTGTCTCAACCGCATACTCGACAATATTCTCACCAATGCCATCAAGTTTTCGCCTCCCGGCAAGCGCATCTTTATCGATACCGAATCTCAACCGACAGCGGTTACGATCCGCATTCGCGACGAAGGCCCCGGTTTTCATCCCGAAGACCTGACGCGTGTCTTTCGCAAATTTACGCGGCTGTCGGCGCGCCCGACCGGGGGAGAAAGCTCTACCGGCCTGGGGTTGTCCATCGTGAAATCCCTGGTGGAGAAACTGAGCGGCACCGTGAAGCTCGAAAGTGTCTGGGGGCACGGCGCTACCTTTGTCATTACACTGCCCCGTAACACCTGAATTATTTTCGCACTGCGTTAAACCCGGCGCCCCGGCTTTTGTCTAACTTGGGAATTCACCGTCGATCTCCTTGGAGGATAAAGAGCTTTTGGCAAAGATCCGGGACCCCGAGACCCGGAATTACGGATTTAACCTGTTGGTACGGGCGTATCAGCAGCGTGTCTACGGCCATATCCGGAAGATGGTCATCGATCACGACGATGCCGACGACCTGACTCAGGAAGTTTTTATCAAGATCCACAAGCACATCGACAGCTTTCGGGAAGATGCCCAGCTGTACACCTGGGTGTATCGCATCGCCACCAACGAATGCCTGAATTTCTTACGCAGCAAAAAGCGCAGATTCTTTTTGCCCATCGGCGACGTCACCGAAGAGCTTAGCCGCAAGCTCGACCAGCAGCCGAGCCTGTCCGGTGACGACGTTCAACGCCGCTTGCAAAAAGCCTTGCTCACGCTGCCCGACAAACAACGGTTGGTATTCAACATGAAATACTTTGAAGACCTGCCCTACGAAACGATCGCAGACATTACACAAACCAGCGTGGGAGCATTGAAGGCCAGCTACCACCACGCCGTGAAAAAAATAGAAGACTATCTTCGTAACGATATCAACACCGCCGACCACTAATGCTACCTGTATGAAACTGGAAGACATACCGAAAAAAGAGATCTTTACCGCCCCCGACGGCTACTTTGACAAGTTGCCCGGCGTGATTCAGGCGCGTGTGGCCAAACAATCCCGATTCACGCGACCCGCATGGCAATACAGCTTGCGTTACGCGTTGCCGGCGGTGGTGCTGGTAGCAGCCGGCATCCTGTGGTATACGCGGCAGACATCCGCGCAAGACATGCTCGCGGGCATCGCCACCGAAGAGCTCGTGCGCTACCTCGAAGAGTCCGAAGGCCTTTCCACGGACGAGCTACTCGACACTAACCTGCTGGATACGGACGATGTACAGGCCATCGAGCAAGAAGTCTACAACCTGGACCTCAACGACGATGTGCTCGATGCTTTAGAAGACAACCTCGACGACCTTAACAGTTTATAAGACATGAAAACGTTTATTTCCATCGCGCTGATTATACTGGCCATCCCGTTATACGCGCAGGATGACGACCTGCCGGAAGAAAGCAATCCCACGGTACGCGAACGGGTACAGGCTGCCCGCGTCGCCTATATCACCGACCAGCTTGCGCTGACGCCTACAGAAGCTGAGAAGTTCTGGCCCATCTACCGAGAGTTTACCGACAAGCGTAAAGCACTGCTCAAGGAGCTGCGCTATGCCCGGCGCCATCCCAACCCTAGTAAGAGCGCTGACCAAAATGAAAAAGACCTGGTGACCCTGGGCCTGGAGGTGAAGCAAAAAGAAGTAGACCTGGAACGGCAATATTCCGAGCAGCTGCTAAACGTTATTCCTGCGCAAAAGTTGCGGATGCTGCCGGAGGTCGAGCGCAAGTTTCGACTGCTGATCCTGAAGCAGATACAGGAGCGTCGCAGAGGGCGCGAAAAGAATTGACGTCGTTAAACCTTTTGCCCAGTCGGCGGTCTAAGTAGTATAAAACGGATCAATATGAAACGCAAGAATGGTTTTAAGGTACTGAGCCTGGTGACAGTCCTCTTGTGGGGCACCGGGACCTTGCAAGCACAGACCGCAGCACAGGATTCTACCGGTTTGCCCGGCGACAATTTCAGCCTGGAAGGCGCCCTGGAAATGTTCCAGAAAGCAGGCTCGCCGGAGGAATTCGAGAAGATGCTGAACTCCCAGGAAAACAATGTCAACAACCTGGACCTGAACGAAGACGGTGAAGCCGACTATATAAAAGTCATTGACAAACGCGATGGCGACGTACACGCCCTGATCCTGCAAGATGCTGTATCGGAAAATGAGGACCAGGATATTGCCGTGATCGAATTGGAAAAGACCGGCAACGATCAGGCCGTACTACAGATCATCGGTGACGAAGACATCTACGGCGAAGAACGCATCGTCGAACCCACTGACAATACCAACGCACAAAAACAGACCACCCGCGTGGTGGACGACGCCGCTCCGCGCACGCGTACGCACACGACCGTCGTGGTAAATGTATGGGCATGGCCCGCCGTGCGCTATATGTATGCCCCGCGCTATGTCGTCTGGGCATCTCCCTGGGCCTGGCACCGTCGCCCCATCTGGTGGCGCCCCTGGCGTCCGGTGCGCTATCATGCATTCTATACATACCGCCGACCCTATCGCCCCCGCTATGTGGTAGTACATACCCACCGCGTAGTACATGCCGCCCGGGTCTACCGCCCGGTGCGCACCACATCGGTAACCGTAACCACACGCCACCAGGCCTCGGTCACGCGCTATCGCGCTGACCGTACCTCGCAACGAAAAAGCGTTACGGTAACAAAAGGAAATAAACAGGTAAAAGCCACCCGGCGCACAACCACAGTCGAAGGCAAACGCGGCCGCGCAAAGACAACACGTACGACAACACGGGTGCGCCGGACGAGAGATTAGAAACGATAAAATAGACAACTCATCACAATTATTAATTCGGTAAATTGCGCGCGCAATAATAGGATCACTATGCTCGCCAACGCCCAACCCCGAAAAGTCGCCATTGTAGGCTACAACCGTATACCTTTCGCCCGTCAGAATACATTTTACACACAGGCTACGAACAAAGACATGATGGTCGCCGCCCTGAACGGTTTGATCGACCGCTATAAGCTGCAAGGCCTGCGCCTGGGCGAAGTCGCCGGCGGAGCCGTGATAAAAGACAGCCGCGATATAAACCTCATGCGCGAATGCGTCATGACCACATCGCTGGACCGCGCCACCCCTGCCTGCGACATCCAACAAGCCTGCGATACCGGCATCGAGTCGGCAGTATACATTGCCAACAAGATTGCCCTCGGGCAGATCGATGTAGGCATTGCCGGGGGGGTAGACTCTACCAGCAACGTGCCACTGCTCCTGAGCGAGAACCTGCGTCGTACCTTGCTGGCCGCACGCCGCGCAAAGACCACTGGCGAGCGCCTGCGTCAGTCCCTGAAGATTCGGATAAAAGACCTGTCGCCGGAAGCACCTCAGAACGTCGAGCCGCGCACAGGCCTCTCCATGGGTGGGCACACCGAGATTACTGCCAGGCACTACGGCATCTCACGCGAAGAGCAAGATCAATACTCCCTTGAAAGCCATCAGAAAATGGCGCGTGCATACGACCGTGGTTTCTTCAACGACATGATTACCCCCTATGCCGGGTTGAACCGCGACAACAACTTGCGCACCGATAGTAGCATGGAGAAGCTGGCCAGGCTCAAGCCCGCATTCGACAAAGTAAATGGCACACTCACCGCGGGCAATTCATCGCCGTTAACCGACGGCGCCTCCAGTATCCTGCTGGCCTCCGAGGAGTGGGCACAAGCACATGGGCTGCCTGTGTTAGCGTACTTTACACACGCCGAGCTGGCTGCGGTTGAATACCTCGACAATCGTCAGAACCTGTTGATGGCGCCCGTGCAAGCATCGGCGCGCATGCTCGCCAAGGCCGGCCTGACGTTGCAAGACTTTGACTTCTATGAAATACACGAAGCCTTTGCCGCGCAGGTACTCACGACATTGAAGATTTGGGAGAGTCCCGCGCTAAGCCGCCTGTTCGGGCAAGAGCCACTGGGCAGTATCGATCGCGGCAAACTGAACGTAACGGGTAGCAGCCTCGCGGCAGGCCACCCGTTCGCGGCTACGGGCGGACGTGTCATTGCTACGTTGGCCAAGTTGCTGCACGAAAAGGGGAGTGGCCGTGGATTTATCTCGGTATGTGCGGCAGGGGGTCAGGGCATTACAGCCATCTTGCAGCGATAAAGTTCTCTACGCTTTAAAGATTAACGTGTTGGCTTGCTCCAGCTCGTCGCGGCTAATGGTGTGGCCCATGTTGGGATATACTTTTACGGTGACCTGGGCATTTCGCTCGCGCAAGAGTGCCTCAGAAGCCTGCACACGCGTTACCGGTACGTGTGGGTCGGGATCGCTCGTCCCAATAAACACAGGCGTTCCGCCAAAGTCTCCATGATAGTTTTCATGATAAAGTTTATCACCGATCAGCCCGCCGGTAAAGGCCGCTACGCCGCCCCATCGTTGCGCATGCCGCGTGATAAATTCCAACGTCAGACACGCACCCTGCGAGAACCCGGTGAAGTATATATTTTCCGCGGCGATACCGGCGGCCGTGATGTCTTCTACAACGCTGCCGATTAGACTCAGCGCAGACGAAAGCCACGGCTCGTTGTCTGCAGGAGGCGCCAGAAAAGAATAGGGGTACCAGGTCTGTTGTGTTGCCTGGGGAGCCAGCAGCGCAAAATTCTGCACGTGTAGCAGCGGCGACAACGACAAAATATCACTGGCCGTGCCACCACGCCCGTGTAACAAGATCAGCGCTCGTTTGGCTTCCGCAAGCGGGAGGCCGGCGTATTGGATGTTTTTCTGATGCATGATGCAGGCTCAGGATTTTTTACCGTGCCAGTCCTGGTTCCACACGTCGGCATATTGTTCTGCGTGCCGCTTAAATTGAGCCAGCACATAGGGGCAAAGCGGCACCACTTTCAACTGGTGTTGGCGCGCATGCGCTACCATGGCGTCCAGCAACTTGCCGCCGGCACCTTGCCCTTTCAATTTGTCGGAGACTTCGGTGTGATACACCACCAGGTTTCCACCGGCAATGCCGATCTCCATCTCGCCCAGGCGCTCGTTGTTTTCTTCGATCACAAAAGCGCCCCGGCCGACATTATTTAATTTTAGCGTTACGTCGTTCATATGTTAAAGATATAGCTGTATTACAGATATATCAAGACAGCGCCGGCAGCGCCTTTTCGATGCGTGCACGGTCCGCCTCGTATTGCGCGGGTAGCTTCAGGCTGGTACCCAGCGCGTCTGGCGGCTCGTCAACAGCAAAGCCGGGATTGTCGGTGGCAATCTCAAAAAGCACACCGCCCGGCTCGCGGAAATAAAGTGAGAAGAAATAGTTACGATCGATCTTCGGTGTAATCTGTAACCCATGCTGAATAACTTTCTCTCGGTACTGCATCAGCACCTCTTCGTTTTGCACGCGGAAGGCCACGTGATGCACGGTACCTCCGGCATTGGTCGCGCCGGGAGCCTGCGGCGCGGCCAGCAGGTCCACGATGGAACTGTGCGAAATGGCATCGGTAGTATAGCGATAGCGATTCTCTTCCTGACCAGCAAGAGCGTAGCCAAAGATATCCGTCAATACACGGGCTGTGCCTTGGATGTCGCGCAGGGTCAATGTAATACTGTGAAAGCCACGTGTCGCCACTGCTGTTTGCACCTCCGGCGTTTGCCACGGCGTACGGGCATCGGGTTGTTGGGGAACGATCAGCGTAAGCGGCAGCCCATCGGGGTCCTCAAACGACAGGAAGGTTTCTCCAAACCGGGTACCGGTGCCGGTAACTTTTACCTGGTGCTCGCGAAAGCGCGCGGTCCAAAACTCCAGGCTCGTCGCAGGTACCGCATAGCCGATCTCCGTGGCCATACCCGTGCCAGCACGGCCGGCCGTAATTCCTTCCCACGGAAAAAAGGTCAGAATGGTACCGGGCGTACCGGCTTCATCGCCAAAGTAAAAGTGATAGGTGCCGGGGTCGTCAAAGTTTACGGTCTTCTTGACCATGCGCAGTCCCAGCACGCGCGTATAGAATTCATAGTTGCGTTTGGCCTGGCCGGCAATGGCCGTAATGTGATGAATGCCCAGTATCCTGTTTTCCATAGTGATGATCCAGCGGACGTTTGATGCCCGTTGAGGATGCAATATGTTCAAAAGCCGTCGGGCGTGCCATACCCGAATCCTGAATTATGCTGTATTTTTCCGCAGCGCGTGCGCAGAGGCTTCCAGCTCGGCCTGGTGCACCAACAATCGCTTCTTGTGTAAGAAGTGCGACTCGATCAACACCTCCTGGTAAAAGCTCGCGGCCGAGAAAAGCGTTTTTAGCGTCTTGTCGTTGTAAGCATCCTCTCCGAGATACACCAGGTTGTTGGCTTCATAGTACGCCAGGCTCTCCCGGCGTTCATTTGTCAGCGCGTCGTGAAACGTCGGATCCGTCAACATGTCTTTGATGGATAGCTTAAGCTGTGCTTCGATTATCCGCACGGCCTCCAGTTTCTGTAGAATGACTTCAAGCTGCCGCTCGTACTGCATAAAGCTCATGGCTTCCATCAACTCATGGTACGGCTTAAACAGGTTATCCAATCTGTCGTGCAGGGAAATGTACGTATCGTACAGATTTTTCAGCGCCTCCGTCTTTCCTTGCTGGGCGGCCAACGAAAAGAAATATACCTGTGACTGGTGGTCGACGTCGGTCAGAGCGGCCTTTAACGCGTTCAGGTTTTTCTCCAGCGTCTCGACGAGCGGCGCGATTTCCCAGAGCTTGTATTTCCTGCCATCGTAGTCAAACGTCTTTATCGTGTGCTCGCCTTTCGCCAGCGCACGAAGCGTATCGATATCGCGTTCCAGCGCCAGCGCCGTATACGCCATGTCCGATGCCGCGTCGGTAAAGATCGCGCGGGCATCTTGCGCCACGGCGACAGCAGGTGCTGCGATCTTTTCCTGGTCGAGCGCCGCCGTCGTACGATGATTATAAAAATTGTTGTATAGCGCAGGGAAGCAGTCGTCGCGATACTCCTGTGTGAACGTTTGTATAAACTTGTCTAAAGGCTCGACTTCCGTCTTTTCGGCGTTCGTCTTGTCGGAAAACAACGCACGGGTTATGTCTTCCTGCATGGCCTCCTGGTTGATGAACAGCGTCATGGCCGGTTCGCGATCGTCCTTTCGGACGGGAATGTTCAACGTCTCCAGTGCCAGGATGCGGTCCTCGGTAGCGGGGTGCGAAGCCCACTGGTCTTTGATCACCAGCTTCGACTTATTATACCGAGACGTATGTTCCTGTGTCACCACCGGTAATCCGTCTTGCAGCGGAAGATTGTTTTCCGCCGCCAGGAAGTTCATGACATACGACTGCTGCGGATAGAGGTTTGATGTGATGATATCCTGGCGGCTACGCGCCTGATAAAATCCAACCACCGTTTCATACGCCTGGTTGGCCAGGTCGAGGCGCGGCAGCGAGGTCATCAAGGGGCGCGATCCTGCTACATTCGCCGCTACTTCGTCGGCGTGAAACTCCATCTCGCGTGAAAGACCGAGGTAGCTCAGGTTGACGACCTCATACACCTTCCGCAAAATCGCCTGAACGCCTTGCAGCACCTTCACCGCCGCCGTTACGAAGATAGAAAAGTACCAGCTTAAGCCGCCCCACCGGTTGGCCAGGTTTTCATACGATGCATTGTCGTACAGCATATTGTAAATAACCTGGTTCACATTGTATACATAGCTGCCCACCTTCATGGAGCGCTGGGAGAAATGCCCGAACTCGTGCGCCAGGATCGCCCGGAACTCATTCACCGAAACCGTATTGACCAGCCCGATGCCGATGTGCAGGTTTTTCTTCACCGGCAGGAACATGCTCCAGAAACCGGAATCATAGAATACGGAGGCATTTACATCTGCCGAGAGATATACTTTCTTGGGGAACTTCGTGTGCACTTCGTCCACGATCTCACTAATGAACGCAAACAGCTGGGGCTGCTGCTCCGGCCGGATCTCCGTCAGGTGCGAACGATCTACGATGTGCCGTTTAAAAATGAACTTGAGCAGAAAGATCAAAATCAAAACCCCTGCGCCCGTCATGCCGAGTCCCAGGCCGATCGTCAGGACCGACGGTCTCAGGGCGACCAGCATGATGCCACCCCACCCTAAGAGAAAGGTAAGGCCCACAGCGGCCACCACGAGTAAAATATACACCAGGAGAAAGAGCAGGATGGAAAGCATAGCCCGTACGGCCATCTTTCTAAAGTTTCCGGATACGCGGACTTCAGTTTGCATGTATTGGTAAGGTTAGAACGTGTCTGTAAAAAACAGTGGTTGATGTTGGCAGTGAAGGTACTGCAAAAGACTAAAGCGTAAAAAAAAGGTGGCCGGCGGGAGCCAAAGTGGCCGTTACGTACTGTGCTGCTTTTGATGTGTTTCCAGCCAGAAAAACGTTGGATTCATCGAAATAATGAAAGAGTCACGCACAATTTTCCGGCTCTTCGAAAACGTTTGTGTTAAAAATTATTTAAACTTGTATAAAGTACCTTTTAAATGTCCGACCTAAGCCTACATACAGAGCAACAACTGTTGTCTGCCCTGCGCAACGGTAGCGAAGCGGCATACGAGGAAATATTCCGGCGTTTCTGGACGCCTTGTTATAATATTGCGCGCTCCAAAATACAGGCGCACGCCGAGGCCGAAGAGATTGTGCAAGCCATCTTTTTTGCGCTCTGGGAGAAACGCGCGACGTTGTATGTCACCAACCTCTGGTATTACCTGCAGACGTCCGTGCGCAACCGCGTCATTGACCACATCCGCCAGCAGATTACGCAACGAAAATATTGGGACTATTACAAAACATTCATTCCGTGGCAACGCACGGAAACGGAGGACACCGTCGAATACGATAATCTGCACGAAGCGTTAGAAGAAGCTGTCAGTCACCTACCTGAAAAATCCAGGGTGGTGTTCCGCCTAAACCGCCTGGAAGGCCGCTCCGTGGCAGAAATCGCAGGGCTGTTGCAACTCTCTGAAAAAGCCATTGAGTATCATCTCACCAAATCACTCAAGCAACTGCGGTATCGTCTTCGTGATTTTATTTTTCTGACGGCCATGCTCGCGTGTCTCTAACGCTTGTCAGGGCGCATACCAGATCTTTATGATAACGTTTGAAAAAAGTTGCCCATGCGTTTAGGGCATTTGGCGGGTCGTGCGTCTTAACGACATGACACCCGAAGCCTTCAAAGAAATCCTAACCCGGTATTGCCAGGGGCAGTGTACACCGCAAGAGGAGGCGCTGGTTCAAGAGTGGTATGACACCATCGATACCAGCAACCGCCAGGCACTACCCGAAGAACAACGCATTATACTGGAGGCCAAAGCGTGGTCGCAGCTCAGCGCCCGTGTACGCGATGGCCGACAACCACGCTTCCACCTGCTGTATAAGATTGCGGCGTGCCTCGCACTGTTTGTATTGGCGGCAGGGGGGTGGTACTATTTTACCCATACGCCGGATGCCCCCGTGGCCAGCATTACCGCCGATACGCTCCCGGCAGGATGGCGCGCCGAGTACAATCGCGGCCAGACACCCCGCATGATTCTCCTCACCGATGGCAGCCGCGTGATGCTGTATCCCGGCAGCACGTTGTGCTTCCCACAGACGTTCAACCGCGGCCGACGCGAAGTAACCCTAACGGGTGAAGGTTTCTTTGACGTACAACGGGATACGCTCAGTCCTTTTTTAGTATATACACAAGAAGTGACCACACGCGTATTAGGCACAAGCTTCACGATAAAGGCCTATGCAAATGCGCCAGAAATAACGGTGGCGGTAGCCACCGGCCGGGTGGCAGTATATAAACAAAAACCGGGTACCCCCCTCGATGCTGCCGCTGTCGTGCTCTCGCCCAACCAACAGGCAGTATACAATCGTCAGAATGATCGCGTAAAAAAAGCGCTGGTGGCGCATCCGCGCATCATTCCGGCCGCGTCGGCAAATCCTACCATGAGCTACGAAGCGGCATCCGTCACCAGTATATTTCAAGCGTTGGAAGAAAGCTATGGAGTCGATTTTGTTTACGATGAAACGACCGTCACCGGTTGTACCCTCACCACCACGCTGACCGATGAAGATCTGCACGCGCGCATACGCATTGTATGTGAAGCCATCGGCGCAACCTACACGGTACAAGATACCAGCATTGTGATTACGGGCACAGGCTGCCCGTAGCAGTGACAGAGAATAATAGCCCAAACAACTCCCCTAAATCCTGGAAGCCTATGATACACTAAACACTACCCCAGCAACAGAAATAAAAATAGGCCGGCGATGGTACCAGCATCACCGGCCGGTGTCGTGCCCTGCGAAATATCGCGGGGGGCACCAAGCTTTTGCCTTTGTACAACAAAAACAAAACAAGGTATGAATAAACCTACACCTATTCACTATGTACTGTTGTTCTTTATGAGAGTTACTATGTTACAGCTTTTTATTTCCGGGGCCACAGTCCTCGCAGCCTATGCACACGACGTGCATGGGCAGGAGGTGCTGGATCGCAAAATCACCCTGGAAGCTGATCGTGAAGAACTGCGCGACGTACTTGGCCGCATTGAAAAACAGGCCGATGTTAAGTTCACATATCGCCCCCGGCTCATCGAGTCCCACCGCCTGGTGTCCGTACGCATACAACACACCCGCCTGGGAGAAGTATTGACCGACCTGCTCGGCGAACGTGTCGACTGGACCGTCATTGGCCGCCAGATTGTACTCAAACCAATGCCCACGGGAGAGCTTGCCGCCGATGACTATATACCCGGTAAAACCATCGCCCCCGCCGACATCAGCGGTCGCGTAACCGACGACGCCGGGGGTGCGCTGCCCGGTGTGAATGTGCTGATAAAAGGAACATCTGCGGGCACGACCACCGACATCGACGGCAAGTATACGCTTTCTGTTACCGACGCCGGCGCCGTCCTGGTCTTTACCTTTATTGGCTATAAAACGCAGGAGATTCCCGTCAACGATCGCTCTGTGATCGACGTTGTGCTGGCGGCTGATGTGCAATCGCTGCAAGAGATCGTCGTGGTGGGCTATGGCGAGCAGAAAAAAGAAACGGTTACCGGTTCCGTTGTCACGGTACGTGGCGCCGACCTCGTCAAGTCGCCTTCGGTCAATCTGTCCAACTCCCTGGCCGGACGCATGCCCGGCGTGGTGGCCGTTAACCGCAGTGGCGAGCCCGGCGCCGATGGCTCCAGCATTCGCATTCGCGGCTCGAACACTCTGGGCAGCAACGACGCCCTGATTGTAATCGACGGTATACCCGCCCGTTCCGGTGGTCTCGAACGTCTTAACCCCGCCGACATCGAATCGATCTCGGTCCTGAAAGATGCTTCCGCGGCCATCTATGGCTCCCGGGCCGCCAACGGCGTAATTCTCATTACCACCAAGCGCGGCAAGACCGGCAAGCCCGAATTGATGTATAGTTTTAACCAGGGCTGGTCACAACCCACCACGGTACCGCGGCTGGCCGACGCTGTACAATTTTCCGAGATGCGCAATGAGCTGGAGATCTTTAACCTGCCCACCGGCGAGTGGAACGCGGCCAACCAGGCTTTTAAAGAAACCGGCAGCTATACCCGTCCCAATGGCACCGTACTCGATGCTCCCTATACACCCGAAGACTTCGAGCTTTTCCGCAGTGGCGCCGACCCCTGGGGTCACCCCAACACCGACTGGTATGACGCGACACTCAAGAACTGGTCGCCGCAGTCGCGACACAGCCTGCAGCTAAGCGGTGGTACGGACAACGTGAAATACATGGCCTCCCTCGGCTATCAAAATCAGGATGCCTATTACCGCAACGCTGCCACCGGCTACAAGCAATACGACCTGCGCATAAACCTAGACGCCAACATCAACAAATATGTCAAGACAACCCTGGGCATCATGGGCCGCCAGGAAAATCGTTTTTATCCTACGCGCACTGCCGCCGCCATCTTCCGCATGCAAATGCGCGGCATCCCGACAGAGCCTGCCTTCTGGCCCAACGGCATGCCTGGGCCCGATATCGAATACGGTGAGAACCCGGTCGTGATCACGACTAATCAAACCGGCTATGACCGCGATACACGCTATTACGTGCAGACCAACGGCGGCGTGGAGATCACCGTGCCCTGGGTCAAAGGGTTGAAGTTTACCGGCACTGCCTCGGTCGATAAATATGTAAAGCGTACAAAGAAATGGGAGATACCGTGGTTCCTCTATACGTGGGACAAAGTAACGTTTGAAGCCGACGGCGTAACGCCCAAGCTATCCCGCGGCCAACGTGGTCCCTCCGAGCCGCGGCTCACCATGGGCGACGAAGACCAGCTCAATGTACTGCTGGGTGGCATCGTTACCTATGAGCGCGCCTTTGGCGATCACGCCTTTACCGTGCTGGCGGGTACAAACCGCGAGACCGTGGAGAACAATAGCTTTAATGCTTACCGTCGTTTCTTCATTTCCACGGCCGTCGACCAAATGGTGGCTGGTGGTAACCCCGAAAAGAACAATGGCGGTGGTGCCTGGGAGCGTGCGCGTCTGAACTACTTTGGTCGCGTAGCCTACAACTACAAAGAAAAATACCTGGCCGAATTCCTCTGGCGCTACGACGGATCATATATGTTTCCCGAAGGCAAACGCTACGGATTTTTCCCCGGCATCATGGCGGGCTGGCAAATCTCGGAAGAAGAGTTTTGGAAGACCAATGTGCCGATCATGAACTACCTCAAACTGCGCGCCTCGTGGGGACAGTTGGGGAACGACCAGATCTACTTCGATCTCAATGCCAACGGCATCATCGATCCGGAAGAGCTGCAGGAGTATCAATACATGTCCACCAACGCCTTCCGCAGCTACATTGTAGGCGGGCAAGAGGTCGGCACGATCTACGAAGCCCGTGTGCCCAATCCGTTGGTGACGTGGGAAGTAGCCAACAACTACGACCTCGGCCTGGAAGGACAGTTTCTACAGGGCAAGATCAGCTTTGAAGCCGACATCTTTCTGAACAAACGCAGCAACATCTTGTGGCGCAAGAACGCCTCTGTGCCTCAGACGACCGGCATGACCCTGCCGGCCGAGAACATCGGTGAAGTAAGCAACCGCGGGTGGGAGCTACAAATCGGCTACCACGGACAGGTCGGCGAGCTGCAATACAACGTGAGTGTCAATGGCGGCTATGCCAAGAACCGCATCGATTACTGGGACGAAGCCCCCGGCTCTCCCGCCTGGCAACGCACCACCGGCAAACCCATGTATACCTACCAGGCCTACATCTACGACGGCGTGTTTGCAACCCAGGCAGACATCGATGCCAATGAGCTGGACTATAGCGCTATTACCAACACCCTACGCCCCGGTGACATGCGGTACAAGGACTACGACGGCGACGGTCGCATTACGCCCGACGACAGAGTGCGTAACGAGAAGACCAATATACCCACATTCCAGGGCGGCTTGAACATGTCAGCCAAGTACAGAAACTTCGACTTGTCCATCCTGTTCCAGGGCGCCACCGGCGCGCAGGTATACATCAGCACCGGCGAGTCGGGCAGTATTGGCAACTATTTGTTGGACGTGTACCGCAATCGCTGGACGATCGACAATCCCAGTAGCGAGCACCCGCGCATCGCCGACCGCAGCAATCAATACTACTCCAACGACAACACCTATTGGCTGCGCAACACAGACTATCTGCGACTCAAGAACATCGAGCTGGGTTACACCATACCGTCTACATTGGGTCAACGCGCCGGCATCAACTCCCTGCGGTTCTACGTCAACGCACTCAACCTGTTTACCATCGACAAGCTCAAAGTGCTTGATCCTGAATCGACCGGCGGTCTGGGACAATACTATCCGCAGGCGAGAATTCTCAACATGGGCCTAACCGTAGTTTTTTAATCACGCAAAACATGTATACCATGAAAAGCATACAAAAGAAAACAGGGCTGATGATCGTTTTACTGATCAGTCTGCTGGCGTGTAACGACGATTTCCTGAACACGCAACCGTTGAACGAAGTGTTGACCGAACGTGTGTGGAAGGATGCCAGCCTGGCCCAGGCATTTGTGACGGATATATATAACGGCCTGGGCAATGGCGGCTTTGATGAGCAGATGTTGGCATCGCTTACCGACGAGTCGATCTTTACCCACCCCGGCCGTGGTATCAATACCATCACCGAGTCGCGCTCCAACCCGGCCGACAATGGCTGGATCAACAACACGCTGAACTGGACACAGATGTACCAGCGCATTCGTGCCTGCAACCTGGCCCTGGAGAACCTGGCCGCACCGCAGTTCGAGAACACCGCGGGCATTGAAGCCGGGCGGCTGCTGGGTGAAGCACACTTCATGCGCGCCTATTTTTATCAGCAACTGCTGCGCTACTACGGGGGCATACCGCTGATCGATCGTTCGTACATGTTGGGTGAAGCCGACTATACCGTAGGCCGAAACACCTACGAAGAATGCGTTAATTTTATCGTCGCCGACTGCGATGCCGCCGCGGAACTGCTGCAAGGCAAAAACATGGCCAACGGTCGTGCCAGCTATGCCGCCGCGCTGGCGCTCAAGTCGCGCGTATTGCTGTACGCCGCCAGCGACCTGCACGATATTCCCACCGCGGCCGCGAAGTCTGACGTCATTGCAGACGCCAAACAACCGGCGGCGCTGGGGTATACCTCCGGCAACCGCGCAGAGCGTTGGCAAAAAGCACGCGACGCCGCCAAAGCTGTACTCGACATCGGTGGCCTGGGCTATGAAGTGGCGCTTACCGCACCTGTTACACCCGAGCAAGGCACTGCCAACCACAGCAACGCTGCCCTGGCACGCAACGGCGGCGAGCGCGAGCTGATCTTCGCCCGTTATTTCATCAATGCCAAAGACGAGGGTGGCGCCTGGGTAGGTCGTAACAATGGACCCAACGGCTATCACAACTGGGCTGGCAACACACCGATACAAAACCTGGTCGACGACTTTGAAATGATTGACGGCACCGCCTTTGATTGGAACAATCCGACACACGCCGGCGCTCCCTATGCGGATCGCGACCCCCGTTTCTATGCTACCGTATTATACGACGGCGCGGGCTGGAAACCACGCACAGCCGACGTTGCCGCCAAAGATCCCTACAACGAGATCCAGACGGGGCAATATCAAATTACCACTGCCTCTGGTGTTGTAACAACCTACTTCGGACTGGACACACGCCAGAGCTCTGTGGAAGATTGGAACGGCTCACGCACGGGCTACTACATGCGCAAGTTTATCGATTCCGATCCGGCCGTGGTAGACCAGAACACCCGTCAACAAATACCCTGGCCCGTGCTGCGCTTCACGGAAGCAATCCTGAATTATGTGGAGGCCTGCATCGAGCTGGGTGAAGACGACGAAGCCCGACCCTGGTTGAGCAAAGTCCGCTTCCGTGCCGGTATGCCGGAAGTCACCGAAAGCGGCCAGGCACTGAAAGAACGATATCGCAATGAGCGCCGCGTAGAAATGGCCTATGAAGAACAACGCTTCCACGATGCCCGCCGGTGGATGATTGCCTCGGAGACCATCGGACAGAAGGCTGTGCGCATGAATATCACTGCCACGCTCAAGCCCGGCAAAGACGTGAAGACATACCGCTACGATCCGGACAACTACAATTACGTATACGAGCCGCAGGATATAGATCCAGGTATTGAGAACCGGTTGTGGCTGGACAAGATGTATTTCCTTCCCATCCACCGCGATGAGATCAACCGCAACAACAAACTGGTTCAGAATCCCGGTTACGACATTACCGATGTGCCATAGAGGTTAGCAACCCACCGTTTAAAGAGCGCTACGCCGGGGCTCCAATCCGTGTAGCGCTCTTACTTTATGCGCTTGCTGGAATTCTAAAGAAATCCAGTTTATTTGCACACCATGAAGAAAGTACAAATCGACGGACTGGGCCTCTGGCAATTCGACCAACTAGGAGCCGAAGCGGGCGTAAAACATTTTGTAAGCGATCGTGGACCCTATGGAGGCGAAAAGGAATTCACCCTAAGCTACTCCAGCTCCCCCGACCGCGAAGAAATCCGACAGAACCGCCATCGCATAGCCTCCGCGCTTGGCATTACCGGCAGTCGATTGTTCTTTCCATCACAAGTACACAAAACGCGTATCGTACAGGTTGCAGAAGACACCCCTGTAGAAGAGCTGATGGAAACCGACGCGCTCATTACCAACAAGCGGGGCATTGGTCTGGCCGTGATGTCGGCCGACTGCGTGCCGATCATTCTATATGACGAAAAGAACCAAGCCGTCGGCGCGATACACTCCGGCTGGCGCGGCACCGTGGCGCGCATCCTGGAAAAGACACTACACGAAATGCAACGTGTCTATGGTACCCAAGGCGCAGACGTCATCGCAGGCATCGGGCCTTCTGTTTGCCAGGACTCCTACGAAGTAGGCGAAGAGGTTGTACAAGCCGTGGACCAGGCCTTTGGCAAAGACCAGGGACTGATGATACCACAACCCGAAGGTAAAGCCAAACTGGATTTGTGGAAGGCCAATGCGTTGCAGCTCCTGGCATTCGGCGTGCCCACTACACGAATCGAAGTGTCGAACCTGTGCACCGTAAAAAACAATAACTACTTCTTCTCCGCCCGTCGGCAGGATTCCGGCCGCTTCGCGGCGGGAATTGTGTTAGCGTAAAGTTCATAAAACTTTTTCGCCGACCCTTACATCGTATAGATAGTCACGTACTATACTAAACTCCTAACGGCTTTACTCTATGAAAAGTGCATCTTCATGCTCATGGCATGCTATTGGCCTATATTTACGCAGGCACAAACAACACCCAACAAGACGGGATATATCGATATCAATTATATCCTAACGCGACTATCCGAAGTAAAAACTGCCGAGGCTGAACTGTCATCTCTGCAACAACAGTACACCAAACAACTGGAAGCAAAAGCACAAGTACTAAAAGCCAGGCAACAAGAGTATGTGGCGTCTGAAAGGACACTCACAGAGCCTATGCGACGAATTGCCCAGCAAGACATCCTGCTACTGGAGAACACCCTGCAAAAGTTTCAGGAAGATGCCGTCGCAGCACTGCAACAAAAGAAGACATTACTCATGAGACCGGTGCTAACCAAAATACACCAGGCCGTAGAGACCGTCTCGCGTAAAGAAGGTTTTAGTATGGTATTAATGCAATCGGAAAATGTATTGTATGGTGACAGCGCACTGGACATTACGCTTCCCGTACTGGCCACACTGGGCGTGGCGTTATCAAATGCTGAGAAGCAACAATACGGACAACCTCGCAACAACCTCTACAGCTGGCTCGGAATAAACGAGCACCTACTGCCGATCAGGCAATAGTAAAGAATCCCGCTTTCGAACATTATTTCCCGCCAGTGGACAGATGCTGGCGACAAAGATCAAAAAGGGTGCTTTTACAGCTTGTTTTGAAAGTTGTACTTTGGCAAGGGAAATGTATAGCCTTTGCCTGTCATGATCAGAAACTACTTTCGCATCGCTCTCCGTGCCTTCCTGCGCAACGGCGTTTATTCCTTTATCAATGTCGCGGGCCTTTCGGTGGGCATCGCGTGCAGCATTCTCATTCTCCTTTGGGTGCACGACGAAGTCACCTTCGATCGTTTCTTCCCCAAGTATGAGCAACTGCACCGGGTGCAATCGCATACCGTCACCGATCAGGGCATCACCACAAACGTAGAGACCTCTATGCCGATGCGCGAGCACCTGCTGGCGGCCGACAGTCGTATCAAACGCTACGCCATTACCGTGGGGCAATATGGATTGCTGTCCGTCGATCATAAAAAGATCAATAAAGTAGGCTATGACGTAAGCGAGTCCTTCCTCGAAATGTTTGACTTCCAGATGCTGTCCGGCGACCCCAAGACCGCCCTCGACGATCCGCGCTCCATCGTGCTGACAAAGTCTACAGCCATAGCGTTATTTGGTGACGAAGATCCCATCGGCAAAACCGTACAAGTTAAACTGGAGAATAAAGACGACCTGAAAGTAACCGGCGTCATTGCCGATCCACCCACAAACCTTTCTCTATCGTTCGACTTCCTGTTGCCTTTCTCATACTTCGAGGCCACCTCGGTGTGGATCGGCTACGCCCGCAACAACTGGAACAACACTGCCTTCCAGACCTTCGTGGAGCTGCAACCCGGCGTGTCCGCTGCCGACGTGAGCAGTACCATCCGCGACATCGTTAAAAAGAACAACCCCGCGTCGCGCGACGTATCGCTCTTTCTGCATCCCATGTCCCGCTGGCATCTGTATGGCCATTTTGAAAATGGCCAGGAAGCCGGCGGCATGATCGACTACGTTACCCTGTTCGCCGGCATTGCCATCTTTATACTCATCATGGCGTGCATCAACTTCATGAACCTGGCCACGGCCCGCTCGGAACACCGCGCCCGCGAGGTCGGCATTCGCAAGAGCGTAGGCTCCAGCCGCAAGCAATTGATAGCACAGTTCATGGGTGAATCAATCTTCATGGTGGTAATCGCCTTCGCGTTGTCCATGATCATCGTGCAAGTGGTATTGCCGTTCTACAACATGCTGATTGGAAAACACCTCGCGGTAGATTTCACCTCGCCACTCTTCTGGACCTTTTCCTTAAGCCTCATTCTCATCACCGGCATACTGGCCGGCAGCTACCCGGCGTTTTATTTGTCTTCCTTCCGGCCATCCAGCATTCTCAGAGGCACCGCCGGTGCAGCCGGTAAAGGCGCCACACCGCGTCGCATGCTGGTAAGTGTACAATTCGCATTCTCCATCTTGTTAATCATCGGCACCGTCGCCGTGCACCAGCAGATACATTATTTACAAAGCCGCGAGCCGGGCTACGACCGTGAAAACCTGCTCATGATCACCAGCACGAGCGACATCGAAAAGAACTACCAAACACTAAAACGCGAGCTGCTGCAAACTGGCGCTGCCGTGTCCGTCTGCAAATCCAACAGCCCCATTACACGCATCTTTGCAACGAGCGAGATCGAAAACTGGACAGGCAAGCGCCCCGGCCAGCACATCGAGGCCACCAACATCGCGACGGAATACGACTACACGCGCACCATGGGCATACACATACTCGAGGGCCGCGACTTCTCCGAAGACTTCAAAAGCGACACCACCGCCATCATCATCAACCAGGCCACAGTAGAAGCACTTGGCCTGCGCGACCCCGTGGGCGACAAACTACAGATGTGGGGACAAACCTGGAACATCATCGGTGTCATGGACAATGTACTGATGGGCTCCGAAGCACATCACATCGGCCCGCTTGTCATGAGCTTCGACCCCAGCTGGTCCAGTACCATCAGCGTGCGTCTGCCGCAGGGCGACAACCTGCCGGCTATCGTCACACAGGTAGGCGAGGTATTTAAAAAATACAACCCCGATTATCCCTTCGAATACAAATTCGCCGACGCCGACTTTGCCGCCAAGTTCCAGACCATGAACATGATCAGCGACCTGGCCCGGGCCTTTACCGTGCTGGCTATCTTCATTACCGCCCTGGGACTCTTCGGCATGGCGGCCTTCACTGCCGAGCGGCGCGCCAAAGAGATCGGCATTCGCAAAGTCATGGGCGCATCCGTGGCAAGCGTCGTGCTATTGCTCACGCGCGAGTTCTCGCGTCTGGTGGTGTGGGCATTTGTGCTGGCGGCCCCCCTTGCCTGGTGGGGCGTACATCAGTTTCTGGAACGGTACCCCGTTCGTATCGGCATGCCCTGGTGGATCTTCCCGGTAGCGGGCGTGACGGCGTTACTGATTACCGTCATCATCGTCAGCGCGCAAGCCATCCGCGCGGCTGTACGAAACCCCGTGGACACCCTACGGCGCGATTAGAAGCAAGATCAGAAAATAGTTACTGAGAGGAAGCCGCCGGCACGATGTGCCGGTAGAGGGGCGTTAATACGTCCAGGGCCTGGGTAATCGTGGTCATGATCTTATCCGTCCCCATGGCGGGGTCGCCCGGTCCATACGACCGGCCGATGACAAACGGAAAATACATTTCTTCATCCCCCTTCAGGAACTCCCACAGCGCATCTGCCTGTTGAAAGCTCTCGACAGGTTGAACGGCGCCGGCACACTCCAGCGTATAGCCCGGTCCCAGGGCGGCCAGCCGTTGCAGGAAAGCAGAGCGATAGCCGGGATCATACAATTGCTTGTGAAAAGACTGTCGGTCGGCCTTGCCCGTGCCGGTAAGGTCGGAGGTAACGCCAATGCTTACGTTTTGTGGTCCCACCGTCAGGCGCAGGTGCAACGCATCGGGCGCATCATTCGGCGTCAGGTCCAACCACAGGCTGCGGAGCTTTTGGTAGTCATGATCAGCCGGTATCAGACTTGCCGTCGCGGGTACCACATCGGTGCGACCTGCCAGTCCCTTCGTGCGCAATGTAGGCTTTAACGCATCGTATAGTTGCAACAACCTGGTGCGTACGACTTGCCGCTCGGCTTGTGCTTCGGGCGTAGCGAGCAAAGCCTTCTGGCGGTCAAACGCCAGGAAGTCTTCCTTTTTAAAATATTGAGTCTTAAAGCGAATGCTGTCCCATTGAAAACCCGCGGTAGTCAAGGCCAGCGCTTGCTCCAGCTCACGGCGCGAAGCAATCTCGCGTTGCTTCAGTGCAGGGTAGATCGCTTCATACTCGCGCAAGAGATTCTCTGTCAACGGTTCCGCAAACTCGTAATAGCCCGTGAACCAGGACTTCAACGCCTCGATCTCCTTCGCATCATCCACCCGAAAGAACAGCTCTTCATGGTCCTTGATCCCGCCGAGCGTAAAGTGGCCGGAGCCAATAAATGCAACGGACTTACGAAACGGCAGATCAAAAATGAAGAGGTTCGCATGAAAGAAATTTTTGGTATAGACACTCAGCGTGATCCGGTCCTGGTAGTGTTTCCAGAGGCGGCGCAGCACCGGTACAGACGTAAGAACGTCAAAGCCTGTCACGATCTCGATCTTGCATTTCGGCGGAATGCGACTATTAATAAAGTCAAATCCTGCCTGCGAAATAGCGGCCGTGGCAATATAAACATGCTGAGCTTCGGCCAATATTTTGCCGTTGATCAGAGGTACTGCAAGCTTCTTTACGAGCATGGAAGGAGGGAGCGCTGTGTGCTACGGGCGTAGCGGTTAACGATCGGGACGGACGTGCGAGGTGTGTGGTAGAGAATTTAAAGGGCGGTCATTTGCGTCGAGGCAAATGACCGTAATGCCCTTTAAGCGAATTATTTCACGTTGTTATTTACGATTTTCGCTAAGTCGAACATCGAGACTTGAGTCTTACCGGCAAAAACTACTTTCAGTTTAGCGTCGGCGTTGATCATACGCTTGTTCTTCTTGTCTTGCAGGCTGTTCTTCTTAATGTACTCCCAGATCTTCTTGATTACTTCAGTTCTGGGTACTGGCTTGCTGCCAATTACGTCTGCCAGAGCAGGGCTAGGTGTCATAGGCTTCATGAACGCTGCGTTCGGCTTGCGCTTAGCGGCCTTCTTCGGTGCAGCAGCTTTCTTAGGGGCAGCAGCCTTCTTAGGAGCGGCTTTCTTAGGGGCAGCAGCCTTCTTCACTACTTTCTTAGCAGCCTTTGCTGCCTTTTTCGGGGCTGCTTTTTTTGCAACCTTCTTACTCGCTTTTTTTGCCATTTTTCGAATGAGTTTAGTGTAAATAATTTTAAATATACATCCCTTCTGCATCACACCAAATAATTAGCAATACAGTTTTTTTTTAAGAACACTAAAAGCATGCCACCGCCAGTCAGTAGATGGCTTTACTCGCCCTCGGAAAATGGCATCATCTCATTCTTTTTTAGTTATTTCGCCCCCATGATAATGCGATACTCGTGGCCCGCGCTCGTGTGGCTGCTCATAGTGCTGGTACTTACACTCATTCCCGGTCCGGCCATTCCCGACGTAGGTTTTTCCTTCCGGATCGACAAAATCGTTCACTTCTTTCTCTTTGGTATTCAGATGGTATTGACCGCCTATGCCCTGGAGAAACACACCCTATTAAGAGGCGCGCCGGCCCGCCCCATACTGGTTTCCGTCATCTTTAGCATCGCCGCCGGCGTTGGCATAGAGTTCCTCCAGCGGTTCGTTCCCGGGCGAAGCTTCTCCGTCTTTGACATGGTGGCCAACACCATCGGAGTCGGTATTGGCTATTATGTTTTCCGTTATCTGAAGAAGCGTAATCGCCTCTGAATCTCCCTATTATAGAAGTCCCTGAATGTCGTCAATCAGTTCGGGACAGGGCTTCGCAAAGAGATGCCTCATGCCGGCCGGTGTGCGTACCGTTGCCGTCGGCAGCAACTTGGCGTAGTATTTCACATGGTCAGGAGAGACTACATCGTCGTCGTTACTGTGATACAAATACAGCGGACGAATAACCGGTAGGCCAGTAGGGAAATCCTCCCGCAACATATATTCCGAGACGTCCCAATCCTGCACTCCCCAATAAGGCATTGCAATCAGCACCACCCCCGCGATGCGCGGCGCGAAGGCCTCCTCCGAGAGATATTTCAGCAGCACCGACCCACCCAGTGAGTGCCCGACCAACACTGCTTCGTCGGGCAGCGTCGGGATCAATGCGTCGAGCGCTTTCTTCCACGAGGCATACGTTGGGTTGTCAGGCGAAGGCATGCGCGGCGCGAGCAGGGTAACACCCGCACCAAGTCCTTCTCGCAGGCGACGCAGAAGATCGTTGCTCCCTTCGTGCTCACCCTCCTGGGAGCCGGCACTGTGAATAAATAAGATCGTGCGTTTCATAAGGATGGTATTTTAATGTACACGAGTTAACGTAATGTGCATCCAGTCTTGCCAATGCACGCCGTCGTCGGTGCGCTCCCAATGCGCTTTCATCATATTGTCGCGTATGGTAAGAGTAGCGCGATCGGCAGCACCTTGGAATGTCCAGACGTTCTGGTTCAACGTCGCCCGGTATGAACCGGTATTGCCCAGGTTGTCAAAGAAAGTAGTAAGATAAGTGTTGGTCGCGACGTCATAGCCAATGACCTCAAGCGTCTTCGCCTCGTCCGTGCCCATGCGCACATCCACATGATGTACCATAAAAAAACCTCCCGGCAGCCACTCGTAGGTGTCTGTTCCTGCTATCTTCATAGACGGAGCATCGTTCGTTGCCACCGTCTGCCCCTCTGTACGCCAGCGTCCTGCTAATACGCTCATCAGTTTATGTGCCGCTGTGGGCACTACGTTTTCTGTTGCCATGGTTGTTGTGTTATGTGTCTGATATTTCTGTAAAGTGTTATGCCTGCCTACCGTAGCCAGGCGAGCACGACGTAAGTCAAAGATAGAATCAGACCAGGCGAAGCAACCGTCGCGAACATGACAACGTCGGGGGGATAATGAGACAAGCCTATCGGCAAAGCTCCATAGGCAGCGGCCCTGGCCAGGAACGTCGAATTTGTTCAATTCTCACGGGACACGATGGGGTATTTCTGCACCATGCTGTCCTGATTGCCCCCTGATGTTGTCGCGAAGTCCACTCACAGAATCGTCTTTTTAGCGAGTATGTTTGTGCAACCAAAAGGTTTCGAGTAATTCATAACGAAACCAGACGGCAAACAACAGTAGAAAACCTTAAAACTATTATAACTATGAAAATTGCTGTAATCATCGTCCGTGTACTGATGGGACTTCTTTTCCTCTTCTCATCCGTAAGCTATCTGTTCAACCTCATACCCGCCCCGCCCATGGAAGGTGACATGAAGACCTTCAGCGAAGGTTTCGAGGCATCTGGCTACCTCATGCCCCTCATCAAAGTAACCGAGCTGATCTGCTCCCTCGCATTAATCTCCGGCTTCTTCGTCCCCCTCGCACTGGTCATACTCTTCCCCATAATCATTAACATCTTCTTCGTCCACCTCATGCTCGCCCCCGAAGGCATGCCCGTAGCCATCTTCGTCCTGTTAGCCGGTATCTTTCTCGCCTACGCCAAACGCGACCATTACAGAGGCCTATTGGCAGTGAAGTAATAACAACGGTAATAAAAAAAGGGTGATGTATAGCATATACATCACCCTAAAACCATCCACATTGGTCTGCTACTTCGTCATCCCCATCAAAGCCTTGCCCTCCTCCGTCTCCAGGAAATTTTTAGCGTCTGCATGATCCGTAGAAAGCGTCACGGGCAACCACTTCTCAAACTCCGCCTGCCGTTGCTTATCAGCATGCTTCAGTAAACCTGCCGCCTCACTACCCAGTACCAAATGCACCGGTGCCGTAGGCCCCGCCACCAGCTCCACCATCACCTTCGCCGCGTTCTTCGGATCACCTACCGGTATAAACCCATCACCCTTAAAACGCGTAGCCATAAAATCAACCGTAGTCTCATACCCTTCTACATGCTCTGCATAGCTCATGGAAGCACCCGCCCAGTCTGTACGGAAACCACCCGGCTCCACACACGTAACCCGAATGCCCAGCGGCGCAACTTCCTTCGCCAAGGCCTCACTAAAACCGCCCACGCCAAACTTTGCAGCCTGATAAATCGAAAGCCCCGGATTGCCCACACGGCCACCAATCGAGCTAACCTGCAAAATGTGACCCGACTGTTGCTTACGCATATACGGCAGCACCGCGCGTGTAACTTCAATCGGTGCATAAAGATTTGTCTCCAACTGACTGCGCACCTGCTCATCCGTAAAAGCTTCCGTAGCGCCCGTAATACCAAAGCCGGCATTATTCACCAAAACATCGATCTTACCAAAATGAGCAACCACATCGCGCACCGCCTGGTATATCTCCTCCTGCTTCGTTACATCCAGTCTTACGGGATAAAGCAGATCCGGATACTGCTGCACCAGGTCCTGTAACTGTTCCGTATTACGCGCAGTAGCCGCCACACGATCGCCACTAGCCAATACTGCTTCCGTCAAGGCACGTCCCAACCCGCGGGAGCTGCCAGTAATAAACCATACTTTTGTCATTGTCTTTCTTGATTTAACAAGAGCAAAGGTAGGCTGACACGTTAGCTTGGGTTTTGTTCAAAAGCTCAATGTGGTTTGCTATGGAGCTCATAATAATGTCGTCTAAAAGGTCAAACGCCCACACTACACAGCGCGTCCGACTTGCTCCAAAAACGCCGTAATATCCTCCTCCGGCGTCAATCCCAACTTCTTGCGCAGTCTATACCTCGCCATCTTCACACTCGTCTGTGAAATACTCATCGCGGCTGCAATATCCTTCGTAGCAATACCAATCCGATACAACGCGCACAATCGCAGGTCATTATTCGTCAAGTCGGGATAATGAGTTTTCAACGCATCCAGAAATCGCCCATGTACACGCGAGAAGTGCAACGTAAACTCCATCCACTCTTTCTCCGGACTAAAATTATAATTGATCAGCTGCACCAACTGCCGAAAGTCCCGCAAGTTACTCGACCCCGGACTACGCAACAGATCTTTAAGCTTCGTCTTCAGCTCATCCAACAACCGATTCTTCTGAATAATCAACAACGTCGACCCCGTCAGCTCCTGACTCTTCGCCGCCAGCTCATCATTCAGTTGCTGATTCACAAACTGCGCATGCCTTCGCTCCGTCTCCAGCAGTTGCTTATTCTTCGCCTCAATCTCCGTGGTGCGCTGCGCCACCAGCTGCGCCAGTGCGCGCTGCCGTCGACGCAGGTTGTTGATCTGCAAACGATACGCCGCGTACAGTCCCCCGGTAACGACCAGGCCCAGTAACACCGTAAACCACGCCGTTCTCCAAAACGGCGGCGTGATCACAATGCGCAACGACGCATACTGCTCATTCCACACACCATCATTATTCGAAGCCTTCACCTGAAAAGTATACGTCCCCGGATCAAGGTTCGTATACGTAGCCGTATTGACAGCACCCGCCTGAATCCAATCCTGATCAAAAGGCTCGAGTCGATACGCATAGCAATTCTTATCGGAGTGGCTAAAGCTCAACGCCGCAAAGTGTAAACTAAACATCGACTGCGTATGGTTCAGCATCACTTCCTTCGTCTCATCCATCGCCAGCAGCAGCGGTTTATTAAAAACCTGAAAGTCCGTGATCACCACCGGCGGCACAAATGTATTTTCACGTATGTGATGCGGAAGAAACGACGTCACCCCTGCAATACTTCCAAAGTAGAGTCGTCCATCACCATCGGCATACCGTGCACCGATGTTAAATTCGGCACTTGCCAACCCCGAATGTGTATCGAAACTCTTAAACGTTTTCTTACGCACATCAAACCGCGACAATCCCCGGTTGGTACTGATCCAAAGAAAACCCTGCTCGTCTTCCAGAATACCGCACACAATATTACCGGCCAACCCATCTTCCTCCTGAAAACTGGTAAACGTATTGGTCCGATAATCATAGCGATTAACGCCTCCGCCATGCGTTCCAAACCAGACGTTCTTTTCACTATCCTCATAAATACAAACAATGTTGTCGCTGCTGATACTACCAGCCCCGTCGTCGTGATAGTAGGGCATAAACGTACTGTCGCGTTCCTGAAATACATTCAGCCCTGATACCGTGCCTACCCACAACCGGTGCCGGCTGTCGCGATAAATGCAGCGTATAGTATTGGTGCTGATCGTACGCTCGTCTTTCAGCGTATTGGTAAAAGAGCGAAAGGTATTCCTACGCGTATCGAATAATTGCAGACCTCCATGGTTTGTGCCAATCCACAGACGATCGCCTTCGGGATAGAGGGCCCACACACTGTTATCTGTTAAACCATTACGTTTATCGTACGTGGTAAATGTTCCTATCGCTAAATTTAAGACAGACAAGCCCCCCGTATAAGTACCGATATACATCCGCCCGTTCGATTGGGCGAGGCAAAGCACCGTGTTATCGGCCAGGCCGCCGGTACGTTTTTTATAATACGTAGTAACATCTCCTCCCCTTTGCACAAGCCCGCCACCATCCGTGCCGAACCATAGATCTCCATCGGCACGATAGACAGCCAATACCGAATTACTTTCACCTGCGTGCTTAACCTCGGCATACGGCGCCAACTGCGTAAAAGCCGTGTCGGTCTTGTCAAATAAATAAACACCACCCCGGTAGGTGCCCAACCACATATCACCTTTGGTATCTCGACAGAAAGAGAGTACCACGTCCGTACCGTCACGCATAGGCCCATCGTGTAGAGGTACCGCAGCGTCAGCCGGCTTGTCGAGCAGAAACGCACCGCCTTGATCCGTACCCACCCACAAATTACCACCGGCATCTTCGCCCAACGCTCGTATAGGATACCGGTGCTGGAGGGCTTTATACAGGCGAAAAGAGGAGGGAGCATCATACCGCAGCAATGTGCCATCCTCCCGTCCCACCCACACGTGGCCTTCGCTGTCGCGACGTATAGCCGTAATAGGCGACCGGCCAATAGCATCAGGGTGATTAGTAAGTACAGGCGTAAAGCGTTTTGTGGAGGGGTCAAAGCGCAACAGGGTACCGACCGACGTCCCCATCCATAAATGCCCTTGCTCGTCGCGACAAAGTGTACGCACCGAGTTGGCATTTTGAATACTGTCGTTTAACCGATAGTGATCCAGCGCACCCGTACGCTGGTTAAACCGAAACAACCCACCCGACGCGCCAATCCACAAATGCTCGTCGTCATCGCCTGCAACAATCGCCCATACGGGCCGCATGGCATAGCAGCTCCGTTCGGGGAAGTCATAATTAGAAAAGGTATTCGTCTCCCGGTGGTAACGCGACAGCCCTGCGCGCGTACCAAACCATAAGTTCCTGTCGTGGTCTTCATAGACCGCATACACATCACTACTCGCCAACGAGGTGCTGTCCGTCGAACGATTTTTAAAAACAGAAAAGCCCGTACCGTCGTACTTGTTCAGCCCGTTCTGTGTACCAAACCACATAAAGCCACGACTGTCCTGAAAGATGGTATTGACCGTATTTTGCGATAAACCTGCTTCAATGGAAAGCTGCTGCCAGCGGGTGGATTGTGCCGGGCTGTGCGACGCAAAAAGCCATAGCATGATTGATACGAGCAACGTGTTGCGCATAAGTAGGGCGGGGATTACGTCGGAAAAATAGAAAAAACAATGACTGTGCGCGACGCACACACGCCCGGAGCAAAAGGCACATGCCGAATCGCTTGTTTAGGCGGTAAGACGATGTTGGCAATTAATTTAGTATCATTGCTTTCCAACAATCAACCCCATGATGAATCTGAAACACCCTGCCCTACTCGGCATGCTGTTGCTCCTTGCTACCGTTACCCACGGCCAGGGCTTCTTAAAAGCACAAGACAAAAAGATCGTAAACGAAAAAGGTGAAGAAGTGATCCTGCGCGGTGTCGGCCTTGGCGGCTGGATGCTGCAAGAAGGCTACATGCTGCGCGTGCGTAGCAACGGCCAACAGCAGCATGTCATTCGCCGTCGGCTCGAAGAGCTTGTCGGCAAAGAGCGCACCGACGCTTTCTATACCGCCTGGCTCACCAACCACACACGCAAAGCCGACCTCGACTCGCTGGCCGCCTGGGGCTTCAATTCCGTGCGCCTGCCCATGCACTACAATCTCTATACACTCCCCGTTGACCAGGAGCCCACACCTGGCACCAACACCTGGCTCGACAAGGGCTTCGCCATGACCGACAGTCTGCTGCAATGGTGCAAAGCCAACAAACTATACCTGATACTCGACCTGCACGCCGCGCCGGGCGGTCAGGGCAACGACGTAAACATCTCCGACCGCGATCCCGCCAAACCTTCCCTATGGCAAAGCATACACAACCAACAAAAAACGATCGCCCTATGGCGTAAGCTCGCCGAGCGCTACGCCAACGAACCGTGGATCGGCGCCTACGACCTCATCAACGAACCCAACTGGGGCTTTGAAACCCCCGACGACAAAAACGGCTGCGCCGAACAAAAGAACGAGCCCCTCAAAAAACTGATGGTCGACCTCACCAACGCCATTCGCGAAGTAGACAAAAAACACATCATCATCATCGAAGGCAACTGCTGGGGCAACAACTACAATGGCATCTTCCCCCCGTGGGATAACAACACCGTGGTAAGCTTCCACAAATACTGGAACAACAACGAAACAAAGGACATCCAGAAATTCCTCGACATCCGTCAGCAATACAACGTGCCCGTGTGGCTCGGCGAGTCGGGCGAAAATTCCAACGTCTGGTTCCGCGACGCCATCAACCTCATGGAAACCAACCACATCGGCTGGGCCTGGTGGCCTTTTAAAAAGCTCGGCGCCAACAACCCCCTCGAAGTAAAAGTACCCGCCGGCTACCAACAGATCCTCGACTACTGGGCTGACAAAGGTCCCAAGCCCACCGCCGAAGCGGCCCACACCGCCATCACCACCCTCGCCGAAAACCTCAAGACCGAAAACAACCTCTACCACCGCGACGTAGTCGACGCCATGATCCGCCAGCCGCATAGCGACAAGGTTGTTCCCTACAAAACCCACACCATCAACCAGCCCATCGCGGCTACCGACTACGACCTGGGCCGCAACCGCTACGCCTACTTCGACCTCGACACCGGCAACTATTATATTTCCAACGGCGGCACCCGCTCCACTGGCAACAAAGGCTACACCTACCGCAACGACGGCGTAGACATCGTCGCCCAGGAAAGCAACTCCGAACTATACTACGTCACCAACATCGACGCCGGCGAATGGCTGGAATACACCGTCATCGTCCCCCAGGCCGGCCACTACACGGTACTGGCAACAGCCTCCGCGTCTGCCTCCGGCGGCAAAGTATACGTAACAATAAACGAAACCATGACAAAGACCGCCATCATACCACACACCGGCAAACCCACCGATTGGAAGACCGTACCCATCGGCACGCTACAACTGGCCCAGGGCCCAAACGCCATCCGGGTATACACCGTCGCCGGCGGCTTCAACCTTAAAACAATAGAAGTAGTAAAAGATGTTCGGAAGAAAAAGTAATACACATGTATCGTGCAGTAATAATATTGATTTGCTCGCTAGTAGCAGCCACAACCTCCGCGCAACAAAAGAAGAAAGGTCTAATCCCCGTCGGCGGCCCCTTCAGCGTCCTTAGCGCCACAACCGAATATATATTCGAGCAAGGCCCTTTCAAATCCGTCCACGCCTCCACCGTAGTAGAGTTGCCCAACGGCAACATCGCCGCCGCTTGGTTCGGCGGCGACCACGAAGGGGCCAGCGACGTCTGCATCTGGATGTCCATCCGCGACGAAAAGAAAGGCTGGTCCCGCCCGCTAAGAATTGCCGACGGCGTACAATCAGACTATAAAACACAATATCCCTGCTGGAACCCCGTACTATACTGCATCGGCAAAAAACTATATCTGCACTACAAAGTAGGTCCCAATCCCCGCGAGTGGTGGGCGTTGTATAAGGTCTCCACAGACAACGGCCGCACCTGGTCCAACCCCGAACCCATGCTGGAAGGTTTCCTCGGCCCCATCAAAAACAAACCGATAAAGCTGTGGAACGGCGGTATCCTGTACCCATCCAGCACCGAAAGCCGCGACGAAAAACACTGGTGCATCCACATCGAAGGCTCCGACTCCACATTGCAAGAATGGTGGAAAGCCGAAATTCCCTGCGACACCTTTCAGGTCATTCAGCCCACCTTGTTAATACAAGGTGTCGGCCATATGTTGAATGGACGTTCGTATCCCATCAGGCTCCTCGCCCGCAGCAAGCACAACGTACTTGTCGAAAGCTGGTCAAAAGACGACGGCGAAACATGGTCACCCCTCAAGCCCACGACAATCCCCAATCCCAACTCCGGCGTCGACGCTGCAATCTTGCTACCCAGCGGTTTTCATGTCCTGGTATACAACCCCCTGCCCGCCGGCAAAGAATGGTGGGAGGGACGCTCCGTCCTAAAGCTGGCATCACTAGGCTATGAAGAACCGAATGACTTCTATACGTTCGAGGATCACACCGAAGGCGAATACAGCTACCCTGCCATCATTGTCGATCGACACGGCACTGTACACGTAACATACACCGACAATCGTGCTCGCATTAAATATGTTCGTTTGAGGATTGACACGCCGGCGTACATGCGATAGACAAAAGGCCGAAGGCCCCGCAGCCTTCGGCCAGGCACCTATGCAGACCTGGCTGCACATGCCCACTGGTAAAAAATCTTGGAATAAAAAATTCTTAAAAGAAGCCGAAGGCAACAAGCCTCCGGCCCGGGCACACGTGCACTACTGGCATGCACGGTGCCCACCCCCTTATAACATGAAATAGGAAAAGAAACGAAAAGAAGGCCGAAGGCGACAAACCTCCGGCCGGGCGCATCGGCACTACTAGCCTACCGTGCGCCCAAAAACAAAGACCGCAAGGGCACGCGTGGCACCTCCCCACAACTTCTTCCGCATGCCGTTAAACAAACCGGCCACCCACTGCCACAGCGTTGCCCCAGGGCCTTCGTTATCATTATATCTGTTGATAAGCTGAATGATCTGCATATATTCAATCATCAGTTTAGCTTCTGCGTCCAGGCGCACCCGCGATTTAGTAATATCCTCCTGCCGCAACCGTTCCGCCAGGGGCAATACCTTCTCCAGGTATTCTTTTAACATAGGCGTATAGCGAACGTGATCCATCGTTTTTATGGGTTAAATGGTTAAGAAAAAAGAGCTCCACTACACTGCCTTATTATTGGCAATGCATCAAATACCTGCTGCAATGGCAGAAGCCACAGCATGCAAGGCGAAGTCTTTTCCCGCATAGATGCGCCGGCCACCAGGGCCGGGGCACCTAACACGTTCGGGCTCCTTCGCGTAGAATAATCAGGGTTTAAATCCTCAGTTGAGGATCAGTGAGGCGAATGTGAACGGAAGTCGAGGGCTTGCCTCGTAGGTAAGAGCGTTCACACGTTTAATAGTAATCAAGTGATCTATCAGGAGGTCAATTTCTTCATTAAACTGTTGTTGCGTTTTCTTCGCATCCTCCTCTTGTATAATGTCGGCGAGGCCAGTCATCGCCCTAAAGCAATTTTTTAGCAACGGCGTATATCTAACGGTATCCATAGGCAGTGTTTGTTTTTTTTATCTTATAAAATGTTGTCTCATGAGCGGGGTAAGGTGTTTAAAGTTTAAAAATATTTTACCAGTGAGTGTTATTTCGTTAAGGCGGCGCAGACCGTCTGTAAAATGAGTCCTTCCATGCCGCAGTCGTTAAGTTGGGTTGTATCGTTGTGTGCATTTGCTCTTGTTTAATGTTTATGTAAAGTAAACACATGCCACGCGGCCATTCAACATTTCCTCAGCATACAAAAGAACTATACGAGAATAAATTATGACACATATACCTTGCTCAAAATCCTTTTTAAGGAAACATTGCTTTAGTGAAAACTTTCACAAGAATGAATTATTTTCGATATTTGATAAAAGTTATATTTATTGTTATGATAAAAACAGATATGCGCAACAAGAAGAAAATCCACCACGGTGAGAACCTTCGCCACATTCGTGAAAGCTTCGGCCTTAAGCAAGATGCCTTGGCCTCGAAAATCGGTAAAGGCTGGTCCCAGAAAAAGATCTCATTGCTCGAAAAGGAAGAGCATATTGATGATGAAACGTTAAAGGAGCTTGCAGACGCCCTCGAAATTGAGGTTGACAATATCAAGGACTACGACCATGAAAAGGTAAAGCAATACATCCAAAATAATTATAACACGAATGGGTTTGCAGGTCAAGATACTACTATTGAGACATTTAATAATCATATTCCTGAAAAGTACGAAGAACTCATATCTCAATATAATGAGAATAAAAAGCTGTACGAAGATCTCCTAAAAACAGAGCGCGAAAAAATCACCCTAATGGAGAAACTCCTTGAATCGTATAAGAAGTAAGCACATAGAATCCCCTAAAGCATAAAAGGCCACCTCCAGGTGGCTTTTTTATTGCCGGCGATTTTTACGGTTTATGCAAGCGTGTTTAGATAAGTTTTCTTAACTCCAGGCTGGCGAGTCACTTGCTACGGTATAAAAAATGAGCACAAACTCCTTCTACCACCCACTCCCCATCGGCTCTATAAAATTGAAAGAACCGCCAGGCAGGCCCCAACTTGCGCAGTACCTTCTTAATCTATTTTTAAACGAAACTGTTTCAAGCAATGAAAGAAGAAGAAATCCTGCTCCAACAATTCGGTACCCGCGTAGCCCGCATCTTCAAAGACCTACGAAAACAAAAAGGCCTCCCCAGCTACGAGTCCTTCGCCTTCGTGCACGACATACCCCGCGCCCAATACTGGCGCGTCGAAGACGGCAAATCCAACCTCACGCTCCGCACCATCGCCAAGCTTCTCGCCATTCACAACCTAACCATAGATGAATTCGCCGGGCTATTAGCCAATGACCAAGAGCAAACCCCGTAGAAAATAACAGATTCGAGAGACAGAAGCTCTTCTGGCGTCCCGATCTTAGTGGGGCGCCAGCCCATGGAACCAGGGGGGGCGAAAATGTCCGAATGAGCAAGGTTACCTCAAAAATCCGGTTGTTGTGTTACGAAGGTGTGCTGCTGAGGATACTCCCGCCATACTCTAAGTATACTGTAAGTATACTTTATGTATACTTTATCCCTACTGTTGGTCCGGCTAATCCTAGGTGTAATTAGACCAGCAAGTTTGCGCTTTTCGTAGGGCACTAAGGATGCCCCGCCCACCGTGGCCTGGGCTACTGATGATCGGTTCTACTATTTGATAAGTCCAATCTATCCGTCATTTCTCAATACTGGAATGTTAAGAAGCTCGCATGTTGGTTTACGCTGCAAACATCAAGCATGTAAGATTTCATCTAATAAACAAATTTCACCAGAAAGGAATCGCTTCATCGCTTAAAAAGACGCTTCTAACGATACAGTAATCTTTGGCAAGCGGGTTTATAGAAGTCGACGCTTTAAATCGTTCATACATCTTACCTCAAATGTAGGGCAAAACACGCCCAGAAGTAAACCAGGGTTTGTCGATCACTTACTTTTAAACGATTTTCCATATCCAATACCTGGTATGAATACTCGCATTTCTATCTATAGTCCGTCTTTTCTGATACGGCAGATATGCGTTGTAACATTCTTTATTCTGATAGCCTGCGGTTCATCAACTGCCCAGAATTTCTGGGGTCGTGGCTATAAAAGCAGAACTAAAATGTATAGCACGGCCTGTGGGCTTTCCAAAAAATGGAAGAAAAAGCCTCGCACGAATCGCAAAGGCTCATATGTAAAGGAAAAAAACGTTGTGTTAAGCAACTATACTAAAACAACACCTCAACCCAAGCCTAAACCACCGGCTCCGGAAGTAGCGAAAACAGAGCATAAGATCGAAAAGATAGATGACCAAAAACTGGAACAGCTCCATCATAAAGAAGATCAGGTACTCGTAGAAAATAAGCTCCCAGAGCCTACCTCTGAAAAACACGAGCAAATCAGGAAAACGGTGGCCGAGAAGCTGAAGACCAAACCCGACTCAGAGCCGCTTCCCCTGGCGCCGCTGTACTTCACCTTTGCCGAAGACGAGTTTGCCGTCGTAGACATGGAGCCCTTTCTGATTGCCACAGAATATGCGCTACAGGGACATTCGGTATTGATAGAAGGCCATACCGACGATCGCGGTGCAGATGACTACAACATGCAGCTCTCCATCAAACGAGTTCAAAAGATCCGTCAGCTCATGCTCGACATGGGCGTGCCAGACGAACGAATCTCTATCGTAGGCTACGGCGAGACAGTCAAGAAGAATACCAACAAGACAACCGAAGGCCGTCAGCTGAACAGACGTATTGACTTTACGGTGTTCTAAAAATCAGCTACAACGCACTAACACCCTGCAGCGACTGTCGGCCCTTCCGCAAAGTTGAGAGGGCATGATACATCCCCAACACCCCGGCAAACTCCGTCTGCACAGCAGGCACAATCCCAGGCACGTTGTCTTTCACCCAGGAGTGTTTCGCAACCATCTCCCGCACCGCCGGAATGATTACATCCTGACTTTTCATAATCCCTCCACCAATAATGATCCGGTCAGGATCATACGCGTGAATCAACGAAATAATACCCAACGACCACACCTTTAGACAGTGTGCTAAAACCTCCTTCGCCAGCGCATCACCGGTGCGACTCTGCGCAAAGATGTTCTTAAACGTAATATCCTGCTCGCCCGCCAACGCACTGCTCGCAAACCCCGCCTGCTTCCGCACAAACTCCCCCAATGCCCAAGCCGAGCACTCAGTTTCCAAACATCCAACATTGCCACAGTTGCACGTACTACCATGCACATTCATCGTCACATGCCCGCCCAGGTTGCCAGCCACATGATTGCGCCCCCGAAGCAATTTACCATCGATCAACACAGCACTGCCAAAACCAGTACCCAACGTCACCAGCACGAGGTTGTCACACTGCTGCCCCGCACCATACTGCCACTCGCCAATCAATGCCGCCCGCGCATCATTCTCCACCGCCAGGGGTACGCCCCAACGCCGGTCAGCCCACGCCGCCAGATCAAAATCCTGCGCATCCGGATATTTTACATAACGCGACAAAATCCGCTTATTACCAGCATCCACAATCCCCGGAAACGCCACCCCAATGCCAATCGGCGTAAGCCCATGCCCGCGCAACAAACCATCCACGACGTCACCCACACTTTGCAACCGCTGCTCCAGGCTCACCTGCGACTCCGCATCCACCTTTGTATGCGCCAATATCTTTCCGTCAGCCACCAGACCAATCTTGATCATGGTACCGCCCATGTCAATCACCACTCCAACTTCATTCATAAAATTCTTAATTGTATTATATCAGATTGTGCGGAGCACACTAGAATCCTCAATGACGGACAGCCCTGCACGGTAAACATTACTCCAGGCACTAGCCGGCACACCCCGGCAATCTGGGTAACGTTTACCAATGCAAGACATCCAACCGACCAATTAACCCAAATGGTCTTGTACTGCCGGTCAACGACCCCCTGCTTTGTGGTTCATTGCCGTCAGCACAATACAAAGATGCTTGCAGCCGCACAAAAGCGCCTGTCAGATTGCGTCAACGAATAATCGAATTGCGTTTTATGATTGTGGTAAGGAAAGCGTGCTACGCTTTGCGGGCGCCAAAGGCCTTGCGATACTCCAACGGATTGTAACCCGTAGCGAGCTTGAAGTAACGGGTAATGTTAGCAGGATTATCAAATCCCATCTCATAAGCGATCTGCTGCACGTTCAAATCAGATTCCGCCAGCAAGTACTGAATCCGGCGAATGCGCACCTTCTTGATCTCATCCAGGATCGACGAGTTGAGACGCTGATTAAATTTCTTCTCAAGAATGCGACGCGAGTGTGTCGTGGCTTCGACCACATCGTTCACATCAATATCCGCAGCCGGTGCATGCGTATTAATAAATGTCAACGCCTTCCGCACCTCTTCATCATCAATCGCCAACGCACTCGTTGATTGTCGATCAATGATGGCCTTCGGCTTATGAATAAAGTTCGCAGCCGGCCGCTCATCCGCCTCCATCCACGTCAACAATCCCTGGGCAATCTCAAATCCTGCCTGCACTGCATTCTGATCAATACTCGACAGCGTCGGCTGCGTCATTTCACACAACAAAGAGTCGTTATCAACACCGAGAATCGCCAGCTCATCCGGCACGGCATAGCGTGCATTTTTCGCAGCCTCCAGCAAATGTATATTCAGCTCGTCCGTAACCGAAAAGATTGCGCAGGGCTTCGGTATAGCCCGCAACCAGGCAGAAAGACTCTCCGGCAAATCTTCCCACAGCATCGTACGATCGTCAAACAGAAACACACTCGGCTGTATACCGGCCACCTTCGTAGCACGACTAAAGCCCGCCTCGCGCTCTGCCGACCATTGAAACTGGCGAAAACCAAGAATACCAAAATGTTTATACCCTTTACTCAAAAAGTATTCGGCCCCCAATGCGCCAATAGCCTCGTTGTCGGCCCACAAATTAACAGCACTCTCATACAAGGCAGTATGCGGTGAAACAATAAGAGGCACCTGCCACGCCTGCACACTGCGCAGCCCCGGCATCTCCCGGGCAATGATGCCATCGGGATGCCAGTCCGACAAACGCTTCAACAGCTTGTCCTGGTTTTCGGGATGAATATATCGGGGCGAGTAAAAGAAGAAGGTAAACTTGTCGTACAGCTTATTGAAATGCGTAATACCCTTCAGCACGTCGCGGTCATACGCGCGGGCAGCGTCCAGCAATACAGCAACTTTAAAGCGTTTGGTTCTCACGGTGCGTGCAATAGCCCGTGCGGAAGATAGCGATAAAACATCACTTAGCCGCCTTCGGATCGTCCGCCCATTGTTCCAGCAATACAATGGCTTTGTACAACACACCGGCCGAACCACGAAACGTACCCGACCCCTTCGGCTCGTTCTTCAAAGAATACCATTCAAAGAAACCCTTGTTGCGCTCGGCGCGGTCCAGCATTGGCTGCAACTGTTGTACGGCCTCCGTCACAAATCCGTGCAGTACAAGCTGCTGAATCATCCGTCCGCCAAACCAATCCCAGTCGCCGCCGTTCTGGTAGCCATAAGGATACATGCCTTCGTTTACAAAGGTACCTTTGGGGTAGGGGGGATACAACGTGAGCCCGATCGTCGGTCCACCACTGGCCTGTACGTTGTGGATCATCGTTTCGAGGGATGCACGAATCTCATCCTGGTTCAGCAGCCCCGCCTCGATGGCTACTGCCGTGCCACCGTGATAATAAATGGAGTTCTCATCCACACTATCAGGAAAGGGACTGCCATTTAAATATACGTGGGGAATGAACTTCCGACGCGATGTATCCCACAAATGCTTGCGCACATTGACAGCTACAGCCTCCCGCACCGGCCCCCAGTGCTCACGTTTGGCAGGTAAGAGCTCCAGGAAGTTGTCAAGCGCAATAAGCAACATGGCATTGTCATACACGTCAATCGCATAATGCGTATCCTTTGTAAGATACACACCCCAGTTGTGCTCAGGCTGCACATCACCCCAATCGGCTGTCGTCGCACCGTAAATCAACCCATGCGCACTGTCATACCGTTCGTTCATCAAAAACTGCAACGACCACTCCAGCCGCTCGGCCACCGTTTTACCACCAACTGTATCACGCAATAGGGCAGAGTCTTTCGTAGCACGTATATACTTGTAAACCGCCTGTACCAACGACGACTCCTGGTCGGTCTCCACCGTATTTTTGTGACCGGCATAACGCGGTTCCAGATCCGAGTAGATGTAGCTATAGCCCACACCGGCTTTCTCCTTCGGAATAAAACCATCAATGATATTGCCGTCGCTACCTTGCAATCGGAAAAACACCAGCAGGTTCTCCCGCAACTGCTCAGCCGGCAGCACTTCCGCCGAAAGCTCAATAAAGGTGTTATAGTCGCGTATCCACACTTCACCATAACCGTCGCCGGCATTAAAGCCCGAGCGCACCACCGAACGCGCCAGGTCTTTCGTATAAACGTAGCTTTTGTTCTCGCGTATCCGGCGGGCAAGCTCCTGCGTGCTATCCGAACCAGTACAGCTCCAAAAACCGAGGGTCACCAGCAGCGAAGCCATGATGATGTTAATTGTCTTCTTAATCATAATGTTGTCAGGCAACAAACCGTTGCGCGGCACCACGAAAGTGTCAAATACCCGGCCTTTACCCTCTTCAATTTGCGACAAAAATCTGTCTAAATGCGAAAACACCCACCCCCGCAAATCCGTACATTTGTCGTCACCCTCATGAAGCACTACACAGTTCTTGTCCTCCTGCTATTGCTCGCCGCCTGCCGGCAGTCTAACCACACGCCGCCCGCCATTTCGTTTTATTATTGGAAAACAATCTTCCGGCTGTCTGCAGAAGAACGTGCAGCCCTACAAACGCACCGCGTAACCACCCTCTACGTCCGCTACTGCGATGTAGCCATACGGCAAGGTCAACCGGTGCCCGTATCGCCCATCGTATTCCACGACGCACCACCCGACTCGGTCGCCATCGTCCCCGTAGTGTATATAAAAAACGAAGTCATGCTACATCCAAACCTCGACGTAGCCGACTTAGCCCAAAAGCTACTGCGCTACATCGACCAGATCAACGCCGGCGACAGCATTCAAAACGCAGAGATTCAAATCGACTGTGACTGGACCCTCACCAGCCGCGACACCTACTTCCGTTTTCTCGACCAACTAAAAAGCCAAAGCGCCAGGCGCCTGTCCGCCACCATCCGCCTGCACCAGGTGAAGTACTACGCCACCACCGGCCTGCCGCCCGTCGACCGCGGTGTACTGATGTACTACAACATGGGCCGCATCGGCCCCGACCCAGCCCGCTCCATATATGATCGCCCCACTGCCGAAGCATACCTGGGCTCTATCCACGCCTATCCCCGTCCGCTCGACGTGGCACTGCCTATTTTCACATGGGGCATACACGTGCGTAACAACCAGGTAATAGGCCTGCTGAACAAGACCGACGAAGCCATCTTTGCCAACGACCCGCACTTCGAGCAGAAAACGCCGCCCTTCTTTGAGGTAAAAGAAAATGTCCTTAAACTAGGCAAGTATTTTAAACAAGGCGACCGGGTAAAGGTCGAGACCATCACCGCAGACGACCTGCACGAGATGGCCGACGACCTGGCCGACGAGCTAGCCCACCCGCCGGCAGAAATACTGTTCTACGACCTCGACGCATTTAATCTCAACCACTATAACCATGAAAAAGACCTCCTGGAAGACGTTAGCCGTGCTTTTTAGCATCCCCGCGCTGGCACTAATTGCCTATGGTGTGATCCATGCCTGTGCCGGCGGCGATTGGGAAGGCTATGACTACGACTCGAGCTTCACCCCCGAGGTATACGTCGACGAATCTTATGCACCCCTCTTCTATACACCCAGCGACGTATTCTACGGCATTGGCTTTGACGCCGAATACGTAGGGCGGTTTAATGATGACATCGTCGCCGATTGGTCCACGTACCTGAAAGGCAGACTTACTACAGAGGAAGTCTCAATGCTCCTGATCAAAGAAGAAGGTGCCGCAGCCGTAGACCAGCTGTACACAGCCTTACAGAAAAAACAAACACCACCCGCTGCCTTCAGTCGCATCAACCTGGTAGACGAGCGCGTAAAAGGATTTATCGTCTTCCTACACCTGGCGAAAGAGATCGAAGCCTCCAGCACCGTCAAATATGACTGGGACTACGACGAATCCAAGAAACCTCCGGTCGCTACTCCGCAAACCATCACCCGGGCCGAACAACTATACGCTGGTGCCAAAGATGAATTCCTGAAGAATCGTTACTGGTTCCAAGCCATGAAAGCAAACTTCTACAGCGCCAACAAACTGAACGCAACCATATTCTTCGATAAAACAAAGAACGCCGTACCGCAAAACACATTGTATTATCGTGGCTTAGCGTATGTAGCCGGCGTTGCCTATCAACAAAAACAATACGCCACGTCCAACTACCTCTACAGCATTGTCTTTGACAAATGCCCTGTGATGCGGGTGATGGCTACTTATAATTTCCATCCGCAAGAAGAAAGCGATTTTCAGGCTGCTTTGGCCCTGGCGAAAAGCGCAGACGAAAAAGCAACACTCAGGTCATTGTTCGGCTACTACGCAGACGAAAAGGTGGCGATCCGCGAAATCTATAAACTGAGTCCCAAAAGTACGCACCTCGACTACCTGCTCACGCGCCTGATCAACAAAGAAGAGATCCGCCTGAACAGCGAAGGGTGCACCAGCGCCGACGACTACCGCAACAAGCTCAAGCAAAACGTCGATCAACAGGCCGTACAGCTCGTCACCACCCTGGCCAAAGAAGGCAAAACCGAAAAGCCTTACTTGTGGAATTTGGCCGCCGGCTACCTCTCGATCTTCAACGGCGACAACGCCAGGGCTACCCAATATTTTGACAAAGCAGAGAAAGAAGCACCAAAATCCGACCTCGCCACCGCCCAGCTGCGCATCCTCCGGTTGATCAACACCATGCACGGTACCACCCGGCTGGACGCCACTGCCGAAACGCGCCTGCTCCCCGAGCTCGAATGGCTTTACAAGCACGGCGACCAGGAAACGCTTCGTAGCATGCACGTCGTAAACTGGAGCAAACACTATCTGGCATCCCTATACCGGCACCAGAACAATATCGTCTTAGGAGAGCTCTTCGACCGCAATCGCACATACTACCGCACAGCCTCCAACCTCGAAGCCATGAAAGCCTTCCTGCAAAAAAACAGCTACACTCCGTGGGAGAAACTGGCCCTATCGCTATACGATGTCAAACTCGACAACATCTTCGAATACGAAGCCATCATGGCCGCCTATGCCGGCAACCTCGACAATGCCATCGCCCTGATGCAAAAAGACAACACCGGCGTAGAGCTCTACGGCAACCCCTTCAACGGCAAGATCCAGGACTGCCACGACTGCGATCACGCAGCAACACAAAAGATAAAATACACCAAGTTGTCATTCCTGCAAAAGATGAAAGAGATGCAGGCACACGTCGATAAAAATGAAGACGTATATAACAACAGTCTCCTCCTGGCCAACGCCTACTACAACATGAGCTACTTCGGCAACGCCCGCGCATTCTATTACAACAACATCCTGAACCAGTACTACCTCGATATCGACGAATACTACGCCCCGCAGCTCCTGACCTGCACCATCGCCAATCGCTACTACAAACTGGCCCTAACCGCCGCCACCACCGACGAGCAACGCGCCAAATGCGTCTACATGATGGCCAAATGCGAGCGCAACGAAAAATTCAACGGCGACCCCGAAAACGAATCCCTGGCCTGGGAAGGCTTCAAACAGTTAAAGACAAAATACGCCAACACAAAATATTACAAAGAAGTACTCAACGAGTGCAGCTACTTCTCCATCTATTTGAATCGAGGCCATTAATTAAACCGCTGGCGATTTCTGACCCCGCCTGTTTACTCCCGTTACTCCCGGCTTGTCGGGGTGGTACTTGTGACCGCGACTGTCGCCAGCCTCCAGACTTGGCGTGGTGTATTGACAGTAGGAGAGCAAGCTACCGTTCCCGTCCGAATCCGGTCACACCCATTCGCCAGCGCACAAACATCAACTCCAAAAGTCGCTTTTTGATCCAATTTTGACCTGGCACCACTTTAGCATAGAACTAACCACTCTTGAAAGAAATCCCGGAACTGCAACCTTTAACCCGGACCAACTATGCTGTTTACAAACCTGAAAAGCGCCTGGCGCAACTTGCTTCGCCATCCGTTTTCATCTGTCATCAATATCGCCGGCCTGGCCACCGGCATCACCTGCTGTATCTTCATCGCACTATACATCGTGTCAGAGCTACAGGCCGATAGCATGCACGTCCAACGCGACGCCATCTTTCGGGTCAACTACCACAACCTCGAGTCCGGTCGCTCAAATATGCCGACAGCCTACCCATTAGGTACCGTATTGCAAAGTGCCTATGGGGAAGTTGAAAAGGTCGTACGCATGGGCCAGGACAACGTATCCATCCGCGCCAACCAAGATGCCTACTTCTTTGAAAAAGACTTCTATTGGGCTGACTCTACCTTCTTTGACATCTTTAGCTACAAAATGTTGCAAGGCGATCCAAAGACGGCCCTGCAAAAGCCGAACAGCCTGGTCATGACCCAGGACATGGCCCATAAATACTTTCAAGACGAAGATCCCATCGGCAAAGTCGTAGAGCTAAAGATCTACGACGGCGACCGTAAATTTGACTTTACCGTAACCGGCGTTGTCGAAAACCCGCCCCACACGGCCTCCGTGCAATTTGAATTCCTGGCCCCCATGAGCAAAGCGCTGCAAGTATATCCCCAATTCGAAAACTTCTGGGGCTTACAATGGGTATATACATACGTTCTGACGAGCAACCCCGCATCCTTCCAGGCCAAGCAAGCCGGTACAAATACATTCTTTAAAAAATACACCGGAGACAACGCCCCTAACCTGGCATTGGAGTTTCAACCCCTCAGCCACATTCACCTGCACTCCGGCCACGTAGATAAGAACCTAAGCGATGGCATGAACAACATTTACGTCTTTGCGGCAATAGGTGTTTTCATCTTCCTGTTGGCCTGCGTCAACTTCGTCAACCTCTCTACTGCACGCGCGGAAGAACGTCGCAAAGAAATCGGTGTACGCAAAGCACTCGGAGCCTTCCGCCGGCAGCTATTCGCGCAGTTTATGTTAGAAGCATTGTTAACAGCGGCCATTGTATTGATTATATCCTTTGTTGCGACCACAGTGCTACTACCACTGGCAAACAACTATATTGACAGCACCACGATCGTACTACCCACCGTAACGTTGCCGCTAGCGTTTCTGGGCATCATGCTATTGATCGCGCTCTTCGCAGGACTCTACCCCGCAGTTTTCCTATCCGCTTTTAATCCCCTGGAAGCGCTAAAGTCTCGCACGAGTCAAGTGCGTGGTACATCCGTGAGCCTGCGGCAGATGCTGGTAGTATTTCAATTTACGATTTCCATCGCCTTGATAGCCGGCACGCTGATCATCAGTAAACAAGTGCACTATCTGAAGCAAGCCGACCTGGGCTTCACCGTCGACCAGCTCATCACTATACCGGTAGACGACAGACAGATGCAAAAGAAGCTCGTCGCCATCCGCGACTTCATGGCCACCAGCCCCGGCATACAAGGTGCTGCCGTCAGCGGCGAGAGCTTCCCCGCCCAGATGAACTATGCCTATCGCGTTTCGTGGGACGGCTTACCTGCCGACGACACCCGCAGCATGTCAATCATTGCTGTCGACGCCAACTACCTCAAATTGCTGCAAGCCAATTTCCTGGAAGGCCGCAACCTGTCGTCCGATTTTATGACCGACGACTCCACCTCCGTCATCATCAACGAAGCCGCGCGCCAATGGATGGGGGGTGGCGAAGTAGTAGGTAAAGAGATTAAGCTCGGCACACAAAAACGCAACATCGTAGGCGTAATAAAAGACATTCACCATTATTCGCTGCATCAAAAAGTGGCACCTATCGCCTATTTCCCGATACCTCCCGGCGATCGCACGTGTCCTGATAATATTGTGCTGCGCGTAACGGCCTCGTCGCTGCCGGCCACGTTGGTGTCACTGAAAGAAAAGTGGGAGACACTCACACAAGACCGGCCTTTTGAATATCATTTTGTCGATCAAGGCTTCGAAGAAACCTACGCCCAGGAAGAAAAATTCCTGATGCTGTTCCAGGTCTTCTCTGCCCTGGCCATTGTTATCGCCTGTCTCGGCCTGATGGGCTTGTCATCATTTGTCGTAAACAAACGCTCGAAAGAAATTGGCATTCGCAAAGTACTGGGTGCATCGGTATCGCAAATATTATTCATGCTTACACGCGGCTTCTCCTTACCGATCGTCACCGCCTTTTTATTAGCAGCACCCGTAATATACTATGGCATAACACCCTGGCTGGATACATTCGCATATCGCGTAAGCATAGACTGGCTATTGATAATCCTGGCAGGCCTGTCAGCATGGTTTGTAGCATTTGCCTTCATCGGCATTCAATCGTGGAAAGCCGCCCGCGTCAATCCGGTCGAAACCTTACGGGATGAATAGCATGTATCGCTGCCGTTAAAACAAAGGTTCACCGTTAGCGTCAGTCGTTAAGACCTCGCTCACGTGATCAAAGAAAGGACGGATGCTCTTATAGGTTTGATTAACCTGCTGCAAGAACGTGGGCGCTAACACCTCGGCGTCGGTAAACGAGCGTTCGAACCAATATTGTTTGAATCGCAGCAAGTCAATGGCTGGGTCATCGGGTGAGAAACCACGGGGCGTCGTCTTGACCTGGTTGCCTTCCATTTGTCCAAACGTCGTTACGATGCCTTTTGATTTCAACAGCTTCTTCCAGTCGGCATAATTCAAGCTGATGTCTTCGCGAATGCGCTTTAAATCATCGGCATTCGGATTGCCAAACCCACAGCCTATACGTGAGGCCCCCGGCTTGATCCAAAAATAGTATCCACCACGTAACAGCGGTTTGGAGCGTCGCAGACCACCGGCAAAACGGGGATTGTAAGGTGCCTTATCTTTCGAAAATCGTACGTCGTTGTAAATGCGATACAATGCCTTTTTACCCGAAGGTGTTTCAATCTGGTCATGCGTATTCATCTTCGCAATGAGCGCATCCATAAAGCTTTCGGTATTTTCCTTCGCTTGCTCGTATTGTGCGCGATGGGCATTAAACCAGTCGCGATCATTATTCGCGGCGAGCTTCTTTAAAAAATCAAAGGTGCTTTTTTGAATGGCAGCGGTACTTGCAGGCATTTTACTAGCTGTTTTTACAAAGCGGATAACACAATCGGCCTGAAAAAAGATCAGGCTCCGGTCAGTTCCACCGTACGAAACCAATAATTAAAGAAATGTAAGATCTTCTCGTCCGTAGTCTGAAACAGATCGGGCTTAATCACAAACGATGCCGCCCCGGCACTATAGCACGCATGCATAGCCTCAGTATCCTTGCTCCCGCTTAATACAATCACGGGAATAGGTGCCGTGATGACGTGCTGTTTCAATGTTTTAATGAGCGCCGGCGCTTTAAGCCGCCCGGCATCCACATTAATAAGTATCAGCGCTGGCAATTTTTTCCAGGGTCCGCAGGCGTGAAGACACGCCAGCAGCTGATCGGTGTCGCGAACAAACTCGATCGCCACAGGATATTTTCTTTCCTGGAAGAAGTGTTGTGTGATATGCCGGTCATCGGCATCGGGCTCCAACATGAGTATGTAGTCTTTCATAGCAGGCGAGAGGTTAAGCAGTGGCTTTCTTTTTGTTCAGGATATAAACGGCGCCGATACCCAATATACCACCAATAATAGAATGTATCTGCGGCACTTCATTCAAAAACATCCACGACCCCAGCGCCGCCGAGAACGGCACCAGGAAAATAAAGCTGCTGGCCTTGCTGGCACCGATCTTGGACGTAGCAACAAAGTAAAACGTCGTGGCAAACGAAGTCGTGATCGTGGCACTAAAGAACAAATTGCCCCAGAACGTAAAATCTGCCTTGTCCAACACCGCGCCCGCCGACGAAGGTCCCGACAAAGCAAACATCAACACCGTGCTGACGGTATACATCCAGCAACTAAACGTAACCGGCGAGCCGTAACGCCCGGCCCGCGACGTAACAAGGCTGAGAAACGCCCACGATAAAGACGCAAGCAAGAAGTAAATATTACCCGCGCTCCACAAGGCCGACGCGTCCGAGAACAACCGCAGTAAGATGATACCGGCTACTCCGCCGATCGAAAGACCGATCGCCTCCTGGCGTGTAGGCTTACGCCGGCCAATGATCAATGCCAGGGTATATGAAATAATGGGGTTGAGCACTGTCACCAGCACGCCACCGGCACCCGCCTTGCCCACCGTCAGGCCCTTAAAGAAAAGAAAGGTATACAGAGAGATAAGCGCCGACGCCAGCAACAGGTCGAGTAGGCCTTCCCGTTTGATGCGCAGTGACTCTTTAGTAATCCCCAGGATTACCAGGAGCGAAACGAACGTAAGTGTGAATCTGTAAAATGAAATCGTTAGCGGACCGGCATAGAGCGACAATATCTTCCCCGAAGTCCAGCTAAACCCCCAGCAGGTCATGCTGAGGATCATACCCAGCAGGAAGAGCCGCTGACTGGACGATGTTTCCTCGTTCATAAAATCTCTTTTGAACGGGAAAGATAAGAAGAGAATCGACTACGCGATTGATTTTTTATACAAGGTGAAGAACAAGAACGGCAAGAAACCGAATGCAAAGACCAGCGTGCCCGTGATCAACAACTGGTCAGCCCCCGGAAAATGCATGATTTTAAAGATGCCGGCCATTCCGGCGGCAAGTGCTGCAACGACCCCGGTAAATGCGCGCAGCTTTTCAGGCAACGCTTTGGTGAGTATAACCTTAGAGCGGTCTATAACGGACAGCGGTACAAAGATCAATAGTAATAGTATGTAGCCCACAACAAAAAGCTCATCAGCACCAGGCCAATGCAAAATTTTGAACATCATGCCCAGCGTGGTTGCCACGGCGCCCAGGAAGCCGGTAGTATACATGAGCATTTTCATCGCTTTCATTCGGTTATAGTTTAATAATCGTGCGGTTTCATGTTCCAGTTGTTTCAGCCCGTAGGGCGCCAGGTCGAGTATGGCATACTTCAGTTTTACACCAAAGCTTTCCCGCGTATGTCCCCGACTTTCCAATACACAGCAGAGATGATCCACAATATCGTCGCGTAGGGATATACGTTCGATGCCACTCGCGTCTACGACCTGACGGATGTGCGCAATCTCTTGTTCGGTAAGCTTCATATAGTTTTCAATTGCGGAAAAACAATGTTATTCAGCGTTAGGATAAAATCCTTTAGCTCATCAAAATACACCGCCTTTTCCTTCTGTCCTTTTTTAGTCAGATAATAGTACTTCCGCACCCGTCCACCGACCGTCTCCTCCTTAAAAGACAACAAGCCATCCGCCGTCATTTTCTGCAAAGCAGGGTAGAGGGAGCCATCTTTTAATATGATCTTTCCATCTGTAAGCTCTTTTACCTTCTGCGAGATCTCGTAGCCATACATGCGCTCGTTCTCGGACAAAAGCTTTAACAGAATCGCGGAAAGCGTTCCTTTTAATAGTTCTTTTGAATACATAGAATAAAGATACATAGAAATACGATGTATTGTCAAGAAAGGTTGCGAAAAATTGTATCAGTCTTCCCGACTTTTGTATAAACCCTGGCCCGGGGCGCCCCACTAGCTTTGTCTTATCAAAATCAAGAAAGAAATGGGAAAGACAATTTTTATTACAGGGGCCTCCAAGGGATTTGGTAAAATTTGGGCCGCTGCATTTTTGAAACGCGGCGATAAAGTAGTGGCCACCGCCCGCAACACCGAAGCATTGAACGACCTGGTAAAACAATATGGCGACGCGATCCTACCGCTGCAGCTTGACGTAACCGATCGCGCTCAATCGTTCGCCGCGATCAAGAAAGCAAAAGAACACTTCGGCCGCATCGACGTGCTCATCAACAACGCCGGCTTTGGACTCTTCGGCGCCGTAGAAGAAACAAGCGAACAAGAGGCCCGTGCACAAATCGAAACCAACGTATTTGGTCTATTGTGGGTAACACAAGCCGTACTGCCCATCATGCGCGCACAACGTAGCGGCCACATCATTCAGGTATCCAGTGTGTTGGGTATTGTCACGCTGCCCGTACTCGGATTATACAACGCCTCCAAATTCGCCGTCGAAGGATTAAGCGAAACACTGGCCTCTGAAGTCAAAGGCTTTGGCATCAACGTATCGCTGATCGAACCGAACGGCTTCTCGACCGATTGGGCTGGCGGCTCTGCCACGCACACGACACCGATGCCGGAATACGAACCCGTAAAAGCCGCGTTTCAGGCAGGTCTCACCGAAGACTCCTTCGGTAACCCAGAGGCTACCGTTGATGCGGTGCTGAAACTGGTCGACAGCCCCAAGCCGCCACTGCGCCTGTTCCTGGGTAAGGTAGCGTATCCGTTTGCTAAAAGCGTATATGCAGAACGCCTGGCTACCTGGGAGGAGTGGAAAGACGTTGCCGAAAAAGCACACGGCAAGTAAACTAAAAAACAAAATCCCTGGTTTTATGCGGGATGGTCGCCCCTGGTTGATGTGGTTCTCCAGGGGCGTTACCGTTACATTAATCTTTACCTGCATGAAACATTTTAAGAGTCTCGGCGCCCTACACGCTGAATTTGGTTTCGCACCACCCAACCATCCGCTCCTGGCATTATACCGATGTAATCACGACTGCTCGCTTGGGGGCAGGGAGTTTACCAGCGACTTCTATAATATTGGTTTTAAAAAATTGAAGTCGGGTGTATTCCTCTATGGCAGAACGCGATATGATCATGACAACGGTACCATGTCGTTTGTCAAACCCCGGCAGGTTATAGAAATGAGAAACCTCGAAATGGAAGACGATGGATTCATCATTTCATTTCACGAAGACTTTCTCAACGGCCACCCACTCCACGCAGAGATCAAAAAATATAGCTTCTTCGAATACGAGTCCAACGAGGCACTACATCTCACGCCGCAGGAAGAACGCATCATCTGGGATCTCTATGAAAAAATCGTCCTCGAATATTCCCAACACCAGGACGACTCGAGCCGCGACATCATTCTTTCCCACATCGACTCGATTCTCAAATACTCCCAGCGCTTCTACAAGCGTCAGTTTATTCATCGCGTAGAAGTATCGGGTAAAACCGCGTCACGCTTCAACGAGAGCCTGGTGGCATATTTCGCCAATGGCAACCTGCCAGACAAAGGCTTTCCCACGGTGAAGCTCATGGCCGATATGCTACACTTGTCGCCACGTTACCTCAGCGACGTGCTCAAACAGGAGACAGGCAAGACCGCCCTGGAATTGATACACCTCTTCCTGATGTCGGAAGCCAAAAACCTGTTGACTGCCTCTGACACCAGCGTATCAGAAATAGCCTACACCCTTGGGTTTGAAAACCTGCCCTACTTCTCTCGACTGTTTAAAAAAGAAGTAGGCATTACGCCAGTGCAATACAAAAAACATAGTCTGTCGCTGGCGTAACCGCCAACAATCTCGCTACCCATGACAGACGAAGAATTAAAGAACATCGCTGACCAGCTCAAAGGCCCACACGGCACGAAGGGTATAGACATGGCCGCGATGATGCACGAGACCAACATCGGCATGACGCTGAGCGCAATCGAATCACTGGCGATCGCAGATCATGACACAATTCTGGAGTTGGGTCACGGCAACGCTGGACACTTAAAGTACATACTCGACGAGCATCCTGCCTCACACTATCACGGGCTGGAAACATCGACGTTGATGCACGAAGAAGCCCAGACAATAAACCAGACCTATAGCACCGCAGGTCAGGCTACCTTTTGCCTATACGATGGCACCAACATTCCCTTCGACGAAAGCTCATTCGACAAAATATTCACGGTTAACACGCTGTATTTTTGGGTCAATCCCCTAGACCTACTGTCGTCATTGCACCGCGTGCTCAAACCCGGCGGTAGACTTAGCATCACCTTCGCGCAAAAAAGTTTTATGGAGACATTGCCGTTCACGCGCTTTGGCTTCGAACTGTACGATACAGAAAAGGCGAAGGCCCTAATTGCACAAACGCCCTTTACAATTGTAGATACTCTCACAAAAACGGACAAGGTAAAAAACAAGCTTGGCGAACTGGTAGACCGCGCGTATACAACACTGATAGTCACAAAACGTGCATCGTAGTAAAACATGGTCTCAGAGTGGCCAGGGATCATTAAAAATACCTCCTTCTAAATAGTGCGAGACTTCCGCGTCATCGCAAAGACATTTCTCCAGACCATTCGTAATAAGGATGACGTTTAACTCCTGACCAATGATCACTAGTTCATTGAGACGGTCGCCCCAGGTAGCATGCCACTTCTTTTGCAGCACGAGTTTGTTCTCCTGATAAACAGGATGCTTCATTCGCGCCGCTCGCGGCACAGATGCCCACCACTTACCATATATTTCTGCTTTAGAAGAGCCACCCGCCTGGCTCCACAACAAAGCATCGTCCGCACGCGAGGCCATCCAGAAGATACCCTTACTGCGAAGTATGTTACCAGGCCAGTCATGCTGAATATAATTCCAGAGTCGCACCGGATGGAACGGCCGATGATCACGAAAAACAAACGAGTTGATGCCGTACTCTTTCGTCTCAGGTGTATGTACATTGTTTAATTCACGAATCCAGCCCGCATCTTGCGAAGCCTTTTCATAATCAAACAGCCCGGTGTTAAAGATGTTTCGTGTGTCCACTTTTCCAAATGACGTATGAACAATCCGTGCCCCGGGATTAAATCGGGTAAGAATGGCTTTCACCAACGCAAGGTCCGTGGGCGATACGAGGTCTGTTTTATTTAATATGATAACATTCGCAAACTCAATCTGCTCGGTTAACAATCCAACAATGCTTCTACGGTCCTCAGCATCATCCGTCATCTGGCGATCGTGCACGGTATCCGCGCTACCAAAGTCTTTCAGAAAATTATAAGCATCTACCACCGTTACGAGTGTGTCAAGTTGCGTCATATCCGCCAGGTCATTACCTGTATCCCCAGTTTCAAACGTAAATGTCTGCGCGACGGGTATAGGCTCTGAAATACCCGTACTCTCAATAAGGAGGTAATCAAACGTACGTTGGCGGGCCAATACGCTTACCTCGCGAATCAGATCTTCACGTAAGGTGCAGCAAATACAACCGTTACTCATTTCCACCAACTTTTCTTCCGTGCGCGAAAGTTTAATCTCATTCTTGATCAGACGGGCGTCTATATTCACCTCGCTCATATCGTTTACAATCACAGCCACCTTCAGACCTTCCCGGTTATGCAGTACGTAATTCAGTAACGTTGTTTTACCCGCACCCAAAAAACCACTGAGCACGGTCACCGGTAGCTTCCGGGGCTTAAACATATTTATCATATAATAATTGGAGTAGTCATTAAGGAATTATCAGCTCGGCGTCCTTTAGAATAAAGTTCATGTGGTTGACATCGTTGGTGTTAAGCACGAGCTTTCCAGAGACCTGCAACACCTGGTCTGTCTTAAAACGCGGAGGTTTGGTACGAAAATGTATTTCAGCAACAGACTCAGGACCTGCCCCGCCACAGAAAAAACAGGCTGAATAGGGAAACTTAGAAAGAATAATAACGTTCTTCTCCTCGAGGTCCAATGGCATATAATGTCCCTTCAGCAAAACTTCCTGGTTTTCATACTGTCGCATACGAGCATCGAATGCCGGCACGAGAAAGGATTCGTTGTACTCTTTAAAGAAGCGCTGGGAGTATTTTACCTGACTGAATAATGCCCAACCGTTTGTCACAGGTGGCGGAATCTGCCCCAAGGCAACAAAGCCAGCGCTGAAACACAAGAGCACCCCCGTCCATAGCGTTTGCACGCGACGCTGAAACCATCTTCCCATTCTTCACAAGATTAGAATATATACCGCAACACAGTTGCAAATATATGTGCAACTGTGTTGCAATTGCAAAGCCAATCTTATATTTTTGTTTTAGATCCTGTTTGCCAGGAGGCCAATAGACGACTGTTTATTGGCCTGGCAGCAGTATGTGTCTCTTTGAGCTAGCTATATGAAAAATCGCACGTTAATGCTTACTAGTCTAGTAATAACCGCCTGCAGTGGCGGTCGTGGCAACGATGTTATTATGGAAGAAGCCGCACATATTCATAACGAAACAATGGCCATCGCGGTTCTCGTAGAGAAGGCAATAAATAACGGCGAAGCAGATTCAATGAACACGATCTCAAATGACTCGATCGTCCACTGGCGACAACTATTTGAAGCATGGGAAGGAGATGTTGTCGAAGTTCCTGGTAACGAAACACATCACACCCATGCGGGTGGCAACCACCATCATGATCATACGCCACCGGATGTTACGCCTGAGCAAATGCTGGAAATACAGAGAACATTAGCAAAGCGTATGTATGATCTCTCTCGACGAATACACCCCTAACGGTAACGCCGCATAACGCCCGTGCGTCCACCAGCACGTCCATCTCCTTATCAAATCGGGCTACCAGGCCAGCTGCATCATCTATGGAACGTCGTTATTTCGACGACCCTACATTCGGGTGGCTAGAGGAACTTCGGCATCCACCACGTTCTTGTCTTTACCGATGGTTTGAATTCTGCAAGTATCGCTTTCATTCCCGCAAGGTGGTCCCGACGCCGGCCCACTACCTTTGAATCATCAAAAGCAGCTGCAGTTATAACACTAAAAACATTCAAAGAAGATGAAAACAAAAGTATGGTTTGTAACAGGAGCCTCGAAAGGACTGGGGCTAGCGTTAGTGCATGCGTTATTGCATAAAGGATATCAGGTAGCGGCCACATCGCGTAAGCTGGCTGAGCTCAAAGCTGCCGTGCCCGAGGGAAGTGCGGATGCCTTCCTGCCATTGGAAGTCGACTTGCTAAAAGAAGACATCGTTCGCAAGGCGATCGATGCCACGCGCGCCAAATTTGGTGAGATAGATGTCGTCGTGAACAACGCCGGCTATGGGTTAGTAGGAGGCCTGGAAGAGCTGACCGACGCCGAGGCACGCACAAACTTTGACGTAAACGTATTTGGCGCATTAAACGTCATTCGTCAGGCACTGCCGTACCTGCGTGCGCAACGGTCGGGTCACATCTTTAACATTGCTTCCATTGGCGGCTTTACCGGCAGCTTTCCAGGCTTCGGCATCTATTGCGCCACCAAGTTTGCCATGCATGGCTTTACAGAGTCGCTCGCCGATGAGATAAAAGAGTTTGGCGTCAAGGCAACGGTGGTATCGCCGGGGTACTTCCGCACCAACTTCCTGGAGTCTTCGTCGCTGGCGGTGCCGCAGCATCCCATCGAAGCCTATAAGGCCGTGCGCGAAATGCAGACGTTGCATGAAAGTAGCATCAAAGGAAACCAGGCGGGCGACCCCGTCAAAGCGGCCGAGGTGTTGATCCAGGTAGCCGAGCAGGCCGAGTCGGTACTGCACCTGTTCCTGGGGCCGGATGCCTATGGCCTGGCCGAAAAGAAGATGGAGCAAGTGAAGAAAGACATGGAGGCCGTTCGTACCCTGGCAACAGCAACAAACCTGGACAAATAAAATTGTCCGCAAGAATCCCCCGTGTGCCGAAGACGGCGCCCGGGGACTTCTTTTACTCTGCCGCCGATGTACACAATACAGTTATAGCGTTAGCCCCACGGCAGACGGCAACCGATTGAAAAATATTTTTGCAGTCCTGTCAAAAGAAGTACAAATCGCCTAATTTAGTGATGCCCCCATTTTTTTAACGGCGCGCCACCTTGACTAGCAGCAACACCGCAGATCTTGCCAACCTGTACCTCGGGCAACAATATCCACCTGCCACCCATTCTTCTGCCGTGCACGAGAGTACGCGGCACTGGTGCCAGAACACCCTATGGGGACAGTTGCTCTTCTTTGTCCGCAAGGTCGCTGCCCGAAGCGCCGGCAACATTCTGAACGCCGACGTATTGCTGGCCGGCGATAAAGCCGATCTGGTTGCCAACAGCCTGCGGCTGCAGGTACTACAACAAATCTTCGAACCCCTCACCGAAGGACTGGCACTGTTTGCCACCTACGACTCTTATCCCACGCCCACCCAGTCCGTACCAGGACACCTGGTGTTTATGGCCATGGCCTACTCCGGCCTTACGCTGGAGCAAATGCAGCAAGCCGGCATCGAACAAACCGAACAAGAGTATCTCTCCTTCCTGCAAGCACAACGCGTTGGTGGACTCGGCGGCATACAACACAAAAGCACTTTACTGCGCCAGCCTTTAGATGCTACCAAAAGTCCTTCGCTCCAGGGCTACCTGTTTGTCAAAAGCCTGCAGGGCATGTTAGCCGACAATAACAAAAAGTTCTGGGACCCCAATATATTCCTAAACTTCATCGTCAACTTCTTCTACAACGATATCGGTTGGTTTACCGCAACGCTTCGCCCCAACACCCGCCCGGAACACATTCCGGCTTCCCTTGCCGAGTACTTCGGCAGTCGAATCGGGCAGCTGCGCATGTTGCCGCCCCACGTCATTGATCAGTTTGAACGAGACGTTACCGACCCCAGCCGTGTCGCTCACTGCCTGAACATGTTCACGACCGAAGCAGACCAACAGGCGGGCCTCGCATTGCACCGCGCGTTATATACAGACTTGATCCAGCACGGTGAGTCCGTAACCCAAAGCCGGTTTTTTCATCGCAAATACTTCCGGCTGTTTAGTCGCGAGGCCTATATTGAAATCACGCGCGAGGACCGGGTACTGGTTTATATACCGATTTCCCCCGCCGGCAGCGAAATCCACACCCCGGATATAATGGTAGACGGTCAGGACTATCGGCTGGCTATGACGTTGCCCAATCCCGGTAATTACCCACCTATCAAAGCAAAAGGTGTCCTGCGCAACTACCGGGTTATGCAAGTGCCATTTAACACCTGTGTGATATTCTTAGCCGAAGAAAAATTACTATACAGTCATTTTTTGGCCAACTGGGAGCTATTAGACGAGAAAGTGTTTCTCGACCACTTCACCCTGGATGGACACAACGACCCTGATAATTCCGGTATCGTTAAAATCGCACTGGACGTACTGCGCGAGACAGATGCTCCCCTTGCCGCCCTGCACGCGAGCACGCTTAAGAAATTTTCGTTGGAACTGAACGGTCTATACCGCCTCACGTTGTCGGCCTCATGTGTACCCACTGAGTTGGATCGGGTAAAATCCCTGATGAAAGATCACGGTTTTGACGCTGTGCTCGGCCACGACGAGGTGCTGCTGGATTTATTAAGCTTTATCAGCCTGGCCAATGCACACAATATATACGACACCTGTGTTATGCAACAATTGGGAAAACGCGTCGGCGTGGTCTTTCGTGAAGAAACGTTAGACGAGCTCTGCAAGCGCTTGCAAGATAAAAACATATACCTGATTCGATTTGATTCAGAATATACACTATCGACAGGTGTATAATTGACCGGCGGTGTTGTATTCTAAAATATTCTTGTTATACTTGAATTACGATCTTTCAAAAAAGTTAGAAGCTATAGGCTATAGGCATTCCGGAGTGCCCCGATAGTTGAATTATATTGTTTTATCCATCTTAATCTTAACTTGTGTATGATTTCTTTGTTCATTCGCAGGCGCACGGCGCTATTGTGTCTTTTTATCAGCTATTTTTCGTTACTCCGAGCAGCAGCCTACACACCACCGGATATCCGGTCGTTAAATGCTGACAACATCCATTACATGCGGGTCGGCAGTACGGTAGGCATCGATTTAAACAGCAATGCCACCGTATTGGCAGGCACCGCTCCGGATTTCAACCGGGCACAGTTGACGGTAATTCTCACACAAGGCCTTCCTGGCGAAGATAGCCTGTCAATTCGCCCGACAACTTCAGGTACAGCGCGCATAACATTACAGGGACGCAAAGTGCTTTACAACGGTGTCGTCATTGGCACCTGTCAACCCGCCCTGGACTGGATCAGCCTGACCGTTCGTTTCAACGAAAAGGCATCGGCGGCCAGTATCACGGCCGTCATACGAAGCCTGGCCTATACCAACTTGAATGCCGTCAATCCTATCGTGGCTACGCGCGCCATTCGTGTAGCCATAAGCGATGGTTACGGATCCATCAGCGCCACATCGGTGGTGCGCCTCGACATAGTCGTACTTCGCCCGGCACCGGTAGCTACAAACGATTATTATCGCATACCCACAGGTCAGACATCGCTCGCCATTCCGGCTCCGGGTGTATTAAGGAATGACTATCACCCTGCCAAGGGCTCGTTTGAATCAAAGCTCACACGCGATACTCCCATAGGACACGTAATGATCGGGCGCGATGGCAGCGTGCAGTATACACCACAACCCGGATCAACCGGCACTTACACCGCCACCTACACAACGTGCGATACCTGGGGAGCATGCACGTCGGCTACCATAACCTTCCAGATGGGAGGTGAAAACGAAGCGCCACAGGCAATACCTGACCACTATTATATTCAAGAGCATCAAGGGCTGTTTATTAAAAACTCAGCCTTGGGTGTACTGGGCAATGACGTCGATCCCAATAGCGGCACAAACGTCGTTCATATCGCGACGTTAGTTTCACCACCGGCGCACGGCACGCTGACATTCTATCCCAACGGCACATTCATGTATCATCCCGTTGCAGACTACCACGGCACCGACACATTTGTGTATAGAACCTGTGACGCCGAAAACGCGTGCGCCGAAGGCATAGTAACGATTACCATGGCCGATGTCGATTACCCACCTTCCGCACCCGACATCATTCTCGCTGTCTCCGATACCACCCTGGTGACGGGAGACTTGTTACAAGGCGTACTAAACTATGACAAGGATCGACTACGAGCTTCAATCCTAACAGAACCCGTCTGGGGTTCATTGGTCCTTACTGGCGACAGCACCTTCTCCTACATCTCGCGTCGCAACCAAGAGGGCATCGAGCGTTTGTTATACCAGGTGTGCGACGGAAACATGCAATGTGATACTGCTACATTAGTTATTGTTGTAACGAATAGCAATAACAAACCCGTGGTATCTCTTCCTGTGCTAATTTCTGTGCGGGAAGATACCCCTACGCCCCTAAGCGAAATTGTTTTTGCTGACGCCGATGCCGGTAATAGTCCGGTACGAGTGACATTTGAGTCTCTTCCGACGGGTAGCGCATTCACAGCGACAACCTTGTCGCCCGATTTGTCGATTGTACGTACGGGCACCCGCGTCATTAACATTACAGGTCCAATACTCTCCATCAACACCTGGCTGAAACAGCAAAATCTGATATATACTCCTGTGAAAGATGCCACGAGCGGCCAGTCAATCCGTGTAACGATCAATGACCTGGGTAACTCAGGGAGCGGCGGAGCACAGCAAACGGTGGTCAGTAAGTCGGTTGCCGTTATTCCCGTAAATGATGCCCCGATTAACAACCTTCCGGGCAATCAGACAACGAAAGAAAACGAGCTGCTCACATTTACAGGCACGAGATCCATTCGGGTAAGTGATGTCGACGCAAGTGAACGGAACATCATGGTTACGCTCACCGCTATCCGGGGAGTACTGGTGACAAGCTCTGGGCCGGGTGAAAATAATGCAGAAGTCTCTACGCTGGTTCTCACAGGCCGGCTGGATAGTATCAACGCAGTGTTGGCAACATTGGCTTTCCGGCCATTGAAACCGGGGACTGCTACCCTTACCGTTACAACCAACGACCTGGGCAACGTAGGCGAAGGCGGTCCGCAGACCGCTCTCGGCACGATTACCATAGCGGTTATAGCCACCCCCGCGGTCGTCACACGCGTAACAGCACTGTCCGCCGATGGGCTTTACAAAGTGGGTGATCGTATCATGCTCGCCGTACAATTTAATCATGCCGTCTGGGTATCGCGGGCAGCTCCTACACTCGCGTTGGCGATAGGCGAAGGCAGTCAGGCCACCTACCAGGGAGGATCTGGTACACCACAGTTGCTATTTGATTATACTGTACAGACAGGTGATCTTACTTCCAGGGCGGACTATGTCTCCGCGCAAGCACTATCGCTCAACGGCGCAATCATACAAGATTCTCTCGCCACAGACGCCGTCTTAACACTGCCAACGCCGGGAAGCAAGTCTTCCTTGAAGGGCACAAGTCATCTTTCCGTCGATGGAGTACTACCGGCACCACCCCAGTTAATCATTCCTGCACACAACAGCAGTATCGAAAATGATGTACTGATGCTGGCTGGTATTTCAGAAGCAGGCTCTCACGTTCTCATCACCCTGAATGGAAATGTCATAGCAACAGCAATAACAGATGCCGTTGGCGGTTGGGATTATCAGCATGATGCGATACTATATGTCGGGAAACATACAATCGCATTGCAGGCCATGGACAGTGCAGGCAACGCCAGTGACCTTTCTCAGCCGACTACTATATTTAAAATCGGGGGAAGCGTTGTAAGCAATGAATCGGGCGAACATCGTCAAACACCGCGCGCTTATCCTGTTCCTGCCAATGATGTATTATTTATCGATATCGGTGCTCAAAGACAGATGCCGATCGAGCTGCAAGTCATTGATAGCCGCGGTATAATACGTACTGACTTTTCCTGGGAACAGCACGAGCATGTTCTCACCGTAGACGTCTCGTCGTTGGGGGGCGGCTTGTATGTATTGTTGTTGACGGCGGCGGATGAACAGCACAAAGAAAGAATTCTTATTGTAAAATAATAGCAGGTATTTAATATGCCTCAATTTTTCTACTTTAGATTTTTGTATGTAACAATGTTATGAAAGAGGTTAGTAAGTTTAATGGCGAAAGGCAAGCAGGTTCTGATGCCATACAGTATTGGCTCTATAAATTGGATGACAATACTGAAAAGTGGAAAGAGTTCTATCAAGAAGGTATCATCGGATTGCCTTTCGATGATCTGGGTGATTTGAAGAAATTTAAATCCAGTCTGGATTTGCGAGACAAGTATCCCGATCGCCCGCGCTATGAAAAAGAAGCCGGGGCATATTGGGATTTTTATCGCCGTGTCAGGGAAGGGGATGTTGTTGTCGTACGGGGTAAACGGAGTGTAATTTTAGGCTACGGCTTTGTTACGTCTGAATATCAGTACGAGGATAGACGAGAGGATTACAAACACATACGTAAAGTGAACTGGATTCGGAAAGGGGAGTGGGAGGTGAAAGAGAGAAGAATGCACTGGTCGCTGATCAATATTACGACAAATAAACCGTTCGTGAATGAAATCCGGGATACGCTCGGTATAAATTCAAATGCAAACATACCCGTTGTACTAAAGCAATTTCTGGAGCAGGCCGCGACGAATGATTTGACCCGGGCAGATTATCCCAAAGAGCATAAGGGATTACGGTTGCAAGTGAGCTTTGGAAAAGGCAATCAGGCCAAAGTACCCTGGATAGCATTTACGGACGAGAACAATACCATTCAAAACGGCATCTTTCCCATATTTCTGTACTATCGGCATGTAAAAAAAATGGTGCTGGCGTATGGTATAAGTGTTCCAAATGCGTCGCTACAAGCATGGCCCAATACACAAGTCCGGCCTACCATCGCGTCGTGGTTTAAGGAACATCTGAATGAAACGCCCGACCGGTACGGAAATTCATTGGTGAAAGCCGTGTACGATACCGACAAGCCGTTAGACTTCCCGCGAATGAACGTTGATCTTGATAGTCTGATAAGAGAATATAAAGACCTGCCCGACGCGGCTATACTCCATGAGGCGAGTAGCCTATATGAAATAGAGCACGAAGACTTAAATCTCCGGGATGAGCTATACAACGAGATTTTTCTGGCAGCAAAACAGATCGAGGATATCGTCCACCTATTAAAACGGAAAAAGAACCTTATCTTACAAGGTCCTCCGGGTGTGGGCAAGACATTTGTTGCCAAGCGCCTGGCACACTTGCTCACGAGCAACAAGGACAAGCGGTTCGTCGAGACCATCCAATTCCACCAGTCCTACAGCTATGAAGATTTTGTGCAGGGCTACCGGCCCATCGGCGCGGGTGGATTTGCGTTAAAGAACGGTGTCTTTTATAATTTCTGTTTGCGCGCACAGGAAGACCTTGAAAATGATTACGTCTTCATCATTGACGAGATCAACCGCGGCAATCTCGGCAAGATCTTTGGTGAATTGATGATGCTTCTCGAGCACGACAAACGCAGTGAAGAGTTTGCCATTCCGCTCATCTATGCGGCCAACAGCGCCGAGCGATTTTACATTCCCGCCAATGTATATATGATCGGAACCATGAACACCGCCGACCGTTCGCTGGCCATGGTAGACTTTGCCCTCCGCCGCCGCTTTGCATTTGTGACGTTGGCGCCGAACTATTCGGAGAGATTTATTAGGGCACTCCGCGATAACGCGCTGCCGGAAGATTTCATCAGCAACCTAGTACGAAAGCTGGCGGAAGTGAACCAGATGATTGTGACCGACCCTAACCTGGGCAGCGGTTTTCAGATCGGCCATGCGTATTTCACAGCGTTAGAGCAGCCTTTGGTGCCAGCATACCGGTCTATCATCGACAATGAGATTAAACCGTTGTTACAAGAATATTGGTTCGATAACACAGCAAAGCTCACCAGAGCAATCGAGATCCTCGAGTCATGAAAGAGATTCCCATTCAGAATATATACTACCTGTTGTGCTATGCATGGGATAAGCTCGAAGAGCGTGATCTGGTAGCCGTAAACGCGCAAAAGTTCAAAGATTTGCCTAACCTCTTTGCCCGCGTACTCGTAAGTGGACTGCGCTTTCTATTCAAACGTGGTCTTGATCGTAGCTATAGGTCATCCATAGAAGAGTGTCACGGCATTAAAGGCAAGCTTCAGCTCATGGAGTCAATCAAACGCAACAGCCTGGCCATGGCCCGGGCCTACTGTGCATATGACGAGCTAACACACGACGTACTACAAAACCAGCTGCTCAAAGCCACCATTCATCAACTGTTGCGTTACCCCAAACTCGACGAGCGTAACTACGATCAATTACGCCCCCTGTATCAACACTTTCACGATGTAGACGATATTCGCATCACATCCCACGACTTCTCGCGGGTGGTATTACACCGCAACAATGGCTTTTACAAGTTCTTGTTAAACGTAGCGCGTGTTCTGCACGAAAACCTGCTGTTTCACGAAGCCAAAGGTGAATGGATATTCCGCGACTTCGTACGTGACGAAGAGAAAATGGCCGCACTTTTCGAGAAATTCATCTATAACTTTTATCGCCACGAGGTAGGCAGTCGTTATACCGTCGCGTCGGAATACATCACGTGGCAAGCTGTGCCAGTGGGCAACTCCTCGCTTGATTTTCTACCCAAAATGAAAACCGATGTCACGCTCACAGATGCCACACGCAAGCTGGTAATCGACGCCAAGTATTACAAAGATGCCATGGTGTCGCGTTATGATCAGGAGAAGTTCCGGTCAGCACATTTTTTTCAGGTACATGCCTATGTCAGCAACCTATTGAACGACGCCAATGCCGGCCGTGTAGTGGAGGGTGTACTGTTATATCCCACTGTAACAACCGACTTCGACCAGACCTTCCAGGTCCGTGGCCAAACCATCAGCTTCCGCACCATCGATCTACGCAAGCCCTGGCCTGAACTGGAATCCGACCTGCTAAACCGTATCATCCGTTGAAACAAATAATGTGAGCCCTTTATTGGACCCACCGCGCCTAAGATTGCAGCCCCCGAAGCTCCGACAACAACACCTCCCGCTCCGTTGCAAATGCCGTCTGCGACGGATACACACGCTCCCAAAGCCCCGAATAATACACCACCCACCCCTCATCGTCTGTCACCAGGTCGGCGTGAAATTCATAGTCTAACGTTTTAAAATGATAGTGGTGATCACCCATGCGCGTATAGCGTTGCGGAGCCGGGTATAGATCTTCACCAACAAGGTCAATATAAACAACGTTAATGTCAGCCGACTGCTGCTTTTGTAAGCCAAGTCGTTTAATGGGAAGCGTATTGGTAAAAGGCGTTAACGAAAGGTCAATGTCGATGCAGTCGTCAAAGCGGCTTAGGTGCTGACCTTCGTGGTCAAACCAACGTCCATCACTCTTCCGGCTGATGTTCAGAAATGGCATACCGTTTTTCTTCACGATCGCCTGCGACACTTGCCATTGTGCATCGACCTGAACCTCGTATTCAATGTGCACAGCCTGTCCATCAGCTTCGCCAATAATAAGCCCCTTCGCCGTGGGTGTCGCCGATACGCTTAACGAAAACTGCTCTGTGGTATGATAATCCGTGGCATACCAAATGAATTTCGGTTGTGTATACATGGTTTTGTGAATTTTGGGTATTAACCCCAACGGTTAAAAAAATATGCCCATCCCTATTGCGTAACAATTTTGTTACGCGTTTATTTGTAACTGATTTGTTACATAACACCTATGCGAAGAGACGTATTTCAAGCCATTGCCGACCCTACCCGGCGAGAGATCATTGGTATGCTGACATACCAAAAGATGAATTTGAATGCTGTTGCGGACCACTTTTCGATTAGCCGACCGGCCATTTCCAAGCACATCAAGATGTTGACGGAATGCGGCCTGGTGGTTATCGAGCAGCAAGGACGTGAACGGTGCTGCTCCGCAAGCTTAGCACAGTTAAGCGAGGTATCAGACTGGGTTGAACAGTACCGGCAGTTTTGGGGCACCCGCCTGGATAATTTGGATAAGTATTTAGCGAAAACAAAAAAACAAAAGAAACATGCAAAGCGCAAGTCAGACTAAAGAATCCGTATTGACCTTGACGCGTCAATACAACTACCCGGCAGAAGCTGTGTTTAATGCCTTTACAGAAGCAGATGCCCTCGCCGAATGGTGGGCGCCTTCCGACATATTCAACGTTTCAGCCCTAAGCCTCGATTTCAAACCCGATGGACTATTCCGTTTTAGAATGGACACCGAGCAGGGACCAATGTGGGCGAGGTTTGTCTTTGGTAACATTCGTCGGCATGACCTGATCGAATTCATTCTCTCGTTTACGGATGAAAAGGGTACTGTAACGCGGGCACCATTTTTCGACTCATGGCCTCTGGAAATATTTGTACGCGTTACATTGAAAGAAGAAAAAGGAATAACAACGCTGACGCTCGAAAGCTCGCCCAACAACGCGACACAACAAGAGCTCGAGACCTTTCAGGAGAACAAAGACAGCTTCCGCCTGGGAACAGAGGCATCCTTGCAACGCCTGGAACAAATTCTGGCACGATAAGGCTATTAAGATTTGCAAGCGGCAAATGAAAGAGCCCAGGGCAACTAGCTGGGCTCTTTCGGTGTGAGGTGTGTACTAACATCAGCAAAGATGACGTAGCGCCTGTTCAATGGTTGGAAAGCGGAAGCGATACCCGGCTTGCAGCAAACGCGCTGGAGCAACCCGCCTGCTCTTTAAGATCAATTCTGGCTCCGTTTGAATGAGGCGCGCGCCGATTGCCAGGAGCCACGCAGGCAGTGGTATACCAACGGGCATACCCATGGCCCTGCGTAGCGCACGCATGAAGAGTTTATTCGTGACAGGTACCGGTGCAGTGACATTGTATACTCCCGTGGTTTCCAGATGCCTTACCAGAAAGTCTACGATCTGCACAAAGTCTGTTTCGTGCAGCCAGCTGCAATATTGATTACCGCTACCCTGCTTTCCGCCGGCTCCCAGTCTCGCCAACATTTTTAAGGGTCGCAGGGGGCCTCCTTGATTACCCAGCACAATACCAGTGCGCAATAAGATCTTACGCGTTTCGGGCGTGTCAACACTGTTAAAGACGGCCTCCCATTTTTGACAAACATCTACAGAAAAGCCTGTTCCTATTTCGCCCGTGTATTCATCCATCTCGCGATCTTCTGCATAGCGATAAATCGTGGCAGAAGCAGCATTGAGCCATATCTTGGGGGGAGTCTTCGCCCGCTGTATGGCGGCGCCCAGTACGGCCGTGGCGTCGAGGCGGCTGCTGTAGATCAGGCGTTTATTCTCTTCCGTATAGCGACAGTCGACAGACCGTCCATTCAGGTTTACAACAACATCCGCACCTTCTAGCGTGGTGACCCACGGTCCGGGGTTCTTTCCATCCCACGATACATACTGCACCGCGCCTTGTTGACGTGTGGCGCCTCGTGTCAGGATAATAACCTTCCAGCCGTTGGCTTCATAATGCCGGGCCAGGCAGTTTCCCAGAAAGCCCGTTCCGCCGGCAATGACAATCTTTTTCATATAAACAGAAATTAGAAAATGAGCCCGAGTACAATAAAGCGATACAGTACCCAGGTAAAACACACTACCCAGGGGAGCTCCAGTATTTTAACACGACGATAGTGCTCCAGGAACATCACCGCTACGACCATCATAAAATAGATTGTATAAGGCAAGGGTGTAGTAACGACGTCGCGGAGTAGGAGGGCAGGTAATAACAGCAGTGCGCCCAGCAGTGATACGGTCATCATATTGCCGAGATAATGGATCCACCGCTGCCGGTTTAACATGCCGACCAAGATGCCCTGAAAGACAAGCTGTCCACCGCATACCAGAAATTCACGTCCAAAGGTTGAGGTCGGAACCAGTGGCACGAGCAGTTGTGTATAGTTTGTCAGCACCAGAGATGCCATCACGCAGGTCAATAGAATATAGACCCAACGATAACCATAGTGCATGGAAGGTGTGCACGTATTGATACCTTCAAAGACTTTACCGGGCGCCACAACCTTCCGGTTGTAGGAAACGAAGAAGTAGAGTTTACCGACAAGCCAGCGTAATGCCCGCACCCGTGTGAATAAGCGAAAAACAGGAAAACGATTTGCCAGCACCGCTACAATGGCGTCCGCACCGTAAGCAACCGTGTGGTCGCGGTGATTGACCAGGGCTATTTCATTGCGCGCGCGGTCCCAATCTACACCTTCTATTTTCCCAACGGAATCGTTGTAAGGCTTTCGTCCCTCTTGCTCCAGCATACCCGTCACCACAAAGGCGCGGGTATAGTTTACGCACAGGGGACATTCGTTGTCGTACAGGATGGTGTGGTCTTCAAGCGTTTTCATAAGAATCGGTTTTTTAAATACCGCTGCATCCTTATTTACGGTAAATATATTACTAAGTTTTGAATTTTCAGACTTTTCTGAAAGTTTATGAACTGTGGTGAGCTAACGAAATAGCCAAAAATGCTCGGTTTTAGCCCATTAGGTGTCTGTGGAAGACCGTCAGCTGGGATGTTACGTGGAAAAATCGTAGGTTATGATCATGAAAAATCCCTTCAAACCCATCGGCTACAGTTCCGTTTCGCCCTATTTCGTTTCGAGCGACGCAAAGAAGTTTGCGAACTTGATGCAGCAGCTATTCCAGGCCACCGAATTGCGCAAATTTGATCGTCCGGACGGTACGATCATGCACCTGGAATTGCGCGTAGATGACTCCGTGCTCATGGTAAGCCAAGCCTCTCAACAATTTGGGGCGATAACCCACATGATGCACGTATACGTCGCGGATGTCGACGCCGTTTATAAAAAGGCTTTGGCGCTGGGTTGCCAATCGCTTGGCGAGCCCGTGCAAAAAGAAGACGATCCGGACCGCCGTGGTGGCTTCACGGACTTCGACGGCAATCAGTGGTACGTGTCTACGCAGGTGACCGCATGACATTTACTCTGATCGCAGCACCTTTACAGGATTGACCGTAGCGCCTTTGATCACTTGCATGCTCACGGTCAGGAGTGTTATGCCCGTAAGTGCAACAACAGGTACCACGAACAGATGCCACGGTAGCCCGATGCGGTAAGCAAATCCCTGCAGCCAACGATCAACGCCCCACCACACCATGGGGATGGCAAGGACGGCGGCCACCCCAATCAATAGTAAAAACTGCCGGCATAGTAAATACAGAATACTGCCAATGGAGGCTCCCAGCACTTTGCGCACGCCAATCTCTTTTAGTTTCAGGGATGTGGTATAGGCAGCAAGTCCCCAAAGCCCCAGACACGAGATTGCTATTGCCAGGCAGGCAAACACGCCGAAGATATTACCAAACTGGCGATCGCTTTTATACTGAGCGTTAAAGGAATCGTCCAGGAATTGATATTCGTATGGATCGGCAGGCATCAGCTTTTTATACAGGTCGCCAATAGCTTCTGTTGACGCCTGTATGGAGCCACCCTCCAGACGAATGGAAATAGTGCGCGGTACAATGGTGTCGGCCAGGAAGAGGAACGGAACGTGTGCCTGGCGCAAGGAGTTCCAATGGTAATTTTTAAGTACTCCCGTAATCGTGGCTGTATCCCGATCCATAAGGATTTGTTGTTGAAGGGCTTCTTCGGCCGTATGAAACCCTAACGCCGACAGTGCTGCTTCATTGATGATAACGGATTGCATACTGGAACGTATGCGAGGATCAAAGTTCTTACCGCTGACAATATCAATGTCATAGGTAGAAATAAAGTCCGGGTCGATCCAGACAATGCTGCAGAGCCTGGCATCACCGGCCGGCGTGGAGCGCTGACGAATGCTAGCCCCCCAGTTGTGTTCCTGTCCCGGCACAGCGCCCGAGGTGGTGATCGCATCTACGCCCGGGATCTTTTGTGCTTCTTCTTTAAACAGTGCCAGTTGCTGCCTGGCTTCCTTCCACGGAAGTGTGCCCGGCCCGGCAACAATTAGCATCTGGTCGGTTTGCATGCCCTTGTCTTTCGATTGCATAAAATCAATTTGCCTGTATACGGCCAGCGTACCGGCCATCAGGATAAGCGATGCAGCAAACTGAAAAACAACCAAGCCCTGACGCAGCGAGAACCGTCCCGGGCGGCCTGCGCCTTTCAGGCCTTGCGTTATCCGAAACGACGACAATACAAACGCCGGATATAGGCCTGATGCCAGTGTGCCGCACGCGAGCAGTGTGCCGAGGGTTATCCAGGTTCTCGGATCGTTGAATTGAAACGCAAGCGCTTTACCCGTAACACCAGCCAATGCCGGCATTAACAACGTAGCCAAACCGACCGCTAACACCAACGCAATAGCATTGATCACAAACGATTCGAGTAGAAACTGCATCACCAGCTCGCCGCGGATGGCGCCAATAGTCTTTTTGATACTTACTTCGCGCGCGCGTTCCAATGCGCGGGCGGTTGATAAATTGATGTAGTTGATCCAGGCTATAAAAAGAATGAAGGCGCCAATCACACCAAAAAAATATAAGGTCTGAGGATTTACCGTCTCGACGTCGTGCCGTAAGCCGGGTGTCAGGTGTATAGTGTGCACGGGCTGCAGATCCATCTCTATACGGCCATTAATTTCTTTCACCTTGGGATCCAGGTAACGATGACAAAGGTCCGGTAGTTTTCGTAATGCGACGTCGCGTGAAATATTCTCGCGCAGCATGAGGTACGTTTGAAAGTTATTCCAGCCCCACCCGTCTTCCTGACTATATTGCCGGCTGGCAAGCATGTTATGCATCGGGACCAGGATGGTAAAGTCAAAGTGAGAATTTTGCGGTATATCTTCCAGAACAGCGGCGACCGTATAGTCACCCTTCATGCGTCCACCCGCAAGCTGGAGTGTTTTGCCCAGCGCCTCGTCGTTACCAAAATACTTGCGTGCTATCGCATGCGTGATGACAATATTATTGGGAGCATCCAGAGCGGTAGCGGTGTTTCCTTCGATCGAAGAAAATGTAAACGCTTGCAGAAATGTTGAGTCTACGGCGAGGATATGGTTTTCGTGAAAGGCCTGGAACTCGCCCGTGGAGGAATGATAGGTCAAGACACCGGCGTCCTCATGTGTGCGGATATAGGTCTCCACTTCAGGAAGCTCTTCCGCCAGGGCAGGCCCCAGGCCGTATGTCGTCTTAGGGGTGGGGCCCATGGCTTCACCTTCTTTATGAAGTTGACGGATTATCCGGTAAAGAGATCCTGTGCGGGTGTGAAACGTATCGTAGCGGGTCTCAAAATCAATATAGTGCAGAATCACCAGGCACGCCGCCACGCCAGTAGCCAAACCCAAGATGTTGATACTCGAAAAGGTGGCGCGCTTCCATAGGTTGCGAAACGCAAGCATAAGATAGTTTTGGATCATGGCAAGGCTGAGGTAAGACCGTGGAGTATGACGGCTACGGTGAAAGAACTTAATATATTCGGGACGCAGGTAGCGAATTACACACCCTGCAAATTTCCAGCGGGCCGCAACAGGCGACTGATCGAGTTGTTTTTCAAAAAGCTCTGTAAGATCCCCCTCCACCTCGTCGAGGTAGTCTTCGCGACAAAACCATCGCAGAAATTTTAAGGGATACCGGGGCGGCAGAACGCTCATATTTCCTTAGCAAACGTGAATATAATCTATTAGTTTCACTTTCGTTAAGTAAATAATGATAATCTTATAAAAAAAGCCCGTTTCCGGACATTGCACAGCTATATGCAAACTCCAAAAACGGGCGATACCTCACCTGGTGCAAGTCCCAGGATCACACCAACACCCAGCCTCCATCTACGACCACAGTCTGCCCGGTAGTGTAAGGCTGTTTCATCAGGTATAAATATGTCAGCGCAATCTCTTCCGGTCCCGCTACCATTCTCACCGGCAGCGCATTGCCTGTCGCAGTATACATGCCATCGCGTTCTTCCGCCGTCATCGCCGACCACAGATCGGTCTTCACCACCCCTGGCGAAACAATGTTCACCCGAATCGGCGCAAGCTCTACCGCCATTGCCCGAGTAAATCCCTCCATGGCGCTGCAGATCGAGGCGCCGAGTGACCATCCCTTACCGGGACGTTCTGCCGCCACCCCGCTGGTGAGCGTAATGGCACCGCCTTTACGCAGTGAGGTTACCCCATACTTGATCGACAGGAACACACCCCAGTAGCGTATAGTAAAGTAGTTGCGGGCAAAGGCTGTATCCGTTTCAGTAATGTTGCTTAGGCTAATATTCTCGCCGGCGGTATAGACCAGGTGGTCAAAAGCGCCGATGGTCGCGAAGAAATTTTTAATAGCCTCTTCGGCCGATAGGTCTATTGTATAGCCAGTGGCGGTAGCTGGTAGTGTTTTTAATGCCTCTTCCACACGCTTAGGGTTGCTGGAGCCGATAACGACGATGGCGCCTTCGGCCGCGGCCGCCTGGGCTACTGCCAGCCCGATGCCGGCGCTACCGCCCAGTATGATAACCCTCTTCCCTGCCAGTGTAAACTGATTGGCCTGTTTGTCAGATGTGCTCATGATTGTCCTTTGTTTTGTTTTCACAAAGGTCTGTCGGCACGGGAAGGAAGGATTTACCAAATGGTAAAAACGAAAGGACTATCGCAGGTTCTTGCGAATGCGGCTGAGCGACTGTTGCGTAATTTCCAGATAGGAAGCGACATCGCTCAGGGGCACCTGCAGGGCAATGTCGGATTGTTGCATCAGAAACAGTTTGTAGCGGGTTTGGGCGTCATGGCCCAGATAGGTGTTGCGTATGCGGATCTTGTCGAGCAGCGCTTGTTGCCGAATCTGGTCGATGAGGCGCTCCAGGTAGGGTATCTTGCTGTATAGATCGAGTAGGGCAGCCTTGCTGATGCTGAAGACTTCGCAGCGGCATGCCGCGATGATATCTTCTTCGGCTACCGACTCGTTCAGAAAGCTTTCGAGGATGGTACAAAATTGATTTTGCCGAAGAAAGTAGTGGAGTACCCGTGTGCCTTTCTCGTTGGTCACGACGATTTTCAACACTCCCCGGCGAACAAAAAACATTTCCCTGCATACATATCCGCCGGAGAATAAGACTTCGCCTTCGGCAAAAGACTTTGGCGCGAAGGCGGCTTCCATCAGGGCCTGGTCCTCGGACGAAATGTCGGTGAAGAGCTCCAGAAACGCGATCAGCTCATTTCTCATCGTGTTGCTTCTTCGTCGGGGTCTTCTTCGTCGTCGAATTCTTCTTCCTCGTCGTCGTATGCCTCTTCATCTGTGGGACTCAGGCGCCAGAGGCCGTAGGGGTTCTCGAACAGCTCGTCGCCGGAGTGTGGTTGGTCGTGTATCGCGTACATGTCAAAGGCACTCTCCTCTGAGTTCTCGAGCTCCAGCTCGAAAATAAAACCTTCGTCGGGGAATTCCGGTTTGTCCAATACTTGAAAGGTATTAAACTCAATGGCCAGCTCGGCGCCGCCTTCGAATTCGAGACCCTGTACCATCACGTCTTTCATGCCGAGATTATGCATGCCCCGTGAGTACGTTGTTTGTTTGCCGTCGTTGACGGCTGGGTGTACAAACATCGCCATGAGGTCCACATCATTATCGGCGTATTGTTTTTCCGGGTGCAGGCGCGCAACAAGGTGTTCCCATTCGCTCCGGGTAAAGGCTATACCCGATGACTCCACCTTCACGCCCACGCCACCACCATTTAGTATCGCGATGGCGGCTGCGGCGATGGCACCTGCCGTAGCAAAGCTCCCGGTCTCGCCAACAACGTAGGTGATATGCGTATGCTGATCTATGGTGTCGAGAAATTCATCATCAACGCGTCGGTATTCATCAAAGATCGCTGCCGTAGCAAAGGACTCGCGTAAGCCATCGTTCCGGTCTTGAATTACGACTTCGTAGGTATCGCCGGTTCGTAGGTTCTTGAGAATACCGTTCTGAAACTCAAAAGTGCCCTGGTTGGTTGTATGGATTGCACCAATCAGTGCCTCACGGCTGTCCCACTTCCCCGGTATACCCAGGACGGTTTTAGGCTTACGAACACTCTTTTTTGAACTCTGACGCGGTTGGGCCATGGGGTAAGGGGGTATACAAACAGATTAACGCCCCAAATAAAATAAACGCCAGGCATGTAGCGTGTATAACCGCAATATTTTTTTACTGAATTTACTTCTTAGTCGTGCCGCAGGTGCTGTACCGGGTTGGTGCGGATGGCGGTGATCGCGACCGAACCCACGGTAATCCAGGTGATCGCCAACGGGAGCAGCCCGCCGATGGCGAAATACCAGGCGCTCAGCGGGGCTGTATAGGCAAACGTATTGAGCCACGCTCGTGCTAACAGGTAGCTTACCGGCAGCGCAAGCACAATCGCCATAAATACCGGGCGCGTAAAACCGTTCAATAACAGCAGCATCACCTCCTGTCCGCTGGAACCCAATACTTTGCGAATGCTGATCTCTTTTTTCCGGGTTTCCAGCGTAAAGACCGCGAGGCCCAGGAGCCCGAGGCACGATATAATAATGGCGAGGCCCGCGAAATATTTCGATAAAAGCGATATTCGTTGCTCCGATGCGTATTGCCGGGCATAGACCTGATCGATAAAATGATAACGAAAGGTAAATCCAGGATTATAGGTGGTATAAAGCTTCTGCAGGTAGTCGATGGTTTGCTCTTCCTTTCCCGGAAGCATCCGAACCCACAGCGTCAGACTCTGGTTGGGGACTAATGCCAGGGCCATTGGCTTGATCATTTCGTGTAGCGATTGGACGTGGAAATTTTTCACGACGCCGATCACTTCCTTGCCGTCAATGACTTTACCCACCACATGCTCTTCGCCCATAGCGTCCACGGCGGCCTCATTCAGAATCCACCGGTTGTTGGTCTGCCCGGCATCCTGTTGCCGCAAAAAACTTCGGCCTTCTTTGACTTTTAAGCCAAGTGTTTCGATCATATCAAAGCTTACCTGAAGCGATTGGCAGGTTATCGTCTTGCCCCGGTGGGTAAAGGAACCGGATATACCCGTGGCTTCGCCGGTAAGGTATCCCAGCATGCCCGAGGCCTGCACTACGCCCGGAAATCGTTTGACTTCCGTTAGAAAGGCATCCGTCTTTTCCACCAGCGCCCCGTCAATATCGAAGTATAAAAGATTGTTTTTTTGATATCCCAGGTCCTTCGATTGCACGAAGGCAATTTGTTTGTAGATAATGATGACGGCGATGATAAAAATGATCGACGCGGTAAATTGGAAAACAACAAGTCCCTGGCGTACCATGTTGCCCGCGCTTGGGCCGATTGCTTTTCCTTTCAGCGCCTTTACGGGGTCGATGCCCGAAAGGTATAGTGCTGGGTAAATCCCCGCCAATATACCTGTCGTGAAGGTAATGGCCATGAGGCTCAGGACAAACCGGTAGGTAGGCGCCAGTGTGAGGTGTTTTTGCGTGATTACGTTAAAGTTCGGAAGGATCCATTTAACCAGGAGCAACGCTGCGGCAAGCGAAAGCAGGGTCAGGAATATCGTCTCGCCAAGCTGCTGCACCGTCAGCGACGTGCGGCTGGCGCCCACCGTTTTTTTAATGCCGATCTGTTTTACACGTTGCGTGGCGCGCGCCGTAGAGAGATTGATAAAATTGATGCTGGCCACGGTAACAATACACAGCGCAATGATACCAAACATGATCACGTAGTTAATCCGGCCGCCGTCTGGTTTGCCGTTGGTATACTGGCCATAAAGGTAATTGTCGGAGTATTGCTTCAAAAAAAGAATGCTCGTGGCGGCGTTGTCTTTTGACTGAATGTAGGTGCTGAGCTTCTGGTTGACGACGTCAAGGTTGCTGTTGTCTTTTAGCAATACATAGGTGGAGAAAGGTTCCGGGCGTGTCCAATTGGGTGGACCAGGTTTTACGATCTCCTGAAATTGCGCAAAGGGTAGTACGAGGTCAAACTGCTCGGACGAGTTGGCAGGAAGATCCTGAAATACACCGGCCACTATTACGTCTTGCTGTATCGATAACAGGGAATAAGAAAACGTTTCTCCGATAGGTGTAGGGTTGTTGCCGAATAGCGTTTTAGCCAGGTGTTGGGATATTACGACCGAGTACTTTTCTTTTAAAACCTGCCCGGGCGCACCCGCTACCAGCGGATACGAGAACATGTTAAAGAAGTCCTCACTGGCAAATTTAACGATGCCTTTTACGTGTTGTCCACGCGTAGAGAGCGTGAATTCCGGAAGGAAGTGCGGAGGTGTCGCCACGGTGGCCATCGCCACTTCGGGGATATCCGCTTTCAGCGCTTGTGCCAGGAATGTAGGCGTCTGCCCGCTGGTTTGAATGCCGTGGTCCGTCGGCTGGTGGTACATGGCCTGATAGAGCTGGGGCGTATGGTATTGATCGAATGAGAGCTCGTCGGCGATCCATAGGTAGATCAGGATGACGCTGGTCAGCGCGGTGGAGAAGCCGATGGTATAGATCACGAAAGTGCCTTTTGAACGCAGGGCGTTGCGATAAAAGACGGTGAGGAGCTGCTTGAACATAACACTTGGTTTAGTAGGAGGTTTCCGGTAACGGAGTAATGCGGGCCAGGTGGAAAAGTCACATGGCCCGCCAAATAGTTGCTAGTACACTGCTATTTCGCGCTCCACACGTACCTGTTCCAGAAAATGTTTGTCGTGTGAAACGACTATGAGCGTACCCCGGTAGTCGCGTATCGCGGCAATCAGGATTGCCGTATTCTGAATATCGAGGTTGTTGGTAGGCTCATCCAATACAATCATCTCAGGGGCCTGGTTACTGATTGTCAGACAGCACAACATCAGCCGCATCTTCTCGCCGCCGCTGAGCGCGCGACATGGTTTATCCCACGCATCCTTCGAAAACAAAAAACGGTTCAGTCGTATTTTGATCTCGTGCTCTGGCAACTTGCTATCATTTACGCGTTGTGCCTGTTCAAGAACGGTTACGGAAAGATCAATCCAGGAATAATCCTGGTCAATATACACCGACCTGATCGCAGCACGATCCAGCGTGCCGGCACCCGGCTGTATTTCACCCAGTATGATCTTTAGTAAGGTGGTCTTACCCGAACCATTACCGCCTGTAATGGCAACGCGCTCACCACTGGTCACCAGGAAGCTTACGGGCTGTTGCCAAAGCATTCGATCCTCGTAAGCGAAGTTAATATCATGCGCTTTCAGCAGCCGCTTGCCATGGTGCAGATTGGCATCATCCAGGTCTATCTTCATCTTATCGATGTCCCGTATTTCTTGCCGAAGCGTTGAAAGCTCTTGTGCAATGTTCTGAATCTTGTCCGCGTGCACGTCTTTCATACGCGAAGTGCTCTTCTCTGCGTTGTTGCGAAACGTGTTCATGGAGATGGTGGGCAGGCCGGCCTTCTCCTGTTTCTTCTTGCCGCGGGCATCCAGTCGTTGCTTTCGTTCGAGTGATTCACGCTCGACTTCTTTTGCTTTGCGTAAGGCCTTTTCTTTGCTTTTCAGGTCGTGTTGCAATGCGTCTTCGGCAATCTTCTTTTGTTCGGTATAGAAATCATAATCGCCGCCGTAGAGGGTGAGGCCGCGTCGTTCTAACGCATAGACGAGCGGTAATAATCGTAACAATGTCTGATCGTGACTGACTACTACCAGGCTGTGATCGGTCGTGGAGATATAGTGGTATAGTTGTTCGCGGCCAGCGGTGTCGAGGTGGTTACTGGGTTCATCGAGTAGGACCACGTCGGGTTGATGGATGGCAATACCCGCCAGGAACACTTTGGTCTTTTGCCCGCCACTGAGTGAGTCCATCCGGCGATGTAGTAAAGCATCCTCGAGACCCCAGGCTGTAAAGGCTTCGCGACAGCGTTCTTCCAATAGCCAATCGTCGTCCAGCGCTGCCAGGTGTTCATCGGTAGCACGGCCGGCGATGATCTCTTGTAAGGCCAGCAACGGGCGGTCCACGTGCAGCGCTTCGGCTACGGTCATGTCATTGAACTGTCCGGTGTGCTGCGGTACGTAATAGGGTTTTGTCTCCTGGCTGATGGTGCCGGAAGCGGGGCGTAGCTGCCCGGCCAACAGCTGTAGTAGTGTTGATTTGCCGGCACCGTTGTTACCAATGAGCGCGATCTTGTTGTGGGGACGAATGGCGAGATCGACATTTTCAAATAAACGATCGCCGTTCGGGTGTATGTACGATACACGATTGAGCGTAAGCATAATTTCTTTTCGGTAAAAAAGTGAAACAGAGAAAGCCCGGAATGGCTTCGTTTAGAACCGGTGAAAGAAATGATGACTACACGCTTATATTAATTCGTTGAGCTGCAAATATACGAAATTCTTAAATCAGTTGCAGCTGGGCTGCCAGGCGGATGAGCGCCGCGGCATTGTTTACGTCAAACTTCTGCATCAGGTTGCGCCGGTGCGTTTCAATCGTAAACGGACTTACCAGCAGCTCGGTGGCGATGTCGGCGCTGGTCTTGCCGTCGGCAATCAATCGTAAGATTTGCCTTTCGCGTTTGGTGAGCGGCGGCACGGCTTTCGCTTGCGCGGCAGAAGGTTTGGCGATGATCTTTTTGATCTCATCGCTAAAGGCCATCTGTCCGTCCAGCGCCTCGCGCACACACTGCATTAGTTCCTGGGCGCTGACATTTTTCAGCAGATAACCACTCGCACCGCTGGATAACATCTGCATGATAAGTGCCCGGTCGTTGTGGTTGCTGAATCCCAGGACACACGTATCGGGCGATTGGCTTTTTACTTTCTGACACAGCTCGACCCCGTTGGTGTCGGGCAGCGTGATGTCGAGCAACGCCAGGGTTACCACGTGTTGTGTTCCACGCAGGTGTTGCAGAAAGGCGTCGCCGGTATGAAATTCCAGGAGTGTGGCGTGTGGCATTTCCTGGGCCAGGATGCGACGGAGCCCTTCGATCACGACGGGGTGATCTTCCACCATGGCTATGTGCAACGTGTTATCGGGTTGTGACATCAAATTCAATGTTTATGGTGGTGCCTTCGCCGGGCGCAGACGTAATATCGAGCTTTCCGTTGAGGTATTCTACGCGGTTGCGGGCGTTCGATAACCCAATGCCCGGTTTCGCTACCGCGGCGGGATCAAAGCCTTTGCCATTGTCTTCCAGCGTGATGAAGAACCGCGTGCTGTTTTGGCTGCATTGCACGAGAATCTCGCTGGCCTGCGCATGGCGTACGGCGTTGGTGAGCAGCTCTTGCACAATGCGGTATATATTTATTTGTATTTCGGGATGGATGTCGCGGTGTATGCCGAAGGGTTGGAATACGACGGACGTTGTATCGGTGCTGAGGGAGTCGCACATGTCTTTTAACGCGGGCTCAAGTCCCATGAGCAACAACGACTCGGGCATCATGTTCCGGGCAATCCGGCGCAGCTCGTTGGCGGATACGTCGAGTTGCTCGATGACTTTCTGCAGTTGTGTGTCGGGATGCGACGTGCTGGTGGCCATGCGTGACAGGTTGATCTTGATACCGGCCAGCTGTCCCCCGAGACCATCGTGCAGGTCTGCGGCCAGTCGCTTGCGCTCTTTCTCTTCGCCCTGCATCAGGGCGCGGGCGAGCTGGATCTGCTGTTGCTGTTCGGTGTCTTTTAGTTGCTGGCGGTAGTGTGCGCTACGTTGGCGATAGAGCACAACACCCAGCACAATGCTTACGAACAGAAACAACGACAGGGTGCCCAGCAAACCGGCCAGCAGCTGGTTGTTGTGCAGCTCGGTCGCCGCACGATCTTTCTCGGCTTGCAGCATCGTGATCTTTCGTTCGCTTTCGGCGTGTTTGAATTTGCTCTCCAGCTCGGCAATGTCTTGTTGGAGCTGCTGCTCGTGCAGGCTGTCGCTGAGGGTGATGTATTGTTGTGCGTACCGGAAGGCGTCCCGGGTGTTGCCCAACGCCGCGTACGTGGAATATAGCTCTTTGTAATAAAGCTGTTTGTCGACTGTAAATACATGGGGGCTTTGCAACAATGCCGCTAATACGACGGCGGCCTTTTTGTATTCTTTTTGGTTCGACAGTGCTTTGTATTTCGCATACAGCAACCGGTTTAGCGATAGCACTGCGCCAAACCTGGTGGCCAGCTCAATGCCTTTGTCGAGGCTTTTGACGGCTTCTGCCGATTGATTGATTTTATAAAGGTAGACGCCTTCGGCAAAATAAAAGATCATGTAGAGGTTCGAGGCTGGGTAGGGTGCCAGGAGTGTGCGCGCATGGCGAAGGGTGTTGCGCGCGGAATCGTACCAATGCAGGTTAACAAAGTTCTCGCTGGTGTTGATGTAGGTTTCGATCAGTTCCGTGAGGTTGATCGGGTTGTCGCGTGGTGCACGGCGTAGTGCGGCAATGGCTTGTTGCAAATAACCGGCCGCCTTTTCGCGTTGGTTGGAGTTCATGAAGATGGTGGCGATGCCTTTGTAGCTTTTGCCTAACACCAGAAAGTCGCCGGATTGTATTGCATGTTGTACGGCCTTGTTGGTGAAGGCTTCCAGCGCGCCTTTCTCATCGCCTTTCATTTGTTGCAGGATGCCGTAGTTGTTCCAGATGATGCTGCGCAATTTGTATGCTTCCAGATTATCAAAGGCCTGCAGCAGGGAGTCGCTGGTGACGAGTTTCTTTTCTAACGCGGCAATGTCGCCGGGTACGAACTCTACGATTGTCTTATAGTAGTAGGACGCGGCTTTCAAGAGCGGGTATTGCGTTGCGAGATCGATGCCCTGCTGCAGGGCTGCTTTGCTTTTCTCCGCGTTGTTGATGCGCCGGTACAGCAACGATAGCTTCAGGTATGTGTTGGCTTTGATGCTGTCGTTGGTGGCGGCCGCGGCTTCCTGTTCCTGGCGGGCAATGTAGGCGCCTTCGTCGCCTAGCGAGTAACTTATCTGGCCGGAGGCGTGCAGTGCTAACGTGAGGGATAGGCATAGAAGGAATATTCTGGATCGCATGAGAGGCAATTGAGATGACTGCGAAGAAACGAAATTTTTGTGTGATCCCCTCTACCAGAAAACCAGTAGAAAAAAAACAGTGCTTTTGTGTGATTGATGTGGGGCCTGTGGGTGCCTTACTTTGGAGCGTTCAAAAAACTCACTAGATAATATGAAAACATCTGTTCGTAATCTGTTCTTAGGTATGATGCTCACGACTATATTGTTGGCGTGTGGCAGTGATGATAGCAACGATCCGACACCGGGTGGAGACGGAAACCTGGGTACGTATGTTGGCAATATTCAGGTGACGGACGATCCACAGACGGACCTGGGATATATTTTGAATGCTAAAGTAACGGTGAGTCATAGCGGCTCAACGGCTACTGTAAAGATCACGGGCGATCCCGGTTTTGATCGTGAGTATACCGGCACGTATACTTCCCAGGTGGAAGGATATCACGATATTAATCTGACGAAGCAGACAAAGCCCGTTGAAAAAGTTGCCGGCGATCGGGTCTCGATTATAGACAACGAGCTCACCGTCGTGATCAATCTCGCGAACGACGAGGTGACCTTGCGTGATTCTCCCACAACGGACGTGACACTCAAAATTTCTGGCAAGCTCCAGATGATCGGCACTGACTTGCTGAAGGAGTAAGGGTTTACTGACTTTTGGCGAAGGAGGTGGCAAAAGCACCTCCTTTTTTATTTTCATTCATTTCTGCGTGTGTCGAAAATCTCTTTAAAAGGTCGTATTTGCCGACAAAGCTGCAAATTATGTTTGTTTGTTTGAAATCTTACCTGGCACTGTGCCAGGCGTTTCGCGACAAACACTTTGTGTTACCTTTGTAGGATGTTCACATCACTCGCGCCCTATCTGTTTCCTCTTTTGCTTGCTTCGGGGCCCGGCCCGGCGCCCAAAGCACATGCGGGATTCGCACCACAGATTATTAGCCGCGCCGCGGCTGAGACCAGTGGCGCCAGCACCGGCGTGATTGATCGTACCGCGGTGATTACGTATGCGAAGACGCTTAAGGGCATTCGTTACAAGTATGCCTGTGCCGATCCGAACGTGGGATTTGATTGCTCAGGTTTTGTGATGTATGTGTTCAACCATTTTCAAATTGACGTTCCGCGCAGCTCGGTTGACTTTACAAACAAAGGTACCACCGTCGAGCTTGCAGATGCCCGCCCGGGTGATGTTATTCTGTTTACCGGAACGAACAGTAAAGTTCGGCGCGTGGGGCATGTGGGAATTGTTACACAAGCCGGCGATAGTTTGACGTTTATTCACGCCAGCTCCGGCTCCGCACATGCCATAACCGAAACGAGGCTTATCCCGCATTATCAGAAACGGTTTATGAAGGTAATCCGCGTGCTGGAATAAGCAGCCTTCAATTTCTTACCGAAGTATATTTCTTAATCCAACCTTGATGGGTCTGTTGTTGCGCGCTGTGCGGCAATAGGCATAATTTTTTAATCTTTTCTCATCCTGCTGTAAGGGCGTGCTTCGTGTGCCAGGGCGATTGTGTGTTATGATGTAAGAAGCCAGGTTTGTCGGGAGTGAACAGCCGATTCATTTATTCAGTTTTTAACGAAAAATAATTAGATGAATAAAATTTACCCCCTTACAAATGATAAAATCCAACGTCTCTTTGCCAGCGGCATACACGGGTGTGTTGCTGTGGGTGATGGCATGCTGCATGAGTGTGCAATTATGTGCACAGACTTTTCCTACCGGCTTTAGCCGGGTGCAAGTAGCGAGTGTTAGCAATCCAACCGTGATGGCTTTTGCGCCCGATGGGCGAATCTTTGTAGCACAGCAAAATGGTGCGCTGCGCGTTATTAAGAATGGCACGTTGTTGGCAACCCCGTTTTTACAGCTTAGTGTAAATTCCAGTGGCGAACGCGGCCTTATAGGTATTGCGCTCGATCCTAACTTTTCTACCAACCAGTATATTTACCTTTACTATACATTACCCGATGGTTCGCGCAATCGCATCAGCCGCTTCACCGGTAATGGTGATGTGGTTGTGTCCGGCAGCGAGGTTGTCGTGCTGAATCTCGATCCACTGAGTAGCGCGACGAATCATAATGGAGGTGCCATGCATTTTAAGAATGGATTGCTGTATGTCGCCATCGGTGAAAACGCCAATGGCGCCAACGCGCAGAACCTCGATACGTATCACGGCAAGCTTCTACGTATCAATCCGAACGGATCTATACCGGCCGGCAATCCCTTTACTACCGGCTCCGAACAACGCCGGCGTGTTTGGGCTTACGGCCTGCGCAATCCGTATACCTTTGATATACAGCCCGGCACCGGGCGCGTCTTTTTGAACGACGTAGGGCAAAGCACGTGGGAGGAGATCAACGATGCCACGACCGGCGGCCGTAACTTTGGGTGGCCTACGGCCGAAGGGAACAGTACCAACGCCAATTTTATCAATCCCGTCTTTGCGTATCCGCATGGCTCCGGCGATGGCAGGGGTTGTGCGATCACGGGCGGAGTATTCTTTAACCCAACCTCGACAAATTATCCTGCCCAGTATACCGGTCGTTATTTCTACCAGGATCTTTGTAACCGATGGATCAATGTTCTCGATCTCTCCGGCGCCACGCCGGTTCGTTCGCCTTTCGCAACGGGGCTCGGCAACAATGCGCTGAGCATCGATGTAGGGTTGGATGGAAATCTATACTATCTTGAGCGCAGCGTCGGCGCTTTGTTCCGGATCATTTATACGGTGAACAATGCTCCTGCCATTGTCACGCAGCCGGTGAGTCAAACGGTAACGGCTGGTCAACCGGTGACTTTTTCGGTCGCCGCCACCGGCACGGCACCCCTGAGCTATCAATGGCAGCGTAACAATGTAAACATCACCGGCGCCACGAGTGCCAGTTATACCATTGCCAATACGCAAGCCAGTCATGCCGGTACCTATCGCGTTATCGTTTCTAATTCCGCGGGCAGTGTCACCAGCAGCAATGCGACCCTCACAGTCAATGCGTTTAATGCGCCGCCAGCGGCACAGATCGTTACACCGGCGGCGGGGGCGTTGTATAGCGGAGGCCAAACCATTCAATTTTCGGGTAGTGCTACCGATGCTGAGCAGGGTACGTTGCCGGCCAGCGCCTTTACGTGGTTTGTGGACTTCCATCACGATACACACAACCACGATGGGCCTGCGGTGGCGTCGGGTGTTACGTCGGGCTCTTTTGTGATCCCCACGAGTGGTGAAACGTCTGACAACGTATGGTATAGGTTATACCTGGTGGTGACTGATGCCGGTGGGTTGCGGGATACGGTGTACCGTGATATATCGCCCCGCAAGTCTACGATCAGCCTGGTGACCCAGCCCGCGGGTATGCAGGTAACGCTCGATGGTCAGCCGGTGACTACACCTACATCCGATCTGAGTGTGGAGGGTATCCAGCGCAGTATTGGCGTTATTTCTCCGCAGACGTTCAATGGTCAGACGTACGTCTTCGATCGCTGGCTTCACGGTGGGAGTGCAACGCAGACAATCTCCACACCCGTAAATGATGTGACGTATACCGCTGTCTACCGTGTGGATACTGGTTTGCGCAATCCCGATAATCCTCCTACTACGGTGAGTGGTTTGGGGTATGCCTATTACGAAGGTACCTGGACCGCGCTCCCCGACTTTTCAACCTTAACACCGGTGGAGGTCGGTGGTGTTTATTCGCTTACCCTGGCACCCCGCAATCTGCAAAATAATTATGGCTTCCGGTACACGGGTTTTGTGAATGTTCCTGCTGATGGCAGCTATACATTTTACCTGAACTCCGACGATGGCAGTCGGCTGTTGATCGGTACGACCGCTGTGGTAAACAACGATGGTGTGCATACGGCGCAAGAGGCCAGTGGCACAATTGGCTTGCGACAGGGCAAACACCAACTTACCATATTATACTTCCAGGCTACGAGCTCGTCTGTGTTGACCGCGAGCTGGGCGGGGCCGGGTATTGCCAAGCAAGGTATACCCAGCGCGGCCTATTCGCGTCTGCCTGTCTTGCCTTCGCGGGCGATGGCATCGACTGACGACAACATGTATACGGAATCTCCCGGCGGCCTGGTAACCTATCCCAATCCTGCAACGCGCGCGCTGTTTGTAGATATCACCGCAGAAGAGCCCGGTGCTGCAACGGTGAGCCTCGTGAGCTTGCACGGTCATGTGGTGAAGTCACAGCACTTTGCCGAGTTGCCGGCCGGTGTGAAGTCGCTCACCCTGGGGCTGGAGGATGTCAGCAATGGGCTCTACCTGTTGCGCGTAGAGTACGCCGGTCAGGTGCGGTCGAGGACAGTTTCCGTGCTTCATTAAAAAGTTTTTACCTTGTTATAGGTGGCTTGGGCCCTGCCAATTTTGGCAGGGCTTTTTTTATCGTTTATTTTCGGCTATGGACAAATTCATCTGGATCTTTCTAACCTTACTGGCCGGTGCTTTCCTGCCGATTCAAGCAGGCCTGAATGCACGTCTGGGCAAAGCGGCCAGCAGCCCGGTCTACGCGGCCATGTTCTCCTTCCTGGTGGGCGCCCTCGGGTTGATCTTATATATTCTGCTGACACGGCAGACCATCTCGTGGCCAGGTGTCAGGGCGGCGCCGCTATCGTTGTGGGCAGGCGGCTTGCTGGGTGCGTTTTATGTAACGGTCATCGTGCTGGCCTTTCCGCGATTAGGCCCCGGGTTGACCTTTGGCCTGGTAGTCGCGGGTCAAATGGTTATCTCGCTGCTGTTAGAACATTTTAATATTCTCGTGGCGAATCCTTCTCCGATCAACTATATGAAAGTATTGGGCATTGCGTTGATCATTGCCGGTGTGGTCATTCTGCGACGCTTTTAGTCGCGTAGTGCGCGGAACCTGGCGCGGATGTCGTGTACCACGGCGTCGGGATTTTTCATATACCCGAATTGGCTGTCGCGTTCATCGCTGTTGTTGGAGAGGTGATAGCGCATAGACGATGCGATCGTGCCGGTAAGCCAATAGAGCATCGTGTTGGTGATTACGTGCTCGTTTGTTTGTGCCCCCGCCTGTAGTCCCTCTGTAAGCCATGCGAGCAAACCTACGGGCGAATCGTTCAGGCTGTAGGCCCATGCTTGCGGATCCGTACGTTGCACGGTGTACTGCGTCGCAAGCGACTTGTGAACCTGGTATTGCGTATAGCCCAGTATGTCGTTCATGAGGCCAGGCAACAGGTCGTCGATCTTCTCGGAATGTATACCTATGCCCGCGGAGCCCGAAAAGACGTGTCCCGGCAGGCTGGGTACGATCACATCGAACGCGTCATCGGCGTGGCCACCGAAGGCAACGGGATCTGCCAGCGGTCCGATCATGCGTTGCATATCCCAAAAGGATCCGGGCCATCCGTGCGTCAGGATAATAGGGATGGGTTTTGGTCCTGTGCCTTTTTGGTATAAAAAGTGAATCGGTGTGCCGGCAATGGGGATGCGGTAATGGGTGTATTGATTCATAACAGCCTCTACGTTGTGCCAGCGGTATTCCGTCTGCCAATAGGCTACCAGGCTTTTGAGATAGCTGGCCTGGGTGTCGTTGGGCCAGCGGGTATTATTCAGTCGGCGTGTGAGATCTGCCAGGGCATGACCGGGTATAGCGATCGTAAACCGGTAGGGTGATAGGTTCATAGAGAGGTATTCGGGGTATGCTTAGATTTCCGACAAATAACGTGTGCGGAAACGACGAAGTAACTATCCATGTCGCCGTGCTGACAAAACGGGTAGATGGTCTGCTGTGATAGCAGCCGGTATTATTCGTACTTCAGAATCTTTACCGGGTTGGCCACTGCTCCTTGGTAGGCTTTAAAAGCCACGACAAACGACGCTATACCTATAATGATACTTCCCGGTATCACAATCATGGCAAGACCAACCGGAATGTGGTATGCAAAGTTTGCCAGCCACCGGTCTGTGACAAAGTAGCCGATCGATAATCCTATTGTTGTACCGGCCAGTACGATCCTGATAAAATCTGTGGACAACAATGTAATAAGCGAGGCCGTAGAGGCGCCGTGCACCTTGCGGATACCAAGCTCTTTGGTCCTCCGTTCGACGTGGTGATAGGTTAAGCCCAGTAGCCCCAAAATAGAGAGTGCAATGGTGAGCGCGGTGAAATACAGGAACAATATCTGAAGATTCTTGTCGGATGTATATTGGGCGTCGAAGTATTCGTCCAGAAAGAAATACTCCAGGGGGTGATCGGGAAACAATTTTTTCCAGAGCACCTGGATGTTGGGCAATTGGTCGGGTGAGGTCTTTAGGTAGAAATAACGTACGTCGGGATTTTTATAGTCCATTTCAAATATTGCCAGTGGCTCGATCTTGTTGTGCAGCGACTGGAAGTGATAGTCTTTGAGTACTCCCACGACGACGCCCTCACCGGCATATGTCTTTACCGTTTGTCCGATGGCGTCGGTCCATCCGGCATGTTTTACAAAGGACTCGTTGACCAGTACTCGCCGTGTGCCCTGTTCGGAGTTGTCGAACGACGTTCCTTCTTTTAGCTGAAGATGTAAAAGTGCGGGATAATTTTTATCTACGATGATGTTGGCAACGATCAGCTCCCGTTTGTCGGCGCCCTTGCCCAACCACAGTGGTGAGGCTAGCGGATCTGTGGTGCCGATGTTCGACGCAAAGCCGCCCACGCTTATACTTTGCGTGACGCCGCTTTCCAGGAACGCTTGCGTGTAGTATGTCAGGTTCTTTGCGACCAGCGTGTCGGGTGGCGCGGCGATGGCTAAGATACCTTTTTTCGAAAATCCCAGGTCGTACGTGCTCATGAATCGCATCTGCAGGATGACGCCCACGAGGAATACCAGCAGCCCTGCCGAGAGTGTAAATTGCCCAACGGTAAAAACCTTTTGTACGATAGACTGATTTGCCATGACCCTTCCTTTCAGGGCCTTCACGGGGCGGAATGACGAGAGTATGATGGCGGGATAAAGCGATGCTGCCACCGCAATCAGGATCAGGAATAACAACGCGGCGCCTATGATCCAGAGATCGGTTGTATTCGAAAACTGTATGTGTTTGCCGGAAACGGTCTCGAATATGACACCCAGGAGGTTGATAAAAAGAATGCCCAGTACTGCGGCCGACAAGACGGAAACGAAGGACTCACTTAAGAATTGCCAAATGAGTTGTGATCGGTATGCCCCCGTCACTTTCCGGATCCCTACTTCGCGGGCACGTTCCAGGGATCGTATGGTGGTCAGGTTGATGAAGTTGAAAACGGACACGAGAACCAATACCAGGGCTACGGTGCCAAAGATATATACATAGGATTTGTTGCCCTTGGGGTTGTCCATTTCTGTGCCATGAAAGAAGTGCAGGCTTGTAAGCGCCTGCATGTCGTAGCCCATCTTCACTTCCAGGCCGGCCCGTTTGTGCAGGCCTTCTGCCGCGGCGGGAAGCTGTGCCTGAATGAAGCCTGCGTCGCCCGGTGAACGGAGCAGTATATAAGTGTCGTATAAGAAGCTTAGCTCGGGGGTTTCTTCACCTTCGAATCCTCCATAGACAAAAGCGCTTATAAACTTGTCGCTATTTGCTGGCGGATCGTGCATGACGCCCGTAATGGTATAGTTGTTTCTGTCTATTTCCAGGGACTCGCCCAGGGCGAACCCGTGTGGAAAATATTTATCGGCCAGTGATTTTGACAATACGATCGAGTGGGGTTGACGCAAGGCGGTATGGGCATTGCCTTCTAGTAACGGGTAGGTAAATACATCGAATACTTGCGGGTCTGTTTTGGTGATGCCTTTTTCTTTTATTTTGTTTTTACCGATCAGTCCATCCATGGTTTCAAGCCGGACGTACTGTTCCACCTGCGGGAAATTTCGTTGCAGGTACGGTCCTAATTTCTGGTGGGTAAACCGAAGGTTCTGTGTGTTGTCGGGGGTAATGAACGTTTGGGTAAGGCGATAGATGCGGTCGGCGCGTTGGTGAAACCGATCGTAGGTCAGCTCGTCGTATAGATAATAAAAGATGAAGAGGAAGCTGGCGAGGCTCAGGGCAAGTCCTCCGATGTTGATGATCGTGAAGAGCTTGTATTTGCCCATGTTCCGCAGGGCGACGAGCAGGTAATTTTTGATCATGGGAGCAGGTTATGGTTATATAACGACAGGTAACCGGCCTTGTTGTGCCCCATGATGGGGTGGGGAACTAACCTCGGGTTTTGTATAAGATATAGTCCGTCGCCAACGGTTCAAGCCCTGTTTGCCTGAATTCAGTCGCGATCTGGCCGCGATGATAGGTAGCGTGGTTAAGTGCGTGGAACAATAGGTCGCGTACGGGGTGGCGAAAGACGTCGCCGCGGAAAGTGTACTCGGTGATTTCGTCAGGGCCAATGGTCGTCAGGATGCGCAGGGTGTGGTGGTGGTTTTCGGTGTCGATGGTTTGTAGCTGGTCCAGGGAATGTACTTGCCAGACACCAAACGGATTTGGCTTTTTATCGATCCTATAATTCCATATTTGGTGGGCGTTTAGGATATGGGAGAAAAGTTTTACGCATTTTTCTGACACCTGGTCCGCGTGCTGGGTCATTGCTTCGATTAGGGCTTTGTTCACGGAATTATTATATGTGAAGAGCTCCTCGAGGAAGGAAGGTGACGGTGCATTCATGGGTTTTGAAACGGGAACTGGGAGTGTTGTGTTGCGTTCTGATTCAGAATGCGTAGTGACGTAGCCCGCCGTCGACCGCTGCCACCGTGCCCGTGATATACCGCGCCCGGGGCGATACGATAAAGGTGGCCATGTTCGCCACGTCTTGCGGGGTACCAAAGTCTCCTAACGGGATGGCCTGTGGCGCATATGCCTTACGTTCTTCGTCGGTGAAGACCCGGCGAATGTTGGCGGTGTCGATTAGTCCCGGCTGTAGACAATTCACGGTAATGCCATGCGGTCCCAGTTGCGCGGCCAGCTGTTTTGCCCATACGGTCATGCTGGCTTTGAAGACTGCTGAGGCGTTGATGGATCGGAGCTCGTATGTGCTGGTGACATTTAAGATGGATCCTTGCCGGCGGTCGACCATGTGCGGCAGGAGTTGTTGTGTTAGTTGGCGGTGGCGGTCGAAGTCTAACAGCAGCGCCTGTTGCCATTCTTCATCCGCTCCCACGATGTCCAGCGGGCGGCTGCGGCCGGCGTTGTTAATCAGTATGTCTACGTGCGATAGCGCCGACAAAGCGGCCGTGGCAATCCGTTGCGGGGCGTCGGGGGCCAGGAGGTCATGTATCATTATTTCGGGGACGACTCCACCCGTTGTGGCTACTTCGTCTTGCAGGCTTTTTAACAGACCCTCGTTCCGGGCTACGGCGAGTACTTTTACGCCTTCGGTTGCCAGGGTTTGGGTGATAGCCCGGCCTAAGCCCTGACTGGCGCCGGTTACGACAGCGGTCTTTTTATTCAGATATAAATCCATGGAATCCAATGATTTTGTGAAATGATGTGCAAAAGAAGCTCGCGCCGTCTAATTTTACACGGTGTACAGGTCTTTGTATGGTACGAACAAACGTGTAAGTATGGCAGTCCGAAAGAGTACTTCGACGTATAGCCGCAATGAAAAGTGGATCGCTGACTGCGATCTAACGTATGTCATCGCCAAGATCGGCGGGCGATGGAAATTGCAAATCCTAAGCGCGCTGGAGGATAAGACGCTTCGCTTTAGTGATTTAAAGAAGATGTTTTCGATGATGACCGAGCGTATGCTGACGTTGCAACTTAAGGCATTGGAAACGGATGGTCTTGTTAAACGTACGGTATATGCGGAAGTACCTGCCCGCGTGGAGTATGAGCTCACGCCGTTGGCGGTAGAGCTGTGGCCGGTACTGGATCAGCTTAGCGCCTGGGGCAGCAAACACCGCCAGCAGGTTGGTGAAACGACAGCGCAATGATATATTCATGAAGAAGATTCCTGTACGGGCGATTGGCTCACGTGGTTCGGCCTCGACGGCAGCAGTGGACTTTCGAATTCGCGACCTGCGAGAGATAACGCTCGGCAAAGAGCGTGTCGAGGATTTTCATCGCCACGATTTTTATTACATACTCGTATTGGAGAAAGGCAAGGGGCATCACGAGATCGATTTTGTGTCCTATCCTATCGCCAATCACACTGTCTTTTTGGTTGTTCCCGGTCAGGTACATCGCCTGACGCTTGGTGCGGGCAGTACAGGCTACCTGTTACAGTTCCAGGCAGCGTTTATGCAGCGAAACTCATCGCGTGCGCTGCTACGCCGCGCGGGATATACCACGTTTCATCCCCTCGATGCAGCGGGTTTCAAAAAGATATCATTTCCCTTGCAGCAAATGCTGGAAGAGTACACGGCAAAGCAAGAAGGATATGAAGATGTCGTTCAAGCGAGCTTCGATATCTTCTTCGTGGCGCTTGCGCGGCATCGCGAAGCATCGGGTGATCGGAGTGTATATACTCATCCACACGAGCGCCTGGCAACCTTCCAGGATTTGTTGCGCCAGCATATTGGTATGTACAAGCAGGTGGCGGAGTATGCGGACCTGTTGCATATTTCGTCTTATCAGCTTAATGCGCTGACGCGCACGTTATTGAATAAAACGGCTTCGGAAGTCATTCAGGATTTTGTTGTGATGGAGGCCAAACGATGTCTGTTGGGTACGACGCACCAGGTAAAGGAGATAGCCTTTCGGTTGGGGTATGATGATGTGTCGTATTTCATCCGGTTCTTCAAAAAACAAACCGGGTGTACGCCGGAGGCGTTCCGGCAAAGCTTCAAATAAGTACTGTTGTATTTTGTTGATTTCTATCACCTCGTGGCTGACATCGGGACTATCGCCAGTGCGTGCCTCGAATTGTTACGCCCTTCAGGGCTTATATATCGTCTATGTTGTTTACCCAGGCCTCCGCTGCCGTTCTGGCCTGAGTTATTGTATTGCGCCCTTTCAGGGCTGGCTGGACTTATCTAAACACCCTTACATAAACCAATAGAAATCACCAGCAATTTTAGCCCTACGCTTGCTTTTTATGACAGTACTTTGCGCCAGTTTCGATTTCTTTACGACTCGTACCAGCTTTCCCTATGAGATTACTCTGATCGAAGGCTTTTTACGGGGTTGGCTATGGCGGCGCGGATGGCTTGGTAGCTTACGGTGAGCAGTGTGATTGTTAAGGCACCCAGGCCGGCGGCGGCGAAGACGTACCAGGCGAGGGTTGTGCGTAGCTCGAATTGTTCGAGCCAGTGCTGCATGCCGAAGTAGGCGAGGGGGCAGGCCAGGGCACTTGAGACCAACACCAGTATTGCGAAGTCTTTGGAAAGTAGTTGCCATACACTGCCGATGGAAGCGCCCAATACTTTGCGGATGCCGATCTCTTTGGTGCGTTGTTCGGCGACAAAGGCGGCGAGTCCGAATATGCCGAGGCAGCTGATGAAGATGGCGATGCCGGCAAACATAAAGGCAAGCTTGCCGATGCGTTCTTCTTCTGTGAATTTTTTTGCGTAGGCTTCTTCGACGAAGTTGTATACAAACGGACTGTCAGGGGCGTGTTTTTTAAAGATGGTTTCGACGGTTGCCAGTGCGGTGGGTATATCTTGTTGCGGGTTGAGGCGGATGTTTACTACGCGGCCGCCGGTGGTTGAGTTGTCAATCATGTATACGGTGTTTCGAACGGGCATATAGGGTGACTCTTGTAGCATGTCTTTGATGATGCCGATCACGGTGAAGTTCGAGGTCTTGTCGAACAGGGTGAGCTGGATGGTTTGACCGATGGGATCGGGCATGTTCATGATTTTTGCCGAGGCTTCGTTGAGGATGATGGCGGCGGAGTCGCTGGCGATGTCGCGGGAGAAGTTGCGCCCGGCGATTAGCTGCCAGCCGATGGTCTTTCCGAACTCACGGCCGACCCAGGCGGTACAAAACGCGGTGCGTTCACCGGGTGTCATGCCGGGCCATGTATAGCCCCCGAAGCGGAAACCGATGTTGGCGGGTGTGTTGACGGATTCTGCCATTTCAATGATTGCGCCGGATTGCTGTAAATCATTGCGTACAGCTTCCCAGTGATCGTGTATACGTTTTGAATAGGCATCTACCCAAATCAAGCCGTGTTGGTCATAGCCCATGGGTTGGTCTTTGCCGACTTGTATTTGCCGGTAGATCACGACGACACCGACAATCAGCATGACCGACACGGTGAACTGTATTACGACCAGCACTTTGCGGGGTGTTGCCGCCGCGCGGCCTGCGGCAAGGGCGCCCTTTAGTGCTTTTACCGGTTTGAACGCAGACAGATAGAGGGCCGGGTAGCTGCCGGCCAGTACGCCGGTAAGGAAGGTAAAAGCGACGCCGGCCAGCCAGAAGTATAGATTGGTCCAGGGCATGGTCATTTTTTTATCGGCTACCGAGGCGAAGAATGGCAGTGCCAGTTGCGTTAGCACGATGGACAGGATAAAGGCCAGGCCGGCTACCAATAGTGATTCGCTGAAGAACTGGTGTATGAGCTGACTGCGCAGGGAGCCGATCGATTTGCGGATGCCTATTTCTTTTGCACGTTTTTCTGACCGGGCGGTGGCGAGGTTCATAAAGTTTATGCAGGCGAGTACCAATACAAACAGACCGATACAGCCGTATAGCCAGACGTATTGGATACGGCCGGTGTTGCCTTCAAAGCCGGAATGCAGACGCCAGGCGTCCATGGGATGCAAGAAGAGCTGCGGTTGATTTTGTGCGTCTTCCGGTTTCAGATTGTTTAGCTCCAGGTCTTTAATGGCATGTGACACAGCGGAAAGTGATGCGTTGTCTGCCAGCTCTACGTATGTGAAGAAACCGTTTTGACGCCAGTCATCTTTTCGGATCCAGTCGCTCTTGGCGAGGTAGAGAGACCATGGCGCGATCCATTGGAGCTCGTGGAAGTTGGAGTTGGCCGGTATATCGGCATATACACCTGTTACCACCACGTCGGTGTTGTTGGCAAGTCTGACGACTTTACCCAGTGGATCAGCGGTGCCGAAGAGCTCCTGGGCGGTGGTGGCAGAAAGCAATACCGATTCCTGGATGGTCATGGCGCGGGTACCTTGCAGCATGTGTAAGGTTAACATTTCGGGCAGTCCCGGTTCGCAATAGCCACCTCGTTTTACTACACTGGTTTCGTTGTGTAGCAAGGTGGCGTTTGATGGGCGTGAGGCCATGCTCACGTGTTTGAAAGAGCTTCCATGCAGGCTTCGCAGGCCTTCGCCGAACGGTGGTGCGGTAATATCTTGTGTCCAGGCGCCGCTGCTGTTGTGGCCACGGACCATGACGCGGGCAATGCGCGTATGGTTTTCGTGCACGGTATTGAACGATAGCTCGTCGTATACCCAGAGGCCGATCAGCATGGCGACGGTCATGCCGACGGCGAGTCCGCCGATGTTGATGACGGCATAGCCTTTATTTTTAATCAGGTTCCGGAAACCGATCTTGAAGTAACTTTTATACATACCGAATTGGTTTGTGTAGTGATAGGGTTGAGGAGGACGAATGATGCCTGGGCGGAAAAGCAGCAGCACGTCACGTACGAAGGCGAGGTTTGCCCGGCGTGGCGAGTCTGCGTGTCGTTCGTTGTATAGTTCCATCAGGTCGCCTTCGATGTGGTCACGAAGCGAGCGATGGCAATACCATCGGAAAAACCGGAGGAACAACGACGGCGGTCGGTGCTTTTTTGATTGCATGCGGTCCAGGTATAATTATTATTTCCTAAATGTAGGAATAACAATTGTGCCAGGATTAAAAAGGACGTTAGGCGAATAGAAACGCGGTAGCGATGTTTATACCCTGTCCGGTTTCGGGCGATGAGCGGACGGTCGGCCCGCTTAGTGCCAGTCGCGTTCCAGCGGCAGCGGTACGACGGGTGTCACGACGACCGGGTATTTTTCGATCGTGACGTTGCTTTCGTCCAGTCCGAAGTTGGCGGCTTCTTTTACGCCAATGGCCTTCAGGTTAAAGTAGCTGCGCACGAGCAGGTTTTTCCAGAAGGGCATATCATTGTCGAACGAGAGGAACGAATCGAGGATGAGAAATCGGATGTCGCCGATCTTGGTCTGTTGGTATTCCAGCTCTTCGCTGTCGGACAGGTCTACTTCTTTGGATTGTACTAACTCGTGCAGTACCTGGCGGAAGTAGAAGTCGATGCGTGGGTCGACGCGGAAGCCGAGATTAAATTCGATAAAGTATACATCGTTTTTGGCGATGGTGTCTACTTTATACCGGAGTGCATAGGGTTCGTCGAGGACGTTTACGTGTACAAACCAGTAGACGTCGGCGCGCTTGGGGAGCCCGGCCAGGATCGAATAAATAGCTGTCTTTTCGATCTGGCGATGGTTGGCAGAGGTCGTCAGGTATGCCAGGTTGGTAGCGTATTTCTGGATGTCGTCGTCTTCGCTCAGTTGTTTGAGCTTAGGAATGTACGCTTCGATATCCACCAGTGTCGTAAGCTCTCGTTTGATCGAACGCCCGCGGTGCCAGATGTACATGACGGTACATAATAATGCGCCCATGAGTATCGTGATCCAACCACCGTCGCTGAATTTCTGCAGGTTGGCCCAGAGGAAGCACGCTTCGATCACCAGGAACAGGGTTGTTACCAGAAAAACCCACACGAATGATACGTGTTTGGCAAGTAGGTAGAATGCAATCAGCACGGTGCTCATGAGCATGGTCAGGGTAATGCTCAGTCCATACGCCGCTTCCATGCGGGTGGACTCGCGGAAATACAGTACCATGGCGATGCAACCGGTCATCAGGAACCAGTTGATGAACGGTATATATAGTTGGCCTTTCATGCTGCCGGGAAAAATCACACGCAGGCGGGGCCAGATGTCGAGGCGTATGGCCTCGTTGATGAGTGTAAAGCAGCCGCTGATCAGTGCCTGGCTGGCAATGATGGTGGCGAAGGTGGCAATGGCTACGGATACGAGGTAGAGCGAGTCGGGTACAATGAGGTAGAAGGGGCTGAGGCCTTCGAGGTGCTGGCCCGTGTGGTTGAGCAACCACGCGGTTTGGCCGGCATAGCTCAGCAGCAGCATGGCCTTTACATAGATCCAGCTGATGCGAATGTTGGCGCGTCCGCAGTGGCCCATGTCGCTGTAGAGGGCTTCGGCTCCGGTGGTACAGAGGAATACACTTCCCAGTAGCCAGAAACCGCCGGGTATTTCTTGTAACATCACCCATGCGTAATACGGGTTGAAGGCTTTGAGCACGTCGGGGCGACCCACGAGCGACATCAGACCGATGATGCCGATAAAGGTGAACCACACGACCATGACGGGGCCGAAAATTTTGCCGATGCGCTCGGTGCCAAATTGCTGGAAGGTGAAGAGTAACAACAGGATGACGATTACAATCGGCTCGGTTTGAATGGTGGGATAGACCTTTTGTAGACCTTCGATGGCGGAGGATACAGAAATGGGTGGTGTGATGATACCATCGGCGATGAGAAATGCACCGCCAGCCATGGCCGGTATCATCAGCCAACGGCCCCAGTACCGTCGGATGAGGGCGTAGAGGGAGAGAATGCCGCCTTCGCCTTTGTTGTCGGCTTGTAGTGTAATCAGGACGTATTTGAGGGTCGTTTGGAAGAACAGTGTCCAGAAGATAGCCGAAAAGGCGCCGAGGGCGACGTCTTCGGTGACCTGGCGTCCGTGAAAAATGGCGTTGAGGGTATAGAGGGGCGAGGTGCCGATATCTCCAAAAACAATACCTACGGCAATGAGGAGGCCGGCTCCCGTGACTCTCTTGTGAAAGTCTTCGGAGGAATGAAGCGTCATGTGTTGATTAATCTACGGGGGCAATATAGCTATTATCTATAAAATTCTGACAGGCCTATTTGAAGGTACCCTTTTAGACATACACCAGGTCTCGCTCGACTGTTGCCAGGTAGTTGGGTAGAAATGGAACGCTTAGGAACAACGTCGACTTTTACGTCGAAAAAGTCCGGTTTGCTGTAGCGGAGAATCTCTAAGATGGTAGTTAGCGTGGACATCAATCGAAACTACGGAATAGTGGTCTGGTGGTACAGTCGTGAATTAAATAACGCGGGTTCTAAACCCAAGGTGTTCGTTGCGCTCGATGTAGCCAAGGGGGTTTGTCGTGAGGATGGTTTGACCGATGGCTGTGTCAGGGAAGGTTTCGTGGGTGTGGCCAAAGATCCAATGGCTGGTGTGAGAGTTTTCGATCAGGTTATATAGCTCGGTGGCGAAGGCAGTGTTGAGCTCGCTGTGGCGGTACCGTTCGGGATAATTCAGGAATGTTGGGCGGTGATGGGTGACGACGATGGTTCGTTGCGCGGTGGGAACTGTTAGTTCGGTTTTGAGATACTGTAGAGCGCCTGCATGCAGCTCGTTGTAGTCGTCGATGTTTATTTTCCGACCGTTTATTGTAATTAGCTTGAAGTCAGACATTACTTTTTTGATCGCGAGCTCTTTTGTGGGATCGATCTGTGACCAGAGTGTCGAGAATACCAGGCGCGCGCCTTGATGGATGATAGTAGTGTTGTTGAGCAGGGTGACGTTGCTGCGGATGTTTTCCCGGAAGGTGCCTGTACGTTGGTTGAAGTCAGAACGATAATATTCGTGATTTCCCGGGAGCCAATATACGTGCTGGAAGTTGTCGGATAGAAAGTCGAAGAATTCTTGTTCGTGTTCGATATGGGTAAAGGGCATAATGTCACCGGCGAGGAGAAGAATGTCGCCGACTGGCTCTATGGGATGTTTGCTCAAATGGTTTTTGTTGGCCGGGAATTCGAGATGGAGGTCAGAGCAGTATTGGATTTTCATTTGGCGCGTGTCGGATGGGAAAGCTACGATTTTAATTGTGATGTTGCAGTGCTAACTGTTTATACGTTGTTGTGCCAAGTCCATGCTTTGCATTATACTGATCATAGACCTGTTTGAGGCTGACCTCCATTAGTTCTCCGGTCATAAATTCTTCGCCTGTGTCCTGGCATTTGTAGAAGAACGCTGTAATGGTGAATTTCTCTCGTCTGAATTCGACTTCTCTTTCTTCGTAGCACAGAATGGCTTGTCCGTTGGTGATGGGGCTTCTCATGTGAATATTGGTTAACGGTGTACGTTGACAACAATTATTTTAACTGATAACAGATTCTAAACTACTAGAGATAGTCTTAGTTCTGTATGGTAGAAGAGGGATTTTTTATGACTTGTAGTGGATAATTTATTTTGTGGCGACTTTGCTTTTTTGCTATCATTGCCAGATAAGCCCGCCATGAAAATCCAAATCGCGAGTGATCTGCATCAGGAGTTCGGCAAAACCGACATCACGTTTCACAATGTCGATATTGTTATTCTGGCTGGCGATGTGAACTTAGGGAACAAGGGGATTGACTGGATTAAAACAACGATCCCAAATGTGCCTGTTATCTACGTACTTGGCAATCACGAATACTACAAAGGCACGTATCCTAAAACACTCAAGAAGATCGTAGAAGCGGCCGCCGATACAAATGTTCACGTGCTGGAAAATAATGCTGTAGTCATAGATGATGTCACTTTTCATGGTGCAACGCTTTGGACGGACTTTGAGTTGTTAGGAGATGGGCGTGCCAACGGCATGATGTGTCAGGAGCGGATGAATGATTATAAGATGATTCGTCGAGATCCTACCTATTCAAAGCTGCGTTCTGTTGACACCTATGTCATGCACAAGGCATCGATGAAGTGGCTGGAGACCAGTTTGGAAGCTTCGGCAACGGAGAAAAATATTGTTGTTACCCATCATGCCCCGAGTATTCAATCGGTGGCTCCGGAGGATCGGGGGAATGTGTTGTCATCGGCCTATGCGTCTAATCTTGAATCTTTCATTTTGCAGCATAAGCCTGGTTATTGGATACACGGTCACATTCACGTGCCGGCGCGATATCAGGTCGGGGCAACTACTGTGTTGTGCAATCCACATGGTTATATTGGTGACCCTTACAATGGGTTCGACCCTGGTTTGATCATCGAGATTTGATCGGGTTGTTGCTTTAGTAAGTTGCCTTTCTATTCGACACCGGGTACTTTTGTCCGATCATGAAACAACGCATCGCTCAACTTGCTCTTGTCGTACGGGACTACGACGAAGCTATTAAGTTTTATACAGAGAAGCTTTCCTTTCAGCTTATCGAAGATACGCGTATGAGCGAGGAGAAACGTTGGGTGGTGATTGCACCGCCGGGGTCTACGGAGTGTTGTCTGTTGTTAGCGAAGGCGGCCAATGAGGCACAGCTTGCCAGTGTTGGAAATCAAACCGGCGGCCGCGTATTTCTCTTTCTGTTTACCGATGACTTCTGGCGTGATTATCACGCCATGACGGCGAAGGGAATTCGGTTTACGGGACCGCCGCGGGAGGAGGCATATGGTACGGTGGTTGTTTTTGAAGACCTGTATGGCAACCTGTGGGATTTTATACAACCCAATGGTGCCAACAAAAACAACAGACCGTAATCGATGTTCTCAGTTTTTCAGCGCGATCTTGATGTGCTCGAGGTGGTGCTTCACATGCCATTCCGACATCGCGATGGCCTGGCGCTGATCGAGCATGATCTTGCGTATGGGGTGATAGTAGGATACGTTCAGCTGTTCTTCGGTGAGCGATCTGGTCAGGAAGACAAAACGCTTTACGAGATTTTCAAATAGGTCCAGTGAGTCGGCTATAGGCGAGTGGATACCGTCGTATGTATTGGCCCAGCCGTCCATGCTTACCAGGGTGAGCTCTTTGTAGTCGGGTTCAGTCAGGGCCTTTTTCATGCGGAAGAGATGCAGCAGCTGCATGTCGGCTACGTGGGCCAGTAACTGTTGGATGTTCCATGAGCCTGTGCGATACGTCTTCTTCAGCTCGGCGGGAGAGAGGTTGGCGGTTAGGACGCGGTAACGTGCAGGGGCGGTCGCTATAGTCTCGATCATCGCGTCGAGGTCGGCCGGGGTGATAGTAGCT
>NZ_JAHESE010000060.1 GCF_018598175.1 Dawidia cretensis
ACGTTACCTGGTCCTGGCTTTGGCCGATGGAGTTCGCACGGAAGAATTTATTGGACGTGAAGAAATCGGGGCCTGAGCAGGGAACGACTACTTCGGTCTCGCCTTTGGGAGCCTTGTCCTTGCTGCTTTTACAGCCCGCCAGGAACGCGCCGCCCAGGGCAACCAACATGAGGGTAGAGTAGGTGAACTTTTTCATATTAAAATGGAAATTTTAGTTACAAATTATAAGATGCAAATCAGATACCAAACTGATCGATGTGCGAGAAATCACGCATGTATGTTTACACTTATTGAAGCACCGTATTAAGAAGCTCGTTCATACGGTCTTTTTCCAGCGTATCCATCGCTTTGGCGTAGGCATCGATGCTGGATTTGTCGTAATCCAGCCCGTAGCCCTTGATCCGGTCCAGCGTGGTGGCATATATTTCTTTATTCTCTTTCACCGTCACGACCTTAATGACTCCCGTCAGGTATGTCACATAGATGCTGCCGGTGACAGAGCCCTTTTCGGAATCCGACTGGATATCAAACCACAGGTCAGCCTTGCGTTTGTCGTCTGTAAACTCAAATCCGTTGTTGGCCAGCAGGTTCCGGAGTTTGTTGCTGATCTGTACCGTGGCTTTGCTCACACCCAGGCTCCGCTCCTCCGCCGTGAGGTATACCAGAGGCCGTTGCACCTTTAACGCCACTTGCGCCGTGGGCACATTCAGCGTACGCGCCACCAGCGTATAAATGGGCGAGCTACCGCTGCCACTCAGGGCATCGATATCAACCTGCACGCCTACCGTTTGCTCGAGGTCCTTCGAACCGATCTTATTCAACAGGATCTTGGATTGCCCAAGCTGATCCGTGCGATAGTTTGGGAAAACATCGCCGGCCCCTTTCTCAAACGCCGCTACCAGGGGCAGCGCGACAGCCGGCTTGTTGATATCTTTATAGAACGCCTTCGCCATTACCGTCTGTGCGCTTTGCTGCACGCGACGGTTGAGCTCGATCACCGACGGGTCTACCCGCAGGGAAATCTTGTCGAGCGTCGATTGAATCGACGCATAGATCTCGTTGGCTAACAATACATCTTTACCATCGATCGTAACCCGTATCGCTTCGCCCAGGTATTTTTCAATGCTGCGGAAAGCCTGGAAATAATAGCTTACCGACTGCAGCCGCTCGCCTGCCCGCTCGGCATCGCGCGCCTTCTGTAAATAATCGGTTGCCAGCACCGTGGCGTTGCGTTTTTGCTCTTCTTTAATCTGACGGTAGCGTGCGATGGAGAGACGATAGTATACCCAGTAATTGCTGGCATCCTCCCAGGCTTCGACCAGCTCGAACTCTTCGATCTCGTCTGCCGTGGTCGTTTTAATGATCTGCTCGTATTGCTCGGTAAACTTTTTATCGGCTTCGAACTGGCTCAGCACCGAGGTGCTGGACACGTTCACTTTGATATCGGAGATGAGGTCTTCCAGGGCACTCTTTTTGGCCGCCTGGATATAGTTGGTATCATTACCTTTCAGACTGTGACCGATGCCGGTATAATAACCGTCCTGGTAGGGAACGGTCTTGAGCCATGCAGGCTTTAAAGACTCAGGGTCCGGCGGCTGCACCTTGGGGCTGCAACCTGCCAACACAATCAGGAAGAGAGTAAAAAGTCGTTTCACAAAATAACTCAAAGGAATTCTCGTTAGACAGTAGCCACATCCGTGCCAAAAGTACCTGGCGCACGCCCACACCCATCACACACGTCGCGGACCACTCAAAACAAATCTACGGGTGATAGGCGGTTAAACGACCACGGAAACCCATTTTATTTTAACTTTATCAGCAAATCCGGCCTTTTATGAAAAGAATATTTACGTGCGTGGCAGTGGTGGCTACCCTTTTCGGGTGCCAGGACCAGGAGAACAGCGCCCCCAACGATTTTACCGGCAACGAAAGTGTCTACACCCTGGCGGCACCACCGGACGCCGCGTACGACATCAGCGGCACGGTAACATTTAAAGAGAAGAAAGACGGCCAGACCGTGATCACGGTGGCCCTTTCGGGCACCGACGGCGACGTACAGCTGCCCGTGCACCTGCACCTGGGCACCATTGGCGCGCCCGATGCCGACGTCTACGCCTTGCTGAACCCAGTGCTGGGTAAAACCGGCCAAAGTGAAACCCTCTTCGCCCACGCCGGCGATGAAACACCCCTGAACTACCAGCAGCTGATCGCCCTGAACGCCTGCGTGAAAGTGCACCTGGCAGCCAGTGGCCCCGACCGCGATGTCGTCCTGGCCGGCGGCAACATCGGCAGCGCCTTTACGAACGATACCTCCGCCCGCGGCAGCTTTTTTGCCAGCTGCAAAAGCGAATAACATAACACAAACCCACAAAAAAGCCCCACCCGGAATACCGCGTGGGGCTTTTTTTATACTCAAACGGCTGGACGACTATGCGCCGTCGCCTTTCGCCTGTATTTCATACGAAGTCAGGGAAGCCACAAAATACTCGCGGTTCATGCGGGCGATGTTCGTCAGGCTGATGCCTTTCGGACATTCTGCTTCGCAGGCACCCGTGTTGGTACACGCGCCGAAATCTTCGGCATCCATCTGGGCCACCATCTTCTCGACACGCTCCTTGCGCTCGGCCTGGCCTTGCGGCAGCAGTGCGAGTTGCGATACTTTGGCGCTGACAAACAGCATCGCCGATGCATTCTTACAGGCGGCCACACAGGCGCCGCAGCCGATACACTGGGCCGCGTCCATCGCCTCGTCGGCAATCTTTTTGGGAATCGGTATCGCGTTCCCGTCGGGTACGCCACCCGTATTGATCGACACATAACCACCAGCCTGTTGGATGCGGTCAAACGCCGTACGGTCTACCACCAGGTCTTTCAGCACGGGGAACGCCTTGGCGCGCCACGGCTCGACCGTGATTGTCTCACCGTCTTTGAACGTGCGCATATGTAGCTGACACGTGGTGGTCTGCTGTGGGCCGTGCGGACGGCCGTTGATATACAGACTGCACGCACCACAGATGCCTTCCCGGCAATCATGATCAAATGCTACCGGGTCCTCTCCTTTTACCACCAGCTCATTATTCAGCACGTCCAGCATCTCCAGGAACGACATGTCTTCCGAAACGTGTTCAGCCTGGTACACTTTGAAGGCACCTTTGGAGGTGTTGTTTTTTTGTCTCCAGACTTTCAGTGTAATCTTCATGGTAGCCTCTTATTTATAACTCCGCTGAGTCGGTTTAACAGTTTCATAGATCAGTTCTTCCTTGTGCAGGACTTCGGGTTGATCTTCCCCCGTATATTGCCAGGCGGCAACGTACATAAACTCGTCGTCTTTGCGCTGTGCTTCGCCATCCGGCGTAGAAGACTCCTCGCGGAAGTGACCGCCGCAAGATTCGCTGCGGTTCAACGCATCGTCTACCATCAGCTCGCCCAGCTCAATGAAGTCGGCTACACGCATCGCTTTTTCCAATTCCTGGTTCAGCTCGCCCGAGCCACCCAGTACGTTGACGTCGTTCCAGAACTCTTTCTTCAATTCCTGGATCTTGCCTTTTGCTTTGCGCAGGCCTGCGTCGGTACGCGACATGCCGCAGTACTCCCACATGATGTGGCCAAGGTCGCGGTGCAGGTGATCGACCGTCTTTTTGCCTTTAATGCTCAGCAGCTTGCTGATGCGTTCGTTTACTTGCTTTTCAGCTTCTTTAAACTCCGGCAGGTCGGTGCTGATTTTCTCGCCGGCTTTCATGTCCGCCAGGTAATTACCGATGGTATATGGAATCACGAAGTAGCCATCGGCCAGACCTTGCATGAGCGCCGAAGCACCCAGGCGGTTTGCACCGTGGTCGGAGAAGTTAGCTTCGCCAAGAGCGTACAGACCCGGGACAGTGGTCATCAGGTTATAGTCTACCCAGAGGCCACCCATGGTGTAATGCACTGCGGGGTAGATCATCATCGGCATCTCATACGGGTTGTCGCCAGTGATCTGCTTATACATATCGAACAGGTTACCGTACTTCGCTTCGATCACGTTGCGGCCGTCGCGCTTGATGGCGTCTGCGAAGTCGAGGAATACGGCACGGCCGGTCTGGCCTACGCCACGGCCTTCGTCGCACATATACTTGGCGTTACGCGACGCCACGTCGCGGGGCACCAGGTTACCGAACGAAGGATATTTGCGTTCCAGGAAGTAGTCGCGGTCGTCTTCGGCAATGCCGGCAGCGTCTTTTGCACGCAGGCCCGGCTTGGCCACTTTCGGTACCCATACGCGGCCGTCGTTCCGCAGCGACTCTGACATCAGCGTCAGCTTCGACTGGTGGTCGCCCGTTACCGGAATACAGGTCGGGTGAATTTGTGTATAGCAAGGGTTGCCGAAAAATGCACCTTTCTTGTGCGCACGCCAGGCGGCAGTCACGTTCGAGCCTTTCGCATTCGTCGACAGGAAGAAGACGTTGCCGTAGCCACCGGTCGCCAGCAACACGGCATGCGCGCTGTGCGACTCGATCTTACCCGTTACCAGGTTACGCGTAACGACGCCACGCGCTTTACCGTCCACCAATACTACGTCGAGCATTTCAGTGCGGGTATACATCTTTACTTTGCCGTTGGCGATTTGGCGGTTCAGCGCCGAGTATGCGCCGAGCAGCAATTGTTGTCCGGTTTGACCGCGGGCGTAAAACGTACGCGATACCTGGGCGCCACCGAAAGAGCGGTTGGCCAGGGTTCCACCATATTCGCGGGCGAAGGGCACACCTTGTGCCACGCACTGGTCGATGATGTTTACACTTACTTCGGCCAGGCGGTGTACGTTGGCCTCACGCGCGCGGTAGTCACCACCTTTGATCGTATCATAAAAAAGACGGTACACACTGTCACCGTCGTTTTGGTAATTCTTGGCTGCGTTGATACCACCTTGCGCGGCAATACTGTGCGCGCGGCGGGGGCTGTCCTGGAAACAGAACGCCTTTACATTGTAGCCCAGCTCACCAAGCGATGCCGCGGCAGAAGCACCGGCCAGACCGGTACCGATTACGATCACTTCATACTTCCGCTTGTTGGCCGGGTTTACCAGCTTCACGTTGAACTTATGCTTGGTCCACTTTTCAGCCAGGGGGCCTTGCGGAGCTTTTGATTCTAGTTTCATATTAATGACTCGCGAATTGCGCTGATTAATTAATTAGTGAGGAGTCGTCAGGTACATGATGATCGGAATGATCGCGAACAATACCGGGACGATGATCGAGAAGGCTCTGCCAACAAACCGGATCGGTTGGTTGTACTTCAGGTGATTAAGACCCAGCGTCTGGAACGTACTGGCGAAACCGTGCCACAGGTGGAAAGCCAGGACCGCCATACTGATCACATAGATCAATACCATCAAGGGATTGCTATACGCAAACACCACTACCGAGTACAGGTCTTTTACCTCCTCGCCGTCGTAAACTTTTACCGGGATACCGCCCCAGTGCATTTCATACCAGAATCCTTTCAGGTGAATAACCAGAAAGATCAGGATAAACGTTCCCAGGATTCCCATGTTGCGCGATGTCCACGCAGAGGCGTTCTTGCTGACAGCGTATCCTTCCGGACCGCGGGCCTTACGATTGTGCATCGTTAACAGCAGCGCCCAGATAATATGGATGATAATGCACGCGTAGTTTACGTACGACACGACCTTGATCACTGTGTTCGTCGTCATGAACTTAGAGTAAACATTGAATGCCTCTCCCCCATCGTCTTTGAGGAGCTGAAGATTACCGGCTAAGTGTACAGCGAGAAAAAGGATCAGGAAAAGACCTGTCAAGGCCATCATTACTTTTCTGCCGAGGGTGCTCGTCAGAAGCTTGGTAAACCAATTCATATTTAGGCTTTCAGAATTTTTGCGAAAATTAGTTCGCAAAGCCTACTTCACCAAGACGAACATTACTTTATAAATGTTCTAAATAGGGAAATCAATGCTATCCTTCCATTCGACAGGCAGTAAGGTAGTAGATGGTTTACAGGCATATACGTACGTGTATGGCGCACGGGTTGCGAAGATCGGATGAGTGTCTACATGTACTAAAACTAAACGAATTCAAACAATAAAATAATGAGTGCGATGACGACGATCGCCACCAAAAGGAACCATTCTTTGCGGAGGAAAGAGATGACTGCTTTGAGCCAGTTCTTCATAGTTTTTCGTTATACATGTCAGGAATACCAACAATCAAGCCCAACCGACAAGTATTTGACTGTCAATAAAATGACAAAGTTTCCGCAAATCAATGTCTCAAATAGCAGATCCAAATTTGAACAATATTCCCAATTTGAAACATGTAGTATTTCTTTACTCAGGTGCAGACGTGTCCGCAAACACAGTTTTTCGGGATCGGTCCCGGTGCCAATTTCTACCCGTGCAGGATCGTGGCCGTTTACATGTCAGATTTGGATTTGATTCGAAATAAAACTTTTCCCGCCGCCGGGGTGTATTAACTTTACACCCTCAACCACTGAACGATTTTTTGTAGATGTATCTGATCTTCGATACGGAGACCACGGGTCTCCCGCGTAATAAAACGGCCCCGTTATCTGACCTCGACAACTGGCCCCGGCTGGTGCAGCTCGCCTGGGAGCTGCATGACAACCACGGCAAGCTCATCGCGCAGCAAAACTACATTGTCAAGCCCGACGGCTTCGACATCCCGTTCAACGCCGAGCAGATCCACGGCATCTCGACCCAACGCGCCCTCGAAGAAGGCCACGCCCTGTTAACCGTACTCAGTACCTTTATTCAGGACCTCACCAGAACGCAGTTGCTGGTAGGTCACAACATCGAATTCGATATTAATATCATCGGCGCCGAATTCCTGCGCCTGCAGCTCGCGCCCGAGCAGTTTACCTCGCTGGCCCGCCTCGATACCGGCATTTCGTCTGTCGACTTCTGCCAGCTGCAAGGTGGTATTGGCGGCAGGCTGAAGATGCCCAAGCTCATCGAGCTCCACCAAAAGCTCTTTGGTGTAGGCTTTGACGCCGCCCACGACGCAGCGTATGACGTCGCCGCGACCGCACGATGCTTCTTCGGCCTCATCACCCACAAAGTGGTCAAGCCCCTCGACGGCACACCCGTCGAAGCCATCGTATACGAAGCCCCCAACCTGGAGGCCGCCAACTTCGCCAAACGCGAAAAGAAACAAGACGCCGGCTACAGCCTGAAAGCGACGGAGCTCGCGCCCATGACGGACAAGCCGTTTGTACACCTGCGTGTGCACTCGCAATACTCCGTTCTGCAAGCAACCCCGGACATCAAGTCCATCATCAGCAAAGCAAAGGCGCTCGGTATGCCGGCCATTGCGCTGACCGACCTCGGCAACATGTACGGCGCCTTTAAATTTGTGCGCGAAGCCACCAATCACGAGATCAAAGCCATCGTAGGCTGCGAGTTCTATGTGTCGGAAGAGCGTCGGAAAAACAAGTTTACCAAAGACGCACCCGACAAGCGGTATAACCAGGTGCTGCTGGCCAAAAACAAAGACGGCTATCAAAACATCGCCAAGCTCAGCTCGCTGGCGTTCCTCGAAGGCCTGTACGGTATCCATCCCCGCATCGACAAAGCGCTGATCGAAGAATATAAACAAAATTTGATCGCTACAACGGGTGGGCTATCCAGCGAAGTGCCCTACCTCATCCTGAACGTGGGCGAGAAGCAAGCAGAAGAAGCCTTCAAATGGTGGCACAACCTGTTTGGCGAAGACTTTTACATCGAGTTGAACCGCCACGGCATCCCGCAGGAAGATCACGTCAACAAAGTGCTGCTGCGCTTTGCGGAGAAATACGGCGTAAAATACTTCGCCGCGAACGAGTCGTTCTACCTCGACAAAGAGGAGGCCAACGCCCACGATGTACTGCTGTGTATCAAAGAAGGCGAATTCAAATCCACCCCTATCGGCCACGGCCGGGGCACGCGGTACGGACTGCCCAATAACGAATATTACCTGAAGTCGCAGGACGAGATGAAGTCGCTCTTCCGCGACCTGCCACAAGCGGTCGAAACGATCAACGAGATCCTCGACAAGATCGAGCCCTATACACTCGAACGCAGCGTGCTGCTACCCAAGTTCGATATTCCCGCAGAGTTCGAAAGCCAGGATGCCTACCTGCGGCACCTGACCTACCTGGGCGCGGAAAAGCGTTATCCGGAGATTACCCAGGAGATCCGCGACCGCCTCGACTTCGAGCTGGATACTATTCAGAAGACAGGATACCCGGGCTACTTCCTCATCGTACAGGACTTCACTTCGAAGGCCCGTGAAATGGGTGTATCCGTCGGACCGGGCCGGGGCTCGGCTGCGGGTTCTGCGGTGGCGTATGCTATCGGCATCACCAACGTAGACCCGATCAAGTACGATTTGCTGTTCGAACGTTTTCTGAACCCTGACCGCGTATCACTCCCCGATATTGATATTGACTTTGACGACGAAGGTCGTGACCGCGTATTAAAATACGTGATCGATAAATACGGCAAGACGCAGGTAGCCCAGATCATCACCTACGGTACCATGGCGGCCAAGTCGTCCATCCGCGACTGCGCGCGTGTGATGGAGCTGCCGCTGTCGGACGCCAATTTGCTGGCGAAAATGATCCCGGAGAAACCGGGCACCTCGCTCGACATGGCATTCGACGAAGTAAAAGAGCTGGCCGACATCAAAAAGGGCAGCGACTTGCGTGCCGATGTATTGCGCCAGGCGGTGATTCTCGAAGGCTCGGTGCGAAGCACCGGTACACACGCCTGCGGTGTGATCATCACGCCCGACGACCTGACCAAGTTCGTGCCGGTGTCGACCGCAAAAGATTCGGATATGCTCGTCACGCAGTTTGACAACAGCGTGGTAGAAAGCGCCGGCCTGCTGAAGATGGACTTCCTGGGGTTGACGACCCTCTCCATCATCAACACAGCGGTACGCAACGTGAAGAAGAGCCGCGGCATCGACATCGTCGTCGACGAGATACCGCTGGACGATACAGCAACCTATCAGCTCTTCCAACGCGGCGAAACCACCGGCACATTCCAGTTTGAAAGTGTGGGCATGCAGAAATACCTGCGCCAGCTCAAACCCGACAAATTCGAAGACCTTATCGCCATGAACGCCCTGTACCGTCCGGGGCCGATGGAATACATTCCGGCATTCGTTAACCGTAAGCACGGGCGCGAGCCGATTACCTACGACCTGGCCCCCATGGAAGAATACCTGGCGGAGACGTACGGCATTACCGTCTACCAGGAACAGGTAATGTTGCTGTCGCAGAGCCTGGCAGGCTTTAGCAAGGGCGATGCCGACGTACTGCGGAAGGCGATGGGTAAAAAGCAAAAGGCGGTACTGGACAAGATGAAGGACAAATTCATCAAAGGTGCCGGCGAGCGCGGCCATGCCAAGGAGATCTGCGAAAAGGTCTGGACCGACTGGGAGGCCTTTGCGCAATACGCCTTTAACAAATCGCACTCTACGTGCTATTCGCTCGTAGCGTATCATACTGCTTACTTCAAAGCCAACTACCCGGCCGAGTATATGGCCGCGGTGTTGACGCACTCGCAGAACAACCTCGAGAACGTCACCTTCTTTATTGAAGAGTGTCGCAGCCTGGGTATAAAAGTACTGGGCCCACACGTAAATGAGTCGGGGATTTTCTTTGAAGTAAACAAAGCCGGCGAGATCCGCTTCGGACTGGGCGCCATCAAAGGTGCCGGCGAAGCGGCCGTAGACGCGATCATCCAGGAGCGGGAAGCGCGCGGCCATTTTGAAGATATTTTCGATCTGACGAAGCGAATGGCGCAACGGTCGGTGAACAAAAAAACACTGGAATGCCTGGCGTTGTCAGGCGCGCTGGACTGCTTTGAAAATGTACACCGCCGCCAGTATGTCTTTGCCAAAGACGGTGACATCAGCCTGCTGGAAAAGGCCCTCAAGTTTGCCATCAAAACACAACAAGACGAACAAAGCGCACAAGCCAGCCTCTTTGGCGGGGGTACCGGTACAGCCATGCCCAAACCGCGCGTTGAGTACGTGGAGCCCTACAGCGAGATAGAAAAGCTCAACCTCGAAAAAGAGGTCGTGGGCATCTATATTTCCGGTCACCCGCTCGACAACTTCAAGTTCGAGATGGACCACTTCTGCACCATTACGTGTAACAAGCTGTCGGAGCTCGACCCGCTGCTGGGCCGCGAGCTGAAACTGGGCGGCATCGTGTCGGGGGTGGAACATCGCACCACCAAGACCGGCAAGCCGTTTGGCAAGTTTACGCTCGAAGACTATACCGGCAACTACTCGTTCGTGCTCTTCAGTGAAGATTACCTCAAGTTTAAAAACTTTATGAGCCTGGGCTGGTTTCTCTTCCTGGAAGGGGCCGTGGTAAAAAACAACTGGGGCCAGCAAAATGTGGAGTTCAAAATACGCAACATCGACCTGCTGAACGAGATCGGCGTCAAGCGCAGCAAAGGTGTGAAGATCCGCATGAATACGCGGGAACTGACCCGCGATATGATCGGTAAGATCGAGACGGTATGCCAGGAATTTGCGGGTAACACTCCGTTGTACCTGAAGCTGACCGACGACGGCGACCGGATCAACCTGGAGCTGATGAGCCGGAAGTTTAGGGTCAACCCGATAAACGATATGGTCAAAAAAATGAAAAAAGCCGGGGAACTGGACGTAGAAGTGGTTTTTTAAGGCAGGCACGGACTTTGAACTAAATAAATTACCTTTGCGTTGAAATAAGTGAATGTGAACCACCTTCTGATAAAAAGAAGACGACACTTATTAAAGAACATAATTTATAACACATAACTCTCATGGGAAAAGCAATTGAACTTACAGATGCTAACTTCGATCAGATCATAAATTCTGATAAGCCTGTATTGGTAGACTTCTGGGCCGAATGGTGTGGTCCCTGTAAGATGATCGGACCGGTAGTAGAAGAGCTCGCCGGCGATTACGAAGGCAAAGCGGTTATCGGCAAATTGAACGTCGACGAAAATCCGAATGTCACAGCCCGTTTCGGCGTGCGCAGCATCCCAACTCTGCTGGTGTTCAAAGGCGGCCAGGTTGTAGACAAACAAGTCGGTGCCGTACCCAAGTCCGTACTGAATCAAAAACTTTCCGCGCAGGTAGCGTAAGCTATCCCAGCTGTACCTATATAAAAAGCCATCCCAGTATCCCTGGGGTGGCTTTTATCTTTAAGGCTGGCACGGTCCACATTAAACTTCTATTAACGTTTCCATCCCACCCGGGCCCGACAAGCCTGTTTCCCCTCTGAAAACGGTTTACACCAGATAACATTAGTTTAACACGTCCCACGCCCTCGTTTTCGGGGGCCCCCAGCCTGTAAGTATTGTTTATGTTTACCGCCAGGAAACCTCAACCGGGTATGATCGACAATGAAGTAGTGTCACGGATCGCCAAAAAAATACGATCTGTACGGCTCGAAAAGAACTACACCATCCAGCAACTCGCCCACCGCTCGAACGTCAGCAAGGGGCTACTCTCCAAAGTAGAGAATTCGCGCACCGTCCCTTCCCTGCCGGTCTTCATCATGATATTACAGTCGCTGGATATCTCGTTAAAAGAATTCTTCGAAGAAATGGTGCTGCTCAACGGGCGCGAATACCTGCTTGTCAAGAAGGGCGAGTGCACCTCCATCGACCGCGAAGCCGGTACCGGTTTTCACTACCAATACATCCTCTCGCAGAACATTCCCAACTGCGCCATGGAGGCCATGCTGCTCACGCTCGACCCCGGCGCCCAGGGCAAGCCTACCACCACCGATGGCTATGCGTTTTACTACATCCTGTCGGGCAGCTGTGAGTACCAGATCAACCAGGAAGTGATCCGCATGGACGAAGGCGACTCGCTCTACTTCAACACCTCTGCGCCCCACCTGCCCGTCAACAAATCGCGACGCAAGGTGGTGATGCTGGTCATGAGCTTCCTCGTGTCCAAATAGACTTTACTGAAAAATAGCCATATTGCGCCGGGCGCTGACGCGCCGGTATGAGAATGGCTTCCACCCTTGTTGAACATCCGCTCACACGCTGGCTCCGGAACGCAAATACATTCTGGTTCACGCTCTACGCCTCGGTAGCAGTCTTTTGCCTGTATACCTGCATCTTCGCTTTTCGCAAAGCCTTTACCGCCGCCACGTTCGAAGGGCTTGTCTTTGCGGGCATCAGCTACAAAGTATGGCTCGTCATTGCCCAGGTCTTGGGCTATGCGCTCTCGAAATTTATCGGCATCAAGATTATTGCCGAGCTGAAAGCCCACTCCCGCACCTTCGGCATTCTGCTCATGACGGGACTGGCCAGCGGCTCGTGGCTGCTCTTTGCCCTGGTGCCGCCGCCGTACAACATCGTCTTTATCTTTACCAACGGCTTCCCGCTCGGCATGGTGTGGGGCATGGTGTTTGGCTACCTGGAAGGGCGGCGCACCACCGAGGTGCTCACCGCCGCGCTGTCGGTAAGCTTTATCTTCTCGGGAGGCCTCTCCCGCTCCACCGGAGCATTTATCATGCGCGACTGGCACGTATCGGAAATGTGGATGCCCCTGGTGGCCTGCCTGCTCTTTGCCGTGCCCATGCTCACCTTCCTGTGGCTTGTCGACAAGCTACCGCCGCCGTCGCCCCTGGACGAAGCGTTGCGCACACGCCGCCAGCCGATGGACGGCGCCGAACGCAAGCGCTTTGTGCGCACGTTCCTGCCGGGCATCATCCTTTTTACCCTGACCTATATCTTGCTAACAACCTTCCGCGACTTTCGCGACAACTTCTCGGCAGAGGTATGGAAGACCCTGGGCTATGGGCAGTCCGCCAGTATCTTCACGGCGACCGAAGTGCCCGTCTCGATTGCCGTGCTGATCATCATTGGCAGCATCATGCTGATCCGGAACAATGCATTGGCGTTGATGATCAATCACCTCATCATTGCTGCCGGCATGATACTGATCGCCATAAGTACATACTTGTTTGAGCAGAACACGATCAGCGCGCCCACGTGGATGATCCTGATCGGCCTGGGATTGTACCTTGGCTATGTGCCCTTCAACAGCATCTTTTTTGATCGCCTCATTGCCACGTTTCGTTATGCCGGCACGGTTGGCTTCATCATGTACATTGCCGACTCCTTTGGTTACCTGGGCAGCATCAGCGTCTTGTTCTTCAAAGAATTTGGCTATGCCGAGGTCAGCTGGCTCCACGTATTTATTCAGTCGGGGTACATCATCTCGTTGTCAGGTGCTGTTCTCATCCTGGCCTCGATGCTCTACTTCCGTTCGAAGTTTGCGGGTTGGGAGAACCGGTGATCTTTTCTATCTTGCCCACTTCCAAACGACATAGGAATGATTAAACGTATTCATGGTATCGTCAGTCGGTTCATGTTGTTTGTGCGCGAAAAGCTCTCGGCACGACAATTTTTTATACTCTCCAGCATCATTGTAGGTCTGTCGTCAGGGCTGGCGGCGATCGTGTTGAAATATTTTGTCCACAGCATCGAGCGGCTTGTTCACTACTACTCCCATAACTACGCTGAGTTTTTCCTTTTTACATTATTCCCGATTATCGGCATCGGCCTGGCAGTTTTTTATGTGCAGAAAGTACTGAAGGTTGAATTCAAAAAAGGCACTTCCGAGATTGTCTATGCCATTACAAAAAAATCGAGTGTACTGCCTACCAGCCAGATGTATACTCATCTCATTACAAGCGCCCTGACCGTAGGCTTTGGTGGCTCTACCGGGTTGGAGTCGCCGATGGTCACAACAGGCTCCGCCATTGGCTCAAATTATGGACGCACATACCGGCTCTCGTACAAAGAGCGTACGATCTTGCTGGCGTGTGGTGCCGCCGCGGGCATTGCGGCAGCGTTCAACTCGCCGATTGCCGGTGTACTCTTTGCCATCGAAGTGTTGCTGACCGATGTAAGCGCTTCAGCCTTTATACCGCTGATTATCTCCGCCGCCTGCGGCGCCTTGCTTTCGAAAATTATTCTCTCACAGGGCGTGATCCTGTCCTTTGCATTGACCGAGCCTTTTAACTATCACAACGTGCCGTGGTATATCGCGCTGGGAATTCTGGCCGGGCTCTTCTCGCTTTACTTCGCCCACAGTTTCGAGTGGGTAACGGACAAGATGAAGGGTGTAAAAAATATTGTGATCCGCGTCCTGTTGGGGGGCGTCCTACTCATGATCCTGATGATCGTGTTTCCGCCGCTCTTCGGTGAAGGCTACGAAACGATCAAGGTGCTGTCACAATTAAAACCTGCCGAGCTGGCGCAGAACAGTATTTTCCAGGACTCCATTTCCTCGGAATATATGCTGTTGCTCTTTTTAGGTGGCGCCGCACTGTTTAAATGTATTGCTGCGGCCCTTACTATCGGCAGTGGCGGCAACGGTGGTACCTTTGGCCCTTCATTGTTCATGGGTGCCTATTTGGGCTTTGTATTCGCCCGGCTTATTAACCTGTCGGGCCTGGCACACATTCCTGAAACGAACTTCACGTTGGTTGCCATGGCCGGCCTGCTCAGCGGTGTGTTTTATGCGCCGCTGACCGCGATATTCCTGATCGCCGAAATCACCGGCGGCTATGAGCTGATGATTCCGCTCATGATCGTTTCGGCCATTAGCGTAACCGTGGCGCACTACATCGAGCCCTTGTCGATGGAAGCCAAGAAGCTTTCGCAAAAGCTGCGCTCGCCGATTGAAGACCGCGACAAGACCTTGCTGAGCCGCCTGGAGATTGTAGACCTGATCGAGAAAAACTTCTCCGTCATTCAATCGCACGAGACGTTACAAGATCTCGTGAAAGCGATCTCGACGTCTAGCCGTAACATCTTTCCCGTGCTGACCGACAACGAGCTGGTAGGACTGGTCTACCTCGACAACGTACGAAACGTCATCTTTAAGCACGACCAGTACGAAAAGATTTGGGTGCGTGACCTCATGAGTCCCCTGCCGGCGACTATCTCGCCGCACGACAACTTTCATAGCATTCTTAAAAAGTTTGAAGAAACTAACCAGTGGAGCTTGCCCGTGGTGGACAACGTTACCTACCTGGGCTTTGTATCAAAGTCCAGCATCCTGACAAAATACCGCGAAGAGTTATTGCAATCAGTATAAGCCAACGACGTATGGAACCCGTAATGCCCCAGGCCACCGACCCTGATATCTTAAAGAAGATCGTGACCATGCGTATGCCGTTTGGCAAATACAAGGAAACGATCATCTGTGACTTGCCCGTACACTATTTGGAATGGTTTGCCCGCGAGGGTTTTCCCGCGGGCAAATTGGGCATGATCCTATCGACTATTTACGAGATCAAGATCAATGGCCTGGAGTATCTGCTGGTACCGCTGAAACAGGCATTCCGGGGACAGCAGTAGCGACTGCACGTGCGGCGGTCTGTTGCTGCACATAGCGATTGACGGTATACATCATCAGGATGGTCAGGATCATCGCGCCGGCCACGGTATAGCCCAGCATGTCGTAACGGTCCAAATAACCACTTGGCGTCTCCACTACGATCAATCCTGCGATGAATGTAGCAATGCCCCCCGCGATCTGTTGCACCGATGCGTTTATGCTCATGAATGCACCCCGATCATTGGCTGCCGGCACAGCTGACAGCAACGCCGAGGAAGAAATGATGCGCGACGATACACCGGTGAACATAACACATGAAATAACGATCACGATCCACAGCGGCGTAACACCAAGGTTACAGTAAATGATCGCCATGACCATGGCCACAATAGACCCCGCTATAAATACAGGGTACTTGCCTTTTGCATCCGAGAGGCGACCGATGAAGGGACCTGTCGCCATCGAGAAGATGCCGGTGATCATATACAAGATGGGAAGTTGCTTCAGGCTGATGTGCAGGTTGTTTACGCTAAAGGCACTGGCAAACGGCATGAGCATGAATCCGCCGGTAGCCAGTAACGTAGTAGCGGCAAAGGCACGCAGGTAGTGCGGCTTCTGCACCGTCGTCAGCAAGTGCTGGAAGGCATTGGCCTTCGACCGCTCCAGCAGGTGTGACGTAACGGGCTTCATATACACCACGATGATTACACCAACGATCGCGCTCACGGCGACGATCATGGTAAACGGTGCGTGCCAGCCCCAATGATTCGCAAGGATCAGGCCGATGGGTATACCTAATACCTGGCTGCCCGCAAAGGCCATTTGTACAAAGCCCATGACGCGGCCGCGTACTTCCATGCGGAACAGGTCGGTAATGATGGCGAAAGCGATTGAACCAATCACACCCGCAAACACCCCTGTGACAATACGGGCAATCAGGAGGTAATGATAGTTGGGTGCCCAGGCGCACAACGCCGTGCCCAATACAAAACCAGCATAAAAGAACAACAGCATTTTCTTGCGGTCGAACTTATCGGCAAAGCCTGCTGCCAACAGGCCCGCGCCGCCGGCACTGAACGCGTAAGCGGAGACGACCATGCCGAACTGCGGCGGTGTAATCTTCAGCGTGGGCATAAGAATGGCGCCCAACGGAGAGAGTACCATGAAGTCGAGAATGACGGTGAATTGTATGAACGTCAGAATGGCGATCATAAATACCTCATATCCTGTAAAGATTTTCTGTTTTGTCATAAGATAATTTTATAGCGGCCGGCTTAGTCGGGTAATTCTTCACACCACAGGCCGGCCTTCAGGACCATGTGGAAGATGTCTTCGTACGAGAGCTCCTCGCATTCGATGCGCAACACGTTGTCTACGTCCTGCTGGTCTACATTCCACCGCAGAATGCGTTTGTCACCGCTCAACACCGGCGCAATTTTGTGGAGGCATGCCTGGTCGGCGATGTTGGTTTTTAATACCAGAATAGTCGGCGTCTCTTGCGGATATCGTGTCATAGCAGAAGGGTTTAAGGATCGGATCATGGCGTCAGCGCTTTAATAACAAGTTTGAGTGTTTGTTCCAACATCTTATCATCCAGCACAAACGGCTGACGACCTCCCAACCCGCGACCCGCCATGTGCATCCGCACCAGGCTGTACAGCGGGGCAAAGGCAATAGACCAGTATACCTCCATCGGCAGCTTCACCACCTCCTTGCGACGAATGCCGTTGTGTACAAACCGCTGCATCGCTTCCAGGAACCGGGGATCCACCTTGTCGATGGAGACGTTATGGTAGGGAGAATGTTTTATCTGTTCTAAAAATTCTGAGCTGAGAGGGTTCTCGATGCTGTAGCGTGCCCGGTTCATCCATTGCACGCGCAACCCCTCGGCAAAGGGCGCATCGGGATCGAAATTTTTCAATGTAGCATCGATCATTTTATCCATCTCGTGCACCCACAGCTGCACGATCAGGTCGTCGCGGTCTTTGTAGTAGATGTAAATCGTGGCCGGAGAAACGCCGGCAGCCTTGGCCAGCTTCTGCATGCTCAATCCATCAAATCCCTCCTCTACGATCATCTTGAGCGCTTCCTCGCGGATGGCCTCTTCCTTCTGTTCGTCACGTGCTCGCATAACGACACAAATATAAATGAATGTTCGTTCACTTATATTTTCCCGTCCATTTTTTTCTTTCTGACCACTGCTCCTGCTTTTTCAGCGATTGATCACATCCCGTTAATTGCGTTATTAAAACGTTTGTTACCTTCGTTTCAAACGTAATAACCCTTTATGATGAAATTTCTTTCCTTTACCTGCTTGTTGCTGGCCAGTCTGGCCGTGCACGCCGCGACAGCCCCCAAACGCCAGTTCTACGAGATCCGCATTTATCATATTGGTCAACCCGACCAGGCCGATCGCCTGCACCGGTTTCTGAAAGATGCCTACCTGCCGGCGTTGCATCGTGCGGGCATCGCCCATGTGGGTGTGTTCACGCCCATCGCCGCCGACACCACCTACGCCGGCAAGCGTATCGTTATGCTGATCCCCTATCAGACAGTAGAACAGTTCACTACCCTTAACCAAACCCTCGAAAAAGACAAACAATATCAAACCGCCGGTCGCGACTACATCGACGCACCCTACACCTCGCCGCCCTATAGCCGCATCGAGACCATCCTGCTCCAGGCCCTTGCCGACGCCCCCCTGATGGAAATGCCCACGTTGAAAGGCGCACAGCCCGACCGCATTTATGAGCTTCGCAGCTATGAGGGACACACGGAGAAGATCTCCCGTAACAAAATACACATGTTTAATGAGGGCGGAGAAATTAAGCTCTTCCGTCGCCTTGGCTTTAATGCGGTATTCTATGCAGAAGTCCTGGCAGGCGCCAACAGACCCAACTTCATGTATATGACTTCATTTGATAACCGCGCTTCACGCGAAGAACACTGGAAGACGTTCGTAGAGGATGCCGAGTGGAAGAAGTTGTTGGCCGCGCCGGAGTATAAGAATAACATGTTGAAGAATACGCAGTATCTTTTGAATGCCGCACCGTATTCGGATATATAGGATGTGAGTTTGATGCTTCACGCTAACGCTTGGTGCTTAAACTTGCGCCGGCAAAACATTCTACCACTTATCAAGTAAATCGAGTAGGAAGTAAGGGATTATTTCCCTTACTGTCCTCTCACACCACCGTACGTGCCGTTCGGCATACGGCGG
>NZ_JAHESE010000061.1 GCF_018598175.1 Dawidia cretensis
CGCGACGCCCGGCTGTCGAGGGTGAAGCCGTTTCCCTGGGCCGTCAGTTCTTTCGCCTGGCCGACAACACGGCCGTTACCTTAAACCACGGCAGCGAGCTGCGCTATAGCAGCGCACCGGATGCGCGGGTACGCGAGGTGACGTTGAAAGGGGAGGCATATTTTGATGTGGCACATGACCCGGAGCGTCCGTTTATCATACACGCCAATGGTATAACGGTAAAAGTACTGGGCACTACCTTTAACGTAAAGGCCTATACGGACCAGGCCGAAGTAAGGGTAACGGTGGCCCGTGGCCTGGTAGACGTCAGTAAGCCGGGCAACTTCCAAACGTCACTGCACCGCGACCAGGAGCTGACCGTTGACGTAGCGTCGGGCCACGTAGCCCGGCAATCGGTCGATGCAGCCGAAGCGATTGGCTGGAACCGCGACTTTATCATACTCGATCGCGTGGACCTGGTGACGGCGGCAGCCATCCTGGGGAAACGCTTCGGGCGAACGATTACCGTAGAGGGTAGCGACATCGGCACATGCCACATTGCGGCAGTATTTGTGGAGGACGACAACGTAACACTCACGCGTGTGCTGGACGCCATCACCCAGTCATTACCGGACACCCAGTATGAACTATTGCCCGGTGGCGACGTGGTGTTGCATGCGAAGGCCTGTCGTTGATGGGGCATGCCGATGGCGCTTTGATACTACTTTATACTGCACACAGACTGCGTTCTTCACCGTCGGCGCGCTTCATCGCACCGAACGGTCGATTTTCCGGCCCCGGAAAAATAAGGTGCACGCTGAGAGCCCACAGCCTGCCCGGTATACCGGATCGTTGCTGATTGCAGTCGGCAACGCTTCGCGTGAACGTGGTAATAATCTATCCAACCCACCATCTTGACGAGTCCCCCGCAGCGCCTGTGAACGCGTGGGGACTCGTTATCTTAAGTTTCCCCAATCCGAACGCTCAGCCCGGAATTGTAAACATTTAGCGCACACGTTGCGCACAAAATCATTCACAAGGGTATAAAATTGCGTTCGGAAGGAGCGGAGCCTATCTGCCAAAGTATAAGATAATCTACTGATAAAGCATTTTTAGCGTACTAATACACTACTCTTGATCCAGCATTCTATAATACTTGGTTTCTTCTGGCTGCAGAATAAATTATGAAAATTATATATCTTCTTTTTAATGGAACTCGTTATATTGTCCGTGGAAACCGTTACACCTCTCGCGGTCGTTTTAAAAAGTAAACCATTCATTAACCAACGTAAAAAAGTATGGCGTTCTTAGAAGAACTAAAAATCACCGGGAATCTCGGTGACCTCAGCTTTTATCACATGCAGGGTGTCGATAAGATCGTGGTTCGCCGAAAAGGCGGCGCGTCGAAAGATCACATCCGTAATTCTCCCGCGTTTGCCACGCCGCGTCTATATATGAGCGAGTTCGGCGGCTGCTCGAAAATGGGCAAGGAAGTGCGGTTTATGCTGCATCCCATGAAGGCCATGGCCGACTATAATTTCAGTGGTTTTATCAACAAAGCCTTAAAAGCTGTTCAGAAACTAGACGGCAACAGCGACCTGGGACGGCGTGCAATTACGCTTTCGAAGTATCCGTCGTTGCTCACTGGCTTCTCGCTCAATAAATATACTACATTCGACTCGGTCGTGCGGACACCCGTAATGTATGCGATCGATCGTGAAAAACGCTCTGCACAGGTCAATATTCCGCGTCTGCTGCGCGACATTAATTTCTTTCCGAATAATAAACATACACGATTCCGCATGGTAGTTTGTTTGGGGATCGTGCCGGATTTTACGTTTAATCCTGTGAAAGGGAAGTACGAACCGCCCGCATGGTATGACTCGCGCTATGATGCTGAGACTGTATACTCTCCGTGGTACGCGGCGTTGAAGGGCTCGCCCGAGGCCACCCTCAACCTCACGGCGGACCAGGTGCCGCCGGATGATTCGTATAGCCTGATGCTCACGATAGGCGTGCAATTTGGCTCGCCGATGGAGGATGATGTTGTGGCGCCGGTAAAGCGCGCGGGCGCTGCGAAGATTTTAGGTATTGCCGGGGTCAATGGGGGCACAGATGGCGAGTCTTTGTCGGTACCGTTAAATGCTGAACACGAAGAGATCGGTATACCGTCGGAAGCCGCTCATACAAGGCCGGAGATGGAAGCCGTTGCAGATGATCCGGATGAAGGGCCATCTATTTCCAGTAGGTATTGTATGAAATATGTTCCAGCTTCGGCCAGCACAGGGACTCGCGTTTATACTTATGCCATGGATGTCCCCGCGAAGCAAGAGATTGCATCTGCGGAGATCGTCGAAGCAGTTTATGAAACCACGGGATCTGCGGCCAGCAAAGTTTTGCCAGCAAGCTCCGCGGGAAGTATCCCTGCGGCCCTCATGACAATCAGGCGATGCGCCGTCGTCAGGTTGATGGTGCGGAAGGTATGAGGTCGAGCCACTATATAACTGCCGGGGCGAACATTTATTGTGAGATCGGCTTTCTATCGGATGAAAAATAATTTTACGGATACGTCGTCCGCTGAATCTCATTTTTGATACCTTTAACCCATACACTTTTTTCTCCCAATTATTGTATGGTAAGAATCTGTTTCCGGGCGTGTGCCTGATGGTGGTGCCACGCGCGGTTTTTATTACTGGCATACGAGGTCGGGGCGCTTTGATTGGGATGACTCTACCTATCTGGCGCCTACAATCGGTATTTTAAGAACGTCGCGACGCCGGGGGTATTGGATTGGTGGGCTATGCACTATAAAGCCATGACATTGGAGGGAAGCGGGCGCGAGGTGAACAAGTTTGAAGATTGGCTGGGCACGACGCGTTATGTAGACGCAACGGTATCGCCGCGTGATTATTGGGGCGAACGGGCGGTGATGGAGAACTGGCAGCGTGCCCGTCAATACCTCGATGAGTTTGTCAAGGCTGTTCAGGCAATGGATGGTCTGGCGAAGCGTTATCCGGCGTACATCAACCTGGTGCTCGCCAACCTTAGCCTGATGCAGGGTAACGGCAGGGCGGCGGCCCTGTATCTGGACCTTGTTCCCACTACTGATCCAGTCGTGGCGTACCAGGTGACCGCGTTTCGGACCGTGCAGATCACGTTACAAGAGGATGTGCGCGACCGCGCCGTACAAGAGAAGCTCGGCGTGTTATACAAAACGTTGCTGACAGACCGGGTCGGTCAGTTCGAGTCACAGAAGATTCTCTTTTCGCTGAGCACGTATCTGCGTTACACGTTTGCGCAGGCTGGGCTGGTAGGGCTGGCAGGTTTGTTCGATCACTACGCCGTCGATAAGTTTTGTTATAGCTGCGTTACCTATGGGACGTTCGAGTACACGCTCATCCGGTACCTGGACCGGTATGCATCGACGGCTGACCTGGAGGCATTGTTGAAAGTATATCATCGTGCTGATAAAAATACGTTGGAGGAAGTATTGCTCAAGCCACATTCTCATCCACACTACTTCCAGGATCTACTGGCGACCAAATACCTGCGCAGGGGCGACGTGATAAACGCGCTGGGCACACTGCGCAAGATTCCCGATGGATTTTGGTCGACCTTTGCCAATGCCCAGTACTATTTAGACCGCGATCCGTTCACGGTGAACGAGGAGCTGCTGGCTGGCCAGACGATGACTACGTATACCAAACGGGAGATCGTGGAGAAACTGTATGCGCTGGACACCGCCGCGGTGCAAGACCCTGGCCAAAGAGCCCGCTACTGTTTTATGCTGGGCAATGCCTGGTTCACGTTCACGACGCACGCCTGGTTTATGCTGAGCTATGGCGATGGCTCGGCCACACCGGATGAGGGGGTGTACGCCATTGGCTACCTGAATTCCCGTAAGTATTTCAAAAAGGCGTTGGCGGTGGAGCAAGACCGGGATAAGCAGGCGAAGATTATTTATATGTTGGCTCACTTAAGTGAGAGTAAAAAGGAAAAGGTGGAATATGCCCGTCAGTATGAACAATATGAGACCACGGCATTTTACGGGCGCCGGAATTGCCTGACCTTACACGACCTGGCGGAGAAGAACTGACACCAGATGGGTGTCAGATATTTTTACGACCGTGCAAATTCTGTATCTTCGTTGTCTGTTAAATGGCTGATGTATGATGATGGTATGGATCGTTTACTTCTGGACAGGCGTGTTGTCCGGATATACGGGCGAAGCGCCCTATATAGGCGGACCCGGTGCGGGCGAGCCTTACGCGTGTATTACGGAATCTGAAGCATCCCGTATTTTGGGGCAGACGGCGGAGCGGACGGAAAGCACGGTTACAGAACGGGAGGGTGGCGTAGAAAGATTTGCGTGTATTTTCACGGCGACTACGGACGATCCTAAAACGCGTAAGAGAGGTAATCTATATTATATGCTTGAAGTATACACGGACTCTACCGCTGCGCACAAGACGTATGCAGAGATCGTCGCGTCTAACGTGCATATGCCGGGACAACATACCTTGACCAATCTGGGCCGCGAAGCCTGGGAGCATACCGATCGTGAGAATTTCTACCTTGTCCTTGTGCGCGAGCGAAACATGTTATTACGTATTAAGATCAACAAGCTCACCAGTCTGACGTCTCAAAAAGATCTGAAGGAAGTCGTGCGCGAGATTGCGCAGCGTATGAAGCAGAGATAAAAATCGGGAAGGCTGTCAACGAAGCAAAAGCAGTGTCGATGCGCGTGGCCCGGTTGCGTTTTTGTCATTTTACCCCCCTTTCGAAGTCCTGATCTCCGACGCTGGAATCGGCGCCGGGTGTGCACCTTTGTATCGTCGGGCCGGCATCATGCACATACACGATGCGGTGCCAGGTCCGTGACTGCATATTTTTAAAGCGATACAACAACCCCTTAAAACAATTACAGACATGAGCACGGTAGCAACCAATCAGAAAATTATTCCTTTCCTGTGGTTTAACGGCAAGGCAGAAGAGGCGATGAAACTGTATACTTCGCTGTTTGCAAACTCGAAGATCGAGTCCTTAAAGAAATGGGATGCAGGCAGCGGCTTCGATGGTGTGATGGTGGGAACGATCGTCCTGGACGGCCTGCGGATCAACATGTTCGACGCCGGCCCGCACTTTACATTCAACGAGTCGTTTTCGTTCTTCGTCACTTGTAAGGACCAGGCGGAGGTAGACATGTACTGGAATGCCCTGACCCGTGACGGTGGCGCGGAAAGTCAGTGCGGATGGTTAAAGGACAAATTCGGATTCTCCTGGCAGATCGTGCCAGCCTTCATGATCGATAAGATCAATAACGGCGAGCCGAAGCGGCTGGGGCAGTTGATGCAGGTGATGATGAAGATGCAGAAGTTGATTGTGGCCGACCTGGAAGCCGCGTATAACAAATAGAAAAAGAGGACCGCTTATACACTTTCCAACGTATCTTTACCCAGCCGGGTCTACTTATACCACGCGTGGTGGCAACACCACGCGTGGCTTTGTTTTCCGGTGGTTCCTAAAGCATGCGATATGAAAAGTGATTTGCAATTCAAGCTTCGACAGGTATTGGTCATTATCGGGTTGTGGATGTTCTTTGGCTTTGTGCTGACGGTCTACGACCACCTGGTGCTGTTGTCGTATATCTCGAACGGTCCTTCGGCCGAGTATTCGTTTTGGGTCGCCGCCATGCGCAATATGGGTGGTGGTCTGATTGGTGGCGTGCTGGGGGGTAGCCTGATGACTTTTTACATCAATGTAAAATACCAGGACAAGCCGTACGGGTATACCATCGTGGCGGTAAGCGTTTCGTTTGTATTGATCATCGCGCTGGTGACGGTTGTCATGGGCATGACCATTGTGCCGATGCGCACGGGCCGGCCCTGGTATGATGCGGCGTCGCGTCGGGCACTGTTGGCGTTCATCCAGGATCCCGCGCCGGTCAAGGCGTTGCTGGTGTGGTCATTTATTGTGGCCGTTACACAGATGTTGGTGCAGGTGAGTCAGAAGTTTGGGCGCGGCGCGTTCTGGAGCCTGGTGTCGGGCAAATACCAGATACCCCGCGAGGAGACGCGCACCTTTATGTTCCTCGATCTGAATGCCTCTACGGCGATGGCCGAAAAGATGGGGGATAAACAATATCACTTGTTGTTGCGTGAATTCTTTGCCGATATCACACAACCCATTCTGAATAACAATGGCTCCATCTACCAATATGTAGGCGACGAAGTGGTGATTGCCTGGGGGCATCAGGCGGCAACCTATAACAACTGTGTGCAGTGCTTCTTTGACATTCGTCAGGCTATTGCCGACAAGCGCGAAAACTACCAGGCACGGTTTGGTGTGGTGCCTTCGTTTAAGGCAGGTATTCACTGCGGCAACGTCGTGGCCGGTGAGGTGGGTATTATTAAACGCGACATTACCTATTCGGGCGACGTGTTGAATACCACGTCGCGTATTCAAGGTATGTGTAAGGAGTTCGATACCGACCTGATCGTATCGCACGACGTGGCGCGGAACCTGGATCTTTTTGATAAGTTCGTACTGAAGCCCCTGGGGCATATTAAGCTGCGCGGCAAGGAGAACGAGCTTTTACTGAATACGGTAATGCTGGTTGCCTAAAAAATGTAGTACATTGGCACCCCTTTTTCTTAACCACAAGGGGATGTGTGCCATGGCCGTATCTGCAGATCTTGGGAAAGATTCTATTCCCTCACTTTTCTTTCGGTATTATGTTCCCACGCTGACCAGTATTATGTCGTTTACGGCTCAAATGATCATAAACGGGTTGCTGCTGGGGCACTACGTCGGAAAGGATGGGGTTGCCGCAGTGGGCCTCTATGGTCCCGTGGTAACGATCTTTATAGCTTTTGTCCTCGCGCTGGCCATTGGTGGCGGTATCCTGATCTCCCGCAGTATTGGTGCCGGCGACGGTGCGCAGGCACGGGAAGTCCTGCGGTTTGGCACCACGCTGGCATTCGTGGCTGGCATGGTCGTGGCGGTTAGTGCGCCGTTTGTCGTGACACCGCTGGCAAGGTTCCTGGTAGGTGGTGAACATGAATCGTTGGTGCAAAACACCCGCGATGTTATGCTGTGGGGCTTTATCGGCATGCCGGTGTTGTTTTTGTGCATTGTCTGGAGACAGTTTTTGGTGAATGATGGTGGCCCGCGCATGGCGCGCAATGCTTCCTTTATCGCCGTGGCGTTGAACATCGTGTTAGACTTTGTAATCATTGGCTGGCAGGGGTGGGGTACAGCCGGGGCCTCTATTGCCACAGCATTGAGCAATGTCTGTGCAATGGGTTATCTGTTCTGGTATATCCGTCAGGGACGTGGACACCTGCACTTTGGTAACTTTCGGTTTACACTCTATTTCCCCGCATGGAAATCATTGTTCCAAACGGGTGTGCCGACGTTTTTATCGGATCTCTCGTTCTCGTTGGGCTTGCTGATTATTAATCGTTGCCTGGTTTCCTACGGAGAGCTGGCGGTAGCCGCTTTCGGCATGGTAAATCACCTGAGCTTTATCTTTCTTAGGTTGTTGACGGCAGCCATGCTTGCGGCCTTGCCGATCATGTCGTTTAACGTGGGCGCTAAACAGCCCGCGCGCGTGGTAGCCATGCTGCGGTTTGCCATGATGTTTTCGGTGATGATTGGGGTTGTGGTTTGTGGCATAGGATGGCTCGTACCCGGTGCGTTGGTGCGAATTTTTTCGGCGGACGCTACCGTCGCGTTTGAGTCGCTGGCCGCGGGTGGGTTGTCGTTGTACTTCCTGCTGTTTTTGGCAGCAGGCCCGAACTATATACTGAGCGCGTATTTTCAAAGCACCGGTCGCACGGCGATGTCAATCGTTGTTAACTTGTTGAAGGGTGTTGTGCTCGTCGTGGTATTTGTGTGGGTATTGCCCGCGCTGGGCCTCGGGATGACAGGCATGTGGTTATCGCGCGTTGGTGCCGAGGTGGCAACGCTGGTGCTGGTCGGAGGAATTACGTTTATATACCGTCAGCGATACTATTCGCAGGTATTGGCCGCCCGGTGATCAGAGGTCACTTATCAGTGGGCGTACATTCGTGGTCGTAGAAAGATACAATTTCGTGAAGATCATCTTCTCGTGCACGGTACTCCTTATTTTTGATTTTCTCGCTAAGGACAGGACAGTCAATAAAGTATTCGGACATACTTTTGGCGAATACAATTTTGGTTATTTTTTTAAAATTTGGTTCACCCGGACGATGAATGTATAATTTTTCAACTTCTCTTACAGGGGTGTACAGATTATTCATCGAGCCGGGAGATTGATGTCTGTACTCCCTGACAATGTCAATATCCTTATAGATCCCAACCTTCTTGTTCTCGAAAATCACCTGGAGAAATTGTTCTCGGGTGGAGATAAACCGATAGAATCCTGAACCATATTCTTTCACTTCTATGGGGTCGAATTTTAGCTTTTCGCCAGAAGGTACTAGAATAGAGACTCTCTCGGCAGGTTTTCCGTCAGAATCGACAATGAGTCCAGTGAACGTATTTCCGAGATTATCGGTCACATAGCCTTCCTCATATTTCTTTTTGGCTTTCGCCTTTTTGTACTTTTCAGATTCCTGAGTGAAGCCAGTAATGGCCAGGCATGCCAGTGACAGCGCAAGCAAGAGGGATTTCATGTAGGTAAAGCGTTAGACAGTAAGTGTAAAGCTCGTAAAAAGGTTGCGAACGGCAAAGTGCCGCTACGCCTCGTCCAGCCACAACTCGGCCGTGGCGCGGTCGCGGAAGTTCTTCTTTGGAAATTGCGTGGTTTTGGCTACCGAGTCGAGCTGCATTTCGGTTACGTCGTTTTGCATGATCTCGGCTACCTTCCGCACCTGGCCTTTGAGTAGCAGGGTCTGGGCTTCTTCGTGCAGCTTGCGAAGTTCCTGCGGATGGGTTTTCATTTCGGAGGCATCGGTCAGCAAGGTGAAGTCTTTTTTGAGGCCGTCCAGCGCTTTTTTCCAGTCGGCGATGTAGTTCGGCACAGCCTCGGCGTTGCGCCAGAAGCCAATGATCTTGAGGTACGCGCGGTTCTTTTCCGGCAAGATTTCAATCACATAGTGTTTGTTGCTGCTGATGGTCGTCAGGCTCATACGGAGAGAGGGTTGGTTGTGTTAGGCGATAGAGCGGCAATATTACGGCATTGCCGGTATCTTTGATAGTTGGCTAACACAAAAACGGGTAGGGGAAAAACACCCTACCCGTTCTTATTCGGTTTTTACGTGTTACCGGTGGTAGAGGTAGCTCAGGCCGACATTGTAGTATAGGCCGCTGAGGTCTACGTTGCTATAGGGAAGGATCGTTGCGGGCGCGGTGGCGTTTTTAGTGTCGTCTTCGACGGCAACATCGTATTTCCACTTTTTGAATTTCATGTAGTCGTAGGAAACCGCTGCTGAGATCACAAAGCGCTTTACGGTCCAGCTCAGGCCGGCCTGGCCGGAAAAGAAGATCGACGAGGCATTCGCTTTGTCGGCCTTGCCTTTGCTGATATCGTCGATGATACTGGCCGGTATTTCTTGTTTGAGGCCGCCGTAGCCCAGGGAGGGGCCCATGGTGACGTGGAGCTTTTCGGGAACTAGCGGCAGCTCGTACAGTACTTCCAGGCGACCGATCCAGTTGTTGAGGTGATCCATGCGATAGATGTCAAACAGCAGGCTGGTGCTTAAATCTTTGACCAGGTTCTTGGCGCCAAAACCTACTGTATAAATAGATATACTTTCGATATCCTGGAAGCTCGCCAGCGGGCTGGTATCAACGGTATATTCTCCGTTTTCGTTGCGTACGGTAACTGTACCGGTAGGCTTGGTTGCCTTGATAGTGGTATTGAGTGCCGACTTGTAGCCAACTTTGACAAAACGCTTCCGCGCATCGCGGTCTTCATTGGACTCGGTTATTTTAACACCGGTCTGCAGTTGACCGATGCCGCGGTATAATTTGCCTTCCGCATAATCGGGATATACGTCGGTGATATAAATCCGACCCAGGATTTCTTCTTTCTGGTTGACGTGGTCGCCAATCTTTTCGTCTACCGTGCGTACGCATTTGTAGGCGTCGCCCTTTTGGATGTTCAGGTCTCTGCCGGCGTCGATCACGACGTGATTGCCGTCGATCTTTTCAACACGGGCTATGTTTAGCGAGGCGTTACCCGCCTGGGGCTCGCGCGCCAGCTTGCCGGTCATGTTTTTAACATCGCCTTGCAATACGCGGGCCGTGGCACCGTGTTCGGCGGCAAAGGTGATCTTGACCTGGCCGATGACGGTATGGCCGTCGTCCGACAGCACATCGTAAAATTCTTGTTCGTGTAAACCGTCGGCGGTGCCTTTGGTGATGGATACCTGGTTAGCGGATACTTGTTTGTCAATGCGTGCCACGACCGGGAAGTATTTGTTTACCTGGCCGGCGAGGTTTTGTGACGCCAGCTTGAGTGACGAGCGGATGGCTTCGTCGCGGTCAATAGCCGTGGCGTTGGTCTCGGCTTGAAAGGACTTTTCGAATTGACCCGTTTCCAGGTTGAGAATCTTGAGCGTGGCAAAAGCAGTAGCGCTGAAGTATCGTTCGGGCGTGCTGCCCGACGTACGGGTTTTCTCTTCGTGGTGGACACGTGTCAGGTTGCCGGCCAGTAAGTATTTGGCACCCGACATCTTGCCCAGGTCGATGGCCGACTTGGGGTCGACAAAGTCTTTCATGGCCAGCTCGGTTTCGATCGCTTTCCACATCTCGCCACTACGGGTTACGATCGCGACCTTGTTGGCGTTCACCAGCAGGTTGAGCGTGGCCTCGTGGAGAACCTTTGCACGGTCCCGAGCGGAGGGATAGTCCTCTGATTGTATGTCCTGGAGGATGATGTTAGGTCTTTCGGACTGGCTAAAGGCGCAAAACGAGAAGCCGAGAAGGGATAACAGGAAGAAGTGCCGAAGGCGGTTCATGTAGTGGTTACGTTAGATAGAGTTGCACAAGCAAGGCTAAAGATACGTTGCCGAGGCCGGTTAGAATCTTGTAGAATCCGGAGGTTTCTTACACGTGCAATACCTTACGAGAGGACGTAGGTGTATACTAGCCAGAAATGCTAACGATTACTACCAATCGTGGTTTCATCCAGGAAATTTATATATGATTTGCGGGGAATTCTCCGTCGGGAAGAAGCGCGCGGTGAATAAAAAAGCCCCACGATGCGCGGGGCTTTTCTTTTACCTGTGTCTTTTAATACTTAAACCTCTTGCGATGGTTTTTAGCCTCACGCGCGATTTTACCAAACTGTTTGTTTAAGCGTTTTTTTTCCGATACATCGATCTCGAAGCGGCGCATTTCTTTTTTTAGTTTCAGATAACTGTCGTATACCGCGTCGGGTAGTGTACCGTCGTGCAGGGCGGCCAGCACGGCGCAACCTTGTTCGTCAAGGTGTCGACAATCGGTAAACCGGCAGTGTGCAGCGAGCGTATGGATGACGGGAAATAAGTCCTCAGATGACGTTTCGCCACTGCCGGTAACACCGAACTCGCGCATGCCCGGGGTATCGATCAGTAGACCACCGTTGGGTAACCGAAAGAGATCACGCGTGGTAGTCGTATGCCGACCTTTTTGATTGGCGTCGCTGGTAGTGCTGGTGGCCTGTTGGGCCTCGTCTAACAGGGCGTTCAGCAACGAGCTTTTACCGACGCCGCTCGATCCGATCAATACATACGTGTGGCCCGGTAGCAGGAGCTCGTCTTGCAACGCACGCATGCCCATACCGGTATGTGTGCTGCAGCATAAGACAGGTACCTGGCGTCCGAGGTTTTGTACCGCGTCGATATACGGCTGCGTATCATCTACCAGGTCGGCCTTGTTTAACACCACAAGGGCAGGGACGTCGCAGGCGGCCAGTTGTACCAGGTAGCGCTCCAGGCGCATGATGTTGAAGTCGCGGTCCAAGCCCTGTACGACGAGTGCTGCGTCTACATTCGCGGCCAGCAGTTGCCGCTCTGCCGTGGTGCCGGGGTTACGACGGGACAACGCATTGTAGCGCGGTAATACACTGATGATGTAGCCGGTGGTGTCGTATACCATGAGCGTTACCCAATCACCGATTTTTGGATGGTCGGTGGGTGTCAGGTATAGCAGGCGGCCCGACAGGTCGCATTCCATTTCGCTTTGTTCGGTACGGGTATAGTACTTGAAACCTTTTATGCTAACGATGCGGCCTACGGTAAGGTCCTGCGGTATTTCGATAGAAGTGCATGAATGGCTATAGTGCAGCCAGCCATACTGGTCTAGTTGTGTCATGGGTAATAAAGATTTTGGACCACCTCGCCGAAGGCGAGATGACCTTGCCAGAAAATAAGTTCAAAGGGATAGTAGGACAGGACGGTAGGAACGTGCGATACGTTAACCTGCCGTCAGGCTACCCTCATTCCGGCGTCGGAAGGGCGATATGTAGTAGCGTTGATTGCCATACTTCGTAAAGATAGCAAAAAAGTTACATACCGCCACGATGCTCATTATTCCGATCGAAGGCTTCTGACTGGGTTGCCAGCACAACTTTGATCGACTGGTAACAGACAGTACTGAGGGCCAGCAGTAATACGCCCACGCCCGTGCAGACGAGGGCCACCATGAGAAGATGGTGGTAGGGCTAGAATACAGACGCCGTGATCGTGAGGTCCGACGATGCAAACGCCTTCTGGTACTTCTCTTTATAGACGGCTGCTTCCGCATTTTGTTGGGCCTGGAGGCTTTGATATAAACCAAGGAGTGACCAACCATTGCCGGGATGCAGCATAAGGTCTTCCCGGTAAATTTTTTCGGCTTCCCGGGGCCTTTGTATGGTGAGCAATCGGGCGCCTAAAAATTGCCGGGCGGGGATCAGCCAGTCTTGCGGTTCCCGGTAGACCATGTTGTCTTCTTCTTCGATGGCGGATTGGAAGGATTTGATGGCTGCGTCGTGCGCGTTCATGGCAAAATGGATTTCACCTTCGAGTATAAATTTGGCAATGCGGCACGACTGCAGCGGACTGTTAAAAGGCAATAACCGCTTCGCGAGGTTATCGTCTTGCATAGTTGTTTCGATTTTTTGTAAGTATTGGGTTGCGGCCCCCTGGTTGTTTTTTCTGAGCGAAGCAAGTCCTTTAGCAAAGTTATCAAACACGACGGCATATTTCCATTGCTGGTCCACGTCTGCGGATCGTAAGATCTCATCCCACTGACCCAGCCTTACGTTGGCCATCACGGGCATCATGTATACAAATTGCGCATAGAGATCTTTTGAAAGGTCGCTGCTCAATGCGGCTTGCCGGTCGCGGGCGCGTTGATAGATTTGCTGGCTGTTGCGAAGCATTCCGGCGGTCATGGCGCAATATGACTGCACGGCGAAGAAGTGCGGAGAGCGATCGCGGCCGAGTCCCAGTTCGGGCACGGTTGCATCCACCGTGTTGTTGACGCTGTTTGCTTCTTCGTTTATGAGCACGCCTTTTTCATACAGACCATTGCGTTGGTACATATGTGATGCCATGTGTACCATATGGCCGATGCCTGGGATCTGATCTTTGAGCTCTTCGGCTGCCGCCAGCGCTTTTCCGGGCTGCCGCGAGGCTTCCGTGAGGTGTATATAATAATGAAGAATGGCGGGGTGTTTCGAGTGTCTGAGGACGCGTTCACACTTCGCTACCAGCTCGGGTGTCCAGGGCCTGGGGTTTCCTTGCTGATCCCAATAGTCCCATTTATGTTCGAGCATTACAGCGTCTATATAAAGGGAAGTGATATTGTCGTCCGCTGGGTATTTCTTTTCCAGGCTTGCCAGGGCGAGCGCGTAAGCTCTGTCTAACTGTTGCCGATCGGCGTTGGTAAGGTCACTGGAATACCGTTTCTGCAATGTCTTCATCAGGAGCCTTTCCTTTTCCGAGGCGCTGGCCATTCGTTTCGACATCGCGGCGATGATGGTGGGTACCTCGCTTTTCATTTTATAAACATACGTGTTGTAGAATGGGCCCATGGACAATGCCTGTCCCCAGTAGGTCATCGCACAGTTTGGGTCCAAACGACTGGCCTCTTTAAAAGAGGCGAGGGCTTCTGTAAAGTGGTAGCCAAAATAGAAGCTGAGTCCCTGGTCAAAGTAGAATTGTACGCTGTCCTCGGTCGTCGAGATCTCGTAATGAACATTGCCCCAACCCTTTAGTGCCGTCATAAATTTTCCGTCGCTTCTTGGCTTGGTGTCACGTGCGGGAGACGCGCATAGGGTGATCTCTTGAGCGGGGAGTACACTGGATTCCCTTGTTTTAAATTGCCAAAAGATGGGCAACAAAACGGCGATAAATATTACGATATAGCCAGTATTCGTCATGACGTGAAGGACAATGTCCTGAAGTTACATGCTTTTTTCGATATCTGCGCGTCTGAGAATGGTTTGATGACTTCCTAAGCCATTACTTTTCTTGTACAGTGATCAGCTTGTCGGAAGCAAAAATGGCGGCCGGGGAGATTACCTGCTCGTCCAAGGGTATATCGTCGCCATAGCGTCTTTGTACAATCTCTTTTACCACGGGGTGTGTCAGGTCGAACTCGCGGAGGGTTTGTAGTTGACCGACGTCGATGCCGAGCGCCTCGTGGTATATTTTCCAAACCAGCTCGGAGCAATACATACGGTCGTCGGACCATCCGAAATGAAGATCGTAGTCGAGGCCGTTGAAGCGTTTGCCGATCGCTTTCATTTCCTGGACCTTTTCCGATGTCAGCACCTGGTCGCGGTTCTTCAATCGCTTGACAATGAAGTGCCCGCCGTCACCGTGATGGATCCAGTTGTTGAGCGGTGTGAGCCGCACGGGCTGGACGGCCTCGTAGACCCAATAGGAGCCGTCGATGATATAAACCAATCCTACATGGCTGTAGGGAGAATGCGTGGCCAGCTGCACCGCATAACTTTGTCCCGATTTTGAGCTTTGGAAGATAATGTCTCCGTCCAGTAACATGGTGCTTGGCGATGAGCCCGTTGCGGTGTGCGGTTTTTGGGCCGTTGCGCTACTTGCAAAAAGAGGATAGCCTGTAGCGCCAAGAATTCCCAGGATTATGACCAATGCGACAAATGTGGACCTTTGCATGACGATTCAAGGCAGCCAAGAGCGTGCCAGGATAAAGATAGCGTTATTCTGGTATTGGCCATGTTTTCTTCCATTTTGGCGGGTGCTTTTGTCGGCGGCAGGATATCGGCTGTCAATTTGCCTCGATTTCCGCTGTTGTTAAACCTGGTAAGATCATTGAAGACCAACAGCTGTCATGAATATGCAGACACACGCTCAACCCAATACATCTTCATTTGCCAGCAGGTTTCTACTGCTGATGATGGTTGCTGGCGTGATGGACATCGACTCAGGCTACCATGATTACAAGGTTCTCCATCGTATAGAAGTTCTTTTTCAGGCAGCGCGACACGTTGCTCAATCACCTGTTATAGCTATAACAGAGGGAATACCCGGAAATGCAGGTGCAAAAGACCGTCCAATAGATTTTTACGAAGGATGCCCTGGTGCCGTTTTATTCTCGCTACAAAATACCGGTCGGGTTAATCCCCGGGGATTTTATTCTGTGCATGTCGAAACCGCGTCATTTAATATTCCGCATCAAAATTCAGATGAGGATGAAGCGTTCGTTTTACCCCTTGATGTAGCGTAAGCTCCTCTCATTTCCATCTCGTTTCGTAGGATCTTTTTGCCGCTGCATCTGTTGTTGCGCTCATCGTGCAACGCCCCATAAACGGACTTGTTAACTATCAACTGAATGTAAAATGGAAGCGACGAAGAAGATCAAAACCTTTCTCCATAGATTTAAACAGACCACGGTTACCCAGGATGTTCAACCCTACGAAAATTTACTGCAACAAATTTTTGAGCGTGCGGGCAGCATGACGGGCAAAGCCGATGCGGAGCTACAACAGATGACCAACGTTATCCGGGAGAAAGTACGCGCGGGCGAATCCCCGGATGCGCACATGGCGCAACTTTATGCTATTGTCGGCGAAGTATTTAGGCGGACCCTGCATATCACACCTTACCGTGTACAGGTTATGGCCGCCATCGCCCTTCATCAGCGAAAGGTCATTGAGATGCAAACAGGGGAGGGTAAGACACTTGTGGCCGTATTTACGGCATGCCTGAACGCACTGGCTGGGAAAGGTGTGCACATCCTCACCTTTAATGATTACCTGGCCAAACGGGATGCCAACTGGATGCGGCCGGTGTATGAATTCCTGGGATTGTCGGTTGGTTGTATACAGGAGAACATGCCGGTTGCCGAAAAGCGGTTGGCATACCGTTGTGATGTAACGTATGCTACCGCTAAGGAAGTAGGCTTTGACTACCTCCGTTCCTGTATGGCGTATGCGCCGGATGAGGTCATTTTACGCGATTTTAATTATGCTATTGTCGATGAGGCCGACGCCATCCTGATCGACGAAGCCCGAAATCCGCTTGTCTTTGCCGGGAATATCGCGGGGCAGCCTGTTGATCATCATCAAATTGCCCGGTACGTTTCAGGTCTCACGCCCTATCGTGATTTTATGCTGGATGAATATGCCCGGAATGTCTTCCTGACCGACTATGGTATTGAAAAAACCGAATATTTTTTTGCTGTACAGAATCTCTATGATGACAACCATCACGACCTGCTCATTGCCGTTAACCTCGCGCTGCAAGCCCGGTCCATGCTTCGGAAAGATGTTGATTATATCATTGATGATGGACGAATAAAATTAGTCGACGAATTTACCGGCAGGGTTGTAGAGGATAGAAAATGGCAGAACGGGTTGCAGGCAGCCGTGGAGGCGAAGGAAGGATTGGCCGTGCAGTCGGAGGGAAGGATACTGAATTCTATTTCACTGCAGCATCTCATGAATTATTATCCCAAGGTTTCAGGAATGACCGGCACCGCACAGCACGCGGCCGAAGAATTTGCCAGTTTCTATGGCCTTGGTGTCAGCGTTATTCCATCACACAAGCCCTGTCGGCGTATCGACCATCCTGATAGAATCTTTACGCATAAAGCTGCAAAAGTAAAGGCCATCATCGACGAAATACAAAAGGTCCATCAAACCGGCCGCCCGATACTGATAGGTACGTTAACGGTAAAAGAATCGGAAGAGCTGCAGGCGGAAATACAGCGTCAGGGTATTGCCAGCACGATTCTCAATGCCAGGAACAATGAGTCCGAGGCGGCTATCATCGAACAGGCCGGCTTGCCGGGAGCGGTCACGATCTCCACGAATATGGCAGGGCGCGGCACAGACATCCTGTTGGGTGGTAAGGAGCAGTATTCGAGAGAAGCCGTCGTGGCATCCGGGGGCTTGCACATCATTGGTACCAACCGGCACGAGAGCGTTCGCATCGATCATCAGCTGAAGGGGCGTGCCGGGCGACAAGGCGACCCCGGGTCGTCACAATTTATCATCAGCATGGAAGATGACTTAATGGCTAAATACGGACTCAAGGGCCTATTGCCAACGCATCTCAGGGATTTGCGTCAGGATGGCCCTATACACCATGCTACGATTGCCAGAAGCATCGCCCAGGCCCAGCGTATCATTGAAGGACAGCTGTACGAGATACGCTTGAACCTGCATCAATACGCTCACTTTACTGAACGGCAACGCACGATACTTTTTGACAGGAGGCAGGATGTTTTCTTTTCAGAGGAAAGCCCGTGGAAGGAGTATAGTCTGTTTCAGCATGACTTCCTTTGGTCATATTACATGAACGATATCGCAGCCTTGCGGGAAGGAATTCACTGGCAGCGCATGGCGGGGAAAAATCCTTTACACGAATTCCATAAAAGCTCGGATGCGATGTTCCGCCAGTTGATAGCAGACCTTGAAGACAAGCTCAGCAATGCAAGCAATGTCGATGTTTCGGAGCTTCAACTAAAGCGTCCTTCCTCTACGTGGACTTACCTGGTGAATGATAATCCATTTAAAAATCCATTAATGCTCATGCTCAGCAACATCGGTTATCAGGTTGATCTTTTAGCCGGGCCGCTCATGATGATCATGAAGATCTTTGGATGGGGAAAGCGGAGATAGGATAGTGTGACGGTGGCCAGGCGATTCCTGGCCATGCTTTTACTCAAACGCATACAACCCCACCGACGGCGGCACGTTGCCGGACAGTACCGTATCCTTGCCCGATTCCAGGTCGAACATGCCTATGACGGGTCGCCCGTTTTTTTCTTCTGCGACGTAATAGAATATACGACATGTCTCTTATAAACATCTGCCGCTGC
>NZ_JAHESE010000062.1 GCF_018598175.1 Dawidia cretensis
TTAACGCTTCCCACTATCAAGGTGCGTTCGGGACTTACACCCTAGAGTTCGCGCCCATGCCGGGCGCACACAAAAAAGCCCCAGCATATTGCTGAGGCTTTAAGTCGACCTGAGTGTACAATTTTCGAACTATTTTCTATTGGATTTAAAGCGTTTAGCGATTATAACATACTGAAAGCCATTTAGATGACTAATTGCTACCTTAACAGGGCATAATCCTTGCGGGCTGCCATTCCGGTCCACGATTCCATCCCCGTGCCAGGCCTCTAACGTCCCAGCGTTTTAAAATGCCTAAATGCACTCTGCGCAATGAACTCTTCTTGTGGATACATAAATTCCTTATTGATCGGAATTGGTAAAGTTTCCAGGTACCGGTTGATATGCGTATTAAGGCTTTTATGAATGTTCCAGCATTTTATTTTCGGTGACGTAAATATGCCATCGGCATTTTTTTTGCCGATAAAAAATTCCTCAAGAGGCCGGTCCGCATCCGAATTGTATACAAATAATCCTTCCTGGTTGATGATGTTCAAGTTGTGCTGATTGTAAACCAAATTGAACCCCGGGATTTCAAAGTGAGTTCCACCCGGCGTATAACCCGGAATATAAAATAGCTTTAAACTGTGAATGTACTCGTAACTCAACCGAGCAATTGCATCAAGTAAGAGCGTAACATCAAATGGCTCTTCCGAATTACGCGTGGCAGTGTCTATGTCTTTAAGATGTGATGCGATATGCCGTATGATCGATCCAAATGCTAACTGGCCGGTGTCTATGGCGTAAATGGAGAAGTAATTGTTAATGTCAGTCGATGCCGTGTGCTGGAGCCCGTCAATCCCAAAAAACAGGGCGCAATTCACGTTATACGTGAAATCGAGCAGCGGCGTTGGCGCACCGTAGTGTTGTAAAAAACTGAGGACTGATAAATCGTACGCTGTATGACCGAAGGCATTATAAAATTTAATAAGGAGACTGTTTTGAAACAGCTTCGCTTCGCCTATTTGAATCTGGATAAACTGCTCATAAGTCCTTCCCAAATGTTCCAGTTCCTGAACCCGCCAAACCCGCTGTGCCGAGTTATAGAGCTTATATTTGGCTTCCGTTAGCCCTCGAAAAATATAGCGCCTGTTATTTTTAAGCCTCGCCCATTTCTTGATAAACGATTCGAAATCTGCTGGCGTGTCAATTGTAACACTATCGAAATGCGTGCTCTTGTCAATAAGCGTGGTGTAAGTATCAATTACCATGGTTATGTTTTTGGTGTTTTGCATCGGAAGTTTAACTCCTATTGAAATTTAGTATATTCGAAGTTTAAACCGCCTGAAGTTGAGCTTAATAGTTTGTCGCCAGCACGCCGGAGAATTAATGATAGTCAGTGATACAAAACTGACATATCCGTCAGACCTGTATCCTAATAAGCAGACGGGCAACCCGGGCGACGGTGTTATTAAAACAGTTATTATAAACCCTACGACCTGTATTTCTTTCGCCGGCGAAATTGCCCCTGCGGAAGAAGTGATAAAAACAATCGATGCATCCGACAATCTCTCTGTTCTAAAATCAAAGCTCGCTCACTATGCGAGCGGAGAGACCGACTTCATCCTGTGTACCTTGACGCCGGAGGTAGAAATCTTTGAAATAAAAAATGGTATAGCTGTCAAGGTTCAAAGTAGTTGGATTGGTTCTGCCCATGCTTTCAACAGATTTCAAGGATACTATCTCAATAACCTTCCGGAAAAGCACCAAGCAGGCTCGTTCATGAGAATGGAGATGAGTCCCACGAACGGGAGCACGAAGCTTTCCGGACTCGCTGCAGCCTTTGATCGTGTCATAGATGACGAAGAAGTTCCGGAAGTTGGTGGGTTTAGGGTTGCCGTTATTTTGGATAATAACACATTTCAATATCAAAGCTACGTCCATACCTACCGCGCAAACATCACAATAACCATAGACCCACGGCATCCCAATCAGATAATCCCAATAACGCACGGAACGGCAAGCGAAGGGGCGTATATGGTAAACTTCTTCGGCACGCGAGAAAAAACAAACAGTCATATTGCAGTGCACATACATCAGGCTAATCTCGGATTAATGTATGCGCGTATCGATGGCGGCCTGCCAAGACCGACATTTTACAAAATGGACGAAGTCGATTTTGTTGAGTTCATAAAATCAAATTTTGGTGTAGGCCCTGCGTTAACTACGCAAAGTAAAGCTCAAAAATTGCTTGAACAGGCGAACATCCACTTCCATGCGCGCGATTTTGAACGCGCTATGACCTGCTTCGAGCAACTTCTGATTATCGATAAGGGGAAGATAAGGGCGAGAGCGCAATACTCAAAAGGCATTTGCCTCTTGAATCTCCAGCGGTTACAAGAAGGGATTATTGAGATTCAGGCAGCCATAGACCTCGATCCCAGCTTGCGAACGCAAGCGATATCGATCATCCCAAAAATATTGAAGGCAATGGCCGCAAGGACCACAGACGGGTCATGAGATCTGCCGCGGGAAGGTCTGCGTAAAACCCAACAATGGCGGGGCAACGTTGCCAAGCCTATGTAGTAAATTAACAGAAGATATGATTGCCATGGACCTTGTTCTTTCGTACGACCATGTATTTTCCCGCCCTCGCCAGGACATAAAAACCTACCTGGCAGATGTTCCCAAAAAAGGTGCTTTGTATAGACTTATCCGGTGGCTCAATAACTCTGATCTGGTTCTCGGAGATCGAAATACAAAATCCGAACGTCAAATGGAGATTTTGCTCGGCGTGCTCCAACACAGTGATATGTTGTCCTACTGGAAGGTGCGGTCGATTAATACTACCGGCAAAGACAACGTGAAATGCGTGTGGCTGCTCCCGCATACCGCTCTTACGCTCATCGAATACCTTCTAAAAGAACATCACGACGAAATCTTTTCTACTACCGGGGTAGACATTGACGGGTGTTTGAGCGAATGTGAAAATTTAAGTCATACACATCTTTACAATATTCTCCGAGCATACTTCTTCCTGGAAAGTGAGCGGGGAAGAAAAACCACGATCAAGCCTGACATGCCGTTTCAGGAATTAGTTTCTAGGACCTTCACGGAGCGGATGGGAACGTACGAACTTGAGCGAGGCGACGAGCTGCTAACCTTGGTGGCCGAATATCAAAAGGCCATCGATTTCTATCGGTTTATGGAGACTGCCTTTCCGAGAGAGTTGGAACTATTTCTGGCAAAAAGGCAGATCGATTCCTGGAAACCCTACGTTGTGGACGTCGCCGGATTCGCCCTCGAGTATTTATTCGAAACAAATAACGTGCGCGTTAGAGTTTTCAAACCATCGATTCTTCCTTATTATGATCTCTTCGTCAACCATGAATCGTATCGCTCCCCGAACGTGAATTTTCGCAACTTAAAAGAGCATCCACTTTTAAAGTACGGCGAAAACGGGTTTTTCATGATTTTCCGGACATTCTTGTTTGAGAAAATATTCAAAGCGCTGTTCTTTGAGTTCCAGGAAATTGCCGGCAGGGACATCAAGTCAGAAATCGGATTAGATTTCTTTGAACGGACATTGTGCGCTAACTATATATCAACCATTTTCTCTGGTAGCAAGGTGACCAATATACCAGCCAGTGATGCTCGTTTTGAAGGGGTTGACGGCACCCCCGACCACTATACGCGAAATTGGAATAACGTCTTTGTATTTGAGGCTAAAGATGTTTTGATTACCGACGCGGCCAAGACTTCTATGGACAACGAAGCTGTCAAAAAAGAAATTGAGAATAAATTCGTCAAGAAGGAGCGAAAAGGAAGACCAGCCGGCGTTTCTCAACTCGGTAATTTCATCAAGAACTTCGAAGCGTTCGCCTCAAAATTCGATCCCGCAGCACTTCGGCAAAAGATTACTTTCTATCCCATTTTAGTTGTGCAAGATCGCGTCCTAACCACCATGGGAGTCAACCATGTTTTAGATGACTACTTTCAAAAAGAATTAACACCTGAAATTCACTCAAAATTCAAAATCAAACCATTGATAGTTATACATATCGATTGCCTGATTTTGTATTCAAATTTCTTTTCGGGTCAGCCGAAAAATTTTCAAGATTGCCTGGACGACTACCTTAAATTTTATAAAGAATCGAGAAAGCATGGAAACTATTTTAGCTTCGATATATGGATGAGGCGAAGATATTTGGCCAACGATCCGAAGAAATCATCAGCGGCTAACAACTATTTCAATCAACTTATTAACCAGCCGCTATAGACGACTTTTGCTAGACTATTAAGTCATTACAAGCATTATATGGAATCTTTGGTTTGGAAATGGATAAATAAACTGCTCCACCGAGCGCTTAGATTAATTAAACCACGTAGAACAATGTTTCGATCAGGCTTCGAACCGAGAACATTCAATTTAGGTGACATAGAGTATTACTACATTCCCGATGAAGATCGAGGACGGGCTACTGCATTCTTCCCCCCTTTAGAATTCGACAATACAATTATTGAAACACTCCGCGAATACCCCAAGAATCTGTTCCAATTATGTAAAGGAAATCAGCTTTATGAAGCTAACAGGTTCTCTCAAATACCGCTTCCACTTAAGTTTGCTACGCTATTTCACAAGGATTATCAATATGCTGTCATGAATATGATTGGTAAGTTGGGAATCAAAGTCTTTTTCATTAACCCAAATATCCCAGATATAGAAATAACCATAAAACACATACTCAGCTATTTTGACTTGGCCTATGTGATCCTAATCAAAGACGCGCCGTTCCCTCTGTCTCAATATTCTGAATTCCTAATTCAGGGACGCAAAAGCTTCTTTGATAAACTAGAACGAGACAGCGCTCGCATTTCACGGATTTTAACAGAGATGAAAGGAAAAAAAGTCACCTTTAAGCTAGACATACCGTCATACGAAGGATTTTCCGGATACAATGAATTCAGCAGATTTCGCCCTTCGTTTAACAATTATTACATGTTGAATCAAATCATTTGCAATGATTGGCATGGCCACACACCTGAACTTAAAATATCATGGCAGGAGGAATCAGCATCGGTCATTAAAGGCGACAAGAATGACCCATCGCGCCTTAAAAGCCTTTTGAATCAGGTCGATAAGATCGACAAGATTGAATATAATTTCATTAAACTAAACCATATCAAATTTCCGAACGGCCAAGACGAATGGATGTCACCGTTGATACTCACAATACCTTTCAATTTCCCATATATCGATTTAGTTATTCCACAAAACGCTAAGATGCCGAATTGGGATATGCTTCGAAAAATGCTCGATATGGAACAGTCACTTGCTTACTTGTACTATAAAGAAGGTCTACCTGATCCAACCGAAGAAGAATCGATGGAATTCGCGGCTCTCGCAACTGCAAAAACATCTTTCCTTGATTCTGTCGCTTATCTACATGCCTCTTTCACGTTCTCACCGATGCTTCGTTTGCCCCACCTAGGCAACTCAATTAAAAAAGAACTAAGCTTTTTCAAACCGGAAAACATTAATGCGAAAAATATAAAGAACTCCCGGGCAAACATACTGAAGTTTGGAAATCGATTAACTGAACGGATACTGCCAAACGGATTATCCAAAGATGTCTTCACTCTACCTCGGCAGATTGTTGCAATTTCGGATCTTCCAGTCGAATGGCTAATCCATGAAGGAGAGAACATATCCTTTACACATGATGTCACGAGGATACCCGAGACACCATACGGAGGAACGCTTTCAGCCTTCGCAGCCAGTTCTTTGTTTAAGTTTGATTTGGACGAAAACGTCATCGTTAACACGCTAGTATTGTTTTGCGCAACCGCTGATGACGATGACCGTGAATTTTTGAAGTATTTTAGGGCTATCGAAAATCTTTCGAAAACGCTTGGATATAAAACCTTCAGATGTAAAAGTGCCGCAGACGTAATCGCAAAAGTAAATGAATACAAACCCTCAATCTTGATCTTTGACAGTCATGGCGGTTTTGATAAAGAAACTCTTTCAAGCTTCCTTTGGGTAAACGAAAATGAAAAGATCACTGGGGACATGATTGTTAAAGAACAAATATTTGCGCCCATTGTTTTTTTGTCGGCATGTCATACAAATCCAAACTACGGGTATATTAACAAACTCGCAGATGCTTTTTTTGAAGCAGGATGTATCTCTGTTACCGCAACATATTTCCCTATTTCAATACGGAGTGGCTTTAACGTTTATTTGCGAGTTCTAAATAGTTTAGCGCATGCGAGTCGCAATCCAGCACATAAAAATTGGCTATCGTTTGTGAGCCACATAATACGTACGTCCTACATCATGGATCTAAGCACTTACGTTTATGAGTTTACTGTAACCTCAAGTTTAACGATGGACGCAAAGGACGAGCTTATCAATAGAGTTCAAGAACTGACGTTGCAGGCAACCATCCGGATGACCCGGTTCCATGATCGCGTCAATGCAAAGGATGACTACATAGAGAGTCTAAAGGCAATTCTGCCGACCACCTTTCCATCAATTGACAATATTGTTCCCGAAAATGCATTCTATACAAATCTGGGTCGCGGCGACCTCATAATGTTTAAAGTTTGGAGCGAGAATTACAAGAAAGTCAATACAACGCTATTTAATAACAAACAGAGCGACACGAATCTAAATTAAATTCGCCAAAAAAAGCGGCCGCAGGTTGGGACGGCTTTTAACTGTATATCCACTCCCCGATCCTATCACATTTGCATTATTTTGTATACTCTATTGCTTCTTTCTCACAAAGCAGGTGCTTACGCGTGGCTACAATTGGAATGACTTTTGTATTTTCAAAAACTGACCGCCATGGAGCATCTAACGGTCCTTTCTGGGGTAGAAATGTCTAGTGACGGCAAAAGTGCCATCGTAGAGTATACCACCCATTTGAAGAATCCGATTCCTTTTACTGAACTTATGCCGCGAAAAATTACTAAAAATACGACGTCGGATATTGCCGGATTCGAACTTTATGATGACGGCTGGCGGCTATCTCGATAATAGAAACAAAAACAGTGTGCAAACACAACAAGTTCACCGGTAGGAAATACGGAAATATCAATATTAAAGTATCACCGCGTTCCATGGCGCGGCCTACCCAAAACAATGTCGATTTTTGATAATAATGACGTGTTTACCATTAGCTTTGTCTATAACGTTTCAAAATGGCTCAAAAATTTAAGCTCCATGAAGTCTTTACTCCAAGTCAGCCCGCTTTTTCAAATTACGTAGAACGCGGTGTCGTTAATACACAATTGCTTAGGGCATTGAAAACGCCTGGAAAACAGTTGATCATCTATGGTCACACTGGGGCAGGCAAAACGACAACACTTGCCAACGTCCTTAAAGCGGAAAATTTGCGAGCAATAATAACTCGTTGTGTCAAGGGCATGACCTTGAACGGAATTATCATCGACGCCTTTAGTCAGTTAGAAGTATATTTTCAAACCGCTATCGAGAACACAGATGGCGGAAAGGCAGGCGCAAGCCTCGGCGCGGGATACTTCGGCATCAAAGCTTCTTTTAATCTAGAGAATTCCGATTCAGCGAAAAGCACATCAAAGCGAGCAGTCGATCTCCCTATTACGCCACAGACATTAGCAAAATATATAGGCGAAGCCTCCTGTTTTTGGGTGATCGAGGACTTTCATAAAATAGATGAAAACGAGAAGGCGCAAATGGCGCAAATAATGAAAGTTTTTATGGACTCTTCAGTAGAGTATCCAGGCGTTAAAATCATCGCCATTGGAGCTGTTAATACTGCCCGTGAAGTTGTCCAGTACGACCCAGAAATGAAGAACCGCGTCTCGGAAATCTATGTGCCATTAATGTCACAATCGCAACTGCGGCAAATTATTACCGAAGGGAGCAAATTACTAAAGATAACGTTTGACCCAGACGTTATCGACAAAATAGCAACCTACTCGAGTGGCCTTGCGGCAGTGACACACCAATTGGCTCTGCTGATGTGCGAGATTGAAGGTATTCAAGAAACACAAAAGCAATCAAAGTTCATCACAAAAGAAACCCTAGATGCCGCGATCGAGGATTATATCAATGAACATTCTGACACATTGAAATCGACCTATGACTCTGCTACTCGCGTCAAAAACCTCCGCAAGTACGAAAGTCCTAAAGATGTGTTGAACGCCATTTTGACATGCCCAAAAGAGCATGTTACCTACCAGGACGTGTTAGCCGCGATCAAGAAGGTCCATCCCGAATACAAGGGCAATAATCTAAGAAAATATATCGAAGAACTAACAACGACGGAGCGCGGTGAAATCTTACGATATGATAAAGATTCGTACACCTACCATTTTTCGAATCCGTTCCTTCGTGCCTATGCTCAGTTTATACGAAAAACGGAAAACGCAAACTCACCAACCACCAAAACCGAACTTCATTCTTATCTCAAGACTATACTAAAAAGGGAACTGGAAATTGCCCACGATGCCTTTAGAAAGGATTTTTCGGTTGATCACTTTCCTATGGACGATGACCTTGAATGACCTTGAAAAGAAAGTTGTAATCTTTTGGGAAAATTTTGAAGCAATCTAACTTAAAATTGCTGGAATTAACGAAAGAATCGAAAGAGCAGCAACAGCCATACTCCAGCTATTCATTTTTTCAGTGCACTTCGTTAAACTTCGGGTGTACATGCCCACCGGAAAAGTAAAGATTGACCACGTTGTCTCTTGCGCTGATGCAGGGACGATTATTAGTCTGAAGACGTCCGAAAGCCAAATGATAGGCGGTGCAGTAGGCGGCATCGGAATGGCGCTAATGGAGGACCTGTTCATCGATGATCGGTTTGGACGCCCGATAAACAATAATCTGGCTGACTACCATGTACCTGTTAACGCGGATATCCCCAAGATAGATGTACGTTTTGTCAACAAGAAAGACCCCTATACAAATCCCATGCGCTCAAAGGGACTTGGAGAAATTGCTCTCGTCGGCGTAGCCCCTGCCATCGCTAACGCTGTATTTAATGCGATCGGGAAGCGTATCCGATCATTACCTATCACGGCCGATAAAATACTGGAGGGATAGATGCGCTACATCATCGATTGAAGACCGAGGTGATGCCGCCCACTGAACGAGTCAGTAGAATGAGGGCTTATCCCAATTCGTATTCGGTTCGCTAACGCCCAGGCTTCTTCGGACGAATTTATCGGAAGCGTCATTAATGATATCTACTACCAATTGGGCAACCGCCTGTCGAGTTACTTGCGCACCCTGGAATGGGTCACCCTTAAACGTTAGCATATAGTTCTTGTTCGCGTCTTTGTCGTATAGCCATGTAAGTCTCAGGATGGTGTAATCTAATTCCGGTGTCTCAATCATGGCGGCAGTTTCCTTATGCTTACGGATACCACTATCACCCACCATCTTCCTATTCCATGCACCAAATGCTCCTGGTACTTCATCGTAGATACCTAGAATAGACGCCACTGCAATTCTCTTGACGCCCGTTTCTTTCATGGCAGTGACAATGTTTCTGACACCGGCTCTACTGTTCATATCATTTAGATAGACGAAGTCGACAGTCTTCATCGCGGCCATTAGTTTGTCTTGATCAGAAAAATCTCCGTCTACCAAATTCACTCTTGCCGGTTCTTTCACATTTAATCTAACGCCGGCGTTTCGAGCATAGAGCACCAATTGATGATTCGTTTGCTCAAGCAAATAGTCTGTAACTAATTTTCCTATCTGGCCTGCTGCCCCTAGTATTAAGATTTTCATGTCTCTGATTTAAATTAGACCAATACAACCAATTTCGATTACATATGTGTCTACGGGCGCAAGGTCAATCGGCAATGGATCGTTGCCAAAAATTCATGGCATGGTTTATCCATCCTTCTGCATCCGTCCCAATGCCGGTTCCAAATCCGTGACCTGCATTCGTATACCTGCGGTACTCTACTTTAACGCCAACCTTTTTTAGGTTTTCCATGCGACGCTCTACGATGGAAATATCAGCAATCGGGTCGTCTGCACTTACGGTGATAAATGTGGGCGGAAAATCCGGTGAGTAGGTAGAATGCCCGGTATAAGCAATGACGGCGGTCGAGGGTCGTGGAAGTTTTTTACCACCATAATACTCAACACCGCTCAATGCGATGTCACCGACCATCCTTGCTCCTGCAGATCCTCCCCATAAAGAATAATGCGTTTCAGCAACTTGAAATTCCATTGCATGGTCGAAGATGAAAGAAAGAGCGGCTGCCAGGTCTTCCGTAGCCATTAACCCACTGTTCGCTCTATATTTTATTACGAAAGTATTATATCCCTTTTTGCTTATTTCCTCGGCTAACGGAAACCCTTCGTGTAATGAACCTACATACGAAAACCCGCCACCAGGACACACCACAGCAAACGGCGCATTGGGTTTACCCTTAAAGAAAAAAAGACCTGTATGCGCTTTCGCCGGATCCTCTCCTTTTTGCCGATCGTCGTAAAAGTCGTAAAATATAGTTTTTCCACCATTTACTTGATCGATCATGTAGTTCAGAGCGTTCACTACAACGTCCGGTCTGACATTGCTGTGATACGGCATGAGTAGACCAACTTTGCTTAAAGGCTTGGTCATATACCGCGAGTTATCCTCCCAGGGCAACAAGTGATTACCAAATCTGCGGAATGCGGGATGCTCAACCACATCGCGGATAGAATTTTCTATGGTTAAATGACGTGAAGATGGGACGTTCATTTCTTCTTCCAGACTTTCGATATCAGGCGCACTTTCAGTGTTCAGTTGACATAGAGACATGCACAGAAGAATACCAAGCCAGCCGTACATATTCTTTCAATTTTTTAGATAGTTGCTAATTCCTGCGTATTCCACAATGAATCGCGGCAATCCTGTTAGTTTTTTGAACTTCGGTACTCCAACGGTGTCAGGCCGACGTGCTGTTTGAAGACGCGCGCGAAGTGTTGGGGGTACTTGAAGCCAAGTGCATACGCAATTTCACTGACGGATTTTGTGGCATCGAACATCCGCTCCTTCGCGACGTCAATTAATTTCAATTGAATAAACTCATGAGCCGACTTGCCTGTCTCTTTTTTGACCAGATCTCCGAAGTAGTTAGGTGAGAGATTTAATTGACTTGCACAGTATGACACCGAGGGCAGGCCTATCTCCTGCGGTCTGCCAGACGCAAAGTACTCCTTTAGTAACGCTTCAAATTTTTCAAGGATGCCTTTGTGGGCATTGTCGCGGGTAATAAACTGGCGGTCGTAAAATCGCACGCAGTAGTTCAGGAGAAGCTCGATATTATCAGCAATTAACGTCTTACTGTGTTTGTCAACAGCGTGCTCTAATTCGTACCGGATTTTTGAGAAACAATCTAAGACCAGCTGGCGCTCTCGTTCAGAGACGTGAAGCGCTTCGTTTACATTATAGCTGAAAAATGTATACTCATCGATATTGCGCCCTAACGAAGTACCTTTGATGAGATCCGGATGGAATACAACACCATGCCCTTTAGGTTGGTACATCTCTTCACTCGTCTCGATGCCCACAACCTGACCGGGTGCAATGAAAACCAACGTTCCTTCCTGGTAGTCGTACAAATTTTTACCGTATCGCAGGTCGCCGCAGACTACATCCTTTAACAGAACGGCATAAAATCCGAAGTAGCTTTTCCGCAGTTTTCGCGGATTCGCTTTTGAGTAATCAATGACACTTACAAGCGGGTTCAATGTTTCGTGATTGTTGAACACATTGTACTGACTGACCGAATCGAATTTCAATATCTCTTCCATATCGCTTTTCATATGCACTAAATTAGGCGTCACCGGGCTGATTTCATGGCCAGTGAGGCCAAATCAGTGAAATTGGTTGACAAATCCGTAATCCGTATACGCCCCTGGCATGGAAATGACGGCATCTTTGGCATGTAATAAATAGGTAACAAAACTTCGCACACGCCATGAAAAAAAGAGAACTGGGAAACAGCGGATTGGAGGTCTCGGCCATCGGCCTGGGCTGTATGGGCCTGAGCTTTGGTTATGGACCAGCGACTGATAAGCAACAAGCAATAAATCTAATACGGACAGCATTTGAGGCAGGAGTCGACTTTTTCGATTCGGCCGAAGCGTATGGCCCATTTTTGAACGAGGAACTGCTGGGAGAAGCCGTCGCACCGTTTCGGGACGAGGTAGTGTTGGCTACGAAATTCGGCTTTGAAGGAGGTGTGACAAGCAAAGGACTTAACAGCAAACCGGAGAACATCCGGGCAGTCGTTGAGGCCGCGCTTACACGTTTAAAAACAGATCGGATAGATTTGCTCTATCAGCATCGGGTGGACCCTAACGTTCCGATCGAAGATGTTGCAGGAACTGTAAAAGAACTCATTGCGCAGGGCAAGGTCAAACACTTTGGATTATCAGAAGCCGGAGCCGACACCATACGGAGGGCTCATGCTGTGCAACGGGTGACTGCGTTGCAAAGTGAATACTCACTTTGGTGGAGAGAACCTGAACAGAAGACATTTACCACGCTTGAAGAGTTAGGAATTGGATTCGTGCCGTTCAGTCCGCTGGGTAAAGGGTTCCTCACGGGTGCCATAAACGAAAATACAAAATTTGACAAAACTGACTTTCGCAATACTGTTCCGCGGTTTGATGAAGAAAATCGAAAAGCGAATCAGGCTGTTGTGGCTAAGATCGCCGAGTTTGCCGAAAGAAAGGGTGCTACGTCGGCACAAATGGCACTGGCCTGGGTGCTTGCACAAAAACCTTGGATCGTTCCGATCCCAGGAACTAAAAAAATCCACCGCTTGCAAGAGAACATCAAAGCCGAACAGATCACACTCACGCCAGAAGATTTGAAGGATATAGAGATAATGTTCTCAGACATTCAAGTCCAAGGCGCCCGCTACCCGGAGCACTTGCAGGCCGCTGTGGGACGCTGATTTTGGGAAGAATTTGCGGTAGTAAACAAATCATTAAACCAATATAACAACTATGAAAGCGTCTGCCTTAAGTATGTTCTTGATTATAATTAGCGTTCAGTGGTCGTCCGCACAAAACTCAGCTGAGCAAGAATTGATCAATCTCTCGAAGCAGAAATGGCAATGGATGGCCGATAAGAACATTGACAAGCTTTCGAGTCTCTTCCACGAGAAATCTAAGTTTGTCCATATGAGCGGGACATGGAAGAAGGATGAAGAGCTCGAAATCATCAAGACCGGAAGCATTTGGTATAAGAACGCCGATGTTCATGACACTGCCGTTGAAATTGTTGGCGACGTGGCAATTGTTTGGAACAGAATTACACTGACGGCAGTAGTGCGTGGCAGTGATGCGGTAAATCAGTTCACAGTAACCGAAGTCTACAAAAAGGAAACGACTGGTTGGAACTTACTCGCTTTGACCTTCAGTAGCGTTAGAGATACTCATGCCATTAAACATTGATTTGAAACACACTGTGCTTATGAATATCCAATCAAAGATACTTGGGTCACTGTTTATCTTAATGGCCTCGTCAGCGTTTGCTCAAACTTCCGACGCCGATCAGGAAGTAGCAAAGCTATCGAAAGACAAATGGCAGTGGATGGCAGATAAGAATGTAGCCAAGCTTGACGATCTCTTCGATGACAAGTCTGTGTTCGTCCACATGGGCGGTTCGTGGGGAAAGGAACGTGAACTTGAAGTAATTAAAAGCGGTGGTATCCATTACAAGAAAGCCGATGTTCATGAGGTGTCGGTACAGATAATCGATAACACTGCCATAGTACTGAATAGAATCACGTTGCTTGCTGTGGTTGGTGGGAATGAAGTGACCAACCCTTTTATAGTTACCGAAGTGTATGTGAAGCAAAATGGCAAATGGAAAATGGGGTCCCTTTCATTTACCAGAACGATGGGACCACCAGCACAAGAGCAACCGAAAAACTGAACAAATATTCATTATGAGCTGCTTTGGTAAGTGTGAGATGTTTTGTTTCAATACACGATTGATCGCGTTATTACTATTGCTTCCGTTCGGTTGTTCATCGCAGGGAGATGACGCCGGTAGTGAAAAAACAGTCAATCGTGACGCCGAGAAGATTCTAGTAGTGTATCTCACACGAACGAACAACACGAAAGCAATTGCCGAGATCATACATGCGAAGATTGGTGGTACACTTGTAGGGCTTGAGTTACAGAATCCTTATCCGGAGGATTATAAGGCGACTGTAGCACAGGTTGCGAAAGAAAACGAGACAGGCTTTTTACCACCGTTGAAAACGAGAATTGAGAACATAGAATCGTTTGACCTCATATTTGTCGGTTTTCCTACCTGGGGAATGCAACTGCCTCCGCCTATGAAAAGTTTTCTAAAACAGTACGATTTAAGTGGAAAAACCATTGTGCCGTTCAATACGAACGGTGGTTATGGAATCGGGAGCACCTTTGATACCGTAAAACAATTATGCAAGAATAGTACAATAATGGAAGGCTTCTCAATGAAAGGAGGAGTTGAGAGAGACGGAATACTCTTTGTCATAGAAGGAGAAAAGGAAAGGCAGGCGCGGGAGGAAGTCGATAAATGGTTAAGAAAACTTAACCTATTGAATTAACTCTAAAGATCAAGCAGATGAAATTTACCATGACAGTGTTTTTTAGTTTCACGATGGCGCTAAGCATCATTGCAGGTGTACGAGCAAACCAACTGGATGATGCAGATGCCTTAAACGGCAAACAGCAAAGTATTGTAGCCATTGCTGCCTTTACCGCCAACGGCGATGGAGCTGGCTTGAGCAAAGCACTGGCGGAAGGTTTGAATGCCGGCCTGACAGTGAATGAGATCAAGGAAGTTATCGTTCACCTATATGCTTACGCGGGGTTTCCCCGAAGCCTGAACGCGTTGAGCACCTTCATGAGCGTTTTGAAGGAGAGAAAAGAAAAAGGTATTAGCGATGTGGAAGGCAAAACGGCCAGTCCATTGCCTGCGAACAAATCAAAACTGGAGTTTGGTACGGAAATACAGACACGCCTGGTGGGTAGGCCGATTAAGGGTGAAATCTACGAGTTTGCTCCTACTATCGACCAATTTTTAAAGGAGCACCTGTTCGGTGACATTTTCGGCCGTGACGTTCTTGACTTCAAGACAAGGGAGATAGCAACGATTTCGGCCTTAGCAACTCTTGGACGAACGGAGAATCAGTTGCGTTCTCACTTTAATGTGGGGATGCACAACGGTCTAACAAGGGAACAGCTTACAAGCATTGTATCTATCATCGGAGACAAAGTTGGACATCAGGCAGGCAGTAATGCATCGGCAGTTCTGCAAAGCGTGCTAAATCCAGATAATGCTGCAACCAGAAATGCCGGTCCAATCGAAACATCGCCTAGTCTCTTTCCTAAGGGTGAAAAACTAAGTGAAACCAATTTTACTGGCACGGCGTGGCACCACCCGATAGTGGCGCGTGACAGTGTGTTTAATACTTCCATGGGAAGCGTAACATTTGAACCAGGAGCAAGAACGAACTGGCATCGGCATGCGTCAGGTCAAATATTGGTTATAACTGATGGCACTGCTTACTATCAGGAAAAAGGAAAGCCCAAGCAGGTACTGTCGAAAGGACAGGTCGTTAAGTGCCCGCCAGGCGTAACGCACTGGCACGGGGCGACACGGGATGGCTCAATGACTCATCTGGCCATCAGCCCGAATTTAGAGATGGGTCCGGTAGTGTGGTTAGAGAAAGTAACAGATATAGAGTATGAAAAAACAAAGTGAAGCGATTGATACGACTCCGGTGGTAAAACTCAACAACGGGGTCGAAATGCCAATTATAGGATTTGGTGTATTTCAAGTCCCTGATCCGAATGAATGTGAACGAAGTGTGTTTGATGCAATTCAATCCGGTTATCGACTGATTGACACCGCTGCATCTTACATGAATGAGGAAGCGGTAGGTAAAGCAATCAAAAGAAGTGGCGTACAAAGAGAGGAGCTGTTTATTACAACGAAGCTTTGGGTACATGATGCTGGATATGAGAATGCTAAAAAAGCGTTTGAGCGATCCTTAAGGAAGCTGCAACTCGATTATCTCGATCTGTATCTGATTCACCAACCCTACAATGATGTTCATGGCGCCTGGAGGGCAATGGAAGAACTTTACCAATCAGGAAAGGTCAGGGCAATCGGTGTAAGCAACTTTCAGCCGGATCGGGTAATGGACATTATTTCATTCAACAGCATAGTTCCTGCGGTCAACCAGATCGAAACGCATCCATTTCATCAACAAATAGACAATCAAACGTTTCTGCAAGAAAATGGCGTGCAACATGAATCATGGGGACCGTTTGCCGAAGGCAAAAATGATTTATTCAAAAACGAGTTGCTGTCGTCGATTGGCAAAAAGCACAATAAGTCTATCGCTCAAGTGGTATTGAGATGGTTGACTCAGAGAGGTATAGTTGCCATTCCGAAATCAGTACGGAAAGAACGCATGGAGGAGAACTTCAACATCTTTGATTTTCAACTGAGTAATGAAGATATGGAGGCTATTCAAACGCTGGATCAAAAAGTAAGTGCATTCTTCGATCATCGAGATCCAGCCATTATTAAATGGCTTGCCGGCAGAAAACTTGACTTGTGATTTGCAGCACACCATCCGTAACTCGAAAAGACAAGCAAAATGAAAAAGTCGAATACATTGGTAAGTTCACTCTGGCATCTGGGTATAGTCCTTTTTCTCTTAGGGACCACTTCATCGGCTTATGCCCAGGAGAAGCTGAAACCTCTCAGCATAGCCCATCAGGGAAGTTTTGCTATTGGCGGAACAAAAGTCACTGAGCCGGGCACGTTTGAGCTTCAGAACGCATTGAAGCCCCAGGGGCAAACCTTTCACGGTGACCATGCCTATGTGTTCTACCAGATTCCAGTAAATGCACACAAGTATCCGCTGGTGTTTTTGCATGGCGCTGCGCAATCAAAGAAAACCTGGGAAACCACTCCCGATGGAAGGGAAGGCTTTCAGAATATCTTTCTACGACGTGGTTTTAGTATTTATCTGCTGGATCAGCCCAGACGAGGTGAAGCCGGTAAGAGCACCGTTGCTGCGAGTGTAACCCCAACTCCCGATGAGCAGTTCTGGTTCACGCAGTTCAGAATCGGCAATTATCCCGACTATTTTCCTGGTGTTCAATTTCCGAAGGATTCCGCTTCACTAGAGCAGTTCTTTAGGCAAATGACGCCCAACACAGGCAGTTTTGATGGTGAAGTTATATCTGATGCTGTTTCTCGCTTATTCACCAAGGTCGGCGATGGCATCTTGGTGACACACTCGCAGGGCGGTGGGCCCGGCTGGCTTACAGCAATAAAAAATAATAAGGTCAAAGCGATAGTGGCTTACGAGCCGTACAGTGGCTTTGTATTTCCCACCGGTGAGCTGCCTGCACCTATAAAATCTGCCGGCCTTTTCGGTGACTTAAAAGGTGTTGAAATTCCCTTAGCTGATTTCAAGAAGCTTACACGCATGCCGATCGTGCTATACTATGGGGATAATATAGCTAAAGAACCAACGGCTGTTTGGAACAAAGACCATTGGCGAGGCGGCCTTGAAATGGCAAGAATTTGGGCGGCTACAGTCAATAAATATGTGGGCGATTCGACGGTTGTTCTCTTGCCGGAGGTCGGCATCTAGGGTAATACACACTT
>NZ_JAHESE010000063.1 GCF_018598175.1 Dawidia cretensis
CCCCGTCGCCCGCCCCCCCCCGGCGCCCCGGGGGGCGCTCGGGGCGGCGGGGCCGCGCGCGGGGGGGGGGGGGGCGGCCGCGCCCCGCAAACAACTTCTCCGTCGGTCAGCAAAGCGGCATCTCGACAACACATTCTGCCGGCCTCAACTATGCCGATCGCTGGGGCAAAAAGACTGAATTTACCGGCAGCTATTTTTTTAATACCGCCGACAACGAAAGCCTGACCGACCTCAATCGCGAGTATATCACCGAGCAGGACAGCGGCCTGGTGTACCGTGAAATGGGCCGCTCCAACAGTCGCAACTACAACCATCGCATCAATGCCCGCATTGAGCATACCATCGATACAGCCAACTCGCTCGTCATCACACCGCGCATAAGCTTTCAGACGAACGATGCGCGATCATCCCTGCAAGGCGATTATACTGCAAACAACACCGCGCTCGAAAGCCACCTGACCAACAGCAACCGGTCGGATAACAGCGGCTACAATCTGGGTAACAGCATTCTATTCCGTCACCGCTTTGCGAAACGTGGTCGTTCATTCTCGGTCAACCTCAACACGGAAGCCAGCAACCGCGACGGCGACTCCGAGCTATATTCCTTAAACGAATACACGTCCGGGGAGGAATCCCAACTCGTCGACCAACATTCGGATCAGCACACGCGCAGCTACACCGTGTCGTCCGACCTGTCGTATACCGAACCGCTGAACCGCTTTAGCCAGATCCAGATCAATTACACCCCGTCATATACGCGCAGCAACACCGAAAAGGAAACTTACAACCTGGGCGACGGCGGTGAATACAATGACCTGGACACGACGCTGACCAATACCTTCGAGAACGCTTACATAGCACATCGGGGAGGGGCCAGTTACCGGTTCAACAACCGTAAGCTCAGTGCCATGGGTGGGGTAAACTTTCAATATTCTCACTTACAAAGCGATCAGGAATTTCCGTATGCCTTTTCGGTCGACCGCTCCTTTCAGCGTCTCCTGCCGCGTGCCATGCTGAACTACAAATTCTCACAAACAGAAAACATCCGCATCATGTACCGCACGTCCACCAACGCGCCGTCGGTATCGCAGTTACAGAATGTAATTGACAATCGCAATCCGCTGTTCCTGAAGACCGGTAATCCAGATCTTGCCCAGGATTTTAACCATAGCCTCACCGTGCGCTACAGCCGCAGCAATACCGAAAAATCCACCAGCCTGCTCTTCTTACTGAGCGGGAGTTTTATCACGGACTACATCACCAATGCCGCCTATATCGCGACGGAAGATGAAACCGTAAACGGAGTTTTCCTGTCACGCGGCACCCAGTTGAGCTACCCGGTAAACATCAGCGGCTACCGCAACGCAAGAGCCTTGTTCACCTACGGCACGCCGCTGTCGACGCTGAAAGTAAACCTGAATATCAACACGGGCGTGAATTACAACCGCATTCCGGCGCTGATCAACCAGTCAAAAAACCTCGCCAACAACTACGCCCTGAGTCAGGGAGTGGTATTGAGCAGCAACATCAGCGAAAACTTCGACTTCACGTTATCCTATAATGCCAACTACACCATCGTCAAAAACACCCTGCAAAAACAATCCGATAATAATTATTATAACCAGGTAACATCCTTGCGCATGAACTGGATCTTCCTCAAACACTTCGTATTCACAACAACCGCCAACAACACACTCTACCGCGGCCTCTCCGCCGAATACGACCAAAGCATCTGGTTCTGGAACGCCGGCCTGGGCTACAAATTCCTCAAGAACGACGCCCTCGAAGTAAAAGTCAACGCCTACGACATCCTCAATAACAACAACAGCATCTCGCGCGACATCACGGAGACCTACATCGAAGACCGCCAGACGAACGTACTGAATCGTTACTTCCTGCTGACACTGACGTATACCTTGCGGAATTTCAAAGCATAGAACGAAGTTAGAAGGCGAAAGAGGTTGCTGGCCGGTTGCTGGCGCAAGTCTTCCGACCGAAGGGAGGGTGACTTGTGCCTGTCTAATGGGAGTCTTCAGACTCCCGAGGAACTCTCCAGGGATTTTGAATAAACTCAAATGTTCCCTATCTTCACAAAACAACGTTAACTATTATTCCGTTATCAAATGAGTCGTAAATATAAAATCCGAGATCAGGAAGCTGTCTATTTTGTAACCTTCACTGTCGTTCGCTGGCTGGATGTTTTTATTCGGAAAGACTATAGAGATATTCTAATGGAAAGTCTACGGTACTGCCAAAAGAACAAGGGACTGGTGTTGTATGCTTATTGTATTATGAGTAGTCACGTGCATCTCATTATTAGTCGCCATCGCAGTTCGAACCTGGGGGGTATTATCCGAGATATTAAGAAATATACCTCTGTGCTAATTATTGATGCTATTAAAGCTAATTCGCAGGAGAGTAGAAGGAATGAGTTGTTGTCGATATTTGAATCAGAAGGCAGAGGGAATAGCAACAATAAGACCTATCAATTCTGGCAGCAGCATAGTCATCCAATCGAATTGGATACGGAGGAAAAGCTTTATCAGCGAATGGATTATATTCATTACAATCCTGTCGAGGCTGGTATTGTGCTTTCTCCGGAGTATTATCTGTATAGCAGCGCTGCGAGTTATGCGGGATTAAAGGAGACCTTGATCGATGTTATTTTGATTTAGGTGCTAACAACCAGGCCTCGGGAGTCTGAAGACTCCCATTAGAACAGGCACAAGTGACACGCCTCCGCTAACGCTTGGCGCAACACTTGCGCCAGATTCATATTTGCAAAACATTGCCGGATGCAACATACGAAGCGCCAATCCACATCGCTATAACGAATGTATATTCAGTCGACCTATGCCTAAGTACTTAATAGCTATAGTTCTATTCCTTCTAACCCTCACACTCCACGCCCAAACCCGCCCATTCACCATCGCCGGCAAACTTCAGGGCAACTACACCGGCACCATCACCCTGCACTACACCCTCAACACTCAAGAACCCATCACCCTCCAGACCCCGGTCGAAAACAAGACCTTCCACTTCATCGGCCAGGTCCCGCACCCCGTACAAGCCACGCTCGAGCTCGAAGGCCTTTCCACCGCCATCTGGCTCTACCTCGACTCCGGCAGCATCCACGTCAACGCCCGCACCCACACGTTCATCGACCCCGAAGGCCGTCTGGTCAACCGTCTCCAATCAACCTCCATCACCGGATCCTACAGCGAAATGCTGAAGAGCGACTTCTTCACCTTCTGGCGCACCCTGATAGAAACCGACCAACCCGACTCCGCCAAAGCCGAAACACTCTATCGCCACATGCTAGCCCTCGTAGACGCGCAGCCCGCCAGCAACATCGGCTCCGAGCTACTCCGCGACGCCGACCTGCTCACCTACGCCCAGGCCGACACCATCTTCCACCACCTCTCCGCCGAACAACAATCCCTTGCTGGCAGCAACGGCGTAGCGAAGCTCCTGCAACGCCTGGCCCACACGGAGCGTGGCACGCCCTTTAAATTCTTCCTGTTAACAGATAAGACGGGCAAGCCGATGAGCGGCGAACAGCTTCCACACAAATACATGCTCGTAGACTTCTGGGCCAGCTGGTGCGGCCCCTGCCGGCGCGAGCATCCCAACCTGGTGTCACTCTATAGCAAATATCATTCAGCCGGTTTCGAAATCGTCAGCATATCCCTCGACGAAGAACGCCCCAGGTGGCTAAGCGCCATTGCCAACGACGAGCTTACGTGGCCCCAGCTATCAGACCTCAAAGGCATGACGAGCCCTGCCGCGCAATACTATGCGTTGTCATTTATACCCTTCAATGTGCTGCTGGATGCACACGGGAAAATCATTGCTAAAGATGTAAAAGGAGAGAGATTGCAGAAGCTCTTGGCTTCGTTATTGCCAGAGTAGTATATGCAGAGAGGTTAAAGAGGACACGCCAGTCCAGGACTGGCCGCAGTTTCCGTCGCCCCGACAAGATCGGGACTATCGCAATTCGGCATTGGCGCCCACCTAAAAAAAACAGAATGAGTGTGAGCGCGAGAGCGAAAAAGTAGTCTTTTTCGTCGCTCCCGCGCTCACACTCACGCTGTCTCAAAGGCCTGTTGCAGAGACCGGATTTTCGTCATTCATTAACCTAAACTTATGAGGAAACACAATCTACGCCTTAGAAGTGTGGGGTTATCCGGTCCTGCAGTGGCAGTTCCTGTTACGGGCGCAAGAGAGGGGTGGCTAAGTAACAAGAATTATAACGGGACAAACAGTTCCCTGCGGGCATCTCCCGCAGGGGAAACTGTTTGATATTAATATCCGAATATTTCCGGCAGCGTCAGTTTCTTCACCGCACCGAACTTCTTCAAGTCGTCTTCTTTAACATTCTTCGACGAAGCCAACACGCAATACGTGTATGACTTGTGACGAAGGTTGTCATCGTGGAACTTTGCTATGTCATCGTACGTCAGCGCATCCACCGCGCGGTACACTTCTTTGCGGTAGTCGATATCAAGGCCCAGCTTCCGGGCGGCCAGGTAGCTAAAGATAATACCATCCTGGTTAATACGCTCGGTTTCGATGTCTTGTTTAATACCGTCGCGCGCCGTGGTAAAGATCTTGTCCGTATGCGGCATGTCGTCCAGCAGCTCGTTCATGCTGGTAACAGCTTCGCCGATCTTGTCGGCCTGGCTACCCACATACGCGATCGCCGTATAACGACCGTCTTTCTTGTCGGGCGACGCATACGTTGCGTACGTCGAGTAGGCGAGGGCCTTCGACTCGCGGATGGTCTGGAACACAATCGTACCCATGCCACCTCCAAAGTAAGAGTTAAACAGCATGATGCGCGCCGTGTTCGCCGGATCGTATGCTGTCGTATTGCGGACCCAGTTTACTTCCACCTGTACCATGTCGTAGTCGGTAAAGAGCACCGTGTTGGCCGTCTGGTCAACTTTCGTAAACTTCACCGGGGCCGGCGCTTCACGGAAAGCAGCAGGCAAGGCATGCGCTTTCTGGAACAGCGGTGTCAGCGTCGCCAGCGACTCAGGACCGTAGTACAAAATGCTATGCTTATAACTCATCAATCCATGAAGCAGGTCCGTAAGCTCTTTCGCCGTAACAGCTGTCAGCTCCTGGTCGCTCAACTGAAAGTTGAACGGATTCTTCTCTCCATACATCGCATACTGCATCATACCACGCATGATCGAGCCCTTATTCAGCTTGTTGTCGGCACGGCTTTTCCGCAGGCGATCTTTTAACGCCGCCAGTGCTGCGTCGTCCGCTTTGCACGTGGTGATCAGCGATTCAAAGAGTCGAACGGCTTCGCCAAAATTCTCTTGCAATCCGGAGATCGCAATGGTCGTCTCTTCAGACGATGCCGACACCGAAAAGTTACAGGCGATGTTGTAAAATGCTTTGCTGATCTGCTCGGCCGTAGCTTTTTCGGTACCGAGGAATTGGAGGTACTGTGCGGCAATACCCAAACGCTTATCGCTCCAGCTGCCCATATCAAAACGATAATACGCGCGGAACAAACCGTTTTCTTTGTTCTGCACATACAGCACATCGGCAGGACCGATCTTGCTTTGCTGAATGTCCTTCTTGTAATCCAGCCATTGCGGCTCTACCGGCGTGACCGGAATCTTCGCCATGCTTTCCAGGAAAGGAGAGCGTGCATCGCGGTTCACTTCTACCGGCGTAATAGCAGGCTTATCTACTTTTACAATGCTCTTATCTTCTCCTTTGCGTTTATACACCAGCACATAGTTCTCGCCCAGGTATTGGTTGGCAAAATCCATGATCTGCTTCTTCGTCACTTTACTCATCTCGTCGAGGTAGGCAACGTCACTTGTCCATTGCATACCTTTGTGTTTGATATAAGCATCCATCAATGACTCGGCACGGCTGCCATTGTCTTCCAATCCTTGAAGCTCAGACAGTTTGGCGTTGTTGACGATCGCCTTCACCAGCGACTCATCAAACGAGCCCTTCTTCAGCAGGTCCAGTTGCTCGAGAAGCAGTTTTTTTACGTCTTCCAGGCTTTGATCCTGCTTGGCTTTGCCACCCAACAGGAATACGCTGTAGTCTTTAAAGGACCATACGCCCGCGCTTGCGCCAAGGATCTTTTGTTGTTTGTTCAGGTTCAGGTCGATCAGACCGGCCTTGCCATTGCTGAGCACCATCGACGTCACCGTCAGGAGGACCGACGAGCGGGTGTCCAGTGCCCCCGGCATCCGAAAGGCAATATTTACACTCTCGGCATCGGGGCCAAACACTTCCTTCACGATCGGAGCCTTAATCGGCTTCTCGGGCGCCGGTGTATATTCTTTTACCGGCGCAGACTTCATATAGGCAAAGGCAGCGTCAACCTTCTTGATCACATACGACGGGTTAAAATCGCCCGCCATGATCAGGGCCATGTTGTTCGGCACATAGTACTTGTTATAGAAGTCGCGGATGGCCTTCAGCGACGGGTTCTTCAGGTGATCGATGGTACCAATCGTCGATTGCTGGCCATAATTGTGTGTCGGGAAAAGCGTGTTCAGCAGTGTCTCGTACATCTTACGGCCGTCGTTGTCCAGGCCGCGGTTTTTCTCCTCATACACCGCTTCCAATTCCGTGTGGAACAGGCGGAATACCGGGTAGCGGAACCGCTCGGCCTGTACCGCCAGAAAACGGTCTAACGCATTTGACGGGATATTCTCCTCATACACCGTCTCTTCCACAGAAGTGTGCGCGTTGGTACCCTGGGCGCCCAGCGAAGCCATCATGTTGTCGTATTCGTTGGCAATGGCCTGCTTGGCAGCAACGCCGGATACGCTGTCAATGATGTGATAGATCACCTTGCGCCGGTTGCTGTCCGTCGTTTGATTGTATACCGTATACAGGCTGTCGATGCGGTCAATGTACGCGCGTTCTTTATTCCAGTCCAGGCTGCCGAACTTGTCGGTGCCTTTAAACAACAAGTGTTCGAGATAGTGCGCCAGGCCGGTGTGGTCGGCAGGGTCGCTGTTACTGCCGGCGCGGATGCCGATCAGCGTCTGAATGCGAGGCTCTTTCTTGTTGACGCTTAAAACAACTGTTAGGCCATTCTTCAATTGATAAAAACGGGCGCCCATCGGGTCGTTCGTGACATACTTATACGTATAACCATCTTCCGTCTTCTCTTTCCACTGGTATTGCTTTTGGCCATAGCCCTCAAAGGACATGCAGAGGACAAGGCACAAAAGCCCTACGAGACTTCGTTTCAGCATAAAGTTTGGTGAATTTTTGATTTGCAGAATTATTTAAGCCGCATCGGTTTTCAAAACGGCGGCATGATATTAAGTATAAATTACGGTATCCGAAAACAACTTCGATAGAATACATACCGGAGATCTCCGGTCGCGTGTTGTGACCGCCAACAGAAAGTCTATTCGCATGATATAGTATATATAATTAAGATCCGCTGCATGCAGCGTAGTATGGGGATGGTCACTACTACCAATACCCACGAATGGGTACACCGGACGACCGTAAGCCTGACCGTTGTGCCCTAGGCAGCCGGCGTTTCCGCTACCGGCGGCCCCACCAGGAACTGCACCGCGCCGGCCTGCAGCTCGACCTTGATCTCGGTCGGCTCGTCCAGCTTGAGGTAAGCATCGTCGACATGCAGGTGCACGCCGTCCCAGGCGATCCGAAGCTTTTTCGCTTTTAAAATATTGAAGAACGCAGGCTCTTCCTTGCCCAGGATTTTGCTGAGAATATAGTTGGCGAATTGCTCGCGCTGGGACTCGGTAATGAGCACGACCTCGAACTCGCCGTCACCCGGGTCGGAAAACGGCACGAGATTCAGGTTGGGGCCGATCGAACGGGTATTCATGACCTCCGCCATCAGGTAATTCCCGGAGTATTCGGCGTCATCAATTTGGATCGAGCATGCCCGCGCTTTATAATTCAGTACGATATCATGAAAGATTTCCAGCACGGTCATAATGCTCTTATCGTAATTATCGCTTTTGCGTTTTTGCTTGTCCATTTCTTTCATCAGCCGGGGAAAGAGCCCGAAGCCAATGCCTTCCAGAAAGAACTTCTCATCTGCCAGGTTATAAATACGACCGATATCGAACAATTTAAGATGGCGATCACTCCAGGTAGCCATGATTTCCTGTGGCTCGCCCGTCACGTCGAGCGTCTTGGCAATGTTGTTAGCCGTGCCCATGGGAATCAGTCCGATGGGGAGCCGTTTGTCCAAAAACGCGAGCACGGTCTTGCGGATGGTGCCATCGCCGCCGGCCACGACCAAAAAGTCGGTCTGCTTTGTATCTATTTTTTCCCAGCCGTCGTCCTTTGTGGACGAATAGCTACAGCTGTAGCCTGCATCTTCTATCGCTTCTATGAGATGTTCCGTTACGTCTTCGGCCTCTCCGGCACTGGGGTTGTGAATCAGCTTGGCAAATTTCATTAGGGTCATGTATAGGGGGTGGCCTGTGTGCCGCATCTGCACAAGATAAACCCATGCCAGGGTAGGAATGATATTATTAGTCCGTTCGGTATGCGTATACTGATTACAAATGACGATGGCATCTACAGTCCTGGGATTGCCTCGCTCGCCAAAATAGCCTCACGCTTCGGAGAAGTACGCGTGGTGGCACCCGATGTTGAACAATCCTCCATGGGGCACGCCATTACGGCGTCACGCCCATTGTTCTATCGCAAGTCTCCCATTGCCTTCGGCGACCTGGAAGCCTATCGCGTCAACGGTACGCCTGCAGATTGTGTGGCCCTCGGCTCACACCTCGGCCAGACAGACGTGGTACTCTCCGGTATTAACATGGGCCTGAACCTGGGCAATTCCATGTGGCACTCGGGTACCCTTGCCGGCGCCAAGCAAGCCGTACTGCTGGGCATGAAGGGCATTGCGCTAAGCGCTCCTGTCGGCAAAACTGAACCGGACTTCAGCAAGCTCGAACCCTTTGTTGAAAAAGCGCTGGCGTTACTCCTGGAAAACCCTAATCTTTCATTGGTCAATGTAAACTTTCCTGAAAATCCGGAGGGTGTAAAATGGACGCGCCAGTCCGTGCGGCAATACGACGGCAAGATCGTTCCGGGCACTGACCCCTATGGGCGTAAGCACTATTGGTTCACCGTCATACCACTGGAACCTGCTGAAGAAGGAACAGATCGCTGGGCGGTGGAGAACAACTATGTGTCCATCACCCCGCTCCGCCTGGACCTCACAAACGAGGCAGAGCTGATGGCGGTATTGCAAAAGACACCCGCAGAAAATGTATCGGCATAATGCGGGACAAGTTGGCCAGGGAATGCCCCAACGCGTAGGGCAAAAGATATGATTTTTTTGCAATCCCGATAGATTACATAGTATTTTTTCGTATATTTTCCCGTGGCACAGTATTTAATCTTTTTTTGCAAAGTTTCAACTTTAACAAAAAAAGATTATGGAAAAGATTAAAAACGGCGACTCGATAATTTACCAGAACCAGGAAGGTGTAGTATATGGACGGCCGCGGGAAGTGAAGTCTTTAGGACTGGTATATACCATTCGAATCGGCAATGACTATGTAAAACTTTCGTCGTGGGAAATAGCCCAGGCGATGAAGATACAATAACCTCAAAACTCTTCTACGTATGCGCGCGATTTGGACAGGTGCAATCGGCTTCGGCCTGGTCAACATTCCCATCAAAATGTACAGTGCTGTACAGAATAGTGATCTTGACCTCGATATGTTGGATAAGAAAGATCACGCCAACATCCGTTTCAAACGCGTCAACGGCACCACCGGCAAGGAAGTCGAGTATGCCAACATCGTAAAGGGTTACAAGCTGGACGGCGAGTATGTCGTACTCGACGACAAAGACTTCGAACGGGCCAGCCCCCAGAAAAGCAAAACCATCGACATCTCTGACTTTGTGCGCGAGAGCGAGATCGACTCGATCTACTACGAAACACCGTATTACCTCGAGCCCGAGAAATCGGGCGTACGGGCCTACGCCCTGTTACATGAGGCGTTGGTCAAAAGCGAGAAAGCAGCCATCGGAAGCTTCGTACTGCGCAGTAAGGAACACCTTTGTGTACTGAAGCCCCGCGGCAAAGCGATTGTATTAAACCGCATACGCTTTGCCGAGGAGATCCGTAGTACCGAGGAGTTGAACCTGCCGGATACAAAACCCAAACCGGCTGAGCTCAAGATGGCGCTTTCGCTGATCGACCAGCTTACCGGTGAATTTGACATCGACAAGTTTAAAGATACCTATGCTTCTGAGCTGTTGAAGATTATCAAGGCAAAGGCAAGTGGAAAGAAACCGGCCGCGACGAAAATGAAGGTAACACACCGGAAGTCGACCGATCTGATCTCCCAGCTTAAAGCCAGTCTCAAAAAGGCATCCTGATGAGCCTGACCCGGTACAAGAAAAAGCGGGACTTCACACAGACCTCCGAGCCGAAAGGCGAGAAAAAGAAAAAAGGTGTCGCGCCCCTTACCTTTGTCATTCAACGTCACGATGCCAGCCGGCTGCACTACGATTTCCGTCTTGAGCTGGACGGCGTTCTGAAAAGTTGGGCCATTCCCAAAGGACCATCACTGGACCCCGCCGACAAGCGACTGGCAATGATGGTCGAAGATCACCCCCTCGAATACGGCAAGTTCTCCGGCTCCATTCCCAAAGGAAACTACGGTGCCGGTACCGTCGACATCTGGGACTATGGCACCTATACACCCGACGGTGTCACCAAACGTGCCGACTACGAAAAACACCTGCGTGAGCATCTCGAAAAAGGCGACCTGAAGTTCACCCTGAAAGGAAAAAAACTACAGGGCTCTTTTGCGTTGGTCCAAATGAAGCGCGCCGAAGAAGGAAATGCCTGGCTGCTGATCAAACACCGCGACGAACATGCCACCAAAGGGTACGACATCGAGTCGGTAAAGCCGGCCAGGCCGCACGGCAAAAAGGTATGGGGCAAAGCCGACCCGGAAGCACCGAAGGAGAAAGAAAAAGCAAAGAAGCCCGAGCCGTCGGCATTAAAATCCGTTCGTAGCGGCAAAGCGCATAAGTACAAGGAATTTATCGAACCCATGGCCGCGCAAACCCGCGAGCAGCCGTTTGATGACGCGGCATGGGTGTTTGAAATCAAGTGGGACGGCTACCGCGCCGTAGCCGAAATCGGAAAGAAAGAGAAACGTCTATATTCACGCAACGGCCTGTCGTTCGAATCGCTGTACCCGGATGTCTTTGATGCGCTCGACAAGATCAAAGAGCCTGCTATACTGGATGGGGAGATCGTTGTGCTCGACGAAAACGATCGCCCCAGCTTTCAAAAGCTGCAACAGTACGGCGAGAATCCAACGCTACCGATCATCTACTATGTATTCGACATTCTATCGCACAAAGGCAAAAGCCTGACGAGCGTTCCGCTATTGGAACGGAAAGAAATCCTGGCGAAGCTGTTGCCGAAGGATCATGAGATCATCCGGTACTCCGATCACGTAGAAGAACATGGCAAGCGGGTATTCCAACATGCCGTCGAGCTGGGAGTGGAAGGGGTCATTGCCAAAAAGGCCGACAGTCTATACAACCCAGGCCGTCGTACCTACGACTGGCTCAAAATTAAAAATCTCAATACACAGGAAGCTGTCGTCGCGGGCTATACCGCGCCACGCAGAAGCCGGAAACATATCGGCGCACTGATCCTCGGCATATACAAACGCGGCAAGCTGATATACATCGGCCACACCGGCACGGGATTTACCGACAAGCTGCTGAAGGAGGTATACGGCGCCCTGCAGCCGCTGGTGCGCGAGACGTCTCCCTTTCAGGAGAAAATACCCTTTAACGCGCCCGTTACCTGGGTGGAGCCCAGGTTGGTATGCGAAGTAAAATTCGCGGAGCTTACAGACGAAGGAATATTACGCCAGGCAGTATTTATGGGCATGCGTATAGACAAAGCGCCAAAAGAAGTGGATCACCTCGATGTAGAGGAAGCCGCCACCGCAGAGAAAGCCAAAAAAGGTAAAAAGACCGGCCGCACCGGCAAAGCGGCAAAAGCCACCGCCAAGCCTGCATCCCGGCAAGCCACCAAGACGGCGCGAAAGAAAACAACGGAAGACACGCACGAGGGCACCATCCGGGTTGATGGCCACGAGGTAAAGCTGACCAATCAAAATAAACTATACTTCCCCAAAGATGGCATCACCAAAGGGCAAGTGGTGGCGTATTACAATAGCATCAGCAAATACATTCTACCATACCTGAAGGATCGCCCGGAATCACTCAAGCGAAACCCTAACGGCATCGAAGACAAAGGTTTCTACCACAAAGACGCCGCCGAAGACGCACCATCCTTTGTCGATAGCATCACCTTGTACTCCGAAGGCGCCCGCAAAGACATCGACTATATCCTTTGCAACAATAAAGCCACGCTGTTGTACATGAACAACCTGGGTTGCATCGAAGTCAACCCCTGGTGCTCGCGTACAAAGAGCCTCGACAACCCCGACTACCTCGTACTCGACCTCGATCCATCCGACAAGAACACCTTCAACCAGGTGGTCGACACCGCGCTGGCGGTGAAAGAAGTCCTGGACAAGGCCGGCGCCGTAGGCTATTGCAAAACTTCCGGCGCTTCCGGCTTGCACATCTATGTACCCCTCGCCGCGAAATACGACTACGACCAGGCACGCATGTTCGCCGAGCTGGTAGCACACCACGCACAAGAGTTGGTTCCCAGGTTTACCACCCTCGAGCGTTCGCTCAACCAACGCAAGGGGCGCCTGTACATTGATTACTTACAGAACAAGCGGGGCCAAACGCTGGCCTCGGTATACAGCATGCGCCCCGTGCCCGGCGCCACCATCTCCACACCACTCGAGTGGAAGGAAGTAAAACATGGCCTGCACCCCAGCGACTTCACGATGGAAACACTGCCCAAGCGCCTGGAGAAGAAAGGCGACCTGTTCAAGCCTGTGCTGGGTAAGGGCATTGACATCGCGAAGTGTCTGAAGAAGATGGAAGGCGGGGCTTAGTGTGTCTGCGTATATTCGCATGACCCGACTGGTTACGGCAAAGGTGTATTTATGGTATAATTTTTTCTGTGTGCGGCAAGGACAGTCTTGTAAATCGTCTAAACTCCAGGGTAAGAGGGTCACTTTGAATTAATTCGACATCGCATGACGCGGCGAGCGACAAACTCTGGAGAACATCGTAAAGAGAAATATTGCTATCAAATGTTGCAGTAATCCGAATATTCTTAAGACGCTCATTTTTTAGGTGGATACTTACATCAAAAATGTGTTCGATGTTTTTAGCAATATCTTCAAAACGCGCATTTTGGAAAACTAGTGGTTTGCCTTTACCCGCGTTGCCTGATAACTTCTTCGTTTTCCATGTGAGAGATGTGGCGCGATTCCATACCAGATAACCGTCATCAAGGCGAGGCCTGCTATTTCGATAAACTGTCATTTTTTCGCCATCCCCGACTTGAGTCAATTCCTTTTGCTGGGTATGAACCGAAACACGGCCATGCAGGACTCTTATCGTTATGCTATCCTCATTGTCGTTTGCCCGAACGGCAAAGATGGTACCCAATACAGTAACAGATATATTCCCTAGGTTGATGCTAAATCTCCGCAGAGAATCATGTGTAACGTTAAAATAAGCTTCGCCCTGCAGTACAAGAGTGCGTTCTTCTGCAAAATTAGAAGTATAGGATATCAGGCTTCCGTCTTTTATAAGGATTTTACTACTGTCAGGCATCGTGTGGCGAACAGGGCCTTTTATGCTGAAGGTTTTGTGAGCGCTCGAAGATGGCGGCAATGCTATCGGTGGTGCGCTTGTTTCCTTTGACGCAAAAAATAGAATGCTCTTAAAGAGATCGACCCCGTATGGTGATAAACCGGCGACTATACAGACTCCAACGAACACCGCCGCCTTTTGTAAAAGAGACCCGCCAAACCATTTTTTATACTGTGGATGGCGTCGCCCTAAAGCATCAATTTTTCGCCAAAACGAATCGAGATTTTGCTGAGTCACCTCTGTTTCGAGCTCGGAAATCTCATGAGGCTTGGCAAATTCTTGCTCTACAATCTCATCGACCATCCTGTTAAACACGACAAATTCATCTGCTGTCGCTGATCCATCCTGGATCTTATTTTTGAGTTTCTCAAAATCTGTCATAACTCCATTATGTTGAGTGTAACCCATAGTATAATTCCCCAAAGGTGAAGTGTGTCGTTAGATTTAAATATATGTTTTAGCTTACTGTATGCATTCACAATGGTGTTCCGCGCTGTCTTTTCGGATATATTAAGTTTATTCGCGATGTCTGCATGACTCATTTCTTCGAGTTTGTGTAATCTGATTATTTCCTGTTGGCGTGGCGATAGCTGATTAATGGCGTCGTAAAGCATCGCCGTGTTAGAATCCCCCTCCATGTCTATAAAAGAAAAAGTATCCTGTTGTTGCATGTACTCTTTAATCATTTCCCGGGCACGTGTATCTTTAGCAAGATGTTTAATCGACGCATATTTTATACTGACCTTAAGCCAGGCTTTAAGGTCAGTATCGACTTGTCCGAACAGATCTCTGTTTCGCCACAAGTGCTGAAAAAGATCCTGGGTTATATCATAGGCATCGTTCTCGTTACCTGTTATTCTGGAGGCTACTCTCATTAATGTGGAAAAATATTCTTTATAAACGCTTTCAAAATCAGCCTTGCTTCCTGTAGCTATTCTGCGTATTAGGTTTTTCTCTACCTCATTCATATGTAAATTGACAGAACTGGGTTAGGTTGAGTATTTGTTTGTCAGCCGGCATGTTATGCGGTAGCACCAGGAGACTGCTCTATAGAGCAGCAAAAGGGCCACAAGTCCTACTTGATATCGAATATTTTAAGGACTTATATTTTTGTATAATATCTTATACCAAGTGGCATTTTTTGACTCTATAACACCTGGCATGGGCTTCTGCGGGCATGGCGTCCAAAACGTTTATAATGATTTCTTTTTCTGACCTTCTTTCCGCCCGCGTATCGTGATGATAATATTTATTCGCTTCCAATGGTAGCCGGCCAGAAGAATGACAGCGATGAGCGCCAACATGGAGCCTGATTTCGTGGTTAGAATATAATCTATTACTGTCTGCGTAGCGGTTTCTTGTAGTGAGGTCATTTGCGGTATTTTTTAAGCAGTTCACACTCCAATAGAGTGACCAACTTTATAAAAGTCCTATTCATCTCTTGCTTTTATTAACGGCTTTCAGGTCGGGCGTAAAATGATGGATGCCTTCTGTAAGGTAGAGGTTGTCGCATTGATATATTGCAATAGGAACCGTATCTTCGCAAGATGTTAGCGGAATATGATGTACTTGTCGTAGGCCTGGGGGCTACCGGCAGCCAGGCGCTATATCAGATCGCGAAGGCGGGACAACGCGTTCTGGGCATCGACCGCTTCACGCCGCCACACATCTATGGATCGTCACACGGTCAGAGCCGTATCATCCGACAAGCGTATTATGAAAGCCCGGTATACGTACCGTTAGTGCAGGAAGCCTATGGTTTATGGCACGATCAGGAGCGCATTGCTGGCCGAAAGCTGTTTACGCAAACGGGTGGGCTGATGCTCGGCACGCCGGACTCGATCCTGGTGCAAGGCTCACGGCTAAGTGCTGAAACACATGGACTGGCGTACGAGTACCTCGACGCTCATGCCATCCGCACGCGGTTTCCCGCTTTCCAGCCCACACCCGATACAGTGGGCGTATTTGAAACCGCCGCCGGTGTGCTTTTCCCCGAAGCTTGTATAGAGACTGCCCTTCAATTAGCGCAGGCCCACGGCGCCGCATACAGGCTAGGGGAGACGGTATTATCGTTATCGCCCAAAGATAATTATGTCGAAATACTTACTGTCAATGGCACCCATACCGCTCGGCAGGTAATCGTAAGCGCCGGCGCATGGTTGGCACAGCTGGTGCCTGAACTAGCCCTGCCGTTGACTGTAGCGCGCCAGGTAGTTTTCTGGTTCGACCACGCAGGAGGCCGACTGCAAAGTCTCCAACCCGATCATTTTCCCATCTACATCTGGGAGACCGGGGACACCATGTTTTACGGCTTCCCCGATCAGGGCAACGGCTTGAAAGTTGCCTTCCACCATTACGGCGAACCTGCCGACCCAAACAACCTTAACCGTCAGGTCACCTCCCAGGAAATATCCGCGATAGAAAGTGTTATCGGTAGACATTTCGGCATCGACCCCATATTCCGCGAGGCTTCTGTGTGCATGTACACCAATACTCCCGACATGGATTTTATCATTGACCGTCATCCCCAGCATAATAATGTGATCATCGCCAGCCCCTGTTCGGGCCACGGCTTTAAATTCGCCAGCGCCATCGGAAAGATTCTGGTCGACATGATCATGGACCGCCCCATCGACTTCGACCTGACGCCGTTCCGAATCGATCGGTTTACGGCGTAAATCGTCCTGCGCCTCCAGGGAAATTGTATAACTATAAACTTTAGCCCGCCGTCTTTCGGGTTCAGAAGACTTCATCGTATATACATACTTCACCTCCGGCTGCCAAACACCGATCTGGTTTTTTGGTTCCACGGGGGGTGCACGCTCCGTTACAACCTTATCCAATGGTGCTTTATTTGCCATCCCATCATCCTCACCGTCATTCGCAGACACGCCATCCGTCCCACGCAAGGCCAGGATCTTCGCTGCGCCAAACCGTGGAACTTCCTGAATCTCACCGTACTGCCGAAAGGCTCCATACTCAATGCCAATCGACAACATCAATGTCCAGCGATTGTCCGGAGGAAGCACATTCATCGCCAATTCCAATACACTACTTTCCATCCCTTCTAACGAAGGGTTCCACGCCGTCGAAATGCTTTTTGAATAATAGGACTTATCGTACCATTGAGGCGGCAGGTACTCTTTGGAGGGGATATCAAACGCCACATCCGGCACAATCCCCAACGTAACCGTCAGGCGAAACATGGCGTGGTTGTTCTGTGGAAAATAATTGATGTCACGTATCAACTCGGGAATTTCCATGCGGACAGAACGATTGGCGCGGTCCAAGGTATAGTCTACGGGGGTGCGTACAATGGAGTCGAAGCTGGGCGCCTTTTTGGTAGTTGAAAATCCTTCGAGCAGGCGCGTATGTTCGGAGAGCGTAATACGACGACGGCCCCATTCGCCGGTACCGTCGCGCAATTGTACCTGGCGCATGATACTGTTTATGTC
>NZ_JAHESE010000064.1 GCF_018598175.1 Dawidia cretensis
GGGTTATGGAGGCCACTTTTTTTCCGGAAGAAAATCGTATTTTGTGGTTGATTTGGGCAGAATTTCTATTTTTGCATCCTATTCCAAATATCATCGGGGCGTAGCGCAGCCCGGTAGCGCGCCACGTTCGGGACGTGGAGGTCGTAGGTTCGAATCCTGTCGCCCCGACTTGGCCGGACAAAATTGCAAATCGCGTTTTGTCCGGCTTTTTTATTGCCTGTAACTTCTTGTTAATTAGGTAAATGGAGGCCGCAACATCGTTGACCCGTGTAGTTCGAACAGTCGATCCGTTAAAACTCAATTTTTCAGGATATATCGAACTAATGATCTGGCGCTTCCTTTCTTGGGTAGCTTGTTTATAGTCTGTTGTTAGTTGCGAAAGGGCTGTAATGGCGGTTTTTACCAAGAGTTCAATATTCTCAGGTTGATCCGGTAGATCAGCTAGTTTGGCTTCCAGCTTTTCCACTTGCTGTGTATAGTCTGCCTTCGTTTGTTTGAAGTCTGCTGGGTCCAGTTGTTTGGATAGCATCAAGTCGCGGGCGTACGATAGCCGTTCCTCTATAGTTTTCATTTCGATCATAAGCGCCCTTCTCTCATCGCCGTGGTTGTGGCTATTATCATTCCAAGCTTTCAAAAGAATGGCATTGTATTCTGTCGCTAACCCGGGGAGGGCAACATACTTCTCTAACTCTGCCTCAAATTCGCTGTTCACCAGGTCGGTTCTGAACCTGCATTTGCAGCCGCGAACGCAGTGGTAGTATGAGTAGTGTTTCTGACAGCCTTTGGATGAGCTGCCGGTGAGCATTCGGCTACATACAGGGCAGATGAGAAAGCCACGTAAGGGCATGTCGGTATTAGCAACAACTTTTAATTTATACGGCTCGCGCTTGCGCCCGTCGAGTACGTCTTGTGTTTGGTAGAATAGTCCTTCGGAAATCAAAGCTTGGTGCTTACCGTCTACGAGTCGGGCATCTTCGTCCTTGTACTTCGATAGGAATATTTTGCCGCAGTAAACTGGGTTGCGCAGGATGGACCAGAACAGGCTCTTGCTGCCGACAAAGCCTTGTTGCTTCGCTTGGTGATAGATCTGTTCTGTATTGCAAGTATCTTCAACCGTTCGGGTGAAAGCCCAGCGTACGATGTTAGCCTCGGTCTCCAACGGAGCGATAAATCGGCGACCGGTATCATCGCTCTTGTTGGTGTAGCCATAGGGTGCCAGCCCCATGTACCGACCTTCCTTTCTGGCCCGACGCATACCGTGAATGACGTTCAGGGCGCGCCTATCATTTTCTACCTCTGGAGCTGCCAGGTAGAAAGCAAGCATCATTTTGTTTTCGGGTATGGACAAATCCAATGGTTGCTCGATGGCTTGCGGTTCCACTCCAAGTTTGCGGAGCATGTTTATCATTTGGTAGGCGTCGCCAGCGTTGCGGCTGAAACGGTCCCATTTGAGAAACATGACGGCGTCTGTTTGATTTTTATTCTTGCGTAGATCGAGGAGATATTTTTTCCAGGCAGGCCGATCGAAGGTTTTGGCGGAATGATCTTCCAGGATAACTTTGCGAATCGTTACCTGGTGAAGCTCGCAATACTTGCGAAGCAATTCTTCCTGCGCCCGTTGGGAGTAACCTTTGTCGGCCTGCTCGTCCGTGCTAACGCGGATGTATAAGTCTGCCACTTTGATGTAAGAATTGATTTTGCTCATAAACACATCTTTATATAACCGAGCTGTCCTCATGGGGCTCACGGTTGTATGCTAATGTAGCAATTCGTGGTCTGAACACGGAATGACGTCAGATATTTTCACTGGCACAAGTGGCCTTTTTCAGCCTTTTCTAAGGAATTTACGTATTTTGCAGCTACCGATATTTCTATGAAGACATCGTTGCTACATTTACCCTTGGAGAAACAAAATGAGATTTTGGCAATCACCGAAATCATCAAAGACGTTGTTAACCCTGAAAAGATCATCCTTTTTGGTAGTTACGCAAAAGGCGGATATAAAGAACATGAATATACTACCAGCGACGGTACTCGTTACGAGTATATTAGTGACTATGACTTTTTAGTAGTCACCCAAGAGGTTAGCCCTAAGGTGGCGGACCAGGAAAGTACTATTCTCGATCGTGTTGATCGGTACCGCCCACCCGTAAACCTTGAAATTCACAGCATTGACCATATCAATGAGGGTCTTTCTTGGGGACAATATTTCTTTGCTGATATCGTCCAAGAGGGGGTTCTAATCTACGATTCTGGAAGCACCTCATTTGTTGAGCCTAAAGTTTTAACAATTGAAGAAGAGAAAGAAAAGGCTCAACGATATTACAGTATTTGGTTTCCGCGAGCGCAAGGATTCCTGAAGACCGCGAAATTCAATCTTTCAGAACAGGATTTTAAACTTGGTGCTTTTATGCTGCACCAAGCCTCTGAATGTCTTTACAGCACCATCCTGCTTGTATTCACTGGATATAAGCCCAAGACTCATAATCTCAAAAAGCTACGGAATAAAACTAAGCTGTATTCCTTAGAGACGTTTTTGATCTTCAAGACAGAGGCTGACGCAGAGGAAAAACACCTCTTCGATCTTCTAAAACGAGGTTATATCGAAGCAAGATATGATCACAGGTATTCCATCACCAAAGACGAGTTGGAGTCATTGCTTCGGAAAGTTGAAGAGCTATGTAAAGCGGTCGAAATAGCATCTAAAGAAAAAGTGGCTTCGCTAGATGCATAACATAAGATACACTCAGACTATTTAAGCCGCTTCTGGTACAAGAACATTCCCTTCTTCTCTGTAGAGGAAATTCGTTTCAGTCTTTTCCCGTCAACCAATCTTTTCAACGCTGCCGACACAATAGAACTCTGTACCACAATCTTTTCTTCGTTTGCTAAGTGATGGACAACTTCGTTCACTCTCTTAGGTGTAGTAAAAAAACTTCCTTCAGCAAGCCCATCCAACGCTTTTGTCGTACCGGGGGACCTCCTTTTCCGATCCTGAACCTTGAAGTCAGTATTTAACCTCAGATTAAAATCAAATTTAAAGAGTTCATCTGGGTACTTGCCTAGCGCAACAGCGAGTGACAAAATTGTGTTCAGTGTAACTGCATACCGTCCATTTTCAATACTCGAAATATGGCTAACTTCTAAGTCCGAAACGGCTTCCAACTGCCTTTGGGACCATCCGCGCTCCTCACGAAGGGTTTTAATATGCTGCCCAAACGCTTCCTTATATTCTTTATTCCCTTTACTCACGCGGCGAAACTGCCCGTTTAAGTCAATATATTTATTGTGGAATTTTTAAATATCATATCATTCTATTAATTTCGTTCTACATTCGATCATCTTCTCATTTACTGAGTGCCTGAGAAACCGTCAAGCAAATGAGATTATGCAATACCTCTATTCGACAACGATAATAGATGCGGGTACTCCATTCACCCTACTTTTGGGCAGGCTCTCAGGCCTCGGTAGGATTACTGAGTGGAGTCCCGCATTTTTTTCCTCGCTCGCTGGGATAAAATCCATATTATCAGCACATCCTTCTCTCCGATTCAGATGCAAATCGCATCTATGTTCATTTCGGCTGCAAAAAAAGTCCCCCGCAGTACGGGCGACTTCTGTATATATCTCAGCACGCCCACCCACCTTTGAGACGTACTTTAAACGTGACACCAAGTTGCATCAATCCAACTTGGAAAGATCTACAATGCGCAAATCACTCATCAACATCAATCATCGTATGTCGAACAAAAATACTTTGCAGAACAGATCAATCCTGAGTCAGAACCTCCAGGTGAAGATTGCGCTATTCTTTGTGCAATGGCCACCAAAAAAAGTCAATCGGCTATTGAGAAATATGTCGCTGTGTTTTATGGAAGACCAGGTCGATGGCGTCTCGGATTTTACAAGAGAACTGCTGCCTGCACTTGAGTCGCTCTTTAATGTGATTGACTGCGCGGAAGATGTCTGGAGAGAAACCGATTTGAGCAAGATATACGAATACCAAGATAAAGGAAACTAAAGGAAAAATATAAACAGAATGATAGCCGAGAAAAAAGCCGTGGAAGACAAATATCTATTGGATGCACTCCGGTCTAGAGGTGAAGATGTGTTTCGAGCCGAACTCTCCGAGTACCTTATATTTGAATTAGAGTGTCCCGCATTTTTTATTCATCCGTCAAGGTTAAGCGCACAACGTAACGTCCACCCATCCGCGCACTCCCCTCCCGTTAGATCACTTGTTGTATCTCAGTAGTTAGCGGCACCTGTAACTGCAACAGCCGCATTCCCTTAAAGGAAACTAACCCCACCTGTTAAAACTCGCAGGGTCAGGATAACTATGCCCAAAAACGAACCTTTTCAATTACAAACTCAAACAATATGAAAACAGAAATCGACCAAGATGTAGATACTCCCAAACTCTTGCTCAAAGCAGTAAACACGCTAATTGAGGCGCGGCCCGTCGAGCAATTGGAACACGCTATCGGGACACTCTATGAATTCTATAGCGTCCAGAAGCAGCCCGTAGGTGGGGCGATCGTACGCGCCGTGGACATCATCAAAAGCTTTCTACGGACAGTTGAAGAAATTACAACTATTCCCGGCCCGGTGAACGGAGACTCTCATCGTGAATTTGAGAATATCGGCAAAAAACTAAAAGTACTACGTATCGCGGCTGGTAAGGAGGAAGACACTGTTGCTGATACAATCGGCATTGAACTGAGCCTACTCCAGCGTATCGAAAAAGGCCAGTGTGGCGATATGAGGATTGCGCTTCTCGAAGAGTTCAGTAAATACTTCAACGTCCCGGTATCAGTATTATTCAACAACCAATAACACAAAGGCAAGCATATGAACAATGTAGAAAACGAAACCCGTTTCGAACGCGAATCAAACGATGCAAAACGCATCGTCAAAGCGTTTTATGCCCTGGAAGCGGCATCTCCCATCACGCAGATCATAAGTTCTGCAGAAAGCCTTTTCGAATCCTACACTCGGCACGAACTAATCGATAATCCGATAACGAGTAAGGTCCGGCGTGATTACTATGTTTTAAAACGTTTCTTGGAGGGTCTAAAAGAGATTACGACGACCTCGGAAGGACCACCTGGATATTTTCGTCGCGAACTCGAAGCCGTTGGAAAAACGATACGCGCACTGCGTATTTCCTCAGGCCAAGACGAGCGGACAATTGCCGATGCCATCGGCATTAAAGTTGACAGGCTCAGGCAAATAGAGCAAGGTGAATGCGGTGAGATTACGGTGACAATGATCGCTCGGATTGGCATGCATTTCAACATCCACACTTCAGGCGTATTCGCGGGCATCCGGCAAGATAAATTCAGAGCCCCGGAGCACGAAGGCACGTCCGTCCGACCCACACAGAATCAAAAGGAATTGGACGATGGATTATCTCAGCACCCAAGCGCACGCTTATGAGAATCGAATCGAAGCCCCAACACCAAATGTTGATTTGCGAGCTCAGCCACGGAAACCAAGAGGCTTTCCGATTCTATTATGCAAAATACTGGGAAACGGTCTACCTCTTTATTTACGGGAAGTGCAAATCCCACAGAGTGGCCGAAGATGGCAGCCAGCAGGTCTTTGAATGCGTATGGAGACGCCGTGCAACTATAACGACTATCTATGATCTCCAACGAATCATCGCCCTTGGCTGCACGAGTGTCGTGTTAAAGGCACTAAAAGAAGGACCACCGAAAAACACAGGCGTTTCACAAAGAGCTGAAAGCCGAACCGGCGGTAGCCAGATTTACTATTCCGCAAAACTCAAAGAAAACCTGCTAAACGTTAAGCTGATGGCAGTAGGCCTAAATAAACTGGATCAAAAATCCACCGCGCAGTTTAAAGCAGAGCTTGATTTCATGGAAACGATTCTCAAGGAGACCAAAGGTCTGGCTGGGTGATCATCCCTCCATCTGGTATCCATAGAGATTTCAAAATGGGCATACTACAAACTGTAATGTAGTGATGTTCTCAGCGCCGGGGACTATCCCCCGGCGCATTTTCCGAAATCGAGGAGACACAAGTATAAAATCACTAAAACGTCGAACGAAAATGACGGTAAGTCAAGAAGTAGCATATATACAGAAACGTTATTCGCGGTCTGTCGCAAACGTCTTCATCAAACTGCGCAAGGCGGCAGGTTGCACAAGCTATGAAGATTTCGCCTTCACCCATGATTTTCCCAGGGCACAATATTGGCGCGTTGAGACCGGCAAGGCCAATCTTACATTTCGCACACTATCCAAACTGCTGGCAATTCACAATATGAAGTTGGATGAATTTTTACAACAAGTGATCGAAGAGTATAAGAGAGACGAAAAGAATTTCAAGAATGGCAACGATGACTTAAGCGACAAAATAGAAAGCAAAATAGGAACTTTGATCGGAACGTGAGTTACTCAAAGTTGTTCAGCAAAGCTTAGCCCTCACCGCCCCGCGACAGAAATCCGAAAAACAACCGGCTTGTCAATTAAGATACGCCATACCAGCATCGTAATATGTGTCCAAGCGCTGAAGACGTCCCACTCGTTCCTTCTTTTATGCACAATGAAAGTAAAAACATGGCGGCAAAAAACGATATAGTAAAACACAACAAACAACCATTTCTTTCAGAAGAGCATATCCTCGAAGATTTCAAAACGTCTGTGGGAAGTGTTATCATCAGGCTACGCAAGACGAAGGGCTACTCCAGTCATGAGTCTTTCGCACAGGAGTACGACCTTCCCAGAATGCAATACTGGCGGGTGGAACGTGGAAAAACTAACCTGACCGTACGCACCTTAGCCAAATTACTGCACATACACCAGTTAACAATGATTGCCTTTATGCTCTTGGTAATTGAAGAACGCAAGGCAGGTAATCCCAACTATAATAAAAAACAAGGAAGAAAAGCTAACCAATGCAAAACCCCTTAAACGACGTAAATATCTACCACTTCCGCTCGATTCGCGATTGCTCGCTAACGGATATGCGACAGATTAACGTACTCATCGGACGGCCTAACACCGGCAAAACAAACATACTGGACGCGGTGAAGCTTTTTGCCTTGCCACAACTGGCCGATCGTTTCGACGTAGACCTAAAAGAAGCGCTTCGCGCCCAGACACCCCGGGAGCTATTTCTGATAAAAGACAGCGTTATACAGTATGCCAGCGTAAGCTCAAACCGAGCTGAGTGCCTCCTTCAATACAGCGAGCCTGAGGGGGTAAGAGCACAACTCGCCTTCGACACGGCTCCTGGAGAGTTCGTTTACACGTTCGACGCCTCCTTTAAGGCGACTCCACACAAAGCAACGGAAGTCAACACAGTAGTCCAGCCATATCATTACGTCGAGCATGGCACATACAATCGTATTGGTGAAGATGAACTTGCGGTACCCTATGGCTATAATCTCTTCCCGCTGCTCAAAAAGCGCCCGGAACTTCAGAAGCCAATATCAAAGGTTTTCCAGGGAACCGGAGCCACCGTCTATTTTGATCAACATGGCCCTAAAATCCGTCTCTCGAACGGCGATACGTTACCGGCCACGGAGCTACACTTCGCCTCACTAAGCGCCTCCGTTCAACGGCTGTGTTTTTACCTGTCGGCAATACAATCAAACCGGGAAAAATTTCTGGTATTTGATGACCTCGATGCTCACATATTCCCGGTGGTTCTTGCTCCTCTGGTGGCACAGATGTTCGATAATCCAAGCAACCAATATCTGTTCTCCACGCATGCGTACTACATATTAATTGATCTTCTGGAGTATGGCTCCGAAAACGTCGCAATATTCAACGTTTACAATGAAGAAAATGAGACAAAAATATACCGTCTGACGGACGAGGATTTGAAGGCAATCCTCTACAACGGAGTTGATCCTTTTATAAACAACCAGGCATTCATACCCAAAAAATCAAGCGCTATTTGACCGAGTCTTCTTGAATCAATCTACAAATACAGCAGATTAACAACTTCACGCGTATTTGATATATGAATCTGCTTGCTGTCAAAGGTCAATTTGTCGGGGAACACGCAGTTTAGAATTTGCCGTTTCCCCGCATTTTCTAACGACTCGTATAGTGGACCGAGGGTCAAGAGTTTGTCCACGCCACCTATTATCAGTCCATCTATATCCGATTGACTTTTCTCGACGATAGATAGCCGGCACTCGATACTCTCCAGTGTGGGGCCATAATTCGACTTCATTTCCCGGAACTCCTCTGGCGATATGTCCCCCGAGGCGAGCAAGTCTCTAATGTTGGTCATTTTTGCACGCAGGTTTTGCGCCTCCCGATTTAATTTTCGGCTCTCATCTTTGCACTGCTGAGTGGCTTTTTCCCATGCTTCCAGGAGTGTCAATTTGAACAGCTCCAGCACTTCTTTTCGGGGCTTGTAGGCAGAAAGCTTCTTAACAAACGCGTCGTTTACGGCATGAGCATTGACGCGAAATCCGCAGCCCGCACGGCAATGGTAATAGGCATAATAGCTACGACAGCCCTTTGACGTGCTGGCAGTGAGAATCTGTCCACATTGAGGGCACATCAGAAATCCACGCAACGGAAAATCCTCATGCGACGATATTTTAGCCCGGTAGGGCTTACGTTTGCGACCATCTAAAACTTCCTGGACATGATCGAACACGGCTTCTGATACGAGAGGTTGATGTTCCCCCGCTACAAAAAGTGGTTCCTCCTCTTTATATCCTGGTAGATAAATTTTGCCGCAGTAGACAGGATTTCGAATGACTTTCCAGAATAGACTTTTACTTCCGGAAAAGCCTTTCTTTATGGCCATCTTAAAAACCTGTTCCGCATTATATAATCCATTGGCTAGCTCGTGGAAAAGCCAGGTGACGATATTGGAATGGGGCTCTGCCGGAGCAATATATTTCCTTCCCTGCTCGTCTGTTTTGTTGACATATCCTATCGGCGCAAGTCCCATGTAACGCCCCTCTTTCCTGGCCCGCCGCATGCCATGAATGACATTCAGTGCTCGCCGGTCATTCTCCACCTCTGGTGCGGCAAGGTAGAATGCTAGCATCATCTTGTTTTCTGGAACCGACAGGTCCAGCGGTTGCTCGATCGCTTGTGGCTCAATGCCCAGCTTCCGAAGCCGGTTGATCATTTGGTAGGCGTCGCCAGCGTTTCGACTGAATCGGTCCCACTTTAAAAACAGCAGTAAAGCCGATTGTCCTTTGTGCTTAGCCAGACCGGTCAGATACTTCTTCCACGCGGGTCGTTCAAATGTTTTGGCGGAATGATCCTCAAAAACGACATGTCGGATTGAGATGTTTTGCAAATCGCAATACTTCCGTAAAAGCTCTTCCTGGCTCCGCTGTGAGTACCCACGTTCCGCTTGCTCGTCCGTACTGACTCGTATATAGATGTCGGCTAACTTCATCTTCCGCTCAATCTATTTTTTCGTCGTCTACCATTGAGCTTCTCTCACGGAGAAATTGAGAGACTATTAGGTCCGACATCTTTCGTAAAAAGATCAGAATCTCGGCTGCCTGTTCTGGTGAAACATTTAGCCCGTTTTGTAACAATAACGCACGGGCTCTCTCTTCCTCAATCATCTTCCTCATACCCTTCCTTTTATTCCCAAGATATAAACGCCAGTGGAGACAGGTTTAGGATTTTGTCAGAATATATCAAATCTTTAACCTTTTTTACGATTTTATACGAAATCAACAAGTATGTTCTAAATCATGTAGGTTAGCTTAATGCACATTGATCTTGAAGGTTTTTATTTATACTGCAACCATACATAGTTATATTATCGTTATAGTACAGTACTATTTCCATTAGATTTGATTATATCTCGAATATACTTTAGCTGTAGTCGGACAGTGGATAGTTGAAAAATCGAAAACATAACGAACAAAAGTATGGAAGTATTGGATTTTGAGGCGTTACAGAAATTAGACAAGAATGAAATTATACAGCGATATCAAAAGCTGGTCAAATTTTTAGAGGAAGTACGACGAGATCTGATCGATTCAAAAGAGCTGTTGTTTCACGTGGTTAGAGAGAGTGAGCGACTAAGACTTAAAGTCCCCGATATCAAGCAATCCGAATATAATCAAAAGTGGAGCTGGACAAATAAGATTGTTTTTGTGCTGAGTAAGATAAAGCGGCCATTGCTATCGTCAGAGATTATCAATTTCATCAGACCACATGAGGTATCCCTGCAATACAGTCGTACGCCTGCGCAGGCCCTTTCCCCCCACATCCATAAGGCGGTGAAGTATGGTCGCATCCTACGATATAAGCTCGGTGGTACGCGGGGATTTTATTACGTACTGCCGGCTTGGCTAGATCCGGATGGAAAGATTATCGAAGAGTACGGCAGTAAAATTCTATTTTAGTGGAACTCAGCGTGGGAGACGATGATGATCAACATCGATTTCGCCGTCGGTGAATGTGCTGTAACTTTTTACCTGGTCAGTTATCGACTTTATCTTACTTTTTGCAGAAAAACTCAAACTTGCATTCAGGATCCGTAAGTAGGGTCGGTTCTCAAATGAAAACATTTCGTAACCTGACAGCATCATGGCCGACCAGTGGCACTCCACCGGTCAGCCATGGTTTCGCTCATTTAACAGCCTACATACGGGAAGCAGAAACCTCCAGATGCTTTGCAAAAGGCTGGCTGTAGTAACGCTTTCCCGTCGCCATATACAAAGCGTTGGCGACTGCAGCGAATATCGGTGGAAATAGAGGTTCACCCAAACCAGTTGGCTCTTTGTCATTATTTACAAAGTATACTTGAATGGATTTTGGAGCCTCCTTTTGCCGGATCATCTGATATTTATTGAAATTATTTTTCTCCGGAACCCCGTCCACAAAAGTCATTTCGCCAAACAATGCATTACCGATGCCGTCCACGATTCCGCCTTCGGCCATGTTAGCAGCAGCATCTGGATTTACAACTATGCCGCAATCCACCGCCGCGTGTACCTTCTGAATGACAGGCGTGTTCTTCTGCATCGTCATATCCAGGACCTGCGCCACATACGTATTGTGACAAAAGTAAGCGGCCACACCACGATGAACGCCTTTTGGTACTTCCGCCCATTTCGATTTCTCCTGCACGAGCTTCAACACTCCCGCATAGCGATCCGGATCATAGTCATTATTCTTGCCCACCGGATTCTTCTTGGCGCGTTCGAACAGTTCTAATCGGAATGTGATCGGGTCTTTGCCTGCCAGTTCAGCCACTTCGTCGAGGAACGCCTGTTCTACTCCACCAATAAAGTTTGACCCCGGTGCACGGAATGCGCCAATGGTGATATTCGATTCCAATGACCACCCTTCCGCGAGATAATTATCTACCGCGCCAGCAGGAAAGCGATTAGCGTGAACAGAATGCTCCGGTATGCCGCCGCCCTTCACATGAAAGGCAATCAGGTTGTTGTCTTTATCCAGCCCGGCTTTGAAAGTTGCCGTATATGCTGGGCGATAAATGCCATTGGTCATGTCCTCTTCGCGCGTATAGATCATTTTAACCGGTGCATTGATCTTCTGAGAGATCACCGCCGCTTCGACCATGTGATGAGAATACGCCCTCAGTCCAAATCCGCCGCCCATTCTGGCCAGCTTGATCTGAATTTTCTCTTTCGGCATACCCAGGGCTGCTGCAATCGTTCCGGAGATAAATTCAGGTGCTTGCGTAGGGCCGTAGATTTCTGCTTTGTCAGCCGTTACGTGAGCAAAGCAATTCACTGGTTCCATCGTATTGTGCGCTAGGAAAGGTGCATCGTACGTACGCTCAATTACCTTGGCAGCATTCTTAAAAGCAGTTTCAGGATCTCCGTCCTTTCGCAGGATCGTGCCGGGCTGCTTACCACGTTCAGCCATTCGTGTTTTATGACCTACCGTGCTTTCAAGCCCTGCGGGCACATTCACTTTATTCTTCTGTCCACCCCAACCCGCCACAGTAAAACTGGTAGGTTCGGCTTCCATCCATTGAATCTTTAATGCTTTCTTGGCATTCATTACCTCCCAGGTGGAGTTTCCTACCACAACTACCAATTCATTGAAAGCATTAGTGTCAAAGAAATTTCTTTCGTAACCATCCGGCATGGTCTTAATAGTGAAGACATCCTTTATACCGGGCATTGCTTTGGCAGCCGTGTCGTCTACTGACTTCACCTTCATGCCAAAGGGTGGATGGGCAATAGTCGCTGTCAGTGTTCCTTCCCTGAAATAATCCATTCCGAACAAAGGTGCACCGGTAACTATCTTTTTTCCATCCACATTTTTCTTAGAGTTACCGATGATCTTAAAGTCACCAACATTCTTCACCGGTACATCCTTTGGAACGGGAAGCGTTGCCGCTAGGGAAGCCATCTCTCCGTACGTAGCTGTTTTGTCAGTCGCTTTGTGATAGAGAGTACCCTTCTCCGTGGTGATCTCACCGGATGGAACTTTCCACGTCTGGGCTGCTGCATCGATCAGCATTTTCCGGGCTGTTGCTCCAGAGGCACGTAGCGGTTTCCAACCCTGGCGTATTCCCTGACTCCCGCCCGTGAACTGACGATCAAACCGTTTGGGTAGCCAGTCGGCTTGCTCAATCACAACCGTTTGCCAATCCACATCAAGTTCATCCGCCAGAATCATCGGCATGGAAGTTTTCACGTTGGAACCAAACTCGGGATTTGCAGAGAACAGTGTGATGGTACCGTCCGGGGCGATTTTGATATAACTATTTAATTCAACCGGCTCTCCGGCGAGGGACAACGTATTTGGCTTTCTGGATACAATGTTTGCTAATGCATTAAAACTTAGCATCAGCCCACCGCCAGCAAGAGCAGATACCTTTAAAAAGGATCTCCTGCTTATTGAAGATTTTTCTGTTTTCATGACTGAAGTTTTGAGCGATTACTGGTTTGCGGCTGTCTTTATAGCAGCTTTAATGCGCAAGTACGTTCCACAGCGGCAGATGTTGCCTTGCATGGCTGACTCAATCTGTTCGTCCGTAGGATGCGGAGTTTTCTTTAGCAAGGCTGCAGCAGTCATAATCTGCCCCGCCTGACAATACCCGCACTGCGCCACATCATGTTCAATCCACGCTTTCTGTACAGGATGTTCACCGCTTTCCGACAGCCCTTCAATCGTCGTAATCTCTTTGTTCTCTGCGCTCGAGACAGGAAGCATACACGAACGTACGGCATTCCCTTGAAGATGAATGGTGCAGGCTCCGCATTGTGCCATGCCGCACCCAAACTTGGTTCCAACCAGACCGAGGTGATCCCTAAGCACCCATAGAACGGGAGTCTTAGGATCCACATCTACCGTCTGATTCTTACCATTGATTTTTAGATTTATGTTTGCCATGTCTAAATATGGTTAGTTTCAGTAAAATATACTTCGGGTCAAATTCCTCCGCGTGATTGTATTCTATCTCTCGTCTTAAAAGCTTTTTCAACAACATTCAGTCTCGCTTTCCGGGGATCGGGCTTACCTAATGCTTTGCCATCCAAATCAACATCGAGGATGGCTTCCTGTCGCGTATCATACAGTGGCCAGGCCGGTAACCCTTTACCATTCGGATTACCTGTTTTGGCGAAGTTTGCCCAGTATGTGTTCATAATCTTTGCCAGTTCGATCTCTTCCGGTGTTGCCGCACCGGGATTTCCCCACCTAGCATTAAGAGTATTAAATACGAACGAAACTTCCGACCCGTGACCGGCGCCATAACGTGCTCGTTCTCGCCTCGCCGGGGGGACATAACCGAATTGATACATATAAGCAGGCGCCCCTTTCGCTACAAATGTTCTTGCTGTCATCCTTGCCGGTTCACCCCAAACCCAGTCAGTGTTGAACTTCGTGATAACTTCGTCGAATGCTTTTTCACCTTGAGGGTCAAAGGCATCTTTTGCTTCGGCTTCAAGTTCTCCAAAAAGCGAAAACAAGGCTTCCTTGGACGTGCTGTTAGTAACAAATGCTCCACCTATCTCCGCACTGCAATTTCCAATAATGAGCGGAATCTTTGGTTGTCTGCCAGCCTTATACGCGCTCTCGGCTGTCTCCACTACAAGCTTACCATCGAGGATCGGGCCGGAGTATATTCTTAACCCAGCGCTATCGGTTTCCTGTCCTCCATCCACAATTTCTTCCACACTTAAGGAGCGTAGCTTAGCCAATGCATCAACATCTGTACCTACAATCTTATGTCTACGAGCGAAGTGTATCCCCGTTGTTTCCGCGGAGACAGGGTAGAGGAGATCAGCATTTTCCTCACGTATCGGCCTGCCTGTGAGGACACCATCACGGCCACCACCCGATTCGCTAATCGCTTTATGGAAAAGTCCCTTTGCTGCCGGTATCGTCAGTAGTGAATGAACAGAAACCCCACCCGCAGAGAAACCAAAGATCGTTACGTTATTCGGATCGCCTCCAAAAGCGGCAATATTGTCCTGGATCCATTTCAGTGCAGCAATCTGATCCATATAGGCATAACTGCCTTTAAATTCTTCCGGTCGCTCTTTACTTAACGCTGGGAACGCAAAATGTCCCAGTCGGCCAAGACGGTAATTAAAAGTCATAAGTATAACACCCTGCTGGGCAAACGCATCTCCCGCCGTGCCGGCACCAGAGCCGCTGCCTCCTACAAACCCACCGCCGTGGATCCAGACCATAACCGGCAACTTTGATTTCTTTGTCGCGCTGGCCGGAGCCCAGACATTCAGAAAAAGGCAGTCTTCCGAAATCGTTGCAGTGGAACCAGGCCATGCTCGCTGTGGACAATCTGCACAAAACTTGCTCGCATCACGCACATCACTCCAGGGTTTTACCGGCTGTGGCGGACGCCAACGAAGCTCGCCAATGGGAGGTGCTGCATACGGGATGCCTTTAAAGGTAGCGACGTTTCCTTCTATCACTCCACGTACAACGCCTGAAGCAGTTTTTACTTCTGGCCCAGCTTGCTGAGATGGCTGACCCTGTATCATACCAAAGTTTGCTAGAAGCACGGTTATTCCAATCGATAGCTTTTTCATTTTTAGGTTACTTAGGTATCACTACTACAATTCACATTTTTCATCAGTAAGCTGTTAATCGACTGAATCGCGACATTGAAATCAAGCGCCCTCCGGCCTGTTTTTTTTAAATCGTTTCAATTCCCAATGTTCTTACCAAAGAAATCAGCCAGCTTGGCAACTGCCTTGCTTACATATTCTGGTTTCCAATACGATTGTATGTGGGTACCACCGTCAATAACAAAAAGCTCCTTGCTCTTGGCATTGGTCGCCTTGCTAAAAGCCTCATCTGTCATATACTTTGTATCCGCTTTGCTTCCGGCAATCATCAACAAAGGCTGGTTAATTAAATCCATATTCGTAGTGGCATCCCAGGTCATTAAGTCAAGTAGACTGCTCATCGTGTATAGAAAAGTAGAATTTGGGTGCGCATGCGTCCTATAGTAATATTCGTATCCTTCGCGATAGAGATCTGTTGGAGTTTTAGCAATTTCTTCGTCCGTTATGCTTCCGACGCCGGCGTAAATTATCTTACCACCGGCTGCTTCCTGTGCACGTGCATCTGATGCTTTTTTTAACCGCTCCTGTATTGTAGCTAATTGCGAATTTTGGAAGCCGTTACGTCGTACTTCACCTGAATTAAACATGCTCAACGTAGCAACAGCCTTAAAACGTTTGTCCGACTGAGCAGCTTTCAAAGTATACCCACCGCCGCCGCAAATGCCTAAGACAGCCAAACGGTTTGCATCAACTCCTGCGTACTGGGTGATAAAATCAGCCATACCACGAATATCTTCGATGCGGTTTGCAGGCTTATCGGTATGACGCGGTTCACCTCCGCTTGCTCCTTGATAAGCGGCATCAGCAGAAATCGTAATGTAACCAGCCTCTGCCAAACGCTGTGCGAATAGTCCGGTTGTTTGCTCTTTTACGCCACCATTCGGGTGCGCCAGCACTACCGTCGGAAATTTCTTTGAACCGTCGTAATCAGCTGGTGTATAAACGTTCGCAGCAATATCAATCCCGTTCAGCTTATAAGTCACCGGGTGAATGTTTACTTTTCCTTTTACATTCTCGGTAATAGCATCCCTATAAACCAGTCCGAAGGGATTCTTTATTTCCGATTTTGTAGTCTGAGCACATAGCGTATTTGCAAGTGCTATCGTTAGTGATATTATTAAGATTATCTTTTTCATCGATTAACTCTTGATTTATACTTTTAATTCTTAACAGGTTATTCAGAACTGTACGCGCAGCTCTGATGTAGAATATTGATGAAACATGATGCAGAACGTGAAGAACTACGCTGCGTTATTTGTCCAGTCCTTTTTCTTTTAACCATTTCGATAACAGATTCGCGACCTCAACATTGTTAAGATCCGAAAAGAGGAAGTGTGTATTACCCTTGATGCCGACCTCCGGCAAGTGCACAACCGTCGCATCGCCCCCATATTTATTGACTCTAGCCGCCCAAAATCTTGACATTTCAATG
>NZ_JAHESE010000065.1 GCF_018598175.1 Dawidia cretensis
GATCACCACGCTCGACCACGCCTCGTATGCAGCCATCCGACGTACCCACCTGAAGCAGGCAATGACCGGCATTAAAAATGAAAAGTTGAAAAAGATCAAAGTAAAAATCGAAGAGGCCAGCTAGTCATGACGCACGAGACAGATCTCGCCAACGATGTCTCAATCTCTTCGGCAATACCGATAACCTAATTAAAGGGTTTACTTAACTACAAAAGTCAGATCCAGCGGGCGCCGAAAGAATACAGACGTGAACAGAAGTATGATGGCCAGGATAAAAACGCCTGAAATGGTCCAAAGTATCGCAACGGCCGGACCTCTAAAAACCGAAGACTTCTCCTTCGTCAACCGGTCCAGCACAAGGATAATGGTCATCAGGAAAATTGCCACTACTGTTCCCCATAAAGCAAGCTTATAGCTGATTTGATAGGTCTTTATCAACGCCAGAACGGTTATTATGGCCAGTATGACACGCAAATACCGTGCATAGGGTACTCGCTTTTCGGCTTTACTGATCTCGTCTCCTGAATCTAAATCGGGGTTGTTTTTTTTAGATTCCCTCACAAAAAACACAATCATGACGCTTAGAGACAAAATAAGCCAGAGATTTCGCTCTATCCAATTCCAGACAGGTCCATCGGATCCCTCGTCCACTGGCTGATGAGAAGGAACTGAATTCCTTCCATCGGTTGTAGGTGCACCCTCTACCGGAGTATTCTTTTTAGAATCTTTAGATTTATACCGGGTTGCACCGGGCCCATTTCCGTTATGCGTCTCCGGATCCGGGTTGGATTTACCGAGCTTGCCAGTTGAATCGCGTTCCGTGGGAATAGCGACAATAGGCTCAGTCTCCCCAACGCCCCATGGCATAACGGGTGTAGTGTTTTTCTGATCTACTGACGGCGACGCTGTAACACGAGGATACACAGCAGCAAGCTCTATCAATTCAGCATAGTCCGGATTAAGAACCAGGCCATCACCGAAGTCTTCGCCGGCGCTAGCAACCTGTCCTATTTTCACGTAGAGTTGTCCGCGCGCGACGAGCAATTTCGTTTTGGCACCCTTATCGTTGTCAAACTCCCGCAGCGCATGGGTATATTCCACAATAGCTTCCAGATGCTCGTTCAGATGATTATGACATTCAGCTTTGAACCAGTAAATATTTCCTTTATTGGCATGATTCCGTCGCAGTGTTTCGTCGAAGTCAGCAATGGCGTTTTTGTAACTCCCGGTCCTGTAGTACGACAGACCCCGGAGATAGTAGACTTCCACATCCTTTGCCTTATCGCGGTTTCTTTTCGGGAGGAACTCGGAGAACAGGTTTATGGCCTCATCGTACTTCCCTGTATTATAACTATCCCAGCCTTTATCATAGAACTGGTGTTGAGCTTGCATACTGCCGGCCAGGAACATCAACCCGAGAACCAGGAATAGTTTTTGAACCATGACCGCCATTAATTTGATTTAAAAATTATAGGAAATACCGACAGACACATTCATGGAAGGAAATCCATTTGTTGCCAGCGGAAAGTCTTCGTCCTCAAAATCCTCAAGCGTGCTATCATATGCCTCCGTACTGATAAACGTTATGGGAAATGTATACCCGAAGGAAGCTTCCGCAAAAAAAGAAAGATTGCCCGCCGGATTCAGCTCCATGCCTGGACCGACAAAAATTCCACCCGTGAATTTTGCTTCGCTTTCAACTTCACCGGGACTCGTTTTCACATAGTCCCAGTGGTTTGGTGAACGATCGACGGTATTATTCTTATAGTAATCTATGGTGGCCGTGATCTTGCTCAAAGATGACATGCTGATGAAAGGTTTGACAAGACCATAGAACGAGAACTTCGAATCGTCGTGTACTGGAACAAAATTGATCTTGATATCAAATGACGATGAAACCAGGTTCAGATCACCACCATTCAATTTCACGATACGGCCGTCCCAGTACCCGTCCTGGTTGTATCCTACATACGCCTGCCCGAGATCGTCGGTGGTCTTTTGGGGGTCGTAGCGAAAATGGATGTATGATACGCTGGCCCCCAGGGAAATAATACTATTGAGCCGTTTCCGAAAGCCCGATTCCAGATTATACCCGGAACTGTAGTCACCGATATTGTTGCCCAGTGTCAACGATGGGCCGATGCCTATGTGAACACCCCTGTCAAGTTCTATCCTTTTCTTTTTTTTAATAATGCCTTCTTCCTGAGCAATGGTCTTTGCAGAAGCAAAGAATAGAATGACGATCGAAAAAAGAAGGATTCTTTTCATGGTATAACGCAGATAGTAAAGATTAGCATTTGATCATACAAAGGATCAGGTTTTCCGCCAACGATCGTTGGCGGAGCCTGATAAGACCATGTGTGAAATTCCGGCGTATAAAAGATCAGAACAAGTAGGTCGAGCCTGATTTCGTAATCGTCACCACCTCGGCGGTACTGCCTCCCTGTGTAGTGCCGGTGAAGGTCCTACTCTTACCGGGCGCGTTAATGGTTACTATAAACGTGGTGGGCTCACTGGTATGATCGTAGTCATTGACCGAGACTGTATAGGTACCATCCGGAGCATTTTCACTCCAGAAGATATTCTCAGGGCCGTATCCATCTGTGTCATCACGGTCGAGCGCACCGCCGGATTCAGACGTTGGATAGCTATAATGTATAGAGGTTCCGATTGGATCGTCTACGTAAAGATCCTGGTCAGACGTATTATTCCATGACAGGCTGATCTGCAGCGATCCGGATCCAAGTTTTAATACGTCTACCTGTGCCGTCGTAACATCGCTGACATGATTGTCACCGTCGTAAATAGAAAAATTGAGGGCAAATGTTCCTTCCAGCACATTGGTCGGTATCCCAATGGGAAGTGATATCTGACCGCTGCTGCCGGAGCCCGCGGCAACCGGAACATCGAAATGAGAATTGGCGCCCGCAACTTGCACGTATATACCGGCGAGGTTGCCGTCAACATTTGAATAGCTGAACACCAGCACGAAGGTGTTACCATTTGACGAAGTAATCTCGGGAGTTTCTGCTTCCACATCAGGTGTTTCGGGAGTGGTTGTAGGAGTAGGCAGATTTCCGGAAGTTCGATCAACACCGTCGGGCATGACCAGCACCTGGCTTAATGCATTCGCATCTGACGGATCAATATCCTTAACCAGGCCTTCCTTATCGTCGCCACCGCAGGAAAAAAACAACATCCAGGACATAAAAATACATGCACATCTGATCAGATTTTTTGTTTTCATAGAGGTTTGGGAATTTATCGACGAAACTATCCATTTTCCGCGGAGATATCAAAGAACAATATGGCGGCCGCTATATAAAATTATAGTATCATACACCTGGATGTATTCCTACAATACAAACAAACTTAATAGACAAATAAAATACTTCAAGACATGCTATATAAAGTAAAGTATACTAAAACGTATTAAAAACCTCAACACCCCGCTCCGCCCGTATAATCTCTTGGACAACCAGCATTTCACGTTACGAAAAAACCGACCTAAGCTTCGGAACATTCGACCGTACACTTACTATATTCTATCGGCACGAATTTAACTTTCGTCTTCACGTTCTTCTTTCGCAGCGCATACATACCAACGCACGACCATCCTTGTCCTCACATCTTCATGCCGTACGCGCAATTGGTTCGCCGACTTTTGACTACCACAATCTGACTTTCGCCTACTTTCGGCTCCCGCCTACTGATGACTTTTGTATCAACAAAATCAAAAAAAGATATGAACATCGTATTAACAGGCTCAGTAGGCAATGTGGGAAAGCCACTCACGCAGGAGCTGGTGAAAAAAGGCCACGCTGTCACCGTCATCACCCGTAAGATCGAAAGACGCAAAGACATTGAATCACTCGGTGCAAAGGCCGCCATAGGCAGTATGTTTGATGTCGATTTTCTATCGGCTACATTCAAAGACGCAGACATCGTCTACCTCATGGAAACGCTGGAGGCGGTGGGTGACTTTTTCGATCAGGAAGCCGACTTCATTGGTTCCATCAACGAGATCGGAAATAATTACCGCCAGGCAGTTCGACAGTCAGGTGTAAAGCGAGTCGTACACCTTAGCAGTATCGGAGCCCATATGCAAAAAGGAAACGGCATCCTTCGTTTTCATAACAATGTCGAAAACATCCTGAAGCAATTGCCCGATGACGTCTGTATCAAATTTATCCGCCCCGTTGGATTCTATACCAACATGTTTGGTCTCATCCGCACCATCAAAACGAAAGGGGCCATCATTTCAAATTATGGAGGCGACAAAAAAGAACCCTGGGCTTCGCCTTTCGATATTGCCGCAGCCATCGCGGAAGAAATAGACAGGCCATTTGCAGGAAGAACAATCCGATACGTGGCAAGCGATGAAGTTTCACCGAACGAAATTGCAAAAGCACTGGGCGCAGCCATCGGTAAGCCCGATTTGCCATGGCAGGTCATCCCGGATGAGCAACTCCTGAACGCCTGGCTGAACATCGGCTTCAATGCCCAACTCGCGCACGGATTCATGGAGATGCAAGCCAGCCAGGGCAGCGGTTTGTTGTATGAGGATTATTATCGCAACAAACCGACGTTGGGAAAAGTGAAGCTCGAAGCATTCGCCAAACAATTTGCTGCCGCCTATCACAAAGAATAATCAATGAAGTGACCATGCGTGTACAAACCCAATGCACGCATGGCTGATTCGCTTCCGTTTAGACTACAAGAATGTGGCATTTGGCTACATTAGAGGTCTGATTTCTGTCGATTTTTGCATGGGTGAATACCCAACCAGTATGGTCGCTAGATAACAATTATGGCAGCCCCGAAAACCCAACGAATAAAAACGATAAGCGAATTTCACAAGCTGAGAGGCCTGCCCAAGCCGGAGCACCCGCTGATCAGTATTGTCGATTACTCAAAAATTGTTCGCCCACCGGAGCTCAGCCAGACCAATTGGGTTCTTGATTTCTACAACATTTCGCTGAAGCGAGGCTTAAATGCAAAACTACGATACGGCCAACAAGAATATGATTTTGACGAGGGTGTGATGTTTTTCATTTCACCTAACCAGGTCTTCAGAATCGAGGCTGATCCAACGGCGACTACCGAAAAGTCCGGCTGGATGCTGCTGATTCACCCAGACTTTTTGTGGAACACCCCGTTAGCAAACACCATTAAACAATACGACTATTTCGACTACTCGGTAAACGAAGCCTTGTTTGTTTCCGAAAAGGAAGAAGCAACGATCAACCACATCACGCAAAACATCCAACAGGAGTATCACGCCAACATTGATAAATTCAGTAAACAGATCATTATCTCTCAGATCGAAACCCTTCTAAACTATGCCGACAGATTTTACAACCGGCAGTTCATTACCCGCGAGAATGCCAATCATCAAATACTGGAGCGCCTGGAGAAATTGCTGGCAGACTATTTTAATAGTGACGAAGTAAGCACAAAAGGACTGCCCCAGGTACACGATATTGCCACGGCACTAACTATCTCACCCAAATATCTAAGCACCCTGCTAAAAGTACTGACCGGGCAAAACACACAGCAGCACATCCACGACAAATTGATCGCGAAAGCAAAAGAAAAATTATCAACAACGAATTTGTCCGTCAGCGAAATTGCCTACGACCTGGGCTTTGCCCACCCCCAATCGTTCAACAAATTATTCAAGACAAAGACCAACCAGTCGCCGCTGGAATTCAGGGCTTCTTTCAATTGACCATCTGACGAAGACATCACGTCGGCAGGCTCCCGGCCGACGATTTAAAATCACATGTCCTGCCACGGCCGATCATCACGGCTAAATGACAAAATCCATAATTGTATTATGAATTGTACCAAATACAAGTAATTTTAGTAGAGAAAACTTTAACCCAAATTATTTCATCATGTTCAGTACAATTACCAAGCTGACGAAAGTGGCTATTCAGGCCTCTCTACTCGTCGTCACTGTATCTGCCCTGGCGCAGGACGGTACAATATATCCGCTCAAAGCCCCGGCAGAACCAAACGCGATTCTGCTCGGTACCGGCGGTGTGGAAGGCCAACCCACGTCGGAGACCTGGTTCCGTCAGTGGGGCGACCCGATGGCGCGTAATATTACCACGGCTACACTCACTCCTTTCCTGCCTAAACCCGGAAAGGCAAATGGCGCGGCCATAATTGTGGCGCCGGGTGGTGGCTTCAGATGGTTGTCGCTGTCAAACGAAGGCTGGGAAGTCGCCCAGGCGTTGGCAGACCGTGGCATCGCGGCATTCGTGCTCAAATATAGGCTCCACCCTACCCCGGAGTCTCTTGACGCGTTTAAAGAGTCGATGAATCGAACGTTCGCTGCAGCAACTCCTTCCTCGGAATCAACAAAAGACAAAGCCCCAGCCAGTCCTCCACGCATGGATCTGTCCAACCAGCTCAAAGACGCGGAGACAGCCTACGCCATGATCGTCAGGCGCGCCACGGAATGGGGTATTGATACGTCACGGTTAGGCATGATCGGGTTTTCAGCGGGAGCGGGTCTCACGATGCACTGCACGCTTCATTCGAAGTCTATGCAACTCGACTTTATCGGCCCGATCTATGGCGGCATGGGACCGGTAGAGGTGCCAAAGAATGCTCCGCCTATGTTCAATGTAATCGCCACCGATGACTTCCTTTTCCGGGGTCAGTTTGGCGTTGTCGATTCCTGGTTCAAGGCGGGACGCCCTGTCGAGTTTCACCTTTATCAAAACGGTGGACACGGCTTCGGCCTCGGAAATCCCGGCCGAACCAGCAACCGATGGTTCGACGCCTTCCTGCACTGGCTCGACGTGAACAGCTTTCTCACCACTAAGCCAGGAAAGTGATAGCATCTATACCTTGCAAAAGTCGTTGAATAAAAGACGCAAAATAATCGGGGCGCGAGATCCATTCAATTCTTAAACAAAAGCGGTGCGAGCTCATGCAGGCTTCTCCTCCATGTCTGAAACTCATGAGCAGTACCCTCTGAAATATAAGAAACAGAATTTATCCCCGCTTCCTTCAATGCTACAGCAGCAGTCCTAACACCGTCTGGTCTTTCTTTGCTTCCACAACTCAGAAAGACCAGCTTTACTTTTGACTTGTCGCTGATATCTTCCGGCTTATAGGTGCCACCACTCAGCAATGCGTAATGCGAGAACACATCGGGTCTGTTCATGGTGATCATACGGGTTTCCATCCCTCCCATGGACAGTCCGGCCATCGCACGATGCCGCTGTTCAGCCATCGTACGAAAGGTATTATCAACATAAGGAATCAGCTCGTCAACCAGAACAGCCTGAAAATACTTGACATCGAATTCTCTTATACGACCGAACTTCACCTCGTTCGTCATTCCATATGTCATGACAATAATGAACGGTTTAATCTTACCCTCAGAAATCAGATTGTCCATGATCAGGTTAGCGCGGCCCTGGTTCGTCCAGGCTGTTTCATCCTCGCCCCATCCGTGCTGCAGATACAATACCGGATATCGGGTTGACTGGTTCTTTTCATAGCCGGGAGGTGTATACACAAATGCCCTGCGTGATGTATTGGTACTTTTAGACGGAAAGAGGATCTGCTGAACGTTTCCGTGCGGCACATCTTTAAGCGCATAAAAGTCCTGGTCATGCGCAGGAATTTCAATCCCGCTCTCCCACCGCACCGAGCCATAGAAATTCAAGGCACCCGGGTCATTAAACTTGCCGCCATCGATATTGACATTGTAATAGTGAAATCCTTCGTCCATCGGGCCCGCCGTTGTGCCCATCCAATAGCCGTCTTCTGCTTTTGCCAGCTTAGTCCCACCCTTTCCGCCAAGCCCCAGGCTAACCCTGACACTATCGGCAGCCGGTGCCTGAATCCGGAATCGGGCATACCCTTGCGAATTGACTTGCGGATATTCCTGTCCGGGCTGATTCAGCGTGGAAGGTTTAAAGTCCTCTTTAATGGCTATTTGATTTGATTGCGAGAAGCCCCAAACGCTAATCAGCAGCAGGAAAAATACGGGTAAATGATGTTTTAGGTTCATACCCCGAATTTGGCCAAAAGCTTTCCGGATGTCTTCTATTAAAAAACACCGAAGGATTTTGCACACCACTGCTGTACCTACGCTAAACCCATGCAGCGCGGCAGGTCAGCGAAATAGTCGCTGTCTTTCCCGTCTCCAGTATATGAATGGATACCGATCCGTCACTGTTCAAACTGTAGTTTCTAGACGGAATATTATGCTCAATCTGATGTACCGTCTCGGTAAATAACGCCCGCTGATTTTCCGGAAGAAAGTTTACATACTGCTCCACAAACCAATAGCCGGGATGAGAACCTCCCGTGGAGTCCCTGGGCCCGGACGGATCGATGATTGTCAGTACGCCTCTCTTCTGTGGAGTTTCGGCATTGACTTCCTTCTTTGCTTCAGCCCGCTCAAACGTACTGATAAAAAGGGTGTAGACATACGCATCCCCGTTATCCACGAGTAGCAGCGACCAGTCGCCTTTGGAATTTCTCTTTGCTTGTGGATGCGTAATCGTCCCTTGTGCCGCTAACGCATCGGTTATTGTTTTTAACACCGCCTGATGTGCCAGAGGTTGTTCACGGATAAAATTGTCTGCTGGAACGATTTGCTTCGCCGCTCTGAAAAAAACAGTGTATGACATGGTCGACGGAGTTTTTATGAAAGAAGCGACATAAGGCTTTACGCCATCACGGGGTATGCCTGAGGCTTCATACAAAGATACAGCATTTTGCGTTGTATTGACATCGTGCACGTCTTGCCACGCCGCCGCCGGAATAGTATAACCACAGACACTGACTTCTTGTTTTTCGGCTGCGGCCTCTTTTACCGTGTATACGTACCGTACGTCCGGGCTGGTCATTGCCATCGGCTCGCGCGGAGATTCTATGGCCGGAGCCTCTTCCCGTACGGTCTCGGGTTTCACAACATGCTTTTCCTTGTTTTCGATCGGGTCGTCGTTATCGTTGTCTTCCGGTATGCCATCTTTTCCCACCAAGGCCATAATCTTCGCGGCACCAAACCGTCGCACTTCCTCGATCTTTCCATTCTGGCGAAACGCGCCGTATTCAATCCCAACCGACAGCATCAACGTCCACGAGTCATCCGGCGGGAGCGCCTTCATCGCCAGCTCCAGTGTGGTGCCTGGCATCCCTTCCAGGGACGGATTCCAATCTGTTGATACGCTGATAGAATTGTATTCCCGGCTATACCACGCCGGCGGTAAGTATTCCTTCGAGGGGACGTCGAATGTCACGTCGGGCACAATACCCAGCGTGATCGTTAGACGAAACATGGCATGGTTGTTCTGCGGAAAATAATTAATATCGCGGAGCAGCTCGGGAATATCCACGCGTGCGGAACGATCACGGCGATCCATGGTATAGTATACCGGGGCGCGCACGATCGAATCGAAGGTCGGTGCTTTTTTCGTGGTGGAGAAACCTTCGAGCAGGCGCGTATGTTCGGAGAGTGTAATACGACGGCGCCCCCATTCGCCGGTGCCGTCGCGCAGTTGTACCTGGCGCATCACGCTGTTGATGTCGCTGCCAAAATTATAGTCCGACAGGTGACGGATTTGAATGAGTGCCTTGCGTACATAGCTGCCGAGGCGCGAGCAGCCGCCGAACTCCGACATGGTGCGACGCGTATTTTTAAAGCTTTCGCCTGTTTTTATTTTTTCGGCGCTGGGGCCGCCTTTTCGCCGAACAACGATCCCGTCGACGCCGCGCATGCGATACGCGCTGAACATGTCTAATTTGCCGGTAAAGGCGAAAGGTCCTTCAAGAAAGGGCATAATCGATTGGTTTTAGGGTAACGAGGGTTTTTTAGACAACATCAACTATTCTAACGGTGCCTGACTCGAATCTATGAAAAGCATTTCAATTATCTATATTCTCAGTAAATATTATTTTAAAAAGGAATATTTAAAAGGAGTATATCCAATAGCTATTTAAGTATTGAACATCTATTCATCAAGATTTGGTCAATTATTGGGTATATATTGAACAACTCGACATTTGAGCAACTCCTTACCGGATTTTTCCGGGTAGTGCGATGACACTTACCGGTAACTATGGAAGTTGCACGTGCGGGCGCGCGAGTAGTTCCCGGCCGATAGCCTCCGATTCATATTCTACTGGGCACTCGCAGCTAATTTTGCGTTTTTAATGCTTTGTCGGCGGTGTCCCTCGGCCGGTATTGCTAATGCATCTGCCATGAAACTCCGCGGTCCAAAAAAAAATAATATAACATCAGAGTAAAAAAGCGCCCGATTGTGCACTAGTAGTTGAGAACCCTAAATCACCACCCTATGAAAGCCACAAAAGTTTTTGCCCTGCTTGCAATGCTTCTTGTTTGGACACACGCACAATCGCAAATTCAATTTACGGGTAACCCGCTCATCAACGGAGCAGATCCGGAAATCCACTATTTTAATGGCCTGTACTATATCTACACGACATCTGTGGATACTAAAAAATTCCACGCCTATTCATCACTCGACCTGACAAACTGGAAGGACGAAGGTGTAATCTTCGACATTGGTCCGCAATGCACGTGGGCCGAGAACAATGGATGGGCTCCCGGCGTCGCTTTCAGAAATAACAAGTATTACTTTTATTATACCGCTGAAGTCAAAATTGGCGTGGCGGTAGGAAATACGCCGATTGGTCCCTTTACCGATTTAGGATCTCCTCTTATCGGCACCGATCCCTACACCAACGATATTATTGATGCCATGGTGTTCATAGACGACGATGGGCAGACATATATCTATTATGGCGGATCGTCGGGGGCGCAGATGGTGGTTCGAAAATTAAACCCCGATATGATTTCATTGGCCACGGGTGCAACGAACATCACGCCGCCGAACTATACGGAAGCACCGTTCCTGGTAAAAAGAAACGGCGTGTATTATATGATGTATTCCAATGGTGCCTGGTATAACGACACCTACAATGTTCGGTATGCTACATCCAACTCCCCTACCGGCCCGTGGACGTACCGGGGCGTCATTTTACAATCCAACAGTGAAGACAAAGGCCCTGGTCACCATGCGGTTTTAAAAATTGGAGATTGTGATGAATACTACATCGTCTACCATCGCTACGAGAATGGTCTGGGTGGAGACCGAAAGGTATGTATCGATCGGATGTATTTTAACGATGCTGGTTTGATTGACAACGTCAACATGACAAACTATGGTGTTGTACCGCGCGTACCCGACAATTCCTGCGCCACACAGTCGGTCGTGTCGGGCGGCATCTACAAACTGACACACAAGGGTACCAATCAGTGTTTGGATGTTGCGGCCAATAGCAGCCAGCCCGGCGCCAATGTGCAGCAATATACTGACAATAATAATGACGCACAGCGATGGGTGATCACGTTAGAGTCCGATGGATTCTATAAGTTGAAACACAAAGGCACGAATCAATGTCTGGATGTTGTCGATAACAGCAATCAATCCGATGCGGATGTGCAACAATATACAGATCTGGGGAACGATGCCCAGCGCTGGAAACTGGAAGCTATGTCGGGCGGATATTTCAAAATCACACACAAAGGCACGAATCAATGTCTCGACGTGGTGAATAACAGCAATCAACCCAATGCCGATGTGCGACAGCATACGGACAACAACAGCGATGCGCAGCGCTGGAAGCTGGACCTGATTGAGGCTCCGATCGTCCCCGGTGGTTTATACCGGCTCATGCATAAAGGAACCAATCAGTGTTTGGATGTCGCGAGCAATAGTAATCAATCCGGAGCCAATGTGCAGCAATATACAGACAACACCAATGATGCGCAGCGCTGGTACATTACCCTGGAGTCGGACGGCTATTACAAATTGCGGCATAAAGGTACTACGATGGTATTGGATGTTGCCGGGAATAGCAGCACCGCGGGCGCCAATGTGCAGCAGTACAATGACCTGGGCAATGACGCACAACGGTGGAAGCTCGATTTGATCGGCAGCTATTTTAAACTTACGCACAAAGGAACCACACAGTGTCTGGATGTATCGGACAACAGCGCACAACCCGGCACCAACGTGGGCCAGTGGAATGATGGCCCTAACAACGATGCGCAACGCTGGAAAATTGATCTCATGCCGGATGTCGCGCCGGTGAACGGCACGGGAACCGGATTGACGGGCAATTATTTTAACGGGACGAATTTCGAAACGCCGGTGCTAACGCGTACGGATGCCGTGGTGAATTTTGACTGGGCGTCGGGGTCTCCTGCTACGGGCATCAATGTGGATCAATTCTCCGCCCGGTGGACGGGCCAGGTTCAACCGCGCTATTCGGGCGATTACACTTTTTACATCACCAATGATGACGGCGGAAGGCTTTGGGTAAACAATCAACTGATTGTTAATAAATGGAAGGATGACGGCGGCGCTACTGTATACGGTACCATCTTACTGAATGCCGGACAACTGTACGATATCCGGATGGAGTATTATGAGAATGCTTATGGCGCCAAGGCCAAGCTGGAATGGTCGAGCGTACTGCAGGTCAGAGAAGTTGTGCCTGCGTCACAGCTATATATTGGCTCGCCGGTGGCAAGGGTCGCTGGCGCGGAGATAGGGTCATCGGAGGAAGGTAGTATCGTTATGTATCCTGTTCCTGGAAAAAGCGGCGCGCCGAACGATGTTACAATCCTGGTGAATCCGGCGGCACCGATGGTTTCTTTGTCCTTCCTGGACTCTCAAGGCAAACGAGTTATGAACGACGAGTATCGCGTTACCAATTCAAAAATCTCCGTAACGCTTCCTGCGGTGCCGCCCGGATTGTATTTGATTCGGGTGAATGATTCCAGTCGTACATGGACGGAGCGGTACCTGGTGAAGTAAGCTGGCGGATGTCATCGCAATTAGCATTGAGCGAGGCCACTCGCCAGTCTGAACACTGGCATTAACGCAGGCACAAGTGACCGCATCCACGCTAACGCTTGATGCTTAACACTCATATCTTTGGAAATAGAATCAGAACAGTTATTTTTTGTCAATACTAGCCGGTGGGGTACCTATTCGTAAGACT
>NZ_JAHESE010000066.1 GCF_018598175.1 Dawidia cretensis
CATGCCGGGCACCTGTTTATGCAGATGGAACATCTGGATATCAGTGTGTATGGCTACACCGCATTTAACTGGCTATACGGCATAGCCCTAGCGGCCGTTATAGAGTTCATAATTCTGATATTCATTATCAATGGGTATCGTAATACCGGTAAGTTTTATGCCGTGGTAAGCTTTTTTCTGAACGCATTTTATTACGACTATTGGTTTGAGACAATTCAAAATGCTACGCTGGTGAACATCAAATTGACCTCCATTAGCTTTCTGATTTGCCTTGTTCATTCGCTTTCTGTTTGGCAGCTAAGTGAGTTGTTCTTTAAACGGCTGGCTGGCGAAAAAGAAAAGGTGGTAGAACATTGGTGCCCGGAATGCGAAGCCGGGCCGTTTCCAATAAGCGGTCGCTGGACGGGCATGTTTCGAAGGCACATAAACCTTCCAGGCAAAGCCAGAAAAACGGCGTTCCTGCGACAAAAACCAATGAAATTGAACTCCATAAACTGTAACCCAAATAATTATGAGGAACTTGCTTAATTTTGTAAACCAAACGGTGAGACCGATGAAAATTACAGTCTTAAAAAACGATTCAGGCATGCTTTCCGGCGTAGTAATACCCGCCGAAGAGTTGAACGAACTTAAGCGTTCACTGAAAGATGACTCTGAGTTTTTTAAAACGTTGGAGGCGATTCTTACTGGTCAGAAAAATTCACCCGATAAATCTGAAATCTCTTTATCAAGCGGATTGACGCTCTCTCAGTTTGAAAGCAAGACTCGCGAGATAACCCGCAAATTATACTCGGATGCTTTTCAGAAAGGTCTGCCCATGTATTATAAGGATGGGAGAACGAAAGATGCGTCGCATTTTGTACGTGCTAATCCCGATGGCTCCGAAGATTTAGTCTCTTTCAATCCGGCAAAGAGAGAGTACGCGTTCATTCAGCAACTCGCATCCGCAGGCAAAGGATATTGGTCTGACCTTATATCTGCCTAACACTCCGCTGATATGACTCCGGAATTTTTCGTGATTGCCGGTCCCAATGGGGCTGGCAAAACTACCTATGGCCCTCGGCTTGTACCTCCGGGCGTGCCTATCTTCAATGGCGATCTGGTTTTCGCTGAGCTGGTAAAACAATATCCGCACATTGATCCCGAGCGGTTAAAAGGAGGCGTGCCTGTCGCGCTCGAAAAGGCCAGGGATACAGCGACAGAATTGAAAGCAAGTTTCGCCTTTGAAACCAACTTCTCTTCTGACCTCACTGTTGAGCTGGTCAATCATTTCAAACATCATGGGTACACTGTAAGTCTCATCTATCTTGGCTTAGATGATATCATTTCTGCTGAAACACGGGTGGCTACCAGTAGCGGAAAGGCGTCGATGCGGCTGGTGTTGGCTGAACAGTAGATCAACCGGTTTTTCTGTCACACTATACACGCAGATGATCTGGTCTCCAATGCTGTATAGCCCGTTTGATGGCATCTGGGGAGAGATTTTCGCTCAGTGCGCGATTGACAAGCGCTGGTAGTTCGGCATCTGAAGCAAAGCGTAGTGCAAACAACTGGCTTAGCGAAAGTCTATCTTCCAATGGTTCTAGCCGCTCGTGGGTAAGCAGGTAATACCGGAATCGAAGTTCCAGTCGCACGATGCGATTCTGGTTCGTCAGCGCGTAATGCTGGCGAAGCATAAATGCTACCATGATCATCAGCGCGCAAATTGCCGTTAATCCGGACCATAGCAACGCATGCTCGGGGTCACTAAAAATAAACCAGCCGCAGGTCAGACAGACAAAAAAAATCAGTGGATAAAAAACGAAGTGATGCGGCGTGTAATAGCGCACATGATGTTGATAATCTTGTTTTTTCATAGCGAATCGATAACGGGTTATCCAAAATCGTTCAGCGATGCCGTCAATTTAATCAGCGCGTTATCGATAGCCTTTTCATAGGTGTCGGACTGGTCAGTAACAGCAATCGGTTTTCTGTTTTCCAGCCTAATCTCCAGTTTGCATTTTTTAGTGTTGACACCGGTATGGGCAGGGTCTTCATCTGAAAGATGCGCATCGAGATGTGTAATAACCTCGCGGAACGGTTCCAGTGCCGACTCTATCTTATAGATATAAGAATCAGCGGATTTCTTGCCTCCATTGGCATCTTTCTCTGTATGGAATTCAATTTTCATTTTCACATGATTGATCACTACTAAAGCCGGAAATTATCATGCCACGGCAATTTGCGCGTGCATTGCGGCAACGAGCCACCTGAAAACAGCCCATCTAGTACAATATCTTGCTTCTTTACCTGCCAGGCGGAGAGTAAAACGCACCCGCTTTAACGAATTGTTGATAATTATTTGGTTTGGATCAACGAAGTGTCGAGCATGGATTAACCATGGCAGGAGTTGGAACTACCGTATACAATTTTGGCTAAGCTGCAAAGCAGCAGGGACTTTAGCGAGGGTTAAGTTATGGAATGGTAAGCTGATTAACTCCCTTCCAGGGTAGCGGCTCCTCCCAGTTCACCGGTGATTCGATCAGCTTCCCCGCTTTATTCCATGTCCAGTAGTAATGTTCGCCCGGCACTATTCCATCCTGGATCAGTTCTTCTCGTACATAGTGCACCTTCAATACTTTTCCGCTACGACCAATATCAGCGTATAGCGAATGGTGTAGCGCAGGCCATTGTGCCGGTCCCTCAATAGTCCAGTAAAACGCTCGTTCGATCACAATTCCGCCTTCGTCATAGTCTATACTACCGTTGCCAAATTCGAGCGAAGCAATTCGGCCATTGCCATGCCAGGTGTAGGTTGTGTCTTTCGTAACCCGGCGTTTTAGTTGTCCATTTGTATTATATTCTTCGTCATATAAAACCTGCGTAATCGACTCCACTGATTCATTTTTTGGCTTGCTTTCACGGCGGGATAGGGACGGGTAACTTCTTTCCAGGGATCTTTTGTAAAGGCGTCGATTATCGTGAAGTGCAAATACTTTTTGGTACGTCGTATCTCCAACCGTGTACGTTGCCATTCTTCTCTCTAACGTGCCATCGGCAAACCAGGATTCGGTTGTGTCGTTCCGGGAAAAGTATGAAAGCCGCCCAGACGAATAAAAAACCTTTCGCCATAAGGGAGATTTTTCTTCATAAAGTTCGCGTTCACGGTACATCTCTATTGCCTCAATACCTCCGTCCTTAAAGAAAGTCATCCAACGACCTTCTTTGAATCCGTAACGATTGGTGCGATTGATTTCCTGTCCATTGTATAATTCGCTCGTCGGCTTAACGACCTTGTAATGATCGTTCGAGATTTCAATTTTCTTTCCGTGGAAGTAGGTTTCGTATCCGGCGGCGGGAAGGCCGACTATTCTATATTCAATGGAAAAACAACAATCGCATGCACACGAGTCGGGCGATTCGCCTGTGTACGACAGTAGAAATAGCTTATTGTCCTTAAAATCGACTTGTGGCCTAAAGCCGTAGGTGGCGCAGCACGATTCCCGAAAGCTGACCGTCAGGGACGTGATTCCGTCCTGCACCTTGCTTTCTGTGATGCGGTTTATGAGCCGGTAGGGATCATATGTCTGATCACATTGCCCCGCATTCCATTCCACTAATGCTACCGGCTTATCCCTTGCGGCTTGTTTGCAGGAAAAAAGACTTGCCCATACGATTATGGCCTGCAATGCACATATGATTAGGCCTGACACATTTGCCATAAACTCTGATAGATGAGACAGTTGCTCAATTACTAACATTCTGTTATTTCAATAGTATTAAAACTCCCCGACCTCGAAAACCTCCCTTGTTCGGCTTTCCACGGTGTAATATCGCAAATATGGTTGCCCCTACAAAAGGAAACAAATCGATTACTTTCACGTTTGTAGATTCGTTTTCACGGTTCTACATATTGATTTAAATAAAAGGGCCGAACCGGCCTCGGGTCCGACCCATATACATCAGTAGCTTAAAATGGCACCAAAGAGTTTTGCATCGACTGACTGTTGTTCCTGGCGTATATATATATCCATTTTCCCGTCACGAATGTCTCCTTAGTCTACCAGCAGCGATTTGAGAAGACCTGGCTTTCGATAGTTCTGAAGATCTTCGGGCGCCACAATATCATCGCCGTTTTTGATGTGCAGCATGTACCGGATGCCCAGGTCGGAGGCGGTCCATTGAAATTCGTTGTTGATTAGTACATAGTCGTTCTTTTCAGAATGTCTCGGAAATAGTGCTGCTTTGGATTTGCCCGTTTGAGCATCGAAGAATTCAATGACGCCATAGCGGCTGCAAACCACGAAGGTCTTTCCATTGGGAGATACCATGAAGTCCTGCTCACTCTTGAGAAACTCCGGAACGAACGTCACCTGGCGGACCGCCATCATCGTGGTTAGATCATATATTTCTACGGTGGTACCACTCCATAGATAGAGTTGATTTTTGCTATCCAGCACAGCTTTCTCGGGACGGCCGCTGGTGATGGGGATTTCGTTCTCTACCTTGAATGTTTTGAGGTTGAAGACGACGATGCTTTTATATTCGGTCTGGTAGTGATTGTGTTGGTATAGGATAACGGCATCGTCGGTATACACCAGTGGCTGGGCCGGAAAAGTAATATGACGCGAGGAATCTATGATCGATTGCAGCGTAATGTCCTGGTCACGGTCGTACGAGTAGAGAAGGATATCATCTACCGATGTGAACTCGTAGGTTGGATAACCACCGGGCGATGAACGTTCGGCCTTATTGTCCCAAACCGTTGTGGATGGTTCTTTGATGCTCGATACACGGATATACTGACCCCTTAGGGCTTGATCATAGACAGCAGTGACCGCGTATTTCAGCAAAGGACTGACGTCGGCGGCGTCAGTTTCGAGCATGCGCGTATTATCCGCTACGCTAAACACATAGCGGTAGACTGCATTGTCTGCCGGATTGCGCGCACTGGCCATCATCCATTTTTTATGATAGGAGAAGCGGCCATTCCACAGACTCCCTGGCATCCACGGCTGCTCAAGCTGGTCTGTTTCGAGATCGAAAGACTTTACAAATCCGGTTTGTATAAACATGAATTTTTTATTGTCCGGACTCATCTCCGCGCCCCACAATACAGAAGGTGTCTCCTGCACGACGTTCTCGATGGTACGCGTATCGATGTTGATGCTTTTTATGTTGTCTGTTCCGGTACCGTAATCGCATTCTATTGTGGCAATCGTGTTCTGATCGGGTAGGAGATCGAACACCACTTCGGGATCCACGAAGTGGCCGATATGCTGGTCTATGCTTCCATCCGGCTTATATATCATAATACCATCGCTAAACCCGACGATCACATGTTTGTCGTTGGCTGTAAATTTTGCCCGAAGAACCTGCGTGTAATCATCGTGCGAGCGGTAGATAATATTTCCGGTCTCCAGATTCCAGAAGACAGCCTCGCCGTACAAAGACTTCTCGCGGTTGCGCGGCATAGCACCTACCACGGTGCGGTTATCCTGCGAAATGTCCAGCGAATAGAGGTTGGCCGAAGCGCCCTTCAACGTCTTCTGTACGGTGCCGGTATGAATATCCAGCACGTGTATGGTCGAGTCGTGGGTACTGGCGAGCAGAACGTTTTTGTTCGCGGCGACGCTTACAACAGATGCGCCTGCCGGGAGCGCAAAGCGCTTTTGAATGGTATAATCGTTAGCGTCCAGAACATACAGGGAGCCCCAGCCTGTACCGAGCAGTAGCTGTTGTCTATCGCGACTGAACTCCATCGCCGTAATGTTACTATCCGGCACCTTCACTACCTGTATGACATCGCCGGTCCGTTTTTCGCGAACATCAATGGCACCGGAATTGGATAATACAAGCACGTTTTGACTATCGTTGGCAAACAGGATCACTTTGGCGGGCCGCTGATACGAAAACTTATCAACCTGGTGCGGATATTCATACGGAAATGAGCCTGCTACAATACCATCCGACAACTGATACACGAGGATATCTGTTTCATTCGCTAGCGCAGCTTCTTTACCCGTCGGGCTGAGGGCAAGATCCACGGAGGTACCGAACGAGGTGTCGTTATGTAAAATGATCTTATCGCCCGAACCAAGATTGGGGCCACATGAAAGCAGAATTAGCGATGTAACACTTACGAAAAATAGAAGGAGCGTGCGATAGAAATATTTCATGACCGGCTGTAGTGTAGGTCTTCCGAGAAATGGGGTTATATACATCCCCTGGAAGGCCCCAAAGCCGAACATCGGAATATTCGGTAATATAAGCAAACGATGCTCAGTGCCGTCATGTAAGATAGAGGAAGCATTTTGCCGGAAATTAGTTGCTTAAAAGAGACCGACGGCATTCCGCTGAACTGTTAAACGCACATTGAAAAAAAGAAAAATATCTACTGTTATCCAGATCTTCGGAACAAAGGATACAAGGATTCGAAATTAATCCATCTAGAAATTGAGTGCACGGGTAAGTGGCCTGACTTTAAGTTTCATAAGCAATTGGCGCTGGATATTTAAGGCAAAAACGACAATTCAAGGAAACTCCTCCCTCTGCAACAAAAATCTTAAAGCCACAACTTCGTCAGAGTTTTTACCGATTACCCATGCCAGAGATAGGCTTCAAATCCGGTTATCAGAGATAAGCGAAAAGCAAACAATACGCCGCCGCTTTGTCAAACGCCACCCATTTTCCCGATCTTCGTTAATCAGGTCGTTGTAACAACTGACCAGGGTTACTATTGGACCTGGAATCAATCCGGAAAATTGACAAGATCTCCTGAGGGACTGGAAAGAGCCTCTCCCCTGGTTGAAATTTGATCGGTTGCTCATTCCTTATTAACCGTTTTGCCTTTTTCTACTGTGTGCTGGAAGCATTCAGGAGGCAGATGAAGCAGTTCTCTCAGGATTCATCAGCTTCTGATGATTGTACACAAAATTCACAAGCTCGCTTGTAGCCATGCTTAGTTCGTCTGCACAGACGGTAAACCTGGCGGCTATGGCGCTGTATTCCTCCTTCTTGAGGAAATCCCTTTGAATGAGATAGGATAACCCCTTTATTCTGGCCATCGGGCCGCGAATTTTATGAGACGCATTGAAGGCTATAGACTCCAGTACAAGATGGGTCTTCTCACGAAGCTGCTCATGCAGTTTCCGCTCTGTGATAGGCAAGCCGATTGAAAGGAACCCATTAGCCCTTCCGTTTTCGTATGCAATCGGCATGACTACACAATCAAACCAATAGAGCTCCCCTTGCTTGCTTTTATGCTCAACTTCGCCCCGCCAGGCCTTGCCGGCAAGAAGGCTGGCTCTTCGTTGATCGGCACTTGCCTCCTGGTGTGCCGGTGTGGCAAGCAGCGTATAATGCTTCCCCATTAATTCTTCCCGGGTATATCCGGAAGCCTTAACCAATTGATCATTTACCTGAACGAAGTTACCCTCGGGATCATTTATCGTGGAGTAGAGATTTACGTCAATAGCATCGATGTAGGTTTGCAGCTCCAGTGTTTTCTCCTTTACCATGGCTTCCAATTGGCCGGTTAATCCGTGCAGCTTCTCATTAATGGCTTTGATCTCCTCGTTGTTGGATTTTAGCTCCTCTTGTACTGCCTGTACTTCGTTGTATTTTACAGTCAACTTTTCGTCATAGTGTTTCGCCAGGTCACGAAAGAAGGCAATCTGAAAGGATACAACAGCCACGGTATTCAGCAAAATAACAGTAGGTACGACGTTGTAATTGATGTGGGGATCTGGAATGAATGGCGTTTGACTGTCGTAGACTTTGAAAAGTACAAAAATCAAAAAGCATAACAGATTACTGAGGATTATCATATGCCTTTTTTCGAGTATCAGGGTTGCCATGGTAGCAATGGCAATTAATGTAAATTCATTTCCATTCCCTCTACCTTCATAGCACCAATAGCTTATTACGATCAGTGATCCTATCAGATAACTGTTTCGTGCTGCTCCAAAAAGGCCGCGACTATTTAACCACAACACCAAAACAGCAACCGGAATAATATAAAGCGGGCCATAGTAATATTGATATCCAATCAGCGCATAGGTAATTGAAAATACAATCACCGAAAGCGAAGCAATGATCGACAACCCATTGAGTAACATGACACGACCCCGTAACAGCCCGGGAGTAGTAGCGTGGTAACCCATTCTCAGGCCCTTTTTCCACCACGACACCATGATTCCAAAAAAACCGTCCGGTGCTGTAGTCATTTGGTTCTATTATAGCCTCATTCAATTTACAACATCCCATAAACTAATTACAGCTTTGTTTCGGGGTTTTCGGCACTTTCCATGTACCAAACGCCGGTTTTGAAGCAGATCGGGTAAAGTTCTATGGTAAAGGCACTCAAAGAAACTCGCTGAAAAACAAAGGAGAGATGTGAAAAATAATTCCGCACCTCTCCCCCTGAATGGCAATTTTTCTTCTCTACGAATTGATGAATTTCAAGATATCGTTATTAATCGTTTCTGCTTCTGTAGTCGGCATGCCATGGGGGAAGCCTGGGTATAAAATGATCGTACCCTTCTTCAACAGCTTATGTGCTTTTACCGCGGTCGTAGCATACGGAACGATTTGATCGTCCTCACCATGAAGCACCAGGACGGGCACGTCCACGCTCTTCAAGTCTTCGGTAAAGTTTGTTTCGGAAAATACTTTAACACAGTCATAGTGAGCCTTGATGCCACCCATCATACCTTGTCTCCACCAGTTATCCTGTATTCCTTTTGTAACATGAGCACCTTCTCTGTTGTAGCCAAAAAATGGCACTGTAATGTCATGATAAAATTGCGCGCGGTTGTACCGGGTATTGTGCCGAATTTCATCAAAGACAGCCAACGGCACGCCGTCGGGATTTCTGTCATCTTGAATCATGTACGGTGTAACGGCGCTAATCAGCACGACTTTGGCAACGCGGTCTTTACCATATTTTGCTGCATACCGTATGGCCTCACCACCGCCCGTGGAGTGTCCTACGTGAATGACATTTTTAAGGTTTAAGTGCGCTACAAGCTCGGCAACGTCTGCCGCATAGGTATCCATCTCGTTGCCCGTATACGTTTGAGTAGAGCGTCCGTGGCCGCGTCTGTCGTGCGCAATGACACGATACCCCTTTTCAAGGAAAAACATTATTTGGGCATCCCAATCGTCAGATGACAAAGGCCAGCCGTGATGAAAGAAAATGGGTTGTCCTGCACCTAAGTCTTTGTAGTAGATTTCTGTTCCGTCTTTAACTGTGAGCTTGTTCATCTTCGTGAGGTTTTAATTGTTATGAATAATTTGATGATGTAAAGGTGGGGTAAATTAACAAGGCCATCCATGGA
>NZ_JAHESE010000067.1 GCF_018598175.1 Dawidia cretensis
CTTACGAATAGGTACCCCACCGGCTAGTATTGACAAAAAATAACTGTTCTGATTCTATTTCCAAAGATATGAGTCTTAGCGCCGCCCGGCGCGGAGACTTGTGCCTCGTATGGGGGGAGTCTTCAGACTCCCAACGGTAACGTCGTAACCCGTGACAACCATATAAAACCACGGCCAATACTACCGCACCACAACCCGCCCCCGCAACCGCACCCGCTCATTCTTAACCTCCACCACATAAACCCCCGCCGGCAACTGTCCATCAAGCCCCTCCTCCCGAATCATTCGCTTTGCTCCCCCCTGCACCGTCCGCACCACTTGCCCCGTAGTATTCACCAACGTAATAGTATAAGGCATCGCCGTACCCTGATCATAAAATGCCGTCAAAGTTCCCGCCGACGGATTCGGATACAACGCCAGCCCACCCGCCACCGGAACGTCACTAGTCATATTGGTCAACGCCCGATAAGCATTCACACGCCCATACCCGTAGTAACGATCCCACCCCGGAGTATCTTCCAACGGATCACCTACACCATCCTCCGCCGAAGCCGTCAGTCGTTGCACCAACGCCTCGAGCGTCAGACCAGGCTCACGCCCCCACACCAACGCCGCAATCCCCGTCACCAACGGCGCCGCCTGCGACGTGCCACTCTTTTGCGTACCAAAGTCCGTATCAGAAACATGCGAAAGCCCATAAATAAAATTACCGGGCGCCACTACATCAATATGATCACCGTAGTTACTCCCATATCCTTGCAGCCCTGCCAGTATTGTACTCCGTCGGTCATCCGGATCGGACGAACCGACAGCCAATGTCAGCGTATGCCCCGCAGGATAGTATATCACCTCGCTGTTGAAGTTCTGCATACTGGCAACGATCAGCACATCGTGATCATAAGCATACTGCACAGCATCCGCCAGCGTCTGCAACTCCGTCGTACCGCCCAGCGACATATTGATAATATCGGCACCATTGTCAACCGCATAATGTATCGCCCTGGCCCACCAGCTATACAGCCCAGAGCCATTGATATCCAGCACCTTCAACACCATCAGTTTACAATACCAATCGGCGCCAGCATAGCCCAGGCCGTTGTTACCGTTCGCCCCGATGATCCCCGCCACATGCGTGCCATGGCCAAAATCATCGCGAACATTCGGGCCTTCATTCACCATGTCCCACCCGTTGATATCGTCGATATACCCGTTGCCATCGTCATCCACGCCGTTGTCAGCCACTTCGTCTGTATTCATCCAGAGCCGCCCTGCGAACTCCGGATGGTTCAAGCGTATCCCACTGTCGAGTATCGCCACCGTAATGCCCTCACTACCCTGCGTAACCTCCCACGCCTCAGGCATATCAACATCTGCATCCGCCGTTGCCCACGACCGAAACGACCCGTCATTGCTCAACGACCATTGCCTGTCAAAATAAAGATCATTTGGAAAAAACGCAGCTTGCTGCATTGCCGCATAACCAACGGCATCCTGCTCGATATAGGCCACCAGTTCATTCGCCTTCCAGTCCGCCAATGCCGATTGTATATCAGCATTTGCAGGAAGCGTCAGCACAAAATGTTCCGCCGGCACAGCGCCACGCCCTTGCGCAGCAGCGCGGACCGGATATAAAGGTTGCACGGGCATCGGCAAACGCGCTCCGGCACGCTCCCACCCAGGCTTCAATTTCACGAGCCAGCGGGTATCCCCTTGCTGCGCATGCAGCATGGCTGTCAGGAAAAAGCCAAGTGTGATCAATCCCAATTTCTTCATATGCCGATGCCCCATATACGACCGCGGTGTTACCGTGAGATAAATATACATTAAAGTTCACGTACATCCTCGGCTGTACGACTATGGCGTACACGCCGGTTATCATGGGCCAGCCTTCGCGACGCCATTTTGTACGCGGCGTTAAGTTCTTCCACGACTACGGCAAGCTCGTCGAATAATTCATCCTTCCGCTGCCGCAGTGACATCAGCCGGGCTATCTGTGCTTCGTGCCAGGCGGCATCGACGCCTTCCGGAACTGTCTCGTCCGAAGTTCGGAGCTCATCCAGAAATGTGCGCATCCGCGCCAAGAGTTGAGTAAGGTGAGTAGGACTTACAGGTGACATACAACATGTTTACATTATAGTTCATTGGATTTTACACGCAAAGTAGCAACCGCCAACCCCTGGCCAAGACGAACCCGGTCGATCACTTTAACGGGCGTTGTACCGCCCGCGACAGGCCCTCGCCAAATACTCCCTTCCTCAAGCTGGTTCACCCAATAAAGCATATCCCGCCGCGTGTCAACAGCCAGGGCATATGCATTGTCTACACCGATATCATACAAGGCTGTTAAAGAGGTCCCGCCGCCCGCATCTCCCCGTAGGATCCGGTCTGGCAAAGCCGTACCCGGTATCGGATTGTCAACTATATAGAGTACACCGTTTTGCACCGCTAGGCTAAACGGTCTCAAAAAACCACTCCCCCCAGCATACAGCGTTTGCACCACGGCAGCGCCGCCCAGCCATGTCCGATTGAGTTCGATGTCGAGGTACTCAACCCAATACAATGCTCCAGCGTCAGCCTGTAGGGAAATGCCCCAGCTTCCGTCCACGCCGTCGTCGGCAGTCAGCAAGGTGTCTATCAAACCATTGGGGTATGCTGGCGCGCCAAGAATCAGATCGTCCCAGGGTTGCGTCCAATACAATCGTTGTGACACCGCATCGAAGGTCAGACCTACGGGTCCACGCATGTAAGTCGGCACGGTATATAACACCTGCACCGCGCCTTTTCCTTCCATGGGCGCACGCACAATCTGCCCGCTGTCAAAGTCGGCCCAGTATAACATCGAGGCCGCTTCGTCTACCACGATCGACACGGGCGAACGAACGCCATCGACTGCCGTATAGAGCGTATCAACCTGCATCGCGTCGCCTGCTACATCAAGAGTAGCTCGTAAAATAGCTTGATCGGTAACACTCGTCCAAAACAGATAGGTGCGTTCAACCATCGGCATGGGCGCATCTGTCTCATGACAAGACACCAATATCATCACCAGCATCATGAACCCGGCAAGTCTTGCGGGAACAAAAAAATGAAAGGTATATGCAGACTTCACAGAACGGTTTTTTTTATACAGACTTCAAACAATTCCTCGTCCTGACCCAGGACGAGGAATGTTAGGAAGCCCATTCGAAATGTGGTAGCCAACGGTTTACTAACAACGGTGTGTCGCCTTAGCGAACGCTTATATCAAAGCTATTGCCGTTCTCAATGCCGCTAAATAGTTTCTCAACATTTGTTCCATCCAACTTCACCCGCATGAGGTCTGACGTCGCCGCAGCGTCGGTCATGTTATTGAGCCAGAAGAAATAGCCGTTTTCAAAATCAATCTCTGCGTCATAGGGCGTCAGCACGTTGTTTCCAACGGGCACAAACGTGCTAAGCTCAGTTTTACCATCCAGGCTACCTTGCCAGATTTTGCTTTCACCCGCTGCCCCACCGGCATTGTCGGTAATAAAAACTCGACCCGATTCCGGGTGAACGGCAACACCCGCAGGGCCTTTCAATCCATCGGCTGCATCATAGATTATCTCGGCTGTAAAGGTACCCGTCAAAGAAGCTCTTGCTACATGTTTTGACTCACGGGATGACCAATAAAGCATATTGTTCGCCACGGTCAGCTTCAGGTTATCGCCCAGGAGGAAAAGACCCTGCTCGACAAGCGTGGTATAATCAACGCTTCCATCCAGGTTGCCTTTGTGAATATACGAATGCTCGAAATTAGCATCGTAGCTGGTGAAATAGATATTGCCGCCGGCATGATCAATCGCCACGTCGTAAACGGATGTCAATTTCACATCGTCGCTGTAAACATCTTCAATCGTACCGGTTCCATCGAGCAGTGCGCGTGAAACACCGCCCGTATGTCCCCAATAAATATAACCACGCTCCTCATCGATCGCCACGCCCTGCACCGGCGTTCTGCCTGAATCGTTATACAACTCTTCGATCGTTACTCCGCCGTCATCAATAACACCGCGAAATATCCCGAAACTATCAGACCAGTATACGGTCTTAACGGATGTCGGTGTAGCATTTACGGTGAATTGCAGCGACGTAGCAGATGTAATGCCATCGCGCACCACCTTCACTGCAACGGCACCCGGTGCCAGTGATGTGGGTACTTTAACGATAACGGTTGTGGCAGTTACGGATACAATCTCGGTAGCCTCTACGTCACCAAACAAAACATCTATGACATTTTTGTTTGTACCAAAGCTGGAGCCCGTGATGGTGATCTCAGCATTGATAAAGCCGCTGGTTGGATTGAGACTGGTGAGTACCGGTGCGCCAAGCGACTCATCGATGGTAAAAGTCTGGGAGGACGTTACCGACTTACCCGCAACGGTGACGGTAATAGCACCCGTAGCAGCATTTGCCGGGACAGCCACTTTCAGTGCCGTGGCAGATGCTTCCTGTACCATGGCAGGAACACCCGATGCACCGGCGCCTTTAAACGTCACAGTGTTCTGGCTCGGTGTCGCATTGAAGCCTGTACCGGCAATCGTCACCGACTCACCTGCTCGTGCCGTGGCCGGCGTCAGCGAGGTGATTGTAAGTGTCGCGCCGCCGCCGTCATCATCACCATCATCATCGCTACACGATACAAAGGTAGACGTCATCACCAGGGCCAGCAGCACGCTGCACGCATACGTCGCAAAAGAGTGTAATTTTCTGTTTTTCATTCGTTGTACTTGTCTATTGATTTATTGTGTTTATATGGGTTCGTGTAGAAGGCGTAGAGGCTTCTTTTTGTTAACGGCGACCAGTTCAGCGGTCGCCGTTAAGAAGAGTTTAGGTTAACGAGAAATATTGTTAAGGAAGAACCAGTCCCAAAACTGGCTCTTCCGCTATACATTAGTTAAAAGATACCCAGCCACCGCCGATGAACCAGGCAGTGTTGTCTGAATCAGAAGAGCTACCGAAAGCGCCACGGAAATCAGTAGGCTCCAGGCCGCTCAACAGAGCGTGAGACACGGCTGATTGTTCAACAGAAGCCACAAAGTTACGGCTAGTGGTGTTCCATGCGTTAACATTCAAACCTGTCATAACAGGAAGTGATGTCAGGCCTGTGTTTCCAAGCGTTGTTGCTGTTCTCTCGATGTTGCCAGTAACGCCGTTGAAACCAGTCACGTTAGTAGTAACACCGTTCAGTGTAGTACCCGTGTAAGCAGGAGCTACAACAGTAACACCTTGAATGGCAGAAGGGCTGGGATACGCGCTGGGAGAAGCCACTTCCAGTTGGAAGGTTTTGTAACCTGTGATGATCGAGTTGAACAGTTTCAGCTCAGAGCTAACGCGGATCAGCACGCCTGAACGGAAACGAGAATCAATTGTAGTAGAGTTCGGGCTAACAGGACCGAGGATAGTGAAGTTAGCAAATACAGCACTTGTGTAAGGAGTAACGCCGATGTTGCTGTCACCGTTTGACTCAAAACCGTTTGAACCACCACCGGTTACGGCGATGTTAGGGTTACGCACGACGAGACCGAATTGTACTTTACCGCTGTAGCCCAGGTCAGTATCGAAGTCGTCATCTGTGTTATAGTAAGACACGAGGTGATCAGCGTTTACTGTACCACCGAAGAATTCAAATCCGTCATCCAGACCGTATGATACTTGTACGTGGTCGATCTTAGTACCGTTACCTACACCGCCCAGTGTCAGACCGTTCAGCTCGTTGTCTTGACCAATAACATCACCAGCGTATTCGATGCGTACGAAACGTAGATCACCAGAGTCATCACCTGCGTCTGTACCACCGTAGAAACCAGTGTTGTTCGGAGTCGGCAGACCTTCGATAGAAGTTACACCACCGCTAACGGAAACGGGAGCTTTACCCAGAATCACGACACCACCCCAATCGCCGGCAGCAGGAGTAGTTGCGTTCGACGTGAACAAGATCACAGAGTCGGCAGCATTTGTTTTGCCACCAACAGCATTGATTTTAGCACCTTGCTCGATTACCAGCGTACCAGGAGCAAAGTCTTTTGTAGCTTCGAAACCTTTTTTAACACCTTTAATAGTAACACCCGGTTCGATAGTGATGGTGAAACCATCCTGAATACGGAAATAGTTGTGCAAAATATAGGTATTTCCTGATTCCAGTGTCAGGTTGCGGCTCACGGTAACGTTACCAAAAGCATCAACGTCATCGACACCACCAAAAGCAACAGGAAGGCCCAGGTCGATGACATCGGCAGCTTTACCAGCAGCGTCTTGAGGAGTAGTTACACCTTGATCATCGCAAGAAATGAGAGCAGCGGCCAGTACGGCAACAATTGCTGCAGATTTGAAAATCCGATTCATAAATTCTTAAAATTTTGTTAACTTTGTGTAGTAGTTATTAATCATAACCCGGCGCCATGCTGATAACATGTCGCTGAAGGAGCAGGTCATCCCCTTTGACTCGACTGTAAGGCTGAGTCAGCGTCCTCTTCCGGCTCGGCAGCTTCTGCTTACCGGAAATGTGATAAATAGGATTCTACATCATAGTTGTTAATCCAGGTATGTTTTGTAGTTATGCTGCTCTTCAAAGGGCCTCTTCTTTCGAAGAGGCCTTTTTATTTTGTCTTTCCTAAAACGTACAGGTCACACCCAAAGAATAATAGGCTCCCTGGTTCCAACGCTCCGATTCGTAGTCACTCTTCGGCTGAGTTGTATCTTGAAAAGTTTTAAACTCTCCGGGATCATAGCTGCCATCGTAGTTACTGTCACGCCAACGCACAATATCCTGGTTCAACAAGTTCTGCACACCTCCCTTTACTCTCAGGTATTTACCAATCGGATGTATGACCACAATATCCAGCTGACGTTGTGTTTTTTCATGCAGGTTACCGATAAAGGTTGGCGCCGTAGCGATCAGGCGCGACCCGATCTCATTATACGCTACTGTCACCACCGCTTTACTGCCGGGTGCTTCATAATACAAACTCACGTTATATATATAGGGTGAAGAACCTGTCAGCGGACGGTTGGCACGGATAGGCTTCACAGAAGCATCGTCCCCTTCTTGTAACACCAGCTCGTCATCCAATATGGTATGCACGAACGCGGCATTGGCGATGACCGAAAACCGATCAGCATATGGCAATCCGGTAAAGGCCAGGTTTTTACGCACCTCCAACTCGGCACCGACCAGCTGCGCACGCTTCTTATTGTACCATTTCCGGTAAAGTCGACTCCACGACGGGAATCCATACTCCACGATTTCAATCGGGTTACTGATATCTTTATAAAATCCGCCCACCGATACAAATTCTGTTTCTGTCGGATACCACTCCCAGCGTAAGTCGTAGTTATCCAACTCCGCGTTCACCAGGTCAATGTTACCTTGGTAATTACGTCCATCCCGTGTGTTAAAGAAAGACGATCTTGATCGTTCGCGGAATGCTGGACGGTCAAGTGTTTTGCCATAGCCCGCACGGATTTTGTGCTTTTCAGTAACGTTCCAGGTAACATTGGCACTCGGTAAAAAATATTCGTAGTCAGGTCCCGGCAAGTCTACAACCACAGTCTGCGTCGAAGTCTCTCCCGTTTCAGGATTGACAACGTATACCCTCCGTTGATCAGAACGAATCGGTGCACCTTGTGCATCATACAATTCGGTAAACTCGCGTTCATAGCGAACACCCCCAAAAATTTCCAGTTTATTATTCAGCAACTTTATCAACGGCGCTATATAAAACGCTGCAATATCCTGCGAATAGCCGTACGACAAAGCGCTGAACGAGCTGACCATATCAAAGCCACGTCGATCCTCCCGGAAATTTTCATCGGCCAGAATAGTGCTCAACTTTGTCCACGGCTGGTACACATTCAAGTATTGCTGTGATACTTCCGGCGTCGTGCCCAACTGGGGAATCGTTACGGTAAACACCGTATTTTCAAATACACGCTCGTTCCACTGCAGCAACGTACCCGCCTTCAGGGTAAGATAGTCCGTTAAGGCATAGCTGTAGTCTAAACCCGTCAGCTTGTTTTTATCTTCCGTATTGTAATATTGACGGGGTGCTTCGCCCGATTGATTCACGCCAAACGATACATCATAATTGTCTTCATCGGGGCGACGAATGAATTTATACATCTGAAAATCGGGGATATTCTCTTCCATCGTTACCTGTCCCAATCGCCAGCTAACGCGATGACGCCCCAGGGTGTGCTCGCCGCTTACCTGTGCCGAAACCAGATCTCGCACACGATACTCAAAGGATAACGTTCTCACTTTTGCAGGCCGGCCCGTAAGCAGCGGTTCGCCGCTGGCCTCAATATCGCCGGCTGCCGAAAAGAATGTATTGTCCGCCGCGCTGCGGTTTGCAAACAGGTTTACGTCAATGCGGTGATTTTCATTGATGATGATTCCCAGCGACTCCAATAAGGAAAGTCGCACATCTTCCGTATAGATGGAGTCATACGACTCATCCATGACATTCGGCACCTGCACTCCCTCAAAGCGAATCGAATCACGCTGTGTCCATTGCTCCCGTACGTGGTTCTGATCAAAATCACGCTGGTAGGTATAGCCCAGCGACAGCAGATTGTTCAGCCGGACGCTCGACACTTTATACGAGTCATAATAATTCAGGGAGAAACGCCGATCAAGGCCGTGATGATCGTTTATCAGATTATTGGCTGCCGGCATGGTGCGAATTGCTGCCATGCGCTCTCCGGGATAAAATTCGGCTGCGGGCAGCTGGTAGTTTTTATCATAAAACTGCGCCGGCATCTCACGGTCCTTTGCGCCAAGCGCCCATACGTCTTTTGAGCTGTTATTGCCACCGGTGTAATGGTCTGCAAAAGATGACTCACCCGTGCGATACTGTGCCGAAGCATTTACCTCAAACCGCCGCGCGACCTGGTTACGCGGTGTGTTTACTTTAATCACACCACCACCAAATCCTCCCGGAAGTTCCGGTGATGGCAATTTATAAATCTTAATATCATCGATTAGACCGCTGGGAATGAGGTTGAACGCAAACGCCCGGCTGTCGCTTTCCGTACTGGGTGTCAACATACCGTTCAGGTACGTGATATTATAG
>NZ_JAHESE010000068.1 GCF_018598175.1 Dawidia cretensis
CGGAGTTGTGTATACGAGACAGTATCTACACCAACCTGGCCGACCTCAATGCCCGATTCAAGACCAACACCGCCACCGTTGACATCATGCCGTCCATCCTGCGTTTCCTCACCATTCCGCTACCCGCCACAACCGAGCAAGAGCTCGACGGCGTGCCCTTCACCGGCAAGGTATCGATGCACGACCTGAAGGCCGTACGTAACGGGAAGAACATCGAGCTGACCTGGGGTATATTGGACGGTGCCGGAAAAGCAGAGATCCTCGTAAGCACGACCAACAACGTGCGCGACGGCAAAGGCGACGACACCTACACCCGTGTGGCAGAAGTACCCGTATCCGCCGGCAAATATACTTTCGCACAACCAGAAACAACCTTCTGTAAGATTATCATAAAAGCGCCTAACAACACCATCAGTACATGGGTCGTTGACAACAAATACGTCAAGCACGTACGCCCCTTCGGCCGCCAGTACTAACAACACAAAGGCCGCTGCTTAGTTTATGCTAAGCAGCGGCCTTTACATTGACATTTCACACGCACACTGTCTCATCGTATTGCACAATCGTGCAAAAACTCATCAAAGATCAGCGAAATAATGCGTTGATAGTCATCGCCCGGCGGCAGGTCATTGCTGCCTTCAATATATTGATCGGGATTGCGCACGACACTTTCACGCGTGCGTTGCACCAGTGCCAGCCATGCCTCGGGCGCCAGCGTACGGCGCAAATCCACCAGCATGACCTTCATCGGTTCCAGGGAACTATTAAACCGGCGTTTGTATACTTTATCTTCTTTTTCCACAGCGATGCGTTCAGAAAAACGGGATTGATCCGCCCATGCCACGCGGGCAATGACAGATCAATCCGGGCAGATCAGGCATGTGCGGCCTTCGTCGCTTTTGCTTTTTTCGTGCCGGTAGCGATAGCCTTCGTAGCAGCGTTGTTCTTACGCTTCATCTCGCGCTTTACACGAACCGACACTTTTTTAGAAATGCGGTCCAGCAGCTTCTTTGTTTTCTTCGAAGGCGCAGAGACTTCCAGCTTGTTTAGTGCAGTGCTTATCGCCTCTTGCAATACATCCTGAATCTCCTTCTTTGAAATCTTCTTAGTCATATAGGGGAATTACGTAAGTTGTTTGAACAAAAGTAGACCATGTTACTGAAATGTTAAACTACTTAACAAAAACTTAATATTAGATAGCCGATAGACGTCAGAAATGTTTTATCGACACCCCTCCTACACGATGTATTCGCTATTAGTTTACTACGCGTAAACTAAATTACACTGTCATGAAACTCCATAAACCTATTGTTAATGGACGGATTGCAGTGTCCCGTTCATCTTTAACGTACGAATCTCCTCTTCAAGCATCCGCTGTTGTCGCGTCATGTCCTCTTGCATCGCCTGCATTTCTTCGGCATGCTGCCGTATCTCTTCCTCCTGCGCCTGGAGCCGCTGATTATTCTCGCGCGCTTCCGCCAGTAGCTTTTGCGTGTCGTCATACACCTGGCGTGAGCCCAGTGCCGACGCCACATATTCGGCAATCTTCTCGAGGAATTGTACCTGGTGCGGCTTCAGATTATGGAAGCCTGCCAGCTCGATCGCACCGACCACATGCTCGCGCATTTTAAGCGGCAATACAATAATATACCGCGGGGTGGCTTCGCCCAATCCCGACGTGATCTGCACATAGCCCACGGGGATATCCGTCAGCACAATAGTAGTGCCTTCCGCGATACACTGCCCGATGATTCCCTGGTCGGGGTCCAGTCGCTGGCTCACAAAACGTTTCCGTTCGTAGGCGAACGTTGCCAGGCGATCCAGGTAACGCTCACCTGCATGATCCACCACACTGTACAGTGCTCCTTGGTTCATACCCACGTATTTCACCAGGTGCTTGAGTACGTTGTCTGCCAACGCCGCCGTGTCCTCTGCCTGGTTCGTCAGCAGCTCGCTAAACAACGCCGTGCCTTCACTCGCCCAGTGGATCATCATCTGCCGCTCCTGAGCTTCCGTCAGCTTCTCCTGCATTTTGATAAGGGAGCGAGCCAATACATCCTCGCGAAAGTTTTTATCGTAACGCGACGACAGCTCGCCGTTACCCAGTGCCTCCGAGAACGTCGTCGCCGCCTGCATACGGTCCAGCAGTTGATTAAACGCTTGTTTCGTATCACCAATCTCTTCCGTGGTTTTGATGGGCATCTTTCCTGGGAAAATACCATCGGCCAGGGATTTCATCGCCTGGCGTATCTCCTTGATGGCACGGGAGAGAATATCCGCATAAACAAACGCCAGTACAATGCCCAGCCCCAGCTGCACCAGGAAAAGTACACCGACAAAGATGATGCGCTTCCGGGCGTATGCCTCACTAAAAACTTTCACCTTCGTACGCAGCATGCCGATGGATGCTTTCAAAGCAATAAGATCATGGCGGATCAGGCCCTTCAGCCCACGCGTATCCTTTAGGCCAATGACCGAATCGATCGCCACCACCTCGTTAAATTGCTTTTGATAGGCCGCGATCTTCTGTAAGATATCATCCTTCTCAGGGCCTTCATGCTCGGCCGCAATACGCGCCGTGAACTCCCCTACCTTGTTGTTGAACTCTTGAGGATACTTCATATCCTTGCGCAGGAAAAAGTCTTTCTCGTGCCGACGCAGCATCAGCATATCGACCTTGTCGTAGGGAAAAGACGAGTTCTCCACCGCGTGGATCGCGCGACGCAGTTCGCCTTCCAGACCATAGTCCTTAAAGCCCCGCTTCCGCAAAAGCTCCTGTAAATGCTGAAACCGTTGGGCTATACGACCGACACGGTCCTTGATGGACGCCGTCAGCGTATCTTGTTGGAAGAAACCCTGCTCACCACCAATACCCGCCAGCAGCGTGCGTACCGTGTCGTCGTGTTGGCGGTAAGTGTCCGTATACAAGTTGATACCATCCTTCTGAAAATCCTCTTGCTTAAAGGCCTCCAGCATAAAATACTGAGCCGCCATGTCCATTTCCAGGATGTGAATGTTGACCGCGTCGACCTCCTCGCTGATTTTTTTATACTCACCAATGTTGGTGAAGGTCTGCCAGATCATGATCACCATGATTGCCGAGAGCAGCATGATTGATCCGAACGCCAGCAATAGCTTAATCCGAATCCTCAGGCTAAGAAAGAATTCAATAAGTTTCATGAGTACCCCACAGTAAAAACGCAAGATAGCACCCAACGGCCGGTCCACTGCGGCCGTACGATTATGAAATTATTATACTTCCAGCACCGCCCTGGCGGCCTGTAAAAATAGGCTTTTGAGGCCGCTTTCCTTGACAATAACATCAACGTGGCGTAATATAAAGGTGATACCAGCCTGGTATCTTTACGCACGATTAAAAGAAGCGCATGCACATTTTAGTTGTCGACGATCTGATTACAGATCGGTTCATCGTAAAGAAAATACTCCAGCCGGAGTATCATGTCACCACCCTTGCTTCCGCCCGTGAAGCCATGGCCTTTGCCTCTACCCGCCCCTTCGATATCGCCATCCTCAACGTCATGCTGAAAGACGACCTCGACGGCATCGATCTGTTGCAAGATCTGCGGGAAATGAAGGGACCGTCGTTCCAGGCATTTGCCATCACCTGCCACGTAGACGATCGTCGCGCCAGCCTCCTGCTCGACTCCGGCTTCGTGGAGATTCTCAAAAAACCATTCGACAAAGACCTCTTCAACCGCCTGCTGACCAAATACCGGCCCGCACCAACCCTCGTAGACGCGCCTAAGCTGCGCCGGCGCGCCGCCTGATCTCAGGCCATCTGCGGATCGGTCAGGCTGTCCTGGCCCGTCTCTACGTGCCCGGCATATTGCTTTCGAAAAGCATTATACCCTTCCGCCGTGATTGTCACGTCATACCATCCTGCACTTTTCTCCAGCTTCAGCTGACATATAGTCGTTTTACCCGCTGCAACGGTCTGTACCTGTGCGGGTGCATGGTAGGCATTGTCCACAACATGTACCACCAGCGTGCTCTCGCCCGTATTTCTTAGGTGTAACATGACATCACCCTTCGCGCGTCCCTTTTTATCAAACGTATACACATACACGCATGTCGTCACCAGCGCCGGGTCCTCTGCATTACCCGCAAACGCCCGGTAAAAGCCATTCGGTCCATAGACCTGCAATGTATATTTCCCGTCGACGAAATCTGATACCTTCCAGGAATCGTGCAAACGGTCACCGGCCGTGACGGCATAGGCCCGCGGCGCAACAGCGCGTACCAGGCCCCGTGCATATACATGAAACGGCGCACCCGCCGCCGCATCGTTAAACATGCGATTGTTTGCCTCCAATGTCATCTGAAAGATTTTGCCTCCCTCGCGAAGCCCACCGTCGGCGTATAGTTCATACGGTATGGCGCGCGCAGTACGCGTACCGGGCTCCTGCGTAAACAGCGTGGAAGCCGTACGCGGCGCCCGGCGCAGGGCCGCCACCTCGTCGGCCGTCAGGGCACGATACCCCGAAGGCACCTGCTTGAACCGTGCCCGGTGTATAGATGCAATCACTTCATCGTGTTCCAGGAAGGACGGCAGCGGGATCTTTTCACCCTGGTAAGGTTTAAACACCGACGTCAGGTCGCCGCATACCGTGCGGCGCCACGCGCTGATGTTCGGCTCCACTACCGGCTTACCGGTTTTGTGCGAGAGGAACTTCTCCAGGAACTGCAGCACCGACGTATGGTCGAACACCTGCGAGCAGACCGCGCCGCCGCGGCTCCACGGGGAGGCTATCACCAACGGCACGCGGTACCCCAGGCCGATCGGACTTTCGCGTGCTTCCGGGCCCGGCTTACGCAACCGGTCCTGCGCCAGCGTTACATATTCAACCGCCGTGTCGATCCCCGCCGACACTTTACCGGAATCAGGCTTGTTCGGGTGCGGCGGCACAAACGGCGGCACATGATCGAAATAACCATCGTTCTCGTCGTAGCAGAGTATAAAGATCGTCTTCTTCCATACCTCCGGCTTGTTTGTCAAAATGTCCATCACCTCCGACACATACCAGGCACCATACCACGGCGCCCCCGGATGGTCCGAGAAATTCTCCGGCGCCACCACCCACGACACCGCGGGCAATGTATCCGCCGCCACATCCGCCCGGAACTGCGCCAGGACGTCGCCCTTTGGCACCTGCACCTGTCGCGTATCGGTACCTTCCGTATAGGGCAGTGAAGCCAGTGTATGATAATCGGGATCGATGCGATTGGTCGTAAACGCCTTCTCGTGCAGATTACGGGCCCGCTCCGTCAGCGCAGCATAGGCTTCCGCCGTAAAGCGTCGCTGATCCTCCAGGGCCTGCTGCAGGGCTTGTTCCTTTGCGGTCCGCTCGGGACTCGCAGCGTCCAGGCGCGCGATCTCCTGTCGCAAAAACTCAATGCGCTTCGGCAAATAGCGACGATACGCCTCCGAAAACTTCACATGATATTGTTCAAACCACTCCAGCGGATTGTCGGTAAAATTGGCCAGCCAGGCATCTTCCTCTCCTTCAAACCCCACCCCTACACTCAATTCGTTCTGGTATACTTTCCAGGAGATGCCGTGCGCTTCCAGCCGCTCGGGAAACGTCGTCCAGTGCGCCAGGCGGGCATCGTCGTAATCGAGGTCTTCATTGCGCACCATGGCCGGCGCGCTGGTAGACGGTTTCTCGCGGATCGTGCCGGTCCACAGGTAAAGACGATTGGGTGTCGTTCCGGTAAGCGACGATGAGAAGTTCTGATCGCACACTGTAAAGGCATCCGCCAGAGCGTAGTAAAATGGAATATCCTCGCGGGTATAGTACCCCAGCGTCAGCGGCATGTCTTTATATCCGTCACGCCCCGAGGGTTTGGCTTGCAGCCACTGGTCATGGTGTCCTTCGTTGCGCGCATCCACCTGGTTAGACCACGAGTGCGGCAGAGAGCCCATCCAGGTCGCTCGCGTGTCCTTGATGTCGAGACGGAAAGGAAAATACGTTTGCCCCGCGGCATTGGTTTGCAACCATACCGGGTTCTGGTTAGGCAGTGTCATCGCGCGCGGATCGCGAAAGCCGCGAACACCGCGCAGCGAACCATAACAATGATCGAACGAGCGGTTCTCCTGCATCAGGATCACCACGTGCTCAGCATCGCGCCACGTCGTACCGACCGGTGGATCGATCGCCAGCGCGCGTTGAATAGCGGGTGGCAGTGTAGTCAACATTCCCGCGGCACCCGACAACAGGGTCGCCTTCTTGATAAACTCACGACGTGTTTCCATGATCGACAAACTATTCGGTCTAAAGGTAGCCCTTATTCACCACAACTTTTGGGCTCATAGATTGGAATTAACGGTTTGGTAACGCACACACGCGTACCGGGAACAGACTCCGCGGTCTACGTCGGAAACACCGGGGTCTTCCGGTTATATAACCGTTAGTCGATTTGACATACGGTTCCCGCCACGCGCCCTCCATATTCACCCAGTATAAATGCTGGCGCAAGTCTTAGCCCGTCGCGGGCGGAGACTTGTGCCTGCCCTGATGCCAGTCTTCAGACTGGCGAAGCACCTCACTAAACCACAACGCCAATGACAAAATAAAAATCCTACACACTACAACCAGACTATAGTTGCCCCAACAGAAAAAAAAATTATATAAACTTATCATTCTATCTATGAAAACACCACTACCCGGCAAACGATCGCTGATCTTTTGCTTGCTTGTTCTACTGGCACCGCTCTTCGCGGATGCACAATCCTGCTACAACATCGTGGGATACTTCCCAAGCTGGTCCGGCGCTGCTTCTGCCATCGACTACAGCAAGTATTCACACATCAACTACTCCTTCGGCATTCCGAACAGTAACGGTACCATTCCCGCCATCGAAAACTCCGGCAAACTGTCCGAGCTGGTAACACTCGGCCACGCCTCCAACACCAAAATATTGTTGGCCGTCGGCGGCTGGTTAGGTTCTTCGCCTGACAACACACCGTTCGAAGCCATTGCAACGAACCAAACCGCGATCAACCAGTTTGTGAACAGCTGCGCGAACCTCATCACGCAATACAACCTGGACGGTATCGACATCGACTGGGAATATCCTACGTCACAAGCACGCTGGAACGCGCTGATGAATCCGCTGGCCACCCGCATCCACGGCATGGGCAAGCTGCTCACAGCCGCGGTACCCGCCGGCTCATACTATGGAAACAACTATGGCAACCTCGCCATCCTCGACCTGGTCAACATCATGTCCTACGACTGCGCCTGCCCGTCGAATGCACCCTACTCGCAAGCCGTTGACGCCATCAACTACTGGACAAGCCGCGGTGTAACCAAAGAAAAACGTGTGTTGGGCATTCCTTTCTATAGCTCCGACAACAACACCAACCTGCACGTACAAAAAGCCAACCTGGCCAAGACCAGCGCCGGCGGTATCATGATCTGGGAGATCTCTACCTGGGGCGACATCAACGCCGTATACAACACACTGGGCGGCGTCTGCAAAGGCGGCGACCAACCGCAACCTACTTGCTCAACGGTTAGCCTGCCCGGCACGCTGCAAGCCGAAAGCTTCTGCTACATGAGCGGCATCCAAACCGAAGCAACAACCGACGCCGGCGGTGGCCAGAACATCGGCTACATCGAAACCGGTGACTGGGCAGGATACAAAATCAACGTACCCTCTACTGGCACATACACTGTACAATACCGTGTAGCCAGCGAAAGCACCGGCGGCCAGATCAGACTGGAGTCCTATGGTGGTAGCGCGGCGTTTGGCACGATCAACGTTCCCGCAACTGGCGGCTGGCAAGTATGGCAGACGGTTTCTCACACCGTGCAGCTGACTGCCGGCGTACAGGAAATCGCACTCGCTTTCCCCGCAGGTGGTATCAACATCAACTGGTTTAGCATCACCGGCGGTTCTGGCTCTACGGGCAACCTGGCCCTGAACAAATCGGTAACCGCTTCCTCTACCGAAGAAGCGCAATTCGCCGCCTCATTTGCGGTAGACGGCAACGCCACCACACGCTGGTCAAGCGGTTATAGCAACACCGAGACACTGACCGTAGACCTCGGCGCCACCTACAATGTAAACCGCGTGAAGATCACGTGGGAAGCTGCCTACGGCCGCGACTACAAAGTACAAGGCTCTGCCAACGGCTCTACCTGGAACGACCTCCGCGCCGTCAACGGGAACACCACCCTGGTGAACGACCTGACAGGCCTGAGCGGCAGCGCGCGCTACATCCGCGTACAAGGCGTAACCCGTGCCACCGAGTGGGGCTACTCCATCTTCGAGCTCGAAGTATATGGAGCTGCCGCTGCACAAGCACGCGTAGCCGAAGCCTCGGGCACAGTATACCCGAACCCCTTCACCAGCACAACAACGGTATCCGTCGACCTGCCCGAAGCCGGCCCTGTCTCCCTGCGCGTAGCCGGTACGACTGACGGTCAGGTAATCGAAGTGTTCAACGGCTACCTGGAAGCCGGCCACCACGAAATCACCGTGGATGCCTCTTCCCTGAAGCCCGGCCTGCACGTCGGCACCCTGATCTACAAAAACACACAAAAACAGCTAAAACTGCTGAAGAAATAATCCACCCACAGCGTATAAACACAAACAGCCCGGCCAAAAGCCGGGCTGTTCTTATAACATTACATCTCAACCGCGTCAGCGGTATACCTGGCGCAAGGTACTGTCATAAGGACCAAGTGTCAGGTTAAGATTTTTTACTAATCTTATCGTCTTAAAGAGGACCTC
>NZ_JAHESE010000069.1 GCF_018598175.1 Dawidia cretensis
ATTTGCTAAATCTCAACACACGCAAATGTTCAGACGGCGATTCGTTCTGTCGGGGTCAACATGGTCCGGAATATCCATCTTGACGAGGTTCCGTTGGAATATTTACCTAGACCTCCATTCTATTTTTTTGCAGCCTTTATTCTTGGAGTTTTTCAAAAAGACAGTTGTTGAAATTCCTTTTATCGTTGTTTTGACTACAACGACCCCAGGTGGGCGGTTGCAGCTAATTCCAGTTCCTTGTTTCTAGTTCTATATTACCTTAAAGGCTACTCACTCTTCAACGTAGTGGCCGGGTTGATTCTTGCCATTTTCAGCGTGAGGTAGCCTAATGTAATCCACGATAGTAAAATCAAAAACATTCCTGCGCCAATGAATATGATTGGATTCAACGTAACGCAATAAGCAAAGTTTTGAAGCCAGCTTTTCATGATCCAGATTACAACTGGTGTAGCGATGATTATAGCAATCAAAATAAGAATAGTAAAATCCTTAAGCAACAAAACCACGAGATTACCGAACTCAGCACCGAGAACTTTTCTTACACTGATTTCTTTAGTCTTGTTGCGGAATGTGAGCGCTGCGATTCCCAGCAGTCCAAAGCAGGCAATCAAAATGGCCACTCCGGAGAATGCAATGATAACGCGATTGATATTTTGTTCATTGCGATATTGTTGGTTAAGATTATCAGCCAGGAAAAAGAACTCGAACGTAAACCTGTTGTCGAATTTTTTCCAGGTTCCTTCTATTTCCTTAATCGTTTTGTTAAAATCATTGGTGTTGAGTTTTAGAACAATGTAATTGAAACTATTATTTCCTAATTTGATCAACAATGGTTTTACTGTGTGATGCAGGGATTGAAAATTAAAATCTTTCACAACACCGATCACGGTCGCCTTCAGGGCATCGTCATCTCGTTCCCAGGTAATTTGCTTTCCAACCGGATGATCGAGCTGAAGATTGCGCGCAGCGGTTTCGTTAATCAGAAATGCATTGTCTGCATCCGCAGGATTTTCCCGTAGAAAATCACGTCCTTCCGTCAGAGAAATGTTTAATACTTTAAGAAAATCGTGATCAACAACGAGTTCAGAAGCATCAATATCATTTTCAGGATGAGTCGATTCAAAAATTTCATTTTGATTGAATGATCGACCCGGAATGTTAGATGCCGCTGAAACTTCTTTTACACCGGCAAGTTGCCTGAATTCTGTCTCCACGTCTGCGAAGCGATCTCTCAATGCATCCTGATTTTTTACTGGTATTACGATCACTTCTTCTTTGCTAAAACCAACAGATCTGTTTTGAACTGCCTGAAGCTGATTGAAGATTACCACTGCAGCACAGATCAGTACCATCGATGCACTGAACTGAAAAACAGTAAAAGCCTTGCGTACCGAAGTTCCCTTTGGACTTTGCAGAAATTTACCTTTCAGCACTGCGGTTGGTTTTACTGACGATAAGTAAAATGACGGATAAATACCGGCAACAAGTCCAACTACTATCCCGATCGCTGCCAAAATAACGATCAATGAGATCATCGAAAAATGAACACCGCTTTCCGTCAAAAAGCTGAACATTGGAGCCAGTGTCTGAATCATAGCAAGCGACACCAGCATCGCTGCCAAAGCCACCAGCACAGATTCACCAGTGAACTGAATGATGAGTTGTCTTTTTAAAGCGCCAAGTGATTTGCGTATACCAATCTCCTTTGCGCGCTCTGCTGATTGTGCGGTCGTAAGATTAATGAAGTTGATGCACGCGATGACAAGGATCAGAATTGCAGCAGCAATCATCATATAAGCATAATCGATGTTGCCATTGCCCTCCAGTTCCCAGCGAACATTTGATTTGAGGTGAATATCAGTAATAGGCTGAAGTTTCAGTCCATAATGATTGTCCTCGAAGTATTTGAAATCTTTAGCTGACCAATCCACATAATTTTTCAGCCAGCGCATTAACTGACTTTCAATTTTTCTTGCATCTGCTCCTGGCTTCAGTCTTACGTAATTATAGTGTCCGAAATCTGCCCAGGTGTAGTACTGACTTTGCGGATCTTCGAGCGCTTTTTCAAGAACATAAGAAACGAGGAAGTCAAAATGAAAATGCGAAAGCTCCGGAACATCTTTGAATACCGCTACTACTTCGGTAAGTGTTTTGTCGTCATTGATCGAGAGAAATTTCCCGATAGGATTTTCATTACCGAAGTATTTGTGTGCGGCTTTTTCTGATATCAGCAAGCCACCCATTTTTTTCAGTGCCTTGTCGGGATCACCTTTTACGATCGGAAATGAAAAAACTTTGAAGAATGTGGTGTCAACTGCGAGTACACCGGTTTCATCGTATTGAATATTTTTCTGTGGGTTGCGGATGGAGAACGTTTCGCGTGTAAGGCCAGGGCCCCAGAGAGGAGAAAGACTTACCGCGTTTTCTACTTCAGGAAAGTCGTGCACCATCGCCTGTGCGAGCGGATGAGGAGTTCGTGTTTGTGGATTATCGTTTTCCCAGATAACGCGATAGATATTTTCTGAACCTTCATGAAATTTATCGTACGCAAGCTCTCTGCTAAGATATTGGATGATGAGGAACACGCATGTGATACCCAAAGCAAGCCCCAGGATGTTGATGAGACTGTAATATTTGTTCTTGAGCAGATTGCGAAGCGAGATCTTGAGATAATTGATGATCATAAGTCAGGTTAATGGTTCCGATGCCATTGCCATTTTCGGACCAGTGTGTAAACCTTGCAATTACTGAGGTTTATGAAGGTATTTTGAAAGATACCGTTCGGTTGTGAGGTTTGGCGTTCGGTGGCGGACATCGGTCCTTTACACTTTGGAAGTACAAGGACAGGTTGGCTTTGACGCCAAACAATGTCTCACAGAGCAGGTAGCGTCTGTTTTGGTACTGAAGCGGTGAATGCCCGCAAAATCAAGTAAATGACAATAGTTATAAACGAAAAAAGGCAGCAAATAACGGTATTTACTGCCTTTTACTTTTCCGTCGCCCTGAGTGTACAATTTTCGAACTATTTTATTTTTGATTTAAAGCGCCTAGCAGGTTTAATGTCATGATTTTAGGCTATTAATATCATTCAGCACTGCGATTCTGTTACTGACGACCCGCAATTTTCCCTGGAACATGGTTGTACGCGGCTCGTTAGTCCATATACAAGTTCAGTTTTAATGGCATGAAAGTATGGTGATTTCATGCCTGATTTTCGTTTAGGGACGCTAAAATAAAAATAATATCAAACGCTCGGCTTATCGCTGAATTCTTTATGGTATGGCGTTTCATCTCGGTAAAGGCTAAAGAACAAATACGAAAAATCGTATTCACGGACAGGTTATCTGTAAATTTGAAATTAGGTGCCCCGGCCGGAGCGGAATACTGATTCACCCGGCGAACGATGCACGAAGAATTTGCTGGGCTGCATAGCGTCGGTGACGCCTCTAACGGGACCGGGCCGCGGCACCCAATCGCGGCTGGCAAATGAGAAGGTGTATGGTTCGCTTTATTAGGAATCTAACCTTATCACTTCCATGATGCAATTAATTTTAGTAAGACACTGAGCAATGGAATAATAAAGGCGTATGAAGTCAGCTTCATTTTTCGGTCGACATTTTTATTGCGTTGTATCTGGACAAAGGACCATATAAGAGTTCCAACAAATGCAAACCCTGAAAGTTGAATAACGTAGAAATCAGTCGACGTAAAAAACAGACCAAAAAGAACAAGTCCCAGAATGCCAGCACCAATTGTATATAGCAAAGTGTATTTATTGGTTGCCTTTCTTAAGATTGTAAAACTACTGATGATCTTTACAAATTCCTCCATTGAATCTGGTCCATAGGGTATAACAATGGAATTCACTTTTGATTTTGCGACGATTGTGATACTCCCGTTGGGAATCTCAATTGCTTCCACTACTTCGCTGAATGGAAGTATAATTGTTGGATATTGTTTTATGTGATTTTTAAAGATTCCGATCCTAAAAGCCAATTTTTTTTCACAATATTCAGAGCAGATATAAAGAAAACAGGATACGACTATAAAATTCAATTTAAACCGTCTTCGCCACTTTCTATTTTTGGGCGTGAGCAGCATGTAACTAGTCCAAATCTTAATTCAGCGCTGGAGGACTGGGTTAATATAATAAGGGAATATAACGCCTTAAAAATCTTTGAAGATCCAATATTGTCCCAATACGAAAAGGGGTTTCAGGAGTTTTTTAATGTTGTGGAGGAGAACGACGAAACGGAAACATATGATTTGCACCAACAATTAGTTTTAGATGGATATTTGTCGACGATCTACACAATAGCTGAAAGTAACGATAACAAATCACCAGACGCCTCACTTCTTAAGGAAGAAATTAAGTACTTAAAAGACCACCAAACTGCGTTCACAAAGAAGAAGGTTCGCGAGCGCTTAGCTAAGATATTTGCTCTAGCGCGGAAAAATGGACCTCTATTGATAAAAGAGTTTTGGGATCTTGGAAAGAAAGAGTCAATGAAACAGAGGGAAACAAAAGATTGCAATTACTCCCCAATTTATTCTTGAAATATCGGAATCAGCGGTTGTTGATAGTTTCCTTATTATTGAGCTAATAGATTCTAACTTAATTAACAAATATCAGGGTATGGATAGGGCATATTTGATGGCCGCTAAGGCAGATGCGTATGCTTCATTAAATCGACATGAGAGCGCTATAGAATGGACCCGAAGGTCCATAGATGAATATAGACAACAAGAGTTGGGAGATTCCTTAGCTGAGGCTAGTTCAAAAAAATTGAAAATGTACACGGAAAAAATGAAGTCACGAAGTAGATAGGACAAAGCACAAACGGTGGCACTTCGCGTTTACAACAAAACGGCAATAAAGTATTGGACATTAATTGCATTTATCTCCCTTGTTATTATCACTCCAGTAATTTTTCGTTCACACCATCAAACTAAAGCTCAAGTTTCTTATGATAGATCAGCTCACCTAAAGAGAGTTCTCTGTGGGTAATTAATTCAGATACTGATATTGCCATTTCGTCTGTACCGCCAGAGTAGTACAGCTTTATTTTAATAACTTCGTTAATTGCATCATCTTTATTTTTACCAGTAATTTGAATTCCGAATCCCAATACCGTCGCCAGTTCATTTTGAAACAATGGGCTATTTGAGGCGGCAACTAATATTGTATTGCTCCCCTCATGCCGATCAATCTTTCCTTTAAGATCACGAACTGTCGAATGATCCCTAATGAGAGACGTCGGTACAGATGCATATATCTTAAAGTGATTTTCAATTGAATTTCCAATATTTCTTATCCCAACTCGCAAATAGTAATTTAAGTCCACAACAGAATATTTAACCACTTCACCAGGTAAACGCACTTCATGAAAATCCCCTTTCATTACATCAATATCTTCTATGGCTAAGGTTGTACGAATTTGTTTTGAATATGCTCCTCGTACCTCATATTCATCCATCTCAAGGACTTGAAAGTTGTGCCGTCTATAGTACTTTCCGTCCGCCATATGGGGTGCATTTATGCTTTCTGGGACAATTATCACATAAACCGTTTGTTCAATCTTTCCTCCAATTCTTATTGGTACAATTCTTATATTTTCAATTTTCCTTCTTATTCTACTATATATTACATTTTCGAGCCATTCTTTATTGAACTGATTGCCATCGATCGGGGAAAGCGCATAGGCTGCATGTTCCTTTTCAAGAATACCATAGATTACTACTCCACCGGCGGAATTGGCCATAGCCGATACGTCCTTCACCAATTCCTTCTTATTGTCCCCTGAATTTGACAATGCACCGGATGCCTTGAACTCAAGTGTTAAACCTTCTTCGAACCGTTCATTAACGAGCTTATGTATGTCAGCTTCAACAATATCTTGATCAATGTCAAACAGCATATCGGTAAATTTGAGATTGTTAAAATAGTTATAAGTTCGCTGTAATCTTATTTGGCGTCAGCGATTTTTTTTGGTTTGATAGAGTGGTTGTGTTTAGAGCATTTTTAAACGCTTTCGCTACTAGCTGATCACGGAGATTGGTCATATCTCTATTTAGCTTTCTCGCAACTACCTTCGCATATCTCTGGGTCATACGCAAGTCGCTATGCAACATCATAGCGCTTACTGTTTCAATTGGCACACCGTTAGCGAGGGTGACGGTTGTACCGAAGGTGTGACGGGCTATGTGGAATGTTAGTGGCTTGTAAATCCCACAAGTGTCGGCTAATTCCTTAAGATAACTGTTTAGCTTTTGATTGCTTATGCACGGAAAAAGCTTGCCGCGAGATATTGCTACCGGATGATTTTTGTATTTATTGAGAACGTCTAAAGCTCGCGGCAATAGCGGAATTCTCGCGGTTTGTACTGTCTTCTTTTTAACCTTCACCCGGCTATAAGTGACCCACTTGTTTCCATCCATGCCTGTCGTAATACTGTTCTGATCTAATTTCATTAGGTCACTGTATGAAATACCAGTGTAGCAGGCGAATATGAAGAGATCTTTAACAAGTTGCAGTCGGAAAGTCGAAAATTGCTTTAGACTGACAACTTCCAGTTCGTCGTCAGTTAGGCATTCTATATCGTTGACCGTAAAACTTGACTGGAACAAGGCAAAAGGATCCTTTTCTAGCCAACCGAATTTCAGTACGAGATTGATTATTTTACTAAGACGCTCTATATGCTTTAGAGCCCCATTGTGACTACAGATCTTGTCACCCGGTTTTTCAGGAGGGGTGTTTATTAAATAATGATAAAATCCATTTACGAATTCAAAATTCAGTTTTTCAAGTAGAATGTCTGCACCATGGAATTGTGAATAAAGGAATTTTTGGATCTTACGTTCGGTGGTATAGTAGTTCTTAATTGTACCTGGAGCAAGCCTATCCTTTTTCGCTTCTTCAAAGTGGCGAGTAATTGCCTCACAAAGTGAATATCTGTGCTGTCTATCCTCGCCGAGAAATCGCTTTTTAACTGCCTCGGCAGATAGATCTTTTCTCTCTGCAACGAGCTCTCGATAGGAGTTTTTAAGGCCGCTCTTCAGTTCTTCGAGGCTATCATTTATTGTTTTGGCCTTTGTACCTCTACCGGCCACCAGCACTTTGGGACCACCCCAGTCGGACGGATTAATCGACTCGCGGGTAGCAATGTCCAGCTCTTTACCATTGACTGTTAATCGAGCGTAGATGGGCGCTTTACCGTCTACAGCTTTGCTCTTTTTTATCAGAAAACGGACGCCAAATGTTTGTTTTGAACGCATATATACAAGGGTTTGAAATGGCCTTCGAGCCAATTCCGTGACCTAAATTAGATCACAAACTGAGGTCACGGAATAGGTCACGGACACCCTTGAAATTCGTTGTAATTGATTACAAGCTTTGGAAGTAAAAAAGCCACAAAATCTTGTGATTTAGTGGCTTTTGTAAGGGGTTGAAAACCCCGGTGTCGACCTGAGCGTACAATTTTCGAACTATTTCATCAATGACTTGAAAAGGATATCAATACTAACTATTTGAATATCAATTCAACCTCTAATAGCAATTCGAGGAGAACCGATCTCTCACAACCCAAGAAATTCCGGTTGACATCCCTGAAAAGCTCAGAGCATTGGCTCCGGATTTTGATCGGCAGGAGGCTATCTACTATGAATGAAAAAGGACAACGAATGGTCCGGAAATTGTGGCCTCTAACGTGATGGAAGCTTCTTTCCGTTCCATCAGTAGTGGGAAAGTGTCAATTGTCAAGCGGTGGTTGATACATCTGAAGCCAAATCTTAATTATTTTTGCTACTTTTGGCTGTCAATAATCAATTTATTCCCAGCCAAATCTCCTCTGACTGAATGATTTTTGGCTGGCATTAAAATTATCATGGAAAAGTTAATTGGTCGACAAGTAGAGAAGGAATTACTGAATGAAACAATGAGATCAGGGGCGCCTGAACTTATAGCATTATTTGGT
>NZ_JAHESE010000006.1 GCF_018598175.1 Dawidia cretensis
ATACCCCACTGCCCAAACCACCCTCGCGCCGCCCCCCCGCCGGCGCCAAAAAAAATCGGCGCCCCCTAAAAACCGGGGGCCCGCCTTTCCTTACATCTATACTCTTGCTTTAGGGTTGTGTATAATAAGTTGACCCCCAATACATATTAACATCGTTGAAGTACGAGTGGTCATTGGTATCCGGCCAGTGATTTTTGTCGAAGCCTGGGATCTGTTTCAGGTATTCTTTGTTGCGTCTTACAATAAACAGCTCGCGCTCTTCATCGATGTGCAGTTCGGAGAACGGTATGGCAAAGAGCTTACCGCCCATGCCGAGGAATGAGCCGAAATCAATCACCGCATATTCTATGCTGCCGTTGTGAAGATTGACCATGAGGTTTTCAATCTTACCGAGGTTGTCACCTTGCTCGTTCTCTACGCGATCGCCGATAATGGATGTCGCCGTCAAACGACGTACGGGCGTGTTGGGAGCGACTCCTTCGTGGTTTAACCCGGTGCGGTTATCCACTTCGTAATTTTTTTCTATTGTTGCCATAATGGTATCTTTTTAGTGTTATTTCCGGGTAAGGATTAAATTTCTGTGCCACCGTAAAAGCCTCGCAAACAGCTTACAACTCCTTGTAAAACAACATTTTAAAAGCACGATAGTACCCTTCCCCAAGATGTCCGTATCCAATCTTCCACAGCTGGCGTCAGCCGAACCCAAATTATGTTTACTTTGGCTGTATTCGCCAACATTCTGTATATGTCTATTTTCAAAAAAATAAAAGCCACGGTAGGACTACTCCAGCAACTCGACCTTGACAAGATCGGTACGCTGGCCGCAAAAGTAGACCTGAATAAAATGGTCGGGTTGGTCAGCTCGATGAAGCAGGAAGACCTGCAAAAGCTCATGAAGTTTATGGAAGGCGGTAAAAAGAAACACGCCTTTCCAGAAGTAGACGGCGACTTCTACGACCTAAAAGAATGGCTTACACCCGAAGAGCGCGCCATTCAACTGCAGGTGCGCGAGTTCATGCGCGAGCACATCGCCCCTATCGCCAACGAATATTGGCTCAAGGATGAATTTCCGCATCACATCATTCCCGAGATGGCCAAGCTTAACATCTGCGGCCTGACCTACCAGGGCTATGGCTGCCCAGGCAAGTCGAACTTGCTCGAAGGATTTCTGGCCATGGAAATGGCCCGGGTAGATTGCTCTACCTCTACGTTCTTCGGTGTACAAAGCGGTCTCGCCATGGGTTCGATCTATCACTGCGGATCGGAAGAACAAAAGCAGCAATGGCTGCCGCCCATGCAACGCATGGAAAAGATCGGGGCCTTCGGCCTGACCGAACCCGAAGTAGGCTCGGGCGCCGCCGGCGGCCTCACCTGTACCTGCAAGCGTGAAGGCGACACGTGGATCCTCAACGGCCAAAAGAAATGGATCGGCAACGCCACTTTCGCTGACCTTGTGATAATCTGGGCGCGCGACCTGGACGATGGAAACGTAAAAGGCTTTATTGTTGAAAAAGGATTCGAAGGCTTCCAAGCCGAAAAGATCCGCGGCAAGATGGCCCTGCGCATCGTACAAAACGCGCTCATTACACTCACGAACTGCGCCGTACCCGAAAGCAACCGCCTGCAAAACGCAAATTCATTTAAGGACACCGCCAACGTACTGCGCATGACCCGTGCCGGCGTCGCCTGGCAAGCGGTGGGCTGTGCGCGCGGCGCCTACGAAAGCGCTCTGCAGTATACCAACGAGCGCAAACAATTCGGCCGCACGATCAGCAGCTTCCAGCTGGTACAAGACTTGCTGGTACAAATGTTGAGCAACCTCACGGCGATGCAAACCATGGTCTGTCGCCTGTCACAACTGCAAGACAACGGCAAGCTCACGGACGAGCAAGCCTCGCTGGCCAAAGTATTCTGCACGCTGCGCACCCGCGACATCGTCAGCCACGCCCGCGAGCTGTTTGGCGGCAACGGCATTCTGATTGAATACGACATAGCCCGCTTCGTCGCCGACGCGGAAGCGATCTATTCGTACGAAGGCACGAAAGAGATCAACACCTTGATCGTAGGCCGCTCGATTACGGGTCAAAGCGCATTTGTATAGTTTATACCAACATCTCTATATTCTATGAAACCAAGTATTCTTATTATGCTGATGGCACTCCTCACAGTACCCGCCTGGGCACAAAAGGGCGGCGAGAAAGAAGTAGCCGCTGCCGTGGAAGCGCTGCGTGCAGCCATGGTAAACGCCGATCGTACCGCACTGGAAAATCTTACGGCAGATGCCCTGAGCTATGGACACTCCAGCGGTAAGGTTGAGAACCGGGCTTCGTTTGTCGAGACCCTTGCCGGCGGCCAGTCGGACTTTGTGTCTATTACATTGACAGAACAACAGATCAGTATTTCTGATAACACTGCGCTGGTGCGGCATAAGTTTCAGGGCGAGACCAATGATAGTGGAAAGCCGGGAAATGTGTCGTTGGGGATTTTGCTGGTTTGGCAAAAGCAAAAAGGGGCGTGGAAGTTATTGGCACGGCAGGCGTATAAGCTGTAGTTATAGCTAATAACGTTAATGGCCCCTTCTTGAGCTTATCAAGAAGGGGCCATTTCTTTTATGCAAGCGTCCCTTATTTTTCCGGTATACTATTCGTTGTCTGTGATCAATTATACATCCATTAAAGACGCCAAAAATTTCCCCAATCCTAAAGAGTATACCCTAGTTGTAAACATTCAACCCGCAGCCTATACACAAACTATCCACATTTTTTTGTGCATAACTCTTCTACTCGTCATTCAATAGTCTGCGAACAGGCAGGATATCCTACTGATAACGTAATTTTTAAGCATTTATACACCACTCATGACCGCGACCTTTATACATCTTGGTCATTTTATGATGCAGTCGAAATTCTAAAAAGTATATATCTTCAATTGATAGTCTTTCGACAAACACTCCCTATATTGTCTTCCGAAACAGTTCTCCCTCTCGCGACCGTTTTGAAAACCAATCGTTTTATTAACCAATATTGATCTATGGCCTTTTTAGAAGAACTTAAAATTACCGGCAGCATCGGTAACCTCAGCTTTTACAAAATGCGCGGCGTTGACGGGATCGTCGTGCGGCAGAAGGGCGGCGCGCCTAAGGAATATGTCAAAAATTCGCCGACCTTTAAAGTACCGCGACTCTATATGAGTGAGTTTGGCGGTTGCTCAAAGATGGGTAAAGAGGTGCGTTTTATGATGCACCCCGTGCGAACCCTGGCGGACTATAACTTTAGCGGCTTTATTAATAAGGCGCTAAAGATCGTGCAGAAGCAGGATGGCACCGGCGAATTGGGGCAACGCTCCATTATGTTATCGAAGCATCCAACCCTGCTGGCAGGCTTTCAGCTGAATAAAAATACCACGTTTGACTCGGTTGTGCGCACGCCGCTCACGTTTACTGTAGACCGCAAGACTCTTTCGGCCCGTGTGAATATACCGGCCTTGCTGCGCGATATCAACTTTCATCCAAACAACAGGCATGCGCGTTTCTGCATCGATGTCAGTTTGGGCATTGTGCCCGACTTTACGTTCGATCCGAAGGAGGGTGCATATAAGCCTTCCGCCTGGTATACGAGTATGTTTTCACCAAAGCGTGTATCGTCACCATGGTATCCTGCTTTGAAGGGATCGCCTGCTACGTCCCTCGAAATAGCACTTACGGACCAGGTGCCGGCGGATGAATCGTATAGCTTGATGCTGACGGTGGGCGTGCGGTATGGCTCGCCGATGGAGGATGATGTGGTAGAGGAGGTGAAACGTGCCGGGGCGGCGAAGGTGGTTGCTATCGCGGGGCGGCCGGAGGGTGAAGGGTCGGGAGACAAGCTGCCGGTGAGCATCACGATGTCGGAAGACATTAAAGAAGAAGGAGAAAAGCGGCCTACAGTATCTGCCCAATCTGCGGCAGCTTGTACGTATGGCTGGCACTACGCTGCGGCTACCCGCTCTGTTGAATCTATTCAGCAATCTGAGCATTCGATAAAGGCCGAAACAGCGATACAAACACGTGCAGAAATAGCTAATAAACGGGTTGCCCCCCTGCGGGGGTTGCCCGGCAGTCTAAGACTGCAACCAGTTTCAGTCACAAGTTCCGCACCTACGCAAACGCTTGGTACTAAAACTTGCGCCAGCAAGCTCTTCGCGTCGCGCTTGCGCCAGCATATCTGTCTTATGACTCCTTTTTGGCATCTTTTGCCAGACGTAGCGTCATGAAGCCGAGTACGCCTATAATGGCTACAATTGCTACCCACACGATATTGCGATTGGTGAAGATCGTGGGGGTTGCATCCTCCACAACAGGTTTGCGCAGGGATGTGACCGGACCGACTGCCATCAGGCCGGGGTTGTCGGGGATGCTGTCGCGGAAGTAGGCGAGGTCGTAGCCCGGCATGGCCAGGCCGTCCGGGCCGAACTTCATGGTGTAGGCTTCGCCTTTCTTTAGCCAGGCGATCAGGTAACGGTTCAGCTGGCTGGCTTTGGTCGTCGCTACTGTCAACGGCGGGTTGTTTCCATTGTCTACTGCGATCATCAGCTCGGATGTCTTTACGGCCTCCAGGTATACTTCCGATGCTTGCTTGGAGCTGACCTCGAGATTTGTTACCGGCCGGTAGTAGTCTATGGCTCCTTTCTTCGTGGTGCGTGTTTGTCGCGCGTACACTGTTGCCTGTCGCAGGAAGTAGGGTGCGTTGGTCATTGTCAGCATAACCTTGTCCACCACGTGGAGCGTATCAAATACCAACCGGATATAGGTCTGCTTTTTGGCAATCGTGTCGGTTACCAGCATTTGTTGCACGGGGACTTCTGCATACGCGCCGGTATACGTCAGGACGTCATAATAGCCTGCCTTCAGAATGTTCAAGGGTCCGCTCGTCGAGTCGGCTATCTGCAGGCGATAATACGCGTAGTCGCTCAGTGGAAAGTTTACGGCCTTGACCTCGGCTGTGCCGTTGGCATTGTCCAATGCGGTCAGCGTAAACCGGTCGCGAATGACAAACCAGTTAGTGCGATCGTCACTGCCTGACAAGATCGCGTCCTTGCTCACGTCGGCATTGCGAATCTGCAAGCTGATGTTGTTGATCGGCCGGCGATCCGGGTTGCTTAGAATGAGCGATGTACAGCACTTGGGTTCCTGTGTCTTTTCGACGATGGTATATTCCCGGAACTGCTGGTGCGAATAGAGCGGCTGCTCCTCCTGAAAGACATATGGCACCTCGCGCCCTTGCGGATCATGGATACGCGCATTGGAAAACGTGCTATTGAGATACGGTGTTACAGCGGGTGACAACTGTACCCGGTAAAAACCGTCGCTCGACACCGTGGGTAGTGTAGCCACCGCTTTAAACTCCTGTGCATGGGAAGCGATGCCGATCAACCACCCTCCTATCAACGCGCCTACGAACTTTCTCATGCGTTTTCTCCTTTTATTTCTGTGCCCGGTGTCTCTTCATTTCCGGAAGGTGCTGTGGATGCCGCGGGCGTTACCGCCTCATCAGTCAACAACAGTTTTTTGAGGCGTTGGTACATGAACGATACTACCAACAGCAATACACCCAGCGAAATGAAGGCTGCGATCTTGCCGCCTTCTGAGATGCCTTTCAAATCGATCAGGACCAACTTGAGCAACGTCACGAGCAGCAGCGTAAGCGAAATGATCCGCAGGTGTTTCTTGCGTTGCCGCATGCCGATGTAGATCAGCAGGAAGGCGCCCAGCCCCCAGAGGATGGGATAGCCGATCTTATGATTCTGGTGGAGTATGTGGTCCAGGTCAACTGGCTGCGTTGGCTGCGCCAGCATCAGGATGCTGTGATCGAGCTCGGTGCTTGCCAGGAATATAAAGAAGAACACATAGAACCAGGCGTGCAGGTTGTGGGTCCGTTTCGTAAAGCCCTCGATCTGGCGCACCTGACGCAGGGTGATGATACAGACGACCAGCAACAGTGCTACATATACATAATGGAATATAAATCCAGTGGACGAAAAGTCGCCTAGGAGGAAACCGTCGCGGGCATCGATGATCTGGTAGTGATAAAATACCAGGAAGGCGAACATTGCCACCGGTCCCCAGAGTGCAAAGAGCTGCTTGATGCGGTCGGGATACGGCGAGCGTTTTACCGCCAGTAACAGACCGGCGAGGAACAGCATATTGTACGCGCCAATGATGATCAGTCCTGCACTTTCGGCGTCCACAAAGCGGTAAATCTGATAGTGCAGCTCCAGGTATTGCGAAGCGTATAGCGCCAGCGTGCCGCCAACGATCAACGCCTGACGATACGGGCCGATATAATCGGCATCGCGTTCGTCTTTCTCGAACCGAAGGAAGTATACCGTTAATGCGATGGAGATGAGCGACACTATGCTGGTGATGTAAGCTTTGTTCAACACGACCGGCATGTAATCCGCCGTCTGCATATACAGTTGCTCCCAATCCATGACCAGGCTGAAGCCCATCAGTATCATCACGAGCACTGAGCCAACTTTCATCAGGCGAATGCCTGACTTCTGCGACAGCCACAACAGCAGCACGCCTTCGGCCGCCCAGAAGAGCGTAATATAATTTCCTTCGAGCTGCACAGGCGCTGCCAGGCTGATGAATGTCAGCACCAGGCCGATCAGCAGGAACACCAGGTTGCGGTCGACGCGTGTATTTTTATACAGGCTGTAGGCAAAGACAAAGTTAAAGACTGCCAGTGTCGCCGTAAACAACCCGCGGAAGTCGCTGGCGGGGGCCTGGTTCAAAATAATCATGCCGGCGGTGTAATACAGGAATGTATTGCTGAGCAGCAGGCTGATCTCGATGGCTTTGAACGTTGTACGCTGGCGCAGGTTGTTGATGATGTTCATGAGGAAGAACACGATATAAAACAACGTAGCGAAGATCAACGCACCGGTTACCATGCTCATGTTTTCGCCATCGAAGCTATCGCTGAGCCAGGCGAAGTACAAGATCATCGTAAACACGTATGACACGATGTTGACCAGGTTCCACTTTTTATAGTACGCCAGCACCAGCATGCCGATGTCGAGTACCAGTATGTAGGTAAACAATACGATGTAGTTGCCTTCACCGGTGCTGACCATGAGCGGTGTGGCAAAGCCACCCAGGATGGCCAGGATGGCCAACTCGATGCGATCGTATCCCAACGAGAGCACGATGGCAAAACCGGTGATCACCACCATGAGCAAAAACGCGGCGGTCTGTGAGAAGATGTGATAGTCGTGAAAGGCTATGCCGATGGTAAAATATAGTACGGCAATACCACCCCCCACCAGCACGGAGCTAAAGGGCGCAAAGGTCTTGCGCAGGCGGTGTGCTACGCCCAATAATATGCCTCCGCAGAGGATGCCGATGAATACGCGACCGATCTCGTTGATCCATTGTTGGTCGATGGCATACTTCACAAAGAAGCCGATGCCGAGTACCAGGATGCCGATACCGATCTTGTTGGCCAGGTTCTCGCCGATGAATTTTTCCAGGTCGGGGTTGCGCTCGAAGAACCCGGGCTTGGGTGCCGGCGGGACGTACGCCGGTGGGGGCGTTGTGGGTTTCGGGGTTTCCGACAATGGCCGGACCGTTGTGGTCGCGGCTTCCTGACGCACCGGAGGCGCTGCCCTTTCGGGCTCGACAGATGGCGCCGGAGCGTGTACCGGCGGTACGACCGGTGGTAGTACCGGAGTGGGTATGGGCGGTGGCGTGACCGGTCGTGATACAGGCACGGGTGGCACTACCGGAATGGCCGGCGGAGGTTTTACCTCCTCGTGGGCGGCCGCGGGTGCTGCGCCTTCCCTGAACCGCGCTTTACCAAGCTCGGTTTTGAGATCGTCGATCTTATACTGCAGGACGGTGATTTGGTTTTGCAGCTTGGTGCGAAGGTTGGCAATCAGCACAACAATAATGACCAGGGCAATAAAGATCAGAAAACTAAAAAACTCTTCCATGGGCAGGAATCCGTGTTTTTATTGGTTAGACAGGGCAAAGGATTAGCAATTTAATCATTTTCAGGAAACGGTTGATTCATAAAAAAGGCCACTTCCGCTGTGGAAGTGGCCTTTTAAGCCAATAGCCTCGAAATTCTTATTTACGACGCTTGGTGACGAACGTCATCACCGGGCGTTTGGAGTGGCTTACCACGTCTTCGGCAATGCTGCCTGCCAGTACGTGGGCGAAGCCTGTGCGGCCGTGTGTCGCCATGGCGATCAGGTCGGCGTTGATGCTATCCGCGAAATATATAATACCTTCTTCTTCGCTCAGGTCGTTGAAGACGTTGATGGTATAGTTTTTCAGTTGCAGCTTCTTGGCGAAGTCTTCCATATACTTTCTCACGACAATGTCGCGCTGGAAGTTGCCGGGAGTGTTGATACGCACCAGGTGAATGGTGGAATTATACATTTCCTGCGTGCGGCGTACGAAGCGCGAGAAGATCTCTTCGTCTTTTTCCATCGCCGTAGCGTATACGATGTTCTTAAATTCTTTACGGCTGGGTTTGTTGCGTACAGTCAGTACGGGGCAGTGTGAGTGGCGCACTACTTTCTCGGTGTTTGAACCGATGATCATATCTTCCAGCTCGGTGCGGCCCGAGCTGCCCATCACAACGAGGTCAACTTTGCGTTCGGTGATGATGGCATTCATACCGTGAAAGGGAGTGCCCACACGCAGCTCCTGGCGTACTTTTACACCTTCGAATTTGGCGTCGCCTACAAGCTTGGCCATTTGTTTCTTAGCTTTCTCAATAAGCTTCAGGGTAAATACTTTATCCTCCCAACTTCCTTCATAGGTTGCTTCGCCTTCTACGCTGAAGGAGCTTTCGCTTGCTTCTTCGATTACGTGCAGCAGGATGAGCTCGGCACCGGCGCGCCGGGCGATGTCGGCGGCAACTTCTGCGCTAAGATTAGCTTGTTTGGAAAAATCGGTTGGAACAAGAATTTTTTTCATACCGGTAGGTTTATCGTTTGTGATAGGGTAAAAGTAGCGATTTCGCGTAAAAATAAAAACCCACGCTTCGGTAGGCGGGCCTGCCCACGCATGAGCCATGCTTCAGCAGGCAAGTGTATTTTATCGTATACGCTATATGCGCTACCGGCCGGAATGAGGCGATCGGTGGTTCAAAGGATGTTTCTGTCGGCGGGTAGCCCCCTAAAAACACAAAAGCCATTCCGAACGAATCGGAAAGGCTTTTGTTTCATCTCGTGTATGAAACCGCTTGACGGGACCGTCGCTTAGAAGCGTACGGTTTTGGTGTTACCGGCGTTGTCGGTTACTTCGAAAGTCAATGCACCGTTTACATTTTTCACTGTATACAGTTGCGCGAAGTTACCGTCTACGGTCTTTGTTTCGCTGTGCACCAGGTTGTTGGCTGCATCATAGATTTTTACGCTGATCTGCTCGTTGCCTTGCGCTGCTACAGACACCAGGTACTTGCCGTTTTCTTTGGCCAGTTTCGAGATGTGTACATTTTTCGCGGCGGCTACTGCAGGCTTGAAGCTTACTTTCTCAGTTTTCTTACCTGTTGCATCGATCAACTCAATGGTATAATCACCGTAAGCCAGGCCTGTGAAGTTCAGCGGGCAGATGAAACCATCTGTACCATTGAATGTCTCAGTAAAGACCAGTTGTGATTGCGTATTGTAAATATTCAGTTTTACCTTACCGGCAGTCTCGCCTTTGTAGATAACTTTGAATACTTCGGCTCCCTTAACAGGTACTACAGCCAAACCTCTGTTGCTTGGCTCTTCCTTTCCAAAAGCTGCTAAAGACGCTGCTGCGAAAAGTGCTGCGATGAAAAGTGATCTTGCTTTCATAATTGTATTGTGTTTGTGTTTTGATAACTGTACAAATATACGGGTGGGTTGCGCGGAAGGCTGGAGTTTGTAAGGAAACCTGGTTTTATTCTACAAACAACGTTTGCGTAAAATTTCCTTCGCGAAATGCTCGAAATGATCGTACAAACCGGGGTGCAAACGCTAACAGAAGAAATTTATTTAGTACAACGTTTGCAATAGGCAATATCGGCCTCCCCGGGCTAAAACACAGAAGGCGCCCTTCGAGGAAGGACGCCTTCAATATAATTCTGTAGAATGGTCTTCTACCTGTATTTCAGTAGCAGTAGCGTTGGCGTTACAGAATATTATTGCAACAGCAAACGTTACCTGCCGATCGTGACGATTAGATCGTTACGTGCTCCAGCTCGCGTACGGCACCGTCGATTACTTCGACTGTATAGTTGCCCTTGCTTAATTGAGACAGGTTGTAAGGTCTGATAAAACCATCCACTTTCCGGATAGTCTCTTTATAGATAAGACGGTTTGACTCGTCATAGATAGACACCTTCACGTCGTTTGACTCCACTCCTTTGTAGAATACCTTCAAAGTAGTACCGAATTGCATAACACCTACACGTTCAACAGGAACAGGATTTTCTTTTGCTGCTACAACGCCCGCTACCAGAAACATACCAACTACCAGTGCCAAATTTTTCATAACTCGTTTTTTTATAAAGTTTTGGTACTAACACGTAGTAGGGTTGTATAATGTTTCGCTGCAAACGTTATTGAATCGTTAACGGAGGCCTTTTGCGCATAGCCCGGTTACCTGAACACTTCTTTTTATTCGCCGGCACGCGAGCCTGACCGAACAAAAAATACTCAGCATCATGGGGCAACGAATAAACCCCTGCCTAACGCCCGGTTGGCCGATGTAAGGGTTTTAACAATAAATTAATAAAGAAATTTAATTGAGGTGGTAAAAATCCTTGCTCTTCTCTTCCTCTTCGAGCAACTGCTCCTGGTAGCGGATACGATTCTGTAAAAACATTTCTTGCCGGCTTTCGGCTAACTGCAAGAATTTATAGCGGTCGCGTAGATCGAGGCTTAGCTCCTGTGCGATATGATATATGCTAAAAGGGGCAATCTGCCGGGTAATATTCCGGCGTTGCATGTATACGGTAAACAAATCATATAGTATAGTGGTCGGCCTGCGTGTGGCGTCTATGTGATGATACCGCACGAAGCCACCGGGGTATAGCTTATTGCTGTCGAATGTACGTTGCAGCTTATCGGTTTCGAAGGTATCCACGCATCGCACGATGATATCGGACTCGCCGCCGGGGTATTGTTTCAGAACGCTTTCCAGGCGGACCAGCGAGCCAATCCTGGCCAGGTTCATGTGATGCGAAAGGTAAATGCCGAAAGAGACATCCTCCGCGGAAGCATCTTCCAACAACTGGCGGTAGCGCGGCTCGAAAATATGCAAGGGTACCCACTCACCAGGCAGGGGTAGAATAGATAGCGGAAACATCGGTATATGGACGACATCCTCCATAGCGCGCAGCACCTGGGATTCATCCCACCCTCGCTGTCAATAGGTCACCAGGTACTGAGGATTAACTCCAAATTGGTGCAGAAGGTTTAGCTCTCCGGGCAAAAAGCTCAAATTAATAATGAAGGAAAAGCCCACCAGCTCGGCGCCGGCGTGTCGCACCAGGTTGGCGGCAGCCCCGGCAGTACCGCCGGTGGCCAGCACGTCGTCGTGCACCAATACACGCCAGCCCGGTTGCAGGGCATCTTCGTGCATTTCGATGGCCGCCGTACCATATTCCAGGCTATATTCCTGCTGGATGGTTTTGTAGGGCAGCTTTCCGGCCTTACGGATGGGTATAAACGGAACGTTGAGCGCGTGGGCCAGAATGGCGCCAAAAATAAAGCCCCGGGCCTCTACGGCAGCAATGGCATCGAGATGAAGGCCTTTGAGGTCCGTTTTCAGCTGGGTGATCATCTCGTTCACCAGCTGCGGGTCGGAAAGTATGGGGGTAATGTCTTTGAATACGATGCCTGGTTGGGGGTAATCGCGCACGTCGCGGATCGTTTGTTTGATCTTGTCGGATAATTGCATGCCGGGCAGGTTTTTGAGGCACTAAAAATAAGCGCTTTTGCGAGGATTTCAGGATTTGCCGCCCGATACTTTCAGGAACGCCGCAGGCAGGTATGTGACGAGGTCGGAGGCGACCAGCGAATCCTCCCCCAGGTCGTGCGTCGCCAGGTCGCCCGCCAGGCCGTGCAGATACACCCCCAGGATCGCGGCATCCAGCGACGTATAGGATTGAGCCAGAAGGCCCGTCAGAATGCCCGTGAGCACATCGCCCGTGCCGCCGGTGGCCATGCCCGGGTTGCCCGTGGTATTGAAGTATACGACGCCCCCGGGACTGGTAATGGACGTATAAGCCCCCTTTACCACCACAACGGACTTCAGCTGCCGCGCCAATTCTTTTTGTTTTTCCAATCGTTCAAATTCATTCGCCGTCTTGCCGGCCAGGCGCTCAAACTCTTTGGGGTGGGGCGTCAGAATGCTGCCTGCCGGCACCCGCAACAATAGCTCGCGGTGCGCAGCCAGGATGTTTAAAGCATCGGCATCGATTACCATCGGCTTGCGGTAGGTCTCCAGGATCTTGCGCATCATTTTTACAGTAGCATCGGCCTGGCCCAGGCCGGGACCCACACCGATGACCGAATATCCATCGGACGACGGCAAGGTGCTGGCGTATTCTTCAAAGGGATCGATGCTGACCATGGCCTCGGGTACGGCTTGCTGTAATATAGCATAGCCACGCACAGGGGTGTGAATCGTCAGCAACCCTACGCCTGCCCGCAGCAGTGCGCGTGCTGCCAATATTGCTGCGCCCGTCTTACCATAGCTCCCCGCCACGAGCAATGCATGACCGTAGGTACCTTTGTGACTAAACCTGGCGCGAGGCTTCCACCGCCGATGTACATCGTCATTGCTGACGTAATAATGATCGGTTTCTGTATCTTGTAACAATCCCTTGTGCAACCCTATATCCACGATATGCCATGTGCCCACATACGGTGCATTGGAAGCAAAGAAGAATGCCAGCTTGGGCACTTGAAACGATACGGTGTCCTGTGCCTGAACGATAGCACCTTGTGACGGCGCGTCGGCACGCAGTCCGGAGGGAACATCGACCGCCACGCGCCAGGCTGCGGCCGCGTTGATGCGTTCAATGACGGCGGCATATATACCTTCGAGCGGCCGCGACAGGCCCGACCCGAAGAGTGCGTCGATCACGATATCGCATGTATCAAAGATCGTCGATGGCGGTGTATCGGCGATCATCTGCAATATTACATTTCCGAGCAGGCGTGTGCGGTTGGCTTCAAAGTCTGCGGTAGGCTTTCCTCCTTCCACCACCCATACGGTTACGGTATAGTGGCGGGCCAGCAACATCCGGGCAATACCCAGGCCGTCCCCTCCGTTATTGCCCGTGCCGCAGACAATGCCGATACGGCGCGAGGTGTCGGCGCGCTTGATAAACCACTCTACAAAGGCACGACACGCGCGCTCCATCAGGTCTATGGACGCGACGGGCTCGTGCTGAATGGTGTAGGCATCGAGGGTCCGGATCTGGTCGGTTGTCAGAATCTTTGTCATGCGGCAGTCTTGTATGTTACGAGCATTGGCGAAAACATCGTGCCTACCGGATCAAGCTTAGCGATCTACTTCGCCCATCACTACATCGATCGACCCGATAATAGCTATAAGGTCGGCAATGAGTACACCTTTGGATATTTCGGGCAGCACCGACAGGTTGACAAAGCTGCACGAGCGACACTTGCAACGGACCGGCACATCATTCCGGCCGTCGGTACGGAAGAAGAATCCAAGCTCGCCTTTGGGTATTTCGGCCCGCACATAAAAGTCCTGCGCCTTGGGCCGGATCTTTTTCGGTACCAACGCCTGCGGATCAAAATCGCGTGAGCGTTTGTGATCGCCCGTAAGTTGTACGAGGCACTGCTCGATGATGCGGAGGGACTCGTAAAGCTCCTGGTACCGCACGGAGGTACGGTCCCAACAGTCGCCCACTTTACCCATCTTGCCCTCTCCTACCGGTATATCAAATTCCAATTCGGGATAGACGGAATAACCATCGACGCGACGCAGGTCGTAGCGTAAGCCCGAGCCTCGCAGCACCGGACCGGTAACGCCTGCGTTAATGGCCAGGTCGAGTGGCAGCACACCTACATTGGCTGTGCGGTCGATGAAGATCTTGTTTTGCAGAAGGACATTGTCCAGTTCCTGCAGTTTTGGCTTTATATACTGTACAAATTCGCGGCATCGGTCTTCAAAGCCTACGGGCAGGTCGTAAAACAATCCACCGATCCAGATGTAGTTATATAACAGCCGCGCGCCCGAGGCCCACTCCAGCAGCCGCAGAATGTGCTCGCGGTCGCGCATGACCCAAAAGAACGGTGTAAAGGCGCCGATGTCCATGCCATAGGTGCCCAGGGCGATAAAGTGCGAGGCAATGCGGTTCAGCTCGGCCACCAGCACACGGATATACTCGACGCGTTTGGGGATCTGATCGGCAATGCCGAGCATACGCTCTACGCCCATGGCATACGCGTGCTCGTTGTTCATCGAGGCCACGTAGTCCAGGCGATCGACAAACGGAATGATCTGGTTAAAGGGCAGGTTCTCGGCGTGCTTTTCAAAGCAACGGTGCAGGTAGCCGATGTGGGGCACGACTTCTTGCACGATCTCGCCGTCGAGCAACACTTCGAGGCGAAGCACACCGTGGGTGGACGGGTGCTGCGGACCGAGGTTGACGATCATTTCTTCCGCGCGCAGGTTCTCCGGCCGCAGCTTGTTCGGCACCGATCGCGACAGGTTGCCTTCTTTGTATTTGTATTGTACCGTGTTTGGTGTCATGGGGCAGCGCTACGGTCAGTATTCAATTTTAATATCGCGGTAGTACTGCGGATTCTGATAGTCTTTACGCAGCGGATATCCTTCCCAGTCGGCCGGCATCAGGATGCGGCGCAGGTCGGGGTGATTGGTAAAGTGAATGCCGTACATGTCAAACACCTCGCGTTCTAACCAGTCGGCCGTGCGCCATACGGACGCTACCGACTCTATCTCCAGCTGTTCGCGTGGCAGAACAACCTTCAGCATCAGGTGCAGGTTGTAGGGTATCGAGTATAGATTATAGATCACCTCCATTGTGTTGACCTGCGGGCCATTGTCCAGGCCGGTGACACACGACAACATATCAAAGTATAGCTCGGGATGTTGGTGTACCGTTTTGCAAACGGCCAGGATCTGCGCACGGTCTACGATCAGCGCCTGCGGCGTGGCGTTGGTGTCGGGCTGCAGCGTTATTTCGCCGAGCGCGCCTTTCAGGATCGAAACGATTGTATCGAGGGTCATACCGGTCAGGCTTGTACTTTTTCTTTTTCTGCCAGCAATCTTGCTACTGCCGTCGGGGCCATGAGCGTTTCCTGGCGGATTTTCTCTTGCAATTTCAGGAAGCCGCCGATCAACGCTTCGGGGCGCGGGGGACAGCCCGGTACATATATATCTACCGGGATGATACGGTCTACACCTTTTACCACGTGGTAGCCATGCTGCCAATAGGGGCCGCCGCAGTTGGCGCACGAGCCCATGGAGATCACGTAGCGGGGCTCGGCCATTTGCTCGTAAAGACGCTTGATGCGATCGGCCATCTTAAATGTTACCGTGCCGGCAATGAGCATCACGTCTGCCTGACGGGGCGATGAGCGCGGGGCCATGCCAAAGCGCTCCATATCGTATACGGTTGTGCCGGTGCTCATAAACTCGATCGCACAGCATGCTATACCAAAGGTCATCGGAAACATAGACGACAGGCGTGCCCAGTTGAGCAGGTCGTCCAGGCGTGTAACGATCACCCCTCCTTGTTCAAATTTCTGATCCAGTAGTCCCTTCATACACGCTTATTTTTCAGTTGACGCGGCATCGCCCGTGGCGCCGCGCGCGGAACGGTACCGTTCGTTTACGCGCTCGTACAGTGCACCCGGCACCGGCGATTTATACTCGGTCGGCCTCGGATTCGGCTTGATCCAGTCCAGGTGCCCGTTGACCCACGCATACGCCAGACCGAGCGCCAGGATGGCAACAAACAAAATCATTTCTATCAGTGAGAACCACGCCCACGCGCCATTGGTTTGCGCGGCCAGCTCTTTATTGGCAAATACAGTCGCCCAGGGAAATAAAAAGACGATCTCTACTTCGAAAAGTAAAAAGATCAGCGCCACGACATAGAAGCGCATGTTGAACTGCGTCCAGGCGGCGGTGATGGGCTCTTCGCCGCTTTCGTAGGTGGAGAGCTTTTCGGGGTTCGGGCGATGGGGACGTACGAACCTGGATACCAGTAGGGTTACTACAATAAAGATGATCCCTGCTAGTGTGTAGAGTAGGATTTCTGCGAATGCTGATAGATAGTGATCCCGATCGGCCATAACGGAATCAAAGATAGGAGAAGATGGGTATTTCTATTAAGAAAGTAGTGATTGTTCGACGACTTAGGCGGGGGGCCTCGGCAGTCGGAAGACTGCCATTGGCGTAGGCACAAGTCGCCCTCCCTTCGGTCGGAAGACTTGTGCCAGCAAACCCGGCGTTACGATACGCGGAGTTTCAACTTCTTGCCGAGCTCTTCTACGGAGCTGCGGAAGTTGGCGTCGGTCTTCATCATGTCTTCTACGGATTCCAGCGCGTGGATGACGGTGCTGTGGTCGCGGCCGCCGAAGTTCTCGCCGATGAGGGCGAGGGTCAGCTGCGTGAAGCGTTTGCAGAAATACATGGCCACCTGGCGGGGGATTACGATCTCGCGTTTCTTCACTTTGCCTTTCATGGCGTCGAGGTCGACTTTAAAGTACTCGGCAACAGTCTTTTGGATGAAGTCGACGCTGACGTCGGACTGAATTTCCTTGATGATATTCTTCAATACCTCTTTGGCGAGGTCGAGGTCAATCTCTTTCTTGAGCAGCGTGGCGTGGAAGATGAGCGAGTTGAGCACGCCTTCCATGTCGCGCAGGTTGGTGTCGACGCTATAGGCCAGGTACTCCGACACTTCGGTCGGGATCTGGATGCCGTCGGCCAGCATCTTGCGGTTGATGATCGCCAGCTTGGTTTCGAAGTCGGGCTCTTGCAGGTCGGCGGTGAGGCCCCACTTAAAGCGGGACAGCAGACGCTCCTGGAAGCCTTTCATGTCGCGTGGCGGGCAGTCGCTCGTCATGATGATCTGCTTGCCGGATTGGTGCAGCTGGTTGAAGATATGGAAGAACATCTCCTGTGTTTTCTCGCGGCCGGCGAGGAACTGCACGTCGTCCAAGATCAGCAGGTCCACCTGCAGGTAATAGTTCTGAAACTCCTGCACCTTGTGGTTTTGCAGGGCGTTGAGGAATTGTGTGGTAAAATCGTTCTGGTCAATATACAGGGCCACTTTGCCCGGCATGTTGTTTTTGATCTCGTTGCCAATGGCTTGTACGAGGTGGGTCTTGCCTACCCCTACTCCACCGTATAGCATGAGCGGATTGAAAGAGGTAACGCCGGGCTTCTTGGCCACCGCGAGTCCGGCGGAACGCGCCAGGCGGTTACAGTCACCTTCTACAAAGTTGTCGAAGGTATAGGTCGGGTTTAACCGCGAGTTTACCGTTTGCGGGTTGAGGGCTTTGAATGTAAAGGGCGAATAGTCGTCGTTGCCAAAGCTACCGTTTACACCGCTGCGGCGATTTGTTATCGTACCGTTTATAGGGTAGTTAACCGACACGGCGGGTGCTTGCTTGTTACCGCTGTCTACTACTACAGAATATTCCAGGCGGCCTGTCGGGCCCAGTACAGTATGTATGGCTTTCTTCAGCACGGGCACATAGTGCTCTTCGAGCCATTCATAGAAGAACTGCGAAGGTACCTGTATGGTCAGTATGTCCCCTTCCACGCGCAGTGGAACGATGGGCTTGAACCAAGTGCTGAAATTCTCTTCGCCAACATTCTCGCGAATGACTTCCAGACAATCGTTCCATACTGTGCCACAGCTAACTTCCATGAGATCTGAATTTGTTAGGATTTTGAGTTCCCCGTCGGGGAAAGGGAGACAAAGATGTGAAAAAAGAGATTAAGAAAACAAGCACCTTTCTCCTTGATTTTCCGGAAAAAAATGTGCTTCCAAATTTTTAAAATTAAAAACGCAAACGGTTGAATAAAACTTAGCTAAAATTGAGTTGAATTGCATAGCATGGCTGAAAAAACGTTTCAGGAGTTGTTGCAGGAGGCCTTTCCCAAAACCGCTCAGGCCGACTGGTATCGAATAGCGTCACAAGAGCTTGACGGAAAAAGTCCCGACGAAACACTGGCCTGGGCCACCGAAGACAATTTGTCTTTTGGGCCTTATTATGGCCCGCATAACCTTCCGGAGGCCCTTCCGCTCAGCCTTCCACCGGCTACCGACCCGTATGCCGGCGCCCGGCATTGGTGGAATCAGCCTTTCATTACAGTTTCCGACGCCAGCGTCGCAAACCAACATGCGTTGGAACATTTGACGCAGGGCGCGGATGGAATTTTATTTAAGCTGCCGGAAGCGTCGCCCGTTGACATGACCGTTTTGCTGGCGGGTATCGACTGGCCGTATTGCAGCGTAAGCTTCTGGCTGTCAACGCCTGCGCACTTCGCTGCGATGACCTCTTTTATAGAGCAGCAGGCTTACGCGCCCGATTCGCTTACCGGCGCCATCTTTCTTCCTCCTTCCGTTGCGGTAACGCCTGTGGCAAATCAAAACAAGCTCCGCACGCTGGGCATGATCATTCACCGCACGACGCCTGTACAAGAGATTGTCGAAGCCCTTACCCGCGCCGCCGCCGCCATCGACGCCTCGGTGCGTGCCGGAAATACTACTGCCAGCGCCGTGCGCCAGGTAGCCTTCTCGGTAGAGACTGAAAACGACTTTATTATAGAGGCCGCCAAACTCAAGGCGCTACGGTATTTATACCTCGGGCTGGTGAACACCTACGGTATACATGATATGCCGTTGGACTCCCTACATGTTCATGTAAGGGTAGAGGCGTTTGCCGCCGAGGCATATGCTCCGCATGGTACCATGCTGAAGGCCACCGCGGCCTCGCTGGCCTCTATATTCGGAGGCTGTAGCGCGTTGTCGGTGCTTCCCGAAGATGAGGGAAACGCCACCTTCCGCCGCATTGCGCGCAACGTCGGCAGTATCCTGCGTGAAGAAAGCCACCTCGACAAGGTCTCCGACCCGTTGGCTGGCTCGTATACGGCCGAAGCCGCTATACAGACTATCATCGCAGAAGTAAAGCGACTGCTGCCGCGGAAGTTGCCGGCGCCAGTATATACTCCGGTCGCGCCCCTGGCCGCCGGTAAAGATAAACCCTGGCTCAGCCCCGAGAAGATCGCGGTGTTTCCGGCGTATGCCCCGGCGACGATCAACAACCTGATCCACCTCGACTATCCTTCGGGCTTACCGCCCTACCTGCGCGGCCCTTATGCCACAATGTATACCACGAAGCCGTGGACCATCCGCCAGTATGCGGGCTTCTCTACGGCCAAAGACTCCAACGCCTTTTATCGTCGCAACCTGGCCGCGGGCCAACGCGGTTTGTCGGTTGCATTTGACCTGGCCACCCACCGTGGCTATGATTCCGACCACCCGCGCGTAACGGGCGACGTGGGCAAAGCCGGTGTGGCCATTGACTCGGTACTGGATATGAAGATCCTCTTCGACCAGATTCCGCTCGACAAGATGTCGGTGTCGATGACGATGAACGGCGCGGTGCTGCCCATCATGGCATTTTATATAGTTGCGGCAGAAGAGCAGGGTGTAGCCCCTAAGCAGCTAAGCGGCACCATTCAGAACGACATCCTGAAGGAGTTTATGGTGCGTAATACCTATATCTATCCTCCGGCGCCGTCGATGCGCATTGTGGCCGACATCTTTGCCTATACCTCGCGCCACATGCCCAAGTTCAATTCCATCAGCATCAGTGGCTACCACATGCACGAGGCGGGGGCGCCGGCGCACCTGGAGCTGGCCTATACACTGGCCGACGGATTGGAGTATATCCGTACGGGCCTTGCCGCCGGTATTGCCATCGACGACTTTGCTCCCCGCCTGTCGTTCTTCTGGGGCATTGGTATGAACTTCTTTATGGAGGTCGCCAAGATGCGCGCGGGCCGGATGTTGTGGTCGTACCTGGTAAAACAATTCCAGCCCACCAATCCAAAGTCTATGGCGCTGCGCACGCACTGTCAAACTTCGGGGTGGAGCCTGACCGAGCAAGACCCGTATAACAATGTGACGCGTACCTATATTGAAGCCCTCGCGGCCATCAGTGGCGGCACGCAGTCGCTGCATACCAACTCGCTCGACGAGGCCATTGCCTTGCCGACCGACTTCTCGGCGCGCATTGCGCGTAACACACAATTATTTATTGAAAAAGAAACGGGTATCACGCGTACGGTCGATCCGCTGGCGGGCTCGTATTACCTGGAGAACCTCACGGCGGAGCTTGCCGAGAAAGCGTGGGAGCTGATTCAGGAAGTGGAGAAGCTTGGGGGCATGACGAAAGCGATTGAAAGTGGCTTACCCAAGATGCGCATTGAACAAGCCGCCGCCGCGAAACAAGCGCGGATCGACGCGGGCAAGGATGTGATTGTCGGCGTGAACAAATATACCGTTACCGACAAAACCGACTTCGACATCCTGGAAGTCGACAACGTTGCCGTACGGCAAGAGCAGGTGGATCGCCTGACGGAGCTGAAAGCCACACGCGACAATGCGGCGGTGGAAGCGGCGCTGCAGGCATTGACGACGTCTGCCACGACAGGCGAAGGAAATCTGCTGGCGCTCGCGATCGATGCCGCGCGGGCACGGGCTACGCTGGGTGAGATCTCGGCGGCGCTTGAAAAAGTATTTGGACGTTATAAGGCCAGTGTACGTTCTATTACAGGTGTATATGCAGGAGAAATGAAGAACCAGCAAGTTTTTGAAGATGTGCGGGCGCTGTCAGACCAGTTTGCCGCACTCGATGGCCGCCGGCCACGCATTCTCGTGGCGAAGATGGGGCAGGACGGTCATGACCGCGGCGCGAAGGTGATTGCCACGAGCTTTGCAGATCTTGGTTTTGATGTTGACATTGGGCCGCTCTTTCAAACTCCGGAGGAAGTGGCCATGCAGGCTGCGGAGAACGACGTGCATATTGTTGGCGCTTCGAGCCTGGCCGGTGGACACAAGACGTTGGTGCCGGAGCTGATACAGGCGCTGGCGAAGATTGGGCGTGCTGATATTATGGTGGTGGCGGGTGGTGTGATACCCCAACAAGATTATACGTTTCTGTATGAGGCAGGGGTGTCGTTTATTTTTGGGCCGGGGACTGTTATTACAGATGCGGCGAAGGAGATACTTGGAAAACTCATGCGCTTGTAGAAAATAATACACACGGGTGATTTCCCCTTTCGCGTCGGGACATTCGTGATTTCATATTATCTTTGTTACCATACCGGTGGACAGTACTATCTATCCTGTACCTGTCGTATGTGTCTGTTTGCCGGATGTGTGTAAGCGTTCTTCCCGTAACCTCTTGTGTGATGCGTTCAGCATCCATTCTACCACAGAGATTCGGGTGCGCCTTTGCAATCCTTACGTACGAGTCCTGAGCTGGTGGCCCTGCCGCATGCAATAGCCTGCGCGTTGGGTAAGCCTATGTGGTTGTGCGCCGTGCGCACGACATGTCTTATTGTATACGTAACCAAAAAAAAACAACACCCCCATGTTGACGGAAGCTCAGTTTACCGAAGGAGTGGCCTATGCCCGGAACAATTTTCAAGCAGAAGATTCTCATTTAATTCTCGACAAAGCTCTTATCAAAGACAAATTCGACCTGACCGGCATGAAAGTGCTGGACTTCGGCTGTGGTATGGGCGGCATGACGCTGTGGTATGCCAAGAACTGGAATTGTGAAGTGACCGGTGTGGACATTGATAACCACCACATCACGATCGCGCAGCACTTGCAGCAAGAATTGCATATCGACAATGCCCGGTTTGAAAAGCGGAACATCATGACAAACCCCTTCGCTGAAAAATTCGACCTCGTTTTTATCAACGACGTAGTGGAACATATTGAACTCAATTTACTGCGGCGGCTGTTGGCCAGTGTCAAGAAATCACTCGCCAAAGGTGGCAAGATCTTTATCAGCTATCCGCCGTGGCGCAGCCCGTATGCGTCTCACCTCACGCATATTATCAAAATTCCCTGGTGTCAATTCCTGCCCAAACCCATTCTGAACAAAATGCTGGAAGAGCGAAACCACATCATCGTGGGCGAGGAAGAAGGCACGATTAAAGAGGTTTATACAAATCTCAATCATCTGACGCATACCAAGCTACAAGAGATCCTCGATGCCAACGGTCTGCGTACGCTGTTCCGCAAAAGTCACACGATCCTGAACCGCGCGACGCTGCTGAAGAAGTATAACATCAATTTCTTCCCGTTCGACTTCCTGGTAACAAAAGAATTTTTGCTGGTCGAGCCTCAGGCGTAATATTGGATTTTTCGCGGTTAGTGTACTACCGGCGTGGTGTCGCACGCCGCATAGCCTTTTATTTCGAATTCAATGGTGGCATGCTGAATGCCGATGGTTTGCAATTGTTTTTTGATGCGCGTTTTTAATGCTTCGAGCGGCTCGGTATCCAGCGGCTGCCGGAGTACGATGTGCGTCGTCAAAATATTGAAGGTGCCGTCGAGTGTCCAAAGGTGCAGGTCGTGCAGCGCTTCCACTTCTTCGAAGGTGGCGAGCTCTTTGCGCACCCTTTCTTCGGATATATTGTGCGGCACGCCTTGCAGCATGATCTGAAAGGCGCCGCGGATGTTACGGTATACATTAAACAGAATGATGCCGCCGATGATCATCGACAGCAACGGATCGATGATGGGCACGTCGGCAAACTTCATCACGATGCTGCCGATCAGCACGGCTACCCAGCCCAACACATCTTCCAGGAAGTGCAGCGACAATACTTTCTCGTTGATCGATTCCCCTTTCTTGAGGCGCAACATGGCGGCGCCATTCACCAGTATACCGATGACGGCAAAGATCAGCATGCCTGTGGTATCGGGTTGTTCGGGGTGCCACAATCGCTTGAAGGCCTCTATAAGAATGAAGATGGACCCGACGGTGAGCACCACGGCGTTGATAAACGCGCCGACGAGCGAGAAGCGTTTATACCCATAGGTATATACTGTATCGGGCTGCCGGTGCGACTTGCGCTCGAAGAACCACGCGGTGCCCAGGGACAGGCTGTCGCCGAGGTCGTGCAGCGCGTCTGACATGATAGCCACCGAGTTGGTATACAGCCCCCCCACCAATTCGAGCAACGCAAACCCCAGGTTTAACCAGAAGGCTACGGCTATATTATTGCCACTGTAGTGGTGATGATGGTGGCCGTGCGCATGGCTATGCCCGTGATCATGTGCATGATCGTGGTCGTGGTCGTGCGGATGGTCGTGATGATGCCCCATATCTCAAAAGTCGGCACAAAACGGCTGCAACAGGAGTGCAGATACCGTATTTTTACCCTTTCTGCAAGGGTGCTGCATAAACTGTATCGGCAGGGTTACGATAGTGCCGGGGAATTTGTAAATTTATACGCCCATAAATATCTAACATCCCCTACCATGAAGAAAAACGGGATCATCCTGTTGGTTGCGCTGTTCCTGGCGTGTGCCCAACCTGCGCTCTCCCAAAATAAAAAGTATGACAAGTCGCTCGCCAAGATCGATGCGTCGTATGCCGGGGGTAGCTTTGAGAAAGCCGAAAGCTCGCTGGCCAAGCTTAAAAAGACGATTACGGCTAAGATGGGGCCGCAGAATACCTACATGCCGGGACTTTACTTACGCGAGGCCCGCATTGGCCTGGCGTTGGGGATGTTGGGCGGCTTTGACAAAGCGCTGGAAAATGCACAAGCCTCCAGCCTGGCCGTGTTTGGGGAAAACAGCGCCAGCTATGCTACCACGCAGATTGACGTTGCCGAGATCTATAACGCTTACGGTAACTACCGCATCAGCCGTGAATATAGTACCAAAGCGAAAGAACAACTGATCCGCACGGGGCAGATGACCGACCTGTTGAAAGGTCGCATTGCCCTCGTGGAAAGTGAAGCCCTGATCGGCCAGGGATTTTGTAACGACGCCCTGGGAATCATGCGCGAGCAGGAAAGCTTCTTTGCCAGCCGTGCAGTCGAGAAAGAAACCAAAGTGGAAAGCGGCGTCATCAAAACGCAGCGCGTGCCGGAAACCGAGCTGATACAACGGTACGGCGATTATGCACGCCTGCTGACACAAATTGCCGTGGCCTATAGCAAAAAGGGTAGCCTCATCAGCGCGGACTCCGCCTTTACCGCTGCGCGCACCTGGCTGAAAAGCAACCGACGTTTCCTGGGCGAAACTGATCTCTCTGCGGAGCGCAACAACTATCAATGGGCCATCAGTTTGATTGAAAACGGCAACCTTATCCTGCCGAAGGAATTAGAGCTCAACCGCACCCTCGACGATCTAAAGAAAAAAGCAAACCCTACCAACACGCTCGCGCAAGACATCTATATCGCCCACCTGCACAAGTTGCTGGTAGACGAAGAGAAAAACCGCTACGTAAATACAAAGGCGGAATTTGAGAAAGTGCTGAGCAAGTATTTTTCGAAAGGCAGCGTGGTGCGCATCAATTTGCAGGCAGTAGAGTTCGACACCAAGCTTGGGCGTGATAAAACCAAGAATGTGGAAGGCGAAGCACTGGGGGTACTCAACACCAAGACCTTGCCGCGCAATCACCCAACTGCGCTGAAGATCCTGAACTTCCTGTATAATGCTGCCATTGCGGAGAAACGTTATGCCAATGCAGAAAGCTATCTGAATCAACGCCTGGAGATTGAGAAGGAGCTGTACGGCGAAATCTCGCCGGCGTATCACCTGTCGCGCATCTTTGCAGCAAACTTTTACCTGGATTATACCAACAAGTTTGAAGAAGCCGGCAAAATCTACGAAGAAAGCTATAACAAAATTGTTGCCCCGCAGATCGGCGACCGTCACAAAGACCTGCTGGACATTCTCAATCACCTGGCTACCTACTATGAAGCGGTTGATTCATACGCCCGCGCCTCTAAAACATTAAAGGCAGCCCTGGAAGCGGCCCGTCTTAAATACGATTATAAAGACATCTTGTATGCTGCCGAGCTCAATAAGATTGCTTACCTGCAGCTCAAGCTGGGCGAATATGAAGAAGCGGAAAAAGGTTTGACGAAGTCGCTCGAGGTCATCGACATGAAAGATAACCGCGACTACAAAGAGTGGCGCCCCACGTACATCAATGCGTTGGAAACGCAGGCCAAGCTGTACGGCATCAAGGGTATGTTTGACGAAGCCGAAAGCAGCCTGGAGCGCTCGCACAAGCTGATTACGCGCTCCAAGACCGATATCAACAGCGAACTGTCGGCGGAAGAAGAGCTTACCGCGCTCTTTATCCAATTGGGCCGCTTCTCGGAAGCTGACCGCCTGGTGGCCGACCAGATACCCGAGTCGGAAAAACTTTATGGCAATACTTCCCGCCGTCTTATAGACCCATTGGTGAACAAAGGCCGCCTGCTACTGGCCAAAGGCGACTATACCGAGGCTGAGCGCACGGCGACTCGCGCCAACCAGATCGCAGTCAAGACGTACGGCATGACCTCCACCAAGACGGCGCCCACGCAAAAACTACTGAGCGATATATACTATACGCTCGGCGACTACGACAAAGCCGAAGAGAACATTACCAAGGCCCTGAGCAGCCAGGAAAAACAGTTCGGCCGCAACCACATTGAAGTGGCCCGCTCGCTGGCGCAACTGGCGCTGATTAAATTCTATAAAGGCGACAATAGCAAAGAAGTAGAAAAGCTGATGCTGGAGGCCCGTACGGTCATTGAGACTCGTCTGGGTAAAGACAACCCGCAATACGCCGAGATCATGAAGAACATGGCCGTGCTGTATATCTCTGAAAAGAAATTTGACATTGCCTTCAATGCGTTGACAGTAGCCGAGAACATCTGGCGTACGAAGACCGGCACAAAAAACAACATTAACGCTGCTGCCATCTATACACTGACCGGCGACGTTTATTACCAGCAGAAAAATTACAAGAAGTCGGAAGAGTTTTACAACCAGGCAAAAGACCTGTACGAAAAATTCTTCAGCCGCACACACCCGGAGTATGTCAAAGTGCTCTCCAAGCTCAGCAAGGTGTATTACATGCAGCATGACTACAAGCGCTCGAAGAACATGATTGAAGAGTCGCTGAACAACTACGAGAAGTTCATCAAAGAATTCTTCCCGGCCCTGAGCGAGCGCGAGAAAGCGAAATACTGGAACACCATTAAAGGCGATTTCGAATTTTACAACACGCTTGCTTTTAGCAACCTCGATGACTTCAAGGACCTGGCCGGCAAAATCTACAACTACCAGCTGCTGACCAAGGCGCTGCTGCTAAGCTCGTCTATTAAAGTACGCGAGCGCATCCTGAACAGCACGGACGAGGAGCTGAAGACCCAGTATACCACCTGGGTGCAGAAGAAGGAGATGCTCACGCTGGCCCTCTCGATGAGTCCTGCCCAACTGACCGAAAACCAGATCGATCCCATGGGGCTGCAACAGGAAGTAGAACGCCTCGAAAAAGACCTGAGCCAAAGCTCGGAGCTGTTTGGCCAAAGCTTTGACGACAAACGCATCTCGTTTGAAGATGTTAAGAAAATTCTGAAGCCGAACGATGTGGCGATCGAGATGGTGCGTTACCGTCACTTCAATCACTCCTTTACGGACTCGATCATCTACGCCGCGCTGTATATCAAGAAGGATATGGTGAAGCCAAGGGTGGTGATGCTGAAAGATGGCAAAAAGATGGAGACCCGTTTCTTCAAATTTTACCGTAACGCCATTGTCGGCAAAGTGCCTGACACTTACTCGTACGGCGTCTTCTGGGAGCCCATTGCGAAAGAGATCGGCCAGGCCGCTACAGTATACCTGTCGGCCGACGGTGTTTATAACCAGATCAACCTGGAGGCCATTCCGACACCCGATGGTAAATATGTGATCGACAATTCCAACATTGTATTGGTCAGCAACACCAAGGATCTATACCTGCGCAGCATCAAGACACGCCCCTCCGCCACAGAGAACACGGCGACGATGTTTGGCAACCCGTCGTTCTATGTCACAGCTTCGGCTGATCAGCGTATTTCCGCACTGCCCGGTACGGAAAAAGAGGTAACGCAAGTACAGTTTATGCTGAAGCAAAAAGGTTGGCTTACGGCAGAGTATATGGAGAAGCTGGCGTCGGAAGAAAAGATCAAGGAGCTGAAAAACCCCAAGATCTTCCACATTGCCACCCACGGTTTCTACCGCCCATCCATGCAGGTGAGCCTGGAGCAGGAGATTGAAGGTAACGAGGCCATGTTGGCCCAGAACCCGCTGATGCGTACAGGCCTGCTGTTGCGCGGTGCCGGCGACCTGATGGACAAGACCCAGTATAATTTCAACATGGAGAACGGTATCCTGACGGCCTACGAAGCGATGAGCCTCAACCTCGATAAGACCGACCTCGTGGTGCTCAGCGCCTGTGAGACGGGCCTCGGTGATATGGAAGCCGGCGAAGGAGTATATGGCCTGCAGCGCGCGTTCCTGGTGGCCGGCGCAAAAGTTTTGATCATGAGTATGTTCAAGGTAGACGACGAGGCCACGCAGAAGCTGATGCTTAAGTTCTACCAGAAGTGGCTCAACACAGGCAACCTGCGCGAAAGCTTTATTGGTGCCAAGAAGGAGCTGCGCACCGAGTACCCCGAGCCAATCTACTGGGGTGCGTTTATCATGATTGGACTAGAATAACACAAGAAAATAACAGATGACAGATACGTTGCGCGGAGATTTGTAATCACTTCGCGCAGCGTCTGTTTTTAAAAGATCTTCTTCAGACGCTCCGTCATTTCCAACACCGCGGGGCATACCAGCGTGTTCTTATAGGTCAGCTCCAGGATCTGCACCATCTTCTTCCGGTCGGTGTGCGGATATTCGCGACACGCTTTGGGGCGGTCTTCGTAGATGCCGCAGTAGTTTTCGTGGTCCAGAAAGGGACATGGCGCGGTTTGCAGCACGTAGTCTTTGTCTTCGTCTATCCGCAGGTATTTCTCCACAAAGTCGCCCGGTTTCATGCGCAGGGCTTTGGCGGCACGTTCAATGTCGTGCTGGTAGAAGATGGGGCTGGTGGTTTTGCAGCAGTTCGCGCAGGCCAGGCAGTCGAGCGCTTCGAAGACCTCTTCGTGGGCCTGGTGAAAATGGTCGTCCACCACACGGGGATCCTTGCGTTTTAGCCCCTGCAGAAACTTCTTGTTCTCGGGGGCCCGTTTTTTTGCCTGCTCACGAAACCGCTCTACATCCATTCCGCAAAGTTATTATTTTTACCGTCCATGAACACGGTAACAATCCTTTCTGCCATTCAGCGCCACGTCACCCTGACCGATGAGGAGACCGCGTTTTTTACCTCCCTCCTGCTGCCCCAACGCGTACGGCAGGGCGAGATGATCGAGCGGGAAGGAGAGCCTACCCGGTGTTTTATCTTTGTTAACGCCGGCTGCCTGATGACCTATTTTACGGATAAGGACGATGTCGACCACGTTATTCAGTTTGCCACGACGGGCTGGTGGACGGGCGACCTGCACAGCTTTACCAAACAGATCCCGTCTATTTACACGACCAAGGGCCTGGCCGACAGCGAGGTATGGCTGCTGCCAAAGGCCAGCATGGAGCAGTTATTGGAGCGTGTGCCGCGTTTTGAGCGCTATTTTCGCATCATTTTCCAGAACTCGCTTATTACCCAGCAACACCGCATTATCCAGAGCTACTCGGCCACAGTGGACGAGCGTTACCTGCACTTCCGTGAAAAATACCCGTCTTTAGAGCAATACGTGCCCCAGAAGTACATTGCCTCCTACCTGGGCATTACGCCCGAATTTCTCAGTAAGGTGCGCCGCCGGTTGATGGAAAAGTCCTGACGACACCTCCGATCTTAACCTAGTTCAATAAACTATCCATTCTTTCTTGTTCTATATCAAGCTATCCCCGCTGGGAGAGCGGCTACCTTTGTATTGTCAAAACGACGGAAAAACATTCAAACACAATAAAACATTAAAGATTATGGCAACTATCTGGAACATCGATCCTACCCACAGCGAGGTACAATTTAAAGTAAAACACCTGGTGATCTCTACCGTAACAGGGGCTTTCAAAAAATTCTCAGGTAGCATCGAAGCGGACGGCGAAAACTTCGACGGTGCAAAAGCACAGTTCAGCCTGGACGTGGACAGCATCGATACCAACCAGGCTGATCGCGACGGCCACTTGAAGTCTGACGACTTCTTTGCTGCTGCACAACACCCGGCTATTACTTTCAAGAACGGTGTGCTGAAGAAAAAATCTGCTGACAGCTATTCTCTGACTGGCGACCTGACGGTACGCGACGTAACAAAGTCTGTTGTCCTCGACGTTGAATTCGGTGGCATCATGAAAGACCCTTGGGGCAATATCAAGGCTGGTTTCGAGCTGAACGGCAAGATCAACCGGAAAGACTTTGGCTTGAGCTGGAGCGCCCTGACGGAAGCGGGTGGCATGGTCGTAGGTGACGATGTTAAACTGCACCTGAACGTGGAAGTAGCGAAGAGCTAAGGGCTCATCGGAAGTATAAATAGCGGAGGCCATCTCATATTTTGAGGTGGCCTCTGTTTTTTCCGCCTTTTAATAACTGAGCGGTACCGTTCAATCAGTCGACCGGTGTTCATGTGGCTATTCCCCTAGCTTTGTGTTGTACCCGAAAACCACAACGTTTATGAACACTTTACTACACCGCCGGTGGAATTTCCGCCTACCCGCGATCATTGCTATCGCCTTTATACTGTATGCGCAACAGGCCTGGAGTCAGGCCGCTATACCCTTCACGCTGAACAACCGCTCGGCTTACACCGATGCCAATGTGTATGTGGCGGTGGTGGGTATCATCAACGACAACCACGTATGGATCGACACACGCACCGGCGCGGTGCGGACCATGAGCACGGCAGACAATACCGTGCAGGGCCCCGTAAACAATGGCGACCAGGGGCCTGGCGGCAATGGAAAGTATGCCAATTGTTTTGCACGCCTCAGTGAGATCCCGAACAAGACCATTCAAGTACCCGGTATCGTTGGATGCCGGATTCTGATCGCGTTCAACTCTCCGTTATATCTATATTTCTTCGGCGCCACGGGCGGTTACGCCGCGCCGAACCTGGCCAACCCCAACGATCCTAACCAGGGTGTTCGCTTTGAGATTATCGAGCTGGCCAATGCTACCAATGGATTATGGGCCAACACCACACGTGTCGACGCCTATCAATATCCCATGGGCCTGGAGGTGTGGGGCAATAATAGCTTTTATAAAAAAGTGGGCGAGCTGAAAACGCATGCCGACATTCTGGCGCAATGGCAATCCACCGCGCCTACTGCCTTTGCCAGCTGTCTGGATGCGACCAAGGGTATTATCCATTGCCCTTCTAAAACCCCAGCCTTTTCGCCCGGTGGCGCGCAGGGTAATTACCTCGGCGGGTATATTGACGCGATCTGGTCGAAGTATACTTCCGGCGACCTGGTATTCAACGGCGGCGATGTCGGCACCTGGCGCGGCCGCGTGTCCGGGCAGACCTTTACATTTACCCGCAGCTCCGACGGGGCGATCGCGACGATTACGCGTAAGCCTACCACCATCGAAGCGTTGGAAGGCAGCGGCTCGCTGGCCGCGGGCAGTGGGTTGGACAAGGCCGTACAGACGCAGATCTGTGCTGCCATCAACCGCCATGCTATCAATCTCAATCTTGCCACCGGCGCCACGCAGGACTTCTCGCCTGCTTCCGGATACTACGGCACTTCGCCCTATAACTGGTATTCTAAATTCTGGCACGGTACCGATATCAGCCACGACGGATTTTCTTACGGCTTCTGCTATGATGATGCTTTCGACCGGTCGTCGACGATCAATGCTTCTTCGCCTATACGTGCTACGGTTACCATCGGTGGTTTCGCCGGCACAACGGGTGGCGGATTCAGCACGGTGATTCAGGCGGAGTCGTGGGCCTATATGGCCGGCGTGCAAACGGAAACGACCACCGATGCCGGCGGCGGTCTGAACGTTGGCTGGATCGACGCAGGCGATTGGCTGGCTTATAACATCACAATACCCCAGGCCGGTACATACCGCATCACATACCGTGTGGCGTCGCCTAACAGCAATACCACGCTCAAGCTGGAAAAAGACGCCGGCGCCACCCCACTGGGCATGGTGACCGTTCCCAACACCGGGGGCTGGCAGAACTGGGCGAATGTATCGCACGACGTAACATTGCCTGCCGGGACGTACGCCGTCGGTATTGCTACCACTACGGGCGGATTCAACCTGAATTATATTACTGTCGCCAGTACCGCTGCTGCCAGCGCGCGAAGCCAGGCCGAAAGCAAGACCACCGCTACGGTAACGTTGCGTGAGGAGAATGCCGTGGTGCTCTCGCCTAACCCTGTGCGAGACCTGCTGTCGATACACCATGCTGAAAATGTGAAACGCGTGAGCATCTATACCGTGGAAGGCCAGAAAATAATGGCTGTTGAGAATCCCGGTAGCGCGATCTCTGTACAGCAGCTGAAGCCCGGCATCCACATCGTCGTGGTCGAGCATCAGGATATGACGATACGCAAAGAGAAGATCATGAAAGAATAACCATTAACCTGAATATGAGATCTGCCTTCGCCAAGGCTCCGGCGGACAAGTAAGAAAAGGCCGTCCCACGTGGGACGCCTTTCTGTTTTATCAGATCTTGTGTTTGATCTGTGCTACGAGATGTTGAAACTCGGCTTTCTCGCGTATCGCGGGATTCCACGCCAGACCGAGCTCGATCAGGTCGATCGTTTCCGTGATGGTCGCACCCGGCTGGTCTTTCTCACACGCTAATACAAACGCGGTGTCGGAGATGGCCAGTGCGTTCTCGACGTCGTGGCTGATGATGATGAGCGTGTTAAGCTCATGCAGCGTTGATATTTTGATCAACAGCTCTATTACACGATCGATCATAAGCGCGTCGAGACCGGAGAATGGCTCATCCAGGAGTATATAACGGTTGCCCGTCAATACCTGCTGCAGTATACTTACCCGTTGACGCTGACCGCCCGAGAGCAGCATAGGATATTTCCTGAGGTGCGCCGTCAGGTCAAACTGTTCGGCATACGTCGCGATGATTTCACCCTTCTCTTTATCTGTCTGCCCCGATTGGCGCATCGCCAGGCGCAGGTTTTCTTCTACGGTGCGGTGATGGAAGAGCAGGTAGTTCTGCGCTACCACTCCCACCTCGCCCGCTACTACCGGGTGTTGCGCTATGCCGATCCGCACCTCACCGTGGGTGGGTGTAATCAGGCCGGCCAGGATCTTGAAGAGCTGTGTCTTGCCAATGCCACTGCGGCCTATCAGCGAGATCACCTGCCCCTGGTTCAACCCGGGACGAACGATGTTGTGAATACGGAAGTTGACGTCGCGCAGGATGAGCTGATCATACGTGAGGCTTATCCCTTGCACATCCATCAACAGCTCTTGTTTGGAATAGGTCATTTGCGTGTTTGAATGTTGACGTATGGAAAGAGCCACACCCTCATCTTTTTCAACAAGAAGTCAAAGAATACACCGACGCCGAATATGATCACCAGGATGGCAAAGACGGTGCTGAGGTCGATGTATTTGTTCGACTTGATCAGCATGGTGCCCAAACCACCTTCAGACATATTTAGCCCCTCCACCATCGTGATCATCATCCACGCGATGGCAAAGTTCTGGCGCATGACTTCAAGCACCTGGTCGAGGCGCCCGACGATGACTACTTCCCACAGCGTACGCCAGCTGTTCATGCGCAGCGTTTTGCACAGCTCGTATTCTTGTGCCGGTATCGCGTCGATGATCGACAGCAACGACGTGACGAAGAACGGCACAATGCCAAACACCAGCAGGCTAAGTTTAAGCTGATGGCCGTCATGGGTAAGCAATGTGAACAAGAAGATCAACCCTGTCAGCGTGAGGTACCGGCACTTGACAATGAAGCGCGACACCGGTGTAAACAAGGGGATCAACGACAGGTAGCTTACCACCAGTGCAATGACGATCGACAACCCCATGCCTGTAAGCGTTAGCCCCAGGCTGGTCAGGAAGTTGTCAAGGAAGTATGACGACGTCACAATCGAAAACGCCTGGCCGGCAATCTTCGCGGGCGTCGGGATCAGTCCACCTCCGCCCAGGATCTCCCAGAGAGAAAGGGCGACCGCGGCTTCGGTCACTACCAGGATGGCCGCGGTCTTCCCTTTTACGGGAGTCAATGGACGAATGATCTGTTTGATAAAATCCATTGCCCGATTATTCATTATTCACCCAATACAATTTGCACACGGCGGTTCTTGGCGCGGCCGGCAGCCGTAGCGTTATCGGCAATCGGTTTGGCGGGGCCAAAGCCTTTCGACTCGATACGCGCCTCGGTCAGGCCTTTGCCCACGAGGTAGCGTTTTACCGCCGCCGCACGAGCTTCTGACAGCTCCTGGTTGACGGCAATGCTACCGGTGTTATCGGTGTGACCGTAGATCCCTACTTTCAGGCCTTCGGCCACCACCGAGCTGCTCAGGATCTCGTCCAGCACCTGGTACGATGTAGGTTTGATCACGGCGCTGCCGGTCTCAAACTGGATCTCGTATGTGCGCGACGATACCTCCGTGGTGATCTCCGCCGAGTAGGTCTGCTTTAACGCCTGACCTTCCAGGAGCTCGGGATGATTGACCAACACTGACTGCAGGAACGACTTGTCCACTATAGTCGAGTACGCCGGGTATGTAGCCATGTATTCCGGGTACATCTTCGAGAGTATATCACCGAACGTGGTGTACACGATCTTGTAGCGGTCGATGCCGTCTTTACCCAGGCCGAACATGTTGGCGGCGTCCTGCAGGTTGAAGGCCATGGAGCCACCCAGTGACACCATGTTACCCTGACGGTCTTTTTCGGTAACACCGTTGTAGTATTTCAACCAGTAATCGGCTGTCTGCTCGTTATATACCTTCGCGGAGACCTTGGCGGCAAATACCTTGGCTTCCGTAAAAGAGCGCACCTGGTCGCCCGCCTGGCCCAGCATCATGATCAGGTTTTCGATGTCGGTACGGTGGTCGTAGGCGAACTTCTTGATCGTGATCGTAATGTTTGGCATCTGCGACGAGTACTGCTTAGTGGTGGCGATGGATACCAGGCCACCTTTTTGCTGGGCGATGTTTACGTCGGCCGGTGTCCAGGTCGATACAGCGTCCACACCTACCGTGATCTCTTCGCTTACTTTTTTACCGTCCTGAATGAGCTTGCGTGTTTCCTTGTAGCCGGTGATGTATTTGTTGGCGGCATCGAGGAAGTCGTTGGCAGCAATCAGGTTGATCGCGTTCTTGTCATACGTCGTTTCGTCCGGGTTTACTTTCAGGTTATTGTCACCTGCCCACTTCAGCAGGATGTTCATGTCGCCGTCGCGCAACACACAGGCTACCGTTTTACCCACGGCCGAGGCAGGATCTTTTTTCCATTCAGCGGGTCCCATCAACTGGTCTTCACCGTATGATTTACCCATGGCGTAGAATGCTACAGGCTGATATTCGGGACCCAGGGGCTCCAGCTCTTTGGAGAGCGCTGCGAAGAAGGCCGGCATACCGTCGCCCATGAAGGACGCGAATACACCCGGAGCGTCAGGGTTGTTTTTATAATCCTGTGCGAATTTGACGATGTCGGTAATCGACTTGAAACAGTCGTCCTGTCGCACGATCTGGATCTGCAACCTGGACTTATCGGCCAGCGACCCCTTGGTAGTGTTCGCGCCACCGTTGGCATAGAGCAAGGGGAACTGCGAGTTCCACGCCATGATCTTCCACACGATGCGTGTACCACCGTTTACCGATTCCTCTTGCGAAGGCAATGGCAACGCTATCGCGTTACCGGCGAGCGAGGCTTCCGGTGCGTCGGGCAAGGCCACGCGACCGATGTCGTGTGACGCTTTTGCTTCCTGCGGACGTTTGTCATACCAGTACAGCTTGCCAACGAAGATGAGTGCCAGGGTAAGAACAATCAAGAAGATCTTGCCCGATGATTTTAATTTAATAGCCATAGTAATGTAGGTTTGTTGTTGTTTTAGTTGGTTACGTTGTTGTTCTGTTATTTTAATAGGTCCTGAAACGCAGTGCCTTCGCCTGATCCTTTTGCTGTACCCCCGGTGGTGAGCTTAAAGGCACCCTCCACGTTGAAAGACTCGAGCATTTTGAGGCCTTCTTTTTCATAGGTAGCATTGTCGAGGTCGATCGATTTCATGAAGTCGGCCGAATAGGTAATGGCCTTTTTCATGTTGGCGAGCTTACCCGCGATGTCTTCCTTGAGGTATTCCATGGACTGTTCTACCAGCAGCTTCTTCTCAGGGTCGCCTTTGAAGATCTTCAGGGCGGAGTTCAGGGCACGGTTACCCGACGTGACGGACTTATACAGGTCGCGCTTCAACTCCAGCTCATTGCGTGCGTCTTCAATGAGGTAGGCACTGTTCTGGTGAATGCGGGTGAGGTATTCACCAATGCGCGACAGGTTATCCCGGATCGGCGTCAGCTGTTGGATATACTCCTTCAGTCGGCCGATCTGCCGCGTCATATTGCCTAGCTCCGGCAACATGTTTCGCTCGCGCGCCACGTGTGCCCTGGTCATGAACTTGTTGATCTCGCTTTCCTTTTCCTTAATCTTGAGATCGATCTTCTCCTTCTGACCATCGACTTCGAGCGATTGTTTGTATAATTTCTCACGCTCTTCGGTCATGTCGCCGATATAGTCCTCGGCAATGATGAAGGGGTCCAGCTCGATTACGATACCCACGAACTTCTTCATCAGAATCTCATAGAGGTAAAAGAGGCCTAGCCTAAACTTCCGGTGCGTGACCATGTAGAGGAATGCGCCGAGCGATGCCAGGGCAATACCAAAGTTTACTGTGTTCCATACGACCTTGGTTAGCACGGGCAGTACATAGTAGCCAGCCGCCACCAGTAAGCCGAGGCCTACGAGGGTTCCGAACTTGCCACCGGGCCGCTTCCAGTACGACTTAAGCTGTTGCGAGTCCGTAGGAAAGAATTGTGTCTCCATAGTTTATAGCGTTGTTTGTATTTTGGTTATGTCGTTGTTGATCTTTCGAAGCATGGCCTCGCACGCCAGCGCGTAACCTTGCTTGTTGGTTTCCAGCTTTTGTTGTTCGTCGGCAATGGAATCTTGCAGGACCTTCATCGCCGCCTGCGACTCGGTGATCTCCTGCGTAAGCTTCCGGATCGCCTCCGAATGCTGCACGATCGTTTCTTCCAGCTGCTTTACCTGCTGCTGTTGCTGACTGATCGCGTGGTCGCCTTTCTCGCGCGCTGCCTTTTCGAAACTACTTTGGTCCTGTTCGATGAGCGTTTTATACTTTTCTGCCGTTTCCATCAACTTCGCTTTGGTCAATCCTTGTATGGCCAACGAGGCATAGGTAGCAGCGATGCGTGCGCGCTCATCTTTGATGTGCACTTCGAGTGTCTCCATCATTTTCCAGAACTCGTAGTAGTCCGGTCCCGGCAGGTTTGCCTGATCAAAAAGCTTTTCGAAGTGTTGTTCGAACTTCTCAAAGGTTTCTTCGTTCAGCGCCGGACGAGCCGGTGCCCTACCCTGCGGAACTGCGTCCGGTGGTTTTGCGCTCTGTCTTTCGACTGTTGTCCGGCTATCTTTTTGGGATAGCCCATGCGTTGCCTTGTCCTCCTCGAATTCCACGAAGAGGCCCATGGCCTTTTTGAAAATTCCAGCCATTGTTGTTTGGTTTATGTGAAGAAATTAGAGAGGCCGAGTAGACACAGTAGTATACTTTCTTCGGCGATGCTCCGCGAAGGCAATAGAAGGACCTGGTTTAAGTTTTTAAACCTCGTTTGTTGTTCGGTACGTCAGGGGAAATAAACCAGCCGTCTAGGAATGCCTTTCTGCAGAGAATTAGAAAGTAGCGGGGGGATTACTGGTCATGTTCGTTGTTGAGTGCTTGTTAATGCGTTGTTCGTGGGAGAATAAACGTAGCTGTTACAGTTTAGTTGAGATTTTGAAAAGGTTGCGTTAAATAAAAATATAGTATAGCGCTTGGAAATTGTTTAGAATATACATTTCGGTAAAAATCGACATATTAATATAGTATAGTAACGGTGGGTGTGGATGGCAAAATATCACCCTGTAGGGCAGTAAAAACATGGACAAAAACGTGTAATTTGGGGTAAAACGGCACTTGCGGTGTTTGCGGTACGGTTCCACGCCAGTAAGACTGGCCGCAATTTCCGTCACAAGTACCGCGCTTACGCTAGCGCTTGGCGCTAATACCTTGCGCCAGCAAATCCTTTTAAATCAGATCCTTTATATAAGCAAAAAGGCCGCCCGGAATAGGCGGCCTTTCAATAGCATCAAAATGATGTCAGTCTACATGCGCTCGGGCACTTCAATGCCCAGCATATGCATCGCGCGTTTGATAGAATTGGCGATGGACTGAGATAAGGCTATGCGAAACTTTAGCTTGTTTGTGTCGGTCTCGTTAAAGATCGGTATGTTCTGGTAGAATTTGTTGTACTCCTTTGCCAGGTCGTAGGCGTAGTTGGCAATGATGGAGGGAGCGTATTCACGGGCAGCTTCCTGTACTTTGTTTTCAAATACGCTCAGCACTTGCAGCGCTTCGCGTTCAGCGGGCTCCAGGGCAGTCACGCCGTTCAGGTCGGCGGCCGATACCTGCAAGTCCAGGCTCTCGGCCTTGCGGACGATGGAGCGGATACGTGCGTGGGTATACTGGATGAACGGACCGGTAAAGCCTTGCAGCTGGATCGATTCCTGCGGATCAAACATCATCCGCTTCTTGGGATCTACTTTCAACAGGAAGAATTTCAACGCGCCCAGGCCGACCATGTTAAAGAGACGCTTTGCTTCGTCGCTGCTCATCTCGTCCAGCTTGCCCAGCTCACGCGACTGCTTTTCGGCGTCCTCGTACATTTCCTCCATAAGCTCGTCGGCGTCTACGACCGTTCCCTCGCGCGACTTCATCTTACCGGTAGGCAAGTCGACCATGCCGTAGGAAAGGTGGAAGCATTGCTTGGCCCATTCGTAGCCCAGTTTGCCCAGGATCAGGAACAACACTTTGAAGTGGTACTCCTGTTCATTGCCCACGGTATATACCTGGCCCATGATTTTGGGGAAATCGCGGAAGCGCAGGATGGCGGTGCCGATATCCTGCGTCATGTATACGGAGGTGCCGTCGGAACGCAGCAATACTTTTTGGTCCAGGCCGTCGGCCGTCAGGTCTACCCAAACGGAGCCGTCGTCTTTCTTAAAGAATATACCTTTCTCTACGCCTTTCAACACTTCGTCGCGGCCCAGCAGGTAGGTATCGGATTCGTAGTACAGTTTATCAAAGTCCACGCCCATTCGGGCATAGGTGGCGCTAAAGCCTTCGTACACCCAGCCGTTCATGGTCTGCCAGAGAGCCACCGTATCGGGGTCTTTCTGCTCCCATTTGCGCAGCATGTCAGACGCGAGCTGCATGATGGGGGCCTGCTTCGCGGCCTCCTCTTCGCTGGCGCCTTTGGTGATCAGGGCCGCCATCTGCGCCTTGTAGGCTTTGTCGAACTCGACATAGTATTTGCCTACGAGGTGATCGCCCTTCATATTCGTGCTCCGCGGCGTTTCGCCATCGCCGTACAGCTTCCAGGCGGCCATGGACTTACAGATGTGGATACCGCGGTCGTTGATGATCTGTACTTTGTGTACGATATAGCCGTTGTTTTTGTAGATTTCGCTTACGCTCCACCCCAGGAAGTTGTTGCGCAGGTGACCGAGGTGCAAGGGCTTGTTGGTGTTGGGCGACGAATACTCGATCATGATCTCCTGGCCGTTGTCCGGCAGTTGACCGTAATTCGGGTTGGCGACAATTGCGCGCAATACATCTACCCATACCTGGTCGCTCAGTACCAGGTTCAAAAAACCTTTTACCACATTGTAGCGGCTCACGATGCCGGCATGTTGCACCAGGTAGTCGCCTACCAGGCGTGCCGTTTCTTCGGGACCTTTGCGCGACAGTTTGGTGAGGGGGAAGCACACGACGGTGTGCGAGCCTTCAAACTCGGCGTTTGTGGGTTGCAGTTGTATAGTTGACAGCGGCTGACCAAACAGGGCTTCGGCCGCTTGTTTGACCGCTGTGCGAAGTGACTGATCTACGTTCATAATAAAGATACCCCTACCACTCGAGTATGTAGGCAAACATCAGGGGTGCGACAATGGTCGCATCTGATTCAACAATAAACTTAGGTGTTTCAATGCTCAGCTTACCCCATGTGATTTTCTCGTTGGGTACTGCGCCCGAATACGAGCCGTAGCTGGTGGTCGAGTCGCTGATCTGGCAGAAGTAGCTCCAGAAGGGCACGTTAGTACGCTCCAGGTCCTGGTGCAACATAGGCACCACGCAGATCGGGAAGTCACCGGCAATACCACCACCGATCTGGAAGAAGCCGATACCGTCTGTTACGGCATTTTGTGTGTACCAGTCTGCCAGCCATACCATGTACTCGATACCCGACTTCATGGTGCTGGCCTTCAGCTCGCCCGTTAGAACGTACGACGCGAAGATGTTACCCATGGTGGAGTCTTCCCAACCCGGTACAACCATCGGCATATTGCGTTCCGCGGCGGCGATCATCCAGGAATTCTTCGGATCAATTTCATAATATTGCTTCAAGTCTCCGCTGTTGATCATGCGGAACATAAATTCATGCGGAAACAGGCGCTCGCCCGCGTCTTCCGCATCTTTCCATACCTTGAACAGGTGCTTCTGCAGACGGCGGAAGGCTTCCTCTTCGGGAATACACGTATCGGTTACGCGGTTGAGGTGGTTTTCCAGAAGGCCCCACTCCTGCTCGGGCGTGAGGTCGCGGTAGTTGGGAATGCGCTTGTAGTGTGAATGTGCCACCAGGTTCATGATGTCCTCTTCGAGGTTGGCACCGGTACAAGAAATGATGTGCACCTTGTTCTGGCGGATCATTTCGGCAAAGCTGATGCCCAGCTCGCCGGTACTCATAGCGCCAGCCAGCGTTACCATCATTTTTTTACCTTCGGCAAGGTGTTTTTTATAGCCTTTGGCGGCATCTACCAGCGCAGCTGCATTAAAATGCAGAAAATTTTTCTCGATAAACGACGATATTGGTGTGTTCTGGCTCATGGCTTGTGTTATTCAAATTACGGGGCGAAATTAAGAAAAACAGGGATTTACGCGTTATGAAAAGCAGCGGCCCGATTGGTAAATTATTAAAAAGCTTATGAAGATGTACGTTTGGGTGTTTTGTAGTTTCATGGCCCTCGCCACGAAAGCACAGGACGACGAGGGGTTTGAACTGGTTAAAAAAGATGGCGATATCAGCATTTACGAGCGCTGGATTACATTTTCCAAGGTCTCACCGCCCGTAGAGGCCCGCGAAGTAAAGGGGGAGTTTTTTTTCAACAACACGGTATATGAAGGGCTGCGCATCATTCAGGACCAAACGTTGGTTGAGCAATGGCAAAGCCATGTGAGCGAGTTTAAGATCTACAAACAACGCGACACCACTACCTGGTTCGAATATTCCTACCACGACATTCCCTGGCCCGTCGCCGACCAGGATAGCTACCTGATCTATCGTCTCTCCTTCCCGGGCCCCGGCATCCTCTTTATCGCCTTCGAATCGCACGTAGACGCTACACGTGCTCCCGTGCGTAAAGGTGTTACCCGCCTGGAGCTGGCCGGCAGCTGGCGCCTGGAACGGCTGACGCCAGGCCGTACAAAGGCCACTTATCGCATCTTGTCCAAACCGGGAAACATACCCAAGTTTATCACCGACCCGATCATCCGCAACAACATGATGACGACGATCCGCGAGTACATTGCATTACTCGAGGATCCGTCACGCTACAATAAAAAATGATTATTCCGCCAATACAGGACGGTTGGCAATAGCCTTGGCAGTGGCTTCCAGAATCTCGAATGCGCTTTCGGCCATCCGGTTTTCTGTGTCCAGTGTCGGGTTTACTTCTACGATCTCCCAGGCACAAACCTTGTGGTCGCGCGCCAGCTCTGTATTGAGCACCTTCGCTTCCGCTACGGTCAGGCCATTGGGCGACGGCGTGCCGGTGCCGGTCGATACATGGCTGTCGAGACTGTCGACGTCAAACGACACGTAAACATAATCGCAGTGGTCGAGCATCGCCAACGCCTTGCGGGCAATGACTTCCGCGCCTTCGCGCTGCACGTCTTCGATCTCGATGAAGTTGACGTTGTATTTGTTCAACAGGTAGTTCTCTGGCTTTTCCAGTTCGCGTACGCCGATGTAGACAATGTCTTCCGGGTAGATCTTCGGGCCGGGCATCCCTACGTTCTTAAGCTGCTCCCAGTATTCGAGCGTCTCGCCGAGCGGGTCGTTGATCTTACACTCGTAATTGTCAATGCTACACGCCATAGCCAGGGCCATGCCATGCATGTTGCCGGACGGAGTGGTGAACGGTGTGTGGATGTCGGCATGGGCATCGATCCAGATCACGCCGAGACGTGCTTTGGGATGCGCCTTTTTGATGCCGGCAATGGTGCCGTAGGCGGTGCTGTGGTCGCCGGCCAGTACCAGCGGGAAGAACTCATCAAAGATGGTTTCGTATACTTCCAGGCAAACGCGCTCTTCCATGATCATGACGCCGTCAATGAACTTGGCGTGTGCATGTTGGGCGCCGTCAAACAGGAGCTCGTTGACGTTCTCTACTTCTACGGACTCGTGTTGCTTAAAAAAATCCGACTGCAGGTCGAGGCTGGCGATCTTCATGGCTTCCACGCCCATGCTCGCGCCGCGGGTTCCGGCACCGATTTCGGACTTCACTTCAATGATCTTTAGCTCTTTCACGACAATGTCTATTAAGGTTTTATGAATTAGTGGTTAACCGCAGGAATAAGTTAAAAAAACGCGCTTCCGTCCGCCCTTAGAGGTCGGGCTGACCGGTGTAGACCGGAACAATCAGATCGGAAAAACGATTAACCATGGGTTCCAAATGAATTATTGCAAAGATGGCAAATTTATCCCAATATTGCACCCTTTGCCAGAGCGTTCGTCACTATCTGTTCATTGCAACAGCAGCAATCGGCCTGTAGTAGACCACTGACAATAAAAAGACCGGCGCAGGAAGCCCTCCGCACCAAACTAAAGTCATTACATTTTTCAAGACGTTCAACAGACTAACAGACAACGGAGTAAATGAAGAGCTACCGCGAACTGATTGAGCAAACTTTTGAGTTTCCTCAAAAAGAATTTAAGGTCCGCGACCACGAATTGCTGTTTAACGATGTTCCCGTGATGGACATCATCAAACAATACGGCACTCCCCTCAAGCTAACCTACCTGCCCCGCATTAGCGAGAATATTCGCTCAGTACAGGCTCTTTTTAAGGCTGCTCTGGAGAAATTTAAATACAACGGTAAGTACACGTATTGCTACTGCACCAAGTCTTCACACTTTTCCTTCGTTCTGGAAGAAGCCGTGAAGAACGAGGACGTGCACATGGAGACTTCGTCGGCGTTCGACATCCCCATCGTGCGGTCTCTCTACGCCAAAGGCAAGATCACCAAGGATACGTACATTTTGTGCAACGGCTTTAAAATGCCGTTGTACACACAATACATCTCCGACCTCCTCAACGACGGTTTCCACAACTGTATTCCGATCCTGGACGAGATGGGTGAGTTCGAAGAATACGAAAAGAATGTCAAGACCCCCTACCGGGTAGGCATCCGTGTGGCCGCCGACGAAGAACCTAAGTTCGAGTTTTACACCTCGCGTCTCGGCATTCGCTACAGCGACATCATTCCTTTCTACCGTGAGAACATTGAGAAGAGCGAAAAGGCGTCGCTTAAGATGCTGCACTTCTTCATCAACACGGGCATTAAAGACACCGCGTACTATTGGAGCGAGCTGAGCCGCTTTGTTTTCAAGTATTGCGAAATGAAAAAGATCTGCCCGTCGCTCGACTCGATCGACATCGGCGGTGGTTTCCCGATTAAGACGTCCCTTACGTTCCACTTTGACTATAAGTACATGATCGAACAGATCGTGGAAAACATTAAGTGGATCTGTGATAAGAACAACGTACCTGTGCCGAACATCTTCACGGAGTTCGGTAGCTACACCGTAGGCGAAAGCGGCGCGGTGCTGTACAATGTCATCGATCAGAAACTGCAGAACGACAAAGAGCTGTGGTACATGATCGATGGTTCGTTCATCACCCACCTGCCGGACGCATGGGGCCTCAACCAGAAGTATGTACTGCTGGCCGCCAACAAATGGGACGACCCTTACCACAAGGTAAACATGGGTGGCCTGACGTGCGACAGCATGGACTATTACAACTCGGAAGCTCACACGGGCGAGGTGTTCTTGCCCATGATCAACGACGAAGAGCCTTTATACATCGGCTTCTTCCACACAGGTGCTTACCAGGAATCTCTGGGTGGCTACGGTGGCATTCAACACTGCCTCGTACCAGCCCCGCAGCACGTCCTGATCGACCGCAACGAAGACGGCGAGATCACTACCCGCCTATTTGCTGCGCAGCAGACTGAGGAGAGCATGCTGAAGGTATTGGGATATTAAGATAACGACAACAAAAAAATAAGAAGCCCGCATGTATACATGCGGGCTTCTCTGTTTATACCGTTATGCTCTTTGAGATAATTACCGGCCGAACATCGACAGCTGCGTTTCTTTATACCCTGTTGGTATAGCGAAGTCCGCGGCCGGCAAGGCATGGCGCTTCAAGGATGTAACTTCCATAATCATGTTGCCTTCGGGAACCGTCATCTCGATGCGCAACGGTACACCGTCGATCTTTTCATAGAACAACCGTTGCGGATTGTTGCCAAAGCGCTGCTGCGCCATACTCTTCATGTCGAAGTCCTGAATAGCCGTGGTCGTCCAAAATATCTGCGTGCTTTTTTTACCCTGGTAGGTGCTCTCTGCAACGTACTTGGTACAGGTGTAGTCCAGGATCTTTTTTGTCTCCGTTGTCTTGGTGACTTTCACCTCAGGCGTCTTGGTTTTATCATCCTGATTTTCGTCGCCTTTGGGCAACACCGAGTAGGTTTTGCTTTCGCGGTCGATGCGGTAAGATTGATTTTTATCCTTGAGGTAGAGCATTTCCATGTTGGCCATGATACCGCCTTCCATTTTGGTCAGCGCGTTGCCATTTTTAGTCTTTTGCTCAAGCCCCGTCGGTATGAACGAATTAATGTTGCCACCTTTCGCTGCCTTGAGCATCGCCTCCATTTGTGTCTTCATCTGGGGGTTTGCTTCCATCATGGCCTTGAACTGGGGGTCGCTCATTTTTGCTTCCAGCTCTTTCATTTGCGCCTGTGTAGCCGGGTCGTTCATTTTCTTTTGTGCTTCTTCCATCTTGGCTTTGGTGGCCGGATCGGTGATTACTGCTTCCATCTTCCAGCGGATCGTGCCTTCGAATAGTTGCGCTTGACCTGGTAAAACCAGGAGCAGCAACAGGGCGGCGAAGAATAGTTGTCTCATATGATGTTTGTAAATGTTTAAGGGTTTTTATGCCAGCATTTTGTAGTACGATTACCGTGCCAGCCAGGTTATCCGTTGGGCCGGATACGGCGCCGAACGTTGTCAAAGTAACAGATTCTTCGCCAATCCAAAAATAGGCCCCTATGAGCCTTCCGTCGTATGTTAAATTTTACGGAGCACGTTCGGTGAATAAAAGAGGAAAAACTGCGCTGACGCGACACAATCGCGACCTAAGCGTCATCGCAATCGACAACACACGGTAAAAAATCGACGCCTGGCACGCCGGATGAATTGTATAAACGCAGGCTTTTTTTAGTTTTGCTATAATCCAAAAACCAGTCGTGAATAACGCTATCGTCATTGTTCCCACGTATAAGGAACGCGAGAATATCCGCGCGATCATCGATACTGTCTTTGCGCTGCCCAAGGATTTTGACATTCTTATTGTAGACGACAATTCTCCTGACGGCACGGCTGAAATTGTCGAACAACTTCAGCTTACGTACAATACAGCAGTTACCCGCCTGCACTTATTAAAACGTCCGGGAAAACAAGGATTGGGTACTGCCTATATCACAGGGTTTAAATTTGCGCTGGAAAAAGGTTATGACTACATCCTGGAAATGGATGCCGACTTTTCGCACGATCCGAAAGACCTGGTAAATCTATACCTCTCGTGCGCGGAGCACGGCAGTGATGTGTCGATCGGCTCGCGTTATGCTACGGGTGTAAACGTGGTGAACTGGCCCATGGGCCGGGTGTTGTTGTCGTACTTTGCCAGTAGCTATGTGCGCATGATCACGAGCATTCCGATACGCGACACGACAGCGGGCTTTGTTTGCTACCGGCGTGTGGTACTGGAGACCATCGTGCTGGATCAGATCAGATTTGTGGGATATGCTTTCCAGATCGAGATGAAATTCCTCGCCTGGAAGTTTGGCTTCAAGCTCACAGAAGTCCCAATCATCTTTACCGACCGCACGCGCGGAGAGTCAAAGATGTCTCCGGGCATCTTCAAGGAGGCCTTCTTCGGGGTCTTGCAAATGACCATTCAAAGCTGGTTCAGAAAATACATTCCCAACCCAGCCGTTACGGCGGTACGCTAAGTGTTCCGGATAACTAACATCCAACCCGCTGGTTCGCGGACAAGCTGACCTGCCCGCGAACCAACGGATCAAATCACGTCAGCTAATCCTCCAGGCCAACAAAAGTGATCGGACCGACGTGTGATTTCACCAGCTCGAGATCGGGCTCGGTAATTTCCACTTCGTAACCGTCCTCTTTTAGCATGTTGAGGATGTCTTCCGCAGCTTCACGCTGTTTGTAAATGTGGTAGTCTTCGCGGGCAAAGACCGGGTACCGGCCTAATTTCTGCTCGCGGTCAACAAAGTTGAAACCACACAAAAACAGCTTGCTACCTGCGTGCTGGATACGATACAAAGGCATTTGCGGATACTGCTGTAGCCATTCTACAACTTCTTCGCGTGTACCTTGTACGATCTCTGTCAGCTTAAAAATGCGCATAACTTCTCCCTGGTTGGGCTTATCCAACATACGCAGGTCAAAATTGTGTACATAAGCAGACAGTCCTACGCATCCGCACAATACCATGAGCGGATTTTGAGCGTCGCCGTGCAACCGCACATCCAGATTCTTGGCGTTAAAGAACGCCTGAAGCCGGCGGTTGCGCTTCTGGATAGTTGAGGTCAGGTCAGGCCTGACCGGATTTTTGAATTTTAATTGCATAACATTAAAACATTTCGATATAAGGTGGGCTCCTTACATCAACAAAAATAGGAAATTATTTGAAGTTTAAACGCTTATAACCACGGATTAACTAATCAAAACGAATGGCTTTTATGGGCCGGATACGGACAATAACCTCGGTAGGGATAATCAGGACCGCGGTAACAACCATGAGTGTCAATAAATTAAGCATCCAGACAGTCTCCCAGTGCCAGCTAATGGGCACAAAGCTCATGTAATAGTCATGAGGATTCAGTTTAGCGATTTTAAAATAATACTGCAAGCTACAAAGCCCCAATCCAATCAAATTGCCTAAAAACAGGCCTTTCATTACAAGACTGAAACCCTGGTATATAAAGATCGAACGCACCAGGCGATCGTTGCCTCCCAACGCTTTTAACATACCAATCATTTGTGTACGCTCCATTACCAAAATCAACACGATTGAAATCATGTTTACACATACCACGGTGAGTATAATGCATAACAAAATTACTACCTGACGGTTCACCAGCCCGAGCCATTCAAACACCTGTTGATAGCGCTCGCTGATCAAGTCTATACGCATATCAAAATCTGTCGACTCTGCCAGTACCTCGCGCGCTTCTTCCGCGTGCTCGGGATCATATAAAAACACTTCCAACCCACCGCTTACACCCTCCGCCCAATCGTTTAACCGTGCAATCAGGCGAATGTCACCGAGAATTACCTTGCTGTCAAAATACTCCGATAAATTCGTCTCATAAATACCGGCAATCTTCAGCTTGCGAAAACGCGGAGGGTTTTGAAAAAAGTGTACAATAATAAAATCCCCAACCTTTGCTTTCAACTTATCGGCGATGATTTGACTGATAACGACCTGATTCGAGTGACTGGAGTCGGGGAATTGAATAAACTCTCCCGCGATCAGGTTTTCCTGAAAGGCCTTTTGGTCAAAGCTTTTACCGACACCTTTAAACACGACGCCTAACACTTCATCTTGCGTCTTTACCAATCCCGTCTTATGCGCATACTCCTGCATGTGGCGGATATAGGGATATTGCTCGGGATGATCGTATGCGTCGACATGAAAGTCCATCGGCTCCTCGTCCACGGAGTTGCTGGGGGTAAGCTTAGTAATAAGCAGGTGGCCGTTAAAGCCGTATATTTTATTCTGAATAGTCTCCTGAAATCCCTTCATGATCAGAAAGGAGACGATGGCGGCGCCGAGCCCAATGCCGATACTGACAATGGCGATCTTGTGGATCGTCGAGGCAAACCCTGACCGCTGCTCCCGGCTGATTCTTTTAGATATGAAATACGAAAGGTTCAAGCCTAATTATTACCTTTTCAGCTAAATATGGCCGTAAAAGTAGGACTTGAACGGTCCATAACCAACTGTCCGTAAAACAACCACCCGTTCCTATGAAAGTACGCACCGCTGCCATCCGAACCGCCTTTTTGCTCCAACCGGGGCTATTCGCCCTTTGCCTGCTGGGGTTGGTACAATGCCACGCCCGGCCCACAACGCCGGCAACGGAGGCTCCGGCGGCCGCCCAGACCCCTGCCCCACCCCCCGGCGTCGTTGTCGGGGCCGCCCGGCTCGATGTCCTGCTGCCCAAACTGGCCGGCAAGCGGGTAGCGTTGGTCGTCAACAATACCGCCCTGATCAACAAAACCCACGTGGCCGATACGCTCAAAAGCCGCGGTGTAAACCTGGTCAAGATCTTTGGACCCGAGCACGGCTTTCGTGGCAATGCCGCCAATGGAGAACATGTGCAAGATAGTATCGATCACCAGACCGGTGTGCTCGTGGTATCGCTCTACGGCAAGAACCGCAAACCCACGCCTCGCCAGCTGGCCGATGTCGACATCATTATCTTTGACATCCAGGATGTAGGCGCCCGCTTCTATACCTATATCAGCACGCTGCATTACCTCATGGAGGCCTGCGCCGAAAACAACAAACATCTCATTATTCTCGACCGCCCAAACCCCAACGGCAGTTATGTCGATGGCCCTATACGCAAGCCGGAGTTTAAGTCGTTCCTGGCCATGCACCCCATTCCTGTCACGCACGGTATGACGCTGGGTGAAATGGCGGGCATGATCAACGGCGAAGGCTGGCTGGACGGTGAACGCAAGTGCGACGTTGAAGTGATTCCGCTCCTGCATTGGAAACGTACTGACGATTATTCACTGCCCGTCAGGCCTTCGCCCAACCTGCCAAACGACCAGGCCATACGCCTGTATCCCTCGATCTGTCTCTTCGAGGGTACCGACATCAGTCTCGGCCGCGGTACGCCGATGCCCTTCCAGGCACTGGGCAGCCCTGCGCTGAAGAATGTGCCCAACATGACATTCCAGTTCACCCCGGTGGAGATCAAAGGCACGACGATGGATCCACCGCACGAGAACGAAACCTGCTATGGGATAGACCTGCGCCAGGTGCCGGTAGCCCGCAAGGTAGACCTGCAATACCTCCTGAAGGTATATAAACTGTATCCCAATAAAGAGAAGTTCTTTATCAAGTCTTTCAATGTGCTGGCAGGCACAGAGGAGCTGCAACAGCAGATCAAGGCGGGTATGACCGAAGAACAGATTCGCGCCAGCTGGCAGCCCGGCCTGGACGCCTTTAAAGAAAAACGCAAGAAGTACCTGCTGTATCCCTGACCGTATCGTTCCATGACCAAAGCCGAAAAAGTGGCGGATATAATCGCCATCCTCGAACATCATTTCCCCGACCCTGAAATACCCCTGCAGCACAAAGACGCCTATACCCTGCTCATCTCGGTGTTGCTCTCGGCGCAGTGTACGGATGAGCGCGTAAACAAAACTACCCCTACCCTCTTTAAGCAAGCCGACAACCCTTACGATATGGTAAAGATGAGCGTGGAGGAAATCCGCGAGATCATCAAACCGTGCGGGCTGTCGCCGATGAAATCAAAGGGTATACATGGGCTCTCGCAGATCCTGATCGATCAATACGACGGCGAAGTGCCCGGTACCTTCGAAGCGCTCGAAGCGTTGCCGGCCGTGGGGCACAAGACGGCCTCCGTCGTGATGACCCAATGGTTCGGGTTGCCAGCCTTTCCCGTCGATACGCACATTCATCGCCTGGCCTACCGGTGGGGCCTGACCAACGGCAAGAGCGTCGAGCAGACCGAGCACGATCTGAAACGCCTCATACCCCAGGAGAAATGGAATAAAGCCCACCTGCAGATTATTTACTTCGGCCGAAAGTTCTGCCCGGCCCGCGGCCACGTGTGGACGGAGTGTCCGATCTGTTCTAAATATATGCGAAAAGACCTGCGCGACTAGAAAAACAAATGCCGAACGTGGTCAACGTCCGGCATTGCCTTGCGCGCATCTGCTGAATAAAAAGCTGCAGACAAAAAATGCGCGCTACTCTTTAGTTAAAAAATTGGCATCCGGTGCCGGCAAAAAATATTTACCACCAACAACCACTACGAATGGAGTAAATGACCTGTCGCACCGGAATGCCATATCTTTACCTACAGGCAATCGCCTGTAGCCTTGTTAATCTACATTGTCATGTAAAAACTTATTGTTGCCCAGAATGCTGTTGTCATCATTCAGGTTATACTTTGAAATGAACGGCTCCGAAGAGTGCGGCACGTCCGTCATCTTTACACCGCGACGCAGGTACGCGGGCAACGCCCACTTTTCGTTGAACTCCTCTTTGGTCATTTCGTTCTTGCGCGCTTGCTTGAGCTTGTCCTGGCGCTCGCGTGCTTGTTGCTGCAAACGCTGTTTGGTGTTGCGCAACTCCATCATGCCGTCGTCGTTGATGATCTGGTCACCATACTTTACGGACACGTCGTCAAACTCGTCGTCGCGAAACAAGCCTTCATCACCCTCGTCGTCATGACGCACGACGGGTTCTTGTTGCTTGTTGTTATTGAACGGGCCGGAGAAGGTAAATTCACGCTCCGACGAACGGTTCTCTTCCGGACGTTCAGGCTTTACTTCCGGCTTGGCTTTCACGTCGAAGTTGCGCTCGTTTACCGAATTGTCGCTGTGCGTCTGCGTGCTGTTGCCGTTGAACAACCAGCCTTGTTGGCGCTCGCTGCTACGGTCCAGGTCGTGCACCTTCTTGGTATCTTCTGCCTTCCTGGGCGGGGAAGTAGTAAACTTCGTTGACTCATGGTTAAAACCGGTAGCGATTACCGTTACACGAATGCGGTCGCCCAGGTCGGAGTCTACACCGTGACCGAAGATCATTTCGGCTTCTTCGCCGGCCTGCTCCTGGATATATTCGGTGATCTCGGTAAGCTCATCCATCTGCAACTCGGCTTCTACACCCGAGATGATGGACAGCAAGATTTTCTTCGCACCCATGATGTCGCGGTTGTCCAGCAGGGGTGACGACAGGGCACCTTCGGCAGCCTTTTTGGCGCGGTCTTCACCGCGCGTTTCGCTGGAGCCCATCACGGCCGCCCCTGCGTTTAGCATGACCGTGCGTACGTCCTGGAAGTCTACGTTTACGTAGCCGGCCAGGGTGATGATCTCGGCGATGCCTTTGGCACCAGTAGTCAATACGTTATCGGCTTGGGCAAAGGCCTGGTTGATCGAAAGGTTGCCATAGATCTCGCGCAGCTTGTCGTTCAGTATGACCAGTACTGTATCGCAGCTTTGACGCAAGGCATCGATGCCCAGCTCGGCCTGTGCCATTTTTTTCTTTCCTTCGAATGAGAACGGCGAGGTAATGATGCCGACCGTCAGGATGTCCATATCCTTGGCGATCTTGGCAATGACGGGCGCCGCACCGGTTCCCGTACCACCGCCCATACCGGCGGTGACAAAAACCATTTTGGTGCCGGTCAGCATCTCGCGAATCTGCTCCTTGCTTTCGAGGGCAGCGTTCTTCCCTACTTCGGGATTCGCGCCGCAGCCCAGCCCTTCCGTTAGGTTGAGACCGATCTGCAACTTGTTCGGTATCGGGCTCAGGTTCAGCGCCTGGGCGTCGGTATTGCAGACGACAAACTCAACATCTTTGATGCCTTGTTTGTACATGTGGTTCACAGCATTGCTTCCGCCGCCGCCCACGCCGATCACTTTGATGATCGACCGCGTGGGGCTCGTCTTCGGAACATCAAATTTGTAGGATCCTGTTTCGAACATGTGTATTACTTTTAGTGGTTGTTGCTTTTTTTGTGACCGGCAAAAATATCGTTCCGAATCTCAAGTCCCAATACTCTCCTGCCAGTTCTCTGTATTTAATATTCGTTCTTACCGTCCAGGTCATCGATCAACAGGCTCTTGGTTTTGTTCAAGATGTCGTTGAAGAAATTCCTCGATGCGACGGGCTTCTTCGCTTTGGGTGCTACTCGTACCACCTCGCGAGCTTCTTTGTAGCGCGATTCCCGCTCGTCCAGCGAACGGAACCCCGATAATACCAGCCCTACCGCAGTCGCATACATCGGGCTCTTCGCGGCCTCGATCTTAGTCTTGCCCAGGTGCTCGTTCGGGTAACCTATACGGGTATCCATACCCGTCATATACTCTACCAGTTGTTTCAGGTTGGACAGCTGCGAACCACCGCCGGTGATGACGATACCACCTGCCAACCGATTTTCAAATCCTGACGCGATGATTTCGGCGTGTGCCATCTCGATGATTTCTTCCATGCGCGCCTGGATGATGTTCGACAGGTTCTTCACGGAAATCTCTTTCGCCGCACGGTTGCGGATGCCGGGGATCGACACGATCTCGTTCGGGCTTGCCTCTTCGGCAATGGCCCTGCCGAAACGGGTCTTCAGCTGCTCGGCTTGCTGCGGCAACACCATTAACCCTTGCTTGATGTCATTGGTAATGATGTTACCTCCGAACGGGATCACCGCCGTGTGACGGATGATGTTGTCATAGAAGATTGCAATGTCCGTCGTACCACCACCAATGTCGATCAGACAAACACCCGCTTCCTTCTCTTCGTCGTTCAGCACGGCGAGGCTGGATGCCAGCGGCTCCAGGATCAGGTCCTCGATCTCCAATCCTTTGCGGCGTACACACTTGTTAATATTGTTGATGGCGTTGGTCTGCGCGGTAATGATGTGGAAGTCCGCCTCCAGGCGCACACCCGACATGCCTACCGGCTCCTTAATGCCGTCTTCGTAGTCTACCATGTAATCTTGCGGCATGACGTGGATGATCTGGCTGCCCGGAGGCACTACCATGCGATACATATCCTGCGTCAGACGCTCCACGTCGTCGATCGTGATCTCATCTTCTTTGGAAGAACGTGTAATACCACCATGTTGAATAAAGCTGCGGATATGCTGACCCGCAATGCCCACGTTTACCACACCGATGTCGATACCGGCCTGATCACCCGCTTCCTTGATCGCCTTTTCGATCGCGTGCACGGTTTTGTCGATATTGAATACGATACCTTTCACCACGCCCTCCGATTCAGCCTTGCCCATCCCGAGGACTTCCAGCTTACCGAATTCATTCTTACGACCGACAATCGCACAGATCTTGGTTGTGCCTATGTCCAATCCGACGACTATTTTCTCGTGTTCCATGGTAGTAATTCTATTTATAGTGGTTGTGTTATTCTTTTTTTATTACTCCGCGACAATCTGCCCCTCGTACTCCAGGTTTACCCTGTCGTATTTATTCCATCCCATACGCGGCAGGATCTCTTTATAAAAGACCCGCAGTTTCTTAAATTTTACTTCCGGATTGTCCGGCCGGCCGAACTCGATGCGCTCATCGCCTACTTGCGAGTACATCGTGATACGTGCCTTGCTATCCATGTCGAGCTGAGCGATCTGGGCATTCCAAAACTCGTCTTCGCGAATGGCATTGATCAGTGCGATCAATTGTTTGCCTTCTTCTGTATCGTTAACGTTCTTCTGCTTCAATAATTGCCGCACAAAACCGCCGCTGATCAGCACCACCCGGGAGGTAAACTTCTCCGACACCGGCATGATCGTACCGTCTTCGGCGATATAGCCATCAGGCCCATCGTTGCGGACTATACGAGCAATCGGTCTGCGAAGTTCCACGCGAATGACCATATTTCCTTTCAGGTCGCTATAAAGCTCACCTTCTTTCACAAACGGCTCGCTCTTTACACGCTGCTCGATTGCCTTCAGGTTGACCTCGTTCAGGCCGGTACCCCGCAAGTTCTCGAGGTTCAGCTGCATGAGCTTCATGACATCGGCCTCGTCCAGGAAATGGTTCTCTTGCTCGTTCTCGATCTTCACGGCGATGTCGCGTACGGTAATATCTCCCTGCCGGCGTTCGGTAAAGGCAATAAATATCGCCACCACGACGACCGCGGCAATGATCTTTACTTCGCGCTTCAGGTTAAACTTAACCTTCATACTTTGTCTCCACGAGCTTTTTAATGGGCTCAATAAAAGTGTCTATATCACCGGCGCCCACTGTCACGACTACGTCGAGGTCGAGTGACGCCAGCTTCTCCATCAAATCGTTTTTGCTGCAGCGGATCTTGACCGGGCTGGTGATGTCTTTCATCAGCATGTCAGAATCTACTCCCGGTATCGGCAGCTCCCGCGCCGGGTAAATGTCCATCAGCAGCAGCTCGTCGGCCAGGCTCAGGCTGGCGGAAAAGCCTTCTGCGAAATCGCGCGTGCGGCTGAAGAGGTGCGGCTGGAAGATGACCGTCAGCTTCCGCTCGGGGTACATCGACTTCATAGACCGCAGAAACGCCTCGATCTCCGTGGGGTGATGGGCGTAGTCGTCTACATATACCACCTTCTTACCGCGTACGATAAACTCAAAGCGACGCTTTACGCCTTTGAATGAGCCCAACGCTTCAACAATTGTCGCGGTGGGAACACCGCATAAATGCGCGGCCACCGAAGCGGCAATCGCATTTTCAATGTTATGAAAACCAGGGACACCGAGCCTTACATGTTCAACCGATCCAATTCCATGGAGGTCGAACTCAAAAAATCCGCTACTTGCGTTAATGTTGCCGGCAAAAAATTGTCCCCGGCTCATGCTGTATACATATTTGGTAACGTGATCCATCCCTGCCGTCAGTTGTTCGGCAACAGACTCATGGATGATCAGCGCACCGCCTGTGTTGATCTGTTTGATATAATCCCGGAACGAAGTGATCAACGCATCGTGGTCACCGTAAATGTCCAGGTGGTCTGCATCGGCAGAGGTGATAATCGCGATCTGCGGGAAAAGCCGCAGGAACGAACGGTCAAATTCGTCGGCCTCCACTACCACCGTGGTGTCGGGCGTTACCTCTCCCTGCATGATCAGGTTCGAGCTGTAGTTGGTGGTGATCCCGCCGAGGAAACCCACCATGTTGCGGCCCGCCACGTGCAGAATATGCGACACCAGGGACGACGTGGTCGTCTTGCCGTGCGTACCGGCCACTCCAATGGTTTTGTATCCTTTGGTGATCAGGCCCAATACTTCCGAGCGCTTCAGGATGGTATAGCCGTGCTCTTTCAGGTATGCATGCTCCTGGTGATCTTTCGGGATAGCCGGCGTAAATACCACCAGCGTTTTGTCTTTCTGGCTCCGCACTTCGCTGGAGATAGACTGGACGTTGTCGTCGTAGTGAACCGCCATGCCTTCTGCTTCCAGCGCTGCCGTGAGCGCTGTGGCCGTACGATCATACCCCGATACCTTCAGGCCTTTTTTCATAAACCACCGCGCCAGGGCGCTCATGCCAATGCCACCGATGCCGAGGAAATAAATATTATCGTATTGCTCTATCTTCACTTGATCAGCTTTTCAATTTGTTGTACGATGTCCGCCGTCGCGTCCGGCTTGGCCAGCCGGCTAATGTTTGCCCGCAAGCGGGCCGCCCGTTGTTCGTCGAAGAGCAGTTTCAGCGCTGTCTCTACGAGTGTTGCATCTGCGTCTTTGTCGGCAATCAGGATGGCTGCATCCTGTTCCGACAGCGCCAGTGCATTTTTTGTTTGGTGATCTTCCGCTACGTTGGGGGAAGGCACCAGGATGCTCGCCTTGCCCGCGACACACAGTTCGGATACCGACAGCGCGCCTGAGCGGGAGACTACCACGTCGGCCACTGCATAGGCCAGATCCATCTCGCGCACGAAGTCGTGCACGCGGATCTTGCGCAGATCGTACTTGCCCAACTGGGCTTTGTACGTCTCATAATATCCTTTGCCCGTCTGCCAGATTACCTGTACCCCGGCATCGATCAACTTTTCGATGCCGTGCAGAATGCTCTCGTTGACAGTGCGCGCACCGAGGCTCCCACCGATGATCAACAGCGTGCGAATGCGTCCATCAAAACCGAAGTGGCTCAGTGCCTTCTCACGTTTCGTCGCCACGGTGAGGATATCCTTCCGTACCGGGTTGCCGGTAAAGACGATCTTCGCTGCCGGGAAGTATTTTTCCATGCCGGCGTATGCTACACATACCTTCGACACTTTGCCAGCCACTTGCTTATTCGCCAGGCCGGCGTAGGAGTTTTGCTCCTGAATGAGCGACGGTACACCGAGGCGTGTTGCCGCCAGCATCACCGGGCTGCTGGCAAAACCGCCGGTGCCGATCACGGCATGCGGTTTAAAGTCCTTTATAATGCGACGGGCCTTCACCAGGCTCACCAGCACTTTCAGCGGGAACAAGAGGTTCGTCAATGTCAGCCGACGCTGCAGTCCACTGATCCACAGACCTACTATTTTATAGCCAGCCTCCGGCACGCGGGTCATCTCCATCTTGCCCTCCGCACCGACGAACAGGATATCTGCGTCGGGATGCCGTTCGCGAAATGCATTCGCAATCGCTACCGCCGGAAAGATGTGACCACCGGTTCCGCCGCCGCTAATGATGAGTCGATATGGTGATGACTTCGTTGTCATGCTTACGCCGCTTTGGCTGTCGGTACGTTTCTCGGTTGTTTCTGTTGTTCGCGTTCTTCCCCACTGTCCGCCTTTTGTTCCCAGTGAGCGTCTTTCTCACCGCGGCTTACGCTGAGCACAATGCCCAGGGCCAGACCGGTAAAGACCATCGATGTACCCCCCATGGAGATCAGCGGCAACGGCTGCCCCGTGATCGGCCCCAGGCCTACCACGACACCCATGTTTACCATCGCCTGACACACCGTGTCGAAGCATAGCCCGGCCGATAGTAATCCACCGAAGGCGCGCTCGCTGGCATACGAAGCTTTCATGCCCCGGTGCAACAAAAGCAGGTATAGGGCCAACACCACGATCCCGCCTACCATGCCATATTCTTCAATGACGATGGCATAGATAAAGTCAGAGTACGGGTGCGGCAGAATGTTACGCTGGTCGCTGTTACCCGGCCCTTTGCCCAGTATGCCCCCTGTGGCCACAGCAATGTGTCCTTGCACCGCCTGGAACGGAAGGTGTGTCCCTTCGATAAAGCTCGTGATCCGGCTCTTGGCAGTTTCTCCGCGCGAACCAAATTTGAGCGCCAACGCGCCGAACAGCAACCCGACAAATACCAGCATGGCGAGGTACTTGGTCGGCACCCGGCCGATAAACATGATCAACATACAGGTCACCAGCAGCAATACCGCTGTCGACAAGTTTGTCAGGGCAATCAACCCGCAGATCACGCCGCACCAGAACAGGATCGGGATCAGCGACTCTTTAATATCATCGATGTTTTGCTGACGCTTCGAGAGCATACTGGCCAGATTTACGATCAGTGCCAGCGACGCAAAGTCCGAAGGCTGGAAAGAGCCCACGATCGGAATATAGATCCAGCGCGCAGCATCGTTCAGCGACACCCCGTTGGTGAACGTATAGATCAACAGTGGAATGCTGATCCACAACGCAAACTTGGAAAGCTTGGAGTAATACCGGTAGTCCACACGGTGGGCAAACCACATCGCCGCCAGGCCGATGAATACGTGCATGGTATGCGTTAATAAGATACGCTCGGGCATGGTCGAATGTTTGTAGGCCAGCGTACCGATGGAGCTATAGACCACCAGGATGCTGATAGCCGACAATGCAAATACGACCGCCCAGATGACTTTGTCACCCTCGAGGTATTTGTCCGCCCACTCTTTAACCTTGATCATCATTACCCTTCTACTTCTTTTTTCAAATCCAATACTGCCTTCCTAAACTGATCGCCCCGGTCTTCGTAGTTCCGGAAGAGATCAAAGCTTGCACAGGCGGGAGACAACAATACCACGTCGCCGGGTTTTGCCTCCTGCAGGGCCATCTTCACAAGCTCCGGCACGCTCTGTGTCTCCCGTACCACGGGCACTACGTCGCCAAAAGCTTTCTTCAGCTTCTCATTGTCCTTGCCCAGACAAATCAGGGCACGGACCTTCTGCCGCACGGCGTCTTCGATCTGGCCATAGTCATTGCCTTTATCGACACCCCCGGCGATCCACACCAGCGGCTTGTCATAGCTGCCGAGTGCATATACTACGGAGTCCACATTAGTGGCCTTCGAGTCGTTTACAAAATCAACCCCTTTGATTGTCGCCACCGGCTCCAGGCGGTGCGGCGCATTCTTAAAGGTCTTCAGTCCCGCACGGATAGCTGCTACCGATACACCGGCCAGGTAGGCCGCCGATACGGCTGCCATGGTGTTGATCAGGTTGTGCGGACCTTTCAGCGTAGTGTCTTCCTGTGCAATGCTAAAGTGCTCACCCAGGTCGAAGCGCATCACCGAACCATCGTAATATGCCGGCGCTGCTTTATCGCGTTGCAACGACACTGCCACCTGCTTGGGTGCGATCTCGCGTTTCTTCAATTCAGTCGAGATGACCACGTCGTCTGTATAGTAGATGAAGTGGTTCGGGGTCTTCATATTCTGAATCAGCTGGAACTTCGAGTCTACGTACTTCTGCATAGTATACTCGTATCGGTCCAGGTGGTCCGGTGTGATGTTCAACAATACACCGATGGCGGGTGAAAAGTCGCACGTGCCATCCAATTGGTAGCTGCTCATCTCCAGTACATACCACTCGAACTTTTCGGTCGTGACCTGGCGTGCCAGGCTAAAGCCCACGTTTCCCGCCAGGGCTACTTTGTGTCCTGCGCTTTTAAGCAGGTGGTATGTCAGTAGCGTTGTCGTGGTTTTCCCGTTGGTACCGGTAATGCCGATGATCTTACCATCGATGTACCGGCACGCGAACTCGATCTCATCGATGATCGAGATCCCAGCTCCTTTAATCTTTTTAACGATCTCAGCCTTGTCGGGAATACCGGGGCTTTTGATCACCAGGCTGGCCAGCAGGATTTGATCTTCGGTGTGCGTGCCTTCTTCGAACGGAATACCGGCGGCGGTCAGCTCGGCCTTGTATTTATCTTTGATTTGCCCTTGGTCCGATACGAATACGTCGTACCCCTTCGCTTTCGCGAGTATGGCAGCACCCGTTCCGCTTTCTCCTGCACCTACGATGGCAATCCGTTCAATCATTTTTTGCTCTTTATACTAAAGCGTTCTTTTCAATTATTGTTAGCGTAGCTTCAGGGTGGCCAGCGTCAGGATGGCCAACAAGATGCCACAGATCCAGAAGCGCGTCACGATCTTTGCCTCGTGGATGTTCTTCTTCTGGTAGTGGTGGTGCAGCGGCGACATCAAAAAGATGCGGCGCCCTTCACCGTATTTTTTCTTGGTATACTTGAAGTACGACACCTGAATGATCACCGATAGGTTTTCGACCAGGAATATGCCGCACAACACGGGTATCAACAGCTCTTTTCGTACCGCGAGCGCCAGCACGGCAATGACACCGCCCAACGTAAGGCTACCCGTGTCGCCCATGAACACCTGTGCGGGATAAGCGTTGTACCACAAAAAGCCCAAACATGCTCCCACAAAGGCCGTACAGAAGATTACCACCTCTGCCAGGTTGGGAATGTACATGATATTGAGATAGTTACTAAAGTCTATACGTCCCGACAGATAGGCTAAGATCGCCAGCGCCAAACCGATAATTCCGGACGTACCCGCGGCCAATCCATCGATACCATCCGTAATGTTCGCACCGTTCGACACCGCGGTAATGATCAGGATCACCACCAGCACATACAGCACCCAGGTATACTCCCGTAGCCCCTCTGGCAGAATCTTGCCATAGTCCAGCTCGTTGTTTTTTACGAACGGCACGGTAGTAATCGTAGTCTTCTTGTCTTTATAGTGCACCTTGTTGGTGGTCGGCCCTGTCTCCTGCTGGAAGTCCTGTACTTCGGACGTGGTGAGCGAGGCTGCATTGTCCACTTCCCGTACCACGACAAAGTCATTAAAGTACAGCGTCAGCCCGACAATCAACCCCAGGCCTATCTGACCAACGATTTTAAAGCGGCCTGCCAGCCCCTCCTTGTTCTTGCGGAATACTTTAATATAGTCATCCAGGAAACCGATCAATCCCAGCCAGCATGTTGCAATGATGAGCAGCACCACGTACACGTTGTCCAGCTTCGCGAACAGCAGCGTGGGAATCAGGATGGCCGCAATGATGATGAGGCCGCCCATGGTGGGTGTACCCTTCTTCTGCAACTGTCCTTCCAGACCGAGGTCGCGAATGCTTTCGCCTACTTGTTTGCGGCGGAGGAAATTGATAAGGTTCTTGCCGAATGTAATGGTGATGAGCAATGACAGGAATGCAGCCATGCCCGCGCGGAATGAAATATACTGGAACACCCCCGCTCCCGGGAAGTTCAGCTCATTCAGATAATTAAAGAGATAGTACAGCATTCCTCAATCAGTATCGCTAGTGTGTCATCAGTTTTATCATACGGGCCACTACCTCGCGGTCGTCAAACGGGTACTTCACCCCTTTGATCTCCTGGTAGTCTTCGTGTCCTTTGCCGGCCACGAGTATAATGTCGTGGTCTTTGGCCATCATGCAAGCCGTTTTGATTGCCTCCTCGCGGTCGGCCATCACCAGGGTCTTGCGTGTTTCCGTAGGCGTTACACCGGTCTGCATCTCGCGGATGATCTCCATCGGGTCTTCGTCCCGCGGATTATCCGACGTCAGCACAACCTTGTCGCTAAAGCGGCAAGCAATCGAGGCCATCAACGGCCGCTTTGTCTTGTCGCGGTTTCCACCACAGCCTACGACGGTAATGACTTGTTCATTTCCCGTGCGGAATTGGGCGATGGTTTCCAATACATTTTTCAAAGCATCGGGTGTATGGGCGTAGTCTACAATGGCCGTCACCTTCGCACCGGGCATCACCAGCTCAAACCGACCGGGAGCACCTGTCAGCGACGAGAGCTGTGTCAGCACTTCTTCGGAATCTTCGCCCAACAGCATCGCGGCGCCGTAGACGCCCAGCAGGTTGTAAGCATTAAAATCTCCGACTATTTTAAACCATACATTCTTGCCGCCGACTTCCAACTCGAGACCCTCGATGGAATTGGTAATGATCTTGCCTTTGAAATCGACCATCTTCTTCAAGCCAAACGTATGCTTGGCGGCGCGTGTGTTTTGCAGCATGACCATACCGCGCTTGTCGTCGGCGTTCACGAGCGCAAACGCGTCGCTGTTCAGATCGTCAAAAAATTTCTTCTTGGCTTTGATATAGTTCTCGAACGTTTTGTGATAGTCCAGGTGATCGTGCGTGATGTTGGTAAAAATCGCGCCAGCGAATTTTATGCCGGCAATACGCTCCTGGTCTACCGCGTGCGAGCTCACTTCCATAAATACATGCGAGCAACCCGCCTCCATCATCCGCTTCAGCAGCTCGTTGAGCTGGATCGGATCCGGTGTGGTATGCGTGGACGGAACAACCGTGTCATTAATACGATTCTCAATCGTCGAGATCAACCCTACTGCGTAGCCCAGCTTGGTAAAGAGTTGGAACAATAACGTCGCCGTTGTTGTTTTACCATTAGTGCCGGTCACGCCGGTTAACTTCAGCTTATCGGACGGGTTGTCGTAGAAGTTTGCCGCGATTACTCCCAGTGCATGGGCGCTGCTCTTTACGGTTACATACGTAACAGTTTCGGTGATCATCTCGGGCAGCTTCTCGCAGACAACGGCCACGGCACCTTGCGCAACAGCCTTCTCGATGTATGCGTGTCCATCGGACTGCGTGCCGCGCACGGCTACGAACAGCGTACCGGGTGTTACTTTGCGCGAGTCAAAGCAAAGGTTCGAGACTTCCACATGCATGTTGCCATAGCTGGAAGTCAGTGAAACTTTGTATACGATGTCTTTGAGCTCTGCCACGTTTATAATCCGGTATAATTTCTATTTTCTACGGTCTCTCTTGAAGTATACTTCTTAAGTTATCCACAAATTCTATCCACAATTCCACATTGGGAATATATCACCCCAAGCGTATATAAATTCTATCACCTCTTTTTACGCGTGCTCCACCCGTGATCGACTGTTGCTGAACACGTCCTTTGCCCTCGTAAAACACATTTAGGCCCGACTTCTCCAGGAGAAAGATTGCATCGCGAAACGTCATGCCCATGACATCGGGCACCAGGTCGCGGCCCGCCGCAGCCTTCTTCCAATCCACGCCGTCGCCGGTGCGAGACGATCGCACCCACTCTTCTTCTGTTTGAGAGTGGTTTGAGATACCCAGCTCATTGCAGAGCATGGTCAGCTCCTGCTGATTGCCCGCACGGATTACCGGCAGCACATCGGTCTTGGCAAACTTCCGTACATCCATCGGCTGGTGCAGATTGATGTCGCGTGCATAGATATTGTCGGCGATTTCCTTAAACACCGGCGCGGCCACACTGCTGCCGTACTGGTACCATCCCCGCGGATTTTTGATCAGTACAATGGCACTGTATTTCGGGCTGTGTGCCGGGAAGTAACCTACAAACGATGTGATATACTTCCGTGTGTAGCGGCCATTCTCCAGAATCTGCGATGTACCGGTTTTACCCGCGATCCGGTAATGTGTACCTTTGATGTTCTTGGCTGTGCCCTTTTCAACAACACCCTCTAACAACAGCTGCAGCTTATCGAGTGTTTTGCCTGAGCAGATCTGACTGTTCAACACTTCTGTGTCAAACTTCTCCTCCTCTTCGTCCGCGCGGCTCACCGAGCGTACAAACACGGGCTTGATCATTTTGCCCCCGTTTGCTACCGCATTGTACAATGCGAGCGTATGCAGCGGCGTGATCTCAAAGCCGTAACCGTAGGCCATCCAGGGTAAGCTGATACCGCTCCATCCTTTTTGTCCCGGGCGTTTGATCTTCGGGATCGGCTCCCCTACCAATTGCACTCCCAGCGGTTTTGACAGTTTCAGCTGGTCTATGTAGTCTACAAACTTTTGCGGCTTCAGGCCGAAGTGTTTGTCGACAAGCTTTGCCATTGCTACGTTCGAAGAGTGCTCGAACGCTTCCTGGATCGAAACACGACCCAGGCCGCCTTCTTCGTGATCGCGTACGGTGCGGTTGTAGACGGTATATTCACCGTTGCCGACGTCGATCGTATCGCTCAACTCTATATTCGTATCTTCCAGCAGGGCCATCATCGTTACCAGCTTGAAAGTCGAACCGGGTTCGAACAAGCCACCCGCCGCGAAGTTGAATTTCTCATAGAAGCTCCCCTGACCATTGCTGCTCAGATTGGACACGGCTTTGATCTCGCCCGTGCTTACTTCCATTACGGCTACCAGTCCGTCGTCGGCATTGTGCGCCTTCATGGCTTTGAGCAGTGCGGTCTCGGCCACATCTTGCAGGTTAATATCAAGCGTCGTTCGCAGGTCCAGACCATTCACGGCTTTCACGTTGTTGGCATCTTGTACCGGCATCCATACACCACCCGCCAGTTTCTGATAGTAGGCGTAACCATCCGTACCACCCAACTGTTTATTGAAGCTATATTCCAGTCCGGCACCGGTTTCATTCTCGTTTACAAATCCAATCGTACGACGGCTCAGGTTCGAGAACGGGCGGTAACGCACATCGATCTTTTCAAAGATCGCCCCACCCGCCTGACGTCCTTCGCGGAAGATTGGCCAGCTTCGCATGATCTTCTTTTCCTGGTAGTCGATTTGACGGCGGTTCAGGATTATATATCGCTTGTGGCCCGCGCGTGCATCTTTCAAAATGCGGCGATATTCTTCGGTAGACTTGTCTTTAAAGAATCTCGACAGTTGCAGTGCCAGCGAGTCTACTCCTTTTTTAAAGATCTCTTCTTTTGGCACGGTGGCATCAAATGCTACCTTATAAAAAGGCAACGACGTAGCCAACAGGCTGCCGTTGTCAGAGTATATGTTCCCGCGGGTGGCTTTTACTTTTTTGTAATCGAACGAAATCTTTGCGCCCATCTTCGCCCACTTCTCGCCCTCCACAAACTGAATATGTCCGGTCTTGATCACCACGGCAATGGCGAACAGGACGACAAACAGAAATGCGATCCGTACTCTTAATAATATGGACTTCTTAATATTCACCTTTTTGTACTACTATCTTATAGGGCGGTGTCAAGCTTTCTTGTAATCCGTAGTCGTTCACTTTACGGGCTACTTCCGACTGTTTGCTGGAAAACATCAGGTCGGCTTTCAATGTGGTATAGTCGGCGCGCAGGTCTTCTACTTCTGCCTGTATGGCATTTATGCCCCGCACGGTCTTTTCTGCATAGTGTGTGTTACTGATATACAGGATGCCGAGCGTCAATACGAACAGAATCTTCGGCAGATACTGCACCGGAAACCCTTCTTCGAAGTAGCTTTCCAGTCTGATGCGGCGCTCCAATACAGCAAACAGGCCACCACCGTTACCGGCGGTCGCCTCACGGCTTTTGCTGTTGCTGCTGGGACGAATCTTAAATTTGTTCTCGCTCATCGTGCTCCTGCCTACGCTATTAATATTACTTCCTGTCTACCAGTCTTTCGGCAACCCGCAGTTTTGCGCTGCGTGCCCGCCGGTTTTGCTCCGTCTCTTCTTCCGATGCTTCGATCGGCTTGCGGTTTACCGCCTCAAAAGGTTTCAGCTCGTGGCCGTAGAAGTCTTTCTCCACATCGCCAAACACTTTCCCTTTGTTGATATAGTTCTTCACCATTCTGTCTTCCAGCGAGTGATATGACATCACCACCAGCCGGCCTTCGGTATTCATGACTTCGCCACATTGGCGCAAAAAATTTTCAAGCGCTTTCATCTCTGTGTTCACTTCGATGCGTAGTGCTTGAAACACCTGGGCGAAATATTTATTCTCCTTGCCGCGCGGGGCAATGCTTTGCAGCGCTGCCTTTAAGTCTTCCGTACGGACAAAGGGGCGATTGGCGCGTTGTTGGGTCACAATCTTCGCGGCGGTTCTGGCGTTTTTAAGCTCGCCATACATGCCGAAGAGTTTGTGCAGGTCTTGCTCTGTATAGTCGTTCAACACGCCCGCGGCGGTAAGCGCCAGGTTCTGATCCATGCGCATATCGAGGGGGCCGTCAAAGCGAGTAGAGAAGCCACGTTCCGGCGAGTCGATCTGGTGTGAAGAAATGCCGAGATCGGCGAGGATGCCGTCAACTTTGGTAATACCGTTGATCTTCAGGTACTTTTTTAAGTACATGAAGTTTGCCTGACAAAATGTGAAAGAACGATCCGTGATGCTAGCGGCTTCACGCTTTGCGTCGTCATCCTGATCGAAGGCAATCAGCCGGCCACCCTGGAGCTTTTCCAATATTGCCTTACTGTGCCCACCGCCACCAAACGTCACATCGACGTAGGTGCCTTCTGGCTGAATACGCAGCGCTTCGATACACTCGCGGAGCATGACAGGGTTGTGATAACCTTCTGTCATAGCTACTCGCCCAGGTACTTCTGCGCCAGAGTCGACAATTCACCTGGATCTTGAATCAGGTGCTTCTCGTACAGGGCAGGGTTCCATACCTCTACTTTGTTTCCCATACCGACCAGGATGATGTCCTTTTCGATCTGAGCGTGCGCCAGGTATTTCTTGGGGATCAGGATACGACCGTTGTTGTCCATTTCTACTTCCGTAATCCCCGCGAAAAAACTGCGCTGCAGCGGTACAGCCTCTTTGTTAAACTCATTTAACCCCGAAATCTTCGAGAAGACCTTGTTGAACTCCACCATCGGGTAGATTATGAGGCATGGATCGAGCGACTTACGGATCATAAGCACATTGCCGTCAGTCTCAGGCAACTGCGCTTTGATCCGCGCTGGCAGGACAAGTCTGCCCTTCGCGTCAAGTTTGCTCTCATATTCACTGGTGAAGAAAGTCATAGACGTGTAGTGGTTGTCTTTTTCTCCTAAGCAAACATAAGTATTTTTGCTCCACTTCCAACCACTTTCCCCCACATTCTTACATTATAAGCGAAAAAATGTCCAAAAAGGCACTTCAAATGTCGCTTTTGATGGCTAAACGACACCAGGAGAATACGTCCAACCCTGCGTTTTTGAGCAAATCGGCGGGTTTCTGAAGGACAAAAACACCATGGTGGAGCAAAGTGGTTGAAAAAGGGTAGGCACGGCCATAAAAAAAAGGCCGCCCCACTTTCTGTGAGACGGCCCTTAACCTAACCTCTGCCCCTTTCCCGAAGGGACTCTACCAAACCTAAAACCTAAAACTATTTATAAGCATTTGCGCGGCGCATTACGGACGTTCAGCCTGCATCCGGGCCACGCCCTTCGATACTACCCATGACGGTGTGCCACCGGTGACAATACGCACAGCAGGACGCGCGGTACGACGAGCGTTGACTGCAGCCACACCCTTGGATACCGCCGAAGCGGCAGTGCCCGTCGTGACAACGGCAGGTGTATATCCCGTTTCGCGGAACTGCAATCGTTGTACATCTTTAGAGATCCATATCGGCGCGTTATCTTTTTTATCGCCAGTTTGAGCAGATGCAGCAACCGTCACACAGCCCACCAGAAACATCATTAACCCTAGCTTTTTCATATCTATTTGATCGTTTGTTTTCTTGCTCAAGTTTACGAGGCCTACGGGGAAAATGATATTAGGATTCACTTATAACCTCATTAGATTTATATTAGAGTATTAGAAATACATTAGGATGTGGGTTTTATCCCGTTGTAACTCGCATTAAATTCCGAAACCGTTTATTATAGGGGTATTATGAAGATATTGGTCGTTGAAGATGAGACGAAAGTCGCCGAAGTATTAAAGCGCGGCCTTGTGGAAGCAGGGTATGAAACCGATGTGGCCTACGATGGACAAATCGGTTTGCGCTTAGCCAAGAGCGGCGGCTACGATCTTATTGTGCTTGATGTCAATCTTCCTTTGCTCAATGGACTGGAGCTCTGCAAACATTTGCGTGAAAAAGATGAGCTCACGCCGGTGCTGATGTTAACGGCGCTCGGCATGAGTGACGACATCGTTGCCGGGCTGGAAGCCGGCGCGGACGACTATTTGCCCAAGCCTTTCCGCTTCAACGAGCTGTATGCACGCATCAAAGCGCTGACACGTCGCCGACGTGTGCAGGCACCACATGCTGCAGCCGATAGCGCCAGCCCCACAGAAGAGAAACTTGTGTTGGCCGACCTGGAAATCGATTTCGATGCACGCGAAGTTAAACGGGCGGGTAAGCTGCTGCAGCTTACAGCAAAAGAATATGCTTTGCTGGAATACCTGGCTCGCAACGCGGGGCGTGTGCGCTCGCGGTTGGAAATTGCCGAGGCGGTGTGGGGACTGAACTTCGAGACGGGTACTAATTTTATCGACGTATACATCAACTACCTGCGTAACAAGATCGATAAACCTTTTACGCCAAAGCTTATCCATACCATCACGGGCTTCGGCTATGTATTGAAATTACCAGAGTTGTGAAAATAAGACAACGCCTTGCCCTGCGTTTTATGATCGTTAGCGCGCTTGTCACCGGCGCTATCCTGATCTTTATTTACCTTTTTACCCGCGGTTTTGTACACGCTGACTTTGTAGACCGTCTGACGCAACAGTCGAGCCTCGAAGTATTGCACTATGCAACGCCGCAAGTGCGTGATGTGATGCCGGCAGGTTCATTTAATCTCGTGAACCCATCCGTATCCATTTATACCCGTGACGGAAAGAAATTATATGGTCGTGGTGAATATAGCATCCCTCCTACCTGGCTCACGTTCTTACAACAAAACGACGTCTTTAATGCCGAGCGCGGTGAGTATACCACCGCCGGCCGCAAGCACGAAGTAAACGACGTGTTGTACTTTGTGTTTGTCTCGGCTAAAGATTTACCGGGCGAGCGCGAGCTGACGTTCCTGCTTAAGGCCACTATTACCGGATGGATCATTAGTCTGATTCTCTCCTATTTGTCCGGTGTCTATTTTTCCGGAAAAGCGTTGCAACCGGTAACACGCGTTGTGGCAGAAGTAAATCAGGTGACCGAAGACAATCTGAGCCATCGCCTGGAACCCGACCGCAAAGACTCAGCCGTAGACGAGATCGACGAGCTGATTCTGACGTTCAACGCGCTGCTGGGGCGTATCGAGCGCGCCTTTATAAATCAACGACGGTTTGTACAAAATGCTTCGCACGAGCTGAAGACACCGCTTACCGCGATCATGGCAGAGGTGGAGCTGGCGCTTACCCGCGAGCGGCCACCCGAAGAGTATCAACGTACGCTGCACGTGGTGTTACAGGAAACCGAGCGCCTGGCCACCATTACGCAAGGGCTATTGACACTCGCACGCCTGGAAGAAGGGCCGATGAAGACGGAAATGAATAGCCTCGATGTATCGGAGCTTGTCGATCGTACATTGGCCGCCTTCAGCCTCCACCACCCCGAGCGCACCGTGATACGGGAAGGGAAGCTGGGACAGTCCCCACTACAAGGCAACTTTCACCTACTTCAAACGGCATTGCTCAACATACTGGACAACGCCTATAAATATTCATCCGACAAAATTTCGGTCATTCTCAGCAGCACGGACCGCGACGTGACCATTGTGATTCAAGATTATGGCATTGGGATTCCGCCCGACGATCTGCAGCGAATCCGTGTGCCCTTGTTTCGCGCGTCAAATGCCTGGTCTATTCCGGGCGCGGGTTTGGGCTTGTCACTGGTCGACCGCATTGTATCCGTACATCGCGGCAGCTTTCATATCACCAGTGAAGAAGGCAAGGGCACCCGCTGCACGATGCGGCTGCCCCTGGCCTCTTGATTTCCTTACTCCGCCGCCAATACCTGGGCCGGATTCGTGACGGCCGCGCGGATGGAGCGATAGCCTACCGTTAGCAGCGCAATGACCAGCGTGGCAACGACCGCCAGCAGAAACACCCACCACGGCATATCAATACTATAGGCAAAACCTTCCAGCCATTTATCCATAAAGTAGTATGCCAGCGGCGCGGCGAACGCGAAAGCTATCAGAATGAGCTTGATAAACTCGCGCGTAAAAAGCATGACGATGCTTGTTACCGAAGCACCCATGACCTTGCGAATGCCTACCTCTTTCAGCTTTTGGTTGGCCATGAATGATATCAGACCGTACAATCCCAGGCAGCCGATAAAGATCGAGATGCCGGCAAAGATCTTAAAGAGGGTAAAGGTGCGCTCATCCTGCCGGTATTGCGCGGCGACTTCCTGATCGAGGAAAGTATACTCAAAGTAGAAGTCAGGGTATACACTTTCCCAGGCGGTCTTAATGGCCGCGATGGTTGCCGAAAGGTTTTTGCTGTTCACCTTGATACCCGCGTCGTAATAGAACTTCGGAAAGATCATCATGATCACGGGCTCGATGGCTTCATGCAGCGACGCGGTGTGATAGTCGGCTACGACGCCGGCGATCTCTGCCTTGATGCCGTATATCCCTGTGATGATCGTGTTGCCGATCGCCGCCTGGGGATTAGGGAAACCCAGCCGATTGATTGCTGCTTCATTTAAGATATACACATACTGGCGTTGTTCCAGCGGCAAATCCATGTCGGTTTGTTTTTCATCGGTCTCGTTCAGCCAACGGCCTGCTAACAGTTTGATGTCGTAGGTATCCAGGTAGTGCCAGTCGACGGGCTTCACCGTGGTGGTATATCCTTCGCTCGATTTTTCACTTCGTTGAAAATTGGTTCTGAAGATATTTTCGGACGTAGGCGGTCCCAGCGAGAGCGATATATTCTGTACGTCGGATATGGCTTCCAGCCGGGTCCGCAACGATGCCAGCAAGGCCTTGTCCGTGTTGGGCAGTGGCACATTAATGATAGCCTCCTGACTAAAACCGAGTGGCTTGTCGCGGAAGTATGTCATCTGCCCGGCAATCACCAGCGTGCAGATAATTAAAATCTGAGCGATACCAAATTGAAACACTACCAGAACCTTTCGTACGCCGGCGCCTGACGTGCCCTGGGCGCTCACGTTACTCTTCAATACGGTAGCCGGATTAAAGCCGGACAGGATAATGGCTGGATAAAATCCTGAAAAGATCGTAGTAAAGAGGATTAATGCCAGCAGAAAAAACAGTAGCATTCCGTTAGATAGCAAGTCTACGTGCAAGCTCTTTTCCAAAAAACCGTTCAACCAGGGCAAGGTCCATTCGGTAATGCAAAGCGAGATCAATACGGCGATCATGGTAAGGAGAAATGTCTCGCCCAGGAAATAGAATGTTAATTGACGACGGCGCGCGCCGAGTGTCTTGCGTACGCCGATCTCCTTGGCCTTGCGAATGGCCAGTGCGGTGGCCAGGTTGATGAAGTTCACACAGGCAATCATCAGGATGAACAAGCCCAATATACCCATCACCCACAAGCTGGAAGCATCGATGGCTTTTGTGACGGATGCGTGATCGGTAAACTGCATATCGAAGTGTATTGTGCGCAACGGTTGCAACTCGAAGACCCGACTGCGGTTGCGCTCCTTCTCATCCTTTTTGTAGTATTTGTCGATAAAGCCTTCCAGCCCTTTTACTACTGTTTCGGGCTTCATGTTGTCCGGCAGGACAAAGTAGGTATAACCCGCGGCCGTCATATCCCAGGAGTCGAGGGGAAAGCCTCCGAAGATGTCGCTCTTCAGAGACGCCATGGAGATGATCATTGAAAACTGAATGTGCGACTCGGGGGCCGGGTCTTCGATAATACCGACTACTTCCAGGTCTTCTACACCGTTATACCGAATGGTACCGTGGCTTTCACCCTTCAGTAACTTGTCAGCCGTTGCTTTTGTCAGGAATACTTTGCCGGGCTCGCCCAGTTCAACCTTTGGATTCCCGGACAGTACTTTAAAATCAAACACTTCAAAGAACAGTGAGTCGGCGTAGACTACATCTTTTAGCATACGCTTGTCATCCCCTACGGCTACCAGGCTTTCGTCTTGGAGGTGAATCTGCGTGACCAGGGGTATTTGAGAGAAGTCATTGCGGAAAGCTTTGGCGATGGGGTACGGCGTTGCAGCGTTGAGCTCCTCGCCTGACGATGAACTGGTGCGTTGGGTGATACGATAGAGGTGATCGTAGTGTTTATGAAACCGGTCGAACCGTATCTCATACGAGATCAGCAAGAAAATAATGATGCAGGCCGTTAGGCCGATCGTCAATCCCAGCACGTTGATGAGCGTATAACTCCGGTTGCGGAGGAAGTTCCGAAAGGCGAGCAACAGATAATTCTTGATCATAAAAAGCAGAAAGTTAGTGATCCTGACTATCCAAATGCAGTGCCATACTTATAATTATCTATTTTTCAATGCATTACAATTAATACCATTCAATATTATGCAGTCAAGTGTATCGATTTCGATACACCCGTTTGTTTGTTTACGATACAATTCTCTACCTTTCTCCGCATAAAAAGACGCATATGACCACGGCTTCGATATTGATTGTCGACGATGAACAGGATATCCTGGACACCGCCCGGATGTTCTTAAAGCAGGAGCTCAGCACCGTGCACATCGAAGACGATCCCACGCAACTGCCGGCGCGGATGAAGGCGACGGACTATGACGTGATCCTGCTCGACATGAACTTCACGCGCGGCGTGAACGACGGCGAAGAAGGATTTTATTGGCTCGGCGAAATCTTACGTCTCGACCCACAGGCCGTTGTCATTCTCATCACAGCCTACGGCGAAGTAGACCTGGCCGTAAAGGCGATGAAGAACGGCGCGACGGACTTTGTGCTCAAGCCGTGGAAGAATCAAAAGCTACTGGGCACCATCCTCTCCGCCTTGCAACTGCGCAACTCAAAGAAAGAAGTCGTGCGGTTGAAAGCGACGCAGGAGAAGCTCAGCGGCGACCTCGATCAGCACTATCATGAGTTTGTCGGCACGTCACCCGCCATACAGCGTGTGCAAGAGCTCATCACACGTGTGGCGTCTACCGATGCCGATGTGTTGATTCTCGGCGAGAACGGTACGGGCAAGGAATTGGTGGCGCGGGCCATTCACCGGCAGTCGGCACGACGTGACCATGTGTTTATCAGCGTCGACCTCGGGGCCCTTAGCGAGACCCTTTTTGAAAGCGAGCTGTTCGGACACGTGAAGGGCGCCTTTACGGATGCACGCCACGACAAGGCGGGACGCTTTGAAATCGCTGCAGGCGGTACAATATTTCTCGATGAGATTGGCAACCTATCGCCCGCCTTGCAGGCCAAGTTGCTGACGGTACTGCAACACCGGCGTATACAGCGGGTCGGTTCGGCGAAAGAAGTTGCTGTAGACTTCCGGTTAATCTGTGCTACCAACATGCCGCTGCACGAGATGGTTTTCGACAAGAAGTTCCGACAGGATCTGCTTTATCGCATCAACACGGTAGAGATACGTGTACCGTCGCTGCGCGAGCGGGCCGATGATATTCCTTTATTGGCTGAGCACTTCCTGGCGCGCTATGCCCAGAAGTATAAACGCCCTGGCATGAAGCTCGACAAGGCGGTGTTAAGCCGCTTGAAGAAGTATGCCTGGCCCGGCAACATTCGCGAGTTGGAACACGCCGTGGAGCGGGCGATCATTTTGACAGAAGGAAAAGTTATTGTGTCCGAAGGATTACTCACGGGCGGCGGACCGCGCCAGCCGGTTACCGCTCCCCCACAGACACTGGATGAAATGGAGAAGTTGTTTATTCAACAAGCCCTGGCCAACCACCAGGGCAATGTGAGTACTACGGCCCGGACACTGGGCCTTACCCGTACAGCACTTTACCGCAGAATGAAACGCCATGGCATTTAATCAAAACTTTACCGTACAGGTGGTCGTGCGTACCGCGTTGCTGCTCGCGACCATGGTAGCCTTTGCCTGGTTGTTACAACATCCCGATCTAAGGGTTAACCAGCTTACGGTCGGGCTGCTGGTGGTGCTGCAAACCGGCGGGTTGATTTGGTATGTACAGAAGACCAACCGCGCGCTGGAGCGTTTCTTCCTGGGCATCCGCCACGGCGACTTTACCATGACTTTTCAACAGACCTCGGGCGGCCGCGGCTTCCAGAGCCTGGAAGCCAGCATGCAGCAAGTGCTGGAGGGGTACCAGCAGGTAAAAATCGAGAAGGAAGCGCAGTATCATTTTCTGCAGATGCTTGTCGGGCAATTGCCCATCGGCATCCTGACATTCGCCGGCGACGAATTGGTACTCATGAATCAAACGGCCGCCAGCTTGTTACACGCGGATGACACCCGTGATTGGAAGCGCTTGCAGGCACAGCACCCCCGCCTGGTCCAGGCACTCGAAAACCTGGGCGACCACGGGCGTACGTTATTAGCGCCCGAACAAGACAGCGGCACGGGGCACCTCACGGTGGCGGTGAGCACTACTGTCATCCTGGGCAAGCCGCACCGGCTGATCAGCTTGCAAGACATTCGCACAGAGATCGAGCAGCAGGAGATTGAAGCCTGGCACAAGCTGATCCGGATCCTTACACACGAGATCATGAACTCCGTTACGCCCATCGCGTCGCTCACCGAGACATTACAGGCCATGCTGACCGATGCCCAGGGCCATCCCAAACCCTACGCTGCCGTGACGGCCGACAACCTGGACGATATACGCTTCTCGCTTAATACCATTCACAAGCGAAGCGAGGGACTGCTGGGCTTTGTCGACAAGTATCGCACGTTGTCGCGTGTGCCGCGGCCGGCGATGGGTGCCATTCAACTCCGGTTGTTCCTGGAACAGCTGACTACGCTCCTCGCGCCTGACTTACAACGACAGGATATTACACTCACTACATCTGTAGAAGACGCGGCATTGACGATTACCGGGGATGCGGCGCTTATTGAACAGGTCATTATCAACCTGGTGACTAATAGTACATATGCGTTGCAGGCGACGCAGCAGAAACGCATTTCGATTTGTGCGTATGCGGGCGAGCGACATGTCATTATAGAAGTGACAGATAATGGTAAGGGTATACCGGCTAAAGAGATCAATGACATTTTTATTCCTTTCTTCTCGACACGAAAGGAAGGAATGGGGATTGGATTGAGTTTGTCCAAGCAGATTATGAGCCTGCATGGCGGAAGTATGCGGGTACAGTCGGCTGTTGGAGCGGGGGCTACGTTCTTATTATACTTCAAGAAACAATCTTAACGCGAGGCTGGCGCAAGAGTAAGCGCGCAGCGCGGCTCTTGTGCCTGAACCTGCCGCCTCGGCAGTCCAAGACTGCCGACAGTTTCAGGCACAAGTTCCGCACCTCTGCTAACGCTAGGTGCTAAAACTTGCGCCAGCAATCTCCTACATATTACCTCTGCTCCATTACTGCAACACGTTGTCGCGGTGCAGTACTTTGAGCGTGCTGTTTTTATAGTTCCTGCCTATGGGGATTTCCAGCCCTCCTACCCGTACCGAGTGTACGGTGAACGACGAGACGTGATCGCAGGCTACGATGAACGACCGGTGTATCCGCACGAATTTACTCTCGGGCAGCTTCTGTTCCAGGTAACTGATCTTCTGATACGTGATGATCTGCCGTTGCTCCGTTTTAATACGGACATAATCGCGCAAGCTCTCAATATAAAGTATATCTTTTAGAAATACCTTGATCATTTCGCGATCTTCTTTTACATAGATATACGCACCGTCAAAAGATTGCACGCTAGGCAATACCTCCTCAATTTGGGTGATCGGTTGGCGAAGCTGATATATTTTGCTGATGCTGCGTAAAAAGCGGTCGAAGGAGATCGGCTTTAGCAGGTAGTCTACCACGTCGAGGTCGTATGCTTCAAAGGCGTATTCGCGGTAGGCGGTGGTGAGGATGACGCGGGGGCGCTGCTTGAGCGACCTGAGCAATTCGATGCCGGTAATCTGGGGCATCTGTATGTCCAGGAAGATGAGGTCGACGGGCCGGTTCTGGATCACCGTGAAGGCGTCGATGGAGTTCTCGGCGCTTTTTACCAGGGTCAGGCCGTTTACGCCGGCAATGTACCGCTCCAGCAACTGCCGGGCCAGGGGTTCGTCATCCACGATAAGACATTTCATACGCTTCGGGGCTAGGGTTCATTTCTGTGTGGGCATTTTCTTCGATGGCCAATCGCAATACGACTAAGTAGGAGTCTTCTTCGTCCAGTACATCGAGGTGGTAACGGCCGGGGTACATCAGGTCGAGTCTTTTTTTCAGGTTGTCCAGGCCAAAGCCCGAATGAAGGTTCGAGCGATAGGGTCGCTCGCTTTCCGGGGGCTTGCTGTTCTCCACTTTGATAATCAGCACGCCCTCGCGGAAACCAATATCAATGCGAATCCACGCACCTGCCAGTTGGTGGCTGACGCCGTGCTTGAATCCATTTTCGACAAAGGGTAGCAGCACGAGCGGTGCGACCTGTAAGTGGCCCACGTCATCATATACATTAAAGGCTACTTCCAGGCGGGCGTCATAGCGGATCTGTTCGAGCGCAATATAGTTGCGGATATAGTGGATCTCGCGCTCCAGCGGCACTTCGGCGTGATTGCCTTCGTAGAGCATGTAGCTCATGAGGTTGGACAGCTTATAGACGATCTCCGGCGTCTTCTCGGATTGCTGGAGTGCCAGCACATATAAGTTATTCAGTGTATTAAAAAGAAAGTGTGGATTGATCTGTGACTTGAGCAGCTTAAGCTCGGCCTCAAGCATTTCTTTTTGTAATTGCTGCTTGACGTCCTCAAGCGCTCTGGTGGCCTGCTCGTGTCGATACCATTGTCGCACCAGGTGAAAAGATGCGAGGATTCCCACCACCGAATAAATGGAGAAGATGGTGATCAGGATCTTGGGTGTAAAAAAGACGCCCACACCGAGCGCTTCGGGATAATACATGGGGTAAATGACATAGTACCCCACCACGCGGGAGATGATGCCGAACACCGTCATCGACAACAGCAGCAAAAAGAGGAAGCCGGCATACCGGCGCTGAATGAAGAAGCGATCGATCAGCACGTAAAGGGTATAATATGCTGCGACGAGCTTGACGGGCAGATCAATCAGGGAGCAGACCAGGCGCCTGCTGTAGTCGCCATCGACCCGGCCCCACACAATGCCCTCGTAAAAGACGTAGGCCATCCAGAAGATCACGTGCAGCCAAATGCGGTAGCGATCTTGCCGGAGGTCAAAAAAGGACATTTTTCTATCCATGGCAGGCTGGGTCTCTCAGCATATACTGTGAATGTCTGAAATAGGTTATAGAACTGCATTCTTTTTAGACGAACGACACAACAGGCCGTACAAACGACTTTCATCGGCCGTTGCGGGCTTTGGTGCGGTACAGGCGGTATGTAACGCCGTCTCTGTAACCTTAGTCTAATAGGCCGGTACTGTAAGAAACCCGTTGCCTTTCTTCGCAGTACAATCGCTCATAAACAAACTGTGTATGGCATCGACTCATTACTTTCATGATTCCAGCAAATGGCTCGCGGGGCTAATGCTGATGGTATCTATCCTCGCAAGCTGTGCACCGCAACATACGAGTGTTGCCCGGAAGGAAGAGCAGTATGTTTCTTTTCGCATGGTCAACCGCATACCGGTGGTGAACGGCCGCATCAATGGCAAGTCTGCCTGGTTTATTATCGATACAGGCGCTTCTGTGTCGGTGTTGAACGCAGCCGAAGCCCGGTACTTTGGTTTTCATGTAGCCAATACGGTATATCACGAAGCGCGCTCGATCAATGGCCTGGGAGGACGCAGCAACATCTACGACGTGTCGGGATGTGACCTCGAAATCGGGCAACTGCCGCTGAAGTATATCGCCTGGCAAGGTCAGGATATGCACGCACTGTTCCGGGCGATACACGATAACGAAGAGATTCGCATTGCCGGCATCATCGGTTCAGATGTATTGTCGAAGTATCGCATCAGCATTCACTACAACAAGCTCGCCTTGTCTTACCGGCCGCCACGCCACGTTGTCCCTGTGCCCATGACAACCGATACCCTTTCGATCGCGCCGGCGCTGACATCACTCATCACACCCCACCTGCCATGAGCGCGACACGTGATACTGGCTCGAAACACATGACGGACACGCTGGAGCAAAAGCTGCTGAAAAAGAAGGCTCAGCTTCGCCTGGCACAGGCACGGCTCAAGGCGGCCCGGCAGAAGCTCAAGAAGTTGAAGGCGATTGTGTTTTACCAACGGCAGCGTATCCTGGAACTATACCGCGAAAAAACCACTACCGACGAGAAATAGGGGTTGCAGCCCGGAGAGCAGGTTGGATATTTGAACATAATTTCCCGTTCTTTACGCCAACCTGAAACTATGGCACAACCATCTTCCTCACAAGGACAGCTCGTCCGCTCGCTTGGGCTCTTTTCTGCCTTCATCCTGACCGTAAGCTCTGTTATCGGCTCGGGCGTATATAAAAAGGTAGCACCCATGGCCGCCGAGCTACACTCGGCGGACCTTGTTCTGATGGCCTGGATCCTGGCAGGTCTCATTACACTGTGTGGTGCCCTTAGCAACGCAGAGGTTGCCGGTCTGCTGGCCGACTCCGGCGGTGAGTTTGTATACTTCCGTAAGTTATACAATCGCTTCTTTGCGTTCCTTTTTGGGTGGACCACCTTTACCGTGATTCGCTCAGCGGCGGTGGCGTCCATTGCCTATGTCTTTTCGCAATCGTTTAATGCCCTGGTACCGCTGCCCGTACTGCCGGCCGAGTGGGCCACGATTTCAATTGGTGGCGTCTTTACCCCCTTCGATAACTTTGGTGTGAAAGTGCTGACCGTCGCGCTGATCATGGCGCTGTCGTACAATAACTATATCGGATTGAAGTTTGGCGAAGGTCTGAGCAAAGCCGTACTGATCATTGTAGTGTTCAGTATCGTCATGATCGTCATTCTCGGACTTACCATGGGTGGTGGCAGCCTGGAGACCTTCCAGACGCCTTCTATCAACTTTCAACCGCGGTCGTGGCTGAGCGCATCCTTTATTCAAAGTATGTTCGCGGCGTTACTCGGTGCCTTCTGGGCATACGAAGGATGGAGCGCTACGGGCTACATCGGCGGGGAAATCAAGAATCCCAACCGTAACCTGCCGCTGGCACTCGTCTCCGGGGTAATGTTTGTGATGGTGGTATACCTGTGCATCAACTTTACCTACCTGTACATCCTGCCGGTGGATCAGATCATCGCTTCCAAAACTTCACAGAACACGATTGCCGCCGTCGCGGTAGTGCGTCACTTCCTCGGTGAGCAAGGTGCATTCTTTATTGCTATCCTTATTTTGCTGACAACGTTTGGTTGTACCAACACCACGCTGTTGGGTCCGCCACGGTTGTATTACGCGATGGCCAAAGATGGCATGTTCTTTAAGGCCGCGTCGTATATTCACCCAAAGTATAATACACCGTCCAAGGCTATTTGGATCCAGGCCGTATGGTCATCCATCCTGGTGTTTTCCGGCAGCTTCGACCAGCTGACCGATATGCTCATCTTCGCAGCCTTTATCTTTTATGGTGCCACCACGCTGGGTGTATTTGTGCTGCGCCGCAAGATGCCGGATGTACCACGCCCTTACAAAGCATGGGGATATCCCGTTGTACCGGCCATCTTTATACTTTTCTGTATCGCGTTAATTGTTGTCACACTTATCGGTAAGCCACGCGAGGCGCTGATCGGGTTGGCCCTGATGTGCAGCGGGTTGCCCTTCTATTGGTATTGGAGTCGTCAGGAAAGGAAACAGGCCTAAAAAACAGAAAGGTGCCTTTCGACACCCTTTCTATTAACCTAGAGACCTAAACCAACTACGACATATAAGACAGAATATTTTAATACGTGTTTGATATGTCAAAGGTACTACGTCATGCAGGGGAAGGGTAAGAGGAGAAGTACCCATGCTAAAGGGGAAAATCACCCTTGAAGCCAAGCGGCTACATTCGCCATCTTTGTAACACGCAAAGAGAATCCCTCTCTCGAAAGCACAGGCCAAGGATTTTGCAAACCCCACAGTTGCAAATCTTTGGCCTCGTTTTTTATAGGGATGACCAGGAGGAAAGATGTGCCGGCACAGCAGCTTTGCTGGCAAGAGCCCGGCGTACAGTACTACTCCACCTTATAAACCTTGTTCTTAATAGCGTAAATGACGAGCCCTACGCGGCTTTTGATCTGGAGTTTTTCAAAAAGCGCCTCGCGATAGCCATCGATGGTCTTGGGGCTAAGGAACATGTCGGCAGCAATCTCCTTGTAGGTCTTCTCGGAGCAAACGAGTTTCAGGAACTCAATTTCGCGGTCCTTCAGGACTGTTTCCTCTTCGGCACGGTGCAGAGAGCTGAGGACGGTGTTGGTGATCTTATCTGAATAATAGAAACCTTTTTCCAGTACGTCGCGGAAGGCGTCTTGCAGCACGGCAGGGTTGATGTCCTTGAGCAGGTAGCCATGGGCGCCGGCCCGCAGCATCCGGATCACAGTGGTCTCCTCGTCGTCCATGGACAGTGCCAGACCCTTGATTTGCGGCTTGTGGCGGGTAAGCCACTGCATGGTTTCGATGCCGTTCATGACGGGCATGTTAATATCCAGGAGGCAAATATCGGGTACGTTCTCGGGAGAGCTCAGTTTTTCGATCAGCTCTTCGCCGTTCTTGACATGATAGAGTACATGGTACTTGTCAAATGTATTGATAAGAGTCTTTAAAGCTTGGGCGAAAAGTGCGTGGTCGTCGACAATTACAATAGAGTATTGGTCAGGCATGCGCCGTTTTTTTAAAAGTGTACCCTAAAGATAGGTGAACGCCGCGATTTGGGGAAGTTTCAAGCTCATAAGTAGCGCCAATGAGGGACGCGCGGCGCTGCATATTGTCCAGGCTGGAGGTGCCGGGCACCCCCCGGGTGCCATTGTGATAAGCGTCTATATGCAGGCTATCAGCCTCGTAGCTAAGGGTTACCTGCAATTTGCTGGCGCCGGATTGCTTGACAACGTACAGAAAAAACTCTTGCAGTATGCGGAATAAAATGATCTCCTCCTCGTGCTCAATCGAGATTTCCTCTCCGATAGTGGTCAGATTGGCGTCCAGGAATTTCAGCCGGTTAAAGCGCTGAAGCTCAATATTAATGGATTTGATCAGGCCGGCCGCCCCGAGTGCCTCGGGACTAAGGGTTTTCGACAACAGGCGTATTTCTCCCAAACTGGCGCCAATCAGGTTGTTAACCTCCTCGACATATTGCTTGTCTTCCTCCGACAGCCGCGACTGCAGCATGCTGAGCTGTAACTTGGCAATGGACAGCAATTGGCCAACATGGTCGTACAGCTCCCAGGACACATTTTTCAGGCCCTGCTCGCGAATCTCCATTTTTGATTTTGCCAGCTCGTCCGCCAGGCGCTTCTCCGCTTCGATGCGGGCCAGGATAAACTGGTTCTTTTTGCTTTGAAAAATGACAAAAAAGATAATGATGATGACCACCAGCGTGATCAACGTAAGAGTAGCTGCTAAAATTACTTCGCGTTCCATCATCGTTTCTCTTCTTTAATCTCTCCTCACTCCCGCTCTAAAAAAATGTGCCGTGCCCTATATCGTTCAGGCACCGACAGCATTAGTCCGTATACGTGTTGGCTAACGCGAACCCCGTGACAAAGCAACTATACATCACCAGGTTCAGTGTAAAGAATATAATTGACAACATGTCCGAGCTCAGCAATAGGGGCATAAAATTCACACCCACCATAAACGGAATGATCCCTGTATAAAACAGGAACAACCCGATGCTGATCCAGAACATGAGGTAGCGTTTAAAATACAATACCTTCTCGGTATTCAATATTTCGGCAAAGAATAACCCGATCGTTACCATCAGCAGAATGGCTCCCAGGGTAAAGGTATAGGAATGAAACGGTGCCGTGAGCGTGAGCCGCTGCATCCACAAAAAATTAATCGTTACGGCTATGGGAAACGCCACCAGAAAGCCAGCCACGATCTTTTTGTACCGCCGGGTTTTCAACGTATAATAATACACGAAGAAGAAGTACACATATTGTACCGACGTCAGCAGGTTATATACAAAATTGTTTTGCACGACTATGCCCGAATAAAAATGCTTCACAGCGGCCATCGCAAATTCGACGGCGGCTACAATCCACAGCAGGTACACAAAGTGCCGCAAATGTGACGTCGCATACTTGCGATAGTACAACAGCGCCACCAGGGCCGCCAGCAGCTCCAGGTATTTAATCAGTCCGAAAAGGCTCATGATCGCCTGTTACTCCGAACAGTTTGGCTTACACATCTCACCCATGTTTCCAACCGAGCCCGGCGCCACCGACATCAGCAGACCTGCCTTGAGAAACATAGCCTCTTTGCTTTCACCCTTGGTGATCAGGTCGTGCACCGGTATAGGTTTACCGGCATCGTCCAGGTACAGCGGGTCAAAGGCAATGTGCTTATCCTGTTTTTTGTCGTAGTACGTGGGGAGGTATATAAAAGTCTGGTAGCCGCGCTGATCGCCGGACTCGCTATCCTCCGGATACGCTACATAGTATAAGCGCAGGCCCGAGACCTCGACACCGATCTTGTTACTTTCGTCTTCGAGATAGGCAATGTATTCCTTGTAGTAGTCTAGTGAGTGCCAGCCGTAGCGGGCATCTTCGTTGCCATCGCGGAATTTGGTGACGGCGTCAAACCGGGGCTGATAGGCCTGGTACATCTCGCGCGCACGTTTTAAACTAATAAGCCCGGAGGGCTTTGGCGGGTGACCGTGGTCTTTCTGACAACCGATAGACAACATGCAGATCACGAGCACAAACGGGAGGGTCCCCGTAAAACGTCCAGTTTTCATGGTATAGCCGTTAATGAGTTAGCTGTTTAACGTCTAAACTATACAGAAAACCAGCACCAGAAAACTAAGGGTACCCGAAAGGGTATTTTTCCCCCTTCTCCCCCCATTCGCGGCAGGAAAATGGCGCTAATTCGTACAAAATCAAGGGGTTTGCAGATCGCCGACGCGTGCCCAGGCTACTCCTGAATGATATCCAGCTTGCCCTGGTAGTAGCCTTCGAGCTTAGTATATATGCGACCGTCCAGTTCCAGATCGTACGAAATGGTGTACACATCATTATTCTTTCGTATGCGCATGACTCCTCCCTTAACCAAAGCTTCACGCTCATCCATATTCTCCGCGTTGGCCCAGGTGCCTTGCGCGATCTGTCCCCAGCCGCCTTCGGCATTGTTCGGCTGAAGAATGTAATTATTGGGTTCCAGCGCTTCACTGCGGGTGTTCAGCCAAAAGTCGACTGTTTCGCCCTCGCCTGTTACCACGTTATTGACATAAGTATAACCATCGTCCCAAAACTTAATCTGATGCCTGTAAAATGTACTCCCGGAAGCATTTTGCATTTGAATGACGGGACCTATTCGTGCTGCGAGCGTTACCGGATGTTGCTGGGCACCCGTCGTAAAATAGTTTTCCTGGGAATCGTCATCATCACTACTACACGCCGTAATGACCAGAATGGCAAATAGGGACAGCGATAACGCCGTTAGGATTTTACTTTTCATATACATACATATAAAGTTTACACCAGAACGTTTCTGGAAACTCAACGCTCGTATATTGCCCGATCGTATAAAAGTGCACGAATAAATTTAGTTGTATAAATCGGCTATCGCCTAGCCAAATTTAGTGCGACTGTCGTATGCCAGACCGAGTCCGACAGAAGAGAGTTTATTCTCATCCGCCAGCGCGGCATTGGGAAAAAGACGACGAAACTCTTCTTGTACCCGGGGCACTTCTGTCGAGCCCCCCGTCAGAATGACCAACTCAATGGCGGCAGCGCTCACCCCCGCGTCATGTATACACTGTGTAGCGGCCTGCGCAATCTTTTCAATCTCCGCACGGATGGATTCCTCAAAAAGTTGACGAGGCACATCGATGAAAAAGCCACGTTCTATAAATTCAAATGGCGCCTGGTGCGTTGCCGCCGACGTTAACGCGATCTTGGTTTCTTCCGCAGACGCAAGCAGGGCATGCCCCGTCTCCTGCTCCAGCACCGTGAGCAAGCGGCCGAAGCGTTTTTTGTCGTGCGACTGGTATAACAACTGGCGTGTTTGCGCCACCGTCTTGATGGTATAGAGAACGTTTACTTTGCTCCACTCGGCCAGGTCGTGATAAGGTTTAAGCGGCACCTCCAAATGTTTCTCCCCGTAGGTACTGCGGTAGCCCAGCTCGGGCAGAATGGCCGACAAGCTCAGATCTTTGTCAAAATCGTTTCCGCCGATGCGCACTCCGGTGTTGGCCAGGATGTCGCTGGTGCGGTCAGCCTTTTTTACGTAGGCGTTTGAAAGACGAATAACGGTGAAGTCGGACGTACCACCGCCCAGGTCGGCCACGAGGGCCAGCTTCTCGCCTGACAAGTTTACTTCGTGCGCAAACGCAGCGGCAATCGGTTCGAACTGAAAGTCTACGTACCGAAAACCTACGGCCTCTGCCATCGCCTTTAGCTCGGCTTGTGCGCGGCTGTCGGCATCGGGATCGTTGTCGACAAAGTGCACGGGCCGGCCCATCACCACGTGTTGCAGGTCGAAGCCGCTGGTGGCGTCTGCCTTGTCTTTCAGATTCTTGAGAAAGGGCGTGATGATCTTTTCAAACTTCATCACTTTGCCATTGACCAAGGTCCCTTGTTTCATGAGCGAGGTGCCCAGCACACGTTTTAAGCTGCGCATGAAGCGGCCCGGGCGACGGGCAAAAAACATCGACACGGCCTCGCGGCCGTACGTGGGCGTGTTGTCTTTGGCACCAAAGAACAAGGCACTGGGAATGGTCACATGCGTTCCTTCCACGGGTGCCAACCGTATGCCCTCCTGGGTAGCCAGCGCAACGCTGGAGTTGGACGTTCCAAAATCGATTCCGCAGGAGGCATTCATGAGACAGGCCGTTTTTTTAGCCTGCAATTATCTGCCAATTTTTCTTCCCCTCCTACTCCTTCTTTTCGCCGGGTAATATTTCCCGGCACAAAACATTTTTCCACGTCGTGTTTCGTGGACCTGGTCGTGATGCTCTAACGTATAGGTCCAAATGATCCGGTCGGTGTGATTCGCCACTGCCCCTGCCAGGCTGCCGTTGACAATGTGCGCAGGCCCATATATGGTTTCATCATTCTTGTCGTTAGGGTTATATACAGAAGACCAGGGGGTATGTAGCCATTATCCGCTCCCAGGGCCAAAGTATAGCATGGCAACCGATAAAAATATGAACTACCTCCCGTGGCGTCGTGACTTTCATCAGCCCGGGCACGTACTTTTAAGCATAATATTATTAGCTTTAGCGGCCTGGCGTCTATGCGCGTTTTGCCGTGCCGCTACAGTATAAAACAGTTATTCTATTAAAACGTTTTTGTATGAACTTCCCCAAGCAGATGAGATGTTGGAACAATTAGACTAAGAGGATGGAAACGAACGAACTACTGCAGTCGGGATTGTTAGAGCTCTATGCACTCGGGCAGCTGGAAGGCGCTGCCCTCGACGTGGTGCAACTCGCCATTGCTCAGTATCCTGAAGTTGCCCGCGAGCTCGAACAAATTGAAGAGACATTATTTCTCTTAGCTAAGACACAAGCCATCGCGCCTCCGCTTACCGCCAAGCCGCTGCTGATGGCCAAGATTGATTTTCGCGAGCGGGTGCGCGGTGGCGAGGTCCTGGAACCCGTTCCCCTATTGAGTCCAAACGCTAAAATCGAAGACTTTGAGAAATGGCTGGTGCGCAAAGACCTGGATGCCCCCGAAGGGTTTGGCGCCATGTTTCTAAAGATCATTGGCCACGACCGCGAAAAGACCACCGGCCTGCTGTGGCTGCGCTACGGCGCGCCCGACGAAATACACACCGACGAGTTCGAGCATTTCCTCATTCTCGAAGGCACGTGCGACATCACGGTGGGTACTGAAGTACACAGCTTCCGGCCCGGCGACTATTTCGCCATTCCGCTCCACATCAATCACAATGTGCGCGTAACATCCCCAACACCTTGCAAGGCAGTTTTGCAGCGCACACTCGTTCAGCCTAAACGTTAATTATACCGGCGATTTGGCCAACTCCTTCTTCAACAGTCCATCTAACTTTTCATAGCCGTCGTTCACGCCCGTCTCCATGCCCGATTTGATCATGCCGTCACGGTCTTCGACAGATTGAAAAATGGAGTGTGTTGTTACACGGGTGCGGTCGTGGGGAAGGATTTCGAAGTCGACCGTGTCCAGGCATACGTGGCCGGTCTCGGGCATGCTCTCGAATTCAAATGTCTGGATGATGCGCACGGGGTCCGACACTTCGTGAAAGGTGCCACGGAAAGCATACTCCTCTCCTTTCGGGCCAATGTGAATATAGCGATAGGCGCCGCCACTGCGTGCATCAAATTTCTCAATCCGCATATCATAGTCACGCGGCGACAGCCATTGCGTTAACCAGGCGGCATCGATGTGTGCTTTAAAGACCAGTTCACGCGGAGCCTCAAACTCGCGTATCATCGTAAGATCAAACTTATCCGGTTCCGCGACGAGGGTGATTGATTTTGTTGTCATACGTGTTGTCGTTTAAGTAAGCCCTAAACTTTCAGGACACCAAAACTTCGTGCCTGCGCCGGAAAGGATAATTACACCTCTGCGACGCGGCTGGAAGGCTTGTGGTAAATGGGGAACTTACACGAATTGGCAATAAAACAAAGGCGGTTGGCTTCGTGGTGCAAGGCTGTTGCCTTGTTGATCATGCTGCTGTCCGCTACGGTTACAACCGGGTATAACGTCATTTCGCTAAAGTGGCCGCCACCGTCCTCGGTCTCTGTCATGACGCCGGTGGCCTGATCATGGTACGCCGTCACGACTACACCGGCTTCGGCGCAGAGGTGCAGGTACCACAGCATGTGACAAGAAGAGACCGATGCCAGGAAAAGCTCCTCGGGGTTATAGCGGGTACGATCGCCACGGAAGCTTGGATCGGACGACCCGGGTATAACCGGTTTCCCGGTTGCCGTCACCGTATGGTTCCGCTCATATGCACGATAATGGGAGGTTCCACTCCCGGTATTACCCGTCCAGGTAATTTCGACGTTGTAGTGATGTTCGTGCATGGCAATCGTAAGTGACTAGATGCTGACTTTCACGAATTTCCTTCAAAATAGTTGTCGATTTGCGCAAAAACCGAAATGCTCTACCTTTGACATCAACTCCAAAAAATTTCGTGCATATGAAAACGACATTGTATCTTTTCCTGATGCTGTTTGCCACAGCTACCTGGGCGCAGCGCGCGCCGGCCGATATACTCCAAACTTCAAAGGGCCCGCTCACCATCCAACCCCTGCACCATGCTACACTCGCCCTTACCTGGCAGGGCAAAACAATCTATGCCGATCCCGATGGCGGCGCCGAGGCCTTCCAGGGTATAGCACCGCCCGACCTGATCCTGATCACCGATATTCACGGCGATCACTTTAATCCTGCCACACTCGAAGCCATTCCTGCTTCGAAAGCAATCATCGTCGCACCCCAGGCCGTCGCCGATAAAATGCCGGAAGGATTAAAAGCAAAGGTTGTTGTTCTGAATAACGGACAGACCACAAACCAGCTTGGCATTTCCATCAAAGCCATTCCGATGTATAACCTGCCGGAAGCTGCCGACGCCAAACATACCAAAGGGCGCGGCAACGGTTATGTCCTTACCTTTGGCAACAAGACCGTCTATCTTTCGGGCGATACGGCCGGCATTCCCGAAATGCGCAGCCTGAAAAATATCGATGTAGCCTTCGTCTGCATGAACCTGCCCTATACGATGGATGTACCGGAAGCGGCAGCGGCAGTGTTGGACTTCAAACCTAAGATTGTATACCCCTATCACTATCGCGGTGCCAATGGACTGAGCGATACCGATCAATTCAAGAAGCTTGTGCAGGCTTCGGACAAATCGATTGACGTGCGGACAAGAAATTGGTATCCGAATTGACGGAACGTTAAGTAAGTAGTCGCCCGTATGGGCGACTACTTTGTTTTTATGCCCACGTGAAGGATCACGGACGACTTACTTCTCTTACCGTTGCTGTATGGTTCTTAACATCAATATCGATCGTCACCTGGTCGTCGTCCAGGAAGATGTACTGAAAGTCGATGATACTTTTGTCGGAGTCGCGATAGATACCAACCTCTTCCATACTCTCGGGATTAACAATACGGGCGATCGTCTCTTCTTCTGAACCTGGCAGATACTGCTGAACGAATACGTGGTACCGGTTGGGGAACATGGCACTTCGGAGAAAGCTACCGTTCAACGTCACGGTTTCATGAGACTTTAAATAAGCAGCACCAAATCCCACGCCGCCGATCAATTTCTTCCTGGGCTTGCCCTGTACCGTAAACGCCACCGAGGCGTTCACATCCTTATACTTCGCACGCGCGAAATCAAAATCAGAACAGCACGTATTATATTCAATATCGTAGGTTTCTCCCGCCACCAGGTCCACTAAAATCATTTCAGTTTTATAGTGGGGTTTGATAAAGTATATAGTATCCAGCCCGGAGTGCGCGGGCACTATAAAGCTAACATCCTGAGTGCTATCTGCCTGTACCTCCCGACCATTAATCTTCCAGACATACTCAAAATACTCCTTCTCAAGAAGCTGCTTATCCACAACTACTTTCACCGTGCAATGTTGTTGGGAGAGTTCCGCTGAAGCATTGGCAGGCGCCGAGGCCATGGAGTGCGTTTTTGTACAGCCACCGACGATAATTCCAGCTGACAAGGCCACGTGTATGAATTCATGCATAACCAGTATAAATAGACATCATAATGCCAACAGCCGTAAAAAGTAACGAATGTACTACATTTTTATAACGTAACATCCGACGCAAGTCTTAAGCTGTCCCGGCCGAGACTTGCGTTTAGTCCCGATCCTATCGGGATGCCCGGTATGGCGGGGGGCCTCCGCCCCCCAACGACAACGTCGTAATCTACCCAACCATAAAGTTAAACATCCAGTTTATACCAAACCGGTCGGTAATAGTACCGAAGTAAGCACCAAAGAACATGTCTTGCAGCGGCATCGTAACATTTCCGCCTACCGCAAGCGCATCGAAGATCCGCTTCGTCTCCTCGCGGCTGTCGGGTTCCACGCAAATGTGCATGTTGGTGCCTTGTGTTAACGCAAAGCCCATCTCTTTGGGCGAATCGGTGGCCATCAGCAGGTGGCCACCGGTAATGGGTAACTCGACATGCAATACCATTTTCTTTACGTTCTCGGCTACAGGCGGGTGACCCGTCTCGGCCGGTATTTCACCAAATCGTTTTATACCCTGCCCCGAAAATTCTGTCTTGAACACAGACTTGTAAAATGTAAAGGCCTCTTCGGCCGTGCCGGGGAAGTTGAGATAGCTCGATACACGTGGCCGCTTGCCATACGACCGCAGCTGCTGGCGGATCTTGAACTGTGCCTTGAGGTATTGGTCCAGGTTGCCCAGGGCCATGGTGAACCCTTCCTCGAAGCCCATCTCCAAGATCTTCTTAATCGCTGATTCCTCTGCTCCGGTAATGACCACCATCACCTTTGTGCCGGTAGCCGTCGGGTGAAATTCAGTATGCCAGTATGTCTCGGGAATCACGTCATTCTTCGCACCGTTCTCGTCGCAAAAAAAGCTGGTGGATTCAAAGCTCCTCTGAAATTCGATCTTACTAAAGATTGCGCCGGACCAGTGACGCTCATTATTAGGACCTATCATCGCGTATAGCCATCGGCCGCCTTCGCTGAAGTTTAGGCTTTTCGTTTCGGCACGCCAGGGCTTGGGCGCCCACCACTGATCGAGCAATTCTTGCTCGGTCCACGTGAGCCACACCAACGCTACTTCGGCATCGAAGTGCCGGGTGATGGTCATTTTTTTGTTTGCCAGGTCTTTGACGAATTGTGGTTCAGGGTTACTTGCCATGCGGTTTTGATTTTAGCTGTTTTAAAACTTTATCCAATTGATTGAATCGTGCTTCCCATAGTTCCCGGAACTGGTCCAACCACGCGTCTACTTCCTTCAGCTTTGTTGGATTAAACGAGTAGTATATCTCGCGACCGGACTGTTCCTGTTGCACCAGCTCGCATTCAGTCAGGATCCGAATGTGTTTGGAAACCGCTTGCCGGCTGGTATCAAAGTGCTCTGCCAATGCGTTCGGCGTCATCGCCTGTATCGCAATGAGTGTCAAAATGGCCCGCCGGGTAGGATCGGCAATGGCCTGAAATACGTCCCTTCTCTCAATCATACGCTTAATTAGAAACTATCTGGTTGCAATATATGCGCAACTACGTGGTTTCACAAATATTATTTTAAAACGCATGCAACCTTTCCCCCCTTCATCGGTATCTTCAGACAGTACCCCCATATTCTCCACAGTTAAACCCTCCTGCGTATGTTGAAGAATTTCCTCCTCATTGCCTTGCGGTCAATGTCACGGCAGAAAATGTACACCACCATTAATATTGGTGGCTTTGCGCTGGGGCTTGCCACGTGCATGCTCATCTTCTTGCTCATCCGGCATGAGCTAAGCCACGACCAGGCCTACCAGGAAGGGAACCGCATCTATCGACTCTATAATGATTTTACTAAACCCGATGCCGGCAAATGGACGTCCATGCCCGCCTCGGTGGCTTCTATTGTAAAAGCCGACTATCCCGAGGTAGAGCTTTCCGCACGGCTTATTCCCTTTAACTGGTTTAAAGCCGGCAGCAACTTGTTTCGCCGCGAAGAGCAGGCGGAGAATACGTTTGAAGAAGGCTTTGCTTACGCCGATCAGGACCTGCTTCAAATTCTGGAAATACCGATGATCTATGGCAACGCGCTGCATGCGCTGGACCGCCCCAACACCATGGTGATCTCGAAAAGCAAAGCCGACAAATACTTCCCAGGCGAAGACCCCGTTGGCCGCACGGTCGTCTTAAATGACGAGCGCAAAGTGCCCTATACCATTGGCGGGGTGATGCCCGATTTTCCGGTCACATTACACTTGCATTTCGACTTCCTGATCACACTACAAGAGGTTGAATTCTGGCCCGGCGAGCAAACGAGCTGGTGCTGCTGGAATTACGATGTATACCTTCGCCTGCGCCCCGATGCCAACCCGCATGTCCTGGAACAAAAGCTGCTCAGCATGCGCGATAAGCACTTGCTGGGCTATATGAAGGAAGTGGGCGATCAATCTATCGACGACGTGCGCAAGTATCATCACTTCGGCCTGCTGCCCGTACGCGATATATACCTGACCGCCGAAATCAACGACTCCCTTCAGCACGGTGATATGCGGTACGTTTGGCTATTCGGAGCCGTGGCATGTTTTATCCTGGCGCTGGCGTGTATCAACTTTATCAATCTCTCCACGGCCCGGTCGGCCAATCGTGCAAAGGAAGTGGGCTTGCGCAAGGTCGTCGGTTCATTGCGTTTCCACCTGGTCCGGCAGTTCCTGATGGAGTCATTGCTCTATAGCCTCTTCTCCTTTGTCATTGCCTTGCTGCTGGTATGGATGGCATTGCCATTCTTTAGCGCCCTGACCGGTCGCACGCTCGCCATGCCGTGGACAGTCTGGTGGTTGGCGCCAATGGTGTTGCTTGCTGCGGTGCTGATCGGTGTGATCGCCGGTATATATCCCTCGTTCTACTTATCGGCCTTTAAGCCGATCGATGTATTGAAAGGCAGCGTGAGCCGCGGCAGCCGCAGCGCCGGACTGCGCAACGGCCTGGTGGTCTTCCAATTCACCACCTCGATGATCTTGATCATCGGCACATTTATCATCTACCGGCAGACGAACTATATGCTGCACACCAAAATCGGATTCAGCAAAGATCAGGTCATCATGATCCAGGGCACCAATACGTTGACCACGGAGGGACTCAAAACACTGAAAGACGAAGTATTAACCCTATCCGGGGTACAGCGCGCCACGACCGGCAATTATCTGCCCGTGGCCGGATCGCACCGCGACCAGAATTCGTTCTGGAAAGAAGGTCGCTCCAAGATCGACAAAGGTGTTTCCGCACAGCGTTGGTTTGTAGACCCCGACTATTTGGCCACCATGGATATGAAACTGTTACAGGGGCGGAACTTCGATGCACAGATCGCCTCCGATTCACAGGCAGTCATCATTAATCAGGCGATGGCCCGCGAGCTGGGCTTACAAAAACCGCTTGGCGAGCACATTCAGAACTGGGAGACATTTACCGTGATCGGCGTGGTCGAAGACTTCCACTTCGAATCCATGAAAAGTAAGATCAATCCCCTGTGTATGACGTTGGGCAGTGGCGGTTCGGTCATGGCTGTCAAGACGCAAACGGCCGACATGCAGGGTACACTCAAAGCAATTCAGAATAAATGGGACGTGGCCATGCCCAACCAACCTTTCCGGTATACCTTCCTCGACGAAAGCTATGCCAAACTCTACGAAGATGTGCAGCGTATGGGGAGTGTGTTTGCAAGCTTCGCCGTACTGGCCGTCATCGTTGCCTGCCTGGGGTTATTTGCACTTTCATCCTTTATCGTCGAGCAACGCAGTAAGGAAATCAGTATACGTTTGGTATTGGGTGCCTCTGTCAATACGATCCTGCGCCTGCTGACGCAGAGCTTTGTACGCCTGGTATTGATCTCGTTTGTGTTGGCTGCTCCGCTGGCCTGGTATCTCATGCAGCGATGGCTGGACGACTACTCTTACCGCATCGAGCTCACGTGGGATGTATTTGCGCTGGCGGGCATAGCAGCGATCGCGATTGCCCTGCTAACGATTAGTTACCAATCGATCAAAGCCGCGCTGGCAAATCCGGCTACGCGGTTACGATCAGAGTAAAAGAAGAAGGGGTCTTCAAAGCCCCTTCTTAAATGTATTCACGATATACTCTACGGGTTGATATAGCAACGTTTCATTGACCATCAGCATCGCGCGGTCGCCGTCGGGTATAGGCATCAGAATGTTCGATTCGCGCAGCGTATCTCTCAGCTTTTTACGGTCTATCTCTTTATCCAGATCAAGCGTATAGATGTTCGTCCCTCCGTCAAGCGTGCTGATCTTTACACCCGGCAATTTGTTCAACGCTGCAAAGATTGCTTTAGAGGCTTGAATGGCATTTTGCAGACGGGCTTCAAAACCTTCCATGCGGTGTAATGCCATGGCGGCATTCGCCCAGTTACCATACATGGCGCCACCGTGTACTTTTACCAGGTGGGCCATTTTATCCATGACCTCGCGTGGGCCGCAGAGCATGGCACCGGCTGCCGCGCCAAAGTACTTGTACAGCGAAATGTATACTGTATCAAAATAAGACGCATACTCTTTTATTGATACACCTGTCCAGCCGGAGGCCAGGAAGAGGCGTGCACCGTCCAGGTGCAAACCGATGTTGTTGCTACGGCAATAGGCGCTGATCTTCTTTATCTCTTCGAGGGGTACTACCCGGCCGTCGGCACGGCGTACGGGGTTTTCGATCGACACCGCGCCCACACTTGTCTTGAATGCCTCCGCCTCCTTCAATGCTGCAATACCCTCTTGTAATTGTTGACCGGTGAAATAGGCAGCGTCTTTTGCCAACGGCACAAGCCGTTTGTTGAATATCGTTTGGGCAGCGTCGCTTTCATCGCGGAATACGTGGCTGGTCTCCTGTACGATCACCTTCGTGTTTTCACCGCTCAGCACCGAGATTGCCAGTTGGTTTGACATTGTACCGCTGGGCATAAACACGGCTTTTTCTTTACCCGTTATTTCGGTAAACTTCCTTTCCAGCGCTTCAATAGATCCACCCATACCATACCTGTCGCGACCAATGCCGGTGGCCGTCTGAAACTTTTGCAGCTCGGCCAAATAGTCAACGGGTTCAAACATTTCACCGTCGCCGAAGAATTTCACCGCAGGCCCCGTGGGTGCCGCCGATGTGCCCATCGCTAAAACCGACGATACGGGAATCATGGCCGGCAACAATGCCGCACCGGATGTCTTCAGGAATTTTCTTCTGTCCAGGTTCATAGAATAGGTATGTTACAACTGCTGTAAGATAGGGAAGTGACAAGGGATCCACAATACTATTCGCTGCGCAACGCCTCCGCGGCATTAGACCTGGCAGCCCATCAGCGGACGGAAGTGTCCGCTGGCGGATAACAGGGTACCGCCTATTTCTGCCGATACAACCAACGACCCGGGCCTGCTTGCTGGAACGTAAGATCGTTTCGCAGAAATTGCTTATTATCCAAATTGGTACCGCGGTGGTTCCTCAAGTCGTATTCATGGACCAGGGTATCATGACCATTCACGTATGCGGTATAGATCCGGTCCTTCACGTCTAACGCATAGAGCGTGCCGGGAATTTCAATAAAGTCGCCCTGTTTACCAACAAGATTTATTTTACCGCCATATTCGCTGTACTCCACGGTCATGAACATGCCCGGAATGGGCTGCTGATCAGGCACCCAAACGCCAACTTCCGAATCGATCGACCCCACGCATTTTTGGGTGACGCTGTCACCCACGAGTCGTTGCGCCCAAACCTCGCCTGTCTGGGTAAACGTTGTATCCGACTCGACGGCTACAATCAATACGATGCGGAAAGAGTCTGCTTCGATGGTATCATAGGCGATAGTATATTTATCGGACGGATATTTCGCGCGCGAGAACTTGCCTTCCCAGCGCTCCTCCACGGGAGGGGAAGCCATGAATGCTGCCGGTTGCCGTAGCCGATACATGGCGCTCCGTATAATGATCAATGTACCGATCACAATCACAACCAGTATACCCATTACAATCTTAAGTATGATACCGGAACTACTAAAAGCCGCCCGGCACCCGTACACCATTACAAACAGCACGATAAAAACAACGACCAGGAACAGCGTCTTGGTGAAAACAAAATACGTGTCATGAAGTTGTATGTCGATCGGCTGGCCATCCCACAGGGCGTCACCAAAAACCAGGACACCGGTAATAAACGTCGCCAGCAGAATCCCTTCGATCCAGTATAGCTCTTTTTTTGTCTTTGAATTCATAGTCACTGATGCGCTTAGACAACCGTCTGACGCGCTTAAAGTAGAAAAAACGTTACCGTAATGTAATAAAACGCCAAGTTAACTATATTTAGGGCTCCTACAGTATGTATGGTACAACCTACCCGTAACACCTCGCCACGGAACTTTGCGAACAAAGTTCTCGGCGCCCTTAGCCTTCAACGCTCCTGGTTTAAGAAACTTACAAAAGCCATCTGGATCCTGCTCATGAGTTTTACGGTGGCCGTGCCGCTGTACTTTTATGTGGTCAGTATCAATCTGTTCGGCCTTTTTGGCGAGATGCCCAGCCTGCGGGCTATTGAAAATCCGGAGAATGATCTTTCCTCCGAGGTTATCTCTGCCGACGGCGTGTCGCTGGGGCGTTACTTCCGTTTTAATCGAAGCCAGGTAACGTACGAGCAGCTTTCGCCCGTATTGGTTAAAACCCTGGTGGAGTCCGAAGACCATCGCTTCCATAACCATTCCGGCATTGACTTCTGGGCCTATCCGCGGGTAATCTTTGGTGCGATAACCTTTAACCTCCAGGGCGGCGGCAGCACGTTGACACAACAGCTTGCCAAGAACCTCTATACGCTCGACCTCGACGGCCCGTTGGCGAAGGCAGGCAAGCTACCACAGCGGCTTATTCAAAAATCCAAGGAATTAATTATCGCCATCCAGCTCGAACGTAACTATACGAAAAACGAAATTCTGACGATGTACTTAAACACCGTCGAGTTTAGCAGCAATGCGTATGGCATTAAGGTTGCCAGTGAAACGTACTTCAATAAACCGCCGTCAAAACTCAACCAGCAGGAAGCCGCCGTGCTGGTAGGAATGTGTCAGAACCCCGATTATTTTAATCCTCATTATCACGCAGACCGGTCGCTTCGCAAACGAAATGAAGTGTTATACAAACTTTACACGCGTGGACATATCGCGAAAGTCCGGTACGATTCGCTGAAAGCGTTGCCCCTCGAATTGAAATACTCCGTGCAAAACCAAAACAAAGGCATGGCAACTTATTTTCGTAGTGTTCTTTATCCGGAGCTTAGTACGTGGTGCCGGGAACATGGCTATGATTTACGCGATGCCGGATTAAAGATCTATACCACGATCGACAGCCGCCTGCAACACGATGCCGAAGAGGCCGTCGCGAACCACATGGCCGGCCTGCAGCAACAATTCAACCGGGAGTGGCGCCAACGCGGTCTTAACCCCTGGGTAGACCCTCGCACGGGGCAGGAAATAAAAGGCTACCTGGATACCAAAATTAAACGCACCGACGCGTATCGCAACCTGGTGAAACACTACGGCGCCGACTCCGATTCGGTCGGTATCCTGCTCCGGGCTAAAAAGCCCATGACCGTCTTTACCTACCACGGCGAGCGCGATACACTCTTCAGCTCCATGGACTCGCTGGCGTACTACAATCGATTCTTACAAACCGGACTGATGTCGATGGACCCGCGCACCGGCGCGATCAAAGCGTGGGTGGGCGGCATCTCGCACAAATATTTCAAATACGACCACGTCCGCCAGGGCACACGTCAACCCGGCTCTACGTTCAAGCCTTTTGTTTACGGCACCGCCATCGAAGCGGGCTTTAGCCCCTGCCAGGAATTTGCAGACATCTCGCCCACCATCCGCCTCGCCGACGGCACCACCTGGACGCCGCCCAACTCTTCAGGCTCCCACGGCTCCGGCGACCTGCTGACCATGCGCCGGGCGATGGCGTTGTCACTGAATTCCATCACCGCGCAGGTCATGCAAAAAGTTACGCCGCAAAACGTCGTCTCCTTTGCGCAGCGGCTGGGCATCACCAGCAAGCTGGACGCAGTACCCGCCCTGTGCCTGGGCACCAGTGATGTTACGCTGTATGAGATGGTAGCTGCCTATTGCAGTTTTGTCAACCTGGGAATCTATACGCAGCCGTACTATATCACGCGGATCGAAGACAAGAACGGCAATGTGCTGGAGAACTTTACGCCCAAAACACGACAGGTAATGGATGAGCTTACGGCCTACAAAATGATCTATATGCTGCGCGGTGGCGTGGAAGAGGCCGGTGGCACCTCGGAGGGACTAAGCTACGATTTGAAAGACAACAACGAGATTGGCGGAAAAACGGGGACGACCGACAATGCCTCTGACGGCTGGTATATAGGCATCACCCATAACCTCGTGACGGGCGTATGGGTGGGTGGCGACGAGCGCAACATTCACTATCCGTCCTGGAGCTTTGGCTCGGGCACACGCACTGCACGCCCCATCTGGGACAAGTACATGACCCTGGTATACCGCGACCGAAACGACGGCTACGACAAAGGGCTGTTCCGCAGGCCTAACCAAAAAATGGACATGGAGCTGGACTGCAGCCAGTATGCCGCAATGCCCGAAGAGGAAGAAACATTCTGACCGCACCGGCAGCCGTCCATCCCCATTTATTTCGCTACCGACAATCATAACGATTTCTTAAAAAGCTTTTCGGTCGCAAACGCCGATACCGCCTTACCTTTCGACCATGGCCGGACCACATACGTCCGGCCAAACTTCGTATCATGAATCTGAAAGTATTGCTGCCCCTGCTCTGGGCAATCCTGCTGTGCGCGAATGCCCACGCGCAAACCGACAAAACTCCTATCAACCACCTGCAAGTGATCGGCTCGCACAATAGCTATAAGAAAGCCATGAAGGGCAACGTTGCCCTGATCAAAAACCTGGTCGAAAAAGGTTATATCGTACGTACACGGGCCGACTCGGACACACAGGAGGCACGGGCCAATGACAAAAGTGCCTTCGAGGCGGCGTTACAATCAGGCGCACAGATCATTACAACGGACTATTACCGCAAAAGCACGCACTTTGACTCGGAATACATCATCCGCTTCGAAGGCGGCGGTTTTTCGCGGGAGAATCTGTTGTTTACCGGTAAACGGTAACTTTCTTTTGTTTTTTTCACCCAGGTGAAAATTCTTACGGTGGTAATGCGGCATGTTTGTATTGTCAATACGACAACGACTTAATAAACACGCATATGAAACGTACTGCTACCGCCGTTTGGAACGGCAACATCAAAGAAGGTCAAGGCAATATTTCTACGGAAAGTGCTGTCCTGAACAAAACATCCTACTCGGTTGCGAGCCGATTTGAGAACGGTGTTGTGAAATACAACGGCCAGCCATCCACCAACCCGGAGGAATTGATGGCCGCGGCCCATGCCGGATGTTTTACCATGAAGCTGAATCTGCTGCTGACGACCGCCGGCTTTAACCCCACAACACTGGAAACACAGTGCAGTGTAACGCTCGATCCGAAGATTGCGGCCATCACCCAGTCAGCGTTAAAGCTCAAGGCGCGGGTGTCCGGCATTACCAAAGAACGGTTTAACGAGATCACGCAAGACGCCAAAGCCAACTGCCCGGTGAGCAAGGCGTATCAAAACAACATGGAGATCACGCTTGAAGCCGAGCTGCTCGCGTAAGTGTCATCTGACTGCTACCAGATTTGAGGCGCCCGTCTTATCTTTGCGCCGCACTTCCCCGGTGCACGATTGACCATGGATCAGAATAAAGCGTTTCTTACTGAACGGCTAACAGCTTTTTCCGAGCTCACTGCGAACGACATCGCGGTGAGCTTGCCTTTTTGGAAAACCCGTAAGATCGGCAAAGGCGATTTCTTCAACATGCAGAATATCGTCTGCTCCGACCTCGGACTGGTTATCAAGGGCATCTTCCGCATATACTATATCGACGCCGGGACGCAGGAAGAACGCAACGTGTTTTTCTTTTCTGAAAACCAGTTCATCGTATCCTTCCGCAGCTTCCTGCACCGCATGCCTTGCTATTACTTCATCCAGGCCCTGGAGGACTCTGAGATCATTTCCATTCAGCATCACGACCTGAACTACCTCTATACCACCTATAAGCCGTGGGAACGTTTTGGCCGTCGGATTGCCGAGCTGTTTTTTGAATATTCTCAATCCAGCATTGAAGACCAGCTTTTTAGCTCGGTAGAAGACCGTTATATAAAACTGGTCCAGAACCACCCACAACTGGTGGAACGCATCCCCCTCTATCATATCTCTTCTTACCTCAACATCAAGAACCCTTCGCTGAGCCGGATCCGGAAGCGGCTCGAGGCACGCGACCGCGCACGTGTGAAACCTCAGTAGCACCTGGCGAACGCCATACACTTCTTGTCACCCCCTGGCTATTGGTAAGCGTTGCAGACGCTACCCCCGCAGGAACGGGAACCTTGCGCGTCGATGCCGACAAGTAGCCACTGCCGTGGTATAGCTCCTGGCGTTGGCGTTTGCCGGAAGACCATGCAAATTCAATGGCAACATCGAGCGATGCGGGTGTAATCCAGTCGGTTCGCGAGGCTACCGGCGTGAAAACCCGCAGACTGTCCCGATTGGCCGTGGCTAACCAATGCGAGGCACCGTTTGCACCGGCCAGCAACGCCAGGCTCTTCGCATCGCTGTTTATAAAGAAACCGGAACGCATTGCCGGCAGCGCGTGAAATGCGCCGTGACCGTCACCCAACAGGCAAACGCCAATGCCGGCATCGTAACGTCCCACCAGTGGATCGATTGCATAGCAGTTGCCAATACCCAACAGATCGGGATGGCCGTCGTGGTTGATGTCCGTTGCCTGCAGGCCGTTGAGGGGAGCCGTCTGTGCCTCCACCGGCAGGGGACGTATGGCAAACCGGCCGCCACCCAAATTCTCCACGTATGACGATGTTAGCGTGGTTACCTGAAAGACTATCGCACCTTTCAGTTGTTCCGCCGACAGCAGGTCGGTGCGCGTAGCGGCACCGTAAGTGCTATACCGTGTCAGTTTACGTTTGTAGCCCACGATCTGGTCGGTAAGGGTTTCGCGTGGGTGGGTAAGGTGCTCCCGACCGTTGATGTAGCGCGCCATCAGCGGGTCGAAGGATCCACTGCCATCGAAGTCTTTCGCATAGATCGAAACGGGTTCCTGTGCCGACGCTTCAAACAACGTATTCAACCCGACGTTGCCCGCGATATAATCCGTGTCACCATCGTGATCAAAATCGCCACCGGTAATGCTGTTCCACCAGCCGGGCGCTTCGGCAAATGCCTGTGTCAGCGAGCGGCCCTCGTTGTTGTGATAGAAAGTAATGGGCATCCACTCTCCTACTACAGCCAGGTCGGTCCAACCATCATTATCGAAGTCCGTCCACAAGGCGCCGGTGATCATGCCGGCATGTTTCAGCGTGGGCGCTAGAGTGTCGGTGATGTTGGTGAATATACCCTTACCGTTATTCAGCAAGATTAAGCTCTCCGGTGCGGACGGATACTGTCGCGGCACAATGCGGCCGCCGACGAACAGATCAAGATCGCCGTCGCGGTCAACGTCACACGCTACCACGCAGCTACCGCTGCTGATTTCGCGGGGCAGGGCCGCGGTATCCGCGCGCAGTATGCCGCCATCGTTGCGATAGAAACGATCCTGATACAAGGTATGCCCGGCGCTGAGCTCGCTGCTGCCGCTCACGCAGTACAGGTCGTTATCGCCATCACCGTCGGCGTCAAATAATAGCAGGCCGGCATCTTCGTTTCCTTTGCCCGGCAACGAGTCGGGGCGGAACGTGCCGTCGCGTTGCTGGTGGAAGATGCGCGCTGCCCGACGGGCGGCGCCGCACAAGATCACGTCGTCCAGACCGTCGCCGTCGATATCGCCAACTGCTACAGCCGGGCCGGCTTGAGAATATTGCATGGGCAATGTGGGCGTGGCTTTGAAATCAATATAGGGATCTTCTTCGTGACGATATTGCAAATGAAGCGATGCCGACATTTCCCGGAACAACCGCGCGGGCTTTTCATAGCGAAGCTCCTGTACCCGCGTGGCATCTTTACTATTAACCGTCAGTACCTGGTTCGCGGGCACAGCAGTGAGCATCTGCTCGTAGCCGTCCGGCCACCGTATGTGTACGGTGTCCACAACAGTGGATTCACCCAGACCAAAGTGTAAGTATGGTTCCACCGTAGATTGATACCCGCGCTGAGGCGCATACTCCCGCACTTGTCGCTGCCCGTGCTGATGCAGTGTAACGCGCGCCCCGACGCCGTTTTGGTTCGCGGCCGGGCCTTTTAATTGTATCCGCAGATAATGATGGTGCGCTGCGTCCAGGTCGACGCTGGTGTTTTGATATACAAAAGCTCTTTCATTTATATTGTTTACTACCAGGTCTAAGTCGCCGTCATTGTCCAGGTCGGCATAGGCGGCGCCGTTACCATAGGCTTCGTGTGTTATGCCCCAGGCCTGCGAGGCATTGGCAAAGCGCAGGTTACCCTCGTTGTGAAATAGCAGGTCGGGCTTGGGGACTCCCTCCAACGCTTCGACGGCTTTCAACGCATGCTTGAGCCGAATGGCGTCGGTACCAAACTTCGAGGCTTCCTTGCTGTAGGCCATGAAGTCGAGGTTGGTAATGTCTTTGCGATAACCGTTGGTGATCAGCATGTCCTGCCGGCTGTCGTTGTCGAGGTCGGCCATCAGCGCGCTCCAGCTCCAGTCTGTAGCGTAGATGCCGGCCAGGTAGCCAATGTCGCTGAAGGTACCGTTGCCATTGTTGAGCTGTAACACATTGCGCACGTACTGTGGCTGGTAGCCCATGCGTATATTCTGTTGAAACCGGTCGTAGCCCGTGCCCGAGAACATTGTTTTCTGGCGCAAATTGTCTTCCGGCATCATGTCGACAACAAGTATATCTTGCAAGCCGTCGTTGTTGATGTCGCCAATATCGGCACCCATGCCGTTGTACTCCTGGTGGCGCAGGGCGGCAGCGATGGTGTTGGTAAAAGTACCGTCTCCGTTGTTGGTATAAAGATGGTCGTTGGACAGGAAGTCGTTGGCCACATAGATGTCGGGACGACCGTCGAGATTTATATCACTAACAACAATCCCCAGCCCCCACCCCTCTGTGAGGATTCCCGCGGCTACGGAGACATCCGTGAAATGAGGCAAGGCGCCGGCGGGACCGTCGTTGCGGTATAACTTGTCCACGCTCTTACCCCCGCCGTCGGTGCGCTGACCGATGGGAGCGTTGCGCGTATAGCGCTCGATGGCGTTGGTAAGCAAATACATATCGAGGTCGCCGTCGCCGTCGTAGTCCAGAAAGGCGGCCTGGGTCGAGTAGCTGTGATCGGCCAGGCCAACCCGGGCAGCCACTTCTTCAAAGATCGGTATTCCCTGATCGTCGAGGCCTTTGTTGTGAAAAAGCAAGTTGGGCGACGAATGTTTGGGGTCGGGATGTACAGTAGAAATATACACGTCCTGCCAGCCATCCTGATCGATGTCTACGACGGCCACGCCCGTACACCAATGCCGTGTAGACACGCCCGAAGCCGCCGTGATATCGCGAAACCGCAGAGAACCTTCATTGAGATACAGACGACTGCTGACCATGTTGCCGGCCAGGAATACATCCGACAATCCATCGTTATTAAAATCGCCGATCCCGACACCCGCACCGTTATAAATATACTCAAACGTCAATACGTTGAGTGTGTCGTTTTCGGTCAGGCGGTTTTCAAAATCAATGCCGGTATAGGCTGCCTGCATGAGCTCAAACCGTTTAGGCTGGCGACAGCTGATCGCCGCCGCCAGCACTAAACACGCTATCGTGTAGAATTTCCTGTTCATGCCTAACGTTGAAGACTGGGTCAATACCCCTGGTTCTGATCGTCCTGGGTAATGTTGGGATTGTTGTTCAATTCGTCCTGCGGCAGCGGCAACAACTCATACATCGGGGCGTAATACGAAATTGGTTCCGTGGCGAGCTTCTCGTCTTTGCGCCAGCGCAGAATATCAAAGTTGCGGACTTCCTCTCCCGCCAGCTCGACGCGACGTTCGTGAATGATGGCCCGCGTGATCTCCGCCTGCGAGTTGACAGGATATTCCGCCGTAGGATACTCCAGCATGTTTACGCTCGGCCGGTTGCGGATCTCGTTGAGATAATCAATGGCCGCATCGGGAGAGCCGACTTCGTTTTCGCACTCGGCCAGCATCAGCAACACATCCGCGTAGCGGTACATGCGGTAATTGATCCCGATCTTATCCCAAAAGCCTCCGGGGTCGAGCTTGTACATCACGGAGTATTTCTTCCAGCTCACCTTCTGCTCTACACCGTTAAAAATACTTTTGTTACCCTGCACTTTGTCTTCTGTAAGCTCCAGCGGCGCACCCGGATCGCCGTAGGTATCGCCGATAAAGTAGAAGGTATCTTTCAGGCGCGGGTCGTTGGGCTCGTATTCCGCCAGCAAACTATTGGAAGGAATCAGGTTGCGCCATCCCACAGCCGAATATTCCTGTGAGCGGATCCACGACTCGTTTACTTGCGTGGCATTGCCGTCGGCGTCCCAGTTATAGTTGCCGCCAGACGTATACGACAGCTCAAAGATCGACTCCTGATTGTATTCTGTCTCCTCGGTAAAATTATCAAAGTAATTATCGGTAAGCGTATACCCCAGGTCTTTGATGGCCTCCAGACGGGTTTTGGCGTTGGTGTAGTCGCCGTTAAAGATATAGGCCTTCGCCAATACCATCAGCGCCGCGCCGCGACCGGCACGACCGAAATCGTTTTTGTTATACTCCTCCGGCAGGTCGGGGACAACGGCGTTCAACTCGGTGTAAACAAAGTTCCAAATCTCGGTAGCGCTACTGCGCGCTTGCGGTTCGGAGTCTTCAAACTGTATGGGCGTGGCGGTATACAGCGGCACGCCGCCCCAGAACCCTGCCAGCTGATAATACGCCCAGGCACGTAAGAAGCGAGATTCGGCAACCAAACGTTTCTTCAGCTCTGCATCGCCGGTAGCCTCCGGCGCATTTTGGATGATGGCGTTGGCGCGATGTATCAGACGGAACAGGCCGTTGTAGACCGACGTCATCACCGCGTTGGTGGGGCCGTGCGAGCCGATCAGCAGCTGGTTGCGCGGCGTTTCCAGCTGGCCGCCACCGGCCGTCACGTCGTCCGAGCGCAAGTCGTGCAGGAAAAAGTATTCCCGTCCGCCCAGGTTGTTACTTTGCAAGATGGCGTAGGCGCCCGTGAGGGCACGCGAAAGCTCGTCTACAGTACGATAATAGTTATCGACCTGCACATAGTTCTCGCTCTTTTTGTCGAGGGCCGAATCGCCGCAGGCATTTGCCAGCAACGTCGCGGTGGCGGCTAACAGTATAGTTGTGATGTTGATTCTCATGATGCTGTTTCTTTATCGATCCTTTAAAAACCTAACTGTATACCGGCCATCACCGTGCGGGGCGATGGAAACTGACCGTAGTCGATGCCGTTGATCAGCGTATTCCCTGTCGTGTTCTGATAGCGGTTGCCGATCTCGGGATCATAGCCCGTGTAGTCGGTAATCGTAAACAGGTTTTGTGCCGACACATACACGCGAAGTTTCTTCAGCGTGCCGCGTGTCATATCCTGCGCCAGCGTCCCGGGCAAGCTATAGCCCAGGCTGATATTCTTCATCCGCAGGAAGGAACCGTCTTCCACAAAGCGATCGGATGTGCGTGAGTTCTGATTCGGATCGCCGCTCACCGCGCGGGGTACATCGGTATTCCGGTTTGTCTCTGTCCAGGCATTGTTCACCGCCGTGCCGGCGCCAAACAACCGCAGCATACCTTGTTCCAGCACCTTTGTGCCGTTGTAGATGGAATTGCCCTGTACACCTTGCAGGAAAACGGTCAGGTCGAAGTTGCGGAAGTTGGCCGAGAGGTTTACACCGTAGGTAAAATCGGGCAGGTAGTTGCCCAGGCTTGCCTGGTCGGACGCATCGATCACGCCGTCGCCGTTGATGTCTTTAAAGCGGATGTCGCCCGGGGCAGCGTTGTTTTGATATTTGGTCGTAGGATCACCGTCCAATGCGTTGGCCGCCTGGATCTCTTCCGTATTTTGAAAGATGCCATCGGTCTGATAGCCATAAAATTCCTGTATCGGGCGTCCTGCCACGGTGCGGGCTATATTAAAGCCGCCAAAGTCAGCATTGTTACCACTAAAGAGCGCCGCATTCGGAGTATTGAGGCTCTTCACTTCATTGCGGATAATGCCCACGTTGGCCGCCAGGTTAAACGTCAGCGCGCCCACGGCCCGCGTGTACCCCACGGAAAATTCACTCCCCCAGTTCTTCATTTTTGCCACGTTCATTTTGGTGGGCGCCGTGAAGCCGAGCGAGGGTGTGGCGTTTACGTCAAGCAACAGGTCGTCGGTGTTACGCACAAAATACTCCACCGAAAAGGTCAGCGCATTGGCAAACAACCCCACATCGATACCGTAGTTGATCATGTTGGTTTTTTCCCACGTGAGGTTGGGATTCGACAGGCGCTCGTAGTAGGAACCGGGCGTCGCGACATTGTTAAAGTCATAAGCCGTATTGGAGCTGATGAAAGACTGGTACTCATACGAACCCACGCTGGAAATAGAACCCAGCGAGCCATAGCTCGCACGCACCTTCAATTCCGATATCGCCGGCACAGACTGCAAGAAGGCCTCTTCGCTCAGGCGCCATCCCACCGACACACCGGGAAAGCTTCCCCACCGGTTGTCGGGCGAAAAGCCCGAGTAGCCATCGCGACGAAGCGACGCACTTAGCAGGTATTTTGATTTATACTCATAGTTCACACGTCCCAGGAACGACAGCAGCACATTCTCGTTCAGGTTACCGCTCACGGCCGGGTTGGCCGTTCCGTCCATCTGGCCAATGTCGTTGCGGGCATGCTGGGCGGAGCTATTGAGCACCTGGATGGCGTTGTCCTGACGCTCGGCTACGGCCACAACGTTAAGCGTATGCGAACCGATAACTTTATCGAATGTCAACTGATTGGAATAATACGGCGATAGCGTCGTCGTGCGGTTGTCTACAATGTTGTGCGTCGTGCGGCCGTTGAAGCTGTCACTATAAATAGGAAGGTCTTCAGTATGGCGTAAGACAGAGTAGTTCAACCCGGCGGTAAAGCGATAATGCAGACCATCGACAATGCGGGCGTCAATATAGGCGCGGCCGATCAGGTTCATGACATTGTCCTTGTTGACGTCCATCGTGGCAATGCGCACCGGGTTCTCGGGGTCGGAGCCGTCGTTGCCGCTCGGCGCACGGAAGCCACCCGCCAGCGTCGGATCGTATATCGGGATATAGGGTACCGACCGGATGAGGTGCTGCACCATGGTGCGGGCACCGCTTTCGGGTTGGTTCTGGATGTTCGCCGTCGAAATACTCATGTTCTCACCAAAGGTAAAACGGTTGCTGATGCGCGTCTCGTAATTCAGGCGCAAGCTGTAACGATCGAAGTCCGTGCCGAGCATGATGCCCTCCTGCTGAAACCGGCTCACGGAAGTATACAACTTAGACTTCTCTGTTCCGGTCGACAACGACACCTGCACTTGCGAAATCGGGGCCGTGCGGAACATCGCATCCTGCCAGTCGGTGTTAGTCTGCCGGTAGGTTTGCGTGGCGCCGGCATAGACCGGATCATCCATGGCCGAGAATCGTTTCGGCAATTCACTGCCCGCATTTGTCAGCAGGGTGGTGCCGTACCTGACATAATCGTCCGTACCCAACAAGTCGAGCTGGCGCCAGGCCTTCTGTACGCCATAGTAAGCGTCTACATCGATGTGTACCTTGTTATCGCGGGAGCCGCTTTTGGTGGTAATGATAATGACACCGTTGGCCGCACGCGAGCCATAAATAGCAGATGCTGCGGCATCTTTCAGTACCTCTACCGATTCAATGTCTTTGGTATCGATGTTATTCAGGTTTCCGGCTTGCGGAAAACCATCAATTACATAAAGCGGTTGAGACGACCCCGTGATCGATCCGATACCGCGGATGCGAACAGATGGTGTAGTACCGGGACTACCGTTGTTGGTCACTTGCACACCGGGCACGCGGCCTTGTATGGCGGCATCCACACCGGCTACGGGCAAGGCCGCTACTTCATTGGAAGAGACTGTCGTTACAGCACCGGTAACCGACGAACGCCGTTGCGTACCGTATCCTACAACCACCACTTCATTCAGTTGCTGTACATCGGGTTGTAACACAATGTTCAGGCTTGTTTGTGTACCGACGGTAATTTCTTGTGATACATAGCCAATAAAGGTAATGACCAGTACCGCACTTCCATCCGGTACAGACAGCGAGAAGCGTCCATCGGTATCGGTCGTTACCCCTTGCGCCGTTCCTTTCAGCAGGATATTTACACCCGGCAGCGGACTACCGGCATCGTCCGTTACTTTGCCGCTCACAACGATATCAGCAAAGGCAGCAGTCAGCGCTTCCGTCGTACTCACCGATGTTATCGGGGTGAGAAATATATCAGCGGTGCTTTCTGCATTGACTTGCGAGAGCTGCGCGTCGGCCGCCGGGCGTGTACGCGCTTTGGGAAAGATGGAATACGTACGACTATTGATCTTTTTGTATTTTAATCCCAACGGGTCCAGTACGTATGATAAGACATGTTCTATTTTTTCGCGGGACGGTAACGTTCCGGAAAATTGTTTTCCTTCTACCGCGGCAGGCTCGTAAATGAACGTGATGGCAAAATGGTCGCGAATTTCCTCCAGCACATCGGGTAGCGGTCGGGTACCTGTTCTGCGTTCCGCCTGTGCCAGCATGCCGTCCTGCGCCGGCAGCAGCAGCGGCAGCAGCGTCAGTACCAGCATGCCGCAGAGCATTCGTATGGCGTTATAGTTGTAGCGATATAACATATTGGGTTTGGTTTTTGGGTTAAATTGATATAATTGATTGTTAGTATCTTAGGGTGATGATATTGTCACATGCTGGCCCTCGCGGTGTACTTCGAGATCGAAGGTCTCGGCAATGGCATATAATACATCCTCTACCGTGGCCGAGGAAATCTCGCCGGAGAGCTCACGGTGCTCCAGTCTTGGACCGACAAACGTGACTTCTAATCCATAGGTGTCGTGTAACAGGGTAGCTACTTCGGCCAACGGTGTGCGGTCGAATACCAGTGTCTGATGCAACCACGATGTGTACCGATGCTCTTCCACTTGATGAGTCGACACCGTCGTGCCCACGACGGAGGCGAGCTCGCCGGGGCGAAGGTATACCGGGGCACCGGTGCCGTTCACTACCTCGAGTTTTACTTTGCCTTCCGTCAGCATCACTTCAGACCGTTCCGAGCGGCTGCGCACATTGAATTTTGTACCCAGCACTTCGACGTTCAATTCCTGGGAAGTATGCACGACGAACTTGGTATGGAGCTCGGTGTGGCGCACCGCAAAAAAGGCTTCACCGTCTATCCAGACCTCTCTTTTCCCCTCTTTTCTCCAATCGGTTGCATACCGCAACGTCGAGTTCCCATTGAGAGTCACCTGCGAGCTGTCGGGCAGCATCACGCTGATCCGTTCGCCGGGCAGACTATAAATAGTAGTCATGGCGTTTATCTTCCAGTACAATGCCACCGTGGCCGCCAACAGCAAAAATACTGCGGCTGCCATGCGATAGGCCTGCGCAGTATATATCCACCGACGCGCGGGCTGCTCCAACCGTATGATTTGCCGACGCGTTTCCGCGAACATGGTCTCTTTTAACAGCACCCGGTCCTCCGGTGACAAGCTGTCCAGGTAGGAAGTATCTTCCATGGCCCGTTGCCAGAAGTCTTCGAGTTGTTGGCGCTCATGCGGCAATAGAGTTCCTGCCCGATGCCGTCGAATCAGGTCCCCAAGAGGGTAATAGTCCATTTTACTATAAGGTTTCTATCTGTATGAAGGTTGTGGGTACCCGACACCCTAAATCGATTGCAATATTTTTTACATCGATTACATTTTTTTATAACTTCCCTACACCAACACCTAACCCAATATGTTCAGCACCCGGAAGGAAGGCATGACCGATGTGGAATTTGCGGAGATCTATGAAGTCTTCTGGGCGAAGCTTTACTCGATTGCCTACAACTATTTCCGGGACCGGACCACAGCACAAGAGCTGGTCCAGGATGTTTTTGTACACCTCTGGATGAAACGTGCCGAGCTCAGCCATGTACAAGACCTGCCGGCATACCTGTTTCGTTGTATGCGGAACAAGATTTACGATCAATATGATTCGCTGGCCAGTCGCGAAAAGCTGATCCGCTCCGCCACGCATAGCTATCGCGAAGAAGTATATGCAACGGATGAGACACTGGCCTATGAAGAGACGCTCGACCTTCTGAACCAGGAGCTTGCCAAGCTTCCCCCCACGACCCAAACGATCTTCAGGTTAAGCCGTTTTGACCGCTATACCAACGAAGAGATCGCCAAGCGCATGCAGGTGTCGGCCAAAGCCGTGGAATATCACATAACCATCGCGCTGAAAAAGCTACGGATCAAGCTGGACCGGGTAGTTTACATTATTATAGCCATTCTGACATCGGGTAACTCCTGACGAAAGGGTATAGTACCATAAAAAATATATAGCAAGGGTACTTTCACCCGTAAACGGGTAAATTATTTCAATATCTTTGAGATTGCGTTTGCCAACTATAAGACTATCTGCCCTGCATGAAAAGGTATATGCTTTTGCAAAAAGACCGGTGGGATGCCGCGTCCAATACCAACGATTCCCTGCGCCTGGAACTGACCGAGGCCATTAAATTCCTGGAATCCATTAAATCCGGCAATCTTCAGGCCATCTACGAAGGCGATCAGCAGTCCGAGTTCGGACTGGCCCTGACCTCGTTGCGCGACCGCATGGTCGAGCTCAACCAGGAGGAAGAACAGCGGAACTGGATCAACCGTGGCCTGGCCACATTCACGGACATCCTGCGCCAACAGCAGGACGACATCCATCAGTTATTTGACCAGGTAGTCTCCAAGTTGGTAAACTACCTTGGCGTAAGCCAGGGTGCCATCTTCGTACTCAACGACGACGATCCCGACGACGCCCACCTGCAACTGATCAGTGCCTATGCGTACGAGAAAAAGAAACATGTAGACATGCGCGTAGGCATCGGCGAAGGCCTGATCGGCCAATGCTTCCTGGAAAAAGACCTCGTCTACCTCAGCGACGTACCCCGCAGCTACATCCGCATTACCTCGGGACTGGGCGAAGCCACCCCCCGTTGCGTGGTGATCGTCCCCCTCCTGTTGGACCGCGAGATTGTCGGAGTCCTGGAACTGGCATCCTTCCGCGCGGTAGAACCCTATAAGATCGAGTTCCTCAAGAAGATCGCCGAGAACATCGCCGCCCTCTATTCCAGCGCCCGCACGGCACGCCGCACCCGCACCCTGCTCCAAGACAGCCAGGCGGCCGGTGAGCAGCTCAGGTCGCAGGAAGAAGAAATGCGCCAGAACATGGAAGAGCTTGTCGCCACGCAGGAAGAGGTGTCGCGCCAAATGCAGCGCGCCCGCGACAACCAATTATACTATAACGAGATCATCGAAGGCATCGACGATTGTATTGTCACCGTCGATCCGAGCTTTCAGATCATGGTCGCCAACAAAGCCTTCCGCACGCTGTTCTCCCGCTACGGCGTACCGGTGGACCCGGGCAACAGCCTGTTGGCCATGGCCCCGGGCCGCGAAGAGCAATTCAAGCAGCCTTACCTGCGCGCCCTGGCCGGAGAGCACGTAGAAGAACCGTTGCGCCACCACTTCGACCGCGACTTCCACGTCACCTATAACCCGCTCCGCAATACCGTCGGCACCATCATCGGCGTAAGTCTGATCGCCCGCGACATTACCGACCAGCGGACTCAGCTAAAGAAGACTGAAGCCATGCTGCTCGAATCCCAGCAGCAAGCCGAAGAGCTCAAATCGCAGGAAGAAGAAATGCGCCAGAACATGGAAGAGCTCAACGCGCAGCAAGATGAAATGGTACGCGCCATGAATGAAATGGATGCGCGCGAGCAATACTTCAGCGAGCTCATCAACCACTCGGGCGATGCCATCTTCACCCTGGATCGTAAATATCGTATTGATACCTTCAACACCCGCTTTGCCGAACGCATGCAGCAGATGGGCGTGAAGGTTAAGAAAGGATTTGATTTCTTCTCGATCTTAAAGCCGGAAGCGCATGCCGCGCACAAGGAACGGTACGATCGCGCCTTCGCAGGCGAAGAGTTTGAGCATGCGGATCTATCGATGGTGAACGGGCATGAGCTGCAGATCGTATCGCGATACGCTCCGATGCGGGATTTGAAAGGAGAGATCGCTACAATTGCCTGTTTTGCGAGGGAAGTGAAGGGGACATAATACTTGTGGCCAACGTGAGTCTCCTCCCCGCAGTGGGGCGAGGACTCACGCCACCCTGGTCGGATCTTCAGACTCCCGGCACGCCGACACAGAGTCGTCATACGAACTCAGAACTCGCCAAGAAAACTTCAATTAAAATACCGATAGACGTCCTTTAGTTCACCAAATTCTTCGCCACGAAGAGACAAAAAATTTTCAGACTCGTGATGCGGTCCTACCAAATTCCACTTTCGAAGTAAGTAGTAAGATATTTTCTGCAAGTCGGTAAACTGATCTTTAAACTGATTATACTGCGGTTCCAACTTCACAAGAAGGCACTTCCCTTCTTTATCCAATGATGTTATAGTGAAATACAAATGAGTATAGAATAGCAAACATGCCTTCTGGGCGATCCGAAGAGTCTCTGTTCTATCGTTGATCTTAGTCAAATCACTAAGACAGACCCGTATGAGACAAATTGAATACTGAATTTTGTCTATAACTACTCTTGGATGTGGAGTTCCTCCAACGACATATTCCTTTGCGAATAAAATAATAGCGTCAGTCCCCGTCTTAGACGAATATTGAATCGTTTCAATTAAGCTGGAAATTTCGTCCAGGAGTGCATTAATTCTATTGAGTTCATCTCGAATATTCTGCGTCTCCGCCTGTATATAAATAAAATATAATGACAACGATACAAAAAACAACCCCAGGAAGTTTAAGCCATCACTCCAATCAGGTGGCTCGGAACTAATTGGCATATCCCCAAATAGAAAGATAGAAAAGGAGAGTAAAATCAAACACGGAGCCAAAAATATCCACAAAATCATTTTATTTCTTTTCTTTTTCATAGAGATGATTCAATGAAACAACTACAGACTATCTATCTTCAAACAACGAGTATTTTCTTTTGATGCCACAATTTAATACTTCCATACGCGAAAGCCAAAAGCTAATCTGTACCGCCATTTGAGTCTGTTGCAAAAGCCGTTGAAACTCCGAGTAAGGTCATAATATGCCCTACAAGAATAATTTTGGAATTACGACTTACCAGAGCGCCTTTGAAAAGCCCGAAAATCCCATTTTTTTTTAAAAAACTACTTAGCGTGATCAGCCTTCCAATAAAAAGGCACACAAATAAACCAGACCGCGGCCGTTAGCCGAACTTAGTCTAAAAAAATCCGTATATTCATTTATGCCAGAGAGATTATTTAAAGGTCTATTGGCCGGACTCAAAGGCGAACTATTAACCTGGATCATTTTATTGACCTCTCCGGAATCGTCTACCTAATAATAAGCATACGTTAAATTCCCTTCACGGAGAATTCGCACATCTGGTACTAATCCGTCCACTAACAACAGAAAAGTAAAAGGGTTGGCAAAGTGCGCGTTACACACAACAAAGTCTATAACGCATTTACTTTCTTTTGATTATTCCTATTTTGGCAAGGAAAAATGTAGCACATAAAGGCGAGTACGTAGCAACATCAATTAAGTGTACACTACGACCGGTGAGAGTCTTCAGGACTCCCGACAAAGCCAAACCTATTTTCTAAATGTCTATTAAAATCACACGTTTAACCGAAAGCATTAATCTATGATCCAACCTGAGTTTAAGTCTTTAATTGATATCGTATCGAATAAACTATTCAGAATTCCCGAGTACCAACGTCATTATAGTTGGACCCAGGAACAGAGGGCAGATCTTTTTAATGACTTAAAAAAGTTACACCAAGTACAGAGCAAAGTAACCGATCGCACACATTTTATGGCAACAGTCGTGTGTTACCAAACCAAAGAAATTAAAACGGTTGGATCGACAAAACATACAGTTTACGAGATTGTAGATGGTCAACAAAGAATAACGACTTTAGTAATACTATTTAAGGCAATTGCCAAAGTTGTTGCTAAAATAAATACCCAGCAAGCAAGCCGCGAAGCAGACGATTTACATAGACTGTTGGTAAAGGAAGACGATAGTTTGATCATTCTTCAGAATAATCACGACAATCGCGAAATCCTCAGAAAGTATCTCACGAAAGGTGCTGGTCCTGACTCTTCAGCGTTGGAAACAAATGCTGATAAAAACCTGGCCCAGGCAATCGTTGATTGTGAGAAGTTTGTAGATGAATGGCCAGATAAAATAGAACTTCTAACATTAGTAAAAAACTCGCTCTTTTTCGTATTCCACACTGTAGAAGATTCAGGCAGCGTCTATACAGTATTTGAGGTGCTGAATGGCCGCGGTCTTGACGTCGATTGGTTGGATAAGACTAAAAGCATTCTCATGGGCCTACTCCATGAATACGGGACGGACGACACAGGGAATAATACGATTTTTAAGGATCATCTAGTTGAGCATCATCGGTATTGGTCTGATATTTATAAACATCTCGGAAAACATAGTATTCCCGGGCATGAAATCATCCGATTTACAGCGACACTAAATAGCGATGAAATATTTGGACGTAACTTAGGTCCTGAAGACTCTATCATTTTTTTCCGACGTCATTGCAGCACAGGAGCCGACACAAGTGATAAAGTCCGTAGGATCGGCGAAGTGACACTCTGGATTAAAAACGTAACCGAGAAACTCGCGCGACTATACGGAGACTTTCGCCGGAATTCAGTAACGGGAATTACACAAGCCCGCCTCCTCGCGTTGGCAATTATGCTGAGAGACGATCTCAGTGAAGCTGATCGGGAAATCTTAATTGATGCTTGGGAAAGAGTGACATTCAGGATTTATGGCATGTATGACAAAGATTCAAGATCAAAACTGGGGGATTACGTGAGAGCTGCCAAAAGCATCTACAACGACTCCAGCTTGACCGTTGAGGGAATGAAAAAACTTATTAAAGAAATCGGATCCGAATATCCTATCGGAAAAGCGATAGATATCCTGCGCAAAGGTGACTGCTATACCGGTTGGCAAACCAGCCTTCGATATTTTCTATTTAGATATGAAGAATACTTGCTCACTCAAGATAATTCTCAGCTGAATACAACGGAATGGACTAAAATCTGGAAAGAAAGTCCAAACAATTCTATCGAACATATTCTTCCACAAGGCGACAACACACCAACGCTTCCGCAATGGAAACATTTTAAGCCAATCGCATATAAAGCTTGCCTGCATCAATTAGGAAATCTAACATTGCTGACACCGGGACTAAATTCCGAAGCAGGGCAGAACAGTTTCGAAATCAAACTGACCGTCTACAATCGCGTGTCATTAAAACATTTAAATGATGTAAAACAGACCAGAGCAGGTGAAGTCCGGATGCAGTGGACTGAAAACGATATTAAAGAAAGAACGGAAGACATGCTAAAATTTGCGAGTACCCAATGGGACGACGCGCAATGAAAGGACTCAAAAGAACTTTAAAACATGCTTTGACATTCCAGAGACCAAGGTACTCGCACGAGCCTCCACCCTTCACCAGGGCAGAGGCTCGTGCTAAAACGTGCCAAGCGCAGAATACTTTGAGGATTAGAACTTACCTGAAACGCTTCAAGAAAGCCTTAGGAAATCCATGTTCGCCAAAAACTTCTTAGAATCATCAGCCTTCTTAGGGAAAGAAAAATAAAGGTAGTCAAACTATTGTAATGCCTTCTTACGACGGACAAACCGGAATGGTTAACATTATTCGTCGACTTACTTAGTCCTACTTTGTCAACTTAAAAAAAGCGGGGAACGTTGCGTCCAACAGCCTTCGTTCCCATCAGCTCCGACGGCAGACCAACTTCAGCCATCAGCTCCATTTCAAAAACCCCCGAAAAATCAGGTATGATTCTACCCAACTTCTAACATATCCAATAGATATCTAATAGTTAAGTAAGGATTAACCAGTAAATATCCAATACTTATATAGCTATTGAATATCTTCTTCATAAAATTTACTATTCTAAAATTAATTTATTCGGTATATAGGAAGACGTCATACTTTTCGTACATTCGATTTAGACACCGTTACCAAATTTGATGTTGTCTAAAACCCTCTCGTTACCCATAAAACTAATTGATTATGCCCTTTCTCGAAGGACCGTTCGCCTTTACCGGCAAGTTGGACATGTTAAGCGCTTACCGCATGCGCGGCGTCGACGGGATTGTCGTCCGGCGCAAAGGCGGGCCTAGCGGCGAAAAAGTAAAAAAGGCCGACAGCTTTGCAAATACGCGCCGCACCATGTCGGAATTCGGTGGCTGCTCGCGCCACGGCAGCTACGTGCGCAAGGCATTGATTCAGATCCGGCATCTATCGGACTATAATTTCGGCAGTGACATCAACAGCATCATGCGCCAGGTACAACTTCGCGATGGCACCAGCGAATGGGGCCGCCGCCGTATTACGCTCTCCGAACATACGCGCCTGCTCGAAGGTTTCTCGACCACGCTAAAAGCCCCGACCTTCGACTCCATTGTGCGCGCGCCTATCTATTATACGGTGGACCGCCAAAAGCGTTCGGCACGCATCGACCTCCCTGAGCTGCTGCGTGATATTAACTATTTCCCGCAGAATAATCATGCTATGTTTCGCCTGACCGTCACGTTGGGGATTGTACCAGACGTAACATACGACGTGCCGTCCAAGGAGTACCTGCCGCCAACCTGGTATAGCCGGGAATACAATTCAATAGATACTTCGACAGATTGGAATCCTTCATTGGAAGGTATGCCCGGTACCACACTGGAGCTCGCCATGGATGCGGCACTTCCGCCGGACGATTCGTGGACGTTGATGCTGTCCATCGGCATCGAATATGGCGCGTTTCGCGAAAACGGAAAGATCAGAGAAATACCCCGGGTCGGCGCGGCGAAGATTATGGCCCTGCAGGGGAAGGATGGGGCATCCGGAGAAGCTCCGGAAGACGACGGAAGCGAAGCCGATGCAGCACGTGTGATCGATACGCCGGTAGTGGCTGAAAGTATGTCACCTATAGCCTTGGAAAAAGCACCGGACGTCGCGCAACAGCCGACGTTACGCTATGTCTACACAACAAAGGAAACCGTGACAGAGAAACAGAAGGCCAGGGTTTATAGCTATGTCGTTCCAGTAGGGGTGCAGGACGTGGACTGTACTGGTACATCCCAACCCGCTGCAACGCAGGCAGCACACGAGCTCACACCAGCCCCAAACAACGATCTTTGTCGTTCGACGCTAACGAATCACAATTTTCTTTACCAGGACGATAATGTCTCTGTGGATCACCAAGCTATACAGCCCCGCAGGGAGATGTTCCAGCGATATCGTGGCGGGTTCTTTCGTCAGGGTGATTGTCTGCGCATGCACTACGTTTCCTTGCGCATTGACCACCGACACCGAAGCTGTACCGTGCAAAGCATTGTTCACACGTATCTGCAATACGCCCCTGCTGGGGTTGGGATAAACTTTCAGTGCCTGATCTGAATGCTCTTCCATTCCCGTAATAACGATTTGGCGAGACGCGTAGCCAGCGGAAACACATTCTGCTTCGCTTATGCTATATACCTTGTAGACGCCGGACTCCGTCGCCGTGATGGTGGCCGCGTGTGTTTGTAGCACAACGTCGTTTAGTGACCATCGATAGGTATCGGCGTTGCTGGTGGCCGTTAAGGTCGTGCCCGAAGCATCTTCTGTCAATGTTGGTGTGGCCGGTAAAGCATGCACCGTTACGTTCACTACCGCCGATAGTGGGCTGGGGCAGCCGTTGTCTACGGAAACATCATAGCCTCCGCTCTCGTTCACCTCAATCGAGTGAGTGGTGGCACCGTTGTTCCAGTGATATTCATTAAACCCTTCCGGGACAGATAGCGTAACGCTTCCGCCTGAGCAAAACGCAAGAGGTCCGCTTGCGGTAATCACCGGCTGGGCAGGAGAACCAAACTGCAAGGTTATAGTTTGCGACACGGTTGTACCACATTCATTTGTCATTGTGCAGACCCAGGTGCCGGCATGGGCTGATGTGAAGGCCTGGAACTGGAGTGTTGTGGTGGTTTGTTTATCATCCAGTACGCCGTCGTGTTTCCAGCCGGCGGCCGTGGTATTGTTGCTGCCAAGGTCGACCGTAAAGGGGGCATCAGCACAGACGGAGTAGGTTGTTTGTTCGAGTGGTGTGTAGGCAGGCTTGCGGCAAATAGGTATCAGTGACGGAGCGTAGCCTACGCCATGGAAGCGACCTGCCGTGCGCATGGCACCGTCGGTCGGATTGTATTCAAAGACGCCATACTGCGTGGCGCCATAGAGCTTCTTGTTCTTGCCGTGGATCAGTGGCGTGGGAAAAACACCCAGGTCATAGATCGACTGGCCTGCAATCGTGAAGCTATACTTCTTCGTGAAGATTTTTGTTGCAATATCGAACTCAAACAGTATACCACCACCGGCAGGAAGGCCGGGACCCGGCTCGGGGATACCACCACCGTGGGCGGTGCCATAGAGCTTGCCATTGCCAACCGATATCAACGACTGCACCTGGTAGCTATAGGGATAATCGACGAAGTCATAAAGTTTGGTATAGGTGTTTGCGGTAGGGTTGTATTCATAGATCACGCCGCTGTTGCCCGTCCCACCGTATGCCGTCGTTCCATAGAGCTTCCCGTTTACTTCGGCAAGAGAGCCGTCGTAGGAATAACCGTCCGACACCAGACAGCCGGCCCTGAAAAACACCTCGATGCCGTTGCCATTGGCGTCCATGCGCATAAAGGAGCCCGAATATGGGCTGGCAATGGGACATTGAGAATTGGTGGACGTGGTCGCGTACCAATAGTTACCAAACTTGTAGAACCCCCGGTTTAATTTATTTTGCAAGGTGCTGTTCATGGCATCGCCCGTATAGGTTGGGACAGTGAAAGGCCTGCTGAACTCGCCCGTGTTGATGTTATAGGAAAATACATAGCTTCCCTGACGCAAAAGTCCGTATAGCACGCCGGGTCGGATCTCTGTCAATACCGGCTTTCCTTCTGCCCGTGGAAGGGTCGGATTTGATGGGAGACCGGTGATGTTGGTACCGAAGACAGCCAGTACACGAAACTGATCGGTGGTCGGGTCGTATTCGAATAGCGTACCGCTGGAATATATACCCGCCGACGCCGAGCCACCCGAGGCCGCCATGCCATAGAGCTTATTGTTACCGGCCAGTGTCAGCGCGCTGATGTTCTCGCCGTCGATGTCGGTTTTGAAATGGTGTACGATTTGCAAATTGTCGCCGATGGAGTCGGAGCGGAATATAAACCCATTGTTATAATTTCCTCCCGACATGGACGAGCCCCAAAGCTCACGCTGGGCGTATGAAGTAGTACAGATCGTGAAAAATGGCAGGAAACACAGTAGACTTTGGCGCAGGTAGAGCGGTAACACGGACGTATGGCGTTTAATTGCGGAAACGGAGAGTCTTGCGGTTATATCGTTTTCGGGCGGCATATGTAACCCGTGTACGTGTTTGCACGCCTGCTTTTTGGAACTGGAGAAATCAGGAATCCGGCTACATCCTTCGGGGGTTCGGATACTTTTGGACGCATCGTTATGTGGAGCTTTGTTTCATGAAAACAGCATTAACACACCTCTCACTCGGTAGCCAGGGGCTCATCGTCCCGGCTATCGGACTAGGCTGCATGGGCATGACCGGTTTTATGGACAACGACATGTATGGCCGGGCGGACGAGGCCGAAGCCATTGCCACCATCCACCGGTCATTCGAGCTGGGCGGCAACTTTCTCGATACGGCCGATATGTATGGTCCCTTCCTGAACGAGCGTCTTGTCGGCAAAGCGATTCAGGGGCAACGCGACCGCTATATAGTAGCGACGAAATTTGGTTGGGAGATTGACGACGCAGGAAAACTGACGTGGGCAATCAATGGCAAGAAAGATTACGTCCGGAAATCGGTCGAGCGCTCGCTTAAGAACCTGAATACGGATTACATCGATCTATACTACCTGCACCGTCTCGACAAGAGCACTCCTATTGAGGAAACGGTAGAGGCCATGAGCGCCCTGGTGAAAGAGGGTAAGGTAAAATATATCGGCCTGTCGGAAGTTTCTTCCGCCACGATTCGTAAAGCGCACGCAGTGCATCCTGTCACGGCCGTGCAGAGCGAGTATTCGCTGTTTGAGCGGAGCATTGAAGAAGCCGGAGTCAATGGCACCTTGCATGAACTGGGTATTGGCCTGGTGGCTTATTCGCCACTCGGAAGAGGTTTTCTTTCCGGACAGTTCCGGAAGCCGGATGACCTGCCGGAGAATGACTTCCGCCGCGGCATGCCCAGGTACCAGGGAGAACAGTTTCAGAAGAACCTGGAGCTGCTGCAAGCGATCGAGCAGATGGCTGCTGATAAAGGTATTGCCAGTACGCAGCTCGCCATTGCCTGGACGATTGCGAAAGGGTCGTTGCCCATTCCCGGCACCAAACGCGTGAAATACCTGGAGCAAAACATTGCCGCGACCAGTATCACACTCACGCGCGATGACCTGGCAAAACTTGAAAGTATCATTCCGCTGGGCACCGAGACGGGCAATGCTTACGATGACTTTGGTATGCAGTTAATTGATTAATTTTATCTTCTTTCCATATGAAAACACCACATTACGTAGACTCCATCTCAGCACTGCATAGCACGCTGGGGTTGAATAAACCGAAACATCCGCTGGTGAGCGTGGTCAAGCTGGACGATGTCGTTTCGGAGCTTCACCGACTGGAAGCCTTTGCATCGTATAGTTATTATTGCATTGCCCTGAAGATGAATTTCGAAGGCAAGATGAAATATGGTCAACAGTATTTCGACTTTAACGAAGGGGTGATGACTTTCACGGCACCCAAGCAGGTTATTCAAATTGAGACGCTGAGTCCGGCACCCGTGTCGGGATATCTGTTGATGGCACATCCCGATTTTTTTCAATCCTATCCCCTTGCCACCAAGATCAAAGAATACGGCTTTTTCTCGTACGCAGTATACGAAGCGTTGCACCTGTCGGATACGGAAGAGGCGATGATTGCCGACATGATGCAGAGCATCGACCGGGAGATCGCGTCTCCCATTGATTCCTTTAGTCAGGATGTAATTGTATCGCACATCGATCTGTTATTAAATTACGCAAACCGTTTTTATAACCGTCAATTTATTACGCGCAAAACCGCCAACAACGATATTCTGACAAAACTAGAGACGTTACTGGAAGAATACTTCAACAGTGACAAAATACAAGCGTCGGGACCGCCGTCGGTGCAGTACATTGCCGGCAAGCTTCACATCTCTCCCAACTATCTGAGCGATATGCTGCGCGCCCATACGGGCCAAAATACCAAACAACACATTCAAAATAAGCTGCTCGACAAAGCCAAAGAGCTTCTTACCACCACTCCCCTATCGGTAGCAGAAATTGCCTACCGCCTGGGTTTCGAATTTCCGCAGTCCTTCAACAAACTTTTCAAGAGCAAGACCAACGTGTCGCCGCTGGAATACCGGCAATCGTATCAGTAATACGGGCTATTTGCCCATGATCTTTTTACGGTGGGCAAGTCCCCAAAAGTGCAGCTCTTCCATTACCTTTTCCAGCGAGCGGCCGTGCGGTGTAATGGCATACTCTACCGTGGGTGGAAACGTGTCGAATACCTCGCGGGTGATGAGGCTGTTCAGCTCCAGGTTCTTGAGCTCCTTTGACAGGATCTTATCGGATATACCTTCCACTTCTTTCGAGATCCCTTTAAACCGTTTCGGACCGGTGGCGAGCGAAAACAAGATCAGCAGCTTCCACTTTCCTTCCAGGGCTTCTAAAGCATCCCGGATCGACATCATGTTCTTCGGGCATCCTCCGCGTGTCAGCATTCGTGTGTACGTGTTTGTGATCCATTACTATCCTGGAGGAAAGCGCTTTCCCGCAGGATAGTGCTTTCCAGGAGAAAGCAAAGATACATTACCTTTGGCCATCTTACGAACATCATGACAAATCAACACAAACCTTCTAAAGCCTTGCACACCACCCTGTGGGTTGTGCAGATACTATTAGCGGTAATGCTTCTTTGGGCCGGCACGGTTAAATTGTTTCAACCGGCACATGAAGTCGCCGCGATGTGGTCCTGGGCGGGCGAAGTGCCCCTGGCATTGCTTAGGCTCACCGGCGCCGTAGACCTATTGGGTGGACTTGGTTTGATCCTGCCCGCACTGTTGCGCATACGACCGCGGCTTACGCCGTTTGCAGCCGTGGGCATTGTTGTATTGATGATCTGTGCCGGCATCTTTCACATCGTGCGCGGAGAAGGCTCGCAGATTGGTTTTAATGTGCTCGTTGCTGTATTGGCGGCAGGTATTGCCTGGGGTCGGTTTGGCAAGGCTGCTATTCCCGCCAGGCATCCCTGAGAGGCGGTAACTTTATTCACAGCGCTATGGCTGCAGCGTACTTCGAACCGCTTCGATACCGACCCACTTCACGTCGCGCTGACTACTAAAAAAGAAATAGGCCTCATCGGGTGAGAAGTATGGACAATACTCACGCGTGCCGGTATTAAACGTCGGGCCAAAGTGAACGGCGGGTTTCCATACTCCGTCATCTCCGCGTGTGGTGCCATAGAGGTCGGCGCCACCGAACGTATCGGTTCGCTTAGACGATGCAAACACCAGCAGATCTTCCCGCGGCGAAATGCCCGGATCGTATTCCGACATCTCTGAATTGATGGCGGGGCCAAGGTTCTGCGGCATGCCATAATTCCCGCCGCTGTATTCGCTCACGTAAATATCTTCCTGTCCCAGGCCTCCCGCGCGAGACGAGGCAAAGTATATATTACTGTTGTGCGCCACGGAGATATAATATTCATTGCTATCAGAATTGACGACCGCCAGGTTTTGGAGGGGTGACCATCCGTCGCCTTGTGGACTGACATACCAGATATCATAGTCTGCCAGTGTATCGCTTGAATCTTTCGGACGGTTGGAAATAAAGTATAGTTTACCATCAGGCCCAAAGGCCGGATCGGCCTGTGAGTAGCCGGCTTCGGTAAATGGCACCGGCACGGCTGTATGCCATATACTATCATACCGCGTGAAGTAGAGGATCAACTGCCCGTTTATGGACCGCGTGAAGTAGTACGCTTTGCCGTCGGGCGAAAAGGCTGCGTTAAAGTCCAGCGAGTCGGTCGAGACGATTCCTTTCAGGAAAGTAAGGGCCGTCGTATGGGGCAGCGGAAAGGGATATGGAATAGGGTCATGTTCTTTTTCTTCCCGCGTGGTGCATGCAAAGATGTTGAGCAAGCAGACGGCTATTAATAATCTTACAACATTCATGCTGTTCGTATTTATTTTACTCTCACCCACACATCTTTATCAAACGTCAGGAATTCTGTCACCGCGCCCTGTTCTCTCTTCCTGACTTTGATCGGAAAATGGAAGTCTTTGCAAAAGAAAGCAGTCTCTGATTCGGCTTCAAACATAACTTCGTCTCCATTCCACTCTTTTTTAAGGATCAACTTCTCGTCTCGTGATGTTAATTGCACATGCGTGTCAGGTCTGCCTACCATGGCGTATCTACCCTCCAGCGAGTTCCACTGCCGCGGATCGAGCTTGACAATCTTTTTGGGTGCCGGTATTTCAAATCCTTTCCAGTGATAGGCTACCGCTACACTGTTGAGCACTTCCTGCAGAATTGCGCCATTATCAGAGTTCACCATGATCGCTACGCCGTTGCCATCTTCGAAGCTACCGGAGTAAAAACACCGAAAGCCGTCGTTAGCACCGCCGTGCTCAAAATACCGGGCACTGTCGCGAATGGTAATAAACACTCCCAACCCGGCGGCGTCGCGATACGGCGTGAGTCTTTTTTCTGTATATGCCTGGGTCAATACTTTTGATGATTTGCCCTGCAGCGCCAGCTGTGTTTCGATTATATATTGAGCCAGGTCGGTGGGTGTTGTCCACAATCCGGCGGCCGCTTGTTCCGGGTAGATATGGAATTTTCCCGCTACCGGTTTGCCGTCGCGGTGATACGCTGTTGTTAGTTGCGCTTGTCTGGCCGCCGGTGGTGGCTGTGTATAGAAGCTGTTGTTCATCCCCAGCGGGGTGAGCACCGACTGCTCCATAAAAACATCATACGGTTGGCCGGTGACGTCCATGGCGATCAACTGACTGATGGTGGTGCCGCCGCCGGAGTATATGGACGTCTGATCGGGTTCTCGCATCGACCGCACAGCCTCCGAGTTAGCGGGTTTCTTTCCATCGAGGATCTGGATCACCGTCGGCAAGGAATCTCCCGGCGCATAGCCGCCAAAGCCGTGTACGGTGAGCCCGGCTGTATGCGATAGCAAATTGGTGATCGTGATCTTCTTGCCATGCGATGCGGAGTCATATGGAAATTTCCAGGAAGTGAGATAGGTATTAATATCAGTATCCAACGCTACCTTACCATCTTGCGCCAGCTTCAACAACCCCACGGCGTTTAATGACTTGCTGATGGACGCTGCCTGAAACACCGTTTCGGTGGTCACGGCCCGTTGCCCGGCGCTGTCCGCCCAGCCGTAGGCCTTGGCCCAATCGAGTTTGTAATCGCTGATCACGGCAATGCTCACGCCGGGGATTTTATGAAAGGCCAGGCGTTCCTCCACCGTCCAGGGGCCTTCTCCCGCTATCCGCACCGGAGCGAATAGATTTTCCTCCACCTGGCGAATGCGGCCCTGTACGCTGTCTGATGCCGGCTTAGGCTGGTGGCACGATAAAACACAACAGGCGGCGATGGCTACGCTCGCAAAAATGTTACGATTCATGGGAAACGGGGTAAGGTGAATACCAATATACATATATACTGTTACAAATACCAATGCTGTAAAGACCTTGATTACCTCCGTATGATTGTCATCCATCAAGACGTGACCTCGGCGGATGTGGGGTACTGTGTTACCGTAAGGGGTGTATAGTTACCTGGATTACCACGTGTCCACGGCAGTCGGAAGACTGCCATTAGACAGGCACAAGTCGCCCTCCCTTCGGTCGGAAGACCTTGCGCCAGATGCGTACCCGTGCGATCATATAATAGCAAGAAACAGGTTTTAGACGCGCCGTGTGTATGCCAGCTTTGTTATCAAAACAACACTATGCACCACGTCAGCAGTCCTTCCATTTTATATTTTGGTACACCCGTCGTAGTGATCAGTACCCTCAACGAAGATGGCACCTCTAACCTGGCCCCGATCTCGTCGGTGTTCTGGCTCGGCTATCGTTGTATGATCGGGCTCTCGGCACAGTCCAAAACCACCGAAAATCTTTTGCGTACACGCGAATGTGTGTTGAATCTTCCCTCCGTCAACCAGGCTGCTGGCGTGGACCGGCTAGCTCTGACGACCGGCTCCGATCCTGTTCCTCCGGGCAAAGCCAGTCGGGGATATCAGCACGAATCCGACAAGTGGCGTCGGTCGGGCTTTACACCGTTGCCGTCTAACGTAGTCGATACACCACGCATTTACGAATGCCCTGTGCAACTGGAAGCGTCGCTGGCGGCTATTCACCCAATGGGTGCCGATGCCGGCGCGGCCAACATTCGTATCCTGTCGTTCGAGCTCAAGATACTGCGCGTTCACCTGCACGAGTCCATCCTCGCCGACGGTCGTCCCCACCACGTCGACCCTGACAAATGGCGGCCGCTGATCATGAGCTTCCAGCAGTTCTATAGTCTGGGTGAGCGTGTCCATTCTTCTACACTGGCGCAGGTGCCAGAGCACTTGTATCGTACCGCCGACACGGAGTCTGCCGCTGTTAGATAAAAGAGAAGCCACAAAATTTTTCATATCGTCAGAAATCCGCTTCCATGTAATATCTACAGGCAATAGAAGTGGCTCGCAGGGAACATTTCTCCGGACCTTCGCGTAAATACGCACAGGAGAAGAATCATGAAAAACCCCTACTTTTCCCTGCTTGCCAAAGCATGGAAATATGCCCGTAAGGAACGAGGACGCTTTGCACTGATCTACGGGCTTTTTGTCCTCGCCAACATTACTATCGCCATGAACCCGCTCTTCTACGGTTGGTTCATCGACTCGCTGCAACAACAAGGCGCCGACATTCTAAAGCAAGGTTGGATCTACGCCCTTGGATTTCTCGGGTTGCGCTTACTGGAATGGGCTTTTCACGGGCCTGCGCGCGTTATGGAACGCAAGCTTGCCTTCAACCTGAGCACGAACTTCATTGATGAGCTTTACCACAAGGTACTGCACCTGCCGGTGAAGTGGCACCAGGACAATCACAGCGGCTCCACTATCAGCCGGCTGCGCAAAGCGCATGAAGGCCTCCGTGATTTCTTCCAACATGGCTTTATCTATTTCTACTCCTTTGGAAAGTTCTTCTTTTCGTTTGCGGCGATGTTGTATTTCTCGCCCCTGTTTGGCACCATCGGGGTGCTGATTGGCGTGTTGACGATCTTTATCATCGTGAAATTCGACAAACCTTACCTGCAAACGCTGCGCGAAACCAACAGCCGCGAGCACGAGGTTTCGTCTACACTTTTCGACAGCCTCTCCAACATTGTCACGGTAATTACGCTGCGGCTGGAGAAGAGCATGCAGCACAGCTTCATGCAAAAGGTGGCGGCCGTGTTTCCGCCGTTCCGCCGCAATGTGATCATCAACGAGTGGAAGTGGTTTGTGGCGCAGATGATGGTCGGCCTGATCTATGCCACCATCACCGTTGGGTACCTGTACCAGCATTGGCACGCCGGCCAGCCGTTCCTCATCGGTGGACTGGTGGTATTGCTCGGGTATGTAAACCAGTTTACCAGCGTCTTTAACGACATCGCGGCACAATACACGCAGATCATTAAATACCACAGCGACGTACAGAACGTAGCCGACATCGAGCGCGCGTGGGACGAGAAGCATACGCCGGAAGAAAGTACGCTGCCTGCCCAGTGGAACGAGATCAACATCCAGCAGCTGAGCTTCACCCGCGACAATGACCAGTCTCTCGGTCGCGCCACGGGCCTCGACAATGTACACCTGCGCATCCCGCGCGGCAAGCGTATTGCCCTGATCGGCGAAAGCGGCAGTGGCAAGAGCACCTTGCTCGCTACTTTACGAGGTTTATACACGCCGGCACCCGGCGTGCAGACGGTAATCGATCAGACAGAGCCGGTACCCTTTAGTAGCCTCGGCGGCACGGTGACGCTGTTCCCCCAAGACCCGGAGATTTTTGAAAACACTATTCGGTATAACATTACGCTCGGGCTACCTTTTAGCGAAGAAGATGTGATGGCCGCCTGCGAGGCTGCCCAGTTTGCCGACGTTGTGCGGACACTGCCGCATGGGTTGGAAACTAACATCCAGGAGAAAGGCGTGAACCTTTCCGGCGGACAAAAACAACGGCTGGCATTAGCCCGCGGCATCCTCGCGGCGCGCTCCAGCAGCATCATCCTGATGGACGAGCCCACCAGCAGTGTAGACCCGCGCACGGAGAAACGCATCTATAGCGCCCTGTTTAACACCATGCAGGACAAGGCTGTGATCTCGTCGCTGCACCGCCTGCACCTGCTCACCGAGTTCGACTACATCTATATCCTACGCAACGGCGCGGTCATTGAAGAAGGGACTTTTGAGGAATTGAAACGAAGCAGCCTCGTATTCAATGAGCTTTGGGCGCATCAGGCTACGACGGTCGATCCAGCGGCACCGGCTGTTGATGAAATATCGGCTGCCGGGTAACTCCCCTGGTTCTCGCAAAAAGAGGAAGAAGGCCTATTAGACTTAGGCCAGAAAAAAGCTTCGTTAACTGAGCATTCTCTTCCTCGAGTTGTCGCGTCAAAAACACTCAATCCTCCAAACTTCCAGTTAAGAACGTAGCTTGACTGATGTCGAGCTTTCTGTAAAATTCCTTCAACGGATGTACCGGTCTCAGCTTGTTGTATTGCAAAGACAATTTGAGTTTCTACGAACTTAGATTTTTCAATAAGCAACTACCGATTTAAATTATCAACAATTGCCCATTTCCCCCTACTTTTAAACCATATAGATTTCCGGGGAAGGTCAATATGTAAAATATGTAATTTTGTTTATATTCGAATGCCTGTACCAACTAGGAGAGTAATGAACAAAGCCGATTTTTTTATATCTCATGCGTCAGAAGACAAAGACTCTCTAGTTAGGGAATTAGCAAATAATTTAATGTTAAACGGTGCTCTTGTATTCTACGACGAGTATAGCATTAAGCTTGGAGACTCATTAACGGAATCGATCAACAAAGGCATTTCAAATTCTAATCACGCAATTATTGTTTTGAGTAATTTTTTCTTCGAAAAGGGTTGGACTAATGCTGAATTACAAGCTCTTTTTAACAGAAGTATCAAAGGGCAATTTAAACTACTAATCATATACCATAATGTCAACCATTCAACGGTTGCCGAAAAATATCCTCTATTAGCAGATATCAAAGGCATCGATAGTTCAAAAGGAATAGACAAGATATCTCAAGATTTATTTGACGCAATCGGAAAGAAGGGACAACTTTCTTATTTGAAACATGACTTTGCCCGCAGTAATGGGGATCATACGGATGGTTTCTCAATATCAATGTATGTAGGCTTTCCAAATTTTGCAAATCGACGGTTTGAAAAAGTATTGTTTGATCTAGGGAATAGAGATTCCTTTCACTCAAGATTGAGATTGATTTATGTAAATGATAGGATCTATTTCGAGGTAATAGATTCCGACTATCACAAAGTATCCATTTCCGCGGACATTTCAAATTGGAAAGTAGGAGAGAAAAAGTTCCTACACGCTAATTTTAATATTCGGAATAAATCAACATTTCTATTCATTGACGATGAGATAATAGATCGACTAAGCTTTAACGAATTAGTAATTGACAATGCCTTCTTAAAGACGGCTACAGGTATCATTGGCAATTCTTTAGAACTTCAAAATCCGTGTCAGTTTTTTATAGGAACACATTCGATAGGTAAATCCATGGAAATTGAGATGGTTATCAAGTTATCGAGCATAATAAAACAGCGTCTTGGAGCAATGGGATAATAACTGGTCCTGGCAAAATCTGTTAGCCTGTTTTGCCGAATACAGCATGAAGAGAAACATAATTTGGCGGATTGGTATTCGAGTTTAAAGACTGGTAATGCCATATAACCACGAATAGGATAACTAAAAAATTGATATGGCAATATTGGATTTATTCTCAGAAAAGCAGAAAAGGCTTAGAGGTGAGGTCAATGATGTGTACCAATACAAGATCGTCCCACAGGAATTGCGCGTACAAATAGTACATATACTTAATGATTCAATTGGTAGTGCAAAGTCGTTTTATAGAAGCGACAAGAATGAGCCTGAGGACATCTTTAAATTCATAAATGACACTCTTAGCCGGGAATACGGGAAATTTTCCCTTATCGGCGACTACAGAACTTTTAGAGATACGGTGTTTAAATACTTGCTACAGGAAGAAAATATGGAAAGAGTGATAGATGTTGTGCAACTTTCATTTCAGTATATCGATAAGATATTAAGACCGGATTTTCAGAATTACGCTTACCGGAATGAAGTCAAGTGCGATCCCAATGATGCGATTGGAGAATTAAATGGCAGATTTAAAGAGCATGCTGTAGGATTTCAATTTAATGGAGGGGAAATAACCAAAGTAGATTCGACTTATAATTAAACGTATTAATATTTAAATCATTGCAATGCCAGACAATTTACCTGCTTGGGATATAACCTTAAATGTTTACGGACCAATAACCGTTGAGAAAAAGTTTAGCTTTAGACAGCGAAAGGACTTTCATTTTGATGACAAACTTTATAGCGATATTGATGTATCAAAAAATGGCTTACTTGGAATAACTATTAACTTAACAGCATTTGCTGTGGAACAGACCATTGCCAGAAAGGCTGGACTTTATTTTTGTGGCCAAGCGTTAGATGTATTGTCAATTGACATTAATCTGCCGACAATTTTGACACTTACCAACACCATAAACATCCCTGTAAGAGCGGAAACGGAACGCAGGCGATTGACTGAGGATGAGCTTAGTAATGCTTTCAAAACTGCAAGACTTTGGGTTTTAACAGAACCGACATTTTTGAGAGCAGTTGGCTGGTATCGAAAGGGGTTATACACCGACGATCCATTTGATAAATTTCTTGCATTTTTTAATAGCATAGAAATTTTATGTAATAAATATAATCCCAATCGAGTTGTCTGTAATAATCCTGGAACAAATACTAAGTGCCATATGTGGGAAACACTTAAGGCTGTTTGGGGAGAATGCCCCGAATGGCCTATAATTCCAAATCAGAGCGCTTGGATTGATAACAATTACTCAATGCGAAAGGATATCGCCCATGGCATTGCTTCCATTGATATAAATGTAGTCGAGAATGTGGTTAATCAAATCGACACGATCAAACAAGTAGCATATAAGCTTATTACAGACTGGAGACAAAACAGACTGCACCCGAACATTACTGAGGACGTAGAATCGAAACTACTATAACAGGCGACGCAAACCCACTTAACCGACAAAGTCCACTATTAACACTGACCGATTTTCGACATGGCTTTCTTTGCGATCACGCTTAAATGAGGATCATCGAAGAAGAAGCCGTATCAACCTTTCATGCGACTTCCTCTTTGATCTTTCTGAATTTTATTCGTCTACTCGTCCTTCAGCGACTTGGCCGGGTTGGTCAGCGCGGCCTTGATCGACTCGTAGCTTACGGTGATCCATGCAATGAACAGCGCTACGACAAAGGCAAATGCAAAGATGGTCCAGTCCAGCGTGATGTGGAAGGCAAAGCCCTCCAGCCAGCGGGTCATGGCGTACCACGCGATCGGTGCGGCTACGAACATGGCGATCAGCACCGGCTTGGTGAAGGTCGACAGTAGCAAGTAGACCAGGTGCGGGAGTGAAGCACCCAATACTTTCCGCACGCCCAGCTCTTTGGTACGCCGCTCTGCCAGGAAGGCTGAGAGGCCGTACAAGCCCAGGCACGAGATGAAGATGGCCAGCACGGCGAAGATGTTGAATAGATCCCCGAGGCGTTGCTCGGCCCGGTACATGTTGTCGAGGTCCTGATCGATAAATTTATAGGAGAACGGATACTCCGGATTCAACGTCTGGCAGATCCGCTCCAGCGCTTTGATGGTGCTCTCGGTCTCGCCGGGGGCTGTACGCACCACGGCCGCGCCACCCCAGGTATTTAACCGCAGAATGAGCGGCTCGATGGGTTGCTGTATGGGCTTAAAGTTAAAGTCCTTGACCACGCCGATGATCGCTCCCTTGTTGCCCCACAATGTGAGGGGCTGGCCTACGGCCGTCTCGACGTTCATGCCCATCGTACGGAGCGCAGATTCGTTTACCAGGTAGTTGGACGTGTCGGCTTTCGCCTCTTTAGAAAAGCCGCGCCCGTCGAGCAAGGTGACCTTAAACACATCGAGGAAGTTTTCGTCGATGGCCATATTGCAAAAGAGCGGCTGCGAGCTTTTATCTTTCCCCTCCCACTCGACGGACACCGTGCCGTTTACCACGTTCGTGGGAAGGTCTTGCACTACCGTGAAGTGCTGTGTCAGCGGTTCCTGCTCCAGGGATGTACGCAGTGTTTGATATTTTTGCCACAGGTCGCCCGTCATGGGCACATAGACCAGGTTCTCTTTGTCATAGCCCAGGCTGCGGCTTTGAATAAACTTCAACTGTTTATATACTGCCGCGGTACCGACTAACAGGATGATCGATACGGTAAACTGCATCACCACCATGGTGTTCCGGAAAAAGCTACCGGAAGCACCCGTTTTCAAATTCCCTTTTAACACGGTCGCCGGCATGAATGACGACAAAAAGAGCGCGGGGTAACTACCCGCCAACAGTCCCGTCAGGAAGGTAATGGCCAGCAAACCCGCCACCAGCTTGGCGTTGAGCAAGTCGATGCTCAATTGTTTTCCGGCCACCGTATTAAAACCAGGCAGCGCTGCAAATACGATGAGCACCGCCAGGATCAATGCGATGACCGAGATAAGCGATGACTCCGCCAGGAACTGACGGACAAGCTGCGCACGTACCGCGCCGGCCACTTTACGCAGTCCCACCTCTTTTGCCCGACGTGCGGAACGTGCCGTAGCCAGGTTCATGAAGTTGATGCACGCCACCACCAGGATGAAGATGGCGACCACAATAAAGATATATACATACTGCATGTTGCCATGACCGGGCAGGTCGGCCAGGAAGTTCGAATGCAGGTGGATGTCGGTAACAGGTTGCACGTGAAAGTCCACCTTCAGTTCCTTTTCATGGGCCCGATAGACGGCGGTGATTTGCTCACCCAGCTTGGCCAGCCCTTCGGGTGATGCGTCTGCCTTTTCATCCAGCTTGATATAGTCATAAAAATTGAAGTTGTCCCAGATACGTTGTTTCAGGTCGCGTTCCGTTCGGGCCAGGAACGACATGGGGATCACAAAATCGAACTGCAGGTGTGAGTTCGCGGGAACGTCTGCCAACACACCGGCTACGGCAAAGTCGTTCTTTCGATCGCTGCGAATGGTCATGCCCAGCGGGTCTTCGTTGCCAAAGTATTTCTTTGCCATGGACTCCGTGATCAAAATGGTCTCGGGGTTCTTGAACGCTTCCGCCGGATCGCCCGCCACGAGCTTAAAGGAGAACATTTTGAGGAAGGTCGAGTCAGCATAGAAGATGCGTTCTTCTTCAAACATCCGGTCCCCCACTTCCATCAGCAACGAACGCATACCATTCAACCGCACCGTCTGCCGGATGGCCGGCACCTGGGCCTGGAGCGCTTCGGGCAACGGCGCCGGTGTTACCGCCGCATGGATGTTCATTTCCGATAGGCTGGCCGTTACGCGGTATAGCTGCTCGGCGTCCTGGTGAAACCGGTCATAGCTCAGCTCATCCCGAACCCACAGCAGAATAAGAATGCTGCAGGCCATGCCGATCGAAAGACCGGCGATGTTAATCAGCGAGAAGCCCTTGTGTCGACGAAGGCTTCGGAAGGCAATTTTCAAATAATTATACAGCATAGGGAATGGTGTTGTTGTTTGACGCCAACAGCGCCAGGAAGGTTACAGCCACTCCAGCGCCAAAAACCGCGCCGGACGGAGCCTATGCTTTACAGATGCAAAATCGACGATAAGGGTTGCTTACCCGCTATATTTCGTACAGGGCATGTTCGGAAACGGACAGCGATTCCAACGGCGGGCGGGGAGTTATATTAGTTGCAATTCGCGTATTCGTAGGTAACGGTGTAGGAATTCGCCACCTCCCCGGTGGCATTCGTCGTTGTCGAGGTGTAGCCGGTGGGAAAGCCTTTTTCGTTGTAGTCATAGACATGGAGCTCCGAGGCTCTGTTTTGAAAGGCCGTCTCCCCGGCATTGGGTTCGAGGTATGTCGCGCGGGTGATATTGCGTATGTAGACAAATTTCGCTCTGTAATCGGGCACGACCGGGTGGCCCTTCGGCCAGGACTCTATATACCGGTTTGGGTTCTCGCGGGTGTCATATTCATAGATCCCTCCAGACGAAGGTTTACTGTTGATGTAGCGCTCTTCTTTGGCCACTTGCCCATCGGCAGTATATTCATAGCGATATTCATCGGTACCACCAGGCCAGGTATCAATCCATTTGGTCAGCCACCCCTTTGCATTGTACTGCACGAAAGGCGACGTGACGTTTCCGCCGCCATCGGTCTTCGTTATTTTTTGAATGATCTCGCCGTTATAGGTAATAGCGGTAGAGCTATTATTATATGTATTCGAATATTTGATCAGCTTACCGGCGCCGTCGTATTCATATTGAAATACATAGTTGGAAGGCTTTCCGTCGGTGGTATTGGTATACGCCTCTTTGATCAGGCGGCCATTCTCATATGTATATTCCTCATTGGTGGAAGAATTGCTGATCACGCCGTCCATGTCAGTCGAGTTGTATTGCCGTATGGTGCGCAGTAGAAAGCCGTCGGCATCGTACTGCATGCTGGTACTGGACGTGCTGGTGGACTTTTTGCCGTCGTTATACGTGTAGTCGTACTGAACGGTATTTCCTATCTGATTACCCTTGTCATCATATTCATACGTGAACACGGATTTGTAGCTGTACCCGTCAGGCTTGCCAGTACGTACCTGGGCTGCGGTTGTTCGATTTGCGACGAGGCAAGCAGACTCTTTAACCGAAGGCTCTGCGTCATCGTCCTTACACGATGTCGCCACGGCCAACGCCGTGATCAAAAGCATCGAAAAGACCCGCGCAAAATCTGCGCCGGAGCGGCCCCGAAGAGTCCGTATAACGACCGTTGTTTTCATGACCGTGTTTTTTCGCTAAAGGTAGCGGCAGGCTGCACACGGGGCTATAACCTTTTTGGGTAATTCGGGCTGTGCCGGTGGCTATATCAAAGCTGTTACAACTTCTTCTTATTACATTGTGTCTAAAGACAACAGGAACCTTCCTGTATTAAACTCGAATCCGGTCATTATTCCCTTATGAAAAGAATCTTTTTATTCGCCTTTGCCGCAATGGTTGCTTTTGGTTGTGAGGACCAAGCCAAGCCTAATGCCTGTGGTTTGGAGTTGACGCTTGTAAAAATGGCCTCTTCCTGGACCGGAGACCAAAGTACAGACGATGACCTGCCGTGGCAGGAGACGATTCTATTATGGAATGACAGCAGCTTTTTAAAACGCCGCACCTATGCGGACAGTGTCTCCGAGGCGGTGGGCCGCTATGCCTACGTAACCCTGGACAACAGACAATACGTTGAACTCACCTATACCCCCGGCGAGGACAACATACGCGCAAGCTGCTCCCCCACCGAGTTCATCGAGGTGAAGTCGTCCACACAATTCGAAAACACCGAATGGCAAGCCTGTGATGGCCCGATATTGGACTACAAGGCACATACCTCCCACTGCAGTGAATAGGCGAATTATCGTCTAGCGCCGTGATTTGGGTGGCTGGCTGGGCTTGAAGCGCATTTAAAGGCTGCCAAGGCATGTTTTCTTCCACAGAAAAAGAAAAGTGGTTAGCGAACCAGGCGAATAAAGGCGCTAACAGAGCTCCTGCATGGTAAAAGTGGGATTTTTTTGATGGATTGCCGGCTTTTTCTATTTTTGCACCCCACCATCGGAGTTTTTTCCTATTTCCGGTGTTTTTGGTTCCGTAGTACAATGGATAGTATTTCAGATTCCGATTCTGAAGATGCAGGTTCGATTCCTGCCGGGACTACTACTAAAAAGCCTTCTAATTGCTGAAATTAGAAGGCTTTTTTGTGTCCGACTGAAGAGGAATCGAACTGTATTGATCCGATATATCATGGCGTCATCTTATCTAGTCCGGAGGAGAGGCGGCAGATAGAATTTATGACAAGCGTAGATTTCTACGAATCCCAACGTTTCACGGCTCTGATAATTTTCCATCTTCCTTCGATGAGTTGCAAAAGAACAATTTCACCGGAGCCGCATTTGGTACCACACATGTACTCGTAATATATAGCGGCTCGGGTGCCATCCTTGCTTAGACAAGCTGCTGAAAAGGTAAAAATACCATTGCCCTTCATGTCGTGGAGGAAGCCCCGTGACGAGGTCTTTTTGTATGGTACTATGTTGATATAGTCTACCTGAAATTCGCTTGCCTTCTTTTTTGAAGGAACAGTAAGCGAGTCTGCAATTTGATCTACAGAAACCCCCAGAAATGAATCGATGTGTGTTGCGCCGATATCTTCATGTATGAGATCAACCAATTCTTGCGATAAACCGGCGATTCGATAGCCAACACCAAAATCGCCGCTGAGGTCAAACGTACACGTGACTGTGTCTTTTAACGAATTGGTAATTGTGCGCTCGAATTTAAAGTAGTCGATAGAGTCTATTTCGCCATCAAAATATCGCCGATATCTAGTGTTCAATTCATCCGCGTGTTCTTTTGAAAGTGAAGTGCAAGAAAATATAAATCTGTGTGTCACAAGTTCGTCCAACACCTGGCTGTATAAGTCGTTGCCGGTATGCTCATTGGGAGAACGCACACATGATGAGAGGATAATACCAATGATAAATCCAGTTATAGTGAATTCTTTTTTTCTCGGGCAGATCATACAGCGTTAATGTTTACGCTATTGTAAAGTCACAAATTCAAAAAGACTCTTGAACTGTTCATGGATTTTCAGCCTTTTAAGGAGGCGAGCAATTGTGACAATTCGTAGGTCTTATAATCCGCTTATATGTTAGGAGATTCCTAATTGTACTTAATTCCTGAATATTTCATTTGTCGAAATAACCATCTGATTATAAGTCATTTGTGAGGTTTTTATCTCTCTTCTGACATGATTTTTCTGTCAAAAGTGCAAGGTTTTGCCTAATTTTAGACCTAATCAAGAAAATGGATCTAATTATTTTCGATAAAGTTTTCGCCTTGGGACGCACGCGTGCGGCGGTACCTTTTTCGGCTATTCCAGAGCCGCTGCAAGAGGACTTTCGCCATTTTATGGTTGGTAGAACTATTACGAATAGGAATGGCGAATTCATTGCCTATCCAGCTGATTTCAGAGCATGGCTTGAAAAGCTTCGTAACGTTGGTGTAGAATTTTCTTCTGCGGCCATATCATAGGTATGGATTCGAAACTGCATGACAAATTTCAACTCCTTGTTGAACTTCAGAAGCGTTATCTCAATACTGGCTCCTTTTCACGTTGGGGTGAAAAAGAGAAAGAGGTCATCAGAAACAACTTCACCTACCATTCAACAAAAATTGAAGGTCTTACCCTTACCTATGGACAGACAATTAAATTTTTGAAGGACAACATCGTCAGAGTGGGAATGAGAATGAAGGATGTATATGATCTCAAAAACCACCGAGATGTTCTTGATAAGATTTTCTCCGCTTTTGAAGAAACTAGTCTGACTGAACAGACCATTAAAAGTCTCCACGGGGAGCTGATGAAGGACGATGCGCAATGGGAGGTTCAGGACGCTCTGCTGGCTGCAGCAGGTCACTATAAAACCGAGGATAACTTCACATTACGCCCCAATAACCAATATCACATGTACCTCGATTACTCAAAAGTACCTGAGGCTGTTCGAACGCTGATTGAGGATACTCAACAGCAACTGGATCAAGGGCCAGCATGGAAGGCTGAACAAAACTATTCCAAACATCCACTTTCTGTCATTGCCGGTTTTCACTACAAGTTTTTACAAATTCATCCGTTTTCAGATGGGAACGGCAGGCTAACCAGGTTGCTGACAACCCTTCTCTTATTAAAGCATCAATTGCCTCCCATTATCATTAGGGAGGAAGAACGGTTAGTTTATTTTCAAGCACTGATCGATTCAGAAAACGATTCGTTACAAATGCCGATCGTTCAATTTTTCGCGGATAAGGTGATCGACCTTATGAAACAGCGAATTGCGTTATCCGAACAACGCGATACCTCGGCGCCTGATTTTAGTGAACCGTCTATATAAGACCATAAAGGTAGTTATTTGGATAGTTCCGCCATTTTTTGAAAGTCTTGGTTCAGCAAGCACGAATGCAGCACCCACCGGTCTACTACTAAAAAGCCTTCTAATTGTTAAAATTGGAAGGCTTTTTTGTGTCCGACTGAACAGGAATCGAAACGCCCGTAAGTATTTGCATATCGAGGTTCAATAAGCCTAGTTGTAGTCGCAATTTATCTTGCTGTTCATAAGAAAAATGCTCACGCTTTTTTGCGCGAGGAGATGCTGAGTGTTGCACTTTTAACGTTTATGCTGATAGTAGTGCCCGATGACGAGATAATGGCTTATAGATACAATACATTATTAACTGACTGTACCGGTATCATTTGACCCACCCTACCGGTAATTATCTGACCCAGGCATTCCGGGAATAGTGTGACCCACCTGTTCCGCGAATGATCTGACCCACCGATTCCGGTAATCATTTGACCCACCCTGGACAGGGCTGTAAGTCGAATTCCGTGACAATTTCCAGCATGGCAGAGCCTGTTGCAACCGGAAAAAGCTCAACGGCCGCCCAGCAGAAGCAAACCAGCTATCGCGTGCGGTTGGTCGACAGCACGGGCAACGAGGTGGCGTATGCAGAGGGGCAAGGGGCGACGTCACTGGATACTAGCTTAGTCCCGAATGGCATGTACTACTTGACCGCCACCGGAGAACGAGGATCGTTCAGTGAAACCATCGTCATCGAGCATTAAGTGTCGCCATACGATGACCGACAGGTGTGACGATACCGTCTGTTCAAGCCGAAGGTTTATCGCATAGTCAAAACATGTAATCCGGTAGCGTGCTCCATGCTGCCGGATTTTCTTTTAAATGCCCATCCCATCATCGCATGCAGGTGGTATCGAAGCTCGGTATACGCGACGTCATCCGCTCGGTCCAGCCAACATCATTCACGTTATACACCCCGAATTCTCTTCCATTTTTACACGGACTGTTTCCGGCTTTTGTGTTTATGATGGGCAAGCTCGCCCGGCACATCGCCCTCCGACTCGCCCACACGAAGAACGGTTTCCCCCTTACGCGTTGCTTCAGGAACCCGATATATTTCCGTGGGGCTCGCCCATCCGGCGACGTACTGTTCGGGCGGTAAAACACTTTCCTTCGTATCAATAGTATATTTTTCACTCGCAACATGTCCCCAGGATACGGAGTTTGCCGTTGCACTATTTTTATTTCTCTCTTTTACAGGTCCACCGCAACCGAAAAAAAATGAGCAATAATTAAAATTGAATAAAGGAGTGATATCCTGTTCCTGAAAAGTTTCATACGCTAAAATTGGTTTTATCTTCATGATCTAAACGTACGCAACCGCTTGCCGCTTGTTGTCTGATGGCATTCTCGACCAGATTATTGTTGACCTGCAGGCTGGCGTCTGTAGATGTTAAGCTTATCCCAACGTCGGAAGCTATAAGCTATTGTCACCTTCGGCTGTCTGGTGCAAGCGGCGAGCTGACGGCAGCTTATGAATTTTCGGGCAATTTCTCTAATAATTGGATCACTTCCCGTTGATCGGTTAGGTAGTATTGTGCCGTCGTTTGTCCCGGTCCTATTTTTAGTGTGTAGGCTTTGTCGCTGAGCACGCGAAACATATCCTCGTCTGTCTTGTCGTCGCCAAGGGCAAGGATGAAGTCGTATTTACCATCATCTGTAAATTTTTTGGCTACTACACCTTTATCGATTCCTGATACACGAATCTCTATAACTTTGTTGCCATCCAAAACGTGAAGATTGGCATTTCGAACTAAATGATGCAAATTATCCAGCAATTCACGTGAGCGTATGAATCCCAGTTCTGCATTTACGTTCCGATAGTGCCAAACTAAGGTATGAAGTTTGTCTTCCACGAAAGAGCCCGGGCTGCGTTGCGAAAACGCATCCAGCATCGGCCTGATAAACGATTTCCAGGATTGATCGATATCCTGACCGTATTGCCAGGCGCAATTCTTAAGCCGTATCCCGGCGCCATGCTCGCTAACCAAATTAATCGGCAGTGCTCCAAACCATTCCTGGAGGGATTTTCCATCTCGTCCGCTGATGATGGTTACATCATTTCTTGTGTCCGAAGCCAATCGTGTGAGAAGTTCAATAAGGTTTCGGTCAGGCATTGCTAAGATTGGGTTCTTTGAAAACGGAACAAGCGTTCCGTCATAATCCAGTAGTAACAAACGGCTATCCGACGATCTATATTCCTCAACAAGTTTATTTAAAACCTTACCCGACAGATGTTTGGTTTGCTGTGTGCGCTGATGTTGTTTGGTTTCCTCCAACTGCCGTAAGAAATCCGCGAGCCAATGCGTGACAGTATAATCCTTTAGGCGTTGTTGAAGCACCTGAATCTTTTGTCGTTGTGTTTCCGCCGGCATAAGAACAGCCTGGAGGATCGCATCGGACATTTCATCCTTATCCATTGGATTTACCAGAATTGCCTCACCGAGCTCGTTTGCTGCGCCTGCCAGCTCGCTGAGAATTAAAACGCCACGATCTGTCTGACTTGCCACATACTCTTTGGCCACCAGGTTCATTCCGTCGCGTAATGGTGTTATCAATCCAATGTCAGCGACGTTATACATGGATACCAACTCGTGGAACGAAAGGTAGTTGTAACGATAGATTATCGGCTGCCAGCCCAACGTTGCATATCGGCCGTTTATCCCTCCTATCTCCTCCTCGATCAACTTCTTTCGTTCATTGTATTTGGAAACAATCTGCCGGGAAGGCACCACCACCAGGATAAAAACAATCTTTTCCCGCCATTCCGGGTGATTCTCCAAAAAGGATTCAAACCCCGCTAGCCGATGGGTAATTCCTTTCGTGTAATCAAGTCTATCGACCGAGAAGATTATTTTCTTGTCGGCGAAGTTGGACTTGATTTCGGTCTTTCGTTCCATCACCTGATGAAGCAGTGCAGCGTTATGAAATTTAGAGAAATCAATCCCAAGCGGGAACATCTCCGCTTTCAATACGCGATCGGGCAGAAGAATCGTTCGAAATTGGTGATCGTAGCCTTTCACCATTTGCACAGTCTTGAGAAAATGCTGAACGTACTCATGTGTATGAAATCCAATCAAATCTGCACCTAGCAAACCTTCGGTTAGTTTCTCCTTCCACGGGCGGTGAAGCAATCTAAATATTTCGAATGATGGAAACGGAATGTGTAGGAAAAAACCGATGGTAGCATCCGGCAACTTTTTGCGGACCATTGAAGGAAGCAGCATTAGCTGATAGTCATGTATCCAGAGAATGTCTCCAGGGGTGAGGGTCATTAAAATCCGCTCGGAAAATTGTTGGTTTACTTCTTCGTAAGCCGCAAATGTTTTATTATCAAATTCTACGAACGACGGAAAATAGTGAAAGAGTGGCCACAGCGTGGCGTTACAGAATCCGTTGTAATATTTATGATATACCTTCTTATCTATGAATATTGGTTCGACTGTGTACGGTAGCTTTTCCAGCTCGTCTTTGTCGAAATCCATCCACGCTTTTTCGCTGAATTCTGCCGACCCAATCCAAAGGATAGAGTCAAATTGTATTTGTCCATCTCGGTCACCTTCAAAGTAGCTTTTTAAAGCACTTACCAATCCACCGTCGCTCTCTTTGATCTCGGTTCTATTAGCTTGTTTTATTAACTGAAAGGGTAGTCGGTTCGAAACAATGATTAATCTTTTAGGAATCCGTTCAGGCATAATGTTACTTACTTGAAGAAAAATCCACTGCCAATCGTTTCTGAGTGAATAAGCTATAAAGGTAGCCAGGTATGGTCCCGAACCGGATGCTGAGGACATTAAAAGCATATTAAAAGGACATTAAAATGCCAAATTGCCACTACGTGTATGAATCCCCCTTCTGTGAGTATATACTTTGTTTATGTCTTATACATCTGACCGTCATTATCTGGTCAACGTCAAACGTAATCGAAAGCTGTAGCAGCATAGCAGGTGTCATCCGCATGCCGGGATTAAAACGAAGTTAAATCGACATTAAAGTGATCGCGAAGGGTTTATTCTACCTGTAAATGACGGTAGTTTTGACCCATGGCGTATCTGGCAAAGCGACACGCAAATTACACGAGATGCTTTCGATCTTTTCTGATCGGCATCTGTATCGCGTCGGTATTTACCGCTGGCGTGCTATACGTACGCCATATTCAAACGCGCCAGATTTCAGAGAACGTAGCGCAATTGTCACGATCGGCTAAAATTGCGAATGGTAGTGATCGATTTCAACGGAATTTCAGAAGAATGGCTGGGGGGCTTCGCAATTACCTCTCGACTGGCAATGTCACCTCACGCCATATCTACGAGGAAGCGGTTGCTGATAACAACATGGTACTTCATGAATTAGGAACAGTGGTGCCGGATGGGTCCGAGCAAAAGATATTGCTGGACGACATACGGGAATTACAGCAATATTGGATCGACGAAGTGGCATCGCCGCTGCTTAAGGTCAGGGAGGCGATTGTCGATGAGCAGGGCGAGCGCTACTTTCAAGAGTTGTGCAGGCAAAAGCAAGTAAGAAAGTTGGAAGTGGATGTAGGATTAAGTCTTCAAAGAAAGTTTTCTGATCTTCTCCTCCACACCCGTGAGGCTTACTTGTCCGGGCCGGCAAACTGACATATTTTTTTTTCAAACACTGGAACCAATGACATCCATGCAACGCGTTATTCATATCATGGTAGTTGAAGACGATGTGTTAGACCAAATGGAAATCAGACGCACGCTGGAAAAAAGGGGCATTCTTCATCGTCTCACGATCGCGGGCACGGCAGAGGATGCACTCGATAAGCTTCAGTCATACGGCGAATATGCCGACGAGCTACCAGATGTTATCCTGCTGGATCTCGATTTGCCAAAAATGAGTGGACTTGATCTCCATGCGCATTTGCGAAAACATAAACTCTGGCGCAATATCAAGACGTTTGTGCTTACCGGCGCGGACGGACGCGAAGAGGCCGCCGCGGTTGTGCAACAGGGCATTGCCGGTGTCATTACTAAACCCTTGCGCCTCGAAAATCCCTTTTCGAGCGGTGCATTCAATTTAATGATTGATTTGATGAACATCTGATACCGATTTCCAAAGGCAAAAGTTCTGAGATGCTTTGCCTTCCCGCCGGAATTGGTAAATTGACAGGCATGAAAGTGCTTGTTATTGAAGACGAGGTACAGGTATCAAACCTGATAAAGCAAGGCCTGGAGGAACAATCTTTTCAAGTAGATGTTGCCTATGATGGCAGCATCGGCAAAAGGCTGGCGCTGAGCCGGGACTACGACGTCGTTTTACTCGACATCGTCATTCCGGGCATAAATGGTTTTGATCTTTGCCAAATACTGAAACATGAAAAGCCAGCAACGCCTATATTGATGCTTACAACGCTTGGTACGACCGCTGACAAAGTGACTGGCTTCGAAGCTGGGGCGGACGACTATCTACTGAAACCATTTGAATTTGAGGAGTTGACGGCACGTTTACGCGCATTGGCAAGAAGGCCAGCCTTTGCCGGTGTGACCCATGGCAGCCTACTCCGGTATGAGGATTTAAGATTGGACCTTGAAAAAAAGGTCGCCACACGGTCGGACAAGGTCATCAAGCTGTCCGCAAAGGAGTTTACGTTGCTTGAATTTTTCATGCGGAATCCTGAGCGAGTAGTTTCGCGCGCTGAGCTTGCTGACAAAATATGGGGTATCCGTTTCGAAACGGGGACCAACGTTGTTGAAGTCTATATCAATATGCTACGAAACAAGATCGACCGCGGGTTCACTGTTAAATTTCTGCATACGCGTATTGGCATGGGGTATGTCTTAAGCAAAGACGAATGAACATCAGGAGCCGCCTCACATTGCTATTCTTTTCGTTGGTTATCGTCGTCCTTTCGGCAATTTGCCTTTCGGTATATGTGCTTTCTGATAATTACCGGGAGGAAGACTTTTATCGCCGGTTACGCAATCGGGCCGTGAATACCGCGAAGATTTTAACAGAGGTTAAAGAGGTCGATGCGACGCTGCTCCGAAGGATGGAACAAAACAACCCCGCGAGCCTGCCCAATCAATACATTATCATTTATGATGACCACGGTGAAGAGGTATACAGATCTGGCGGAGTTCCTCCCGTCGAGATCGAAGCGGATATTCTCGAGCAGGCGAAAGCAAAGATGGAGGTGAGCTTTCAGAAAAATAATACTGAAGGATGTGCGTTTATTTTTGACAATGTGGGTAAAGCCTATACTATCGTTGCTATTGCAACTGATATCTATGGACGGGATGCGTTGCAAAATTTGCGGAATGTCCTCACCGGTACGTTTTGCATCAGTGTCATCCTGGTTTCAATTCTTGGTTGGCTCTATGCAGGTCGGGTGCTCCGTCCCATCTCGCGTATTGTGAATCAAGTAAGCCATATTACCGAGGTAAATCTAAATCAACGTTTGGATGAAGGTAATAAACGGGACGAATTGAGCAAATTGTCACAGACGTTTAACCGCATGCTCGGAAGACTTCAAAGTGCTTTTACATCACAAAAGAACTTTATTGCTAATGCGTCTCACGAAATCAAAACACCTATAACGGCCATGTCAGCAGAGATTGAAGTTTCGTTACTTCAACAACGCGACCCGACCTATTATATAGAAGTATTGCGGTCCATTCGCGCGGGACTGCGCGGCCTGAACGACATTTCCACACGCCTGTTGATTTTGGCGCAGACCAGCGTAGAGCAGCCGGAAATGAACTTCTCGGTGTTACGTATCGACGACCTGTTGTGGGATGTAAAAGAAGAACTTTTAAAAGCCTATTCGGACTATAGCATCAATATCGAGCTCGATCTCGAACTACAATCCGATGCCCTTGCTATTGAAGGCGACGAACAGTTGATGAAAGTCGTTATCCTGAACCTTGTAGACAACGGCTGCAAATATTCACCAAATCACCGAATTGATATAAAATTAGCATCAGCCGATGGGAGCTCACTCGTCGTAAAATTTGAAAATGCAGGTGGTATTCCAGCCGACCAGCTTCCACGTATCTTCGAGCCTTTTTTTCGGGGACGGAATCATCGTCAGGTAAAGGGTTCAGGCATCGGATTGTCTTTAGTTAGTCGTATTGTTGCCATCCATGGTGGAACAATTAGTGTGAACTCAACAGCCGAATCGACCGAGTTCGTTTTGCGACTTCCCGTTCCGAATCAAGCGGGTTAAGATGTCCACATTTTTTATCGCCGACTTCCCAGCTGGTGCATTGAATTGATGCCAAAGAAGCTTTAATCTCGATTTAATTCCGATTTAATTGCTGATCATTTTAGTGAAGATCAAATTATCGTTTCTTGTACACAAGAGTTCTCAACGTTGGCAAAGTTTAAAGTTCTCCGGCATGGCACATGCCATGCCGGATTATTCATTACAATATGAATCTATTGACAAAATCGTGTTTATTGATAAGTGGGGATCCGCGCGATCACGAAGTGTTTATTGACGTGCTTAGCGACCTGGCACCCAATGCCCATTTCATGTTGGCAGACAATGCCATGGATGCGTTGGATTTTCTTGAGCAAGATTCTATCACGCCGGATTATATTTTTGTGGAGCTCGACATGATTGGAATCAACGGAGTAGAATTTCTGCGCGAGTCAAAAAGAGTCTCGTTATTGCGAAATGTTCCGGTCATCATTCATTCCCCGGAGCCCGTTCCTGAAAAAATCAGGATGCTCAAGGAGATGGGAGCATTTGCTATTTTCTTTAGACCTTACAGTTACTGGAGTGTTCACAATGTCCTGAGTCTTTGTTTTCAGGATGGCTACAAAATGTGCCTTAATTAATACTTACTCTCCCTTGGCTAATAGTTGGTTTTTCGTAGAGACCTGGTTTGTGCCAGGTCTTTTATTATTCGGACCAGCCTCCTCCGACCGCACGGTAAAGGATTGCACGATTTTGAAGCGCTTCTTTTTTCAGGTTGGTCAGCTCGAGCTCAACATCCAACAATCTACGCTGGGAAGTAATGACTTCCAGGTATGTCGCGTATCCCACGCTGAACAGATCATTTGAGTTGACGGATGCTCGTCGCTGTACGGCAACTTCCTGTTCCTTGAGCCCGATCTGTTGGTCGAGGTTATAGTGATTGTGAGCCACGGCGTAAACTTCCTGGTAGGCAGTGAGAAGAGATTTCTGATAGTCGGCCAGGGCTATGCGTTGTCGGGCATTCGCTGCCGCGAACAGTGCCTTGATCCTGCCGCGTTGAAAAACAGGCGCGGTTAATCCTCCGCCCAGGCTATAGATGGCTGAACCGGGAGCAAGAAACCATTTCGATACGGTGAAGGCGGAGAATCCCGCTGCAGCGGAGATTGATAGTCCTGGGTAAAACGCGGCACGCGCTACCGCCACATCGGCACCCGCCGCGTGGAGTTCGAGCGCTGCCTGGCGTAAATCGGGACGGCGATCAATCAACTGATCTGGAGAGCCTACAGATACATGGAGCACAGAATCGTATTGATTGATCGTCCAACGTGGCAAACGTTTCGGATACTGGCCGGCCAGACGGTTAAGAACCGATTCTGTAACCAGAATCTGCTGGTCTACCCGCAGCAGACGTGACCGGGTGTTTAGTAACTGTGACTCAAACTGGTCGACACCGAGCTGTGTAACCTTACCTCCTAGTTTTTGAATCTTTACCAGGTCAAAGGCCATTTCCTGCAACTGAAGATTTTGTTCCAGTACCTTTTTCTCCTGATCGAGACCAAGGAGTGCGTAGTAGTACTGGGCTACGTTACTGATGAGCATTGTTACTGCACCGTGTCCTGCTTCCTTTGAAGCCATGAAACGCGCCAGCGATGCTTTTCGTCTATTGGAAAGCTTGCCCCATAGATTCGCTTCCCAGCTAAAGTTCACACCGGCAAAAAATTCAGGATAAGGGTCTGGAAGCTTTTTGTCTTCTGGCAGTGTTTCAGAGCGGTTCGTATCGTCGTTGCCCACACCGTTCATGGTATATTCACCGAATCGGTCTACCCGCGCGTTGACGGCCCCATCCATACGGGGGAAGAGTGCACTGCGTGTAACGGCATACATACTCTGTGCTATACGGATATTTTCCATGGCAATTTGTACGTCGGGATTGTTCTGCAGGGCGGCGCCGATAAGCGCCGTCAGACAAGTGTCGCCATAGAAGACCTGCCACGGCTGGGCGGCGATGGTAAGCGAATCTGTCGTCGGGGCAAAATCAAAAGACGACGGCAGCGGATTGGCCGGCTTAAGGACGCGGTTGGAGACTTTGCACGAAGAAACCGCAAACAATAAAAGAGCCGGGACAATGTAGCTATAACAAGATTTGATTTTCATGCGGTGGAGTTCTCATGGCTGAGAGCATGCGTTGTGCGCCGGCTTCTCAGGGATGTGGAAAAAGATTCAAAGATGAAATACAGGCCCGGCACGAGGAAGACGCCGAACAATGTGCCGACGAGCATGCCGCCGGCAGCGGCCATACCGATGGAACGGTTGCCGATGGCACCGGCGCCGCTGGCGATACACAACGGAATGAGACCCGCCACGAATGCCAGCGAGGTCATCAGGATCGGCCGAAGGCGTGCGGCGGCTCCGGCCACTGCGGCGTCGAGCACGGAGTACCCTTCATTCCTGCGTTGAATGGCAAACTCTACGATCAGGATGGCATTCTTACCCAGCAGGCCAATGAGCATCACCAGCGCTACCTGAGCGTAGATGTTGTTCTCAAGGCCTGCCATGAGGAGAAACAGGTATGAGCCTACAATGCCGGCGGGTAGTGACAAGATGATCGAAAGTGGCAATAAATAACTCTCATATTGCGCCGATAGCAGGATGTACACAAAGAACAGGCAGACCATGAAGATGATCAGTGTTTGGTTGCCGGACTTAATCTCCTCGCGCGAGACACCAGACCAATCGAACGTGTAGCCCCGCGGTAACATCCCTAACGCAGTTTCTTCGACGGCAGCGATAGCGTCGCCACTGCTGTAGCCTGGTGCGGGCTCTCCGTTAATCATCGATGAGGTAAACATGTTATACCGCGTCAGCTGCTCGGGTCCATTGGTCGGCTCCAGCGTCATAAAGCTGGAGAGCGCTACCATCTCGCCATAATCGTTTTTGACGTATAGCTTCAATATATCGCGCGGATCACTTCGAAATCCTGGCGCGGTTTGCACCATGACCTTATACATCTGGCCGAAGCGAATAAAGTTCGAAGCATAAAAGCTACCGACCAGTGTCTGTAGCGACTCCATCGCATTTTTTACGGAGATCCCGAGTTTTGTGGCTTTATCGTAATCCATCCGCAATAGATACTGCGGAAAATTTGGATCGAAGCTGGTAAAGGCATTTTGTATCTCGGGACGCTCGTTCAGGGCTTTGATAAACGTCTCCGTTACCTCGGCTGTTCCGAGCAATGGACCGCCTGTGCGGTCTTGTAGCCTGAGCTCAAACCCGCTGGCATTTCCGAAACCCGGCACGGCAGGTGGTGGGAAAAATTGGATGTCGGCACCGGCGATACCAGATGCCTTGTGCTGAAGAACATCGATCAGGTCGTCGACAGATTGACTGCGGCTATGCCACGGCCGAAGGTTGATCATCACCATGCCATACGAGGCCCCGGCTGATTCGGTCATAAGGCTGTACCCAGCGAGCGTTGAAACAGATTCTACCGCTTTTTCAGGTTGCGCGAGACGCTGAAGATCTTCCAGTATTTCCTGTGTGCGTTCTACGGTAGCACCCGCTGGCAGGGTTACGTTGGCGTAGATCATACCCTGGTCTTCGGTGGGAATAAAGGATGACGGCAGCAGGCGATTCAGGAAAAATGTACTGACGATGAAACCGCCCAGCAGCAGGGTGATTAGCATGCGTCTTCCCGCAACGCGCGTCAGCAGTTTTCCATAGCCATGTTCCAGGGCGCTATAGCGGTTATTAAATGCTGCGAAAAAACGATGGAGCCAGTTGCTTTTTTTGGGGGTTGTATGCTGAGGACGTAACATGAGTGCGCACAGCGCCGGCGAAAGGGTCAACGCGTTGACGCCGGAGATGACAATGGCGATGGCAAGGGTTAACGAGAACTGGCGGTAAAAAACCCCGACCGGGCCGGTCATAAAACCTACCGGCACAAATACCGCCGACATTACCAGCGTAATGGCAACGATGGCGCCGGCGATCTCTTTCATCGCGGCGAGGGCGGCGTCAGTAGCCGAAAGATTTTCTTCATGCATCTTGACGTGCACGGCTTCCACGACGACGATGGCGTTGTCCACCACGATGCCAATCGCAAGCACCAGCGCGAACAGGGTCAGCAGGTTAATGGAAAAACCAAACATATCCATGAAGAAGAAAGTACCGATCAGCGACACGGGCACGGCAATGGCCGGGATCAACGTCGAACGGAAATCCTGTAAGAAGATAAACACGACGATCGACACCAGGATAAACGCTTCAATCAGCGTGCGGACAACCTCTTCGATGGATGTATCCAGGAATCGCGATACGTCATAGGAGATGTTATATTCCATACCCGGCGGGAATGATGTCGCCTTAAGCTCATCCATGCGCGCTTTGATATTCTGAATTACCTCGCGTGCATTTGATCCAGGACGCTGTTTGATCATGATCGACGCGGAGGGACGTCCGTCGGTGGTCGAAATCATATCATAGTCCAATGAACCGAACTCTATGTCGGCCACATCCCGGATACGAACGATCGCCCCATCGGCGCCCGATTTGATGGCAATCTTTCCATATTCTTCTTCGGCCGTAAATTTTCCGGTGTAGCGCAGCACGTATTGCAATATCTGCGGTTCCTTATCAGAGCTGATGCCGGTGGCGCCTGGCGCCGCTTCAATGTTTTGATTTTGCACGGCATCTATAATGTCCTGGGCAGATATGTTATAGACTGCCATTCGGTCGGGCTTCAGCCAGATGCGCATGGCGTAGTCGCGTGCACCCATGATCTCTACAAAGCCCACACCGTTAATGCGTTTCAGCTCCTGCAAGATGTTGATGTCCGTGAAGTTGTAGACGAACTTCTCGTCTTGTGTCGTGTCGCTGCTCGTAATATTGAGATACATCAACATACTGCTGACTTCTTTTTCTGTGATCACGCCGGCCTTGATGACTTCTTCCGGTAGCTCGTCGAGCACGCTGGTCACGCGGTTCTGAACGTTCACCGTCGCCAGATCCGGATCGCTGCCCGACTCGAAGAACACCTGGATCAGGGTTATGCCGTTGTTACTGCATACGGACGACATATAGGTCATGCCCGGCACTCCATTAATGGCACGTTCTAAAGGAGTTGCTACAGTTTTGGCACACACTTCGGCATTCGCACCGGTGTAGTTGGCCGTGACTGTGACGGATGGAGGTTCAATGGCAGGGAATTGCGTGATTGGCAGCTTGACGAACGCCAGCACACCAACAAAGGTAATAAGGATCGATACGGCCGTAGCAAGTACGGGCCGGCGTATAAATACTTCCAGCATAGTTATTCAGAATGTTGTGGACAGATAAATTATCAGGACTGCATTAACCGCGCACTGTCGACGGAAAGATGCCGTGGTTTTATCGGAACGCCATCACGCAGCTGTTGAAGTCCCTCGGTAATAATACGGTCGCCCTGGCGAAGTCCGTTAACCACAAAGTACTTGTCATACCGTGCCAGTGCGCTGAAATTCCTAACGCGGGCCACGTTGTGCTCATCGAGTACATATACATAGCTCTTATCCTGAATGGCAAAGGTCGATTCCTGGGGCACCAATACTGCATTCTGCCAGGTCTTATGCAGCAATACCTTGCCGGTCGAACCATGCTTTAACGTCTTGTCTGGATTGGGAAACCGCGCCCGCACAGCGATCGAGCCGGTCTCCTGGTCAAAATCGCCAGCAAGTGCTTCGATCTTCCCTTCAAAGGGATAGGTCGATCCATCGGCAAGCACTAACGAAACGGTTTGATGCTCTTCTTTGAACTGACGCCCCTTAATCTCCTTTCCAAGCAGCCGCAGATATTCGGGCTCCGACATTTGGAAATACGCGAATACTTCCTGGATATTTGATAGCGATGTGAGAAGCGTTCCCGAGTTGATCAGGCTTCCCTTCTTAAAGGGAATACGGCCCAGAATTCCATCGAACGGGGCACGGATAAAAGTATAGTTCAGATTGATGTGTGCATTTTCCAGAACTGACCGGGCTTCTCTGACAGTCGATTCGGATGCCTCTTTCTGCGCGGTGGCCACCTCAAGCTCCATCTTTGAAATGACATTTTTGTCTACCATCAGGCGAATGCGGTCAACTTCGAGACGTTTTGTTTTTGCTTCTGCGATGGCACGTTGCAGGGCAGCTTCTGCTTTTGTGACCATTTCGGAATAGGCATGCGAGCTGATACGGAACAGCGGCTGATTCTTTTTTACAAACTGACCCTCGTCAACCAAAATATCTTCGAGATACCCCTGTACACGGGCGTGGATTTCTACGTACTCCACGCCATTTATTTCACAGATGTAGTCGCGTGGTATCGTCACGTTTTGTGCCTTTAAAGTAAGGACCTCCAGCTCGGGAAGCTTTTTTTCCCCGGACGTCGTCGCATTGCCCTGGCTACAGCCCGTCAGCAACAGTGTTGTGGATACTATTAATAGGAAGGGCATGTACATCTTCATACGCTACAGATTTAGTCGTTCGTGGTCAAGAGGTACAAAAATCTTACCGCCGAGGTCATCAGGCCACTGCAAAAGCAAGATTTAAAGAATTTTTACAGTGGCTTTAATCTTGTTTTAATACGGCTTTAATATCCCCCGATTGTATCGTTCTGTATAGCCTTTAATCTCGATTTAATTTCGATTTAACCTCTTTCACCGCTCAACCGGGATCGTTTGGACTGTTCTTTGAGTTTATATCTAAAAAGTACCAGCATGTCAGCAAATAAAAAGATTATCATTATTGACGGTAGCGTTACTGATCTGACATTGCTGGAAGGTATCATCTATAGCATCTCTCCGGATGCTCAATGCATAAGCTTTGTCTATGCGGATGAGGCGGTGAAAGTAATCTTGCACGACATGAAGCAACCGCCTCAATACATATTGATCGATGCCGATACGGCCAGGATGCCGGTATTGAAGTTCTTACAGTGCTTTCGTCAGCTGCCGGAATGGGATTCCTGCTGCATCGGAATTTTCTCTACCACGATGCCTTCCGCCGTGGTGGAAGCTTATAAAAAAGAGGGGGCGGATTTTGCTTTTCAGAAACCCCTCAACAAACGCGAAGGCATGAAGCTTCTAGTCGCTATTCTGGCGATGACGCGCGTTATTGATAAACCTATTATGCAGGTAGTATGAAGAACGAAATAAAAAATGTTTTAGTGGCAACAGATTTTTCGGCCTATGCAACCCGGACACAACATGCAGCCGGCACACTGTGCGCTCAAAACGATTCTCGCATAACGCTGCTGTACGTGCTGGAAACATCTCCATATTTGATTCCTGAAAATAGACTGACGCCGACTCTTCTGCCGGAGCTGGCTAGTATAGCAGACGAGAATTTAAGAAAGCGAGCAAAAATCTTATCGCAGCAGTATGGAATTGCCGTTGACGCTCAGGTTGTATGCGGGAACTCTGCTGACGAAATACTGAAGGTCGTCAAGGCCGAAAATGCCGACATAGTAATTACTGGCATTGAAGAAAGGCACGCGGGGGATTCCTCACGCAAGGCCATTGCACGTCGCGTTGCCGCCAGGACGGCTTGCCCCGTATTGGCACTCGACGATACAAAAGAAGTCAGTACGTTGTCAGACGCGGCAAGCGTGATCAACACAAAGATCAAACTATACGAGGGCGAAGCCAGCCATCGTATAAGAGCGACAAGGGGCGTGCGGCTGGAGTAGAGCCGTACGTTACTCTTGTTCGTAGAATGTTTTTATGTGCTGAGCTGATATCCTTTGTCGAATCCATGATTCTATCCGTTGTTTTTCTGCGCTCCGCAGGTGTGGGCGCCGGGTGGACATCACCACAACGGAAATGCGTGAGGAATCGGAAGGTGCCTGGCCAGTATATTGAATAGGATTAGCGTAAGCGAGCGAGACGACCTGGGGATACAATGCTTTTAGCTCAAGCAGCACCTGGCGGGTCTGAATATTGCCGATCTCGGCGTTTATGCGCTCGTCACGGCTTCTTTGCAACGCCAGTGCCAGTCGACCTATCTCGGCACGAAGACTTTGATCGACCTCGGTGATGTCGTGACTGATTTCGCTGGTCGAAAAGCCCTGCTCAATTTCGAGTTGGGCGTGCGTAAGATCATAACGGTCGGCTCGACGCTGGATGGTGTCTTTCGTCGACTGCCGGAGACTAACGCCACCGTAAATAAGCTTGATGCTATTACTACCCGGATTAACATCGTATCTGAGTAGGTAATTACCATCCAATGCACTGATGGATGCGATGAGCTTGTTGGCGTTTACTGTGAATCGTTCTTTTTGAACGAGCAAGTAACCAAAATAAAGACTCGGAATAACGGTAATAGCAATCACGGCGGTGGTCCATCGGTGCACCTTCCGCTTCTTCTCTTCTTCGACGACGGTGCGAATTGGGAAGTCAAGAAATTGGGAGAAGAGCACGGAGGAGATGGCAATGAAGACAGTATTAATCGTAAAAAGATAAAATGCGCCAAAGAAATAGGCGAATTGAAAGGTGGCCAGCCCGTACCCCGCAGTGCATAACGGCGGCATGAGCGCGGTGGCAATAGCCACGCCGGGAATGACATTGCCTTTGTGCTTACTGCTGATGGCAACAATGCCGGCGAGACCTCCGAATAAGGCGATGATTACGTCATAGATCGATGGGCTTGTCCGTGCGAGAAGTTCGGAATGAGCAATCGACAAAGGCGTGATAGCAAAGTATGCCGTCGAAGCGGCTAGACTGGCTGATACCGCGAAAGCAAAATTTCTAAGCGCCCGCCTGAAAAGCGGAAAATCGTAGGTGGCAATGCTGTAGCCCATGCCGTTGATGGGGCCCATAAGCGGAGAAATGAGCATCGCGCCGATGATAACAGCGGTTGAGTTCATGTTCAGGCCGACGGACGCAATCACAATCGCAAAGACCAATATCCACAAATTGGTACCCTTAAAGATTATAGCGTTTGTGATGGCTGCATGGATGGCATCCATATTATCGAGATCGCTTTGTATGCGTAGGAAAGTCGAAAGCTTTTTTACAATCATAGGCAGTACGTGAGTTTGGTCAGCACTTGTCATTGCTGGCCGGTGAAATAATACGTTAACATACCAAAGTCGAAAAAGTTATGAAAACGAAAACAACAATTCCGAGATTCTCTTCAGCGGTTGCGATGCTAGTGGTTACGTCTTGCGCCGCCCCGAAAAGTTACACAGCCTTCGCAGATTGGGATGCCAGTAGCAATAGTGCTGTCGAGCGAAATGAATTCGTGCAAGGCTACACGGCCTTAAATTATTTCGAGAAATGGAGTAGAGATAAGAGTTCGATCACATACGATGAAATGGGACGAGGGGTTTTCATGTCACTTGACGGGAATAATGACGGCAAGCTCAGCAACGAGGAATTTACTTCTCAAATCAATCTATTTTATTTTGGTCTCTTTCATGATCGGTTTGACGGATGGGATGATGACCACAACAATAGTGTGAGCCATGCAGAATTTGACAAGCACGTCATAGCATCTGGTTTCGCGTTGACCTGGGATACAGACGGCGACGAACTGATCTCTAAGCGGGAGATGGCCGGGGGGATGTTCTATGTCAGTGATGCCAACAGTGATGGTAGGGTAACGGAAAGGGAACTGGATGCATGGAAAGAAAGTCGCTAATGTTCAACACCGGTTTACTATGTGGGAACGTTCCAACGCGTTCCCACATTACCATCCTTTAGACGTTTGCGTTCGTACAAATGTTTTTAAAACAAATAAGCCCAGAATACCGGAAATTAATGACGCTACTAAAATACCGTATTTTGATTGGGCAATAAGTTCCGCGTTGCTAAAAGCAAGTTCTGTAATGAACAAGGACATGGTAAAGCCAACGCCAGCCAAAAGCGATACCCCAAAAATATGAGCCCACTGTGCGCCGGCCGGCAATCCCGCCAACCGGAAACGCACCATCATCCAGGTGAAGCCGAAAACGCCGACACCCTTACCCACCACAAGGCCACAGACGACGCCCAGGCTGACGGTTGTGCCCATGGCGTTGAAGAAGCCAGCGTCGAGATGAACGCCCGCATTTGCCAGGGCAAACAGCGGCATGATGATAAAAGCTACCCAGGGGTGAAGCGCATTTTCAATCTTTTGGAGCGGCGTCTCGGCATCGAGGCTGAGTTGCTTGACCCGCTCCAGGATGTGGTATTGCTCGAAGGTGATTAATGCTCCGTCTTGCCGGATCGCGCCTTCGAACGTGGTGGCATTTTCGCGTAGGCTAGTCACATATTCTTCTTCGTCAATTTTCGGTCTGGCGGGGATGGTGAGCGCAACCAATACGCCTGCTATGGTAGCATGTACGCCTGACATAAGAAAGCACGCCCAAACAATGATGCCAATAACCAGGTAGAAAATTACCGATCGAACACCCAGGTAGTTCCCCAGACCTAATACGAGTAATAACGCGAGTGCCAGAAGCAAGGGAAGAAAGGAAATCTGCACCGTATAAAAGAAGGCGATGACCATAACCGCCCCAAGATCGTCGGCCACCGCTAATGCGGAGAGAAAAACTTTTATGGACGACGGAATGTGCTTGCCCGCCAGGGAGAGCAACGCTAAGGCAAAGGCAATGTCGGTTGCCATTGGAATTCCCCACCCGCTTGCTGAGGCATGTCCCACATTAAATGCTGCATAGATCAGCGCGGGCACGATCATGCCACCGAGCGCGGCTACCATGGGGAGCGTGGCCTTTTTTACCGACGACAGCTCCCCTGCCATAAACTCGCGCTTCAACTCCAGGCCAATTACAAAAAAGAACAGGGCCATCAGGCCGTCGTTGATCCAGATATGCAAGGGTGCATCCAGCCCGGTGCCGGCAAGGCTAATGTTGAGGTTTGCGTCCCATACGGCGTGGTAGGACCCTGCATACGGCGAATTCGCCCATAAAATGGCTATCAAAACACTGGCAAAAAGGACAATACCACCTGTGAATTCCTGGTGGATGAATTTGTGGACTGGCTGCAGTAGCTTGTCGATCGGTGTTTTTGCCATCGCGCGTGTTTGACGTTATGCTGATAAAGATATCGACCTCCGGCGGAGCGGCGTTAATTTCACGTTAAATTTTTTTGCTCTGTTCTGCTTCCATCACTCAAAGATTTCGGCTATGCAAGAATGCCCATTAATTGAAGAAGATAGGCGACAGAGAAAAAGATAAAACAGATAGCACCACTATGTAGGAAAGGCGAATAAGATGAAGAGAAGCAAGTATTGTTTAATACTGGCGAAGATTTTCAGCAGCTACAATCGCCATCACACGTGGTGGCGGATTATATTTTCTCCTGATTTCAACGACTTTTGGTTCGACTCCTGAGGGATAGTATCTTACAGGAAAATTCCTACCAATGAGAAAAACCTGGTTGGCCATGATTGCCTTGGGCGCAATGGCTTGCGCGTGTAGCAACGACGACAACATGGTGCCCGACACCAGAATCCTTACTTTTACCGTTCCGGACATCGAAGCCTCCAAAGAAGAAGGTTGGATTGTTCTTTCGGCGCAGGACGGCACGGTGTTGAACACTGCGCAGCTTCAGAAGGGGGTGGCCTATACCTTTGAAGCGCCCGGCGACCTTAAGGATGCCGACCTCACGATTACGATCGTGCGTACCCAGATCAATAACGATGGCCAGTATACCAGCAGCGAAATTCAGAGCTATACACATGTGCCGTTTGGTGAGTATGAAACGAACGTAGTGAACGTTCCTTTCCCCGAGGGGCCACCTGCGAAAGATGGCACCTCGTTGCTGGTGAAAGGCCTTGTTTGGGAAGAAACCCTGAACACAATAACTATGAATTGCCCCAATTCCAGAATGTTGTCGTCATCGCCGATGCACGAGGGCGAAACAGAGATCGGCGTGAATTACTACGTCGAACCCGCCACCGATCAGACTGCGATTTTACTTTCACGTGGCAAAGAGCCGTTTCAGTATCTCTATGTAGAGGTTGAGCCCGGGGAAAACATATAACAGGTCGGTAGAGGATTTCCAAGAGTCGATTACCCATACCATCGAAATACCGAAGAACACAGACATATTCAGTCACGACATATCGGGATGGAATGATTACGGGCGCTTTCGGTATAGTTCCTTGTCGGAAGGCGTCCAGGGCACGACCAGGCTTGTGCCGAAGATACCGGGCTTTATGTTGTTCGAGACTACGCTGACAGCCTTTTCGGATACATGGTATGATATCTATAGGACTACAGGAGACGATATTCCCGGCAAGATGAAACGCCTTGACGGCCCGTTCGAGTATAGCGTCAATGCCGATGCACTCTCCTGGAAGACGAGTGGAGACGTTGATTTTGTGCAGTTGTATGCCGCCGAGTATTCGGGGTATTCCACCGCATGGCTTGCCATTGGCCCCGGCGGTGAACAGAAGATAAAATTGCCCACTATACCCGACGACGTACCAATGCAGCAGAATGCCGTTCGCACATTCGCCGCATTGGCGGCCAACTATTTGGGGAATGCCGTCCTGACGGAATATCCTGAGTTTGTCGGCTACCAGGAAGCGTTGGTTAAACCGTACCTGGCGCCTGAAAATACATCTTTCCCGAATGAGCAGATTCTGCGTTTTTATTCCGATGGGTACAATGGCGGACGTCTTGACGCCTTAGAACGAAAGGCAAAACATTTTCTCACCGATATTCGTCTGGGTAAATAGAAGAGGCCGGGCCGCAACTGGAGAAGATCAGGCGGGTAGTTCTATCGAAAGATTTCAAAGCGTTTATCATCCGGAGAAATACTCTCTTTGTTTTTTTGGGAAAGCGAAAAAGCAATCCAGAAATGGCGAAATCTGGAAATGCATGGAAAAGCGCAGTCAAAGGGCAGAGAGTAGAAGCATTTTATTTGGCAAGCTTGTGACATTGTGCTGTTATCTGCGAATAATGAATAAACAAACCCGCGCAACGTGAGCTTATCCGAAAAAGAGAGGTTTATCGGTATTCTCCGCGATTATAGAGGCATCCTTACCAAAATAATTCGCTCGTACTGTAAGAATCCGGACGACTGGAAGGACCTGGAGCAAGAGATCGTTATTCAACTATGGCGCGCGTTGAAAAATTATGACGCCACGTATAAGCTGTCTACCTGGGTCTATCGCATTGCTTTGAATGTCGCCATTAGCCACTACCGGCAGGGCCTGAAGCGAAAAAACGATGCCCCGCTGGAGGAGGCACTCTTTCAAGTGACCGCCGACCCGGCCGAGGAGCTGTATACGGAAAGAAGAGAGCTGTTGTATGGCTTCATTACTAAACTGAATGAGTTTGATAAAGCAGTGATCATTCTGTATCTGGAAGCTAATAGCCAAAAAGAGATAGCCGAGATCATGGGTATTTCGGAGACAAATGTGAGCACCCGGCTACATAGAATTAAAACCAAACTGAAATCGTTATTCTCAACATTTAATCATGTGTGATATGGAACTGGACAATCTGAAAGAAATCTGGCAGGAGGAAAGTAAGGCACTCGAAGCGCGGATCGCAGTCAATGAAAACATTATCCGTAAAATGAATCTCGACAAAACCGTGGGTGAGTTCGATATCCTTGTAAAACGGTCGCTACTGGGGCGAAACCTGGCGCTGGTATATTGTTTTATTTCCGTTGTCTTAGCTGCCAGGGCCTATAATGACCTTGCGTATAGTGTGCCGGCACTCCTGGCGGGTGGGGCTATGCTATGGTCGTTCATTTCCCATCTTGCCATTACGCGGCCGGCGTATGATCAACTATCGGTTGTGGCGCTACAGAAACTGATCTGCGCGTTTAGAATTCATACCGCAGAAAATGCTGTCTATGATATCGCCATCGTATCGGGCTGGTTGTTGACGCTGCTGCCATTAATGTTGAAGGTGACACAGGGCGTTGCCATTTATAGCAACACCAGCTATACCATGCTGTTTTTCGGGTCATCAATTGTTGTAATCGTTTTGATCGCCGCCTTTAGCCGTATAGCTTATGGGCAGTATAATCAGAAATTAAAGGAGGCCGAAGCGCAGCTGAATACAATCCTGGAGTTTGAGAAATGAGTTGATCGGCCCGAAACAGAGGCATTGGGCGGAAATGACGGTGCACAAGGATATGGTCGGCCTTTTCGGACATGATTGCCGTAATAATGCCAATCACAATGGACGTTACTATCAGTATTGTTTTTCCTTTAGTCTTTCGATAATCAAGGATGAAAAACTCCTAACCCCTATCCTTATACTTTCTTCATCAACATTAAAATTAGGTGCATGATTCATGGCGACTATTCCTTTTTCGCTATCGGAACCGCCTAAAAAGAAATAAACGCCCGGTACTGTTTGTTGAAAATAGGCGAAATCATCATTAAAATAAGGAACCTGTCCATAATCACGTACAATTAAGTCATTCCCGTAAATTTCGCTTAGGATCTTCATGGCCCGTTCGGTCAATTCCTCGTCATTCATTACGGTCGGATTCTCCTGTATAAAGGAAATGGAAAGCAGCTTTTCCTTATATTTTTCTTCCTCAATGACATGTTCAATTTCGGGTATAATTTTTTTAAGATTCGATTGATCCATCTCGTATAAATACGCTTCCAAAAAAAGCTCGTCTTTCTCTGAATAGATGCTAAAATTTCCATCTATAATCAAGTAATCCTTGAAAATCGTATTTGGATTCATTAATCCAATTTCCGGATCATCGATATGTTGTATTTCCCAGGGCTTACTATTCATTTTCAAACGGGACAATGAATGATGGATTTTTCCAGCCAGTTCTCTGGCTTCTTTTTCTGATAGTTCATTTTTCAACATAACGCGTATTCGTTTTTGGTAAGCGAACATTTCTTTTGGCTTCACCATAATTTGTCCTATCGGTAACGCTGTCACATGTAAACCGTAAATCTCGTCGGGATGTATCCGAGAAAATAAACCGTGGCTGATCATGTTTTTTGCACCAACAAACGTTTCTTCTTCCGGCTGAAATATAAAATAGATTGTTCCCTCTATTGATTCTTTGTTCCTTGCAAGGACTTCCGCTATTCCCAGTCCAATGGCCAAGTGTACGTCATGGCCACAACCATGCAGGATTCCCTTTATGGTAGACTTAAACTCGACCTGGTCCGGAAAATCACTTGGTAAAGCATCCATGTCAACTCGCCAGGCGATCGCCTTTTCTGACCCCTTCCCTTTTAGAATACCTACAACACTATATCCGTAAATATCCGTTTCAACCTCAATTCCCAAATCCAATAAATATTGTTTTATAATATTTTGGGTACGCTTTTCATTTCCAGCGAGTTCGGGGTTTGCATGAAAATCTCGTCTGATTTTTACAAGCTTGTCATAAACATTATCAGTTTCTATTTTAACCGATTTGTGCGATAACCCTTCTTTTCTCTTTTGCTGACATCCGGTAAAGACCGATAGTAGTACTGATAACAGAAGTATTATCTTCATTTTATTTTTTATATTAAATTTTGTCCGAATGCCAGATAATGTTAGACGCTTTGCAAGGACCGACGTTTGGACCTCGTCGGCTCGATAGACGTTAAATTCATATCAAATGACGGCTTACCTGTCTTTGAATGATCGGGAGATCCATGTAGTTTGTCTATCATAGTCAGGTTAGACAAGGGTTGGTAACGGAATGTTGCAGGAAAATTAAAAAAAGGAGAAATACTCACTCAGGCACTTTACGATGCCGCCAATCTGCGATTAACAGGGCCCTGTCAGGAATCTCCAACCTCAGCGTCCCTTATTTTTGGCGCATAGCCTGCGCGAAAAGCATTTACGATTGAATCCGGCGTCAGTATTGTCAACAGGGAAGCTTCAGGCACGGCGATACTATTTTCGTAACCAAGGGTGCTGAAAAGATAAGGATCTTCATTCATTAATGTAAATGTTCCTTCCGGGATGGCAGAAGGCAGGCGTTGATGCATGACCTTTTTCGCCTCCTGAGTGATCCTCTCCCGGTGGATGATCGCGTCAATTTCTTTTATTGACGCCGACATGCTGATATTCTATAGGGGATTTCCCTATATCCAACAGGACTTAAATATTTTTGTATCTTCTCTCCGGCATCCAAAACAAGGTCGATGGCCAGCAGCAAAGGCGGTAGCCGCATCCAGAAATAAGAGTCCTATCCAGCGACCGATAGTCATTACCGCTCTTTGTTGGATTGGGAATGTGTAAACCAGCACTATTGAGATCCCCGTGAATAAATATCGTTTTGAACGAAATAAAAATTGCACATCAGCGCTGTCCGGTATTGAAGCGACGACTAAAGGTGAAAAAAAGAAAGATGGCGCAATGCCAAATATAGATGTATCAGGCCGGATCACTCACAATCATCAATGCTTCTGTTCCCCGGGCAGCAAACGCTGCTTTGGTTTCGTTGAAAATACAGGAAACAAATGAACTTTACGGTCTATTAATTGTACAGATCGGCGGACGGACAAAAAAGTCATCTAAAATTCTTCATATCTCATTTGTATGTTAGTTTTATTACTATATCTTTAATTCGAGGTTGTAGATATAGGTAATTGAGATATCCATAACAACATCGTTGATCTTACAAATGTATACATACATAGTATATTGCGTTATATGAACAGACACTTGATGAATTTTTCTTGGCATCAATGCTAGCTTTAGATTCAATCTTCTTCATTATCTGCGAGTTATTCGTTTACCTTTTATAATCGTTAAATTAATTATTTATGAAAAAGAATCACGTCATAGTCTTTGTATCGAGTCTTATGTTCTGTGCATGCGCTGAAGACTCCATGAACACAACCGGAACTTCTGCTCTTACGGCAGAAGTGGGAAAAATTGAAACAAGGTATTCTCAAGGGGATGTGGAAAAGAAACCAACCAACGGCCCCAAAATTGAAACACTCATGGGCAAGGACGAGCTGGAGAAATTCTATAGTAAATTAAATAACAGAATTTCTGCAGATCGTGGTGACAAACGGGATAAATATCAAATTGCCAGTACTCTTTTCGATGGCTATGATGTAGGTGTTATACCTAATGCGAACCAGTGTCCTTCATGGTCTGAAAAAATTGTTTTTAATATGGATTGTGAGGATAGTGGGGGGATTACCGGTTGGGACGATAATAGCACTGTCACTTCAGATGATTACCGAGGAAGCTGGACTACACACAATACAGATGTTACCATGGTGTTCTGTCGTGTCGACGGTCGATTTTTCAACAATCCTGCAGGTACATACAAGCCCAGCGCTGTCTTAAAGCTCGGTACACTCTTTACTGGCATGGGAGAGATCGTAAGATTTTTTGACAACGAAGATTCGTCTAATAGTAATACATATTCGGGTGATATAGGTCCGAACTATATGGATGGAAATACTACGCTGCGCTTTGCCAGTTTAACCAGCTATGGCTCCGGAGGCTGTTGCGCACCCTACCCAGATTTTTCGTTTGGATATGGCCTGCTGGGCTCTGGTGGTTATTATGGCAATCTTCTCATCGATGATGAAGATAGGCGCAATGCTAATGGGTTGAGCTATCGGGGGGTTAATACGGATCACATTGATAATTTCCTTTATGGAGGTGGAAATACGCGTATTTTTATCACTCGCGCCAGAGAGTAGTATTAGGCTATTATAATATCTAGTAATAAGGCAGACTGCCCAGACAGGCAGTCGCCTTCTTTTAATGTAGTACATTATGAATAACACTGTTATCTGCTCAATTTGCTTTTTGGCATTTTTGTTGTCGTGTACAAAAGATACTGCCATACACCAAGATACTATTGCGTCTATCGGTAGCGAGCGCATTACCGTGGATAAGGTGGATGCCATAATTCAGAACCAACTTTATGAGAGCTTATATGGCATATATTATAAGCGAAAGATCGCTACTGAAGAATATCTGGCTCATAGTCTTATACTTCGAGAGGCTGAAAAGGAGTCAATCACCACGGATGCGCTCCTGGAGCGAGAGTTAAAGATTCGCGCCAAAAAAAAAGACACGCTCGCTTTCATATCGGAGCATCATCTTGAAAAAGGAATTATCGACCCTGAACGTCCCTTCAACTATTTTGACGTAAGGAGCCCGCAAGGGAAACGGTTACTACGTGATATTTACTATAAGAAGATACTACAGGATTATATAGCGGAATTAATGACCAAATATGATGCAAAAATTACGCTAATACCTCCGCTTCCGCCTCGAAAGGATGTTGCCGGACTTCATGGATTTCCTGTCTCAAGTATGAATGGCGATAAGCCCAAAATCTGGCTTATTTCAGATTACGATTGTCCCAATTGTCAAAATTTCTCCCCTATCTTCAAGGACCTACGAATGAGGTATGCGTCAAGATTTGACTTCGTCCATACCAGCAGTGTAACGCAAGGAAGTCTCCCGGAGAGGGTCTCGGCATGTGCTGATGTTTATGGAAGATTTTGGGAAGTGCATGATTATATTTTCGAAAGATTGCCATTTGATTCGCTTGATTTTATTAAGGCGTCTTCCAGGCTTAGTCTTACTGAAGCGCAAGCTAAACAGTGTTTAGCGTATAGTGGAATGGATGCTCGGCAAAACGATGTCCTTCAAAAACTTGGAATATCCCTTACGCCCACATTAATTATTGATGGCCGAATATATTACGGCGATTATTCATTAGAAAAGATTTGCGAATACATCGATGCCGCTTCACGGTTTCAATAAAACGTTATGCTGGCAAAATAGGATTCTTTTGCGGTAACACAATATTCTTTATATTGGAGTCAGATTCCTTGCCCACCTGATCCAATCCGATCTATAGCCCACTGGGAGTCAATCATTCATCAATTCTAATAGTCTCTGAAAGAAAATTATGTCCAGTGCAAAGATTAAAGACCTGTTTAACGGTAGATTTTTTGAAATACCTAAATATCAACGAGGCTATGCATGGGAAGCCCAAAATGTTCAGGACCTTTTCGACGACATTTCCGAATCCATCGAATCAAATTCAAGCCACTATGTCGGTACAATTGTACTATCAACCGACGGAGATGATGACGAGAAATTCTATGTTGTGGATGGGCAACAGCGCATCACAACGTTGACGTTAATTATTTCAGCTCTTGTTAAAAAACTTAGCAAGGACGATTCAATTTATTTTACAAGGTCATATATTGAAGATGAGGGCCGCTATAAGCTATCGCCAGCCACCCGGGATAAGGCGTATTTTGTTGATCTTCTTAATGGGATAGGGGTCGCCCCGCAGAACAAAAGCCAACGCACGCTTCATGAGCGATTTAAAGAAATTGAGCTTAGAGTCGAGACCATACCCGACAAAAAGAAGTTTTTAAAGTCACTCGAGAAATTAGAGATTGTGGAGTTCATTGAAAACTCCGAAGGCGATGCCATCCGGATTTTCCAAACTGTAAACGACAGGGGTAAGCCATTATCTAATGTAGAGAAAGCGAAAAGCTTATTGATTTATTTCTCAAACAGATATCTAAACAGAAAACTCGATGACACGATTAATGACTATTTCAGTGATATTTTTGAAACCTACGATGACATAAAAATTCTTGGCGAAAGCTTGGGAATCCGGCTTATCAACAACAAAGATTTTAATGAAGATAACCTGATGAGATATCACTTCGTGACCTACAGTCAGGAGAACTATGATCCAAGCGCGGAGTATGTTTTTCACTATTTAAAAACCAAGCTTTCGGATTTACGGAAAGACAATATCGATGCAGGTTATGTCCAACTTGAAAAGTTCATTAATTCCTACACCAGCAGCTTAAAGATATTTTTTGAAAGCTTCCGAAAAATCATTTCGATGGCATCAACAGACAAGAATTACTATAATATTTTCGTAGTCCTAAATTTGTCTGCAACGCTTTACCCCTTAATTACGGAGCTTGCCACGGCCGACCTTTTGGATAAGCCTGTATCAAAAGACGGTAAAGATGTCACGTTTCTGAATCTGGTTGAGCTTATTGACGTAAGGGTATATAAAACGCGTGGCACCGACCCCAAAGCCGATATCGCAAAAATCGTAAACGCAATACGAATTAACACTCCGAATCAAATCGCTGAATCCCTGATGTGGTTCAATCAGCGTTGGATGACTAAAGAACAGTTTCAGTCTAATCTGCATGCAAATATCTACGAAAACCGGTCACTGAACCATATCTTCATCACCTACTCGGAAGAGTTACATGGCACAGAATATACGCTAAAAGAGTTTAAGGAATTTGTTTCTAAAACGCCCAACATCGAGCACATCTTGTCTCAGACACCAAATTTCGATCCTCAGGCACTTGGCTTTCAGAACCTTCAGGACTTTTTAGATCATGAACACCAGCTTGGCAATCTCACAGTTCTGGAGAAGAGTTTAAATTCGGCGATCCAAAATAAAAGTACTTTTGATAAAAGCGTGACTTATAAAAGAAGCCTTTTCAAAATGACAAACAAGCTGTCTGCCGAGATAGATACAAGCAAAAAATTCACTAAAACTGAGCTGATAAACAGAACAAAAGAGATTGCTGATTTCTGCCTGAAAAAATGGTGGTGTTAAAAATCCACTGCGCCGGAACTCTATAGGAGATAATCGCAAATACACGGGGGCCGAAGACGAAAATATACCAAACCACCATCGTGCTCACGGGGAATCTCCAAACTCACCTCCCTTTATTTGTGGGGCATAGCCTGCGCGAAAAGCATTTACGATTGAATCAGGTGTCAGTATTGTCAACAGGGAAGCTTCAGGCACGGCGATACTATCTTCGTAACCAAAGGGAGTCCACCGATGCAGTTTCCCTTTGCTGAAAAGATAAGGATCTTCATTCATTAATGTAAATGTTCCTTCCGGGATGGCAGAAGGCAGGCGTTGATGCATGGCCTTTTCCTCTTCATGCGTGATCCTCTCCCTGTGTATGATCGCGTCAATTTCTTTTATGGACGTCGACATGCTGAAATTATACAGGTGATTTCCCTGTATCCAACAGGACTTAAATCTTTTTGCATCTTCTCTCCGGCATTCAAAACAAGGTCGATGACCGGCAGCAAAGGCGGTGGCCTCATCCAGGAAAAATAGTTCCGTCCAGCGGCCGGCAGTCATTACCGTTCTTTCCCTGCCTTTAAACTCCAGCACACACGTGATCCATGCTATATGTTTAAATTCGCGGATAATTTCTTTGTGTTCATTGTGTATAACACCACGATTGCCCATCCAGGACCCACGCGCGCTGGTTTTAATGATTCTTCCTAACGGGTCAACACGATTCTGAAGCATGTCCTAAAATTAAACAAGCAGATGCTTATTTCCGAAACAGATGCTTGGAGTGTCAATGTTCTTTACAAAGCACATTTCCTCTAACGACTCGACATGCAAATACTGTATGCAGAAGATGATGCAGAGGGTTATGGCTTCTTTCTGGTGGTTTTAAAATTCCTGAGCATGTTTTCGTCCAAAATTTGCATGAACTTCGTAGATCTTACTTATGCACCGTTTCGGATAATTCCGTCCGCCAGGATTCCAAAAATAGCGTGTACTTTGTGCGTACGAGGGCAGCGGTATTCTCCCTCTGTCCTACCTATATGCGATACGTTACCTGCAGTCTGTGCCAGGCTGATCAGATCCCTCAAAATTCCGCTCTTCGCGTCGACAATGCATTGTACTGCGAAAATTGCTTAAAAGAAACATTTCCTGACGACGCGTCCTTGAAGGGTAAGCAAGTCTTCCGGGAATACGACCCAACCGTATGCTTTAATTGTGCCCAGGATTTTGGCGAGCGGCCACTCGAAAAGTTAGGTAGTTATCCGGTTTGCCGGGACTGCGACGACGCCATCAAACAAAAAGTATTCCCTACCTGGGTGAAGGCCTTTTTTATGGGCGTGCTCGTACTCGTGGTTTTTTTCCTTTGTCTGGAACTGGCGATTTATACACGCCCATTTCCTGTTGAAGGAGTTGGATAAAACAGTGGCTGCAGGCGACCTTGATGCGTCGGCCGCACACTTTCATACCATAGCCGGAAACGTCCCAGAGATCGAGGATTTTACATTTCTCTCCGAATTCTATCGCGGCCTTACTCTATTGCGAGACGATCAGTCAGCAGAGGCCGTGAAAGCGTTTGAGAACAGCGTCAAACTACCCGAAGCGTATAACGTACCCCGCTATCTGCTGCAGGCCCGCGTCGGTGCTGCATACGATAATCACGACTACCGCAACTTCCTGGAGTTTTCAAAACAAGGACTTGTATACGATACATCGGCCACCGCGTGGGCCAGGGTCGCGTCAGCCTATTCGTGCCTGTATGTGACCGAAAAAAGCGACTCACTTCTGACAAGCACCCAGCTGTACGTTGACAAAACCCGACTGGTGGGCGATACAACACGCGAACTTGCTGTGTACCTAAATTTAATCGAATACCGGGTGGCCATGAACAAAATCGTCGACCGTAAAGACTTTGAAGAAAAATTCCCCAACGGGTGGACTAAAAACTAATCATTATGTTTTTTATACCAGGACAAGTTATTGCTGCACTCACCTTCCCCGGTGTTATCGTACACGAGTTTGCGCACATGATATTTTGTAAGATCCGAGGAGTAGCTGTGCTGGACGCATGTTATTTCCGAATCGGAAACCCTGCAGGCTATGTCATTCACGAGCGCACCACAAACTTCTATTCTTCTTTTCTGATCGCGACCGGTCCTTTTCTCGTGAATTCTATTCTATGCTTCCTCATCTGCCTCCCGGCATACGTGCCGATCTCGGTCTTTGATGTAACCAGTCCACTATCAGCCGCATTGATGTGGTTAGGGGTTTCAATCGGCATGCATGCCATACCGTCCACCGGCGATGCCAACAACATGTGGCAGGATGCCAAGACCCACGTACGATCGCTAAACCCGCTGGCAATACTGACGTTCCCGCTGGTTGTAGTAATCTATGTCTTCAACGTGCTCCGCGTAATATGGGCCGACCTGGGCTACGGCATTCTGATCGGCGTAGGGCTGCCTTCCTGGATTTTTGGCAGCTAGTATTTCAATGCAGTTAGCGTAGCTTGAGTACACTTCTCAGTGAGATCTATATATTCTTACTGAAGGAACCAAGGTTACGTTATAGGAATTTAGAAAGTGCATTAACAAAGAAGGCTGGCTCACTTTTGAGACAGCCTTCTTTTTAGAGGGGGTATGTCCTAAAACTTGTACGCTACGGCTGCTGTGAAGTTGCGTTGTTTTTGCGGGTTTACAGACCAGTAGCCGATGTAGTACTGCTCATCTGTAATGTTGTTTACGCTAAAGTTCACACGGTACTTTTTTGCATTGTAAAATACGGTACCGTTCAGCAGCATGTAGCTTGGCAGGTCAAACGTACCCGTTACGCTGTTGTCAACAACACGGTATTCGCTGGCATAGTTGCCGCCAACGCCTACGCCAAAGTTTTTGAGGATGCTGCTGCTAAACCGGTATGTAGCCCAAAGGTTGACCTGGTCCGACGGGCCCTGCCCGCCTGATGCACGGCCAACCTCATTGTAGAAATCTGTTGGGTTTTCCGGGTTGGGGTCTACCACCTTGTTGGAATTATGGCTAAAGCCAGCGATCAGCTCAAGCCCATGAGCCGGCTGTGCGCTTAGATCGATCTCAAAGCCTTTGCTGCGGACGGCACCGGTTTGCAATCCAGTACCCGCGGGGGTATCCACAACCCGGTCGGATACTTTGATATTGTAATAAGAGACCGTAGCAGAAAATTTTTCTGAAAGGTATGTTTTCACTCCGAATTCAAACTGATTGGCATGTTCCGGCTTGTACGATCTTACTTCACCGGTAGGCTCGAATGTTTCTTCATCGTAAACGGCCCTTGGTTCAACATTCACAAAAGCATTCATGTAGTTCGCAAATACCGATACCTTGTTTAAGACAGGTTGGTATTGCAGCCCCAATTTTGGCGATACGGAAAACTGACTATAGTCATCATCGGGGTTAGATTTATCGCCGTTTGAATCGAAATGATCTGCACGAAGACTTACCATCGCCGAAAATTTCGGCGTAAAATTGATCACATCGGATACATACATGCTTGCCGTACTATTTTCAATGTCAGTAAGCACTTCGCCTGTTGGGCCAACCAATGCGTCAACCGCACTCCGCGTGAGCGGTATAGGCGCTTCTTCCCCAACAAAATTACCATCTTCATCAAAAATAAGATCGCCGCCTATTTTATCGCCTTGTGGCGTTACCCTGCGGCCTACACCATAGCCACTGCCTTGATCCGTGGCGTTGCGACGGTAATAATCAAACCCCACCAGTAACCGGTTGCGCAATCCGCCTATTCTAAAATCACCGTTAAAGTTTTGCTGGATATCAACGGTTTTCATATCGTAATCAGCCACATGAAAAGAAAGATCAAAGTACTCGTCGTTCGCATTTTCATCATCATAGATGTAGCTGTAAATGCCATCCGATTTGGCGCTTCCACCGGATAGTACCGTTTGCGACTGCCACTGGTCGGATATTTTGTAAACGGCCTGCGCCTGAAAATTCAGTCTTGGGTTTTTAATGGTCAGATCGTTATCGGTAAAAGAAAGTTTGGGATTGAGATTAAGCGATTCAATGCTGTTAAAAGGAAGCGGATTTACCCTGTCTGTATTAAAAAATACCGGCGCTACCGCGCGTTTCTCGCTCAGTATTTCGGCCATCACTGTAAAGCTTAGCTTATCGTTAACCTCCCATGCCAGGGATGGTGCAATGAAGAAGGATTTCTTGAAGCCCGCATCCTGAAAACTTTCCTCGGTATGATACGCTGCGTTTAACCGGAACGCTATTTTTTCGGTTTTGCTCAGTGGGGTATTTATATCAATACTTACCCTGTGCAGGTCAAAGCTGCCTATGTTATAGGCCACCTCACCACTAAAGCTATCAAATACAGGCTTTTTTGTAATGGTATTTATCATACCCCCATAAGAATAGGTGGTACCGCCAAACAGCGTTGCCGATGGACCTTTTATTACTTGTATCTCCTCTACGTTGGCGATGTCCAGGTTGCCATTGGTCAACCCCGGCAGACCGTTGGTTAAGGTAGGCTGCGTCTCGAATCCACGCAACGCAAAATATGCACCGCCATCACCTTCGCGACCGGTTGATCCCCACGTGCGCGAGATACCCGGTACGTTACGAAAGGCATCATCATAATTTACGATGCCCTGCTCTTTCATCAGCTCGGCAGGCACTGAGCTATATACCTGGGGGTTCTCCAGATCGGCAAGCGGCATTTTGGCCACAATGGTATTATTTTTTGCCTTAAAGGCCGATACGTTAACCTCCTGCAGAAGAGCCGAGCTTTCTGCCAGTAAAAAATCTACTACGGCGTTGCCGCCGGCGGTAACTGTTACGCTCTGCTCCTTCTTCTCCAACCCTACCCCGCTTGCGACAATTACATAGTTGCCCGCTTTTATTGATTTAATAAGATAATTACCCTTTTCATCTGCGGTGGTGCCGATAGTTGTGCCTTTTACGGTTATAGACGCTTGGGTAGCCGGGGAATTGTCCGACATTTTTACATTACCGCTAATGGAGCCATTCTGGGCCAAGGCAAAGGCGGGCAGCATCAGTAATAGTGTGTAACAAAGTAGTTTTCTTGCCATGAGATGGAGGTTATAGGGGGGCAAAACTATTATTTATAATGATTCCAAACAACCCACTTCAACAAAAAAGGCCTGTTAAAGCCATCAATTCTTCTCAAGCTTTCAAAAATGTACTAATGGAAGCAACGTTCTTGCAATTCGCCGGTCTTTACCCTGTCCGGTGATTTAAATACTTTTCTTTTAGTCAGCATCGTTATCCGGAAGGCAGAGAATAAATTATACAAATAAGGTATGTATAAAAGCTACATCAGGATTGGGTGGAGGAATCTGCTAAAGAACAAAGCTTATTCCTTAATAAACATTGGTGGACTCGCGGCAGGGATGGCTATGGCGATTCTTATCGGACTATGGATCCAGGATGAGATGGCGTTCAACACTTATTATAAGAATTACCACAGCATCGCGCGCGTAATGCAGAACTATACCTTGAACGGGGAGACTTTCACGAGCGCAGCGTTACCCAGCGCCCTACGTAACGAACTGAAAAACAATTACAGCGACAACTTCACCCACGTAGTGATGGCACTGAGCGCGGGGAACCGCATCCTTTCTGCTGGCGAAAAGAATTTATCTATGTTGGGCGAGGTCATCGAGGCAGTCGGGCCGGAAATGTTCAGTCTGAATATGCTTCAGGGATCGCGGTTCGGACTGCGTGATCCTCATTCCGTTTTGCTTTCTCAATCTGCGGCCATGGCACTCTTCGGAAGTGACGACCCCATGAACAAATCCTTGCGTATCGATAATCGAATAGACGTAAAGGTGGCCGGTGTCTATGAAGATCTGCCGCACAATACACATTTTCATGGCGTAAAATTTTTTCAGCCATGGGAGCTGTTCGTGTCTGAAAATGCCTGGGTGCATCAGCCGAGCTTCACGGATAATTTCGCCAGCCTCTACGTGGCGATCGCGGACCGCACGAGCTTCGAAGCGGTGTCCGGTAAGATCAGGAACTCTATTTTGGACAACATCCGGGGGCATGCGAATTCGGCCTCCACGCCACAGGTTTTTCTTCATCCGGTGGCGCAATGGCATTTACGTTCCGAATTTAAGAATGGCGTCAACACAGGGGGATTGATTCAAACGGTGCGGCTATTCGGTATTGTCGGTGTCTTCGTTTTGATGCTTGCCTGCATCAACTTTATGAACCTGAGCACGGCACGTTCCGAAAAAAGAGCGAAGGAAGTGGGCATACGGAAATCGGCCGGATCTGCGCGCACGCAGCTTATGAGCCAGTTTTTCATCGAATCGTTTTTAGTGGTGTTGCTTGCTTTCATGCTGGCACTCGTTGTGGCATCGTTCTCGCTCAACTGGTTCAACACGTTGGCCGGGAAGCACATCGGAATGCCGTGGACAAACGTATACTTCTGGTTGTGCAGCATGGCCTTTGTTTTTATTACAGGGATGCTCGCGGGCAGCTACCCCGCATTTTACCTGTCTTCGTTCAATCCTGTGCACGTGTTGAAAGGAACTCTGCGCATTGGAAGGTTTGCATCTTTACCTCGGAAAGTGCTCGTTGTAATACAGTTCACCGTTTCGGTGATATTGATCATTGGCACTATCATTGTCTACCGGCAGATTCAGTTCGCTAAAGACCGTCCGGTAGGTTATGACAAGAGCGGTTTAATAATGATCCCCATGACCACACCAGATTTTCAAGGGAAGTACGATGTTTTTCGAACGGAATTGAAAAACACCGGAGCCGTCATGGAGATCGCAGAATCATCGAGTCCCCCCACGGATATATGGAACAAAAACGGAGGGTTTGACTGGAACGGAAAGGATCCCGCCTTCGCTCCGGAATGGGCAACACTAACGGTAACGCCTGAGTATGGAAAAACAGTAGGCTGGCAGTTTGTGAAAGGCCGCGATTTTTCGCGCGACATCGCCAGCGATTCTGCTGCTTTTATTATCAATGAGGCCGCGGCAAAAATGCTAGGATTTGAAAACCCCGTGGGAGAAATTATCCGGTGGCAAAGTGGGTGGCGGAGTCGGTACGCAAGCTTTACCGTATTGGGCGTAATTAAAGATATGGTCATGAAATCACCTTACGACCCGTCCTCACCTGCTGTATATTTTTTAAGCCCCTATGGCACTAACTGGATTAACGTGAGGATCAACCCGGAGATGAGCCTGGGGGAAGTGCTTCCGAAGATTGAATCCGTCTTCAAAAAAATAGTTCCGACAGCACCGTTCGACTACAAATTTGCCGACCATGAATACGCATCAAAATTTGCTGCAGAAGAACGCATCGGGAAATTAGCCTCCGTGTTCGGAGCACTCGCCATACTTATCAGTTGCCTCGGCCTTTTTGGGCTCGCCTCCTTTGTCGCCGAGCAACGCACCAAAGAGATCGGTATTCGCAAAGTGGTGGGCGCTTCTGTCTTCAGCTTGTGGAAAATGCTATCGAAGGATTTTGTCGTGCTGGTGATCATCTCCTGTGTTATCGCCATTCCTGCAGCGTATTATTTACTGGCAGCGTGGCTCCAAAAATTTGAATACCGCACGGAGATATCGTGGTGGATATTTTCTGCAACGATGATCGTTGCGTTGGTCATCACGTTGCTGACGGTAAGCTACCAAGCCATAAAAGCTGCTTTGATCAATCCCGTGAAAAGCCTGAGGTCGGAATAAGTGAGGGGCATCCCGACCAAGGAGGATTTGCTTTCGAGATTTTGCATAGCTTTGGCTGTAGAATCATGACAAAAAAAGGCTCATGTTTTCACATGAGCCTTTTATAGCAGATGCCCAGGTTTATAGTTCTTCCGGTTGGAATACGTTCACTTTGCCATCACCTTCGCAGCTTGAAACGAGGAGGCTGTGTCCGGTCGGGCTGTCTTCCGCCGAGATAAACAATATACCTTCCGGCGCATCGCCGGTGTGTAAAGCTTGCAGTAACTGCGGCGCGGCCGGGTTGGTGACGTCCACCACCACTACCACGTCGGCGCGCTCCACGCCGACAAATGCCAGCGTCTTATCGCCGATCTTACCGACGGTTACGTTCTCCGGCTCTACACCTTTGTCGTCGCTGCGGGCATCATCGTATTGAGCGGGTAATTTTTCCACGATAAATTTCTCCAGCTGGCTGCCGCTATCGAATACCAGTTCTCCGGTAGTGCCATTCCAGATAGAGAAAGAGCGTGCGCCGAACGTATATAGTTTATCGTATAAGCCGTCGCTGTTAGTATCACCCATCGTGTTGGTGATTTTCAGTCGCCCGATAACTTCGTCGTCTTGCAGGCTTTCGTCTGTGAAAACAGCCGGATCCAGATCGACGCTTTTAATGCGGCTTTCTTCATTGTAAAGATCACCTTCTTCATAGCCGTCCAGCGCGTCGTCGCTCGTCGGACGGATCCGGCTATCACCCTCGTTGGCGGTGATCAGATAGGTTGTACCGCCGATCGCAAAAGAAGCAATGCCGTCGGGCATATAAATTCCCTGCACCGGGCGTGTGACAAATGTCACGGCACCATCTTCATCGCTGGCGTCGAGCTCGTTGCCCGCCTTGCTGTGATCCTTGAAACCCAACGGAAAGATGTTCTCGATTGTTTTACCGGTAATGTTAATACGCGCAATGGCGTTGTTCTCCTGAAGTGTGACCCAGGCCGTCTTTGAATCGGCCGAAATAGTGATATATTCGGGCTCCGTATCCTTCGCCAGTGTATTGGATTCACGGCTTTGACCCGGCAGGCGGAAACCTTTCTCGCGAAGCGCGTCGGCCTGACTTTCAAAGCCGCTAAAGTCCAGGGTTGTTGCCGTGTAGCTGTTCTTGACATCAATAATGGAGATTGAACCGACGGGATCGATCTCGTATGCTTCGTCCGGCTCACCTTCGTTGGCCGAAAGAATATAATTGCCGTCGGCACTGAAGACAACCATGTCGGGCAGCGCGCCGACCGTCGGGCTGGCCTTCACCGTCATGTCGGCTGTGCTCCACACCACGACTTTGCCAGGGTTGGTCTTCGGGTCAGCTTCGATGGCGGCAGCCAGCAAACCATTTTTTACCGCCACGCTGTTCACGCCGGCGCCAAAAGCAGCAATGTCCAACGAGGTGCCTTGTCTCTTCGGCGCCGAAGGGTCGGTCATATCGATGATGTCGATGGCGGAGCTCACCGCATTGACGACAAATAGCTTTTTCGTAGCAGGGTCATACGCGGATATTTCGGCCGCGGTCTCGCCTCCCACCAGTGTAATCTCGCTTATGGAATTAAACGCAGCCGGGTTTTCCGCAGGAGTCTCGGGTTCTTCCGTGTTCGGGCTATCGTCATCGCTACAGGCAGCTATAAATAATGTCGCTGCCAGCAGCGCATACGTAAACATTTTTTGCATAAGACTACGTGAATTAAGTAATGGATTAAGAATGTTTGATGGGCAACGCCCAGGTTGAATTTGGCAGCAAGTTCCTATCGAACATGTATTAAGACCGCGATCTCCTGGTTAAATTATTATTAAGTGATTGTTATGCCTTACAGGGCATACCCGTGGTGCCTGCAGGTTTCTTTTTTGAGGCCCGGTTATTAAGCGGCCAGCGGCAATTATTGAGTGGTAACGACGGACGTTGGCGAATGCTCGTACTTTATGCCGGCTTCCCCAAAATCGTTAAACATTCAATTCAAGAATCATGAAACTGAAAATTTTACAGTCTGCAGTATTGACACTCGCCCTGTGGCTATCCATTGCCGGTGCGGCCATGGCCCAGGCCAAGGTGGTTGGGTATGTGCCCAACTGGATCGACATTAACAGCTATGCCAATACCTTAGATTATTCGAAGGTTACGCACCTCAACATCGCATTCGAGAATGCCAACTCCAGCGGTAACCTGTCGTTCAATTCTGCCGGAAACAACCTCATCACGCGGGCTCATGCCAACAACGTGAAGGTGCTGGTTTCCATCGGTGGCGGCAGTGCTTCTGAAGATGCCAACCAGCGTAACATTTATTTTAATCTGATCAGCGCTTCACAGCGAGCGGCCTTTATTCAAAAGCTTACGGCCTATGTAACAGCCCATAACCTGGACGGCCTTGACATCGACCTGGAAGGGCCCGCTATCAATGGCGACTATGGTGATTTCATTCGCGACCTTGCCAACGCGCTGCACCCTATGGGTAAGATCATTACGGCTGCGCTATCGGAAGGATACGGGGGCACGAACGTACCCACGGCCACGCTTCAGCATTTCGATTTCATCAACATCATGGCGTATGATGCCACCGGCCCTTGGAATCCTAACGCGCCAGGTCAACATTCATCGTATGCCTATGCGCAGAACGCTATTACTTACTGGCAGGGACGTGGCCTGCCCGTAGCCAAGACTGTATTGGGCGTGCCTTTCTATGGATGGGGCTTTGGCGCAGCCTTTCGCAACGGCGATTATTCATATTCTGAACTCGTCAATACTTACGCTGGCGCCGAAAACCAGGATCAGGTAGGTAGCACGATTTATTACAATGGTATACCTACGATTAAAGCTAAGACTACATTGGCCCTGCAACGCGGTGCCGGTGTGATGATCTGGCATCTGGCTGCCGATGCCACCGGCGCGAAGTCGTTGCTGTTGGCCATCGATCAGGTTATCAAAGGCAGCGGTACGGACACGCAGGCTCCTACTGCACCTGCCAGTCTGCGCAGCACGACCACCAGCGCTACCAGTGTAGCCCTGGCCTGGAATGCCTCGACAGACAATGTGGCTGTCACCAGCTACGAAGTATTCCGGGGTGGCGTATCGGTGGGCACTACCGCGTCTACAGCCTTTACCGCGACCGGCCTTACCGCCAATACGAGCTATAGCTTTACCGTAAAGGCAAAAGATGCCGCCGGAAACGTGTCTGCGGCCAGCGCAGCCCTTACGGTAACGACCGGCACAATGGCAACAAACATTGCCCTGAATAAAACGGTGACGGTTTCATCGGTGGAAATAGCAGGGCTCGAAGGCCCGAAGGCTGTGGATGGCAATGCCACCACCCGGTGGTCCAGCGTACAGGCTGTCGATCCGCAATGGATCTCGGTGGATCTTGGCGCGAGCTATTCGGTAACAGGAGTTAAAGTAACCTGGGAAGCCGCCTACGCCACAGCGTACCAGATTCAAATCTCCGCCGATGGGTCAACCTGGAACGATCTAAAAAGCATTAGCGGCAATACGGCCCTGGTGAACGACCACGCCGGCCTGAGTGGAACCGGTCGATACCTACGCATCCTTGGCACTGCGCGCGGCACGGTGTATGGCTATTCCATTTACGAGCTGGAGATATACGGCACGGCTGCCCCAACATCGGCAAACCTCGCACTGGGCAAAACGGCGACGTCTTCCTCCATCGAAGGCACGGGTCTGGAGGCTTCCAAGGCCGTCGATGGCAACGCCACCACCACACGTTGGGCCAGCATCGAAGCGGTAGATCCGCAATGGCTGTCTGTCGATCTGGGCGCCAGCTATGCCATCAGTTCCGTTAGGGTTACCTGGGAAGCAGCGTACGCCAGCACCTACGCGATAGAGATTTCTACCGACGGGTCGACCTGGAACAATCTAAAAAGTATTACCGGCAACACGGCGTTGGTAAACAATCATACGGGTTTGAGCGGCACCGGCCGGTATATACGTATTTACGGCACCGCCCGTGGCACTGCATGGGGATATTCGATCTTTGAGCTGGAAGTTTACGGCACGGCAGCTGTCCAGGCCGCATCGATCGCGCCCCTTACTGACGCCAGCATCAGCGTTTACCCCACCCTGACCGAAGACCACGTAACGATACAACTGCCGGAAGGCGGGCAGCACCTGGCCGTCGTTACCGTAGTGAACGCTTATGGCAGGTCGTTCATCTCGCAGACGGTTACTGAAAACAAAACTACGTTACAGCTCTCGTCGTTACCGCAAGGGCAATACATCATCCAGGTAATATCCGGGCAGGCCAAAGCTGTCAAGCGGATCTGGAAGAAATAGATATGATAGTAGCCGGTAAGTATTTTCTTACCGGCTACTATTTCACCTGGGTGATGTGAGACTAAAACTACGCTATGTTAAAGGTAACGCCTGTTAATTTTTCGGTCAACTTCCACAGTTGTTTGGCGCTGGCTTCGTCTAACGAATACGGCTTTACACCATTGGGTATGGATGAATCGACCGCTAATTGAGCAATATCAACATCTTCGAGGTACACGCCGCCCATCTCTTTTAATGATGGAGTCGTTGCAGCCCACACTGTTGTCGCCGCACCCTGCGGAATAGTTTTTAGCGATGCGATCACTTCCGGTAAAAATTCTCCTTTTTCATCTACAAAGCCAAATTGCCGTAATATTTCTATTGGCGCTTCCCGGGTTAATTCTGTTCCAAAGATATTGCCGGGATGTATTGAATATACTCTTACCCCGAATGGTTTAGCACGTTCGTCCAATTCCAGTGAGAACAAGTTAACAGCGGTCTTTGAGTGTCCATAACCCTGCAACGTGTCATATGCACGATGCTCAAAATTGGGGTCTTCAAAATTGAACGGTGCAAAATGGTGTCCGAGAGACGATAGGTTGATGACTCTTGCACCATGTGCTTTTTTTAGCGCACTCCACAGTCTGGCAGTAAGCTGAAACACGGACAGGTAATTGGTCGCAAGCTGCGATTCTATCCCTCTGGCATCACGTCGCAGCGGTACAAACATGATTCCTGCGTTGTTGATGAGCAGATGCAACGGTCTGCCTGAAGTCAAAAACTTATTGGCGAAGGTGTCTATAGATGCCGGATCGATGAGATCCATTTCTTCTATTTCAACACGGGTGATTCCTTGCAGGTTTTTCTTTGCTTTTTCAACGTCTCTTGCCGGTACGATAACGGTTGCCCCCGCGTTAGCAAGGGTTTTTACCGTTTCTAACCCTATGCCTGTGTTACCGCCTGTAACGATGGCTATCTTTCCTGTAAGATCAATCCCTTTGATTACATCACTTGTCGTGGATGTGGCGTTAAACCCGGAACCCGTTGGTTTCTGTAACGCTCCTTCATAGTTGTTCTGTTTCATTTTGATCGTTATTTCATTAGAGTCCGTAAATACCGCCGGAAGCGGAAATTCTCTCCCCAGTAAGCCACGCCGATTCATCAGACGCCAGGAATACGGCTACTTTCGCATGTCTTCCGGCTGCATGCTACAAAGCTAGATCATGAACATATCTTTCGGTAACTTTGTTACAAAAAGTAACAGTAACCCTCAGGTAACAAAGTAACATATGGAGTGCAAACCGGAATTTCAGGACGATCGCAAAAAAGAAATGCGGGCTGTTCACGATGCCATGGATGTGCTGAACGGGAAATGGAAGATCTATATCATCTCCTCAATCTGCCACTACAACAAAAGAAGGTTCTCTGACATTTTGGAAGACGTAGTCGGTATCTCGAACAAAATGTTGAGCAAGGAGCTAAAAGAGCTGGAGATCAATAAATTAATTAAACGAACAGTTTTAGAGACGCAGCCTATAACGGTTCAGTATGAGCTGACGGAACACGGCAAAACATTAAAGACTATCATTAGCAATCTGACAGATTGGGGAATGAAACACCGAAAGGAAATTATCGGAAAAGATTAAATACCCCGTTACTGTTATTTAGTATCCACCCGTATATGTCCGCCGGATTTAAACACATCATGCGATACAAAGTATCCTTTCATGGTCTTTCCGTTCAAAACGATTTCACTCATACGCCGGCCGTTGCCTTTGTGCTCGACGATTAGCGTTTTGCCGTTTGGCTGTCTCCATTCTATTTTATCGAACATTGGCACTGTTACAATGTACGTCGGATCAGTTGCCGAAAAGGGATACAGTCCCAGCGCGCAGAATACATACCACGCAGACATCTCGCCGGCATCGTCCATCCCGCATAATGCAAGACCCTCGTCACCGATGCCGTAGAGGTTGTTCATGATTTGATCGATGATCTTCTGCGATTTCTCGGGTTTACCGATGAAATGATATGCAAAGGGAGCTTCGTGATCGGGTTGGTTGCCGTGACAGTATTGCCCTATCATCGATTCAACATTTCTTGCGATGTGTTTCGGATTCCACGGCAATGTGAAGAGAGAGTCGAGCTTCGACTCGAAAGCGGCATTTCCCCCATAAAGTGAGATGAGACCGGGCATGTCATGCGGCACATAAAATGAGACCTGCCATGCATTTGCCTCCCGGTACATATACTCGTAGTACGGATATTGGGGATTGAAATTTTTGATCCACTCCCCGCTCTCCAGTCGTCCTCGCATGAAACGCGTTGACGGGTCAAATACGTTTCTATAATTTTTCGACCGCTGCATGAACACCCTGTAATTTTCGGTGTCTCCAAGTGCCTCGGCCAGCTTCGCTACGGAATAATCGTCATAGGCATATTCGAGGGTCTTCGATACACCCGCCTTGGCCTTCGTTTCTACGTGCGGCTTCGCGATGTCAGGATCTGCTATGTACCCCTTCTGAATATATTCTTTGATATGGGGCCGCGCACCACCTTCCAGATTGGCATTTCGCAACAGCAATTGATACGTGCCCTTTACGTCAAAGTCTGTGATGCCGCGCAGGTATGCCCCTGTGATGGAGGATGCTCCATGGTCACCGTGGAAGAATGTCGGTATAAATCCCGTTTTATCGCCCACGTCCTTGAGCGACTTGATCACGTCAAGCGCCACGCGCGGAGAGACTATTTCCAGCAGAACATCCTTGTTGCGATAGGTATCCCAGAGGGAAGGCTCTGTGTAATAATTAAAATCGGCATGCACCACGTTGCGTTTAGCGTCGGTGTATTCTCCGTTGACGTCGCTTCGGAGCGCAGGCCAGAGGAGTGATCGGTAAAAGCACGAATAGAACATTGTCCTTTGTTTTGGTGTGCCTCCCGTCACCTTGATGGTGGAAAGAATATTCTCCCAGGTCTGCTCCCCTTCCTTCCGTATCTGGTCGAACGACTTAACACCGATTTCTTTCTCGAGATTCTTTTTTGCGTTCTCTATGCTCACAAAAGATAGAGCGATCTTCATTTCAACAGGCGTGTTGCTCCCGTTTTTCACATGTAAGATGGAGTAGCCGTCCTGACCCGATTTATTCTGCACGTCCAGCTTTTCAACTTCTGTATTGAGAATGGCATAAAAGAAGATTTTCTCGCCCCGCGTTGTCTGATAGCCTTTAATAGCCCGGGTGCCGTCCTGTTCGATTGTCCATTCGACTACCTTGTTATTAGCGCGTGCGAGATCGAAGATAATTTTCCGGTCTGTGTTGTTTTTGTATGTATAGCGGTGATAGCCGCACCTCAGCGTGGACGTAAGCCCGACGTTGACGTTGTAGTCATCGAGGTAGACTTCATAGTACGCAGGCGAAGCCTTTTCCCGCTGATGGCTAAAGTGCGATCCCGATTTGTATGAAGCGGCCTGGTCTGCCGATACCGGCAGCACGGGGATGTTACACAAGTTCCAATGCCCTTTGTTCGTGTGCGTGAATCCATAAATAACATTGTCTTCGTACTCATACCCTGCACCGGAGCCGTACTCTGTCATAGGACTTAGCTGAACCATGGCATTGGGCAGCGATGTTCCCGGAAACACCAATCCCGCCCATGACCGCCATCCTTCCGGCAGCTTGTAGCCAAGGATAGTCGAATCGGTAAGGGGTGCCGTCCCGATAAGAGGATTCACATAGGAAATGTATCGGTTATCGGTCTGGCTAAAACACGCATAGCCTGAGACAAAAAAGCAAACCGTCAGTGATAAAAATCGATTGAGCATATTCGGCAATGTTCTTGTAAATCCTTACGTAAAAAAGGAATCGTAATTTCGAATTTAGCATGAAGATGTCATCCGTGCAATCGAGAGCAGGAGGAATGGATGTATTAGCCTGTACAAGGTGCTAACGCATGGCTTATGGGGAAGTGGTCGACCTGCTCTGAAGCCCGTCAATGTGCCGGATCAGGTCAGTTCCTACACCAGAATCTTTGCCTGCGGCATGCCGTTCATGCAGGCGCCGACCAGGTTTTTTGGCCGACGCTGCAATGGGACAGTTACCGCTACTTCAGTTCTCTGATCTTAATATTCTTAAAGGACACTCCGCTGTCGTGATCTTGTAAGGCTATGTGTCCCTTCCGTGCTTTACCGAATCCGGGCATGTCCTTAAACTTGCTTTTGAACACCATCTCATCCCACTGTGTTGTATACATTTCGAAGTCAGCGATTTGATAGCCGTTGAGCCAAAACTGGCATTTGCCTTTGTTTACAATCAGGCGCGTGTTATTCCACTCTCCCGCCAGATTTGTTGCCACCAGTTTGCTTTCTATCAAATCATATAAGTCGCCGGCCCGATGTTTTTTAATTCTTGCATCCGGATGACAGAGATTGTCCAGCAGCTGCATTTCCGGGCCGGTCTCCCAGGGGTTGCTATACTCTTGTGAGCTCGTAACATGAAACATAATTCCGCTGTTGCCACATTTTTCGATCTTCCAATCCAGGGCCAACTCGAAGTTTTCGTATTCCCCGGCAGTAATGATGTCGCCGCCGGCAACATTATTCGGCTTGCCATACGATTTGTTCAATGTCAGGACGCCGTTGCGTGCCTGCCATGCGGGTCCTGCCTTTGCGCCTTTGAATGACTGCCAGCCGGATGTCGTTGTACCGTCGAAAAGCAACTTCCATCCTTCCTTTTGTTCTTGCTCGGTCAGGGTATTGACTGAAAGCGCCTTCGCCTGATTTTTAAAACCTGGTGTAGCTGCCGGTATACTGTTGAGGGTATACCATCCTTCCGTCGACCATAGGTTTCTACCGGTGTTGCTTCTAAACATTCCCTTCAAACGTATATACACCACGTGCCCCGGTTGCATGCCCTCGATTTCGAGGAATACCTTCTTCCGGTCGGGGGAAATATTGACGGTTTTGACTGTCAGGAATTTCTCATCGAGCTTTGGCCCACCGTAATCTGCAGTAGGCTTATAATACCATTGCTTGATTTCATAATCCGTTGCCGAGGTGCCATCGGTATCCGCGAGCGGCTCGGTCATTTCAATCTCCATGCCATTCGACCGGGCTCTGACAGCCAGCATTTCAAAGGCGGGATTACCCGTCCAGATCAATTTCTGAAGCCCAAACCATTTTCCGCCGGCGTGCGCCCAGTTGCCCGGGTTGCCAATCATGCCTGCATACAACGCTCCGTCAGGTCCCCACACAGCGCGGTTTACACCGCCTTCAAGTCCCTGGGTGAAACGAAACACAACGCCCTGCAAATTGCCGTCCACTTTCTCCATAAACACACGCTTAAATCCACCGTGCGTTACTTCTCCATGCAACATCTGTCCTTTATAGGGGCCAACGTTAATCGGTACCGGCTGGCTGGGCGAATTGCCGATCTCGTCTTGCGGAAGCCACACGATGGGCAGCTTTTCGGTTAGTGAAGCCGTCCCTGCCGGATCAACCGAACGCGAACCGTACCACGAGCCATTGGTAATATGTACCAACTTACTGGACGGCAGCCAGTCACCCTGGTTGTCGGCAACAAACAGCTCTCCTTCTGCATTGAAATTGATTCCATTGGGCGTACGAAGGCCGCTGGCGATAAATTCATGATGCCCATCTTTCTTGGAGATCTTAATTACTTTTCCGCGGTCGGGAATCTGAGGCTGTGTGCTGGCACCACCGGGATTGATGGCCGTCGCCAGCGCTGCGTAGAAATATCCGTCTTTATAGGCCAGTCCAAAGGCGAACTCGTGAAAGTTAGCAGAGACCTTCCATCCGTTGCATACTGATTCATATCGATCGATTATTCCATCCTGATCCGTATCGAGCAGTCGGGTCAGCTCATGCTTCTGGAGCACATAGATGGTATCATTTATCACCTTTATCCCCAGAGGCTCGGCGAGGCCGGAAGCAATGCGGGTTACTTTTATTTTCTCCGGCGCGTGACGTGTTACGCCTTCCAGCTTGTAGACCGGTCCTGTTGAATCCCAGGTGCAGAGAATCAAACTGCTATCGGATAAGAAATCCATTCCGCCGACCTTCGGCTCAAAAGAAGAAGGACGAGCCTGCTCCACCTTAAAGGATGGATGTATGCCGGCCTCATCCCGTCGATCACCGGGAATACTCCGCACCAACTCGCCTGCCGGCACGTACGGAACGGACCGCTTGAATTGTGCAGTAGTGTGCACCAGGCTCTTGTCGTCGATCACAGCAAACTTACCCGCATCATGCGTGGCCCACTGTAGCGACAATGCCAGGCCCCCGCCGCCCTGATAGAAAATAATCTCTACCGGATGCTTTCCTTTTTTAAGGACGATCTCTGCTTCCTTCGCCTCTGCGGCATGAAAGCCATCATTGTCAATGAATAGTTTGTTGTCCAGCCACATGCGCGACCCATCATCACTCACGAGGCGGAACACGAAGTTATCGTCCTTTTCTATAGTGATAAAACCTTTGATATGCAGCAGCATATTTTCACGCGACTTCGGGACATTCTGGAAGCTCTCTTCGTTAAAATGTATGGACGGCGCAACGGCTGTATAGATCGGATCTGCATGTTGGGGTAACTCGTATAGATTCGTATTTGCCGATTCGATGGTGTAAAGCGATACCGCCAGGCCGGGGTACTCTTTATTCTTGTCGCCCTTCTCAAATTCGTTCTTTTCATCCAGTTGAACCTGTGTGAAGGGTGTCGATACGCCGATGCCATTATCTGGTGGCGTTTCCGTTCCGAGTGTTTCGCCATCCAGCGATAGCACATAAGAGACCATCTTCGCGGCGTCCTGCTCCATCAGGTCCGGGTGTGGAGACATGGGAACGGCGCCCCAGTTACCCGCGCCACCTGCCATCACTTTTTCAGTCAGCATCTTCACGTTTGCTTCGGTGAAGGTGTACTTTTTAGCGATGTCTACGTAGGACGGCCCAACGGTTTTGACCTTTTCGTTATGGCAGGTTTTGCAATCGGAAGTTTCAATGAGCACCGCGCCTTGCGCCAACAGGTCGCCTGGCTGAGCATCGTCTTTTTTATCGGGCTGCTCTTCGAATCCGGGATGGAAAAATACCTTGAGGACAGTATTGTCCTTTTCATTCAATAGCACCTCCACCTCGGCGCCGTATGTCGTTCCAGCCTGGCTCTTGTTTTCTCCGGAGCTGATAACGTTTACTTCACCGTTGCACGCGTAATCATCCGCTTGCTGCATGTTTGAGAGCATTGTCCTGATCTTGACCCGTGTATTCGCGGGGGCATTGACGACCCGGAATGTACGGAGCAATCCCGGCTGATTCGATTTCGATTCATATTCCGGTGTCTCGTCGACAAAAATAGCATCGCCTTTTTCATTCTCCAGTTGAAAATGAAAGGTGACGTGATCGTTCTTTATACTATAGCCTCGAAACTGCGGAGCGACCGGAACATCCTTGCCGTTCATAACCAGATACCAGAACGAGCTCTTATCGGGTTGTGTGAAATAGGCATATCCTTTTGAGGAAGGTTGGGGGCCGTGATGAGTGGTGTAAACGGCGCCATCGAACACGACGCCACCTTTCCACGCCTTATACAGCTGACATGCTTGCGCATCGTAGCTCACATAGAGATTGTCATGTAACGCCACCGTGACCATTCTCGGCTTGTTGTCCAATACGGATCGAAATACCCAGGGATCGCGCGGTCGTTCGACCCTATTTCCAGATTCACAGCCGGCCATTACCGCAAACAGTAACGCCGCCAGTACTACACCTTTCACTTTACTAATTTTCACCATTGAAATAAGAATGATATGAAGACCCTGGGGGAAAACCACCCCTTGATGTCTCCGATGTTTTTTTATAAATTTGGTAGGTTTTAGTTCATGCAAATGGACATAACTACCCCGACAGTTTGGATACGAGCGGCAATTCATAGTCAAACCCGGGGATTCTTAATGCAAGTCGGTGATGTCCCAACATCACCGACTTTTTTTTGTATGTCTCTACTTCATAGGAACTTAGCGTTAAAATCAGCGAATTCATGTCGCCTTGACGAACAGAACAAGCGCTAATATATCCTCTTACTTTATAGTGCACAAACCTGGAGTTTTTTACTCTCTCCACGTAAAAAAAACGTCACGGCTGCTGAACAAAATACCAGAGGTGTAGTAACCAATATAAAAGTGGGCGCACAAAGCCGTGCGCCCACTTGTACAAACCAGCGTTTTACCCGCTGCCGTCGTCCCGATGCACTATTGGGTATCAGGAAAGCTGAATTACTGTTTTACGATAGAAATCGTCTCTTTCAATTGGTTGATGGTTATCTTATACGTACCGTCCTCACCTTCCTTCAGCTTGAAATTATTAATCGACGTACCGGTGGACGTAAACGATAACCGTGTCGCTGTCAGGTCAGCGCCGGAAGTTGGTGCGGCAAAAAATGTGGTATTCAACGCATCCTTCGCCACCGGAAATGTGAACTGGCCGCGCCCCGTTGAGGTAAGCTCGCCGGTCCACGTAAATACATGGGGATCGTTCGGATCTACCGTCATGGCTATTGCGTTCCCGGCGTCCCATCCTGCAGCGGTCGCGTCTCCGAGGATGTAAAGTTGCTCAAAGGGCTTATACTGCGTTATCATGATAGAAGGGTCCGGACCGATGTTGAGAAGAATTTTATAGGCATCTCGAACGGGAATATCCCATTTATTATCCGGGCTACCACCTTTAACAAGGTTGACCTCTGTGCTGGACAAATCGGGGTGATTCACCAGTGGCATATAGAAATCTCCCTGGTAGCTTCCTGTCGCAGTAGGAATTTTGAACTCGCCGAATATAACCTCGTTATACTTAAACTGATAGATATTGGTAGGGTCGGCAAACATTTCATCGGGGTTATTAATATCCCAATCTTTGGGTGTCGATTTACCTACAATCCACAGTTTTGTATACGGCGGCGGCGCAACATCCTTCGACACGGCTGTTGCCATGAAAGTAACCGGATCGGATTTAACAATTTTATCGGTTGCGAGAGCCTTCCCGGAAATTTGTGCCGTTACTTCCGCGGCCTGACCAACTTGCAACCCTAATTTATCGAGCAGGACATTATTAAGGTCCATATTTGCGAATTCTTTACTAACGTCGGTTGACACGTCGAACGTTGCAGTCTTTGCACCTGCGGTAAGGGTGAGCTGGCCTTCTACAAACATATACCTTAACGGTGCCCAGAACATCGTAACCGTTTCGCCGGAAGGATTTACCGGATCAACGACCACGTCCGCCTCCGAAACTGACAACGCAAGGGGCGGCTCAGGAAACTTACGAGCGGGTGTAACCGCAATTGTAACTACATTTGACGAACCAGTTTTGGTACTACCGACATATTTCCCGTATATGAAAACATCAACGTTCGTCTGTTTCCCTACTTCCAGTGAAAGAAGATCCAATAACACTCTATTAATTTCCGCCTGAACGAACCTTTTGCTGACAGCAGATAAAACGTTCACCGAGTCCGTCTTTCCATTTGCGGTAAAAACCAATTTATACTCGACGCGCGAAGTTTTCTCGGCGTGCCACGTAAAGGTAAGTGCCTCTACCGTTGGCCGATCGTAATCGATGACCACCTCAGATTCTGAGGCCGACAAAACGCCGACGTCTAATGGCACTTGTCGTGGGTCATCATCACTGCAAGAAATTAATGTCACCAGCGACAGAAGTGTCACCGCGTAATAAAAGCGGCTTACGTAGTTCTTATTTTTTTTCATACATGATTCTTTTTAGGATAGCCTCTCGTTCGACTGTTCGTTACCAAAAAGGATTCTGAACCAGGTTAGGATTTCTATCGATTTCAGATTGCGGTACCGGAAACCAGTAGTGCTTCTTGGTGAAGACGCGCGTTTGATACACCGTACGTTTATAAAATGCGTTCGGATTATTGCGGTCATCAGATTTCTCTTTGCCGAAGAAATTCATACCCTCAAAATCACCATTCAAAACTTCTTCGCCAATTTTCCATCTACGTATATCGGTATAGCGTATACCCTCACAGTTAAGCTCAACACGTCGTTCCCTCCGGATAGCGTCGCGCATGGCGCTCTGTCCCGGATCGGCAGCTAAAGGAGGTATGCCCGCACGCACGCGAACCAGGTTCAGGTAGGTAAGAACATCCGCGTGGCCGGGGTCTGTCTCGTTCAGGGCTTCGGCGTAATTGAGGTACGCCTCGCCCAGCCGGTAGAGAATTCCGGGTCTGTACGGGTTTGTTCCGTTCCGTGGATCATAATCCGGATGCACCTTCTTACGGACCAGATAACCATTTTGCGGCGCATCCCACGTTGGCCCGCCATCCTGCTGTTCTAAAAAGAAGTTCGTTTTTCGCTTTTCCCGACGGTGCCATTCCTCATTAAACATAACCGAGATATAAAAGCGGGGTTCACGGCGACAATACATATTATAAGTACCCGCCAGGGTGATCTTACCGGGCGCCTCCGCTATGTTCTCCCATTTTGTATTTGTCCGAACTTCGTCCGCAGCCGAAAAGCCGTCTGCCACATACCCGGAGGCCGGGTCCTTAATCGGCAGGCCATTTTCCATATAGAATGCATCCACGAGCGACTGGGTGACACCTAACCCACCGTTACCACCGGTGCCCCGGGGATTAGCATGTTTGTCATATTCGGAAGAGTTGACATCTGTCCGGGCGAACAGAATCTCATTATTGCCATCAATCGATTTTTTAAACATCATGTTCTGATAGGAAAGGAACGGATCAATGCTGGCGTCTTTATTATACTCGTAGTAAAGTTGGTGGCCAGCCTCATGCGCCTTTTCGATGAGCAACCTGCTTGCGTCGGTTGCACGTGTCCATTTTCCGGCGTCATAGCTGGAATTATAGAGCGGCATGCCTTTGTCGTTCACGAAGCCTTCGTAGTCGGGGTTACCGTTTACCAACGGGCTGGCCGCAAACAACAACATACGCGCTCTCACCGCCAGGCACATAATAGAAGTGGCCCTGCCAAATTTGCTGTTATTAGAATACGCAGCCGGCAGTTTTGTCGACAGATCTAAAAGCTCGGTATCGATCCAGCTGATCACGTCATCGAAAGGCGTTTGGCCGAGAAACAATTCTTCCGGCGTGGCATCGCTCTCGGTCAGGCCCGTAGTAAACGGGATAACACCATACATTTCCGTCATGAGCCAGTAGTAGTAGGCAATGAGAAAACGTGCTTCATACTTCATCAGCTCGACTTCCTCCTGTGTGACCTTTTGTTTTTCATTTGGCTTGACGTTATCGATAAAAATATAAGCCGATCGGATACGCTTCGGTAACACGTCCCAGTAATTAGGCTCCGTGTTGGCCGGCGTCCAAATCCCTTGTTGCCGGTCCACTACCCACCAGCCGAATTGTGCCCACCGGTAAGAAGGATTCAGGTCATCAGACAATGGATCATAGCCTATATGCCGGGTAAATCCCCAGTACGGGTCTGGAACACTGGAATAAACTCCGGCCAGCCAGTCTTCCGTGCGAACCTTGTCGTTAAATACCATTTCCAGTGTAAGTTGGTCATCTGGCATTTTGTCCAGATAATCCGAACATGACACAGCTGTAATCAGCAAAACAGCTAATAATATATTCTTCAGGAAATTCATACACATTCTGTTAAAGGTGTTTCAGCTTAAAATTCCAGGTTGATTCCCGCGGAGAAGGATTTCATGATCGGATACCGGAAACCGTTGCCCGTATTGATCTCCGGGTCCCACAGGTCAAATTTTGATAACGTCAGGATGTTGTTGCCAGAGACGAAGATCCGGGCGCTCTTTGCATGGGCCCTTTCAACAAATTTCTGCGGCAGGCTAATGCCTATTTCAACATGTTTCAGGCGCAACATACTCATGTCCTGAAGCCACCAGGTAGAAGGCCTGTTGTTGTTGCCGGCGGACTGAAATGATGCCCGTGGCCAGAATGCCTCCGGATTCGGGTTCTCTATCGTCCAACTATCGTCCAGCGCCGTTTCATATACATTGCCTGCAGCACCCCCACCAGAGCCCGGCAGGAAAAAGTCACCCCCTAACACTCTATACGTTCTGGCATTGCCTTGAAAGAAAAATCCAAAATCAATATTTTTATATCGGGCGTTGATGCCGAATCCATATACGATCTGCGGGTCAACGGTCCCTTTTAAAGCAGTCCGATCAATATTGGTTATGACACCGTCTCCGTTGAGGTCGGCATACTTAATATCGCCGGGACGAACCGGCCCGAGCTCAGCGCGCGGCAACGTACTGACCAGTACACCCTCCGCAATGTTTTCAAAATCGGCGTTGGTATATAATCGCTCCGCTACATAACCAAAATTCTGATCCACGGATTTACCGGTTGTAGAACGATATGTGCCGATTACGGAGGGGGCCTCATCCTGCTCAACGATTACATTTTTAGCATATGTAAAGGTGCCCTGTCCCGAAACAAACCAGTTTGAAGTCAATTGTTTATTTGCACTCAGCGAGAGATCAACCCCCTGATTCTTCACTTTACCATAATTTGCATTAGGCTTTTCAACAAAACCTGCCGAACTGGGAATTGTCTGGCGTTGCATGAAAATATCTTTGCGCTGCTCCTTAAAAAGGTCAACCTGAAGTAACACACTGTTCCAAAGTCCTAATTCAACACCCAGGTTTCCCTTCGTAACCGTTTCCCACGTGAGATTCGATACGCCTTTGATTCCTTCCCGTCGGCCAGCTCTGAAGTAGTCGTTATTCACGCCCCAACGATATCCATCGGTATCGCCGATCTTTGAGATGTAGGCGAAACGATTATTATCCCCAAACCTGTCGTTGCCTACCTGGCCGAGTGATGCTCTGAACTTCAGCCGCGATATGATTTCTTTAATCGACGACATAAATTCTTCCTCCGTTACGACCCAACCGAGCGCCGCGGAAGGAAAAAATCCAAAGCGGTTATTTTCTGCCAGGTTTTCAGAACCGTTATACCCAAAATTCGCTTCCGCGATGTATTTACGTTTGAAGGAGTAGGAAACACGCGCGGCAATACCTTGAAAGCGAAAAGGCAACGTTTGACCATTATCATAGCTTCGTTGGTTGTACAAAAACAGACCATCTAAATAATGGTTACCGATGTTATGGCTATAGTTTAAACTGCCTTCTATATAGACGCTCTTGTCGCCGAACTCTTGTTTAGGTTCATGACTTAGAAAAACCTGACCGAACCGGTCGATATCAAGCTCCAGTTCACCGTTTTCATCACGGCCTATGGCCGGCTTATAATAATCCGGGTCTTTTTTGCGCACCACGCTGTTTGCAGAATAGCGATCAAAAGAAAATAGAATGCGGCCGGTCAGGCCGGGGATAATCGCATCCATCGCCTGCTGAACAGAAAAAAGCGACTCAATCTTACTGGCACTTCCCCGTTCAAAACCCGTCTGCGTAGCAACGGACCAGGGATTTGTACGATCAGCATTCATCCGGGGAATTTCGCCACTTGAATACTGGGTTGGATGAACATGCGGCGCGGTTTGAAAAGCCTGATCAAACAAGAAGTCCATGGATTGTGGTGGACGGCTCGTCTCTTGCAAATAACCACCGATGTTTACCCGCAGCAACGTTGTGGGCGTAACGTCGAGATCCACATTCGAGCGGATATTATAGCGTTTTAATTTCATGGAGGAATCCCATTCCTGGTTGTGGTCACGGGCGACAACACCGGTTTCGCCATAATGCGAGCCCGTGATGGCATAGCGTAAAAAGTTGGTACCGCCAGAGGCCGTTAAATTGATCCTGCTGTTCGACGCGTTTGCATTCGTTATCGCATCCAACCAGTTCACGTCTGGATACAGATCCGGATCGACGTGGTTGCGCGTGTTGTTAATACGGTCTTCAGAGTAGTTTGGGAGTTGGCCCTGGTCTATCGAAATATCGTTCATCAGCGTCATATAATCGGCCGCTCCTATAAACTTGGGCAGCTTCACCGGGCTTGTAACACCTTGCTCATACCGCAATACGATGGAGGGTTTGCCCACCTCGCCCCGCTTGGTATTGATGAGTACCACCCCGTTGGCACCACGCACACCGTATACGGCACTGGCGGATGCATCTTTTAACACCGACACCGATTCTATTTCCGCTGGATCGATCGTATTCAACGAGCGCTCGACGCCATCTACCAACACGAGTGGCGCACGAGACCCCTGAAACGTAGAAATGCCGCGAATCCAGAAATTTGAATCATCATAACCAGGTTCGCCCGAACGTTGTACACCGATAATGCCGGCAACCTGCCCGGCAAGATTATTACTCAGCGATCGGGTTGTGCCATACTGAAGCTGCTTTTGAACATTCACTGACGAGATAGCGCCGGCGCTGGTATACTCCTTCTGTGTGCCGTAACCAACAATCACCACCTCGTTCAGCGCGGCTAAATCAGTAGTCATCTTCAAGTTCACGGATGGCTGCTCGCCCACCGCGACTTCTTCTGTCTTATAACCAATAAAAGAGAAGACGAGAACGACGCCCCTGTTGACATTACCGAGGGAATATTTACCATCGGCATCAGTAACTGTTCCAATCAGTGTCCCCTTAATCGTAACGCTAACACCGGGAAGTCCCATCCCCTCTTCGTCGGAGACTGTCCCCGTAATGGTTTCCACGAGCTCAATCGTCGACGACGCTTGCTCCGCGTTTTCAGCTTCGCTTTTAACATTCTGTTTCGTTAGAATAATGTAGTCTCCCAACAACCGGAATTGCACATCCCTCGGATTAAATATACCCATCAGAACATCCGACAATTTCTCGTCAGTGTACTCAACCGAAACTTCTTCATTAACTGAAATCGTTTGCGGGTTATAGGTAAATTTTATACCGACAGATTTTTCAATCTCCGATAAAATCTGCTTAATCTTTTTTCCTTGAGTATTAACGGATACGATCTCATCCAACACGCTCTGTCCGTATGCCTTGGTGGGACTTGCTGTCGCCATCCCTGATACTAAAACTATGAGCAATACCTGTAATACTGTAAGCCTCATAATCATCAAAATCAAACGCCAGTGTGTCTGACACGTCTTCATAAATTTTAGGTTTTAGGTCATGAAAAATGAACTTAACTACCTCTGGAGGATTGGATACGAGCGGCAATTCCTAGTCAATCCTCCTGAGTTTAATGCAAGCCGGTGATATTCTGACATCACCGGTTTTTTTTGAGTATTTATTATTTCATAGGCAAATCATTTCATTTTAAGTGGTGGACTTTATTGACAACCTGCACTATTGATGACAACATTGGCATCAATAATTTCATAGCTGGCGCCGATCGTTTCACATATTATTTTGAGCTTGTCACGCAGGGATTCCGACCCGAGCGGAGCCGTTATATAGCAGTTCTTCATAACCTCCTCATTGAAGATTATTTCAACTCCGTATGCAGACTCAATCGTCTGAAATGCCCTGGCAATCGGCACATTGTCAAATACAAAGTCCCTGGGTGCGATCCCGGTCGCGCCCAGAAACTCAGGAGATTCGATCAATGTCTTTTCAAATTGACGATTCTTTCGTTCATATGTAACTTGCTGATTCGGCAACAGTATGACCCCGCCCTGCTTGTTATTTTTGATAACATCAGTCGGTGCAGAGACAGATACCTTGCCGGTCTTCACAGACACGAGAATATTTTCGCCGTTTTCAGGAGACTCTACGCGGAAACTGGTTCCCAATACCTTGACTACGATTTCATTGGAATGTACAATGAATGGTTTATAGGGATTCTTTGTCACCTTAAAAAAGGCCTTTCCAAACATGTATACCTGGCGGGAGGAGTCATTCAAAAAATCCTTTTTATACTTCAGCTTACTCTTACTCTCCAGCACGATCGTACTTCCGTCTTCTAATTGAACTTCCAGCGGCTGGTCCGTTTCGTTTATTCGCTCGATGAAGTCATCACCCTGCTGATTATACGCAGACGGATGCTGATCATTGACGACCAATCGTGACTCAAACCAAAACACAACGGATGCAGAAAGGAGAAGAACGGAAGCCAGGACTACTGCCCATGTCATTTTTGAAACAGTACGTTGGTGAGAAGGCTCCGTTTTCGCTTCTACCCTATTCTGGATTTTAGCCCACATGGAATCAACCTGCGCGCCGTCGTAGTCAATCTCTTCCGCTGCCTTCAGGTTAAGGACTAACGTCCGGGCTTTGTCAACTTTTTCCTTTATTTCAGGATGCGTAGAGATATATAAGTCCCAATACTTTACAGCTTCGGGATCTGATTGTTTGACCCAATCTATAAAGCTTTCATTTGAAGCAAGATCTTCAACGGTGAGATTTTTGTGGTCCATTCGGTGTAATGTAGTTCTACTTGCTAAGCGCTTTCAAACATCTAGTGCACGAAATGGCGGGGTTTTACTCTCCTAACTCAAAAAAAATTTAAGAAAAAGAAAAAACTGGTGACAGACACCTTAAGATTAAGCTTGAGCTTGCGGATGGCTAAAAAAATGAAGTTGGCGGCCGACTGATAGTTTACGCCCATTATCTTCGCAATTTCCTCGTTCGAAAAGTCATGATAATAGCGAAGATTGATCGCTTCCTGCTGCCTTTTGGGCAGTTGCTTGATGAGCGTTCGGAGGTTTTCCATTTGCTCCGACTGCACCTCAAAGCGTATCAATTTGCTTTCGTGCGAAGGAGAGGCGAGGTTTTCGAACAACTCAAGATCAAGTGTATTGGTAAAGTCGTTTGATTTTGTATTCCGGTAAATTTTGTAGCGAAGCGCCTTGAATAGATACAATTTAATAGAGTTGGGCTCCGTGATGCGCTCGCGGGTATTCCATAATTCAAAAAACAAATCCTGAATGCTATCCTCTACAAGCGTACGGTCCCATGAGATCTTGCTGCCGTAGTTAAGCAATGCCCCCGCATAAATGCGGTATAAGGCGGCAAATGCCGTCTTGTCTCCGCCTTTAAATGAACGCCAGATGTTATCGTCGAGCTGCGTATCGCCTTTGGACATGCTACACAGTTTAAGGGTACTTCCATGCAAGTTAAAATAAAGTTCCGTTTCCGCAAACGATTTTTCGTAGCTTTAAAGCGTAACGACATCCCATGCTCAAACACACATTTGCCTGGACCCTTACTCTGTTGCTGTGCTCGCTCAGCTTGTTCTCTTGCCGCCATGCTTCGGAGAATAAACACTATACCATTGGTTTTTCGCAATGTACCGGTGGTGATGCCTGGCGGAGGCAGATGCTTTCAGCGATGAAAGGAGAGCTTCTCTTCCACCCTGAGATTGAATTGCAATATCGGGATGCACATGGCGACAACGCCAGACAGGTTAACGACATCCGCGACCTTGTCAAGAATGGCATTGACCTGCTGATCGTGTCACCCAACGAGGCCAGCCCAATCACGCCCGTGGTGGAAGAGGTCTTTAAAATGGGAATCCCCGTCATTGTAGTCGACCGGAAGATCAGCTCCAGTTTTTATACGGCTTACATCGGCGCAGATAACTATGAGATCGGCGAGCTGGCAGGGTCATACGTTTCGGAAGTGCTGGGTGGCAAGGGTAAAATTATTGAGATCTGGGGCCTGCGCGGATCAACGCCTGCCGTGGAAAGACATAAAGGATTTGTACACGCACTGTCAGGCTTTCCAAATATAGACGTTGTAGCCGAGTTTGATGGTGCCTGGGAGATTGATACAGTCAAGCATGGACTGGCTGCAGCGACTACGCAAGCGACCACGGTAGACCTGGTGTTTGCGCATAACGATGTAATGGCCTACGGTGCTTACGAGGTCTTTAAAGAAGCCCGACCCGGTAATGATACAAAGTTCATTGGCATCGATGGCCTGCCGGGGCCAGCGGCAGGAATCCAGCTCGTCGACGACAAGATCTTGTCTGCAACGTTCCTATACCCCACGGGCGGCGAAGAAGCGATTCGCACCGCGAGCAAGATTCTAAAGAAAGAGCATTTCGAAAAAGACAATGTACTGCTCAGTACAGTCATCGATCCAAAGAATGTTCGCGTCATGAAACTGCAAACCGATAAGATATCGAGTCAGCAGGCGGATATCGTGCGGCAGCAGGAGAAGATCAATGAGCAGGTCAATGCCTATACCAAGCAATCTGTGCTTATTTATATACTGTTGGCCAGCCTGGTGGCAACGATCATTGGGGGCGCTGCCGCAATCCTCGCCTGGCGTGAGAAGAAAGAAATAAACCGGCAGCTTGAAGCCAAGCGAAACCAGATACTCGAGCAGAAGAATGAGATCGCGGAAATGGCAGAAAAAGCTGAGCTGGCCACACAGGAAAAGCTGAAGTTCTTCACGAACATTTCCCACGAATTCAAAACTCCCCTGACCTTGATCCTCGGTTCGATCGATGAGATCATCGCAAAAAATACCGCCGACAGAGTAACGTCAACCGACAACCTCCGGCTCATCCGCAAAAACGCTATCCGGCTGTTGCGGCTGGTAAACCAACTGATGGACTTCCGGAAGATCGAGGACCGGAAAATGCCGCTACGGGCCAGCGAGCTGGATCTCGTAGCCTTTATCGAAGAGGTCATGGCGGCTTTCAATAAGACGGCCGCCCGGCGCAACATTCGGTATACGTTGCTGGGCAATGCTGATCGACTGCTGGCGTGGTTTGATCCCGATAAGCTCGACAAGGTGATCTTTAACCTACTGTCGAACGCGTTCAAGTTCACCCACGACAACGGAAAGATAACCCTGACCATTTCGGTGGATGAATCTGGAAAGAATGCCGTCATTTTTGTAGAAGATAACGGCGTGGGCATGTCGAAAGACGATGCAGACCATGCGTTCGACCGCTTTCATACCGGCGAGCATTCTGCCGGCACGGGCATAGGGCTGTCGTTGTCAAAAGAGTTTATGGAGCTGCACCATGGCAGCCTGATGCTGAGCAGCGAGCTGGGAAAGGGGACGCGCTTCTGTATTATGTTGCCGCTGGGCAAAGTCCATTTGTCAGACAACGAGATCGCCAGTCGCGACGTAGCCTTTGTACACGACATCGACTACGAGGCCATAGCCGATGACACACACCTGCCTGCCGCAGAGATCGACGTTGAAAACGACGTGACCATCAAGGAGCACACTATTCTTATTGTGGATGACAACCAGGAAATGCGTTTCTTTATTCGAAAGAAATTGCAGCCGTTCTATAATATACAGGAAGCACAAGACGGCGTTTCGGCCCTTGACAAGGCTTTCAGCACGGTGCCCGACCTGATCATTTGCGATGTCATGCTGCCGGGTAAGAACGGTATCGATGTGACCACCACCTTGAAGAACGATTTGCGAACCTCGCACATACCGTTAGTCATGCTCACGGCGCGAGGCTCTATTGAGCACAAAATTGAAGGTGTGAAGACCGGTGCGGATGAATATATCGCCAAACCATTCGTTTTTGAATATCTCAGCGAACGTATCAAGGCCTTGATCAAAAGCCGCAAACTGCTGCGCGACCACTACATTCATGGCCTGAATGTCAGTACCGTTACCACCGCCCCCGGCAACCTCGACCGAAAATTCATCAACGACTTTACCGCACTGATCGAAAAGAACGTAGCCAACGCCGACCTGGCGGCCAACGAGATTGCCCATGAGCTCGGCATGTCCCGGGTACAGGTATATCGCAAAGTCAAGGCCCTGCTGGGATTCAGCATCAACGACTACCTGGTAAACGTACGACTCCAGAAAGCAAAATACTTGCTCATGAACACGGATAAAAGTGTTGCGGAGATAGCCCAGGAAGTCGGCTTTTCATCTCCGGCCTATTTCTCAACCATCTTTAAGAATAAAGTGAGACAGTCGCCTACAGAGTTCAGGTCGAATAAAATGAACCTGCACCCCACGAATTGAAACAAATTTAGAAGGCTGGAACAATATTAGAAGTCAGTGCCCGCATTTCCCAACCCGGATTTGCATCAATAGCCTGCAAGCGCGCTGCGCTGCATGCGTTTGCGACGGTTTCTTCTTTTATAAAAGATTGATCCAATTCTGAAAAATGTTGGTACTTCATCGCAAACCGTATTCCGGTTGCGCCGATACTTTGCAAGAAACTTCCTGTGATGAAAAAAGTTCTTACCTGGTCAGCGATCGCTGCGTTTGGCGGTTTTCTTTTTGGACTCGACACTGCCGTTATCTCCGGAGCTGAGCAAAGTGTGCAGCGGTTGTGGAACCTGAGTGTTTTCGAGCACGGGTTCACCGTGTCCATTGCGCTTATCGGCACCGTGATGGGTGCCATGCTCGGAGGATATCCTTCCGACAGACTGGGGCGACGAAAAACATTGTTCTGGATCGCCGTGCTTTTTCTCATCTCCTCGCTGGGTTCGGCGCTCGCCATCGATTGGTACACATTCCTGATGTTCCGCTTCATGGGTGGCATTGCCGTCGGGTGTTCTTCTGTAACCGCCCCCCTGTATATCAGCGAAATTTCGCCCGCATCGCATCGCGGAAGGCTCGTGGCCATGTTCCAGTTCAACGTGGTACTGGGCATTCTCATCGCATTTGTTTCCAACTACCTCTTACAAGACGTCCATGCCAATGCCTGGCGATGGATGCTCGGCATCCAGGCGCTTCCATCAGCCGCTTTTCTGGTGGCCGTCTTGTTCATACCCGAAAGTCCGCGCTGGCTGATCTTCAAAAAAGGAGCTGTCGAAGAAGCAAAAAACATTCTCCGGCAGATCAATCCCGCACAGGCAGCGGCCGAGCTGCAGGCCATTCAGCAGGCATCCACGCGGACCGCCCACGGCGAGCGATTGTTCTCGAAGAAATACGCGTTCCCGATTGCGCTTGCGTTTCTCATCGCATTCTTCAATCAGGTGTCGGGCATCAACGCGATCATATATTATGCGCCCCGAATCTTCGAAATGACCGGCATGGGTGCTAACGCTGCATTTCTTTCAAGCGCCGGAACAGGCCTGGTGAATTTTATTTTTACACTCATTGCCATCAACGTGATCGACCGGTTTGGAAGAAGGAAACTGATGCTGATCGGCTCCGTCGGGTTGATCATCACACTGGCTATCGTAGCACGGGCCTTCTACCTTTCCGACTTCGGCAGGTTTATCGTGCCGTTAAGCTTGTTCCTATACATAGCGTTTTTCGCATTTTCGCAAGGGGCTGTTATCTGGGTCTTTATTTCCGAGATCTTCCCCAATGAAGTGCGTGCGCAAGGTCAGGCACTAGGAAGCTTCGTTCACTGGTTCATGGCGTCGGTGATCGCCTTCAGCTTTCCGTATATTACTGAAACACTGGGCGGCGGAAATACATTCCTCATCTTCGCGGGCATGATGGTCCTGCAACTGATATTCGTGATCCGGCTTATGCCCGAAACACGCGGAAAGACGCTGGAGCAGGACGTGGTGCTGAGCGAAAGAAGCGCTCATGACGACGTACCACAACTTGCAGAAAAAGGCTTGAGAACAGGCAAATAAAAAACAGAAGCAAATCTAAACACATGAGACATATACTTATTACAGTGTGCTGCATGGCCTTCGTATGGGGCGCACTTGCTCAAACACCTCCCGAGATTAAAAAAATAAAGATCAGGAAAGGCGATCTATACCTGAACCTTCCCGTCAACGCTGCCGATCCGTCAGTAGAAGCTACCGTTACGGTTAACGGCAAACTACTCGACCGCTTCACGATCCACCTAGCCAAAGGAGCCCCCCAGTTCTGGACGTACGTCGATGTATCGGCATACCAGGGAAAGACATTGCAGGTAGCACTGAAAGAAAGTGATGTTAAGGCCACGGCAAGCGGCCGGTTGAATAACGTCGTGGCGGGTGCTACGTATCCCGGCCAGGACAGCGTTTACAAAGAGAAGGCTCGCCCCCAGGTTCATTTCTCCGCGCAACGTGGGTGGATCAACGACCCCAACGGCCTGTTGTATCACGACGGTGAATATCACCTGTTCTTCCAGCACAACCCGTACGGATGGCCGTGGGGAAATATGCACTGGGGACATGCCGTCAGCACCGATCTTCTCCACTGGAAGCAGTTGAAAGAAGCTATCTTTCCCGTAGTGAAAGAAGGCGTTGTGGACGACGCCGCATTCTCCGGCACAGCTACTGTTGATCCCGACAACACCGCGGGCTTCCGCAAGAACGGTATAGATCCGATCATCGCAACGTACACCAGCACCGGGCGTGGCGAATGCATTCAACTTAGCTATGACAACGGCAGGACGTTTGAAGACTATGCCGGCAATCCCGTCTTGAAACACCGCGGCGAAGGCCGTGACCCAAAGGTATTTTGGTATACCCCTGGCAAACATTGGGTAATGGTGGTATGGGATGCGAGCGTGCCCAAAAAGATGAGCCCGGGACAGGAAGTCATGGTACGCGAGCATTCAATCTATACCTCTCCCGATCTGAAAAAGTGGACGTACCAGTCGGGCGTAGAAGGATTTTTTGAATGCCCCGATCTCTTCGAGCTGCCTGTGGAAGGAAAGCAGGGTGTGAAGAAATGGGTCATGTATGACGCCAATGGCCGCTACGTTGTGGGCGACTTCAATGGTAAGGCATTCACCGTAGAGCAGCACTTTACAAAATATGAGCACGGCGGAGGACACTTCTACGCCGCGCAAACGTTCAATCATGCACCCAACAACCGGAGAATCCAGATCGGCTGGGGTCGGGATATCACGCATCCCAATATGCCTTTCAACCAGGCCATGCTGTTCCCCACAGAGCTTACCCTTCGAATGACAGATTCGGGTTATCGCCTGTGCCCTACCCCGATCAAAGAGATCAGCACCTTGCACAAAAACAGCCAACGTGTGAGCGACCAGGTGGTAAATGCCGGTAACAATGCCAGCATAACCGTAGGCGCGGATGCCCCTGTGCACATCGTGGCGGAGTTTGAGCGCGGAAATGTACCGATGGTATTGAATATATTTGGAAACGAGATACGGTTCGATAACGAATGGATCTTTTCAGCCACCACCACGCGAAACGAGCAACCTGTGATATATGCGCCTAAGTCTCCCATCTTCAAAATAGAAGCGATCGTCGACAAGAACATGCTGGAGTTTTTTATCAACGACGGCGAGCTATATTATGTAACAGCATTCAATGGCAGAAAGAACGATAAAGTAGAAGCGCTGGCGACCGACCGTGATCCTAACCGTAAGTTCCTTGTCAAAAAGCTGGAGGTTCACGAGCTAAATTCGATCTGGACCACGAAGTAATCCGCTATGAGCATTCGTTCCTTAGCATACGGTGAGATCCTGTGGGATATCATCGAAGGCGAACCCTTCCTGGGAGGGGCGCCTTTTAATTTCGCAAGCCACCTGGCGCGATTTGGCGCCACATCGTATATCATTTCGCGCGTGGGCGATGATGACCTGGGTAAAAAGGCCACTACCATGGCCCTTCAATACGGCGTCGGCACACGCTATATCCAGCAAGACGCAACATTGCCGACGGGGACTGTAGAGGTAATACTGCAGAACGGCCAGCCCGACTATACCATCTTTGAGAACGTTGCCTACGATAATATTCAGTATCAGGAATTCGCGGAGAAGCCGGACACTGCCAGCTTCGATGTATTTTACTTTGGCTCGCTGATTCAGCGAAACAGCGCGTCTGCGCTAACACTGAAAGGCATTTTGAGCAACTATTGCTTCCAACACGTTTTTTATGACGTCAACTTACGGAAAGGCGGATACTCAAAAAGCATCATTCACGAATCGCTTTCCAAATGTACCATCCTGAAGCTGAACATCGACGAGGTGCCCGTGGTATCGGAAATGCTTTTTGATCAGACACAAGATCTCAAGAGCTTTGCTGAGCAGATTTCCAAAAAATATGAGATCTCCGTTGTTATCATCACTGCCGCCGACAAAGGGTGCTTTGTATTTCACCAAGGTATACTTCACGAGGTGGCGGGCATTCAGATCGAGCTATGCGACGGCGTCGGAGCAGGCGATGCTTTCAGCGCTGCCTTCGTCTATAGCTATGTGAACGGAAAGAATGTTGCGGAGGCCGCCCGGATCGCCAATCGCATAGGTGCCTTTGTCGCCAGTAGGCAAGGCCCCATACCGGATTATCCGGACGAGATCATTCATCTTGTCACAGCCTCCTGACAGGTTTATATAATCTCCAGGATCATACGTATACCCCGCTAACCGGCGGGGTATTTTTTTGCCGTACAACTCCTCTTCCGGGTTGTTACACCGTGCTTCCAGCGTTGTTACTTCCACGCGTGATACAAAACTCGAAGTATGTATCAATTTCAAAAGCCCCGGCATTCAAAAACAGCAGTATACCGATTTAGAAAAGAAGATTCTATGCAATCGTTGGCGGAATTTCCACTAAACGTGCACACTTGGTCCAATACTGAAAAACCTTGATACAAGACGGAACATGGATCGCTGCCGGGCGCTATACTTTTGATCGTCTTCGTACCCCTATCATAACTCCTAAACTCTAAACCTATGAATGTAAGAACTTTACTAGTAATGCTTCTCACCTTCGCGATGCCCTATGCGGCGCTGCCCCAGTCGATGGTCACCGGCACGGTAACAGAAGCCGGCTCCGGTCAGGGCTTGCCCGGGGTTAACGTCTCCATACAAGGAACAAGCTCGGGAACGGTGACCGACGCCGACGGGAAATTTTCCATCGCCGCCTCTTCTAACAATGTGTTGTTGTTCTCCTTTATTGGCTACAAAACCCTGCAGGAAAAGGTCGGCGACAGAACGCTCATCAACATCGAGCTGGCCGCCGACGTTTCGGAACTCGACGAGATCGTCGTTACCGGCTACTCCACACAAGAAAAGAAAGATCTGACCGGCGCTGTATCGGTTGTAAAAATGAATGAGATCAAAGACATGCCAACCGCAAACCCGATGAGGGCGTTGCAGGGTCGCGTACCCGGCGTAACGGTTACCGCCGATGGTTCGCCCGGCGGTGTTGCCACCGTACGGATCAGGGGTATCGGCACGCTCGGCAACAACGATCCGCTTTATATTATTGATGGCATGCCAACAAAGAATGGGCTCGAGCAGATAAACCCTGCAGACATCGAGTCCATGCAGGTTTTGAAAGATGCTTCCTCCGCCACGATCTATGGCTCCCGGGCGGCTAACGGTGTGATCATCATCACGACCAAAAAAGCCAAAGCAGGTTTCAGCAAGGTGACATTCAATTCTTCTCTGTCGACGCAAAACTATACCACGCAGCTCGATATGCTCAACACACAAGAGCGTGCGCGCGTATATTGGCAATCGGCTGTGAACGATGGCGCCGATCCGAATAATCATCAGATCTATAACTTCGATTGGACGACAGTAGACGGCACGCCGGTATTGAACGGGGTAATCCTGCCGGAGTTCATTGATGCGCAGCAAACCATGCGGCCTGCCGATACCGACTGGTATAACGAGATATCGCGTACGTCGGTGATTCAATCGTACGACATCTCGATTGCCAACGGTGGCGATAGAAGCAGCACATTCTTCTCGCTCAGCTATTTTGATAATAAAGGTATTGTCAAAGAGTCGCAATCGAAGCGCTATACAGCACGGTTGAATTCTGAATACAACTTTTTTAATAAAAAGCTGAAGGTAGGTGAAAACCTCATGGCGACACACTTTATCAATACCCTTATTCCCATAAACGATGTGATGTATACAGCCCTGGTGCAACAAACGCTTGTGCCTGTACATACTATGACGGGCGGTTGGGGCGGCCCCGCACCCGGCATGAACGACCGCCACAATCCTGTCCGGCTGATCGAAGACAACAAACAAAACAAGGGGTACTTCGTCCGGCTGATGGGCAATGCCTATGCCGATCTGGAAGTTATTCGCAACCTTCATCTACGAACGAGCTTTGGAATAGACTACCAGACAAATTATGAACGCACCCTACGGAAGTCGTACGTTTCGGGTTTCCTTTCAGACCCCTCCAACCAGGTCAATACCAAACAAGATGTGAGCGGAAACTGGGTGTGGCAGAACTCGCTTACCTATGATCTCGAGCTCGGCAAGAATGCCTTCAACTTCCTGTTAGGGTCCGAAATGATCCGGTACGTGGGCCAGGATTTTTGGGCATCACGCAGAGGATATGCACTGGAAAACATCGACTACGCATATCTCAATCCAGGGTCTTCTAACAAAGACAACGGAGGCGGCGGATCAAGCAATGCATTGTTGTCGCAATTTGCCAAGGTCAACTACTCCTACGACGACCGTTACCTGGCGTCTGTTACCGTTCGGAGAGATGGATCTTCACGTTTCGGAAGCGACAACCGCTACGGTATCTTTCCCGCGTTCTCCCTGGGGTGGAGGCTAAGCGAAGAACGATTCATCCAGGAGAACCTTCCCGCCGCAAGCAACCTGAAGCTGCGGTATGGCTGGGGAAAAACCGGCAACCAGGAGATCGCCAACAATGCCACCAATACTCTGTATGAATCCGTTTATGCAACAGACGGTATCTGGAATTTCGACCGCGGCACAGCCTACGACATCGGCGGCGCAGGTACAGGGCAGTTACCCACAGGCTTCGCGCTGATCCAGCAGGGAAACAGCGGACTGAAATGGGAGACTGCCATTCAATCGAACTTCGGTATCGACTTTGGATTCCTGGACGAGAAAATTGCGGGCTCCGTTGATTACTTTATTAAAAAGACCTCCGACATTCTGATTGAGCCGGCCTACCTGGCCGTTATTGGTGAAGGTGGCAAACGATGGGCAAACGGCGCATCCATGGAGAACAAAGGCATTGAAGTGTTGCTCTCGTACAGCGAAACGATCAACGATGTGAGCTTCACCATCACCGGTAATATCTCTACCTATCGCAATAAAATAACCAGGCTCCCCGACGAAATATTGGGTTCCTATCCGGGCAACGGCACCGACAAGACAATCTTGGGCCGTTCCGTCAATTCGATCTTTGGCTATGTAGCCGACGGGATATTTAAATCACAGGACGAGGTAGAAGCACATGCCGAACAGGTAGGCAAAGGCATTGGACGTATGCGGTATAAAGACCTGGATGGAAACGATGAGATCACTGACCGCGACCGGGACTATATCGGTATTAAAGATCCAAAATTCAGCTACGGTCTTAATGCTTCGGTGACCTATAAAAATTTCGACCTTAATTTCTTCTGGCAGGGCGTTCAGGGCAACGATGTAGAGAACTCCTACAAGACACTGACAGACTTTCCCACACTCTGGGCCGGAAGCAACTGGGGCGCCCGATCACTGGATGCCTGGACGCCGCAAAATCCAAACTCAACTATCCCGGCCGTTACGCTCGTCGATTCCAACAACGAGGGAAGAGTATCTACCTACTTCGTCGAAAACGGGTCTTATTTAAAGCTTCGGAATGTACAGCTGGGGTATACCGTAAAGGGATTGGCCAAGACGGGCATTCAAAACCTCCGGTTCTATGTGCAGGCGAACAACCTGGTCAACATCAAGAGCAACTCATATACCGCACCCGATCCCGAAAACGCGGGTAATGCATATCCCATACCGGTTATTTATACCGGCGGCCTCAACCTATCCTTCTAAACTACAAAGACACTATAGCATGAAAAAAATAGCACGGTGGTTTTTTGTCATCACCTGTTTCGGGGTGACATCCTGTGAGGACTTCCTGAATCAAAAACCTCAAGGCTTTGTTTCGGGAGACGATCTGAACACACCTGAAAACCTGGAAAAGATGGTCATCAGCACATACGCCCTACTCGGCAGCGATCAATGGCCGTTTGTAGCATCACTCTGGCCTCAGGGCAGTGTGCGGAGCGATGACGCCTATAAGGGCGGCGACGGGCCGAACGACCAGGCAGAGATGCATGCATACGAAGTATTTGCATTGAACAGAATAGATAACCCGCACATCGATGTAACGTGGTTTCGATTATACGTAAACATTTCGAGAGCGAACGATGCATTAAGAAGGTTGAACGAGGTGGATGAAGCAACATTTGCACTAAAGAAAGTACGGCAGGCCGAAGTGCGCTTTCTCAGAGGACATTTTTATTTCAACCTGAAAATACTCTTCAAATACATGCCGTATATCGATGAAACCATTCCCAAGGAGCAATACGGTACAATCTCGAACGACGTCTATTCGAACGACGAGCTCTGGACTAAAGTCGCGGACGATTTTCGGTTTGCCGCGGAGAACCTGCCCGAAGAGCAATCAGAACCAGGAAGAGCGAACAACTACGCCGCCAGGGCTTATCTCGCAAAAGCACTTCTCTTCCAGGCTTACCAGCAAAATGAGCAAAATCAGGTGACCAGCGTCGACCGTGCGAAACTGGAGGAAGTGGTTACCTTGTGCAGCGCGCTGGAAGGGGTGTATAATCTGCACGACGACTTCGCCAGGAACTTCCTGGAAGAATATGAAAACGGCACCGAATCGATCTTTGCCATCCAGTATTCTAAAGACGATGCAACACCACTGGGCCGGATAGACTGGAGCCACAAGCTCAACTACCCCATGAATCCTGAATTCGGCTGTTGCGGATTTCACGCCGCCAGTCAGAACCTGGTAAATGCTTTTAAAACCGACGCAAATGGACTTCCATTGTTCGAAACATTCAACGACGAAGATGTCCGGGCCGGAACGACTGATTTTCAGACCTTCACATTCGATCCGCGGTTGGATCATACAGTCGCTATACCCGGCCATCCATACAAATACTCAAGCTATACGTTCGCCAACGCGTGGGTGCGCTCGCCGCAAATCTATGGCTACTACATGAGCTTAAAAGAGACCGTGGCGCCTGACGATGCATCCTTTCAGAAAGCGCCACCTTTTATGTCGAGCTCAAAGAACTGGGATATATTGCGTTACGACGAAGTGCTGCTCTGGAGAGCGGAAGCCCTCATAGAGCTCGGTCGGCAGGACGAGGCATTGCCCTTTATCAATGCATTACGAAAACGCGCAGCCGAAAGTATGGCGTTGCTGGAATATGAAAATAGCACGACCTTCTCGAATTATCACATCGACGAATACCAGCCCGGTGTTAATTGCAACTGGACACAAGACTTTGCCCGCCAGGCGCTGCGTTGGGAAAGCCGGCTGGAACTGGCCATGGAAGAAGATCGCTTTTTCTATCTGGTGCGTTGGGGTATCGCAGCAGAGACGCTGAACGCGTATTTTGATCAGGAAGAAGAAAAAGCCTCTTTCCTGAAAGATGCTATATTTACAGCAGGACGAGACGAATACCTGCCGGTTCCACTGGCACAAATGAACCTCAGCAGAAATTTGTATAAACAAAATAGCGGTTGGGAATAACGGATAGCTACCGATGGTACTGGTAAATAAAGATAATATGAAGGTTATAGGTATAGTGCTTTTAGGGTTGATCTCCTCGCTGGCTGTTGCCCAGAAATCGAAAACTGTCATTACGTATGCAGACCTGATCGAGCGGGTGTACGACCTGGACCATCTCGCGGAGCCTCCGTTGAAAGGCGAGCGATCAGGGACGTTCACCAGCTACGACAGGGCTGCGAAATACGATGAGAAGACCAATACCTACGTCAACTGGGAAGCCAATGACGACGGGCGCGGGTTCATTCGGAAAGAAGACGGCGGATATGTTGTCTTCGAGAGCGACGGCCCTGGTGTGATCTGGCGTATTTGGAGTGCGCTGGCCAAAGAGGGAAAAGTGAAGATTTATATTGATCATGCTGCCGTTCCTGTCATTGACGAGCCCTTCCGGGCATTATTCGAAAGCTTTAATAATACGATGCCACCCATGAACCTCACAAGCTTTGTGATGACGCTTTCGCGTGGGCGAAATCGGTTTTTACCGATACCCTATAACAAGCATTGTAAGATCGTGCTGGAAGAAAACTGGGGCGCATACTATCACATCACCTATTCCACAATGGCCGATGGCTCGGTACTTCCGGTGTTTACCGGAAGTTATACACAAGCAGATGCTATCAAGCTCGCCGAGGCAGATCGTTTCCTGTATAATAGGGGCTTCACAAGAAAGCGATACGACGGTGAGAAAATCGAAAACATGACTATTGTGGCGAAAGCCAACAGCGTGGCCCCCGTAAAGACGATTGTTGGAAACAGGGCGATAAATCGTCTTGATCTTATTCTCGACGAAACCTACCCGGCCGATACCACAAAACAAAGACACCTGTTGGAAAATGTGTGGATCAGTGTTACCTGGGATAACGCCGCCAAACCTTCCGTTATGGCGCCGATAGGCTTGTTCTTCGGGGCGTTAACGGGTACACAACCCTACCGAACACATACTGTCGGCAGTGTCGATGGAAAGTCATTCTATTCAAACTGGTATATGCCCTTCTCGGAAAAGGCAACCATTGCCCTGGTGAGCAAAAGCCGCAAAGCGCACACGCTAAAATGTTCCATTGCACATGCGCCCGTCAAAAACGCTGCAAAAGACCTGCTGCGCTTCCACGCCACATGGACTGACGGCAATGGCTTCGATGCGATCAAAGCACAGGGAAGAAAGATCGACTGGCCCCTCCTGATCACAAAAGGCGAGGGACGGTATTGCGGCATAACGTTGCACGTCACCAATACATGGAAAGATCCGGCAGCCCTGCCAAAAATGTGGTGGTATGGAGAAGGTGGTGATAAAACAATAGACTGGTGGTGGGGCGAAGGCGATGAGAAGTTTTTTGTGGATGGTGAGAAATTTCCTTCCTCCTTCGGAACGGGAAGCGAAGATTACATAGGCTACGCATGGTCGGCCGAACCCCCTTTCCCACTATTCGACAGCCCCTTTGCTGCACAGCCCTATACCCCTATCGACGGCAACGGCCACACCGTGGTGAGCAGATTCCAGATCGCAGACAACGTTCCTTTCTTTGTTTCATTCGAGGGCACGCTGGAGAAATATAAAGATGACAAATGGGGCAAAAACCTGGAGAATGTTTGTCGGTATGAATGTGTGCGCTACTGGTATCAAAAGACGGAGCAGCAGAAGTGATATTAACCAAAACGAAGAGGCTGTCTTCAAAAGGCAGCCTCTTTATGTTCACATAACGGAATAGCGTCTTACTCTCCCCGGAACTTCGCGTACAGTTTGGGGCAAATCTTTTTTTGGCTTTCCAGATTTTCTTCCTCCCAGGTGAATTCCATTTCCTTCACGGTATAGGAAATGGTTTCAACATAATCATAGAGATCCTGGCCGGTCTTATTCTCAAAGGACGTTATGGGCACATAAGTCAGACTTTCGAACTCATAGTCGTTTCCTTCTTCCACCAGATCCGCCAGCGAGTCGGGATGCTCAATGGCCTTATAATAGACGTCTTTACCAGCCGATATGAGCCAACACCTGAAGTATTCAAAACCATCGTCAGAGGCGCCGCCGTTAATGATATACGCTGCACACCACAGCTCAGAAGTATAGGCCTTCTGCTCCAGGTCGCTTGTTCGCAAATAGAATCCCACCATTTCCTTGGGCGTGAGCTTTTCAACCTCGCCAATCAGGTGTTCTTCCATTTCCTCCAGGTCCTCAGTGGCCTCTTGCGCCCGGTGAATAATGGACCAATACCGGTCTTCATCCAGCAGGTCTGCAGTCTTTTCGAGCGGAGGTGCATTTGATTCCGATGCCATTTATAGAATGTTTAGGCTCCCAAATTACTAAAAAGTCACAAGTTCACTGAATTTGACACCGCTGTTAACAATAAAATAATTCCCCGCTCTAAATAGCGATTGATCCGGTCAACTATTCGCACCGATCGTTCATCCGAGACGAACCGTTAAAAGATTAGTTCTGATTGGTTTTTAATTGCTTCATTAACGGAACGGAATAACCAACCTGTATTTGGTGGAAGCCTGTACGCCAAAAGCCATGCTGCCAGTTGTATTGGTAGCGAAAAAATAATTTACCCGTGCCTTCCGTCTGGGGTTTCAGCGAAAGCTGCATCAGCACATGCTTATAAAGAATTTTCGAATCTCCGCCATCGTCCGGCGTTTCGGCAAAAGTTGGAATGTTTGCCACCTGCGAAAATGAATTATCGCGCAGAAAGTAGAAATTGAGACCGCCACCCAAACTAAATGTATATCGCTCATCTGTTCGAACTTCCCAAACAGCCTTGAAGGGCGTAACAGTGTACGTATTCACACCGTACTCATTGACAAAGTCTGTTGTCTCAACAGCATTGTTAGAAAACACCCTCAACGAGTCCCGCACCGAAACTCTACCATACCGAAAACCACCATTGACACAAAGTGAGCTCTTCATCGGCGGCACATCGATTATAAACCAATTTATATCCGCACCCACACTAAAATTCTCAAATCGTTTTAACTCGAGTGTAGAGGTAAATTTTATTGGATCGTATGCATTGTTGGTGAATTGATCTTTATAATTCAAAATAAGGAATTTATTGTTATCCTCAATCTTAGACACCACAATAGATGGCAGGAGAAACTGAAACGCTCCATAAGAATATTGCGACTTTTTAAATCTTCCATTGCGTCGGCTATTCAAATTCAACCGTTTATCTACTTCAAACTGAATCAATCCATTCGGCTTGTCTTTATCAAACCCCACAAAATCACTAAACGTTTTTAATTCAAATAACTTGGATGTACTTTCCTTGGAAAGCTCTATTTGCCTGCGAGGGTCCGTCTTGAAGTCGAGGGTTATGACCTGGTTCGCAGGACTATAATCCCGCCGTCCAACCTCATGTTTTTGCTCATAACGGGTTATCACATCGCGAAGTCCCATATAGTATCTATCCTTATCTTCCGTCGCATACAGACTTACCCCTTCTATGATTCTGTAGTCTCTTTTTGATGCAAAACCTATCGGATAGGCGTTTTCAAATTTAAGAACAATATTGCCATACGCTACGTCCACTTTGACATTCTCGATATATCCCTCATCAAATTCAATTTCTACATTCATTATATCATACCGATTAACCGTGTCGGTTATTACCTTATCCCATTTTTTTGTCCACTTGCTAACGACCACATCGTTTCCAAAGAAAATTTCACCAGCTTTTGGCCGGTAATCGAAAGATCCGATCATGATCTCAGCGCCTTGAAAAAACAAGAAGATCGACTCCAGGTTTATCTTATCAAATTCCGCCATAAGCTCTTCGTACGTTTTCCTCGGAGCGGATGTGATAGTCGAGTCTTTTTCAGTAGCAGTCGAGTCTTTCTCCGTAGAAGTCGTGTCACGCTTGTGCTGACCTGAATCTGGTTGGACGACTTTTTTAAGCTCGCTTGCCTTGGGGACCTTCCCTTTCACCAACAACGCTGAGAATTTTTCTCTCGCCTTCGCCACAAAGGATGAAAGATTATTCGGCCGAACCAGAAAAGTCTCTTTCATATCGGGATCATCATCCATCTGTATTGTATACTCAAAGGCTTGATTTCCAACGACGCGCGCACGAATGGAATAATCTACAATCGTACCCAGCTCGTGTGGATTGAGCTCGAATGGATACGACAGGTTCGTACGATTGGGCGATGTGGTCTGCGCGGCAACGTTGCCTGCTGCCGCCAGCACAATACCAAGAAAAAAGAGGGACAGGAATTTCATTGTATGCGCGAAAGATTAAGCGTCAGTGTATCGTAATCAGAAGATGCCATTTTAAACTTCGCTGTCAGGAAAGAATCACGCACATGCAATGTATCCACAAGCGAAGCAATCGTGTCATTTTTAGCGGTCATGAAACCGCCGGAGAACATAAAGTCCGTTGACGCCGCATCGATACCATAACCCACCAGGCGATTGAAATCACGCGGGCTTTTAAACTCCAGAGAAAGCTCACCATCGTAAGCAACAAATCCCTCGACCCTTCCCAAACCGACCGGGACAGAAGCGAGCGTAAGCAAAAATGTACCGCTATAATAGCCACGACATTGCGGCTGACCGGTGATACCCGCGCCGGCATCCAGTATCTTCAGATCGACATTTGCCCCGTCAAGAATAGTTCGCACAGAATAGCCCAGTGGTATAACTTCCGTATCCTGGGTAGACTCACTGATTTGAAACAGCAGAAGGCTGTCGACGGCGTTCCCGGGTTTTCCATAGACCTTTGTAAAAAACCACATCGCACTCTTCTGTGCGGAGGGAAACTTCGTAATGCTAACAGAATTAATAAACGAGTCTGCAGGAAGCTCGATCGTTGAGAGTATCTCCTGGTAGACCCTGAATTCAGCAACGCCCGGATATACTTTTGTGAAGGCTAATGACGGGGGCTGTGGCTGATTGAAATTATCGTCATAATAGCCCTCAAAAATCGAGCAGCCAACGGCCACGAACAAGATTACAGGTAGAAAATAAAAAGTTTTCATAAGCAAAACATCCTCCGGCTGGTTCGATTAAAAACAAAAAAGCCCATCCCTCCATAACCAATAGATTGGTTACATGGAAAGATGGGCTCTACTTTTGTTACTTCGAAAGTATAAAATCCAGCTACATTTTACAACGTCAATCGATACTAATTACGTCCATGAATCCTGATACTATGTCCCAGTTTAATGTTCGATAAACACTTAATCTATTTCAATACTTTAAACCTCTTTACAACGCCATTTCCTTTTCCAAAAGTTTCACCAATTCGTCTTTATGGCTCGGCTGGGGCGCATTGAAATTTACGATCTCACCTCGTTTATTGATGATCACGAACCTGGGTATGAGGTTCGCGTTGTACGCTGCCTGTACCTTGCCTTCGCTATCGATCAATTGTAACCACGTGGGCTTGTCCTTCTTGAGGGCATTCAGCCATGCCTGGCGACCATCCGCCACAGCAATGCTTATAAAAGCGATGCGCGAATCGTCCTTATACTGATTATATACCGCTTCCAGAAAAGGAGTCTCTTCCCGACATGGTTTACACCAACTGGCCCAGAGATCGATATAGACAACCTTACCTTCAAAATTAGCCAGGCTATACGCCTGACCCTGCTCGTTCTTCAGCGTAAAAGCAGGGGCGGGTTTTCCAATACTGGTTTGCAAAAGATAATCCGCTCTCTTGGTAAATTGTTCAGCAATTGATTTTCGATAAAAGTCATCCGTGAAATAAGGAAGATAAGGTTGGAAAAGGTTCCCCAGCGTGTGTAGCCTTTCGAGGCTCTGGCACGAACCAACCTCATTTGACATCTTGCGGTACAGCGAATTATCCCTGACTTTTCCAGAATATACCTGAGCGCTTTTTTTCAGAGGATAAAGATCCTCACCTTTTCGCGCAGGTTCTTTCAGGTAATCAAGTCTAACCAGGTAGTTCAGGTACTCCCCAATAATCCAGGTTTTGTATTGCGTCGATATCAGATATGCATCGTTGTCAATCTTAGGCAGCTTACTATCACTTTTCCCAACCAGGTCTTCGCTTTCAGCAACACTCAATTGATAAATATTGGCATGCGCCATCAAGCAGTAAAGCTGCGTGAAGGCATTATCCAATTCAATACTGCGCTTAAAAAAATCAACATAAGCATCATCTTTCGGTATAGGGCCTGAAAATACAACCTGCGCAATGGAGTCGTTTATTCGCTTTTCCCGTTTAGCGTATCGCACCAGGCTTCTCTTGCTGCGTTCATACCAGGACGTATCGGGTTTGTGATTTCGGTACCAATCATTCTTAAGCTCCCGGTACCGGTTGCTGGTAGCGCCCTTACCTGTAATTTTAACCGTTGCAAAAAGTGTCTCGAAGTTCGTAGCGTCGCCTGTGATCACCAGATCGTACCCGGGCGCGATAAATATATCATTGATCTGCGTTTGATTCTGCTGTATATTGGTTCGTTGGGGATGTGTACACCGATAAGTCTTCAGAAAAAATGTGCCGTCAGGATCTAAGAAAATAGTATCGATGCTGTGTACACCATGCTCATCATAAAAACCTATTTTAAGTTTCCTTTCCGGGCTGTTGCTTAATTTACCTCGTATGATCAGAGGCTCCGGCGTGACTTTATTTGTCTGAGCCGTCGCCAGCAGGCTGTTGACGAGCACTAGTATGATCACCAATTTTCTCATGACTAAATATCTAAAAAAATTGTAGATTTTACCTATGCGTCAGGTCATTCATTATTTCCCGTCGATGCCAAAATAAAATCAACAATGGGCGTAGGATTCGGAAGGCTATGCGGGTGATGTTTAAAACCCGGCTTAATTAACACGATAATATTCCCCTTCAGAGCCCTAACCTTCTCCGCAAAAAGCAATGTGTTTGTTTCTATAGGCACTGCCTCGTCGGCGTCACCACAAACGTGCAACATGGGGTAATTTCCCTGTACAATCTGCGGCACCTTGTCAATGGGGCCAACCCGCGCGACCTGTTCTTCGGCGGCGGACTGCCGCACCGGCCACCACCGCAAGTCCAGCAGGGGGTTGTCGACATATACACATGCCACATGTGTGGGATTTTCAGCTGCCCAGTTATATACATAAACAGCTCCCCGACTCATGCCCTCCATCACAGCCTTTTTATGCAGCCCGTCCCGGGTGAGCATGTCGTAAAATGCATTCCAGGTATCCACGGCCTCTTTGTTGCCCAATAACTCGGCCACGTCACAGTAGACTACGTGAAAGCCAAGCTCTAACAGCGCAATCTCCGTCTGTGGCTCATGACCCCAGAATCTCGCGCGCCAGATCCACCGGTGCCCCTTATTGGCCAGTTTCGGCTTCACAACCTTGCAGTCTCTCCCCTTCCAGGTAAACTCCACACATTCGTAGCCATGATACGATACCGTCTTCCCTTCTATCTTTATGCGTGCCGGCAGATTGAAGCCAACATCGCGCGTTTGCCGGATCACCGCCTCAAGCTTTTCCGCCATCAATGTAGTCCCCTGCAGGTTGGGATGAATTTTATCGGGGAACAAACCCGCCTTATCCATTAGAATAGAATGCATATCCAGCACCTCCACCCTTTCTGAAAAAGCCACGTTCCTCACCCGCGGTATAACGCGATTAACAATCACCGGATCCCAAATGCCAGTTGAATCCGTTACGAACGAAGGCACCGGCAGTAGCAAAATGATCCGCGGGTTTGACGGTAAAGCTTTGAACGCAGCAATCATTTCCCGGTAGTCAGCTTCATACTCATGCAGATAGATGCGGTTGATCAACTTGCTGTCATTCCCACCCAGATCGATGATCACGAGGTGGGGATTACGTTGCAGGGCTTGTTGATACTCCTTCGTTTTATGATACGGAAGATCGCCGCGTTTAAGCAAGGTAGCTCCCGGCACGCCATAGTTTGTCACGGCGTAACGCTCACCCAGGGCCATTTGCAATTGAGCGGGGAAAGACTCGCGGGCAGGATTCTCCAAAAGTGAACCGTGGGTAATACTGGCGCCCAGGCAGGCTACGCGAATCTGCGGCTGAGCATGGAGCTTTGATACCGGCACCACCACCAGTATGGCAGCGTAAAGCGATAGTCGGATAATGACATTCATGACAGCGAAGATACCGTCACACAATTAACAAGCGCTTAATCGCACAATTAACAAACGCGTCGGGTGTTCTGCTTCAAGGAAAATTATTGCCGCTTGTATAAGCGTACTAAAAACCGGGCTGAGCGGTGTCAGAAGTTTCCAGGCCGTCCGGTTGGAGAGTCCGGGATGTTTGTGTTATTGAACGGAAAAAAGATGCTCCCCTCCAGCGCTGGCAGACAGCGCTGTAAAGGCACTTAATCTCGCAAACCTTTGTCAGCAGGCCCGCTGGGTTCGTCCAATCGGCCTGAACGCTCGCATGCCCCATCAAATGAACCGTTTCTGCCGCCAGCCGGTCGTTGGACCGTGTGTCAAAGACATCGCCGTAGGAGCATACAAAAACCAACAGAAGGGTTCCTGCGATGAGCGCCATGGCGCGACAGAAGCTTTTTCGAAGAAGGATCATAATGTGGTCACGTTGTACTATATAGTACCGAAACACTCCAAAAAGGTTGGAATGCCTCCATCTTCATGGTGGTACCTCAACGGTGGCCTCTTTGCGTTGCGGCGACTTGTTCGGTGGCTGTCGCCGTCGACACAGCATCACTATCCGGTTCGACATGACGTCCATGCGCCTCCGCATACACCTGCGTAAACTCGGCACCAAACAGTACGATCAACCCGGCATAGGAAACCCATAGCATAATGAGAATGACTGTTCCCGCCGCGCCATAAGCAGAGCCTGGATTTGTATTGCCGAAATAAAGACCCAAGGCAAACTTTGCCACTACAAAAAGAATGGCCGTCAGAAATGCGCCGACCCACACGTCACGCCAGCGAATCCTGGCATCCGGAAGAAACTTAAAAATTGAAGCAAATAAAAGCGTGATGACACCTACCGAGACAGCGATATCGAGAACATAAAATACGACCGCGAACGCTTCCGACAGCATACTATTCACCCATTCGCTCACCGCGGTGAGCGCTGCGGAAAGGAACAACGAAACCAACAACAAAAATCCTACAACCAGGATCAACCCGAACGAAAAGACCCGGTCCTTCACCAGCTTCAGGATTTTGCCTTTCGGCTTCGGCTTTACATCCCACATTCTGTTAAGCACCTGCTGCATCTGGTAAAATACACCTGTCGCACCAAATAGCAAGGTTGCTATACTTAGCACGGTTGACAATACAGTGCCTTTACTTTTGCTCCCCTCCAGGATCATCGCTTCAATATCCTTCGCGGTATCTTGCCCTACCAGACCACTGATCTGGCCGCTGACCTGGTGTGTCACTGCATCAGACCCAAAAATAGCACCGGCGAGGTTGATAATGATGACCAAAAGCCCTGGCAGCGAAAAGATAGTATAGTATGCAATAATAACACTGTTATTAAAAGGCTCCCGATCGCTCCAACGCGAGAAGGTTTGTTTGAGCAGCTCCCAGAATGACGAAATTCCTTTCCACAGTTTATTCATAGTAGAAGTATTATGCGTTCTTCCGTTTGTCCAGATACCCTTCCAAAAGATTACCCGTAACCGCACGCGCGCTCTTCCAGAGCGTACGCGCACTGATAACGTTATCCAACGATGGCTTAACGGATCGTATAAACGCATTTTTGAATATGCCCAGCAACGCCGCCCCCACACTTACATTCGGATTCTCCAGCGTTCCCTGGAAAGGGATCTTCGTAGCAATCTCGCCCTTCCGGTGATTTTCGAGCAGCTTGAGCGCCAGGGACACACCACGCTCCCACACTTTCTGTAAAAAACCACTGCGCCGGTCCGATGCACCGGTAAAGTCCAGATCCTTGAAGATCGGCTTTATGTACCCCTTGAAAGCACCGCTCGCCAGGCCCATCTCCGCATAAACATCCAGCCTGCCGTTGCTGACATCCACACGGGCATAGCGTCGCAGAAAGCCGTTGAGCAATACCAGGTTCAAGCCCTGAAGCTCTAACGTGACGGCAAACGTCAACGTGTCGGCCAGCGGCAGAAGATTGGCATGAAGAACGGCGTGGCCTTCGTATACGGTTGCCGTTGCTTCTATGGGTGAAATGTGTTTGGGTATCGAGCGATTTGTCAGACTGTGAATGCTAAAGAATAGTGATGTGATCGGAATATCGGCGTGCACATCCGCAACGGTGCCGATATACTGAAAGTATCCGTCACGCACTTCAATGTCCGCGTGAAACGCGGGGAGCTGCCCTAACAGGGTTTTCAGATTGGCGGGTTCTTTACCATGGGCTGCCGACGTTTCAGGGTTCTTATCTTCGACCATCACTACGCGCGGCTCGTTCACCTGAATGATCAAATCCTGCATGTGCCGGAAAAGCGCCGACCATCGAAAGGCGATGACAATGTGGGGAATGAAAACAACAGGCTCTTGCCCAGGTGCACGACGACGGTCCATCCGAAGATCGTACACGTTGACCCTACTGGCGAAGAGATTGATACCGACACGATCTACCTGCCCTGTAAAGTCGTCCAGTCCGCGCAATATTCGGTTAAACTTCCTGCGAAGAAGAATTGGCAGTGATAAAACTACTACAGCGACTGCCAATACAATTATTGCCGTTATGGAGAGCGTCCATACCATAACAACTGACAAAAAAATACCGTGCCCATCGGGTTACGATAAGCACGGCGCTGTGCTTAGTGCACTATGCGAGCTTCATTCCGCAGGAATGTTTCTTATGACTGTCGTCGCGTCGGAATGTTGAAGCCTGCCGACAGCATGAACTGTGTCGAAAAGAAATGGTGCTGGGCACGTCCCCGTTCGTACAGCTTGACATCGGTATAGTTGGCAAAGGATTCCCGAATGGATGGCTCAACGAAGAAATACTCAAAAAAGTCGTAGTGTATAGCAGCACCGGTACCAATCACCCAACCTGAAAAACGGAAAGGCCCGTCGTTATGCTTGCCCATGATGTTGGACTCAGTCTTAGGCACCAACGCACCACCGCCCAGGCGCGCTACCGCGCTGAGCTTGTGCTTCTGGTTCTTAGACGTTTTCAGCGTGTACCGCTTCAGTAAGCTGATCATAAGATAATTGTTGCCGTTGGTGTGCTCGAGGTGAACGAAGTCTCGCGTAACCAGCGTATCACGATCGTAATACTGGTCGTCGATCCATCCCTTCATATGTAACATCTGGTTGTCGCGCACCACATACTTCAAGTGGTTCCAGCTTACTTCGATTCCCAGGTCGTGCTTGTCGTTGAAAAAATAACCAGCGCTGATGACGTACTGTGGCACCGTGGGAGCAGTCTTAAAGAAATTATCCCAGTCAGGCTGATCTTTAGCCTTCGCATGATAGAAGGTAAAGTCATAATTCCCCGTCTGCCGATCCAGGAAACGGATCGTACTGTTGGAGTATACATCCCGATGATACCCCCAGTTAACGAAGAACGTACCGTGTAGGCCCTTTTTCGCCGCCGGCGCAGAAGCTCCTTCAAGTTGCGCGTACAGAGACTGGATGAATGACAAAACAAAAACTAGTGAAATAATGACAAGCCGCATAGAATCAACCCTTCGTGAAAAACGGGTGCAAATAAAGGGAATATTTTACCCAAAATGAGTATCCCTTCAAGAACAGAAAATATTTGTGTGTATTAAATAGCCCAATTTGGGCATTATTTCAGGTAGCACAAACGTTGTAACACATCAATTCCCCCCTAAACGCGGGACATTTTTAAGCGTACCATAATGATGCTTTTAGTGCCCATCAAATGACTTTTTAAATGGGACCGAAACAAATACATTTAAGTTAACATACGCCCGGCCCATGATCATCCGGAAAAACACCAAAGCCTTTAAATCGATTGTAGAAATCATCACGGCCTGCGACCAACGTGCCGACCGCAACAAACTGATCCGGCTCTACATTACGAAGGCCGGACACACGGTCGAAGATCGCATCAGCATCGAAGCGATCGAAGAAGAAACAGACGTGTTTTATAATCTTACATTCGCCGCGGTAATAGAAAATCTGAAATCCTCCGACCACCAGCTACACGGCAGCGACGACATTCCAGGCCTGTACTTCTTTCATACAACGTCCAACAAGGTCTGGGACCAGAATCCCTTCGAGTTCGACGACCGGGTAACAAAGGAATTCGCAGATCTAGAGCAGCTACCCGTCACACGGAAGAAAGGCACGCCCATCAAACCTCCCGCGCCTGCCAAACAAAAAGGCAAAGCCCAAAAGAAAGAAGCTGCACGCAAATCCGCACCCAAACAACCGGCCTATAAGCTCAAACAAAAGATCGAGTTCACGGACCTGAACAAAGTAGTGTTCAAACGCTCGGGACTTACCAAGCGCGACATACTCGATTATTATAACAACATTGCCGATTATATACTGCCTTACCTCAAAGACCGCCCACAACTCATCCGCTTGCGCTCCGAGCGCGGCGGCCTCAACGAATACCGGTCTGCCGAAGAGCTGACATCCGGTGCAGATGATCTCCCCACAAGCATCCAAACAACAATTGCACACGGCAAGACAAAACAAAACGTGCTGGTTTGCAACACCAAAGATCACCTGCTGTATTATATTGAAAGAGGGGCCGTAGATTTTTACCCGCAGCTTGTCCGCATTAAATCGCCATCCTATCCGGACTACTGTGTGATCGGCATCGAGGCCGGAGGAAATACTCCCGATAAAGTCATCGACGTCGCCCGCATGGCCCATCACATGCTCACCGCACTGAATGTCCCTTCCTTCATCAAGACCGATGGCGTTTCCGGCTTTCAGGTATACATACCGCTTGATGGAAAAAGTAATTTTGACGACAGCCTGACCCTTGCTCAAAACATCTGCCGGCTGATCCTGCTAAAATTCCCGGAACGCGCCATCCTGCGCGAGCCCGGTGAATACAGCCTGGGAAAGATCATACTGGATTATCATCTCAACGAAGATCAGCAAGCGATCATTGCCCCTTACGCGCTGGCGGCAGACACCGCCACGGTCGCCACTCCCCTCTACTGGGAAGAAGTAACAAAAGGGCTCTCGATCGAGAAGCTCCAGTACAAAACTCTTCTCAAACGGCTAAAAGAAACCGGCGATCCCTTCGACGATTTCTTCAAAAAAAGAATCAACGCCAAAGAGATCGCCGGGTATATCGAAAAGTACTACGCCTTTCTTTTTTAAAATGCACTTCTGGCGTCACCACAGGTCACGCAAATATCCTACATCAAGCCTTCCCTCTCAACAACACTTCCAAACTGATCGGCATCAAATTTACCTCAAACTTGCGCACGATCAGACTCATGATGGGGTCGTTCTGAATCTTCTGCAAGATCCGCTCGGTTTGTTTTTCCGTTTCGCCCATCACCATCTGGTCTTTCAACCCCAGGTGCTTGACAGCAAAAAAGAATCCGGCGATCACGTATGGACCGAAGGGTGTATGCGGAATGTCGAACGAGGTGCCCGTCATGTTAAAGACTGTATTGGGAATATACTCGCCGGTGTGCTCGATGTTGCGCAGTCGCATATAGTAGTTGGCGGCTTCCGTCCGGGAGGCCATGCGCGGATCGCTCATACACAGCAGGCCCGCCAGGGGCTTTTGCTTTCGGTTCTGATTAATGAGAATCTCCTTGGCAGCACGATCGTTCTGCGCATGCTTGCGTATCTCGGTCTGCACGGTGTCCCAGAAGGGCACGGCGGGCTCGCCACCATCGACGCGGATCAGCGAGTGGATAGCATAGTCCAGAATACCACAGGTGATCTCGATGTTCAGCATCTTCAGCTCTAGGTCGGTGCTGATGGCCTTCTCCAGGATAGTACGCTGGTGCCGTGGGTGCGTTCGCAGCAGGTCAATGCTGCTGATCCAGTCACCCGCCAGGTAGCCGTCGTAAGCATAAAACTCTTTCAGCAGGCGTTTGATCTTGGTGTCGTTGTCGATCACCATCGCCTGGCCGCGGATCTCGACCGAGGGTCGCTCTTCCACCAGCATCTGTTCGATCTCCACTCCGACCGATGAAGCACCCAGCATACCGCAATTGAGCGGCGATCCTTCTACGATCTTCAATTCGTGCACGTGACTGATATAGTGATCGTTGGAATCTTCCGTCAAGTGGCCGTGGGTCTGAATGTGCACATAATAGCGGATGGGCACCCGTGGGTCGGCCTGGCGTTGCGCCTGCTCGAAGATACGCTTGATATCCATGACGATATCGGGCGAAACAAAGGAACCCGCCGCGCGCACGGTATGCAGCTCTACCGCTATACCCTGGCGGGCAAACTCGTCCGTAATGCGCTCGATAACATCCAGTTGCAATTGGCTCTGGTCGCGCGCATCGGCGCAGCCCACGAGTACGTGTACTTGTTTTTCGTTCATGTCAGCAGATCTGCTCGTTTTGGGGTGTCAAGATACGGCAAACCAGCCGTCAGTTGCCACGGGGTACGTGCGATTCCATAAACTTTTTGCTCGCCGCATCCCGGTTATTCAACACTTTTTCGCATTCCTTGTTCACATCGGTGAGCGTTGTATTGGCCGCCGTCAAAGACGTGTTGATCTCGTTTACCGCCTTGGTTGATTATTTCGCAGCATGGGGACTAAGCTCGATCATATCAGTCAGTATATTCACAGCTTCTTCCACGTATACATCTTTTTGCAGGTTGGTAATCCACGACTGATTAAAATCTTTTGCATAATCATCGGCCGCCAGGCGCTGACGGTCCACACTGCCGTTGCTCACCGTAAACACGCGGCTGGTTTGCTCCAGCGATTTTTCCAGCATCCGGTATTGCCGCTGCATGACAACCTCGCGGGCGTACAACGCCTCCCATAACAGCGGCACGGGCTCGTTTTTAGCGTGGAACTCGTCCGCCAGCCAGCGCCGGCCCTTGACAATATGCTGAAACGTTGTCGACGTCCCTACGCGCACACCACTGCGCGCGCGCAGCGAATCCAGCGGCAGCGGCGGCAAGGCCCGGAAGTACGTGCGTTTCAGGATCGAATCGGCCGGCAGCGCAAAAGGCATCGCCGACTCGCGCACACCCGGTATATCAAATACCTCCGGCAACGAGATGTCAGGCGTTACGCCCGCACCCTGTGCAGTGCCTCCAGTCACGCGGTATATCTTGTCGGTCGTAATGCTTGCAAAGCCGGGACCATCCTTGATCGTCGCTAAAGAAGGGCCCTGATCCTGCGTGGGATCCAGCGGAAAGAAATTCTGCGCCGTAGCCTTTCCAAACGTGCGTGTACCCGCAATCACCGCGCGGCGATAATCTTGTAACACCGCCGCCAGAAATTCCGAGGCCGAAGCACTCTGTCCATTCACCAACAATACCAGCGGGCCGTCGTATACCGTACCACGGTCGAGATCCTTGAGCGTGATGATATCCTGTTGCCGGTTTCGCAACATGCCCAGCGGACCTTCGTCCAGGAAAATGCCGGCCATGGCCACGGCTTCCATCAATGAACCGCCGCCATTGTACCGAATATCGAGGATCAACCCGTGAATGTCCTCTTGCCGCAGCTTCATCACCTCCTTGGCCACATCGCCGGCACACCGCGAGCCTTCGCTCTCGTCATCCCAGCGGGTATAAAAATCGGGCAGTGCGATATAGCCAATCCGGTGCCTGCCATCCAGCACGTAACTGCGCACGTAATTCTCTTCCAAAGAGATTTTCTCCTTCTGCAGCCTTACCTTCTTCACCACGCCGCCCTGACGACGCACCGTAAACTCCATATACCGGTGGTTGGCATCTGCCAGGATGGCGTTGGCTTCGTCCAGCGTAAAACCTTCAATATTCGCTTCCTCCTCGCCGTCCCAACGTAAACCGGTCAGCACATCCGACGCATGGATATCACCCGACTTCCACGCCGGGCCTCCCGGCGCCAGCGCCGTGACCAGCACATCGCCGCGTTCATTCTCATCGAGCGTGATACCAAAGTAATATCCCTCCGTGCTGAGCGTGGACAAAAAGTTCTCCATTTCCGTCACCGGCATATAGGTGGTATGCGGATCGAACACCGCTGCAATACTTTGGAAGTACTGCGCCGCCACATAATTTTCAAATGCACCCGGGTGTTGCAGAATACGGCGCACCGTGCGAAGCTCGTATGCTGTTACGCGCCGCCGCGCGTCGGGCTCATGCCGCGTAAAAAACCCTTTCTCGGGTCCGTCGTACCCCACCCGCACATCCACCAGGCGTTGTAAGGTTTGGTGCTTGAGCCACAACCGCCACTTAGCCTGTAGCGCTGACGGATCGGCCGGCCAGTGAGCGGTGTCGATGGAAACATATTCTTTAACCGTGCCGGTAAAGGCGGCAGCGCCGATTTGCGTAATCATGCGTTCGGCCCGTTCGAGCGCCTGCCGGTACAATGTCGTTACCTGCGGCAGAAACGCCCAGCCGATGCCCACCAGCTCGTCGTCGAGATGGCCTTCGTGGGCAGTCAACGTCTGCAGGTCGGCAGCGGAGAAATACAACTTGTCGGGATCGAGCTGACTGGTAAACTGCGCAAACACCTGACGCGAAAACTTGTCGTCCAGCGCCTTGGGCGCGACGTGCTGCTCACGCAGAATCTTTGCCAGCAAAAGCGCTTCCTCGTGGTGATTGCGAGGCTTCTGTGCATATACCGAAGTGGCCAGGAAAGCCAGAAAAACAAAAGACAGACGATACGCCATGACGGGGTAATTTCATGAAATTTTCCATCTTTACCTAAGCAAAAAACCGGCGTCATGAATCGTCACCACAAGGCTCTCCGCAAGACCGCGTCACCAGAAAACAAGAAAGTTCCAGTGTAGTGTATACTAAAACCAAAGCGACGGATGCCGCACTGGCAAATTCCGCACAACCTCATCCTCTTTCGGAGCATGCCCCAGCTTCTTCCACGTATCAAACCAACTCCCCTCCCCAAACACCCACGCCCCAAACAACAATGCCGGCCCCGCCACCGGCCACTGATCAAAGTACATCACATCCTTTGCATAAGGCCACGCCTGCTTATCATGCAGATAAGGATATAAAAACGCAATCCCCTTCCCAATAGACCGCCCATCCGCCGTCTGATAATGCCACAGATCCTCTCTTTTCGTCGAAAGAATCTGACAGACCATCACCATAGCGTCCAGATTAAAAATAGAATACCCATACGGCTTCGTCCTTTTCAACTCCAACGGAAAGCTTCCATCCACCGCCATCTGCTCCGGCAACAACACCGTCTTAAATCGCTCCCGGCAAAAGCTCAGTAAGCGCTCATCTCCCGTCAGCCTGGCAAACGCAGCCACCTGCATCACCCAACACGTCCCGTGATTATTCTTCGCATTCATCTCCTCCTTCCCATACGCATGCGTCGTCAGCCAGACGAGATACTCTTTAAACCAGGCAGTAACCCCTCGTCGCGTATCCGCATCAAATGACTTTGCCCCCATCATCACCATCACACCCTGCGCCACCTCCATTAAATGAATAGTATCAATGATACCAATCCCCCTTCCCGTAGCACGCCCCTGAATCGCTTGCGCATACAACAAGTGCGGCGCCATGCGTGTAGCCGGGTCGATAAACCATGCCCGCAAGTGCACCAGCGCCTGCTGCACATACCGCACATCCCCCGTAACTTTATAAGCTGATGCCAACGCCCCCACAATCGTACTAAAGCGAATCATCGCCCGCCGATGCGCTGTAAAGTTATCGGGATTGGTCATGCCGTCACGTTGAACATAAGGCGCCCGCGCATCCGTAGAATCCGGCCACCAATAATCGCCTTCAGAATAAAAGTCATGTATACCACCGGCAGACCGCGGCGAGCGCTCCGCTGTAACCGTCACAGGTGCCTGGCCCAACGCCCAGTCAGCCTCTTGCAATAGCTGCGGACGCAGAATATCCGTCGCCTCCTGCTGCAAATTGCTTTGCCCACAGACGTCCAGCACGGCCACCCACAGAAAAGCTGCAACAATAACGACTCCCTTACACAAAGAACTATAACGATTACGCACAATCATCTGCTCTCTATTTTTCAAAATGCACTGTCACGGGCGAAGTCAATCGCTGCGCAAAATCCTGCAAGTAAAGATCCCACGTTTCCGCAGAAGCAACCTTCCCTGCCTTCTTCCAGCCAAAGCCGGTATAATAGACCACAGCATCCTGCCGCGGCGCAGCCGCCATCACATAGAGATGACTCATATCCTTCTTCGTCGTGCGATAATCTGCATATCGCAGCACGCGTGCCGGGTCGATCACAATCGCCGTACCGAGCTCCGAGTCATCCATCGGCTCCCAATAACGGAACCAGCCCTGTGCACTGTCGGTCTTCACCTCACCCTTCTTATCGTGCAGCGTAATGCCGAGCGTCACGTTCACCAATGTACTATCGGAGGTCACAAAAGCTTCTATCCGACTCAATTGATTGTTGCGGTCAATGGACACAACCTTCCGCTCCCGCACCATCGCCCCCGCAGCCGACCACGGCGCATACGTCAGCTCAAACGTCGTGCGCAACGGGCCATCGGCCAATACGCGGTGTGTAACAAAGTTCTTCGACACATACAACGAGTCGCCTACAAGAACGCCCAGGCCGCCACATCCGCGACTGGCCCCCACGTGGTAAGGATCATATCCCTCGCCATCGTCCTTGTGATAGCTTCCACCCTTCGTATTCTTAGCATACCAGGCGTCGATAACACCATACTCCACGCGCTTCAGCCAGCAATCAATCCCGCTCGACAATGTACCACCCTTCTCTCCCGCATCGACCAACCGTTGCGCCTCGGGGCCGTACGTCCGAAAAGCCACCCGGTTGTTCTCCCAGGCAAAGTCATCAATACGTTCCGGCACAAACCTGCCATACGTACCTTCGAGCGTTGTGTCGCGTACAGAATGCTCACTTTCTTTTAAAATATAGGTCTTGCGCTCCTTCCCCTTCAGCGACGCCTCAAACAGAAACGCCTCCGGCTTACCGTCGCCGTCCTCATCTATCCACTGCGCCAGGCAGTGTTCGGTGTCATCTTCCGAGGCCTGCACAATCAGGTTCCCAGGCGTAAAGGAGGGAAACAGACTATCGAGTGTCACCACCGGAATTGACACAATCTCCGTACGCTCCGTCTCCAACGGATTCTGTACGGTGAGAAACTTATGCCGCGGCTTACTGCAGGCCGCCAGGGCAACTATGGAAAATAGAAGAATGCTGTTTTTCATCATGACAAGTTAAAAAAAATGCGACTGACCCAAAGGGCCAGTCGCATCGACTCAACCAATTAACCCAATGCTCATTTCTTTTGGGCATTATCTTTCAGGCGCTGATAACGCAGCAGCCCTTCGATGTAATAGTAGTCGGCATACACCAGCGGTACATCGATCTCCGACTTCGCCGGCTTATGGCCCACCGAGTGCAGTAAAATAAAGTGATTGTTCTCACCCGGCTTGGCCAGGTACGCCGGCGAGCCCAGGCTCGTCAGCATCTGCTCGGCCGCCGTAACGTAAGGCTTACCGTCCTTCACGTAGGTGCTCAGCTCCAGCAAGCCCGACGCCGTAATCGCGGCCGCCGAAGCATCGCGCTCTTCCTTCGGAATACCCGTGGCATTGAAGTCCCAATAAGGCACTTTGTCCGCCGGAAGGTTCGGATGCTTCAGATAAAAGCTCGCGATCTTCACCGCCTGGTCCAGGTAGCGTTTGTCCTTCGTCTCGCGGTAAGCAACGGTATAGCCATACAAACCCCATGCTTGCCCACGCGCCCACGCCGATTCGTTGGCAAAGCCCTGGTGCGTCACGCGTTGAATGACCTTACCGGTCAGCGTATCATAGTCCACCACGTGATAGCTGCTGTTGTCGCTTCGGAAGTGATTCTTCGACGTCGTGTTGGCATGCGTCACGGCAACCTTGTAGAAGCTCGAATCACCCGACACACGCGTGGCCCAGAACAACAGCTCCAGGTTCATCATATTGTCGATGATTACCGGAAACTGCCACTTGCCGTGGTCCCACGATTTTATACACCCTGTCTTTGGGTTAAAACGTGTCGACAACGATCGCGCGCCTTGCAGCATGACCTCTTTATACGCCGGATCATTTGTGAGGCGGTAACCATTGCCAAACGGGCAATAGAGCATAAATCCCAGGTCGTGCGTATGGGTATTGAACTGTTCTTTCTCCATCCCCGCCGTCCAGCGTCGCGCCGCGTCGGCCCATTTCTTGTCCTGCGTGTACTCGTACATATACCACAGCGTGGCGGGGTAAAAGCCGCTCGTCCACTCCGACGACTTGGTGCCGCGATAACTGCCGTCGGCTTTCGCGCCACGCGGAAACTGTGTCAGGTCCGTATACGCCGTCAGGCTTGTCTCCAATTGTGCTTTCGCTTTCTCCAACGCCGCACGGGTATCGAGGCCGGGTTTAATCGTACAGGCTATAAGAGCACTCATACCAACAGTCACCAACAGCCCCCAGGGTTTCATTCGCTTCATGACAAAAGATTAATTATACAGATCGTTTTGAGGCAAAAGATTTGTGTTCAAATCCAATTCCAATTGCGGCACCGGGAATACTTGATGATACTCTTTGATGTTTGTGTTGCCGATAGCCTGGATGGTCGACACTAACCGGCCGGTACGCACGAGGTCATACCAGCGGTGGCCTTCAAAGCACAGCTCACGGCGGCGCTCCAGCAACACCGAGTCTCGGAATTGCTCCTTCGTCAGATTCTCCAGTTCCGGCAGACCGGAACGTATACGAATCGCATTCACCGCACCATACGCATCATCATTCGGGCCGACATCTTCATTCGACGCCTCCGCAAAGTTCAACAGCACTTCCGCAAAACGCATATGCGGGAAGTTGTTGTCCGACTGGTTGGCCGTTGTGGCGTCGCTGTCCACCCATTTGTTGCAATACCACTTGTTATCCGTCCCTTTGACAAAGAATTCAGTTTTGCGCTTATCATACGAAGCAAAGCTGTTGTAAATACCATCCGTAGGTTTGAACGATCCAAAACCGCGACCCGCGATCGAGTTGTTCTCCTGAGCCCAGAAAGCGATCAGGTTACTACCTTGTCCACCAGGTCCGCTCACAAACTGCGCGTCAAACATCGCCTCCTTGCCAAACTCATTCTTCACGTCAAATACCTCCTTATACGTATCCCAAAGGCCATAGCCGTACGGTCCCTCCATGGTTTCTTTTGCCTTGGCAGCCGCCAGGCTCCACTCCTGACGGGTAAGGTATACCAACGCCAGATAGCCCTTCGCCATGCCACTGGTGACGCGGCCACGGTCCTCGTTCTTGGTATACTTATCTGGCAGTCCGGTTTCGGCATCCTGAAAGTCCTTGATGATCTGCTGATAGATCACTTCCGGCTCTTCACGCTTGGGGAATGTCACTTCCGTCGGCAGCTTCGTCTCCTGCAGCACCAGCGGCACTTTGCCAAAGAGGCGCACCAGGTGGAAATAATAAAAGCCACGCAGGAATTTCGCCTCCGCCACCAGGCGGCTGCGCAGCGCCTCGTCCATGGCGATCGACGGCACGCGTTCCACCACAATGTTGCAGCGCGTAATGCCCAGGAAAAAGTTCTGCCATGACTCCCGCACAATAACGTTCTGGGAAGTATGCGTATAGCTGTTTAACTGTACCCGGTCGTTGTTGTTGGCCAGTGGCGTGAGATCGTCCGTCGTGATGTCGCCCAGGATGTTGAAGTTACGGTTCGTATCGCCGTTGGCCTTGCTGGCCGTATACGCCGCCGTCACTGCCGCCATGGCGTCGGCCTGGGTCTTGTAAAACTCTTCAGCCGGAATGAACGAATGTGGCTCTTCTTCCAACACACTGCAAGATGACAGACATACAGTCAAAAGTCCGAGAATATATTTTTTATACATAGTCGTAAGTCGTTTAAGATGATCAGAAACCAATGTTAACACCAATCAAATACATCTTGGCGGAGGGATAGCTTCCATAGTCGGTACCCTGGCTGAGGGTTTCCTGTCCATAGCGGCTTACCTCGGGGTCGTAACCCGAGTAGTCGGTAATCGTCAGCAGATTCTGTCCGCTGATATAGATCTTGGCCGAAGTCAGCTTGATACGATCCAACACTGTAGACGGCAGGTTGTACGCCAGCTGAACGTTGCGCAGGCGGATATACGAACCATCCTCGATCTGCCGGCTCGTAACCTGGTACGACGTCGTCGCGCTGATCGCGCGCGGAATAGTATTGCTCGGATTGGTCGGCGACCAGCGATTCAACACCTCCGCCGATTGGTTACTGATACCCGTCATGGATTCCAGCTCATACCGGTTGATGTTGTAGATACTATTGCCTTGTACACCCTGGAAGAATACATTCAGATCAAAACCCTTATACGAAAAGCTGTTGCTGAAGCCAAAAATAAACTTCGGAGCCGCCTGTCCCAGGATGACCCGGTCCGAAGAATTGATCGCACCGTCCTCCTTGACATCTACATAGCGGCGGTCGCCCGGCTTGGCATTCTTCTGAGCCGAGCCGGCAATCTCTTCGGCGTTCTGAAAAATACCGTCGAAGATCAAACCGTAGAATATACCCACCGGCTCCCCTACACGTAGTATACCTGAGTTGGCGAGCTGCAGGTGACCACTGGCACTACCCGTTGGAACATCCTTGGCATTGCCCAGATCCAGCACTTTGTTGCGGTTAGCAGCAATATTGAAATTGGTCGTCCACGTAAAAGCGCCCTCTACGTTGATCGTGGCAAGGCCCAACTCGACACCCTCGTTCTGTACCTTACCAATGTTCTGCAGCGAGGTGGTATACCCCGACGTTACCGGCAGCGGCACATTAAACAATAGATCCTTCGTTTTCTTTTTATACCAGTCCGCCGTCACGAGCAGGCGATCGTTAAAGAAGCCCGCATCGATACCGACGTTCACCTGCTCCGTTGTCTCCCACTTCAGGTCCGGGTTGGCCATACGACTGGGTGCATACCCAATAAAAAGTTTGTTATCGAAGTTAAAGTTCTGCGTACCCAACGCGCCGATCGATTGATAGTTACCGATTTCCTGGTTACCGGTAATACCGTAGCTGGCGCGGAGCTTCAGATCGCTCACGGCCTGTACATCCGACATAAAGTTCTCTTTGGAGATCTTCCACGCTACCGAACCTGAAGGGAAGAACGCATTCTTATTCCCCTTACCGAATTTGGACGCGCCGTCCATACGCCCTGTCAGCGTTACCAGGTATTTACCGTCAAGGTCATAGTTAACACGTGCCAGGTACGAGCGCAGGCCCCAGTCAAACACCTCCGACGAACCGGGGTTCGCCTGCTGCGCGGACGCCAGGCTGTTATTGTTGAGAATGTCGTTGGCAAAGTTCTGCGCATTGGCACGAAACTCCTCCGACGTACCCGATTGCAGCGTATAGCCCGCGAGGATATTGAACGTGTGGCGGTCGTTGATCGTTCTATTATAGGTCAGCGTGTTTTCGTTCAGCCACTCTGCGCTCTGACGGTTGTTCAGGTATGCGCTGCCCGATACTTGCAGGCCGGCAAACGTCGACCGCGGCAGGTAAAATCCCACCTTTTCATACACGAGGTTTGTACCAAACAATACTTTTGCAGTAAGGCCCTTTGCAAGAATATATTCAGCCGATACCGTACCCAGCACACGGCTGGTGGTGTTTTCGTTTTCGATATCGTTGGCCATCGCCACCGGGTTGCTGATCTTGATCGCGCCTGTACGGTTGTCAATGGTGTACGTACCGTCGGGGTTGCGCACCGGCACCGTCGGCGAAAAGTTCAGTGCACCGTATACCACGCCGGCGCCACCACCACCGTCCGTGTCCGACGTGATTTGGTTGCGCTTGCTGCGCGAAAATGTCAGGCTGTTGCTGAACTTCAGCCGCTCGCTCATCTTACGATCCAGGTTCAGCCGGAACGACGCACGATTATAATTGGAATTGATCACGATACCATCCTGATCGAAGTAGTTGCCGGTAATGGCATACTGCATCTTTTCATCGCCACCGCTCATGGCCAGGTAGTAGTTCTGGATCGGAGCCGTACGAAATATTTCGTCCTGCCAGTCTGTACCTTTGCCCAGCGCGTCGATCTGCTCCTGCGTAAAGGCAGGTGCTACCGCAGGCTTCGTAGGATTGTCAGCGTTGGTGTTGGCAATACCATCATTAATCAGCTCCGCCAACTGCGTAGCGTTGAGCATATCAAGCTTCTTCCGTACTTCCTGGAAACCCACGTATGTTTCAAACTGAACGTTCGCTTTACCGGGCTTACCGCGCTTCGTCGTAATGATCACCACGCCGTTGGCGCCACGCGAACCATAGATCGCTGTAGCCGACGCGTCTTTCAGAATCTCCATCGACTCGATGTCGTTCGGGCTAACGGTCGGGCCTGATTCATTATAGAGCGGATAACCGTCTACAACATACAGCGGTTCGTTACCACCCTGGATCGAGTTGCCGCCGCGGATGCGCACCGTCACACCGCCACCGGGCGAATTCGACGACTGCATCACCTGCACACCGGCTGCACGGCCCTGCAATGCCTGCGAAAGCGAAGCCACCGGCACCGAACGAATTTCCTTCGACGATATCGATGATACGGAACCCGTCAGGTCACTTTTCTTCTGTGTACCATACCCGACAACAACGATCTCGTCGAGCTCGGAGATGTCCGCCTCCATCGCAACATCCAGCGTCGTCAGGCCACTCACCGGACGTTCCATCGGACGCATGCCGATAAAGGTAAAGACCAACGTGCCGTCGGCCGGAGCATTGAGCGTATACTTTCCGTTTGAATCAGTGGCTGTACCGTTGGCTGTGCCTTTCACCAGTACATATACCCCGGGAAGGGGCGAGCCATCATCGGACGTAACGACGCCCGATACACTGTGGGTCTGTGCCTGCCCTGCCAGCGGAGCCAGCAGCGCCGTGACCAGGAACATGAATAGCCATGCCTGGCAGCTTTTACGTAGAGCTTTTGTCATAAGAACAATTTAGGTTTGGGTTTTACATGGTTGCGAAAACCTGCGGTGTGCCGCCGACAGGTCTCCCCCAACCGCCGCACGCGCGAACACACACAGCGGTTTGTTATATGACGTTGTAAAAAAATGCTTACCCCTACATGCAATCGTTTTAATTATTTGTGTGTCCCTACACAGGCAACACCGAGGCAATACCCAATTCGAGACCGCGCAGTTCGGCCAGGCCTCGCAAACGGCCAATGGCCGAATACCCTGGATTTGTTTTCTTCTGCAGGTCGTCCAACATCTGGTGGCCATGATCCGGCCGGAAAGGAATGCGTGTTGCGCGCTTCCGTTGTTCGATAATAAGTGCCTTCATGACGTGCGGCATATCAACATCGCCATCTAAATGGTCAGCTTCAAAAAAATTACCATCGCCGTCGCGACGTGTGCTGCGCAAATGAACAAAGTTGATGCGAGCGCCCAGGCGTTCTACCATGCCCGCCAGGTCGTTGTCGGCACGCACGCCATACGAGCCCGTACAAAAACATAGACCATTATAGACAGAGTCATACGCCGCCAACAAGCGTACCGCATCGGATTCGGTACTCACCACCCGCGGCAGCCCAAACATCGGGTACGGCGGGTCGTCGGGATGAATCGCCAGACGCACACCGGCTTCTTCGGCTACCGGCGCTATCGCGCGGATAAACGTATATAAATGTTGCCGCAGGCGTAGCTCGTCTACGCTGTCGTATTCTTCCAATACCTGGCGAAATTGATCCAGGGTATACCCTTCCTCCGCGCCGGGAAGACCGGCCAGTATATTTTTACGCAAGGCATCCAACGTCTCGTCGCTCGCCCCGTCGTAATACCGCTCGGCGGCTTCAATACGCGCCCGCGTATATTCCCGCAGCGCACCACGACGTTTCAACACAAACAGGTCAAACGCCGCAAAGGCCACGGCATCAAACCGCAATGCCCTTGAACCATCGGGTAGCACGTATGCCAGATCGGTACGTGTCCAGTCCAATACCGGCATAAAATTATAGCACACGGTACGAATGCCGCAGCTTCCCAGGTTGCGCAGACTTTCGCTATAGTGGGCGATATACTGCTCATAGCCGGGCTTCTGTTTTTTAATATCTTCGTGTACCGGTATACTTTCGACGACCGACCACGTCAGGCCCGCCGCTTCAATCAATTCTTTGCGTTTCAAGATCTCCTCCACCGGCCACACCACACCGTTTGGCAAATGGTGTAACGCAGAGACTACGCCCGTGGCACCCGCCTGTCGTATATCTTGCAGGCTGACCGGGTCGTTGGGCCCGAACCAGCGCCATGTCTGTTCCATCAACATCGTCGCTTCCCTCTATAATATGTATTGTTATTCCCGCAAGCCCCGCGCCTTCAACTTGCCACTCACACGATCCAGGTCTTCTTCGATCGTTTTACCGTCGGCGGCGCCATAGGCCGTGCCTGCCGGCAGGCAGGCTTCCGCCCAAAGGCCCCGCATCAGCTCAAACTCGGCACACCAGGCCGGATCTTCATCGCATAACGTTTTCAGCTGATGGATATCTTCCGGAGTCGCTTCGCCGGCCAGGCAGCGAGCCATCAAGGCGTAAATTCCGGTAAGCGCGGGAGGTCTGGCCATGTAACAAGGACGCTGAAAACAGCAGCTCTCCCTACAGCCTGTTCCGCTACCGGCGGATTTTTTATACGGATACCGGCCGCACTGCCTGCCGCAGGTGCTTTAGCGCGCGGCCCATCTGGGTATCGACGGTCTTGATACTGATCTTCAGCACGTCGGCAATGTCCTTGTATTTCATGTCCTGTTCGCGGCTCATCCGGAAGATCGTCCGGCACTGCTTGGGCAGCGATTCAATAGCCGACTCGATCTGCCCGCGTAACTCTTCATATACCAGGCTCTCCTGTGCCCCGTCGTGCACGCTTGCCACATTTGCCGCGCATTCCAGCGCTATATTCCGATCGTGTTTGGCCTTACGCAGGCAATCCAGCGATTTGTTTCGTACGGAAGTCAGCAGGTATGCCTGGAAAGACGTATTGATTTGAATGCGCTTGCGATTACCCCAGAGGTTGCAGAACACGTCGTCCACAATCTCTTCGGCCAGTGCGTGGCTATGCACCATGTGCGCAGAGACCCGACACAGCTGCCGGTACATACGCTTAAAGATCGTCTCGAACGACTTGTAATCGTCCTCGCGTACTACCCGGTCAAACAGGGCGTCCATGCCTTCTCCCAGGGGGCGAAGGGCGGAAATCCCGGTATTATACCGGATGGCTTGAGCGGGGTTGAAGTGGGGTAAAAGTGCCATCTGTGCAATCGATTGTCCAAGAATTTAATACGATTGTAGTAAAAAATATGACCAAATAGTTGCTTTTTAAATCATATTTAATAGGGACCGTTCCCGGGAACGGTCCCAGAACTTTAATATTTATCTTGCATGGCAGTAAAACGATCTATGAGCTCCGGTTCCATCACCATCAACGACATCGCCAAAATGCTGGGCATCTCCAAGTCCACCGTGTCACGCGCATTATCCGAGCACTCCGACGTCAACGCCGAGACACGACACAAAGTGCTCGAGCTCGCGCGCAAACTCAATTATACTCCCAACGCCCTTGCCCTCAACCTCAAACAACAACGCACCAACACCATCGGCGTACTCATTCCCGAAACCGTAAACCGTTTCTTCGCCAAGGCCATCGGCGGCATCCAACGGGTGGCCAACCTGGCGGGATATAATGTCATGATCTGCCAGTCCGACGAATCGTTCGTCACCGAACGCAGCAACCTGCGCTCACTTCTCACCGCGCACGTCGACGGTGTATTAGTCTCCGTCTCCGCCGAAACCGACCGCACCGATCACTTCCAGGTCTTATTGGATAAAAATATACCGATCGTATTCTTCGACCGCATCAGCGAAGAGCTCAACACGTCCCGCGTATATACCGACAACTACGAGATTGCCTTCGAAGGCACCGAGCACCTCATCAGCCAGGGCTGCCAACGCATTGCCATCGTCGCCGGCCCCCAAAACCTATACAATAGCCGCAACCGTCTCAAAGGCTATATGGATGCCCTGAGGAAACACAACCTCCCCGTAAAAGAAAATTATATAGTACAGTCGCACTTCCGTGCCGGCAGCGTAGAAGACTATACGCGTGACCTGATTAACGTATCCCAACGCCCCGACGCCATCTTCGCCATTAACGACTTCGCCGCCATCGAAATGATGCACGTCATTAAAAAGAACGGCCTGCGTATCCCCCAGGACATCGCCATCCTGGGCTTCAACAACGAAACCATCTGCCGCTTCGTCGAGCCCGCCCTCACCAGCATCGACATGTCCGCCTACGACATGGGCTCCGAAGCCGCCGCCCTCCTCCTCGACCAAATCAAAGGCAACCGCGAGCCGCAGAAGAAATTAATTAAAAGCAGACTCGTCATTCGCGAATCAACTCACCTGAAGGGATAGTATCTGGTTCAAGTCTTCCGACCGTAGGGAGGGCGACTTGGACCTGGTCTAATGGCAGTCTTCAGACTGCTGTCTCCCGACGAAGTACGGGCTCTCAGCGAAAAAGCTACATTTACTATTTCCCTTTCCCCAACCAAACCAACGTATTGATAAGGAAAGCATTCTGCCCCGCACTAGAAAACGACGACGATAAAGTCCGATTCGTCTTCCCTTCATAATCAATATCATTATGCCCCATATTAATATACATCATGCGGTACTTCGTATTCGTCCACGCCACCGGATAATCCCCGCTGTGCCAGATCTCGTGCGGCTTCGGTCCAGTTCCTAACGGAAAGCTCGACGGATCCACCGACAACAACACCTTTATATTTTTATTCTTCCGCAGATCATTCTTCCAGCAATACCATTCATTCGGCGCCGCCTCGAACGTAGCGCCCAACCCCCTCGTAGCGGGATGCTTTGGGTCCTCAACACGCAGCACCGCCTTCGTTGGCCGCCACGTATTACTTTTATACTCCCCTGCCCCCAGGAACTCCTGGTGATACCAATCCCAATCCTGCGGATACGCCGAAGGCGTTAGTGCAAACCCTGCAAAGTGAAAGCCGATCCACGCCCCGCCGTTTTTCATATACGCCTCGAACGCCGCTCGCTGAGCAATCTCTTCGGGACGCGTATCCAGAAAAAGTATCACCTGGTAGTTCGCCAGGAAGGTAGCGTTTAGGTTGTTCCAGTCCTGGGTGGAGTCATATACAAAGTGATGCTCCTGTGCGGTAGCGGCCAGCCACTTGTTGGCTTCGTGTACAAAGCTGATGTGTGCCTGATCGTTCCTGGCCGTGAAGAAACCAATGACGCGAAAGGCGGGTTTATCTGTCTGCGCTTGTGTGCACAGCGACACACACAACAAGCAAATCATCAACAGGAATATATACGTGCGCAGGCGTGTTAACATCGTCATAGTGTAAAGGTTGTGTACTAGGAAAGGTACCGGTTTGTTGTTTACCCGCAAAATACTTTTGGTTCGGCGCGGCGCATGTTATATTGCTACGGCAGAAACACGCCATTAACCGGTAGCACCATGATCATCCCCAATCAAAAAGAGCTTTACACCATGCCCGATGAAGTATCGTATTTCAACTGTGCATCCATGTCACCACTTCTCAAGTCGGTGGAAGAAGCCGGCACATGGGGCCTCTACGAGCGCCGTCACCCGTGGGAGATCGCGGCGTCCGCGTGGTTCGAGCCGGTCGAGACATTGCGGGACCTCTTCGCCCGCATCATTCACGCTAACCGCGACAACATCGCGCTGGTACCTGCCGTAAGCTACGGCATTGCCATTGCGGCAAAGAATATACCGCTCACAAAGGATCAGACCATTGTCGTCCTCGATCAGCAATATCCCTCCAACGTCTACGCCTGGCGCGAGCGTTCGTACGAAACCGGCGCCACCATCGTCACCGTAAACCGACAGCCGGGCCAATCGTGGACGGACGCTATCCTTGCCCACATCGACGATCGCACCGGTGTAGTCGCCATCCCCAATTGTCATTGGACCGACGGAAGCCTCATCGACCTGGAGTCCGTAAGCCGTCGCGTCAAAGAAGTGAAGGCTCGGCTTGTGATCGACGTCAGTCAATCTGTCGGAGCCTATCCATTGGACGTAAGCGTCATCCGCCCCGACTTCCTGGTGAGCGTGGGGTATAAATGGCTCATGGGACCGTATGGCTTAGGCTACCTATATGCCGCGCCGGAATATGATCTGCACGGCGTACCGCTGGAATACTCGTGGTTAAACAAAAGCGGCGCGGAAGATTTTACACGCCTCGCCGAGTATAGAGATGGCTATAAACCTGGCGCCCGACGTTTTGATGCCGGCGAGTCACCCAGCTTTATACACGTGCCCATGGCCATCGCGGCGCTTACCCAAATCCTGGATTGGGGTGTCGACAATATACACGAAACATTATCACAGCTCACTGCGCAAATCCGCGCACGCGCCCAACAACATGGTTTCACGATATCGTCAGCCGATGCGCCACACGTCGGCCACATGGTGGGGCTAAATTTCACGTTCGATCAGATTCCCGCCCTGGGCCAGAAGCTGGTAGACAACCAGGTATATGTCGGCTTTCGTGGCGAGAAAATGCGCATCGCACCACACGTGTATAATACTGTAGAAGATATTGATCGCTTGTTCGAAGCAATGTTAAAATAACAACCCGCAACAACTTGCACACGCTGTTGTGCAACACCGCACCCTTTCCACAAACGCTACCGGGCACGGAAGTTTAGACTGTACAGCATTATTAAACACCGTTTATGCTGTAAAAACTGAAAGGAGGCCAATATGAAAAAGACAATTGCATTAACAGCGTTTCTGCTGGCAGTCGGTACGCTGACACTCAAAGCGCAGGACGATTATCCGCATGGATTTTATGTTAAGCCCACCGGCAGTTATTTCCTTAAAGTAACACCGGTCGAATTTCCCGCGATCAGCGGCATGCCCGCGCGTGACAGAAGTTTTACCATCAACCCACAGACGGGTGAAACCACGACGACATCCGAGAAGGCATTGACTGGATCCTTTGGCGAAGGCTGGCGCGCCGGCCTTACATTCGGGTACCGGTTTAACCGCATCCTCGGCGTCGAGCTCGGATTGAACATGTATCAAAGCACGGAACAAGACATGATGCGCCAAAACGGAACCATCGGTGGCAACACGGTATTAAACCTGAACACTGTCGGCAAGATCCGCGCATATGATGTTGCCCCGGCCCTCGTCGCGCACTTCCCGATAGAAGGCATGGTAAGACCCTATACCAAAGTGGGGATCATCGTACCTGTCGGCGGCTACCTGCAGATCAACACAACACTCGATGACAAGACCGGTCAATTTGCTGAAGAAGCCGGTTTTACATCGCCCGTACCTGACACACACATTGCCCTGGCGTTGGAACGCGAAGAGCGCATCAACCCCCGCCCTACTGTAGGCTTCCAGGCAGCCGTCGGTACAGACTTCATGATCAGCGATCACTGTAGTGTTTTTGTGGAAGTAGAATACCGGAACATCTCGGTGGGTGGCAAGGATAAAGAATTGAAAAAATATGCTGGTACCGCTACCGTGGTAAGCGACGCCACGTTGCAGCCTGTGCCCGGCGCGCCGCAAACGCCCATTACGATGGAGAATGCCAGCGCCAGCCAGAAAGACGTAACCTATCACAGCGAGCTGACACCTGGCATGAACGTCGAAGGCTGGGAAGATTTCGACCGCAGCCGACCATCAGACGACCTGCGCTCGTATGTAAACATCGGTGGATTGGGATTTAACACCGGCATAAAATTCTACCTTCGATAAACCAGAGTGAGTGTGAGAGCGAAGAAAAAACATAAAAAAAGAATTCCCGTATCGCTCTCACACTCACACTCACTCTGTTTTAAGTTCGATTCCGCAGCACACCGACCGCAAGCGGACAGAGCGAGCTAACAGCTGGCGCAAGTCTTAGCCCCGCCCCGGGGCGGAGACTTGTGCCTACCCTAATGTCAGTCTTCAGACTGACGAAGAGACAACATCGTGACCAATCATATAGCACTCAACTCTTCGCCAACGCCGTAATCGCATCCACGAGTCTATCCAAATCCCGTTCCAGCGTATACACATGCGGCGTAATCCGCACCCCACTAATATTCTCCCACTTAATCGCCACCGCGTGAATCTGATATTCCCCCATCAGCTTCCCCGACAACACCTCCGGTTCGATCCCGGCAATCGAAAAATTTCCCAAAGCGCAAGCATACTCCGGTTTAAGCGACACATTTAATGTGACCCGCGGCAACTTCGCTACCTTCTCACACCAATAATTCTTCAAATAGCGCAACCGTTCTTCCTTGCGCTTACTCCCAATCGCCAGGTGAAAATCAATCGCCTGACCAATAGCCTGCTCCGTTGGAAATGACCGTGTCCCCAACGTCTCGAACTTGCGGATGTCAGCACTCTGGGGTCTATCGTTCGGAAACAAAGGCCATAACCCCTCGATATTCTTCTGCTGCACATAGAGCAGCCCCGTACCAAACGGCGCGCACAACCACTTGTGTAAACTGGTACCGAAGTAATCGGGGTTAAAGTCCCGGACTTTATAATCAAGATGCGCAAAAGTATGCGAAGCGTCTACGATCGAAATCAACCCACGACGCCGCGCCTCGTCGCAGAGCTTCTTCACCGGCAAGATTTGGCCCGTCCAGTTGATCATGTGCGTGATATGCCAAATACGCGTCCGCGGCGTGGTCGCGTTGATAAAGGCCTTGAGAATGGTATCATCGTTCTCGACCGGCAACGTGAAACTGATCCAGTTGATCTTAATGCCCTCGCGCAACTCGCGTTGTTTCCACGCATGGATCATGTTGGGATAATCCTGGCGCGTCATGACGATCTCATCACCTTTGCTCAGCGGCAAACCGAAGGTAACCGTGCCCAGCGCTTCGGTAGTGTTCCGGTTAATAGCCAACTCACCCGTCTCCGTGCCGGCCAGGTCCGCCAGCTTGCGCCGGATCGGCTCACGCCCCTTGTCGAGTATATGCCACATGTAATGCGACGGCGCCTCATTACTATATTTAGTATAACGTTCCAATGCTTCCTGAACAACCCTTGGCTGAGGGCTGACACCACCGTTATTGAGATTTAAGATCGCCGGCGACACCGTATAGGCTTGCGCGATGCGCGCCCAGAGCTCTTCATCCTGGGCGGCTCGCAAAGGTGATGGTTGCTGTAACGCCCGCAACGCATCCGACACATCTTCAGCTAACGCTTGTGCAGACATCCCGGTGAGCGAAAGCGCGCCGGCCGCGCGGATAGATTGCTGAAAAAATGCTCTGCGGGTAGTGCTCATAGGATTTCAGGTTAAGGATATAGGAATATACCTGTATACTCTTATAAAAGCACATCTTTTTCCATCAGCGACGCAGTAACAAAATAAACCTGTATTTGTTTCGATTTCAGCGCTATTTTATAGCTGTCAACTTTAAACGAGCGGTAATTTTAAAACCAACAGTAATTTCTACTATAGCTGTTCGCACGACACACGTGCGCAAGGACCAATGGGTCTAAACTTCGATGGTGCAACATATTAACCCGGCGAGCGCCGGGCGTATTGTTGCACACTATGGCGTCATGCCGTAGCTTTGCCTTGCTTACCTGTGTGGTGCAGATCTAATTGATTCTTATGATCATATTTGACCGTACACCCGCAACGTACCAGGAAGGTTGGGCTATTATTAAACAACTTCTCGAGAAATGGCACCAGGCGACGCTCGACTGGAACGAAGCCGACCATCGGCTTATAGTAGCCGACCTCGAAGAAAAATCAGGCTCGCCCCTGCCCCCCTCACTCCGGCAATGGATCTACCTCAACGAGACCATGATTAAATCCGGTCAATGGCTGTTGCGTGACTTCCACGACATCAAATTCCGCTCCGACATCGATGCCATCACGCTCATGATCCAGGGCGAAGAAGACTATTATTGGGCTATCAAACACGAAGATCTCAACCTTCCCGACCCGCCCGTCGACGGTTATGCCATCGACAATCAAGGTCGTGTGCTGTGGGATAAGCGTGTAAGTCCCACGTTGACAACGTTCCTCATTACATACCTGCTCGACTACCACATGATGTTCGAAGGTACGGGTGGTTATAATGCCACCCTCACCGACAAGGAAGCGTTGATCGAAGCATTCACCGCGGAGTTCCCGCACACCGTCATCATCGGCGGCTACCACATCTTCGAGTCTGAACATGTGCTGGCCTTCATACAAGATGCCTTCAGCGATCCACGCAAAGCCGAACTTAGTGTACACTACAGCGGCTCACCCGATCATTTACCCGAATGTATACGCAATAACTTCCGCTATCAGGGCAGTTACTATGGCCCGGCTATGAAAACAGAGCGAGTGTGAGCGCGAGAGGGAACATACTCGCTCTGTTTTCTCTTCGCTCTCACACTCACACTAGCCGGTAGCCACCGCAGGCGATGGAATTTAACCTGTGAGTAACTATTTCTTCTTAGAAAGCCCATCCAAAAACGCCTCCCGATACCCTACAACCGTCTCCTGAATAACCCCTTTCTCATCAATCAGAAAAAAAGTGGGATACCCCGACACACCATACAACGTCCCGATAGCCCTGGCATCCGCCACCACCGGAAAGGGAATATGACTCTTCTGCGCATAGCTTGCAACCCGATCAGACTTATCGATGGGGTTGATATAGACGGCCACCACGTTGTCAGGCAACGCAAAATCCTTACGGTTCATATGGTCAATCGCCATCTTACAATACCCGCAGTTGATCGTGGAAAAATTCAATAACACCTTCCTCCCCCGCAGCGCCTTCAGATCCACGAGATTGCCCTGCAGATCCCTCAGCTGAAACACCGGCGCTTCCACACCGGCTTGCAACACCTGTGGCCCGGACGCCGAACCGTACACCTCCGACCTGTACCCCGCGGGCAAGGCATATACCAGGGGCTCTACCTTCCGCGACAGCGCATAGTCGGTAAACTCAAACTCGACTCGCTGCGACCGATTACCGTTAAAATAAGACTGCTGCACATACCATTCCGGCAACCTGGAATCCTTCCCGATATACAACCAAAGCTCCACATACACCCGATTGCCATTCACCACCGTATCCATGTCTACCGTGCGGTACCCGGCCAGCGAATGCACAATCGTCGTGTCGCGCACATATTGCCAGGAGCGATCCAACAATACGATGGGCGAATACTTCAGCGGTATCAGGCCCTTCGTAAACATTCGTACGGCCTTCTCCTCGTCCGGATGCAATTCCACCTTCTTTTCATCGTGCAACACCTCCCGGTAAACTCCATCTATATACGTCATATCGCGCCCCGGGGCCTTCGACACAAAATCATATCGAAACAACGGCTGCTTCCCCACCACAAACCGGTTCTCTCCGGACAACGTATCAATCTCACCAACGGGGTTGGGCCAATACGCCCGATACTTATATGCAATAGAATGCTGCGCCCGCACATGCTTGCGGCTCTTTTCCAAAAGGCCCGAAGCGTCCTGCGCATTCGCAAAAAAAGCAACAAACAAAAGAAGGAGCGCAAGAATACAATGCATACTGTATTTCATATTGGATAATTCACAGATGTAGAGAAATGGCTATTAGTTTTAATGTAAGAATAAAAAATATGGGTTTGCCGGTGCAAGTTTGAGCCCGGCCAGCCGCTTTACTGCCACACCAGTCGTCGTAACGTCTGCCGCTCATCCCGCGGCCAATTTCCTCACATGGCTCTCATCCGTCAGCCCAAACTCCGCCGCAATACTTTTCAAACTATACTGCCCGCTCTCCATCCGCTTCCGGATCAATCCACCGCGATACTGCCGGACGTACTCCCGCAACGTCACGCCCGCGTGCCGCTTGAAATACGGTCCGATGTAATCCGGCGTCGTATGGAAGTGGCTCGCCATGACCTCCGCCCGAAGCTTATCCGGTGTATAAATATACTTATGAATATAACAAAACATCGCCTGCATATCCCGCTCCGGGCGCGTCGCCGCCTGCAGTTCCGGCAGGTTGCCTTGTAAGATTATTGCCAACGCCAACACCTGCGTCCACACAATCGACTCTGCCTGTGCTACATTCCGTTGCAACGACGACACCACCGCAAAGATGGCTTTCACCGTGTGCCGATCAGTTGCCGGCAGTGTAAACCCCGACAGGTGCGTATCACGCCGCTTGATCAGATACTCCAACGACTGCACCCCCGGCGTGGCCGTTGCGCCCTGCTGATGTATAAATTGATCCGTAAACTTGATGTAAATAAAACGCGTGCGGGTATGTATCTCAAACGCATGCGCTTCCTCCGGTCCCAGCAGGAACACATCGCCTGCCTTATATGCCACACGACCACCGTCGATAGTATGCCAGCCCTTCCCTGACCTGATATAGATCAGCTCGTAGTGATTATGGTTATGCACGGGATGATGCCACGCCTCTGCCGTAAAGTCGGAGATCATCACCGGGGCGATTTGACGGTAGCGCTTCATAGCGGAAATATACCAAATCCTAACAGAATTCTACCTAAGCCTCCGTACGAGCCACCCTAGCTTTGCTTCATGAAAACAGTAACCAATACAGCCCTCGTCGTCGGCGCCAACGGCGTGATCGGCACGAACCTGATTCAATACCTCGACACGCTCGACACGTGGAACATCATCGGACTCTCGCGCAAAGGTGGTCAGGACACTGCGCGCATTCGCCACATCGCCGTCGATCTGCTCGACGCAGCCCAATGCCACGAACGGCTGGCGGCACTGACCGACGTCACACACATCTTCTATGCCGCCTACCAGGATCGCCCCACGTGGGCCGGGCTTGTCCCTCCCAACCTGGCCATGCTCGTCAACATCGTCGAGGCCGTCGAGCCGGTGGCAACAAACCTCCGGCACATCAGCCTCATGCAGGGTTACAAAGTATACGGCGCCCACCTTGGGCCCTTCAAGACACCGGCCAAAGAAAGTGACGCGGGCCACATGCCACCCGAGTTCAACGTCGACCAACAACAATTCCTGGAACAGCGGCAACGAAACAAAGCCTGGACCTGGTCCGCCATCAGGCCATCCGTGGTAGGCGGTACCGCGCTCGGCAACCCCATGAACCTGGCGCTGGCCATCGCGGTCTATGCATCGATCTCGCGCGCGCTAAACCTGCCACTACGCTTTCCGGGCAAACCCGGCGCCTACGATAAATTGATGGAAATGACCGATGCAGCATTATTAGCGAAAGCCACGGTCTGGGCCGCCATAACACCCGCCTGCGCCAACCAGGCCTTTAACGTTACCAATGGTGATCTCTTTCGCTGGAACGACCTCTGGCCTAAACTGGCCGCCTACTTTGGTCTGGAGGCCGCGCCGCCATTAACCATGCCGTTGCAAACCGTCATGGCCGACAAAGCCGCCCTGTGGCAGGCGCTACAAGAAAAGCACGGCCTGGTAAAACACGACTATACACAACTCTCCTCCTGGCCATTCGCGGACTTCGTCTTCTCGTGGGACTACGACTTCTTCGCCGACAGCTCCAAAGCCCGGCGCCTCGGCTTCCACGAATACATCGACACCGAGCAGATGTTCTACCAGCTGTTCGACACGTTGCGCCGCGAGCGCGTCATTCCGTGAGCAACCCGATCTGCTACCTTTTCCGCCACGTCCGCACCGACGCCCGGAAATCCTCCAGCTTGTCGGCATGCGCCTTATCGGCCGTGCCCACTACGTAGTAGCTCATGGTGCTGTCGAACAAAATAGCCTGATATTTCAGGCGCGTCGCCAGCGAATCGGTGCGCGTACCCCAGACCTCTATACCCGGCAGGCCGTCTACTACCAGCGTGCTGTCCTGATGCTCAATGATGCATGTGGAGCACAATTGCCGAAAACTTTCCAGGGCATAGATCGATTTCTTATCCACAGCATGTGCATTACGTCCCATCAGCATGGAATACGAAAAGATGGCGTCGTTCGTCCACGACCCGTCATGTGTATACATCACGCTTGGCCCCTCGAATACCTTTGCCAATTTCAGGTCGGCCGGCGGCCGTACCCGGAAGCTGATCGACGCGGTATCGGGCTTCCACACGGGATCTACCTGCGTCGTCAGCAGGGCGTCGCGCACCGTACCGGAAATTTCCTTGTCCTGATCGGCCGTAAACGTGCCGTTCACCGTCAGCGTATTGCCACGCTCCGGCACGATCAGCCGCCATTGGTAGAAGTTCATGCCGCGTTCTTCGTAATAGAGCTTGCACAAAACACCCTCCGCACCGTTCACCTTGACATCCTCGCGGGATACAAGCTGCTGGCCCACCGCGGCAAGCTTATCCTTGGCCATATCGACCAGCGCCTGGTGGTACTCGATCGGAATACTCATCACCAAAATGGTGGCGCTGTATATGTTATGCCGGAACCCCGCGATTGTAGGATCGGCATAAAAACCTGCAGGCAGCTGAACGCTCACGGGCGTGCCGTTAACGGGTACACGTTTATCTACCCGCGCCGGCTCCTTACAGCCGGCAACAAAAACGATGATGGATAAAAAACTAATGACGCGTTTCATAATGCATGGGTGTATCAGGTTATAAAAAAAATGAAAGGATGCGTGTGCATCCTTTCACCGCCCGGCCGGACGTCAGATTATTTCTTAATGACTCTTACTGATTCCTTCTTGTCGCCCTGGATTGTCTGGATCAGATACGTGCCGCGCTCGAGGCGCTGACCGATCTGCACAGACCCTTGCGCCGCCACATCGTATTGCTCACGCACGGTGCCGCTGCCGTCCAGTACCACTACCTGGGCTGCTTCGCCGCCAACCGCTACGGTAGTAGCTCCGTCAAACGGAACCGGAAATACGCTGATGTTGCTGGTGCTGGCAGTCTTGCCGGCACATGTACCCACCTTCACGCGAACCGTACGGCGGTACAGGAACAGGTCAACGGCCACGCTGTTGCTGATCTCCACCGTGTAGAGACCGGCGTCGGCAGGCGTAGCGTTGGTGATCGTAAACGACGCGTCGGTAGAAGGCTCAGCAATGTACGACAGATCTTTCTTGAACCAGGTATAGCTGTTGTTCGGCGATGCCTCGATATAGTTGCCGGGCAACGTCACAGAACTACCGGCGCAAACAGTTACCACCGCGTTGGCACCCACGCTGTCTTGCGGAGCATAGTTACCGTTCTGCGCGTTAACAATGTTCGGCTCGATGTCGGCATACGTCAGTTTGTTGTTGGCTACGTACAATTGCAGCAGCGAGGTCGAAGCCGACAGGTTCGGCACATCCTTGATTTGGTTTGACTCCACGTTGAGGAAGTACAACAGCTTGTCGTTCACGATCGAGGCAGGCACTGCGCCGGTCAGGCGGTTGTTCGACAGGTTGATAAATACTACACTGTCCATGCTGCCGATGGCGTTAGGAATAGCACCCGTCAGCTTGTTGTTGAACAGGAAGAACTCACGCAGGCTGTTCAGGTTGCCGATCGTGTTGGGGATCTGGCCTGTCAGTTGGTTGTCGTTCAGCTCCAGCGTCTGCAGACCGCTGAGCAGGCCCAGCGCCGCGGGAATGCTGCCCGTCAGCTGGTTGTTGGAAAGATTGAGCGCGCGCAGCTTCGACAGCAGCGCAAAGGTTACGGGGATCGAACCGGTCAGCTTGTTGCCCGACAGGTTGAGGCTCGAAAGCGACAGCGTCAGACCCATTGTGGCGGGTATGCTGCCCGTTAGCTCATTGTCCGACAGGTTTACGGTTTTCAACTTCTGCAAAAATACCAGGGCTACCGGCACGGGACCGGTCAGCGCGTTGCCTTGCAGGCTCAGACCGTTCAACTCCTGCAGGAAACCCAGGTGCAGCGGCAGCGAGCCCGTCAGGTTGTTAAAAGTAAGCGTCAGGGATGTAACGCGTTCGCCCGTTACCTCGACACCTTGCCAGGTGCTAGCAGGGCCTGTCAACCAATTCGTGGACGAAGTCCAGCTGGCGCCATTGGTAGCACGGTAGATTTCTACCAGCGCAAGCGAGTCGCCTACGCAAACCTGCGCGCGTACGGCAGGGGCAACCAAAAAGCCGGCGATCGTCAACACTGCGACGGCCACCAGGCGGGAACTGAGTAAAATTCTTTTCGTTTTCATTGTGTTTATAAGGGTTGATATTATTTGCCCGGCCGGGCTATGGGTCCTAGTCGTTTCACCGGCTGTCGTGAACTCCTGTTTGCCTTCATCGAAGAGAACTTCCAGCCACGGGCAGACGCTCCGCCGGCATCCTCTACCACCAATCCAGCGCGCATACCGCCGAGCCAAGGCTCAAAGGTTAACTCCAGTTGTGCTATATTGGTATATACTTCTTCCGCTTCAGTCGATCCATCATATTTCTGACGGAACACCGATGCCAGTGTTTTAGTATCGTTCGAATATTCCATCCAGTAGACAAAATCATCGCCCGTATCCAGCGAGATGCCCAGTATCTCGCGGTTACGTGTCGCCAGCGTCGTCATCCCCCCCGAACCATCGAGGTTACCGACCTTGATGGTATTGTAGCCGTCCAGCACAAACAACTGTCCGCTGCCAACGTCTACCTTTACATCGACGGGATAGGTGAGACCGTCGCTTTCGTCGAACAGGTCCGTAAGCCCGCTGCCGTCTGCCGCGCCCCGCAATACTTTGAAAGGAGCAATCTCCGGGTAGCCGCTGATGATGTACAGTGCATCAGCTTCGGGCTCGTACGAAACGCCGATCGGCAAAATGCCGTGCGACCCGAAATCATAAAGCATCTCCAGCGGACCGGAACCATCCATATCACCCCGGTAGAGCACGTTTACGAAGTCTGTTATGTAAACCTTCTGGTGCGCGATGTCGAGCGACAGGTCGAGGATCTGGCCGATCCCGTGCTCACCGGAATAAAGCACCTGGTAGCCCGACTGATCGTAATTGGCTCGGGCGACGGCGGTTGGTCCACCAATCACGTCGTCGGCGAAATAAGCCTTCTGCCCGGCAAGATCCAGTGTCAGAGCATACATCGGCTGGAGGGCAAAGGTCCGCTCGAAGAGCGTTGACTCAGAAGGCGGGTCGTTCGTCCGCCGCTTGACCGCGAATCTTGAAGGAGCCTCGTTTTCCGTATAGAGTATATTTCTGACCGGCGCGCCACTCGGCTTCACCGTAAAGGAAAGACTGTTGGACGTCACACCAAACGTCGTCAGGGTAATGTTATACACCCCTGCCTCAACGTTAGGAACATAGACCGCCACCGTGTTGGGATTGGCATCGGCCGGATTTACCAACACCGCCGTTTCCGTACCGAACCGCACGATATTCTTAACTTCTCTGCTATGTAGTTCAGTACCCGTGATTGTCACGATCGTACCGGGTGTACCCTCCGTCACATCGATCGACTGCAGCACCGGGTTACCCGCCACCTCGAATGGTATCGTGTTGCTGGCGCGGCCACCTTGTATGACAAACAGCGAGTAATCGCCCGGTATCAGGTTTTGCGGAACCATTGCCACAAACTCCGTTGCCGTAACAGCGCTTACGGTAAACCGTTCATTGTTTTCAGTACTCAGCACCAGGCCCGCCACGGCATTGAAGTTGCCGCCCTTCACAGTAATGGAGCTGCCAGGCCGGGCGCTGGCCGGTGAGACCGACGTCAGGAACGGAAGCGCCACGGAGTTGATCGTATAGGTCGGCGCAACACCGGTCTTTCCGTCTTTCGTGACAGTCACCAGGCCTGTAATCGCCTGCGGCGGCACTTCCACAACGAGTTGCGTAGCCGAGGCGCTGATGATAGTAGCGGTGGCGTTGCCGGCAAAACGCACGGTATTGCCCGCGGCCGTTTCGCCGAAGTTTATACCGTCCAGTTGCACGCGGCTGCCTGCGCTACCGCTGCGCGGCGACATCGCCAGCACGATCGGCGTTCCCTCTGAAGTCGCCGTAAACACCGGCCCCGGCGTTTCACGACCGTTTACGGTGATCGAAACCGGACCGGTCGTGACTCCCGTGGGTACAGTAACCAATAGCTCATTCGTGGTAGCCTTCGTGACGACGGCCTGCTGCCCGTTGAAGCGTACAATATTGTCTTCTGCTACCGGGCTGAAGTTATGACCCGAGAGCGTCACCGCGATGCCTGCATAGCCACTCAGGGGAGTCATCTCGGCGATGTTAGGATAAATCAGGAAATCCTGCGGCGTCGTCAGTATAAGTTCCTTGTCATTGATGTTATTCCGAATCGTAATAGCGCCATCGGTCGCGCCCACGGGAACTACAACGCGTACGGTACGCGCGCCGCTTCCGTCCAGGATGATCGTGGCCGGAATGCCCGGCGCAAAGTGGACATTCTGTGCATTCATGCCCCGGCCTCGTATTTCAATTGTATCACCCACCACGCCGTGTGTGGGAACTATCCCATAAATTACCGACGGCTTCACCGTAAACTGCGGGCCCGCTACGCCCATCACGGACACGGGACCGTCTTCAGCATTTTGCGGCACAAGCACCGTCAATTCTGTTTTGGAAGACAGGAGCGTCGGGGCTTCTACCCGGCCCAGCTTCACATTATTTCGTACCGCATTGCGCTGAAAGTTCTCGCCGCGGATTACCAGGCTGTCACCCACCCAGGCCTCTGCCGGCGTCACTTCGTTAATCACGGGAGGATGTACTTCGACCGACGGCGCAGTGGCCATCTCAACATCCAGAATATCGACGATCATTTCGCCCGACTGTGCGCCGTCGGGCACTTCCACGAGAATCTTCTCCGTCGTGGAGCCGGGCAGCGAGTAGGTCACTGCGCCCCCGGTAAAAGTAATTTCGTTGTAGTCAAATCCCGGGCTGAAACCTTGCCCGGATATTTCAATCGTGTCGCCGAGCTGCACGTTCATCGGCGTAATGCTGAAGATTTTCAGCGGAGGAAGATTTTCTTCTTCCTGGCAGGAGTAATAAACCAGTAAAAGCATAACGATCCCCGGCATGGCAAGCAAACGCGCCATGCTCCGAAGAGGGCCGGACAAGAATGAAAACATAGTATGTATAGATTTATGCAAAGATTTCAAGTGGTTAATGTCCTTACGATGATAATCGGTCATGCTCTTTTTTAGTGTAGAAAAAGAAGCAGACTGCCTTACGGGGCAGCGCTGCTTCAGGATCTCTCAGTCCAGGTTCAAGTCAAAAGGAAATGGTGTTGGTCACCGTAGTTGTTGTTGTTGTTTGTTCTTACAGGATGTTCACGTCACCGTCGTTCGGATACGACGCTGTCTCAGGCTGCCAGTTGATCCAGCCAGAAGATGTGTTCCAGCCATTGTCGTCGGCTACACGACGAGCACCGATGTAGTAAGTAGTGGTCGCAGTAGTCGAAGTTGTGTTCGCAGTAAAGAAAGCGTTGACAGCGTTGGCGTTTGTACCTTGCGTCAACACCGGCGAGGTATAGGTGCCCGTGGTAGCCAGGGGTGCGAAGTTCACAGCCGTCAACGTCCAGGCCGTAGACGACAGGCCGCTGGCGCGATAGATACCACCGTTGGTAGCATTCGTAGCGGCGCAAACCGTAGCGGCAGTAGCCACGTTCGTAGCGCTCACAGACCAAACATTGTTCGGAGCAACAGGCTCAACCACGATCGGCGTCGCGATGGACTGAGGACGTACGGCCAGGTTGTTTCTGAAGATCACGTCGCCAGGAGCTGCTACCGCAGGAGTCGAGAGAATCGAAGCAGGATCCGCGTAAATCTGGTTTCTTTTCCAGCCTACAACAATCGTGTTGTAAACATCGATACCAGTTCTTCTGCGAAGATGCAGACCATCGTTATACAGTGAGTTGTACGTGTTCGAGCACTGAATGGGACCGATAACCGTGAAGTTGCTGAAGATCGCAGACGTGCGCGGAGTAGCCGTACTGCCAGTTCCGTCGTTGTCGGACTCGAAACCGTTGGAAGACGAAACGTCGGCAGCAGCAGGGTCGCGTGATACAACCCCGAACTGCACTTTACCGGAGAAACCGAAGTCGGTATCAAAGTCGTCATCCAGGTTCTTGTGCGAGATCAGGTACTTAGCGTTTACAGTACCGCCGAACCACTCGAAGCCGTCATCAGCGCCGGAAGATACTTGCACGTGGTCAATTACTGTAGTGCTACCTACACCCGCCAGGGTCAGACCGTTCTTCTCACTATTGGGAACACCCGGCAGTGCGACACCAGCGTATTCGATCCGTACATAGGTCAGCGTGCCCGAAGACTCGCCGTTGAAGGTATCTACGTTGCTACCATAGGTAGGAGCAGGGCTGGTGGGGTGTGTGATGTCATTGGGGAAACCTTCTGCTTTGATTGGAGCTGTTTGGTTTACACGAGCCCGGCCCAGGAGGATGATACCACCCCAGTCGCCGCGTGCACGAGTACCGGCATTGGCAGTAGTAGTAAAGATGATCGGGCTGGCCGGCGTACCGGTGGCATTGATCTTAGCACCTACTACCGCCGTGAGGGACGCGCGCGATACTTTCTGACCACGAATGGTTGTACCGGCAGCGATGTTCAGCTGCTTGGTGGCAGGAACGCGAACGTCACCGCAAAGGCAATACAGCGTATCCTTCACCCAGTTCAGTTCGCCGTTATTCAGGTAATACGTAATGTCAGCTTTAGTCTTACAGGCAGCCAGGTTGGCAGCGCCGACGTATTTGATAGGCAGGTTGATCTCTTCAGAAGCAACCGCGCCAGGCTTTACATCTTCTGCTGCATCCTGACATGAAAACATACCCGTCGCCAGGGCAGTCGCGCATACCGCGCTTAAAAGGAATTTGTTTTTCATTGTGTCTTAATTAAGTTTGTATTAAGTTTAATTATGGAACTGGACTGAGTTCCGTATTTCATTGTGTCATTGCGCCCCGTTTCGCCGCGGGGCGCAATCTTTTTTTTAGGTTGTTGGTTATACTTTTTTAGTCATCGTCTTTGCATCCCAGTTCATTATACCTCGTTTCGCGGCATGGTACACCTGCCTTGCCTCAGAAGGTCAGGTTGATTCCCAGCATCCAATAGCTGCCGGGCTTATAGCGTTGAAATGTATAGTCCTTGTACGGCAGCTTCGTCCACCGGTCCGGATTGTATTTCTCGTCGCGGTCGTAATCGCGGTACAGCTTGCGGGGTTGGTTCAGGATATCCTGAACGCCGGCGCGAAACTCCAGCTGCTTCGTCAGCTTCTGGCGGTACGTCAGGTCGAGCACGTGCCGTGGCATTTCGTAGGTGGCCGGAAAAGTAGAGGTTCCAGCATAGACCAGCCGTTGCCCCAGCACATTGTACAACAACGAAATCTTCGTACCCCACTCGGGATGTTCGAAATACAAACCGGCATTGATAACATATTTGGCCGTACCTTCCAGCTGGCGCTCTTTGGGACGCGAGTCGCGAAAGTTTCCCGGTTGGGTGGGGAACAGGCTGTCGGCAAACTCCACCTTGCTATCCAGCAAGGCCAGGTTGGCGATCGTCGAAAAGTATCGCGCCCACCGCACCGGCAAAAAGTTTAAACCCTGACGAATCTCCAGCTCTACACCCCGTACGTTGGCCTGCGGCGTATTCGAAAAAAACATCTGCTCGTTTTTGCCGTCGGTCGAGATATAGGGCTCGATGGCGTTTTCGATGCGCTTGTAGAACACACCCACCGAAATGAATTCCGATTCGCTGGCGTACCACTCCACCCGCAGATCATAATTATCGATCCGGGCATCCACCAGCTGGCTGTTACCACTTTGCAGCAGCTCGAGCCGTGGATCGTTCACCGCGATCGGAACCATCTCCCGGTAGTTCGGCCGGTTAATCGTCTGGCCGAAAGCCGCACGCACCACGACGTGCTCGCGGATGTTATACTTCAGGTTGATCGACGGCAACCAGTACGACGCCGTGCGGTCTACCACCGTCGAGTCTGCCCGGAGCCGGAGGATATAAGGCGTCATAATTTCCAGGTCCTGACGCTCGTACCGAACACCGCCGTAAGCGCTCAGCCGCTTGGAAATGATAGGAAGGTTTACTGCGACGTACCCCGCAACGATGTTACCCGTAAACCTATATTGTCCTGATAAATAATTATTGTCGAAAATAAACAGCCCGTTTCCACCTTCGCGGAAATTATCCGGATTGAGCACTCTCTCAGCATCAAACTGATCTACGCGCTCACCTTCAGCCGTCGTCAGATAACGCGGTAACTGGTCGGGGTCGGTGCTGATGTTGATCAGCCGGCCATCGATGTCGCGCGTCTTCTTCTCGTCGAATGCGCCCACCTTCACCGAGATATCTTTCCCGAATTTCTTTTCATAATCCAGGAAGCCTGTAAAGTTCTCTTCGTGCGAATCAGAGTAATATAACGAGTTGGCAATGGAAAACGCGCCCAGCTGATTTCCTACCAGGAGAGAGCGTTTCTCATCCTTCTCACCATTACTGCCCTGCAGGTATAACATCCGCTGCCCCGGCAGCTCGTCTTTCGAGACACTGTAACCACCGCTCCAGTTCAGCTGGTGATCGTGCTTTTTTCCCAACGTATGGTTACCGGCCAACTGTGCGCTCAGAATAGAGCGACTGCGGTAGGTATAAAAAACCTTGGTAGAGTAGCCCAGGTCAAGGTCATTGACGTAGTTGAAACCATCGCGCACGTAGGTCTCATCAGAGCCCAACTGGTTAAAGATCCCCTTCAGCTCCAGTGAGTGGTTGGGATTGATGCGCAACCGCAGGTTCTGCAACAGTCCCCATCGCGCACTTTTGCGGCTGATCGTGTCTTCGTACGACCGGGCATCGATCAGTTCCCCTTTCTCATCGTAATACCGCGACGGATAAAAATTCTGGTTGATGATCTGTGTGGTTTGCGTGGTATTGATCGACGTCAGATTGTTCAGTCGCATTTTGCCCAGCATCCACGAGTCGTAGTAATTAACGCCGGCCCGATAGTCGAGAGGCGCCTTATCGCGCTGCAGGTTCCAGCGGCTGTACAGCTTCTTGCCCCACTGTGCGTTGGCGGCCAGCTCTTCCGACGAAATCAACATCAGCTTACGGGTGCGGCCATCGGCGTTCACCTGCTCCGGCGATGTACCGGGAATTTGAAATATCGCCGGAAAACCTTCCGGCAGCGCACGCGTGCCATCGTCTTTGCCCAACCAATCACTTCCACCCCCGTCGTATGTATAGTAGTCCTTGCCGGTGGACTGGTCGCGTACCCAACCCGACAAATTGACCTCGAACTGACGGGCAATGGCTGTATTCTTCGTTTCCACTTTAATCACGCCGCCGGCCCAGTCTGCCAGCAGGTCAGGTGCCGGACTGCGGTATACCGTCATTTTGTCGATCATGTTACTGGGCAAAAGATCGTACGAAAAAGCGCGGCGGTCAGTCTCCGAACTGGGCGCAATCATATCGTTCAGAATCGTGAGATTATACCGCTCGTGCATGCCGCGGATATTCACAAAATTGTTGAGCACCGATACCCCCGGAAGACGACGGGCCACCTCGCCCGCATCCTGGTCGATGGAGCGGTTGATCTGCTGCGCCGAGATCCCCGTGATGATGATCGGCGATTGGCGGATGGAACTGACCATGGCGCTTTCGTTGGTCTCTACAACATTACCCGACAGCACGCCGTTGCCGATGATCTCAATGGACTGCAGCTCGGTCTTGGACGTGCTGAGCTTATGGTCGATCTGTGTAACCTGCCCAGCCTGCACATGCACATCGCGCAGCACCGATGTTTCATACCCGATATACGACACCGCCAGCTGGTATATTCCCGGTGTCACGTCTTTGATTTCATAGTGACCATTTACGTCGGTGCTGCCGCCCAGCGACGTGCCGAGCACACGCACGCTGGCGCCGATCAGCGGCTCGCCCGACTGGCCATCCGACAGGATACCCTGTACCGTACCCTTAGCCTCTGCGCGGGGTGGCGGTGGTAGTTTATAGATGACAATGATCCCTTTGAAATCGCGATACCCCAGGCCCGTACCTTTCAATACCTGACGCAACGCGTCGGCCACGCTTACATGATCCTGCCCGAACGTAACGCGGGTGTTTTTATTGAGGTCGGCATCGTTGTAAGTAATGCTGAGGCCGCTCTTTTTGCTGATCTCGTCCAACGCACGAGGTAACGGTATACTGGTAAAATGGATGGAGATAAAGATATCTTCTTGCGGGTCAGGAGTAGGACTGGCTTGCAGCCCCAAGGGCAACAAGCACAGTCCCAGGAACAATAGTAGGTTAGGAAGTTGGGTTAAAGGGGTCTTTGTAGAAAATAGCATCATATATAATTATTCGACAGACTTTTTATACACAGTTAAAGGCGACAGCGCCGCGCCGGTGAGGGCGTACGAATCTCAGGCCACACCGAAATGCCGGGTAGCGTCTTACTATTTTTCGAACGACTAAAATCCTGGAGCAGCGTCGGCCGACCGCTAGCGGCAGCTGCCCTGTGTTTGAATTACTACAGTATTGCCCTCCATGGTATAAGAGATCTTACCGGTGATCTGTAAAGCCTCTAATACATCGTGCAACGAAATTCCGGCGTAGTACTCTGCGGTAAAAGAACATGTGACGCTCGTCATCGGTGGCTGCACCGTGATCGAGACCCCATACCAGCGTTCCAATGTTAAAACCATTTCTGGTAAAGTCGCTTGCCGGAAGACCAGGCGCCCTTCACGCCACGCCGACACCTGTCCCACGGCGATGGAGTCGCCGCATATTGTGTGGGCCATACGGTCGTACAACACCCGGTGGTTGGGCGTTAACCGTGTCAGCTCGCGATCATGCTCGAGTGAGTCCGATACGCCCACCGCTACCTTACCGGTCGCGACAGTAACATAGATCGGTTCATCCGCATGCGGGTAGGCCTTGACGTTAAAAGATGTCCCCAGCACCCGTGTATAAAAATTGTCGACGTGCACAAAGAATGGCTTTTTCTTGTCGTGCGCCACTTCAAAGAAAGCCTCGCCGCTCAAATATATATGACGCGTATCGCCGCGGAATTTTTCCGGAAAGCTCAGGCGCGAAGCCGTATTCATCCATACCCGGCTGCCGTCGGGCAAACGCACCGAGAGCTGTTGGCCGGGGGCCGTGGTATACGTAATCGTTTCAATGGGATCGATGATGTCCAGCACATTGTGGCGGAACATATACGTGGCGCCGGCCAGCAGCATCAGGACCACACTGGCAGCGGCATAATACCAGGAGAACGGTATTGTCTTTCGCACGCCAATGCGCCGTTGGATCCGGCTGTAGCGCTCTTTCGAGAGCACGCTCCGATCGTCGGAAATGCTTTCCGGAAGCTGCGCCCATTTCGCTTGCATGAATGTATCGAGGGCTTGCTCGAGCGCCGGGTCCGCCATGTGTTTACGAACCTGCCGTACCTCTTCCGGCGAACAGGCGCCGGCCAGGTACTTCTCCAAAAGGTCTTGAATGGCTGTCGGTAATTTCACAGGTTCTTGCATGTACATTTATATTACACCACGCAAGGTACCTGAGGACTACTGGCCTCTACATTATGTTTATGCTAAGTATGTTAATAAATGAAGCACAATGATCGTATTGATATTCAAATCGACGTTGGCGCTCAGGAAATCGCGCACATACTTCATCGATTTGATCATTTGGTTGCGTACCGTGTTGCGGGAAATGCCCAGCGTTTCGGCAATTTCGTCGTAGCTCATGCCGTCCAGGTGATTCATTTTAAAGATCGAACGGCGTTGCTTGGGCAGGTTTTCGATGGCCTTATCCATAATACGGTGGTAGTCGTTCAGCACCACGCGCTCTTCCGTCAGATCGCGGCTAACTTCCATGGAAAAGCTGTAAGTCTTGCGCTGTTGAGCCAGGCGGGTTTCCTGGCGTAGGGCATTCAGGATCTTGTTGCGCGTCATTCTATATAATAGAGCGCTGAGCGGCAAAGAAGTGTCAATTTCGGCGCGATACTCCCAGAGGCTCACAAACACATCTTGCAGAATCTCTTCGGCGAGCTCTTGCTGCCGGGCAAATTTAAGCGCATAGGTATACAGCTTGGCTTCGAATCGCCGGAACAATTCCGCCAACGCCGGCTCGTGGCCAGCTATTAATAGAGAAACCAGTTCCCCTTCCAAACAAGTGCCCAATTTTGTTGTCATGGTTGCCTAGGTTATCGGGTTTTATCGCTATCGGTGCTATACAATGTTAGACCATTACTATGTATCAAATCTTACAATAAAATTAAGGAAGCGTTAACAATAAAATTCCCTTAACGAGAAAATTCTCTATACTATCAGTATTACCTTAAAATTTCAAGCCTGCGGGTTGCCATTCGGGTTGCCGACCGGATCACTGCCATATAAATGCCCTGCGGCATGTTTGCCACCGGAATATGCGCCTCGCCCTGATCATACCGATGTTCAAATACCCTACTGCCCATGATATCGTAAAGTGCCACCGAAAATTTCATCTCCGAACATTGTATCACCAGGTCAGTACGGGCTGGCACGGGGTGCAGGCTTATAGTAAGCGGCACGTCGAAGCACGAATGGCTCGCCAGGTAATCCATAATAGCCTTTTGTGCCACGTCGCTAAACGTCAGGTCTCCGCCGAGCGAGGGACACATCAGGGTATGCACCACGTCGCACCCCCCCTGCTCGTGTACGGCGCCTAATAAATGCCCGATCTCATGCGCCACGGCAATCGTCTCGAACGCCGGATTGTCGCGTGAAAAATATCCATAGGCATACTCCCGATCCTCGCACGCTTGCCCCTGGTAGGCACGGCCAACGGCTCCCGAGGGTATAGTCGTAGTATTAAACAAAAAAGCCAGGTTGCGCGAAACGTGGGTATACCCATTATTCCATTCCGTGCGAAATTGCTCAAGCAACACCAGGCTTTCGTTCGAATCATAGGGATCGTCGTCAACGGCGTAGGCATGCTGATACGTCACCCGAAAGGTTACGCCGAAATCGCGTTCGTAAAGTCCCTCGATCTCGTTGAGAACTTCCAGAATATGCGCATTGGTAGCTTCACCACGCGTTGCATAATAATTATAGGATGCTTCCGTGGCAATGAGCAACTGCTTACCTACCGCCGTTTCTGCCGCGACGGAGTGTGCCCGTACCACCGCAGCGGCTATGCTGCGATCATACGTTGTCGCGGGTGCCTCGCAGAAAAGCTGTTCCCAGCCTGTCGCGCCAGTGGAATATACTATATACAATTGAGGATCCGTACCGGGCAAAAAGCTCCCCACCGGCTTAACGAACCAGACGGTGTCTTGTCGAACATAGTACCCTGATAGCCCGTCATCGCGCACGCTAAAACGTGCGGGCTGCTGCCGGTCTCCATTATAATATCCCTTAAACCATTGGGCGGCGGCATAAGTCTCCTCGCGCTCGCCGCGGTCGGTGGTCACCACTGCGCGATAATCTGCGTGCCGAAGATCGTTCGACTCGAGCACAACGTCACCTGGCATACCAGACGCGTCAAATGAGATCCGAAATGTACCCGTGCGTGCCAGGGTGGTTAGCGCCGGCCGTTCGAGCGATACCAGCTCGTATGATGTAAACCGCTCGTCCAACATCGCACGGATGGCGGCATCGGCCGTTACCTTACGCGCGGTCAGCACGGCCTGCTGTGCCTTCAAGGACCATCCGCACAGCGCCAGAAGAAGAAAGAGGAAGTTTTTTTTCATGGTACACAAACAGCGTGAAACCGCGACCTGGCAACAGCAACGCCCTGCCAAACACCTATAAAACTAGCTAAACCAGTCCGTTGCGCCAAACTTTACCACATGATCATGCGTGAACGTAGTGTTAAGTTTCGGCTGTAACCTTTGTTCTATTGTAGTTGTTCTCACCACTTCGGAATTTTGATACACCTGCCTCTGCGTTGGATACAAGTCCATGCCCGAGCTATTTTACCTCGGGGTATACATACCGAACCGTCAACCCGCTTCATGATGAAAAAATCTATGTATTGTTTTTCCATTGCCCGGACTTTCGCCGCAATGTTTATTCTGTGCTCCACGCCGGTATCCGCGCAATACGCCAGCGCGCGCCGTATTGCCATCGCAAACACTATACGCCCCACCGCGCACCAACGTACAGGCAAAGCTTTGCCCGCGTGGGCGCTGCAGGTCAACCCCCTCGGCCTGCTGCAATTCGGTCCCATTGTACAAGCCGAGTTTAAGATCTCCGACCAGGGCCACTACCTGGCCCCGCATGTGCGCCTTCCGTACTTCGGCGTATTATACCACGTCACCACGATCGACGGCGACGACGACGTAACGGTGTCGCCAGGCGCGTTAGGCCTGGGCATCGGGTATAAGAAACTTTTTGCAAATGCCATCGGCGCCTGGTATATTGGTGGAGCAATCGATTATTCGTTTGGCAAGAGTGAGTCTGACGGCCGGGTGAAGTGGGACAACGAATTCAGTGACCTGAATCTCATGGCCAACGGCGGCTGGCGCTGGCGCAATCCCGACAGCCGGTTTGTGTTTGGTGTCGGCGCGTTCCTCGGCCCGTCGATTGCGTTGAAAGATGATACTACCTATACGGACGGACGCGTTGAGGACGAACGCGAGTCTAGCTTCCTGGCCATGCTGGAGCTGACACTCGGCTGGGAATATTAACAAGAGACCGATTGGCCTTTTTATGAAAGCGTTGCCTGCGCACGTGCCCATTACATTTCCCCAAAATTCGCGGCAGACGCATAAATCAAGCCGCGCTTCCTTGCCGATACCGCATAGTTGGCTTATAAATCCGCAAAACAGCCGCATAACCGGCACACAACGTCTCTACATCAGCCTTATACTGTATACACGACATCTCCCTCAAACTCAGGTCAATTTGCCCTATAACAAAGAGATAACCTACTGATGATATACTCATGACCCACTCTATACCCAGACTTTTAGAGGTCTGGGTTATCTTTTGCTTGTGAATACATTGTGCGTAAATTGTGTCTTCTTATTATTGGCAGTATATAGGAAGTAGCTACCTTGTTCGTAGAAGTATGGCCCAAAGTCGTTGCGACCCTGACGACGT
>NZ_JAHESE010000070.1 GCF_018598175.1 Dawidia cretensis
GGACCGGACGGGACTCGAACCCGCGACCTCCGCCGTGACAGGGCGGCATTCTAACCAGCTGAACTACCGGTCCGTTTGACTTCCAGGGCCGCAAATGTAAAAATTGTTTTTGATAAGTCAATCGCGGTCGGCTTTTTTTCGATCTTTAAATATGGATTTTTCTCCAGGCAGGCCGGTAAGGCCGTTTTTACGCGCACGTATTGCTCCGACGCCCAGTGGGTATCTGCACCTGGGCAACATTTATTCCTTCGTTTTGACCGCTACGCTGGCCCAGCGCCACGGGGCGCGCATCCTGCTGCGTATTGACGACCTGGACCGGCAGCGGACGCAGCGGGCGTACATCCAGGATATCTTCGATACGCTGAACTTCCTGGAGATCCCCTGGCATGACGGGCCGCGGAATGCTGATGAGTTCGAGCGGGAGTACTCGCAGGTGCATCGGATGGAGTTGTACCGCGCAGCGCTGGCGGAGCTGCGGGAGAAGCAGGCGTTGTTTGCCTGTGATTGCTCGCGAAGTAAGATTCAGCAGGCGGATGCTACCGGGGCGTATACGGGGTATTGTCGTACACGTGGGGTGCCGTTTGATGCGGTGAAGGTTAGCTGGCGGTTACGGACCGACAATGATGCGCCGCTGACGGTGCGTACGTTGGGGGAGCCTGTGGTTGAGGGCCTACCCAGGGAGCAGACTGATTTTGTGGTGAGGAAGAAGGATGGCGATCCCGCGTATCAGTTAGCGTCCGTTGTAGACGACGAGCATTTTGGCGTCGATCTGATTGTCCGGGGGATGGATTTGTGGCCATCTACGTTAGCGCAGTTGTATCTGGCGCGTGTGCTGGGGCGGAATAAGTTCATGGCGACTACCTTTTATCACCATCCCCTGATCACCGGGCCAGGTGGAGATAAGCTTTCGAAGTCGGCAGGGGCGACCTCGATTCAGTATTTGAGGAAGGAGGGGAAGACGAAGGCGGATGTGTATACTATGATAGCTCGGAAGTCAGGTATAATCGATAGATTAGAAAACTGGCTGGAATTAGGTGAGCGTCTTTGATATTAGCGCAATTAGACGGTTGGAAATGTTGTACGATGCAAGGAATTATGCCATTGCCGTTGGTCGCCTCTATTTTCCATTTTGAGCGCAAGTGCTAATCATTTGCGCTCTTAGGTGATCAAGCAGTTCTATACTCTTAAAGGCTTCAATAAAAAGAAAAGTAGTACCTGAAGTAAGTAGGACGAAGTAAGTGCCTGTTGCAGTCCAATCAATTGCATAGCTAGGGCCAATAAGAAAGAGCAAAAAATGCCCTATTACCATTACAGCCACCGCAGCAATTATTGTTAGTTCAAACTTGAATCTATTTAATACGGCCCTATAGTATCTGATAAGGATAGGCTCATTGTCAAATATGCAATTTGATAAATATTGGTTCCATCGACAATAGAACTCGTCACGGAGACTTATGCTTGTTTTATCCATAACTCTAACGGGGATCAATCCTCCTAACAACATTTCCCAACGATTAAATAGTATTAGAAGCCATCCGAATGTTAAGCGAAGCAAAACGGTTGAGTTGTCCAAAAATGAAAATGGGAAGTATGTTTTTGGCTGTTTTGACGTCGTTTTGATTGTAAAGTATATTTTTTCAAGCCGTATTTCGATATTTGCTGCAATATCAGCGAGAAAGAACCCAGCACCCCAACTTATAAATAGAAAAATGAGGATTAGCGGTATCAATGTCCATTCAGATAGTAAAGATTCGGGTTCGAAATTAAGCTTACGGATAATTAAGTATGTGTAGGGCCATATTGCAATCGAACCTGGAAGGACAATAATCAGAAGTTCTCTTTGATTTTCAGACTTGAATGCGGATAGTAAATCCATAAGATGTCTTTATTCTTGAAGCGTGTATGCTATATGGAATATATGTTATCTTTTCTATATAATAGAATAATGAAGAACATATCTTTGGTAATTTTAATTTTAATTTCTTTTAAATGAAAGATTTGAAGGTGGAGATGTTTGCAATAGACAGACTAACCAATAGGTTAAGACCATTGGCGTGGCTATTTGTGGGACTTAGTTTTTTATTCGCCATTTATCCGCTTATTTGGTTCGATATTAAAGCATTAAAATATAACGAGTATGGTGATTATGTTGGTGGTCCGGTGGCTGCATTTTTGACTTTAGGATCAATGTTTTTTATTTATATTACATATTTGTCACAACGGTACCAGGTTTTACTTCAGCAGAATGAGATACGCGAAAATTTAAATCAAAATTATTCGTCTCAATTTGAGGCGAGATTTTTTCAGCTTTTACATCTGCATGCGAGTAATGTTAGTTTAATGGACTATAGAAATAGGAAAGGTGAAGTTTTATCAGTTGGAAGGGATTGTTTTAGAACTTATTACAAAAAATTCGAAAAGGCTATTCTTAGAGTAAGGAAGCGAGAATTTCGCAAACTTTATAGTCTTTCCAATGATGTTGTACTTAACTTGAGTGAGTATGAATCTATAGAAATCGCCTTGGAGGATGTACTGGATGAATTTACTTTTGTCTATACTAAGTTTCAGTCCGATTTAGACCCGTATTATAGGAGTATGGAACATTTGATTGGATATACTCATCAGTCAGAATTGCAGGAGAAACAAAAAGAAGAATTTTTTGAAATTTTGAGGGCACAACTATCAACATACGAACTCGTGTTTGTTTATTATTTTATTCATTTAGGAGGTGAGTTTTCTGGCAGACAACTAAGTAAGTTGGCGAAAAGTTACAATTTAGTGCGTGATGTTGATGAAGTAGATTTATTTCATGGTGATAAAAGGATTCGCTTTTAAATGCAGGTTACTGGTTCAAGGTGTATTCTACAGTTGTATTGAGACAGGCGGGACAACATACTTCACAGCCCGCAGCTGATCACATGTTGTATCAGTTTTGATCGGTTGTTTTGAGAAAAAAATCGTTTGTTTGAAACACGATGTTTTGGCCGGAGGGCAGGATGTCGAAATGGCGCGAAGGTGGTGCCGGATGGGACGCCCAAGCGACGAAAATACCCCGCGACCGTGGCACTCAAAACCGGGGATCCTTCGAGTCAGCCACTACGTTCTTCCATAGATGTTCCACGGTTGAACCACGGATGATCTACTCCTTATATGGATTGGAACATCCCTGTGTCAGGTGTTGGATCAGGTTGGAGGGAGCGCGGGGGAAACGGGAATTACTCGGGCACGGTTTGGCCAGCCCTAGTCATCGTTCCAGGTAGTCTCCGTGTAGTGCACATACATCGGCATGACCATGCGCACACAGACGGGCTTGCCTTTGTGGCGGCCGGGCGTCCAGGCGGGCAACGACTCCAGGCTGCGAATGAGACCCTCCCGGCATTTGTCGTCCGTGCTGTCCGCCGCGATCTCGATGTTTGAAAGTTTGCCGGTTTTATCGACAACACATTTTAGTACGATCTTATCGGGATGGCATCCGTGGGGCAGTTTCATGTCTTTTCGGAAGTCGCGGATAAAGTCTTCCAATCCTTTTTTGTATACAGGCATTACTTCGGCCACCATCCGTAGGCTGTCACATCCCGCCGGCAGCCGGTCCTGAGCATAGGTAATGCTCGAGGCAAAGCAAAGAATGACGACCAAGCTGGATGTGATGCCAGAAGCGCTTGAAAATGAAAGAGAGATCTTCATAATCGTGTAAATTACTCGTCGAAGCCCAAAAAACAAAGGCGGTCGTCCCGACTCCCCGGAACCACCGCCTCATAATGCGACCTCCAATGTTACACCTGCCCCGTCTCCACAATATACTTGTCAAACATCCGCAACAAATGCGTCCCCACCACCAGTACATGAATCTTGTTATAAGCAAACTCAAATAAATCCTCCGACACTTCCAGCTCATCGCTGACCAAACGCAGCTGGCAACTTTCGTCCTCTACAACCTCGACTCTCCCCATAATCGACTCGCGCCGCCCCGGTAGAAACACCATTACCAGCATCCCTTCATTGCGCACCCACTCAAACAGCTGCTGATCGTGATCTAACGTCGGCAGCACCTCTGGCACGTCCGGCATTTCCCCCAGGGAAAGCAAAAAATCAACCTTGTCATACCGGTCCACATTCAGCTCGGCTACAATGCGTTGCTTCCGCACAAACACAAAGCCATCCAGCGCCAACCCATGGGGAATGAAGTGGTCCAGATCCCACACCTCTCCGCTTTCGATTCGTACACCATGCACCTCGTCCGCGAGCCCCTTTACCTTAATTTCCCGGTAGTCCCCTAAATCCGCCCGAAACTCCGGACCTTCTCCAAAAATGAAATTCTGCATAGTTGATATAATGTTAGATTAATAGGTTAGTATATAGTTTTAAAAAAGATGGCCCCCGAAGACTATCGGAGGACCACCAACGACTACTCCTCAAGCTTTTCCACCGCCGCCTGACTGACCGCCGTCATAACGGTTCCGGCCACCGTCAGATACCCCGCGATGGTCAAAACCACCGCAGGCACAACAACAGGCGCCGCCACCACGGCGCCACCCGCCGCTACCAGCGACAAGCCGATCGTGCGGAGCACGCGAAAGAATTTAGGAGTAGGTTCCCCCATACGTTCCAATACACTCATGTTAATTTGATTTAATCGTTAAAAAGACTTGTTCTTTACGCGTCATTGCCGCAAACACAAGCGCATGCAGCCTGGCCGTGGCAGCGCAAGATTGAATCCCGCGCCCCGCACCGGTGAGCGTGGTTACGGGGGCAATACACCCCCGTAACTGCTCAAGCGCATCATTCGCCGGGTGGATCAGAATGCCCGAGCGCTCGGGCACATCCATCACCACCAGGTGCTCGCCACGCTTCTGCGTGAAGCGCTTCTGCAACACATACCGCCCTTCCGGTATACACGACACGTTGTGCATGTTCTCGAGCCATGGTAATTCAATGCTATAGCATACCAGGTCTTGTTCATGCAGCCAGACGCCGTTGGTACCAAGCGGATGATACGTGCGAACCTGCGTCAGCTCCATCAAGCGCCGAGTTGATCTACCTGTACGATGGCGAGCGCACTATAGCCGCCGTCGTTAAGAGCATACTGCTGTCCGTTCACCAGCTGCATAAACTCGATCCCGAACGCCAGGAACAACGCATCCTCCGTGCCCGGATCAAACGCCGTCGCCAGCTGTACCTGTACCTCGGCCGGATTATTCACCAGGATCTCCTCTGAACGCTCCTGGTTCAAGCTATAGTCGCCCGTCTCGAAGTCGATCCGTGCCACCCCCGACAGCAATCGGAAGTGCGTGGCGCCACTTGGCGAGCTGACCATCTTGCCAGGCGCAAACAACGGCAGTGACACTGTCGCGGTACCCGCCGCACGATCGATCGCCGTATCAAACTGCACATACAGCTTGCTCGACAGCGACGCATCGCGGCTGAAATTAAACCCTTGCAAAAGCCCTAGCACACCGTCTTGCGGCGTACGCTGGCCGCGTTGGTTGACCGGGTCCGTACGCAGAACACGCATCAGTTCCTTCGTCAACCGGCCCGTCATACGCGAGTCGGCTATGCCACTGTACAGCGGGCGAAACGCCGTGCGGATAACCTGTCCCGTCTGCGCGGCACGACCGAACTCCGAATTATTCTCGCGCGTCCGCTGAAACGACGCATCGTTCTTAATGCGATCACCGCTCAGCGAGGTTCGCTCGCGGGCGATATAGCCGTCGGCCGTCTTGACAAACGTGATGTCGCCAAGGGTACCCTCCAGCTTAATAATCCCTTTTTGTTTAGCCATAAAAGTAAAATTTGTTAAATGTATCCGGCCTGTTACAGGCTGGCCGGTTCGCCTTCTGTGCTGCAGCGGTTCAAACATACCGGCAGCCCGAGGCAAACCATAACGACAGTTCCCACATGTTCCCAACGGTTCGTATATGTTCCTATATATTCCCAACTGTTCCTACCATCTGGCGCGAGTCTTAGCCCCGTCTCGGGGCGGAGACTCGTGCCCAGCATGGCGGGGAGTCTTCAGACTCCCCAACGGTAACATCGTAACCCGTGGTAACCCATATACCCCGACGGCCCATGTCGTACACCAAAACCAATCGGAATTATACCAACCAAAGCCTTGCAAAAAAGGGAACCGCAGCAGTACTTGGCGACAAGAAAAAATCAAGAGCCGGATACTCCCTACTAAAGCCCTACTTAAGCCGTACTAAAGCCCTATCAAAGCCGTATGAGTAAAATGACAAGAACGATAGTTGTAATCACCCCCAAAGACATCCAGCGCATCATGGGCTACTGCTACAAAACGGCCGGACGTATTCATCGTCGAATCCGGCAATTCGTCGGGAAACGCCCCGGCCAACTTATAACCATCGACGACTTCTGCACCTTCACCGGCCTAACCCATGAAAATGTAGAGACGTTGCTAAACGATGATTAAGCCCTGGTTCAAGTCTTCCGACCGAAGGGAGGGCGACTTGGACCTACCCCAATGCCAGTCTTCAGACTGGCAAGGCCCCACTCGTAACCTGCACAACCATACACCCCGCCAGCCCGCACCGACTATAAACCCTTTCCGGTTGATCCATATATATCTAAACATGCCCCAATCTAAGGGCATGCGGTCCGACAGGTGCAAGGGTTCGCTTCGCCTGCGCAAGAAAAAATCTCCACCTTCCGCACACGCCCTCCCGCCAGCCCCCAGGTAGTATTTTTTCTTGGCAGCCCTTGCACCTGTCTCCCCGATCCCTTGAAGCATGGCCATGTTTAAATATATATTTCGTGTCCGCGTCGGTGGCTGGTGGCTTTCGGCGGGCTTATACCTCTGTTGGGCTGTTACGCCTTTTAATGTGTGTGTCGTTCGTTCTTCCTTCCGGGAGGTTTCTATCCGGGTCTTTTGGGTTCAGTTCTCAGTTTCACAGCTCCCGTTCTAAAAGGGGGCTTAACCAGCGTGCGCGTTTCGCCCACGCTGGTTTCTTCACTCTCACATTCACCCTCACACCGCTTTCACCTGTCCGCGCTTATCCCGCGAAGTCTTCGCGAACGCTACCAGGTTCAACTGTTCCCGTAGCCGTGACCGCACGCGGTTGCCGTAACCGGACTCAAGCTCGGTCGCCTGCAGGTTGGTCGTGATATGGGTAAGCATGTGCTGACTCACAAAGAGCTCGTAGCGGCTGAGCAGTATTTCCGCCATCACATTGCACTCATTACCGAAGTACTTCAGGTTTTGCTCCGCGCCCAGGTCATCGAAGCAATAGATACGCGGACCATGGCTGTTATAGGACAGCTTGCTATAGCGGTTAATGACTTTATAGCCATCCTCCAGCAGCTCGAAGCTGACGTCACGGCAGGGGCGTATCGTGAATTGGTGTGGCGGGTGGGGAATGGTGCGCAGGAGCGTCATGAGAGATGATTTGCCGCAGCCCACCGGACCGGTGACAAGCAGGCCTTTGTTCAGGTCGATGCCAAGCCGCGTCGATTCCGCTTCGTGGCGAAGAAAGTAAGCAATGAGTCGGTGAACGACCGGGTAGTCACCTTCGTCGATGGTGAAGTGCAGGCCGAACGTTTGACGGCCGTGTTTTTCAAGGTATTGGATACACCAGGAATAGTCGATAGGCTGCATAGGTATATATTTTTTTAAATGGCGGCAGTGGAACTGCCGCCCATGACTGTTTGCATTTTCTTCGCGCCCGCGCTCACACCGTTTTCGTGGTGGCGGCGAATCGCCGGACAGAATGCCTGTATTTTCTCCGCTCTCGCTCTCACACTCACGCTGTTTCATATGGGTTCTGGGAAATCTTTATCGTTGTCGGTATCGAGGTGGTGAGGCTTAGGGCCTTTTTGGGTGTTCGGATTTTTTTCATCGAACACTCCGATTTTGAGGATCCAGCTGCGCGCCACGGCCTGCCAGTCTCGTATCGGTGTGCGGTCGCGCCGTTCCCAGCCGTTG
>NZ_JAHESE010000071.1 GCF_018598175.1 Dawidia cretensis
TTAAAACAAAAAAGCCCTGATATTTCTATCAAGGCTTCTTTTGTAAAAGAAAGGCAACGACTTACTCTCCCGGGTGTTATCCCAGTACCATCAGCGCTGGTGGGCTTAACTGCTCTGTTCGGAATGGGAAGAGGTGATCCCCACCGCCATAGTCACCTTAAGGTCTTCAGCAAGATCCAACTGATCATAGCTGTTTAATATCGTTGACAATATTGGCAAAAGAGTAGGTAATATTTTCAGTATAGTAGCAGATTTGAGCAAGCACATAGTCTTACTTTTCGTCTTATTTAGGGAGATGGTGTATTGCAACCACCTCCCCGAAGCGTTCGGGTTATTAGTACTGCTCAGCTTTGACATTTCTGCCTTTACACCTGCAGCCTATCAACGTCATAATCTCTGACGTCCCTTAATGGAAGCCTCATCTTGAGGTGAGTTTCGCGCTTAGATGCTTTCAGCGCTTATCTCTTCCCGACATAGCTACCCGGCGGTGCAGCTGACGCCACAACCGGTACACCAGCGGTCGGTCCAATTCGGTCCTCTCGTACTAAAATCAGGACCTCTCAAGCTTCCTACGCCCATCACAGATAGGGACCGAACTGTCTCACGACGTTCTGAACCCAGCTCGCGTGCCACTTTAATAGGCGAACAGCCTAACCCTTGGGACCTTCTCCAGCCCCAGGATGTGACGAGCCGACATCGAGGTGCCAAACCTCCCCGTCGATGTGAGCTCTTGGGGGAGATCAGCCTGTTATCCCCAGCGTACCTTTTATCCTTTGAGCGATGGCCCTTCCATACAGAACCACCGGATCACTATATCCATCTTTCGATCCTGCTCGATCCGTCGATCTCACAGTCAAGCATGTTTATGCTATTGCACTCCACGTACGGTTACCAAGCGTACTGAACATACCTTTGAAAGCCTCCGATACACTTTCGGAGGCGACCACCCCAGTCAAACTACCCACCACGCACTGTCTCCACTTTTGGCGGATTAGACATCAGATAAATAAAGGGTGGTATTTCACCGTTGACTCCCCTATACCTAGCGGCACAGGATCAAAGTCTCCCACCTATCCTACACATCATCTACCCAATGTCAATGCGAAGCTATAGTAAAGGTGCATGGGGTCTTTCCGTCCCGTGACGGGTACACGGCATCTTCACCGTGACTACAATTTCACCGAGCTCATGGCTGAGACAGTGCCCAGATCGTTACACCATTCGTGCAGGTCGGAACTTACCCGACAAGGAATTTCGCTACCTTAGGACCGTTATAGTTACGGCCGCCGTTTACTGGGGCTTCAGTTCAATGCGTCGCCTTGCGGCTAACATCCCCCCTTAACCTTCCAGCACCGGGCAGGTGTCAGGCCATATACTTAATCTTTCGATTTCGCATAGCCATGTGTTTTTGTTAAACAGTCGCCTGGGCCATTTCTCTGCGACCTCCTGCATTGCTGCAGGGAGGCACCCCTTTTCCCGAAGTTACAGGGTTAATTTGCCTAGTTCCTTAGCCATGGATCACTCGAGCACCTCAGGATATTCTCCTTGACTACCTGTGTCGGTTTCCGGTACGGGTACCATATCAATATGCTTAGAGGGTTTTCTTGGAAGTCTGCTTACATTCACTATTCCTTCGGCCGAAGCCTCCAGATACTATCAGGTTTCATCAAAACCGGCGGATTTTCCTACCAGTCCTATAACTACGCCCTTTAACGAACTATTTCGTCAGTTCGCGGAATTGTCACTCCTCCGTCACCTCATCGCTCAATACGGTAGTATGGGAATATTAACCCATTGGCCATCACGTTCGCCTCTCGGCTACCGCTTAGGTCCCGACTTACCCGCGGTTGATTAACATTGCCGCGGAACCCTTAGTCTATCGGTGGGCAGGTTTCTCGCCTGCCTTATCGTTACTTATGCCTACATTTGCTTTTCTAACCGCTCCACAATACATTACCATACTGCTTCTCCGCTGTTAGAATGCTCCCCTACCACTTAGCATTGCTGCTAAATCCTGAGCTTCGGTACTACACTTGATGCCCGATTATTATCGATGCTCTGTCGCTCGACCAGTGAGCTGTTACGCACTCTTTAAATGAATTGCTGCTTCCAAGCAAACATCCTGGCTGTCTAAGCAACTGAACCGCCTTAGTTCAACTTAGTGTAGATTTTGGGACCTTAGCTGCAGGTCTGGGTTCTTTCCCTCTCGGACACGGACCTTAGCACCCATGCCCTCATTGCAGAGTATATTTAGTACCATTCGGAGTTCATCAGGATTTGGTAGGATGTGACTCCCCCTAGTCCTATTGGTAGCTCTACCTGTACTAAACTCAACCTCCACACTGCCCCTAAAGGCATTTCGGGGAGTACGAGCTATTTCTCAGTTTGATTAGCCTTTCACCCCTACCCTCAGTTCATCCAAAAACTTTTCAACGTTTACTAGTTCGGACCTCCATCCCGTGTTACCGGAACTTCATCCTGACCAAGGGTAGATCACAAAGTTTCGCGTCTACTCCCACTGACTATGCGCCCTATTCAGACTCGCTTTCGCTCCGGCTGCGTGTCTCCAGACACTTAACCTCGCCAGTGACAGTAACTCGTAGGCTCATTATGCAAAAGGCACGCCGTCACTCCATCACAGAGCTCCGACCGCTTGTAGGCGTACGGTTTCAGGTTCTATTTCACCCCGTTATTCACGGTACTTTTCACCTTTCCTTCACAGTACTGGTTCACTATCGGTCTTTCAGGAGTATTTAGCCTTACCAGATGGTGCTGGCAAATTCAAACGGGGCGTCTCCGACCCCGCCCTACTCAGGATACTACCACTTCTTAACACGGTACGAATAAGGGGCTATCACCCTCTATGGCCTGGTTTCCCACCCAGTTCTTCTTAATGTTAATCAGATTATGTAGTCCTATAACCCCTAACCAGCCGTAACTGGTCAGGTTTGGGCTCTTGCGCGTTCGCTCGCCACTACTTGCGCAATCACTAAATTGTTTTCTCTTCCTTCAGGTACTTAGATGTTTCAGTTCCCTGAGTTTGCTCCTATTGCTAGGTAGTATATCTTCAATATACTGGGTTGCCCCATTCGGAAATCTACGGATCAATTTCTATTTGCGAATCCCCGTAGCTTATCGCAGCTTATCACGTCCTTCTTCGCCTCTGAAAGCCTAGGCATTCCCCATACGCCCTTGATTACTTCTTTTAACGATTACCTTTCAAGGTTCGGTTAATCTGATTCACATCAAATTAACGTGGTATCCTATGTGCTCGCTCGTTTATGTCTGTTAGTCATCTACCCTTGCGGATAGCTGTACAAACACCCACTACTTACTTACTTTTACTACTCTTTCACCAATATGTCAATGAACTCCTTTGCCCGTATTTCCCCGCTTATGACTACTAGAAATGGCTTATCTCTTGTGTAGCGACATCGGTACAGACATCGTGGTAGTTGATCTCAAATCCCAACCGGATCTGACTCACTTACCTGTCTTATTCTTTCTTAAGATGGATGGATCGATCTTGCGATCTCTGTAATTTCCGTGGAGAATATCGGAGTCGAACCGATGACCTCCTGCTTGCAAAGCAGGCGCTCTAGCCAGCTGAGCTAATCCCCCAGTTACGTTAACTAAGATCTTGCGACCCCACTAACTTGGTTGATGCTGTTCCCTTGATCCTTTCCCCGCTCCCAACTAGTGGGCCTGCGTGGACTCGAACCACGGACCTCTACATTATCAGTGTAGCGCTCTAACCACCTGAGCTACAAGCCCGGATCTTTACAGTCCTCTTTCTTAAGTCAAATACTTTCGAATAAATTAGATTGATAGCGGATCTTCGAGTTAAGGTTCTCTGTGACACCCTAAGTGTCTATCCAGAAAGGAGGTGTTCCAGCCGCACCTTCCGGTACGGCTACCTTGTTACGACTTAGCGCCAGTCATCAGTTTAACCCTAAACAGCGCCTTACAGCTACTGTCTTCAGGTCCTCCCGACTTCCATCGCTTGACGGGCGGTGTGTACAAGGTCCGGGAACGTATTCACCGCGCCATTGCTGATGCGCGATTACTAGCGATTCCAACTTCATGCAGGCGAGTTGCAGCCTGCAATCCGAACTGAGACGTACTTTTTGTGATTGGCTCACCATCGCTGGCTTGCAACACTTTGTATACGCCATTGTAGCACGTGTGTAGCCCTGGACGTAAGGGCCATGATGACCTGACGTCATCCCCTCCTTCCTCTCTGCTTGCGCAGGCAGTCCCTTTAGAGTCCCCACCATGACGTGCTGGCAACTAAAGATAAGGGTTGCGCTCGTTGCGGGACTTAACCCAACACCTCACGGCACGAGCTGACGACGGCCATGCAGCACCTTGCTCCTTGTCCTTGCGGAAAAATCCATCTCTGGATCGGTCAAGGGCATTCTAGTCCAGGTAAGGTTCCTCGCGTATCATCGAATTAAACCACATGCTCCACCGCTTGTGCGGACCCCCGTCAATTCCTTTGAGTTTCACCGTTGCCGGCGTACTCCCCAGGTGGATTACTTATCGCTTGCGCTTAGCCGCTGGCTGTGTATCGCCAACAGCGAGTAATCAACGTTTACAGTGTGGACTACCAGGGTATCTAATCCTGTTTGATCCCCACACTTTCGTGCCTCAGCGTCAGTTGAAGCTTGGTAAGCTGTCTTCACTATCGGTGTTCTTGACGATATCTAAGCATTTCACCGCTACACCGTCAATTCCGCCTACCTCAAATTCACTCAAGTCCTACAGTATCAATGGCACCCTCACAGTTAAGCTGCGATATTTCACCACTGACTTATAGGACCGCCTACGCACCCTTTAAACCCAATAAATCCGGACAACGCTCGCCACCTACGTATTACCGCGGCTGCTGGCACGTAGTTAGCCGTGGCTTATTCGCCAGGTACCTTCAATATTCCTCGCAAGGAATTTTTTATCCCCTGACAAAAGCAGTTTACAACCCAGAAGGCCTTCTTCCTGCACGCGGCATGGCTGGTTCAGACTTGCATCCATTGACCAATATTCCCTACTGCTGCCTCCCGTAGGAGTCTGGCCCGTATCTCAGTGCCAGTGTGGGGGATCAACCTCTCAGTTCCCCTATTGATCATCGCCTTGGTAGTCCGTTACACTACCAACTAGCTAATCAAACGCATGCCCATCCAAAACCACCTGAGTTTTAATAGCTACAGAATGCTCTGCTACTATCTTATGGAGGGTTAATTCGAGTTTCCCCGAGCTATACTCCTGTTTTGGGTAGGTTGCATACGTGTTACGCACCCGTACGTCACTCTAGGTCAAGTATTGCTACTCAACTTGCCGTTCGACTTGCATGTATTAGGCCTGCCGCTAGCGTTCATCCTGAGCCAGGATCAAACTCTCCATTGTAATAATCCTTATGATCTCCTCACTTAATTCGCATCAAGCTCGGAAACCCGGGGTCCTCTGTTCACCAACTTTCGCTGATCGAACCGGACCACCCAATTTTTGTTTGTCCTTAACCCTTATTCGATTTCTTTTCAGAATCGTGAGCCACATCGAAATGTGACTCGTCCTATCTACACCTCTCATAGCGATTAGTGTAGTAGGGTCCGCTATCAATCCATCTATTCAAAGAACGTTTTAGCTTCTGTCAGAACTTCAAATCACTTATCCATTCCGTCTTCGACTAACCGTGGTCTTAAACCTTTCACAGTTTGTTAACCTTTCAATCTCGCTCCGATAATCCTTCCGATTTTCGAAACCCTCTTTCGTTTTGGGAGTGCAAAGGTAAGAAGCTTTTTCCTCTTTGCAACTTTCTGGTCAAATCTTTTTTTCTTTTTTTAAACCTCTCACGAGCTCTAAACATCTTCGAATTCTACCAGAATCCATCATCACGTCAAGTCCATTCTTCTGCTTTATCAGCTCTCGCTTTCCGCATCCCCGCCGCTCTTCTAGCGATTGGGGATGCAAATGTAG
>NZ_JAHESE010000072.1 GCF_018598175.1 Dawidia cretensis
GAATAGGTACCCCACCGGCTAGTATTGACAAAAAATAACTGTTCTGATTCTATTTCCAAAGATATGAGTCTTCCGACCGAAGGGAGGGCGACTTGTGCCTGTCTAATGGCAGTCTTCAGACTGCCATCGAGGTCACGTCGTAACCATGGTAACCCTAAAACCACCACAGTTCCACCGACCACCTTCGTCCAGCAGCCGTGCCGTAGTACAAACCATATAAAAAGGAAAAGGCCACCTCTTGGACGAAGCAGCCTAAACCCGATTAAAACCAACCCCACTATTTCTTGATGAGTCCGCAGGTAAGCGGAGCTACATCTTATTTCTTAGTATACTGATACTCCTGTATCTTATTCCCTTTCGTCAGGCGTATTATGTACGTGCCATACTGAACACTTCCAAAATCGATCACAACCTTACGTTTCTGCAGTTGCTGAGAAGCCAGCAGATCACCGCTGACGTGGAATATCTCCACCGTTGCGCCGACAAAACCTTTCTCTGCTTTGAGGATAAAGAGACTGTTTTCACGGGCCGCAGGAGGCGCAGGCACCACAGCATCTTTCGCATGTGAACGCTGCACGGGGGCAGCGAAGAAGAGCAGGCCGACAACAAAAACTCTGATGAGGGGTTTCATAGTTAGTGTCTTTTGACAACGGTAATGCGAACGCTGTGCCACGCGCCAATTGGCGTAAATCAGCGTTAATAGCGGGTTGTCCGGAAAAATTTATCCCTTTTTGGGAGCGCGTTTTCTTGCTTTGGGTTTGTCGAGGGTGAGTTCCGTCGATGGATCCCAGAATACGTCGTTGAAGTGCTGGATTTTGTCTTTCACCACCTTCACGCCCTCTTTTTTGAGTCGCGACGCCATGGCGGAGGGCGGTTTGAAGTGAACCTTACCCGTAAGCAGGCCGTTGCTGTTAACGACACGATGCGCCGGAACGTCCTTTGGGCAGCCATGCATGGCCCATCCGACCATTCTCGCACCCGATTTCACTCCTAAGTAGTGTGCAATTGACCCATAGCTGGTCACCCGCCCTGACGGTATTAGACGGCACACTTCATACACATCGTCGAAGAAATTGGGTGCAGATTGCGTCTTTTTCATACCTGGCATGTCACAAAAACTCGATCTTGTTAACTTTACGACCTTTAAATAGCAAACTAGATTCTTGTGAAGCAATCCGCTCTTGTTCTTTTTCTGTCTCTGTGCTGTGCTGCTGCGTTTGGACAGTCTTCGCATTTGATCTTTCCGGACTCGACTGGCTGGAATGTACTGGATGAAAACCGGGAGCTGCGCTTCCAGGTAAAATCGCACGCCACCGCCACAAAATATTTCACCCTTGACGGCGCCGATGGCCTCGGCATCCAGTTCGACTCGCTTGGCAATTTTTATTGGAGGCCTTCCTACGACCTCGTAGACCGCGTGGCCCTTCAAAAAGATTTCTCCGTAATCTTCCAATGTGCCTACAGCGACGGCAAGCGCGACCGCAGAACGATTACGTTCACCGTGCGCCACATCAACCGCCCGCCGGTAGTGGAAGAGTTGCCAGTCTTCTACGTCAAGCAGGCCAGCCCGAACACCTTTCAGGTGGCCGGCGAATATGTATACGACCCCGACGGCGACCCGCTGGTCTTCCGTTCCATTCAATCGCAGATGCCGGAAGGCTCTTCGCTGTCATCGCTCGGCCAGCTTACCTGGACACCCTCGCGCAGCCAATTCGCCGGCCTTCGCGGCAACCCGCTCACGCTGGAGTTTGTCGTCCAGGATCAACCCGACAAAGCAGAAACCAAAGGCCGCATCAAGGTCGCTCAAACCCAACAGGATTTGCCGCCGGATATTCTGGTGGTACCCGTCGATACGCTGTTCTCCATTAAAGAAGACGAAACGCTCAACCTGAAGATCTACATTTCCGACCCCAACGGCGACGATAACGTACGCAATGTGGGCTTCGTCGCCAGCGACAAGCGCGTGCCGGCGTCGGCGCTGAAAGAAAACACCGCGCTGCAGTCCGAGTTTACCTGGACACCCGGCTACGATTTCGTAGACGACGCCCAGGTAGCGCGTACAATAGAGCTGGTATTCTTCGTGCTTGACAAGTCCAACAACCGAACGCAAAGAAGGATCCGCATCAAAATCGCCGATACCGAAAACCTGATTAAGAAGGATGCTCACCTGTTCCAGAAATACCGCGCCAACCTGGTAGACGCCATGATTCTGATCCAACAGCTCGATGCCAACCAAAAGAAACTGAACGCCGACTACAAGTCAGCCAAGAAAGGCAAAAAGCACCGCTCTATCGTCAATGCCTCACTGGGTGCTGTGACCGGCTTTACACCTGCGATGGTGGACAATGCTGACCAGTCGAAGATTGTGTCGGCTGTGGGGGGTACGACGGTACTGACCATGGGTACGCTGGAGGCCACTGAAGTAATCGGCCGTTCGAAAGATGCCATCCTGGAGAAGATTAAGATCAGCATCGATATCCGGAACCGCATACAGTCTTCGGGTGATGAGTTTGCCCGCCGTTATTCGTTGAAATCAGAGCGTCGGAAACCGGATTTTGATAAGGAGATTGAGAAGCTGCGGGCTATCCTGAACGACCAGCGTATAGTGCTGCTGGAGCTGGACGCATATCATAAGAACGTAGCCAAGGTCGACGACAGAGACATTAAAAAGACGTTTGTAGACTTCGCCGACGAGCAGAAATAGTGCTTTTCCGGCCTGGAAAAGAAAAGAGGCAGTGTTTTTTGCCAAAAAGGCAGAAACTGCTATCTTTGCCATCCTTAAAATAAACCGGTACAGAGGAATGGTAGAGCGGTTTATTGCACCGGTCTTGAAAACCGGAGACCGTAACAGGTCCGGGGGTTCGAATCCCTCTTCCTCTGCTGACAACAATGTCAAATCATTCAAAAGCCTGCAAATGACGAAATTTGCAGGCTTTTTTGTTTTTGGACCATTCAAATTATGCATCATTTCTCATGTTTTAGGGGGGAAATTGGTGAGTTCGTCCGAAGTCGAAAAAAGACTCACCAATTCTCTCGCAACGAATTGAAGATCAACCTGTTCAACCAGTGAACATCTTGATTCGCGGTGGCCGCAAGCATAGATTTATCCATGCTTAAACACCGTCGTTATGATGAACAATCGCTTTTCAGTACAATTCCATTTCAAGAAACCGAAACAGTCGAAACGAGCTGCTGCCCTGCCCATCTACATGCGCATAAGCGCCGCAGGGGAGCGCGCCGAGTATTCAACGCGTCGCCAATGGGACCCTGCACGTTGGGATAATGTCAACGGCCGAGCCGCGGGCACGCGGGAAGATGTGCGCATGTTAAATGCGTACCTAAGTACGCTACAAACGCGCGTGTATGAGGTGTATCTCCAGCTAATGGCAGACAAAGAACCCATTACCGCCGAAGCTTTAAAGGAAGGACTTCATGGGAAAAAGAAAGACGTCCGCACGCTTGTACCCATCTTTCAGCATCACAATGAACAGCTGGCCCTGCTGGTCGGCAAAGAGTTCGCTCCGGGCACGCAAGAGCGTTACGAAACAGCATTGGCACACACAGTCTCTTTTATTCAATGGAAGTATAAAAGAGACGACATAGCCATTGACGCATTAAACTTTGAGTTCGTATCCGAATTTGAATTTTGGTTGAAATCAGAGCGAGGCTGCTGCCACAATACATCTGTTAAGTACATCAGTAATCTTAAAAAGATCATCAACATTTGTCTAAAGAATGGGTGGCTCACACGTGATCCATTTCTCGGCTACAAGATGAATAAACGGGAAGTTGTTCGCGAAATCCTGACACAAGAAGATATCGACACTTTGGCTGCAAAGAATTTTGCCACGGCCCGCCTCAACATCGTACGAGATCTGTTCTTGTTCAGTTGCTATACCGGCTTAGCCTATGCCGATATTAAAAAATTGAAACGCTCTGAAGTGGCCACCGGAATAGACGGCGAGAAGTGGATCTTCACAAGCCGAAAGAAAACCGATACGCCTTCCCGCATTCCGCTCCTACCCCAGGCTCTGCATGTTGTCGAGAGATACGAGCACGATCCATTCTGTTCACATAAAGACGTTCTTCTGCCGGTGCCGAGCAATCAGAAGATGAACGCCTATCTGAAAGAAATCTCTGACCTGTGCGGTATCACCAAAAAAATGACCTCGCATACAGCACGACACACCTTTGCCACCACCGTAACACTTAGTAATGGTGTGCCGATTGAAACCGTAGGAAAAATGCTTGGCCATAGAAACCTGAAGACAACGCAACACTATGCTAAAATTCTCGATGGAAAAGTGAGCAACGACATGTTAGCATTACGCGGAAAACTGGACATGCAATCCAGAAAGCAGAACATCCCTCATGCAGATTCAAACAACAACCAAACGCCACAACCATGAATAAATTAGTCACATACCTGGAGAGCAAAGAAGTGATCTTTCACGGAGCGCTTGTGTTAATATTGCTATATGTTCCGCATGCCGGGCACCTGTTTATGCAGATGGAACATCTGGATATCAGTGTGTATGGCTACACCGCATTTAACTGGCTATATGGCATAGCCCTGGCAGCCGTTATAGAGTTCATAATTCTGATATTCATTATCAACGGCTATCGCAACACCGGTAAATTTTATGCCGTCGTGAGCTTTTTTCTGAACGCATTCTATTACGACTATTGGTTTGAGACGATTCAAAATCCTACGCTTGTAAACATCAAATTGACTTCTATTAGCTTTCTGATTTGCCTCGTTCATTCGCTTTCAGTTTGGCAGCTTAGCGAGCTGTTCTTTAAGCGGCTGGCTGGTGAAAAAGAAAAGGTCATTGAGCATTGGTGCCCGGAATGCGAAGCCGGGCCGTTTCCGAATAAGAGGTCGTTGGATGGCCATATATCAAAGGCACATAAACCCTCCAGACAAGTTCAGAAAAACGGCGTCGCTGCCATAAAAACGAAGGAAATCGAACTCCATAACCTTTAACCCAAATAATTATGAGGAACTTGTTTAATTTTGTAAACCAAACGGTGAGACCGATGAAAATGACAGTCTTAAAAAATGAATCAGGCATGCTTTCCGGCGTAGTAATACCCGCCGAAGAGTTGAACGAACTTAAGCGTTCACTAAAAGATGACTCTGAGTTTTTTAAGACATTAGAAGCTATTCTGAACGGGCAAAAAAGCTCGGCTGACAAATCAGAACTTCTATTCCCCAGCGGCTTAACTGTTGCTCAATTTGAAAGCCAGGCAAATGAAGTAACCCGCCAGTTATATTCCGATGCTTTTCAACGGGGGCTGCCGATGTATTACAAAGATGATCGCACAAAAGAGGCATCGCACTTTGTACGCGCTAATCCCGATGGCTCCGAAGATCTCGTTTCTTTTGATCCTGCTAAGAGATCGTATTCTTTCATTCAGCAGCTTGCACCGGCTGGCAAAGGCTATTGGTCTGACCTAATATCGGCTTAATATTCCGCTGCTATGACTCCGGAATTTTTCGTGATTGCCGGTCCCAATGGGGCTGGCAAAACTACTTATGGCCCTCGGCTTGTACCTGCTGGCGTGCCTATCTTCAATGGCGATCTGGTTTTCGCTGAGCTGGTAAAACAATATCCGCACATTGATCCCGAGCGGTT
>NZ_JAHESE010000073.1 GCF_018598175.1 Dawidia cretensis
AAATACGAATGGCTGCTGCTGACCGACGCCGATTGCCGTCCCAACAGCCGGAACTGGATCAGCAGCATGGCAGCCCGGTTTGACGAGCCGTCCGTCAGCTTCGTACTGGGCTTCTCGCCGTACATCCGCATCCCCGGCTTTCTGAATATTTTCATCCGTTTTGAAACCTTGCTGACCGCCATGCAGTATATCGGATTAGCGTTGCTCGGCAATCCATTTATGGGTGTGGGCCGCAACCTGGCATACCGCAGATCGATGTTCCTGGAAAACAAAGGCTTTAACAACTTTCTAAACGTGACCGGAGGGGATGACGACCTTTTCGTAAACCAGCACGCCCGGGGTAAGAACACCCGCGTGGTGGTGGGCGAAGAGTCGATGATGTACTCCATTCCCCACACACGCTGGGGCGCCTATTACACGCAAAAGACCCGCCACCTGTCGGTCGGCAAATTCTACCGGGCCAAGCACCGGTTCGTGCTCGGCATCTTTGCCGTGACATGGCTGCTCACCTGGTTCCTGGGCCTCGGCTTGCTCATCGCGCTGCCCCTGCAAGCTGAGCCGCTGTGGATTGCGCTGTACCCCGTCATCGGTGTACTGGTGCTCCGAACCGGCTTTATTTCCCTGATTTTGCACATAACTTCCAAGAAACTTGGCCAGAAGTTTGAGGCCTGGATGGTGCCACTCTTAGATTTTATTTATGCGTTTTATTATCTTGTCACCGGCCTCACTGCGTTAGTTTCTAAAGAAGTACGATGGAAGAATTAGAAGAAAATAGGTTTTCCTCAAAAGCACTCGAAGATTTCCGGCTGATAGATAACGCGGTGGACGGGGATGATAAGGCCTTTGCGCGCCTGATGCAACGCTATAAGCGGCCCGTGTATCACATGATCCTGAAGATGGTCCGGAACGTAGACGATGCCGAGGACCTGACCATCGAGTCGTTTGCCAAAGCCTTTCGCAGCCTGCACCGCTTCAAGAAAGATTTTACCTTCAGCACATGGCTATTCCGCATTGCCACCAACAATACCATCGACTTTATTCGCAAGAAGAAGCTCAACACCCTGAGCATTGAAAATTCTTTTACCGACGACGACGGCCAGTCCGTGTCCATCGACGTAGAAGACGAGAACCTCGACCCGCAAGAGGAGGCCATCCGCATACAAAAGGCCGAGCTTATTCAGGTATTCGTAGACAAGCTGCCGCCCAAATACCAAAAGCTGGTACGCCTGCGCTACTTCCACGAGCTGTCCTACGAAGAGATTGCCGAGGAGCTCGATGCTCCACTGGGCACTGTAAAAGCGCAGCTCCACCGCGCCCGCGAACTGATGTTCGACATGGTGAAGAACAAACGCGATCATATTTAATTCCTGAAGACCCGGCCGGGCTACCGGCCCACTGTACTTTACATCGTGCAAGACGTCAGCATCATACACCACTACTTTCCCGACCTAACGGAAAAGCAAAAGCAGCAATTCGCTGCCCTCTTTGAGCTCTACAAAGACTGGAACGAAAAGATCAATGTCATTTCCCGCAAGGACATTGAAAACCTCTATATCAACCACGTACTGCACTCGCTGGGCATTGCCAAAGTGATGGCCTTTAACCCCGGCGCCCATATACTGGACGTCGGTACAGGGGGCGGCTTCCCGGGCATACCGTTGGCGATCCTGTTCCCCGAGACGCGCTTTCACCTGGTAGACTCGATCGGCAAAAAGATCACCGTCGTAAACGGCGTAGCCGATAGCCTGGGACTAACCAATGTCCACGGCGAGCAGATTCGCGCGGAACAAATAAAGGCTGAATACGACTTCATCGTGAGCCGCGCCGTGACGCGCATCAAGGAATTTTATCAGTGGGTACACCGCAAAACGCGCAAACAATCCACGCACCCGTTGGATAACGGCATTCTATACTTAAAAGGTGGCGACCTGGACGAAGAACTGGCGGATCTCAAAAAGCTGCACCAGATCTACGACCTGTCCGACTATTTTAAAGAGGAATTTTTCGAGACCAAAAAGGTCGTATTTGTGCCGCTGTAGAGAATATTTCGGGCGATCTGACCGCCTATCCGTTCAGGAAACGATTTCGGTACGTTGTTTAATACGTGTAAATTTCTTAACTATGTATCCACCTGTACCGAACCGTGAGAAGAATTGCTGCGATAGCCCTCTTATTGCTCCTGCTCTTTAATGTGCTGGGCTTCTACGGTATTTTCATGGGGCTGCAATATCAAAACCGGCAGCAGCTGGTGCAGCGCTTCGATGCTGAGCAATACGACGAATCCCAAACCATCACCTTCAAAGTACCGCTGTCCATTCCCTATGCTGGCGACCGCCAGGACTATGTGCGTGTAGACGGCGAGTTCGAGCACGAAGGGGAGTTCTTCCACATGATCAAACAGCGGCTCAGTCAGGACACACTTTACGTAGTGTGTGTCAACGACCAGCAAAGCAAACGCATTCACCGCGCCATGACCGACTACGTCAAAACCTTTAGCGATGACGCGTCGGGCGCACAAGATCAATCCAAAACAATCGCTCCGACCCTTATTAAAGAATACCTGATCGAGCTCCATGACATGGACCGGTCGTCTATTGGTTGGGCCCGGCCTGTCTCGCAGCACGGCGCCCTGACGGTTTTTATTCCCTCCTTCCAGACTTCTATTATACACCCGCCCGAACGGGCTTAATACTGAGGTGTATTCTTATTAACACGGCTGCGGCATAGGTTAAACCTCCGCCCGCCGTGACGTCTTCAAATTTTCTTTTGATCATCCAGTCAATCATACTTCGTGATGGCACACATTGCTATAAACGAGCAGCGACCTGATATAGCGTTGCTGCATTTCCGGCCCCAGACGGCCGACTCCTTAAACCCGCCACGCGGCCATTCGCCGTGCGTGGTATGCCGGCCTTTGATGGATACACCCAAGTAACACCCCAATAACCTATATGAAGAAAATTTACCTAATCCTGATCGGACTTCTACCAGCGCTCTCCTTTGCACAGAATCTAACGGACGGGCTCATGATGAGCTCCAAAAAGCTCTGTACCGGGCTTCTTTATACCCACGACCAATGGACCGACTACTGGCAGGGTGAGAAGAAACGCGACAACGGCAACATCGGCGACGTAACCACACAAAGCGTAATGTGGATGGGCACCTACGGCATTATAGACAAAGTGAATGTCATCGCCATGCTGCCCTATGTAAAGACCAAAGCCAGCGCCGGCACGTTGCACGGCGTGGAAGGTATTCAAGATCTGTCGGTGGGCGTGAAGTATAATTTCTTCCGCCACAAGACCGACAAGAACGCCTTTAACACCTTTGCCGTCGTCAACTTCTCGACACCGCTGTCAGATTATACGCCCGACTTCTTTCCACTGTCGATCGGCACCCAGACCACCAACCTGCAATATCGCCTCACGGCGCACTTCAAAGTGCAGCAAGGGTGGTTTGTAAACGGCTCCGGCGGGTATACCTGGCGTAGCAATACCACGTTGGATCGCCCGGCCTACTTTGATGGTAATGAACAGTACAACACAGACGAGGTAAAAATGCCCAACATGTTTGACGTTTTTGTTTCGGCCGGCTACCACAAAGGAGCTCTGCAAGCAGAGTTGAACTATATACAGCAGAATACACTCGGCGGCGCCGACATTCGCAAACAAGACATGCCGTTTGTATCCAACCGCATGAACTACATCAAAGCCGGTGTGCTGGTGATGTACTACTTGCCGAAGCCGCAAGGCCTGGCCGTACGCGGCGCCGTGAACCGCACCCTGACGGGCCGCAACGTAGGTGAATCTACCGCCTTTACGGCCGGTGCGCTGTATACCATCAACTTCAACAAAAAGAACCTTTAACCGACCCGATCATGATAACCCGTAACCTATACCGCATTACACAAACAGCTTTCGCAGCCGGCTTGCTGCTGCTGGCAAGCTGTAACAAAGACATCGAAGATACCGAGACCCTCGTGCCGCAGGCGCCTGCTGCCCTCGACGAAGACGCCGCCAACTGGGCCCCCGTCGATGCATCGGTCATGACCATCGAAAAGATCACAGGCATTGTGGAGAACTCGACACCCAAAGTATTTAACCCGCCGGCCGATGTAAGCTCCGACGCGTATAAAGCAGAGCTGGCCGCAGTCAAAGACCTCCAAAAGAACCTAACCAAAGAGCAACGGGGCGTAATTGAATATTGGAGCGGCGGTGGCGTGCTGCGCTGGAACCAGATTATGCGTGGCATGGTGGCGCGCTTCAACCTGCCGCCGGAACCGAATGCCGTCGGTGCGTATCCGGCGCCGGATGCCGAAAATCCCTTCTCCGATCCGATGTTCCCATTTGCCAACCCGCCGTATGCCGCGCGTGCGTATAGCTACGTAAGCGTAGCGCAATACGAAGCGCTGAAAGCAGCGTGGCACTATATGTATCAATACAACCGCCCGGCTCCGTATAAGAATGACAGTGAAATCAAGGCCCTGATGCCGGAGACAGATTTGCCTGCATACCCTTCACCCGATGCGGTAATGTCGGGCGTATCCGTGGAGATGCTAAAACTGTTGTTTCCTGCTGCGGTAGAAGAGATCACGAAGAAAGCGGCTGAACAACGCAACGCCGCGCTGTGGTCGGGTAAAGCTACAACCAGCGACATCGCCGCGGGCCTTGCACTGGGCAAGTCCGTAGCGAACCTGTTTATCGCCCGCGCGCGTGGCGACGGCATGGGCGCCGCCGGGGGTAACAAAGCACTATGGCAGGCACTGGTCGACAGCTGTACCAAACGCGGCGAGCTCGCCTGGAAGAGCCTGGAAACACCGGCCCGCCCGCCGATGCTGCCGTTCTTTGGTTTGCGCAAAGACGCCACCACAGGCCCCAAAATGGGGAGCATGCCGGACGCCGCCCG
>NZ_JAHESE010000074.1 GCF_018598175.1 Dawidia cretensis
CGCCGTATGCCGAACGGCACGTACGGTGGTGTGAGAGGACAGTAAGGGAAATAATCCCTTACTTCCTACTCGATTTTTATAACTCCTACTGAAGGGTAGTGCCTCCCGACAGAGTCGGGAGGGTCGGATGTTCGAATCATCTCATCCCGACTTAAAGTCTCAGCAATATGCTGGGGCTTTTTTGTTTTTATAACTCCTACTGAAGGGTAGTGCATCCCGACAGAGTCGGGAGGGCCGGATGTTCGAATCATCTCACCCGGACTTAAGCCTCAGCGATATGCTGGGGCTTTTTTGTTTTCATAACTCCTACTGAAGGTTAGCGCATCCCGACAGAGTCGGGAGGGTCGGATGTTCGAATCATCTCACCCTCATTGACTTAAAACTCTAAATACCCTTGCTCTTTGTACGGCAAATATTCAAGTTCCCTTCCAGCCAAATCAACTTGAGGGTTTCTACCCACTAGCCCTTATACCACGAGGGTATTTCATACTCTTTAATAAATGGGATTCAACTAAAAGGTCTAATGGAATTATATGTTTTCCTAAAAATTTAATCTCGTGAAACGATCAGCCGATTTGGATAATGCTTGTCCAATACTCACAGGATATCGATATGAAAGTAAGAGCAAGATAATAAGACTTACTCCATTGAACATGCCTTCTTATTACACTATATTAGTAAGTAATTTGATCGCGGTCCTTATTCTGAAACAGGTTACTCAGATGAGTTGGCTATTCTGGAGGCGCATATAATAATTTTATTAGTTAACTAAAACACTTCACATGTTATGCTTTCCCACTTCATTAACAATGAATTTCCCAATTATCTCAACAGATATCTGAAAGGAATACTTCTACTTAAACACAGACTCAGCAACGTAGAAGTAACATACGAATTGGCAGAAGCTTTCTCTAATCACTCTTGTCGACTTTCCATCGACATTTCTTTTACTGATCCCAAATCCCTAGAGCCAGACGAAATAGAAATAGCTAACGCTTTTTTCTATAATCATAGCAACGACACAGGCATCAAATTCGTATCGTTTATCTATAAACCGCAGAACGAGTATTGGATAGATTTTAGCATTATCGAATCTTTCATAATACATTACGAATTTGCAGCACAAGTTTTTGGAGGATTCCTCAAAGATATATTACCAGAGTCTTGCAAACTAAGCATTGAGCCCTTAGAGGATTGTTCTCTGTTTATTTATACTCGACATGTATTATGGAAATTTCGAGACACGCCTAAACACGACAAGAGTCTTGAAAAAAAATATGAGGCTATCGTGGGGCGCTCTTTCGCCTTCGATTGTAACTATCATCATCTGCTAATAGAAGCACATGATAAATTCTCTGGAACTTTATTTACCAACCTCATAGCCGACACGGAAATAAATAAAAGCGTCTGCTCTTCAGAAGATATTCGCCGACTTGTAGTAAATGAAGAGATTCCTTTCAAAATGTATCACTACGGATCAACAATCAGCGAAATTCACATTGATGCTACTGTATTATTAGACAAACTGAAAAGCGGAATCTTTTTAGATAAGATAACAGGGCTCAGCAATCAGGAAATTTCTCTTTTAATAATTTTTTTGGAACGTCGGGAAAATGAACACCTTCGACAGGCTCAAGAACACAAAAATAAGATCGCTGATTTGGGAATTGCCATTGGCGACTACATTGTTGTCGAAAGGGACTATTGGGGCCGCGAATGTGAAGAGCTCGGCATTGTAAAAAAAATAGAGGTCGATAATAGCAATGATATAAATATCGATTATGTGCTTACTAAAAAAGATTTAACAGCGAGTAAGTTCAGTTCGAAAAATACTGTAGCGAGTAATATTTCGTCATCTCTTCATCCATCAGAAATTCATGCTATTATGGGTAATCTTGTTCATGAAAAAATCCATGCAATACAACTATTGAGAAAGAACGGTAAGCAAAATTCATTGTACGAGCCTTCGAAAATAAAATCATCAAGATTAAGTATCAAATAGCTTACAGGAGAGGATCAAGGTGGACTTAGCCCATCTCAAAAAGCCTCAGCAAATACTAAGGTTTTTTTTTCGTTTTACGGCCTTACTGATGAATCCCCACAGCGTCGGGAGAACAGTAAATTCGAAACCTCTTGTTTGTCTATATTATTAAAATCCAGTCAAATAAACAGAGCGTCCTTTGTAATGGAATTTTGCACCAACCTCTTGGCGTACTCGTTTTCCTTAATTCCAAAAGTTGTAATAAACGTCACGTAAACCGATTTCTTTGTTTTCGTCTGGCGCGCAAAAACTTCTTTCTTGTTTTCAAGATCCTCCGCATAATCTTTATCTATAAGAAATTCTGATTCTGAATATTTCATCTCACAGAGATTAATCACAAAATCTTTGCGGTCCAGCAAAAGATCGACTTGCGCGCCTTTTTCTTGTTTAGACAGAAAGCGCCAGGCAGATTCTTCTGTATATATACTGGCAATACCAAGTTCCTTTTTAATTTGAGGAATATGTTTTAGGCAAATCCTTTCGAAAGCAACACCGCTCCAACTTTTCCAGGACTGACCTGATGAGAAGCTTTGCCAGACTCCCTGGCCAGAGGATCGGTTCTTCTCGATAAATTTCAAGTAAAAGTGCGTGAATTCGTCTGCGAGCTTGAAAATAGTATCCTTCGATTTTTTATCATAAGGTTGCCATGCCGTCACAAAACCGGACTCAATCAGCTCCTCCAACAGTCCGGTTATGGTTCCCCCTGAAGTAAACTCAGCTTTATCGATAATCTCAGACCGTGTCAATCCGGATTGATTCGCTGCCAGCGCTCGAACAACAGCAAGGTGGCGTGTGGCATCATCAAATAATGAGTGGTATAGGTTTTTGAATTCACCGGCCAATAACCCATCCTTTGTAAAGCAAATTCTATCGATGGCTTGTGTTGAGCTTTCCCCTTTCTTTACTTCTTTCAGGTAATGCGGAATACCTCCCATCACCATGTAAATCTGCAAGATTTGATAGCGGTCCATATAAACGTCCCGCGAGTTTAGGAACGATTCCGTATCTCCCAGGTTAAATGGAAGTAATCGTATCTTCCTTGTTATCCTGTTATGAAGCCCGCCTTTGTTATTGACAACATTCTGAATCATCCATGATGCAGCAGAACCGCATATGATCACAATGAGATTATTTTGTTTGCTCCCCCAACTATTCCACCAATGATCAAACGCAGATAAGAACCGCGACTTATGCGTATTAAGCCACGGGAACTCGTCCAAAAAAACAACAGCCCTACCTATAGCAAGTTTAGGTGTGAGATAATGACTAAGTAAATCGAGAGCATCAGTCCAATTTTTTGGCGTCTGGTAAATTTTTTCATTACCTGCTGCCTTACCAAGAGCCTTTTTAAAATTCTCCAGTTGTTCGCCAAGCTTCACATTCCTACTACCGACAAATTCAAAAACAATAGATGCCTCTAGATGTCTCCGGATCAAGAATGTTTTACCGACCCGCCGACGACCAAATAATGCTATAAG
>NZ_JAHESE010000075.1 GCF_018598175.1 Dawidia cretensis
GACCGGTAGTTCAGCTGGTTAGAATGCCGCCCTGTCACGGCGGAGGTCGCGGGTTCGAGTCCCGTCCGGTCCGCATCCAGAATAAAAAAGCACTGATAATCAGTGCTTTTTTTGTTTTCAGTGAATTGAAGTTTCTTGAATTTTTGATGCACGGTCGATTCCTATCGAGGCTACAAAAATGGTAAGAGGCTATCGAAATTGGTAGCCTCTTTTTTATGTACAAACCATATTTGCAGGAAAATGTGGATCAAGCTAATATCTACCTTTAAAATGCGTATTATTAATTTTGAAATATTCATATATAGCCGCGATATGATTACAAAGGATCAATTAGAAGCTTTGTTACCCGAAATGGAAAATGACAGGGTTGAAAAAACAATTTCCACAACTGATACCAATAAATTTGGTGAGGCTATTTGCGCTTTTGCTAATGATCTTGGCGCCACGAGTAAGCCTGGATATTTGATTATCGGCGCTCGTGATGACGGCAAAATCGAAGGATTGAAGATCGATGAATCTCTTATGCAGTTATTATTAGGATATCGAACTGACGGCCGGATAGTACCTCCTCCTGCAATGATGGTCAACAAGTTTAGCTTCCCTGAGGGTGATATCGCAGTAGTAGAAGTCCAGCCATCTCCTGTCCCCCCTGTCAGATGGAAAGGGAAAGTGTGTATTCGTATTGGACAGCGAAAAGGGACGGCTAACGAAGCGGAAGAAAGAATATTAAGTGAGAAACGCTCTACCTTTGCCCGCTCCTTCGATACACAACCCGTATTTGGGGCTGATTTACGCGAAATTGGAATCGACATCTTTAAACTGAGTTACTTGCCTACAGCCATTGATGCTGAAACTTTAGCTGCAAATGGAAGGCAGATTAAAGAACAGCTTTCATCTCTAAAATTTTATGATTTAAAAGCTGATATGCCCACCAACGCCGGCATTCTCTTATTCGGTAAAAATCCCAGGTTTTATTTGCCTGGTGCGTATATACAGTATGTGAAGTTCAAGGGGACAGACGAAACTAGTGATTTTGAATATGAGGAGCGGTTTGAAGGTGATTTGACTACGCAGCTGAGAGTGATCAACGACTTTATTAAATCGCAAATCGCCAAACGGGTGCAACATAAGCTCGGGGAAGAATATGAATTTGCATATCCAAATTCAGCTGTACAGGAATTGCTCTTCAATGCCATTATCCATAAAGATTATCAATCAAACGCTCCAATTAAATTTTACGAATTTGAGGATCGTATTGAAATCATAAACCCCGGTGGCCTGTATGGAAATGCAAGACCAGAAAATTTCCCTAACACAAACGACTATAGAAATCCTACATTAGCGGAAGTAGCCAAAAATCTCGGCTATATCAATGCGTTTAATGTTGGTGTCAAGCGCGCTAAAGCTGCGCTCGATAAAAACGGCTCACCCCCACCTAAGTTTTTAATAGATGAGCCAACAAGCTTTGGAGTAATTATTTACAAAAAGAAGTAATGAAAAGTATTGTTTTTTTTAACAATAAGGGAGGCGTAGGTAAAACAACATTGGTATATCATGTCACCCACATGCTTGCTGAAATGGGGCACAGATGTCTAGCGGTAGACTTAGATCCTCAGACTAATCTTACGTCTATGTTCCTAAATGAGGACCGTCTTAATGAAATTTATGATAATGACGGAGTGAGGCCGACAATATTAGAAAGTATTAAGCCGCTAAATAGAGGCGTCGGGGACGTTATTCCCGCACATATAGAAGTTATAAATGACAAAATTGGATTGGTTCCCGGTGATCTTGAGCTTTCATTATATGAAGATAAATTGAGCAGCGGTTGGGGGGCATGTATGAATCGAGATGAGGCTGCGTTTAGAATTATATCTTCTTTTTATAGGGTTGTAAAGGAGGCGAGTGAAAGATGGCAGGCCGAATACACCATTATTGACATCGGTCCTAATTTCGGAGCGATCAATAGGGCGACTTTAATTGCTGCTGATTATGCCATAATACCAATGGCAGCGGATTTATTTTCTCTCCAAGGTTTAAAAAACCTTGGCAATCAGCTCTCTAAATGGAATGAAGAATGGGCTGATAGGAGTGTTAGAAATCCGGAACCATCTCTTGATCTACCACCAGGGAATATCAAATCGCTCGGATATGTTGTGATGCAACATGGAACTAAGGAACGTAGACCGGTAAAATCGTATCTGAAATGGCTAAATAGAATCCCCGGCGTATTTAGAGGGTTTGTGATGAAGGAGCCGATATTGAATCCATTGTCTATCGAACAGGATTCCTATTGCCTTGCGCAATTGAAGCATTACCACAGCTTGATTCCCATGGCGATGGAAGTACGTAAACCAATATTTCAGCTAAAACCTGCTGATGGGGCCATTGGTGCGCATCTAGGCGCTGTACGGAGAAGTCACGAAGATTTCGAACTTCTTACACATCGTATAGAATCTACTATGCAATCTCAAGCCCACTAGTGGTTTGTTAGTACTTACTTTCAATGCGATATCGATTCGTATTTTGCTCTTTTATAAGCATCAATTACTATCTCTGCCGCTTTACTAAAGTCAATATCCGTGATTTTAGGGAATGTAAAGTATTTAATTACCTCGCTAAGGTCTTCCGACTTTGCAGATAAGTAATGTTGATAATAAAATAATGGCAAATAGCTCGGCAATTTTTCGACGTTTATATCTCTAGAGAAATAATCAGAAAAACGCAAGAATTCTTTCTGGTCTCTTTCTAAACTGTCTTGTAGATCTTTGACAGTTATTATCTTAAAGAATTCTTTAAACTTCCTAATGATATGTTCATATGAATCATCTTCAATAATTTTTGCATTGGAGTTATTTCTAATTATCTCCAATGTTTTCCTGATAACTTCATTCGATCGGGCAAGTGAAATAACCGACGCTTGATTCAACTCCACCTCCTGCGGAGCAATCGATATGAGGTTAGCAATATTCTCTTCATACTCTATTAAATCATGCTTTAATCGATCGAATTCTTTGTCCGCCGTTTCAAGTAAGGCGGCAAGCCTATTAAAGCTTCTGATGTATTCTTCGGGTATCGTCGCCTTACCTTTATAACCAAGATCATGCTCTATTTGTGCCCAAATGGATATTCCGGAGATGCTGACCCCGGTAACGTTGATACTGACCCCCTAAAGGTTTTGGCTCAGCAGAGCTGACAG
>NZ_JAHESE010000076.1 GCF_018598175.1 Dawidia cretensis
ATGGATATTCCGGAGATGCTGACCCCGGTAACGTTGATACTGACCCCCTAAAGGTTTTGGCTCAGCAGAGCTGACAGCCTGACAATGTTACTTCTTTTTCCTTAGACTTTCTCCCTTTAGCTCGATTCTGTATGAGGTGTGTACCATGCGATCCAAAATGGCATCCGCTATAGTCTCCTCGCCAATGACATCATACCAACTGGCTATGGGTAGCTGACTGGCAATGATGGTGGCCGCTGAGGCGTGTCGATCTTCAATGATCTCCATAAGGTCCATGCGTTGCTGTTGTTCCAGGTGTGACAGACCGAAGTCATCCAGGATAAGTAGATTGGCTTTGGTAAGCTTATCCATGAACTTATAGACTGTTCCATCGATACGGCTCATTTTTGTTTTCAGTAAAAGCTTCTGAAGGTTATAGTATGCCACCTTGTATCCTTGCGCGCAAGCCTGATGCCCTAACGCAGAAGCGAGGAAGCTTTTGCCGGTGCCTGTTGCACCGCTGATTAAGATGGCCTCACCTTTTGCAATGTACTCGCCGGTGGCCAGCGATGTTATCAATGATTTGTCCATTCCCCTGGAGGCATCCATATGAAGTTCTTGGATGGATGCCTGGTACCGGAAGCGGGCGTTTAGCTGCAGACGTTCAAAGCGTTTACTATGTCGTTCTGTTTCTTCCGCCTGTAGCAGCAGTCCCATTCCATCTGTTAACGAGAGTTCGTGGTGTCTTCTGGTTTCCAGCAGCGCTTTCCAGGTGCGGCTCATGCCATGCAGGCGTAGTTGGTGAAGTTGTGATTCGATATCCATGTTTAAAATTTAAGATTGGTTTGCTTGTAATACTCTTTACCCCGGATGTTGGTGTGTGCCGGCAGCGCTTGTTCTTTTGGTGGGCCGTTTTGTTGGTCTTCCATTTTATTTTTCAGGATCCGCTCGACGAACTTATAGGAGAAGTTGCGACAGTCGATCGCGATTTCACAGGCCCGAGCGAAGGCATCAGCAGGCGTTATTTTTTGCAGTCGGAGCAAGCCATCACAGGTGCGGTAAGACTGCTCGGGAGGTTTGGATTGATCGAAGATGAGCTGGGTCAGCAGATACAACTCATGCGATCGGTTTTTGGCCTTATCGATGTAGTAGGCAGGGCTTCTTTCCAGGTAATGCTGGTGGTGTGAGCTTAGGTGTTCTTTGACGGTGGTATAACCACCGGGCGTGTAATCACGGATGTGCACAGCGATCTGTTTGCCCCGGGCATAAACATGTACTATAGCACGGGTGTAAATGATCTTTGCTCGGATGCCCACATAGGCGTACGGCACGCTGTAATAATGTTTGTCTTTGCCCAGGTAGATGTAATTATTGTTGCCAACCATTGGCTCACTGTAGTACTTCACTTCAAAGTCTGATTCCGGCAGCGGTGTAAGCAGATGTTTTTCAGCTGCTAAAAAGCGTTCTTCCCGGCAGTAGGGCTTTTGCTGCATCCGCGTTTGGTTGTGCGCCTTTATCTTTTCTTTGATGGCCTGGTTCAGAGATTCCAGGTCGAAGAATTGGCGATTGCGTAAGCGGGCATAGACCCGGTTATAGACCAGCTTCACATCGTTCTCTACCAGTGCCTTGTCCTGCGGTTTGCGCGGGCGGGCGGGGATCACTGTAATCTTGTAATGATTGGCGAAGTCCTCCAGGACACGATTAATTTCCGGCTCATACCGGTCTGCTTTGCTGATGGCGGACTTGAAGTTATCGGGCACAAGTATAAGAGGGCATCCACCAAGTTCGTGCAGACAGCAACGCAAGGCGTAGATAAAGTCATCGACACGTTGGCTGGGCACTGCCAGCGCAAAGCTATAACCCGAGAAAGGAAGTGTAGCCACGAACACCTGGCAGGGCACCAACTCACCTGTTAATGGATCGATATGATGCAGCGGCTTGCCGGCGAAGTCTATAAACAGTTTATTGGCGGGAAGATGATCCAGCTTCATGCCTGGCTTTCGGGCAATAAGTTGCTGTCGTAAATGAAAGCAAAACTGCGAGTAAGCATAGCCCTGCTGATAGTTTTCTATATACTCCTCCCAGAGTAATTTCTTTGTCACGCCGACGCGTTTTAGCTCAGCGGTGAAGTAATCCAGATTGGCACTTAAATGCTCAAACCGTGGATCTTTATAGGCGGGATTACCAGGATGGAACTTGCCCTCCAGGATCGGATCTTCAAGCGCCAAAAGCTCGCCGACGCGAAGCTGACCATTCGATAGCTTTTGTAAATAGGACTTTACCGTATTCTTGCTGATACCCAGGCTACGGGCAATACTTTTGATCGGGTTGCCCTCCTTGTGCAAGAGCAATAATTGTTTGATCTGACTCATGGGTTTGGTTTTTCCAGCCATCGGCTTTCTGCTTAGGTAAAGTGTTACCTAATAAACCAAAACCTGATCAGAGGGGTCAGTATGCTCCGGTACGACCGTGATTCCAGCTTCCTGGAGGGGTCAACATGCTCCGGTACGAACGCCCGATAATTTTACACTGGGGTCAACATCCGCCAGAACGTCACAATTTGCTAAATCTCAACACACGCAAATGTTCAGACGGCGATTCGTTCTGTCGGGGTCAACATGGTCCGGAATATCCA
>NZ_JAHESE010000077.1 GCF_018598175.1 Dawidia cretensis
CCATCAACGACGACTTACCGCTACCGGAGTACCCCATCACGGTGACGAAACGGTTCTGCGCCAGCTGCTGTAGAATTTCATTAATCTGCCCCTCGCGTCCGAAAAAAAGGTGACAATCCTCGAGAGAAAAAGGCCGCAAGCCCGGAAACGGATTTTCTGCACGCATCCGGAGGTCGGAAACGACACCGGGATCTGAGGCTAAGTCGGGGTCTTCGTTATGTAAGGGTCTGTTTGACATAAGAGGCTATCCCCCCTGACTCGGTAAAAGCTCGTACATGGGATCGGGGACCTGGTATTTCACAGCTGGGAAAACTAGTCTATCTAAAAAAAAATGGGCTCAGTCGAAAAAATTCGATTCCGAATTAAAGCAATTTTCAGGGAATAAAAAAAGGGCCGGAGGGCCCCCTTTTCAATAACACATGTATGGTAAGTATAATTACTTGACTTTTTTTACGATGGCTTCAAAAGCCCCCGGGTGATTCATGGCTAAGTCGGCCAGAACCTTACGGTTCAGATCGATACCACCTTTTTTGAGTTTACCCATGAGTTCGGAGTACGAAAGACCATGGATGCGAGCTCCAGCGTTGATACGGGCAATCCATACGCCGCGGAATTCTCTCTTTTTCTGTTTGCGGTCACGGTACGCATACCCTAAACCTTTTTCAACGGCGTTTTTAGCTACCGTCCAAACATTCTTCTTACGGCCGAAGAAGCCTTTTGCGAGCTTCAAAATGCGCTTACGTCGCGCGCGGGAAGCTACATTGTTTACTGATCTTGGCATTTTACTTTACAATTTTTTGGCTGATGGCGACTTTCTGTGCGAAAGCTCTTGAGGCCAGCATCCGGGTTAAACATTGAACCAATTAAAGAACGAGCATGGCTTTCACATTGGCCATATCCGCAGCTGTAACCAAAGATTTGTTACCCAGGCGTCTTTTTTGCTTGGTTTCCTTCTTGGTCAGGATATGGTTTTTGAAAGCACGCTTGTGCTTAATCTTACCAGAGCCAGTCACTTTAAAGCGCTTTTTGGCACCTGATTTTGTTTTTAATTTAGGCATTGTATATAAATTAAACTGTGTTATTTCTTTGCCTTCGGCATGAGCATCATGCTCATCCGCTTACCTTCCAGCCTTGGCATTTGCTCTACCTTGCCATTCTCCTCCAGCAACTGCGCAAATTTCAGCAACAGAATCTCGCCGCGTTCCTTGTAAACAATGGAACGACCGGCGAAAAACACCGTCGCCTTTACTTTAGCGCCTTCCTGTAAGAAGGTAACGGCATGCTTCAGCTTGAAGTTAAAATCGTGATCGTCAGTATTCGGACCAAATCGGATCTCCTTGATCACAACTTTCACGGTCTTTGCCTTGATCTCTTTCTGTTTCTTCTTCTGCTCGTACTTGAATTTGGAGTAGTCAACGACCTTACATACCGGCGGATCTGCGTTTGGGGAGATCTCCACCAGATCCAAATTCTGTTCCTGAGCAAGGCGAATGGCCTGTTGGATGGGATAAACATCTACTTTGATGTTTTCTCCTACCACCCGTACACGCTGAGCTGTGATCCGCTCGTTGATACGATATGGTTCCTCAGGCTTTTGGGGGCCCCTACGCATAGGTCTGCCAAAACTTCCCCCGGGTCTGTTTGTGTTGGTGTTAATAATCAAAAATGTTTAAGTCCGAAAAAAAACAGGGTGCAAATATCGCTATTATTTTATCTAATCAAAATATCAATTTGGAGCAGCACACTCCAACCTGAACCTGTCCACAAACTCACTTAGCAAAACACTGTCCTGGGCGCCTTGACCATGCATACGGATGGCCACTTTCTGTTCAGCGACCTCCTTCTCTCCCACAATCAACATGTACGGAATCTTTTTAGTCTCGGCATCGCGGATCTTGCGGCCGATCTTCTCGTCACGATCATCCAATAAGCCTCTGATATCCTGACCTTTAAGCGTGTCATAGACAAGTTTTGCATAATCATTAAAACGCTCCGAAATGGGCAGCACGGCAATCTGGTCCGGTGCGAGCCACAGCGGGAAGTTGCCTGCGCAGTGTTCTATCAGCACGGCAATGAAACGCTCCAGCGAGCCAAAAGGTGCGCGGTGCAGCATTACCGGACGATGTTTTTGATTATCCGAGCCGACATACTCCAGCTCAAAACGTTCGGGCAGGTTATAATCCACCTGAATCGTACCGAGCTGCCAGCTGCGACCGAGCGCATCTTTCACCATGAAGTCCAGCTTCGGACCATAGAAGGCTGCTTCGCCCTGAACCGCCACCGTCTGGAGTCCACGTTCGTCGGCTGCCTCCTGAATCTGACGTTCCGCCTGGTCCCACAGATGGTCCTGACCGATGTACTTCGCTTTATTCGCCTGGTCGCGCAGCGACACCTGGGCTGTGTAGTTTTCAAAACCCAGCGATTTAAACACGTGCAGCACGAGG
>NZ_JAHESE010000078.1 GCF_018598175.1 Dawidia cretensis
AATCGAGTAGGAAGTAAGGGATTATTTCCCTTACTGTCCTCTCACACCACCGTACGTGCCGTTCGGCATACGGCGGTTCATTAAACATTAGTGGTTCAAGAGGGCTTTACTATGTCCAATAGACTTAGGAAGCCCTCTTGTTTTAAGTAGGCATTACTGATAGCGCTTAGGAGGATCGGACTGTGAACTGTGCGCCAGGGACCTCGACGGGTATTACCCCATTGGTAGGCACGCCAGGACGGAACCCCCAACTTTTCCAGTTGATTTACTCGCGTTCTTGGGCGTTTCCACTGACTCCAGTAACACAGCCGTAAACGACTTCTAACCCATTTATCCAAGTCATCAAACACAGATTTTGCTTCACCCAATTTGAAGTAATGACCCCAACCCATGTTGAGCTGCCTGATTTGGTTTAGCCGCATCGACATCGACCATCCATTAGTGCTTGCCGTTATGGTACGGATTTTCTCTTTGTAGGCATCCCTACTTTTACGGTGTACACTAATCCCTTTTTCTCCTTTACGATGATAGAACGTAAAACCTAACAGCTTTAGAAGCCAGGGACGCTTTACACTACTCTTTTCAATATTCACTTTTAATTTCAACTCCTTTTCGATGTAGCGAGTGATACTTTCCATCACGCGATCACCTGAACGCTTACTCTTAACGTAAATACTGCAGTCATCTGCATAGCGGATATACCGGTGGCCACGTCTTTCTAGCTCCTTGTCCAGTTTATCCAGGATGATATTGGACAGAAGAGGACTTAACGGACCGCCTTGAGGCACCCCTTGTTTACTGGATGTGCGATTACCTTCTTCTTCGACTTCTGCACGTAGTATCTTATGGATAAGTTTCAGCACTCGCTTATCTGTTATACTACGACTTAGTTCGTTCATCAGATAGTCATGGTTAACGCGATCAAAGAATTGCGCCAGGTCTAGGTCTACTACGTGGCTGTAGCCAGCGTTGATGTATTCCTTCGCTTTTAATAACGCTTGATGCGCGTTCTTCTCACTACGGAACCCATAACTGTTTTCAGAGAATGTCGGGTCATACAGTTTCGTCAGTTCCTGACTGATCGCCTGCTGGATTAACCTATCCAGGTATGTGGGGACGCCTAGATGCCGTTTACCCCCATCTGCCTTAGGGATCGTTACACGCTTCACAGCGTTCGGTTGATAGCCGTCGGTTTCCAGTTGTGTTTTCACTGACGGCCAGTCTCTTTTGAGCTGATCGAGGAACTCTTCAAAGACAACCCCATCCACACCAGCAGAGCCTTTGTTGCCGACTACACGAGTGTAAGCCGCTTCCATGTTTGATTTGCTTAAGATTTCCTCTAAAAGCATTACTCCTACCTTTTTTTTCCTGCTTCTTTGTTTCCTGCTTTCGTTCAAGACATCGCTCAACGCTCCCTGGTACCCTTCTGCTTCCAGCATATTTCTCCCAGGGCAGCACTCCATCCGGAGTTTTCGGTTTTCTTTACGATGAACCCAGTTCCAGCATTACTCCGTAGACGTTTAATGTTCGGCCCTTCCCCAGTTTTTTTTTCCGGGTACTACGGCCTCGGCTGACTTCTGTTAAACAAGTATATATTCCTATATACTATTGCTCCTTCGGGCGGCGCGTCTCCCTCCGTCCACTGTTTAACAGATCTCCCCGGGTAAGAACGCGAACTTTCTCTCCATATACCTGTCAGATTTACAGCTGCCTGTTTCGGATAGTTTGGGGCTTCGTTTTGTTGTGCAAACTCACCCACCGACAACTGCCTCATCTGCTTCCTGTTCGTCAGGCCAGAGATTTACCGCCGGCTTCCTTCGGATTCCTTCTCGCAAAGGACACCCTTGCCTTAGGTTAACGCTTCCCACTATCAAGGTGCGTTCGGGACTTACACCCTAGAGTTCGCGCCCATGCCGGGCGCACACAAA
>NZ_JAHESE010000079.1 GCF_018598175.1 Dawidia cretensis
GGCTATTGAGTGTCACGTAGATAGGCGTATGAACGAACCATAAGTTTATTGGATACTGCACAAATGATGAGAGTTGGCCTCTCGGGTTCGGTGTACAAGCGCAGAACTCAAACAACTTTCAAGTTGCACTAGTAAAGAGCTAGTGTGGCGAGCGTTGAAAGAAAAGGCTTCGTGAAGGAGTCATGTAAGTAGTAAGAAGACGAACGTAAGGTGAACCGCCAATAGAAGCATCGAAAGTGTTAAATGATGTCAAAATTAAAGTCTAATAGCATCTTTAAGAAGAGCATAGTGGGAGCTTGTTTACGGGCTATGCGGCATCCGGTGTATAGGGGGCGTGATCTTACTACAGGCGTTTGTGCGGAACGTGAGAACCTGTCGTCACGATGGGAAGAGAAAATCTCAAGCAAAAGTGACTGTAAGAGAGAAAGTATCGAAGCGTGGCACGGGGGCGGAACTTCCCGTATTAGTGATGAAGCACTTGTAATGAGTGTGGAGCGAAGGGGCAGTGTTATTGGGCTTAGTCTTGAAGGAAACTCATTAGAGGAGGTACTGAAAAGATGAAAGCAAAACCATTTACGATATCAAAGTACCTGGTGTACAATGCCTATAAACGGATCCGGTCCAACAAAGGCAGTGGTGGCGTTGATGGGCTGAGTCTTGAAGAGTTCAATAAGGACTTGGAAAACCATCTGTATAAGCTGTGGAACAAAATGAGTTCAGGCAGCTACATGCCACCTGCTGTTAAATTGATTGAGATACCGAAGAAGAATGGGGGTAAACGTCCACTAGGAATACCTACGATATCAGACCGAATTGCCCAAACGGTTGTGAAGGCACACTTGGATGAGCATCTGGAGAAGTTGTTCCATGAAGACTCTTATGGCTTCAGACCTAATAAAAATGCCCACGACGCAATTGCGAAAGCAAAGGAACGTTGCTGGGATTTTAACTGGGTTATTGACTTAGACATCAGGAGCTTCTTTGACAATATTCCCCAAGAGCTGTTGATGAAGGCAGTAGAACGGCACTGCGACCAGCGCTGGATGTTATTATACATCGAGCGCTGGCTCAAAGCACCGTTGCAGAAAGAGAATGGAGAGATGGTGGAACGCACAAAAGGCGTTCCACAGGGTTCGGTTATTGGACCGGTCTTAGCCAATCTCTACCTGCACTACTGCATGGATGCGTGGTTGACAAAACATTATGCGTATTGCAAGTTCGAAAGATATGCTGATGATGCGATTATCCACTGCGTTACGAAGCGTGATGCCACAGTAATTAAGGAAGCGCTTGAAGAACGTATGAAGGAGTGCGGGCTTGAGCTTCATCCTGAGAAGACGAAAATTGTTTACTGCAAAGACAGCAATCGGCGACACTCTTACGAGTGCGTATCCTTTGACTTCCTCGGCTACACGTTTATGCCGAGGCTGGCTCAACATGGAAGGCGCAAGGAATGGTTTACCAACTGGTTGCCCGCAGTGAGCAGGAGTTCGATGAAACAGATGAACAGGAGCTTAAAGCGGATGAGCATCTTCAGGCATAGCGGGGCTACCATTAGTTACTTGGCAGAACAGATCAATCCAATACTAAGGGGCTGGATCCACTATTATGGAAAGTTTTACAAAACCACACTTAAGAAGTTTATGCACAATGTGAATGTAAAAGTTGCCAGCTGGGCAAGGAGGAAGTACAAGAATCTTCGAACCAGCGAGATGAAAGCGATCAACTGGTTGTATGGCATATGCCTTAACAATCCGAATCTGTTTGCTCACTGGCAGCTGCTAGGCTCGAAGCCTACTGGTACTAAAATAAAAGTTCAACCAATAATGGAAGCGCAATGAAGCGAGAGCTTCACGTTGCGTTTTACGAGAATCTCAGGCTGAAATGCCTGGGTTTACTTACC
>NZ_JAHESE010000007.1 GCF_018598175.1 Dawidia cretensis
CTCTTCCTTCACCTGTTCGGGGCGGCAGAAGATGTGCGCGTCATCTTGCGTAAACCCGCGCACACGGGTCAGGCCGTGCAGCTCGCCGCTTTGCTCATACCTGTATACCGTACCGAATTCCGCCAGGCGGATCGGGAGGTCGCGGTACGAACGCGGCTTGGTTTTATAAATCTCGCAGTGATGCGGACAGTTCATGGGCTTAAGCAAGAACTCCTCTCCTTCGTCCGGGGTGCGGATTGGCTGGAAAGAATCTTTACCATATTTCTCATAGTGCCCCGAAGTTACATAGAGCGACTTGCTACCGATATGCGGTGTCACCACCGGATCATAACCGGCTTTGATCTGCGCGCGGCGCATAAACTGTTCGAGCCGCTCGCGCAGGATGGTGCCCTTCGGCAACCACAACGGTAGGCCCATGCCTACCCGCTCGGAGAAGGCAAAGAGCTCGAGCTCCCGCCCGAGTTTCCGGTGGTCACGTTTTTTGGCTTCCTCCAACAGGTGCAGGTATTCTTCCAGCTCCTTCTGTTTGGGAAAGGTTATGCCATAGATGCGGGTCAGCATCTTGTTGTTTTCATTATTACGCCAATAGGCGCCCGCCACGTTCGTCAGCTTCACTGCCTTGATCAGGGCAGTACCCGGAATGTGTGGACCTTTACAGAGGTCGGTAAAGTTGCCTTGCTGGTAAAAGGTGATGGAGCCGTCTTGCAGACCATCGATCAGCTCAATTTTATACGGATCGCCTTTCTTGGTAAAGAATTCCAGCGCTTCGGCTTTGGGCACGTCGCGACGATCAAAGGTGCTGTTATTCTTTGCCAGCTCCTTCATCTTGCTCTCGACCGCCGCCAGTTGCTCATCGCCAAAAGGAATACCGCCCAGGTCTACGTCGTAGTAGAAGCCATTTGTAATGGCCGGACCAGTACCAAACTTCACGCCGGGATACAACGCTTCCAGTGCTTCCGCCAGCAAGTGTGCCGACGAGTGCCAGAACGCCATTTTCCCATTAGCATCGTTCCATGTCAGAATTTTTACAGCAGCATCTTTCTCGATCGGGCGCGACAGGTCCCAGACCTCGCCATCCACTTCGATTGCCAGGGCTACGCGCGCGAGCCCCTCGCTGATCGAGGTAGCGATGGCTGCACCGTTAGCACCGTGGGGGTAAGTCTTTACTGTGCCATCCGGCAGGGTAATTCGTATATCACTCATATCGGTTGCAAATATGCGATTTTTACAGGCTCATTAATAAAACATACGATAACAAAATCACAATTGGAACTGAGCTGTAAATAAAACTCCAAATTTACGCGCATCCTTGTTGTCAAGGTAGGAAACACGGTGAACAAAATCAACCCGCAAAAATCGGAAGATGTTCTCTACGCCATAGCCAAGCTCGACATAGGGGCGGCGATCTACAAAACCACCGGGTCGCAATTCTTCGTCCGTCGTAGAGGTGTTGATAAGTTCCTGGTTAGACTTGCGCAAGCCACCCATGATCACGTTAGCCGTACCCAACAACCGCCACCGTAACTTCTGAATCAACGGTATCCGGTTCAGCAGAAAACCTTCCAGGTATTGACGGTACTGTAGAGATGCATAGTGGTCGCTCACGAATTCCCCATAATTCATGAGGTTATAGGTAACAGCCGAATACAACGGCGATTGGTTCCCCAAATGCAGCACCAGCAACGGATACGGTAGGGTATTAAAAATATATTCTCCCTGCACGGTGACATAGGCCACACCCAGCGGCCCGGTCTTAATGCGTTTGGCCACGCTCAACCGCAGCTTATCATACGAAAAATCACTGCCCCACAGCCCCTGAAAGCCACGGGTATAGCGTACTGTAATAATGGGCCACTTGGTTGTACCGAGGCTAACACGCTCATTGTCGTTCTGAATGAACAATTCGTCGCGGGCAAAACGCGTTTCCAGGATCACTTCCGATGCCTGGAAGTTCTGGTTAAATGCGACCGATATGTCTGGGTCATCAAAGTATCCGAAGTCAAATGTGGGCTCAAAGGTCCAGTACTTAAACATCACCTTTTGCGTAAAGCCCTTGAACAATTCACGCTGGAAGGCGACTTTGTATTCATCGGTGTAGAAGCCCCGTCGGAAATAACCCCAACGGGAAGCCACGAGGAACAACGGGTTGTCCTCCAGATCCTCTTCCTCTACTCCCAACCGACGCAAGTCACTCCGTGCGCGGACGGTAACTGTCGTCCAGCGATGCCGCGACAGAATGGTTTGGACCGAGGCCATGTATTTCACGCGTGAATCGTTAAATCCGTAGCCCAACTGTCCGGCATAGATCCACTTTTTGCTGAAGTCAGCGTTGGTGCGGAATCCGCCCTGCACACGCACACCTTCAATGTCGTTCCAGGCGACCAGCCCCAGGTAAGGACCGATGTCTACCTTGCCTACATCGTAGTATCCATCGATAAACACTTTGATAATGTCCGTATAGGTTTTTACCACGGGAATGTTCTGCAGCGTGTCGATCATCTTGTAGACGTTCTTCTCCGTCTCGCTTAGTGGTTCATGCCGCAGCGTATCCCAATACACCTCATCGTCATACATCCGCGAGTCTTCGGCCAACACAATCGGACGTTCATAGAATTTTAAGTCGTAGGGTTTGTTAACAACAATGTTTTTGTTGCTGGTGTAGAACTTCGCCAGCATACCGGCAGAGTTGTTGGTCACCTCCCCCACGTCGATCAGCACGCGGTTTTTGACGGGTACCCAGGGACCCAGTGACGTTGCTTCCAGCTCTTGCTGGATGCGGATCTTCTCAATAAAGTTCAGGTTTGCCGCACGCCCCACCGAGGCATCGATCTGCCGTAGCGCATACTCATTTTTAGTGATCCACATCGTACCGGTAAACGCCAGCTCCTGCGGACTGCGCGGATTAAAGTCGAGCCGGTAACAATAGTCGTCACCAATGTATACGCTGTCTGTCAAATCGTAGTCATAATACAATCGCCATCCGTCGGCAATAGGCGACACGAACTCTTTTGTAACGATTGTCAGCCAATTCTGGTAGAAGTTATACTCCTGGAATGAAGATCCGACAAATTGCGTCACCACCGAACCATCTTCCACTCCCACCCCGTTGATCTTGGTCTTAAGAATATTTTCCTTGCGCAAAGACGGTTCATCGCGGTAGTACAGCTTGGATACACTTTCGGAAATAAACAGCGGCAGGATCGGCTTACCATCGTCGCCCGCGATGCGCTGCACACTGTCCAGCACCTGACTGATCTTCTTCATCACCTTCTTCTGGCGAAGCTTCTCCGAAATGTTATCGACGTCAATCTCGATCTTGGTATAGGTATCGTATTCGTACGCGGTAAGCTCGCGTTTGTCGTTCTTACCTTTGTTGCGTACCACCTCGCGCAGAATGGCATACGCTGGATTTTCGCCCGCGTTGATCACCACTTCCTGTAAGCTCGTCGCATCTTCTTCGAGCTGCAGGTTGGCGGTTTGTACGCCGCCCTTCGTCACGACCTTCTTTTTGGGTTTATAACCGATGTAGGACGCCACGATGGTATCACCGGGTGTCGCGGTTTTGATCGTAAAGTTTCCATCAAAGTCGGTCGTAGTTCCGATCGTGGTGCCTTGATAGATCACGTTGACAAAGGGTATCGGATCGCCGGTGTTGACGTCGGTTATCTTTCCTTTCACAACAGTTTCCTGCGCACGAACGAAGCCAGCGCTAAACAATGATAACAGGAACGCAAAAAAAACAAATTGCTTTAAAAACATGCAGTTCAGCGCGTTACGCACAAATGGCGGTTTTATAAAAGTAGCGAATTATACGAAGACGGATGCTCATGTACAAACGGGGCCTGTTAGCTATTCAATTCTTCTTTGCGGCCCATAAAACGAGGTTCTGTTTTTAACACATAAAGATCCAGCACGGCCTTGGTACGGGCCAGGTATTCCCGGAGCCGAACCTTAAAGGAATACTCGAAGTCCGGCTCTTCAGCTACCATAGCAACAGCATCGATATCATAATATTGGCTAATGAACAACGCCCGGTAGCTATGAAACGGTTGTGTAATAATCGTAATCTTATCCTGTCCAAAAATCTTTTGACACCGCACGACCGAATCCAGGGTACGGAGCCCGGCATAGTCCAGGGTAATGGCGGTTTCGGGCACCCCGAGCTTCATCAACGCCTTGCGCATGGCCACCGGTTCGTTGTAAAACCGCGAGCGATTGTCGCCACTCAAAATAAAATGATCGATTTTACCCATGCGGTAGAGCTCCGCAGCAGTCTCCATCCGTTTTTCAAAAAATGGATTGGCTTTGCCTCCGGCGAGCTTATGGCTGGTGCCTAATACCAGGGCCACCCGGTGGGCGGGCAGATCCTGCAGGTCTTCATATACCTGGCTCTCCGTACTTTTGACAATCCAAACGTTGCACCCAATCAGGAAAACCAAAAACAGGCAGCACAATCCAATAATAATTCTCTTCAGCCACCGCATTGCTTTATAGACATTCGTAAACAAAGCTACTGAATTGTGCGCAGAAATTCGCGCTCAATGACATCGGACTTGCGTACCATTTTTCGGAACCACTGCAATCGTATGATCTGCTTCTCTTCTTCGGAAAGACGGAAGCCAAAATCGGATTGATGTAACTTCGCAATTAATATATTCAGGCAAATGGCCACGCTGACGGAGATATTGAGACTTTCGGTAAACCCGTACATCGGTATACGAATGCGCTGGTCAGCATGCTCCCGCGCATAGGGAGAGATTCCTCGCAACTCGTTGCCAAACAACAAGGCTATTTTCCCGGCGGTGACATCGACATCCTGTATCGATATACCGTCTTCGTCGGGGTCGGCCACCATGATGCGGTAGCCTGCTGCCTTCAGGCGCTTAAAGCATACCTCGGTGTTATTCTCCTCCCCCGATCTATAGCGTTCCAGGTTCAGCCACTTGTAAGAGCCTTTTAATACCCTGACGTTCAGCTGGTACTTGGCCAGGTTCTCGACGATGTGCACATCTTGTAACCCCATACACTCGACGGTACGAATGACGGCGCTGGCATTCTGCGACTGAAAGATATCTTCGAGCATGACGGTTACATGACGGGTACGGTCGTTCAAGACCTTTTCCATGACTTGTTTCTTGTGGTCCGAAACAAACTGCTCCAGATGGTGCAATACACGAATGTCGGCGTCGGTCATGAAGTATGAGAATAAAGGAAATACAAGACAAGGTTAGAAAAGTGCGCCGGCAATGGTGGCGGTCATCATAGTCGCGAGCGTTGCGGCAATCATGGCGCGCATGCCTAAACGCGAGATGTCAGCCTGACGCGTTGGCGCCATACCGCCCGTACCGCCGATTTGAATGGCAATCGAGCTGAAGTTGGCAAAACCACATAGGGCATAGGTTGCAATCAGAATGGATTTGTCGCTCAGTTTGCCGGCAGCTTTCATGGTGCCCAGATCGAAGTAGGCAATAAACTCGTTGATCACCATTTTCTCACCCAGCAAACTACCAATGGCCAGGCTCTCCTCCCAGTTCACGCCGATGGCGAAGGCAAAGATACGAAACACCTGGCCGAGTATATATTGCAACGAAAAGGCTTTAAACGTGCCGTTGGTACTTTGTTGTATAAGCTCATTCAGGCCGGTATAGTGGCCAACAAAATCTTCCAATACCCAGTTGACTGCATAGATCACGGCAATAAATGCCAGCAGCATCGCCCCAATATTCAACGCAAGCTTCAGGCCGTCGGCCGCGCCGGTAGCAATGGCGTCGATCAGGTTTACGCTGGTCGTTTCTTTGGTCAGCTTCAGCGATTGATCGACCGACTCGCGCTCTGGCAAAAAGAGCTTAGCCATCACCACGGCCGCGGGCGCGCTCATCAGTGAAGCGGTTAGCAAGTACGTTGCAAACCGGGTTTGCTCGGCAGGGCTACTGCCGCCCAGGAACGACACATACGCACCAAAGACACTCCCGGCAATCGGCGCCATGCCCCCGACCATGAGGCAGTGCAGCTCGGATTGGGTCATGCCGGGGATAAAGGGTTTCACCAGCAGCGGCGCTTCGGTCTGGCCCATAAAAACGTCGCCGGCAATGGACAGGCTTTCAGCTCCCGACATCCGCATCGTACGGGTCATTACCCACGCAAATGCATACACGATCTTCTGTAGAATACCCAGGTGGTATAACCCTGCTGTAAAGGCTGAGAAGAAAATGACGGTGGGCAATGTTTGGAACGCGAATAAAAATCCAAGCGAATGGCGTACGCCGGGTGTGGTTTCCGAGTTTTTAGAAAGGTCGCCGTACAGGAACTCTGCTCCCTTCTGGGCGAAGCTCAAAAATTTAATAAACTGTGCGCTGACATATTCGAAGCCACTTTGTACAAACGGTACCTTGGCGATTATGAGGGCGAATACCACTTGTAACGCGATGCCGGCGCCAACGAGGCGCCAGTTGACGGCCTTTCGATCGGCCGAAAAAGTGTAGGCTATTCCTACGATAAAAACCAGGCCTCCCAGGGCACGCAAATAATCCTCCATAACGTTGGGCAAGAACTTCTGTTCATATAAAAAGCTTAAAGCCGAATCTGTCTTTTTTCAGCCTTAAGCTTTCCTGTAAACAGGTAATTCTTAGAAGTTTAGGTGTGTAATATGGGTTTCAAGACACTTTCCGGCACCTCGCCTGGTTGAATGTGATGCTGCGAAAGTATTCTTCTCTATTGTTAGTTACGTTTGCTCAGCTCGTCGCGGATTTTGGCGGCGCGCTCATAATCTTCCTTGTCGATCGCCTCCTTCAACAGCTCGTTGAGCTTGTCTACCGTGTAGTTCTTGAAGTCATCCTTCCGCACGGGCTCTTTCTTGACCTTGGCCTTTTCGACCTTGGGCTCCGGCTTGTCTTCTTCTGCCTCGTCGGTCAGAACAATGCCCGCCTCGGCCAGGATGTTCTCGTAGGTGTAAATGGGGGAATCAAAACGCAAGCCGATTGCAATCGCATCGGACGGGCGTGCGTCGACTTCTGTTTTCTTCAGACCGTCCGAGCAGATGATCTTGCCAAAAAATACACCTTCCTTCAAATCTGAGATGATGATCTCTTCGACTGTAAAATGGAAGTTGTTGGCAAAGGCTTTGAACAGGTCGTGTGTCATGGGGCGGTTCGGAATGATCTTTTCGATCTCAATGGCGATGGCCTGTGCCTCAAACATGCCAATGATGATCGGAAGTCGGCGGTTGCCTTCAGTTTCCCCCAGCACCAACGCAAACGAACCGGCCTGGGACTGACTGGACGAAAGCCCTAATATTTCGAGTTTAATTTTTTTCACTTCTACTTAAATCTCTCCTGTACTGCGTTTCCTCTTACAACTTACGTAAATCGGCCGATTAGGCACGAATCCTCTTTCATTATTTTGCGGCCTTCAGGGCCTCGGTCAGCTTGGGTATGACCTCAAAAGCGTCGCCCACGATGCCGTAATCAGCAGCCTTGAAAAACGGTGCCTCTGCATCCTTGTTGATGACCACGATGTATTTGGAGGAATTGACCCCGGCCAGGTGTTGAATGGCACCTGAAATACCCACTGCCACATACAGTTGAGGTGCAACTTTCACACCGGTCTGTCCCACGTGCTCGTGGTGCGGCCGCCAGCCCAGATCCGATACAGGCTTGCTACAGCCGGTGGCGGCGTGCAATACCCTGGCCAGGTCTTCCAGCATACCCCAATGCTCGGGGCCTTTCATACCACGACCACCCGATACGACAATGTTGGCTTCTGGCAACAGCACCTCGCCGGTAGCTTTTTCAGAAGAAAGTATTTTAACAGCAAAATCCGTTTCCGGTACTGACACCGTATAGGGTGTAACGGATGCGGTGCCGCCTATCTCTTTTGCTTCGGCTGCGTTCTTCTTCAAGCTGATAACCTTTTTCGCATTGTTCAAGGCCACGTTGGCGAAGGCTTTGCCGGTATAGATGCTACGTTTCACGACAAATCCTGCCGATGTATCGGGCAATGCCACAACGTTGGAGGCCAGGCTGGAACCTGTGCGCGCGGCCACGCGTGCGGCGATGGGAGTTCCCAGGGACGAATCTGCCAGCACCAGGATGTCGGCTTTCTCATCGGCCAGGGCCTGCGTTAACACCGAGGCATACGCCTGGATCACGCCCTGGTTAAACTTGCTGTCGGCTACGTGCAGCACCTTCTGCGCACCGTATTTTCCGAGCGACTCCAGCTCCGCCGTGTCGACCGCTCCCAGCGCGATGGCCGTTACCGGTGTACCCAATGCGTGCGCATAGGCTACCGCTTCCAGGGACGTCTTCTTTATTTTACCTTCTGCACTCTCTACAAAAACAAGTGTTGGCATACCGTATATAGCGTTAACAAGTAGTGGATAAAATCAAATAACTTTTGCTTCGTTCTTCAGCAGGTTGACCAGCTCGGCAACGTTATCCGCTGCGATCATTTTCACGGCGCCTTTCGGCGGCGGCAACTCGAACTTCTGAAGCTTCACGCCGCTGTCGGCCGCTTTGGGCTCAACGACCTTCAACGGTTTTGTGCGGGCGGACATGATACCGCGCATGTTGGGAATCTTCCATTCGGCGATCGGTTCCTGGCATCCTGCCACGAGCGGCAGCGACACCTCTACTTCTTCTTTACCACCTTCGATCTCGCGGGTCAGCTTGGCAACATTACCTGAAAGCTCCAGCTTCATCACGGGTGACACCGACGGAATGCCGAGCATCTCTCCTACCAGGCTGTGTACCACGCCACCGTTGAAGTCTATCGACTCGCGTCCCATTAAAATAAGTGTATAATTTCCTGCCTTGGCTTCTTCGGCGATCTGAGTAGCAACAAAGAATGAATCGATGGGCTCTGCATTGATGCGGATGGCATCATCGGCACCGATGGCCAACGCCTTGCGGATGGTGGGCTCCGTGTCGGCGGGGCCAACGTTCAATACCGTAACAGTAGTGCCCGCATTTGCTTCCTTCAGCTCAATGGCACGTGCCAGCGCGTAGTCGTCGTACGGGCCAATAATAAATTGAACTCCTGACGGATCAAATTTTGTGTTGCTCTCTATAAAGTTGATTTTGGATGTGGTATCCGGAACATGGGTAATACAGACTAATATCTTCATCTTGCTCTAAATCAGGACGTTCAAAACTATTTTTTGAGAAACAGGGCCAAGATACAAAAAACCACTTTCCCAACGCTAAACCGCCTGCAAATTTCAAAATGCCACTTCCCATCCTGGAAACATTTTGGCCGAAAGATTTTATTCCTGGATTTTGTTTGTTACTTGGCACCTACGTTTACTTCATATGACCCGTCTCGAACAACTTCGGAAATTTTTAGAGGACGATCCTGCCGATCCGTTCAATGTCTATGCGTTGGCGTTGGAATATCAAAAGACAGACCACAGCATCGCCCTACGCCTGTTCAAACAACTCGTGCTTGAACACCCCAACTACCTGGCGACGTACTATCACCTGGGTAAACTTTACCAGACATTGGAGCAGAAGGATCACGCCATCAAGATCTTTAACGCCGGCGTTGAAAAGGCTCGTGCACAACGGGACACCAAAAGCGTTCATGAGCTACAGAATGCCCTGCAAGAAATACTTTTTGAATAACGCTTAGTTGTTGGGAGCACCGTCGTCTACCCAGCAAGCAATCTTATCGATGTCGCTCTGTTTTAACGGCGTGCCGTCAAAGGGCATGCTCCGGTCCTCTGTCATGGACTTGATCTGCTGGGCATAGGTCCTGGCGTTATTATAGTTGCGTAAGTCTACGCGCGCGGAGCCATTGTGGCAACCGCTTAATGCACAATAGGTTTCCATGACCGGTTGGATGTCCGTGGACCAACTGGTACCGGTGATGCCACGCGGTACGGTTACATGGAGCGACACCATACAATCATGACCGTCACGTATGGTCACCGTGTGGTCGCCATGGCTCACTGTCATAAAGGTATTGCTGGCGGCGGTGACGCCGTTGTCCAACTGGTAGGTATAGGGTGGATTAACTTCTTCCACGGATAGTACGATGATGCCGCTGTTCGCTTCGCATAAACTATCCTTGGTCACCTCGGCCGTAAAGGCAAAATCCCGGGCTGCCACGATTACATTGGTAATAACAGTATCGCAGCCATTCACATCCACTACCCCCACCGAGTAGATGCCCGCGGCGAGGTCTTGAAAATCGCCGGAGCTTTGTGCCGTGTTGTTCAATAAATATGTATAGGGTTGTTCGCCACCGGCGGCCACCACGTGTATGCGTCCGTCGAGCGAACCGCAGGTGCTTGCCGGGGTAACAGACTCCAGCGTTAACGACGGACCGGCTATCGTACAATCTATCACGGGCTTATCCAGGTCGTGGTATACGCAGCTCGTCAGTATAAAAAGGGAACAAGAGAAGTAAAACAGCCTCCGCATATACCGCCAAAGGTACTGCGAATAACGCTACCGGCATAATGCACTGGTGGCAGCGGGTCCAGGCATTAACGCTTAAAATGGCGTCTCATCATCGTTGGCCGATGGCGGTGGCATGTGCGGCGGCATATCGTTGCCCAGGGTATTGAGACGACTTTCGCGCGTCACCATACCTGAACCCGAGAATGGATTATCGTAAGACGCCGGACCGTCGAGGTCGGCGAACTTGGTATACTTACCGATAAATTTCAGCTTGACGTTGTCGGTCGAACCGTTCCGGTGCTTGGCGATGATCACCTCGCCGGTACCTTGTGTCGGCATACCATCTTCGTCCACGGTAATCTTATAGTATTCCGGACGATACAAGAACATTACGATGTCGGCATCCTGCTCGATAGAACCCGATTCACGTAAGTCAGACAGCTGCGGCCGTTTATCACCGCCGCGGGTCTCCACACTACGACTCAACTGCGACAGCGCCAGTACGGGTACGCTCAATTCCTTGGCGATACCTTTTAAGGATCGCGAGATAGACGCGATCTCTTGTTCACGATTGCCGCTCTGCTCGCCTTTCATGAGCTGCAGGTAGTCGATCACGACGAGCTGTACGCCGTGCTCTGCTTTCAAGCGGCGGCACTTGGCACGAAGCTCGAGGATCGAGAGCGCGGGCGTGTCATCGATAAAGATCGGCGCAGTCGTGAGCTTTGTAGTCTTGTGTACGAGTTGTTTCCACTCGTGGTCTTCCAGATTACCTTTCTTAATTTTTTCGCTTTCCAACTCGGCCTCGGCCGCAATGAGACGATTCACCAACTGAATCGATGCCATTTCAAGAGAGAAGATGGCCACCGGTATTTTAAAGTCTACGGCTGCATTTCGCAGAGCGGACACCACAAATGCCGTCTTACCCATACCGGGACGAGCCGCAATGATAACAAGGTCGGAACGTTGCCAGCCGGATGTGAGACGGTCGAGCGCTGTGAATCCGCTCGGTATACCGGTCAGCCCGTCTTTATGCTCACGCAGCATCTGAAGCTCCTGAATGGCCTGAGCCATCAGGTTTCGCATACTGTCATAGTTCTTGCGCAAGTTGGCATCGGAGATTTCGAAGATGGCGCTCTCCGTTTTGTCGAGCAGCTGGAATACGTCTGTCGTATCTTCGTACGCGTCGCTCTGAATCTGCGAAGCGACTTCGATCAGCTCGCGCTTGATGGCCATTTCCAGGATCACGCGGGCGTGATATTCGATGTTGGCCGCGGAGCTCACTTTAGAGGTTAGCTCGGCGATATAAAAGGTGCCCTCGATCTTATCCAGATTGCCGGATTTGCGCAGCTGATTTACCACGGTACGCATATCTACCGGCTCGGATGCCTTAAACAGCTCAAGTACAGCTGTGTAGATCACTTTATGTTTTTCCACATAGAAGTGCTCAGGCTTTAAGAACTCAACCACAGCGTTGAGTGCATTTTTCTCCAGCATCACAGCACCCAGCACTGCTTCCTCCAGATCAAGTACCTGAGGTGGCAATTTGCCCAAGCCAGCAGAGATGTCTCTCTGAATCAACTTATTAGCTCTATTACCAAACCTCAGGGACGTCGATCTGTCTTGCTCCATACAGTGGTTGTTGTGCGTGTTTAATTTTTTAGGGGGGACAAACGTACGATACGCGCGGCGCACTATCTACACAACTTATAAACAAGTTACCAACAAGTTAACGTTAGACATGTTAATAAAGTGCAACCGCCCGCACATCCGGGTTGAATTTGTATGCCATCAACATTTTGATTTATTTTAAAACCGGATTTAGTTTTTTCCATGCACCCGAAAAAGCAAAAGATACATTTTATCGCGATTGGCGGTAGCGTCATGCACAGCCTGGCCGTCGCGCTCAAAGAGGCGGGACATCACGTTACCGGATCAGACGACGAGGCCTTCGAGCCTTCGCGCAGCGCTTTAGCAAAGCACGGCTTATTACCTGAGAAAGAGGGATGGACACCAGAGAAGCTCGACGCTTCCATCGACTTGGTCATCCTCGGTATGCACGCCCGTCCTGATAACCCCGAGCTGCTCCAGGCAAAAAAGCTTGGCCTAACCATCAAGTCCTTCCCGGAATACATCTACGAGCAATCCATTGATAAGCAACGTATCGTCGTTGCAGGCAGTCATGGTAAAACCACCATCACCGCCATTGTCGTGCATGTGTTGAAATACTTCAACCGGGATTTCGACTATGTTCTCGGGGCACGCATCACCGGGCTGGACTATACTGTCAAGCTTTCCCATGCCCCGATCATCGTGATCGAGGGCGACGAATATCCTTCTTCTGCCCTGGACGCCACGCCGAAGTTCCTGCGCTACCAGCATCACGTCGGTGTGATCAGTGGCATTTCATGGGACCACGTTAACGCGTTCCCGTCGGAGGAAGACTACGTAAAACAATTCGACATCTTTGCTGACAATACGCCCAAGGGCGGCATCCTGATCTATTCCGAACAGGACTCACTCGCGCTGATGATTGGTAAGAAAGAGCGCGAAGGTATCGTACAAGTGGTGTATAAGACGCATGCCCATACACAAGATGCCAATGGCAACTGCTTCCTGACCAACGGTAAGGAACGACATCTCACGCAGCTCTTCGGCAACCACAATTTCCAGAATCTCAGTGCTGCCAAAGAAGTATTGAAAAAGATCGGTATCACTCCCGAGCAATTCTTCGAGGCCATTCCAAGCTTCAAAGGCGCCGAAGGCCGTCTTGAAAAGATCCGCGAGAATGGTTCGACTGCCGTTTATAAAGATTTTGCCCATGCCCCCTCGAAAGCAAAAGCAACGGTTAAGGCACTCAAAGAGATATTTCCGGCACGTGAGCTTGTAGCCTGCCTGGAACTGCATACGTATAGCAGTCTGAATAAAGATTTTCTCCCCCACTATAAAGACAGCCTGAAGGCTGCTCAGCTTCCCGTCGTGTATGTAAATCCCGAGAAGACAAAAGCTAAAGGGTTGGAGGCCATTCCAGAAGCAGCTATACGATCGGCGTTTGGACTGCCGTCGCTGCAGGTGTTTACCGATGCAGCAACGTTGGAGCAGTTCCTGCTCCAACAATCGTGGAAGAACAAGAACTTATTGATTATGAGCTCGGGCAACCTGGGGGGACTTGATGTTCACACGCTTGCTGAAAAGATTGTAGCCTAGCGCTGATTTAGCTGGCATTGTATCGTTCCTGACCAACGTTATTGTATTTGTATGAAACTTAATCTCCGAACCCCCCTTTGTTTCTTCGATCTGGAAACTACGGGTATCAACATCACCCAGGACCGTATTCTGGAGATCGCTGTCATTAAGATGATGCCTAACGGTGAGATTCACCGAAAGTCCAATGTCCTGAATCCTACGATTCCCATTCCACCCGAGTCGTCGGCCATTCACGGTATACGCGAAGAAGATGTCGCAGGCAAACCTACCTTTAAAGAAGTGGCAAAAGAATATGCCAAATTTTTGGAAGGTGCCGACCTGGCCGGGTTCAATGTACTGAAGTTCGATGTGCCCGTACTCGTGGAAGAGTTCTTGCGGGCCGGCGTCGAGTTTGACTATAGCCGCAAAAAGATCATCGACGCACAGAAGATATTCCACCTCATGGAAAAGCGGACGCTGTCGGCGGCCTATAAATTCTATGTGGGCAAAGAGCTCGTAGACTCACACACAGCCGAAGCGGACACGGAGGCCACGATGGAGGTGTTCCTTGCGCAAGTGGAACGTTACGAAGGCCAGCCTGTAACCGATGGTCTGAACCGTCCGCTGGGTGAGATTAAAAACGACATGGAGGTGTTGGGTAAGCTTACTTGTGTCGATATGGTCGACCTCGCGGGCCGCATGATTCTGAACAACAAAGGCCAGGAGCTCTTCAACTTTGGCAAGCATAAGAACAAACCCGTTACGACTGTTTTCAAAGAAGAGCCTGCGTATTACGACTGGATGATGAACGGCGACTTTCCGCTGGACACGAAGCGCAAGCTGACGGAGATCAAGCTGCGCAGCTTCAAGAAATAACCTATAGCAACCTTCCCATAAAAAAGGCTGATGCTGTCCATGACAACATCAGCCTTTTCTATAGTATCATCTGTTATTATTGTTTCTTGTAATATTTCATCGCTTCGGGGATCCAGCCTTGCAAATCTTTTATACGCGTGCCGTGCGAAGGGTGGGTCGACAGAAATTCCGGAGGCTCTGAACCGCCGCCCTGGCCCATGCGCTGCCAGAAGGCCGGCGCAGCCGCCGGATCATAGCCGGCCATGGCCATAAATATCAGACCGATGTGGTCAGCTTCCGACTCGTGCTCGCGGCTGAACTTCAACATACCGACGTTCGTACCAGCGCCGACAGCTTGCATCAGCAATTCTTTACCCGCGGTTGGATTCTGGCCCATCAACGCACTGACGGTACTCAGACCGTATTGGGCAATCATCTGCTGGCTCATCCGTTCACGACCGTGGTTGGCAATCGCGTGCGCTACCTCATGGCCCATCACGACCGCCACACCGGTCTCGTCCTTACAAATCGGCATGATACCTGTATAAAATGCCACTTTACCCCCCGGCATACACCAGGCGTTTACCATCTTGGGATCGTCGATCAGGTTAAACTCCCATGCGAAACCGGCCAGCTCGGACGAGGCGCCTTTCTGCGCCATATATTGTTCCACTGCCTTTTGAATTTTCACCCCTACCCGTTTCACCATTTGGGTCTGTTCCTGGTTTGTGGAGAGTGGTCCCTTCTTGATGACTTCTACGTATTCTTTATTCGCCATCGGTATAATCTCACCGTTTGAAACAAGGCTCAACTGGCTCCTTCCGGTTACTGCCACCTTGCTACAGGCGTACAGCACGCTGAGGACAGCGGCAAAAACGATTACTTTTTTCCACATAAGGGTTAAATTTTATTTTGAACAAAAATACAAATCCCCACCATGATTGTTTCATAAATTGGGGGCGAAAGTTAGTCGCCTGTGTAGCCGGCATCAATCGGCATACCCGGGTAATGTCTTTCCGAAATGTATTGACCATCAACTAAAACCGTACCATGAGAATCTTCGCGATCGGCCGGAACTATGCCGAACACATTAAGGAACTGAACAACGAGCGCCCCGACGAACCGGTTATTTTTACCAAGCCTGATACGGCCGTTCTCCGAAACAATGCCCCCTTCTATTATCCCGATTTTTCCACAGACATTCATTACGAAGTAGAGCTTGTGCTGCGTATCTGCAAAGAAGGCAAGAATATTGAACTCAGGTTCGCGAGTAAATATTACGACGCCATCGGTATCGGCATAGATTTTACGGCGCGTGACCTGCAGCAAAAGGCAAAAGAGAAAGGCCTGCCATGGGATATTGCCAAAGGCTTCAACGGCTCGGCTCCGATCAGCGACACATTTCTTCCGGTCGGCAATTTTGATGTGAACAATATCAACTTCAGTCTCAGCATTGATGGAGAATTAAAACAACAAGGCAATACAAGCCTTATGCTTTTTAACTTCGATTTTATAATTTCGTACGTATCGAAATTTTTTACACTTCGCACAGGAGATTTGATTTTTACGGGCACTCCCAAGGGTGTAGGTCCGGTGAAGGTTGGGAATGTGCTATCCGCATCTATTGAGAATGAGAAACTATTGGAGTTCAGCATTAAATAAAATTACCACGACAGCCATCGTTGCCGGGGCCTTGTCATATCACGCCCGGGCACAGACCGAGTCGTTTGTTTACCCGGTACACCCCGGCCAGCCGGGCGCTCTTACCGGTACAATGGGCGAGCTCCGGACGACACACTTCCACTCCGGTATCGACATTCGCACCAACAACATGACGGGGTATCCCGTCGTTGCCTCCAAGAGTGGCTATATTTCGCGCGCGTCCATGGGATCGTCGGGTTATGGCAACGTGTTATACATCACGCACCCCGACGGATACACGACATTGTACGCTCACCTGGAAAAATTCCTGGGCGCAGTCGCCCCACACGTGTTGGCGGAACAATATAAACTTAAGTCAGGCGAAATAGACCTCTTTTTTCAACCGGGTCAGTTTCCTGTCAAGCAGGGCGAACTGATCGCCCTGTCGGGTAACACGGGCTCTTCGGGTGGCCCGCACGTGCACTTTGATATTCGTGATCCCAACAACTACGCACTCGATCCCATGAAGGTCGCGGGCTTTAAGGAAATTGCTGATAATCTCCCCCCCGTACCGGAGAAGATCGCGCTGGTGACGCTGGATAAAAATGCCCGTATCAACGACAAGTTCGGCCGCTTCGAGTTTTATGGTAACAAGGTTGGCAACAGCTATGTCATTGCCAGTCCCATTCTGGCGAGCGGGCTGATTGGTGTGGAGCTTCTGGCGAAAGACAAGCTGGCCCCTAAAAGTCCTTTTTACGGCGGCGTTAATTACCTGGAGATGTGGGTCGACAGCACCCTGGTTTTCAGCCAGGCAATCGATAAGATCGACCTGAATGAAACACGTGCCATCTATACGCTCATGGATTTTAAGACCATGCGTACCAAGGGCACGCGCTTCTACAAGCTTTACATCGAAGACGGCAACACACTTAAGTTCTACGGCAACTCTCCTTCCCCAGGCAAGATCACGGTCAATCCCAACAAGCTCTCGACCGTGCAGATTCGCATGAAAGACAGCCGTGAGAACGTCAGTGTGATTTCCTTTAAGCTTCAGCCAAACCCCGTCACGCGCGAGGTGCCTACGTTGGAGCCGCTGCCGGCAACCACGGATGTAGCCTATGAAATTATGGGGAATACCCTACAGGTGACGGCCCGCGGCGCGAAAGAATTTGCCTCTAAAGCGAAGATATATGTGCACGGCGCGGTGACCGAAGTTGAACCCGACTATGCCAATATCGGTCGTAAAGTATACCTGGTGGACTTACGCCGGGGCTTGCCCGATTCGATCATCGTAAACAACAAGACCGTGTTGCCGGGATTGACGGCGACGATCCCCTCCGGTACGGAATACAAGTATTACGGCGAGGCCATAGACCTGCAGTTTCCGCTGGGGGCGTTATACGATACGGCGTACTTCAATACAGCACATTCCTTGCGTGCCGGCGGTGAGGTGTTTACGATCGGCACCCGTGTGATTCCGCTGCACAAAAGCATTACGGTATCACTCAAGACAAACAACACATATTCACTCCACGACCGGTGGGCCGTGTATCGCATCTCTGGAAGGTCATACGCCTTTATCGGCGGTGAGTGGGTAAACGACCGCATTCAATTTACAACTCGTGAGCTGGGCGATTTTACCTTGCTGCGCGATGTCGCACCGCCTTCCATTCGGGCCATTTCCATCAACAACCAGACGGTTCGATTTAAGATCCGCGATGAGCTGTCGGGTATTGCCTCCTTCCAGGCCAGCATTAACGGGCAGTGGTTGCTGATGCACTACGACAGCAAGATCGCGACCATCTGGTCGGAGCGTGCCGACAAGGCGCCCCTGAAGGGAACGTTGGAGCTGGTAGTCACCGACAATGCGGGTAACAAAAGCACTTTCAAACAAACAATCCCCTAAAACATATGGCGTTGAAAATTGGTGACAAAGCCCCTGACTTCGAAGTGAACGACCAGGATGGCGTGCCCGTAAAGCTTTCTGACCTTCAGGGCCAGAAAGTCGTTCTGTATTTTTATCCGAAGGATATGACTCCCGGCTGCACAGCCGAATCGTGCAACCTGCGGGACAACTATGAGCGTCTGCAGCAGCAAGGTTACGAAGTGCTCGGCATCAGCTCCGACGACGAGCAGTCGCACCGTAAATTTATTGAGCAGCAAAATCTTCCTTTCCGTCTGCTGGCAGACACTGACCGTAAAGTGCACGATGCCTACGGCACGTGGGTAGAAAAGCAGATGTACGGCCGCAATTACATGGGTACCGCGCGTGTAACGTTTGTCATCGATGAACAGGGCGTGATCGAAGATGTCATCGACAAGGTAGACACCGAAAACCACACCCGCCAGATCCTGAAAACAGCATCTAATGGCGAGGCGACATATAGGGCGGACGCAATTCCGAGTACACCTGCATCAGCCACCGCGCCTGCCAAGAAGACAGTAACAAAAAAGGTAGCCAAGAAGGCCCCTGCCAAAGCACCGGTCGCCGCAAAGAAAGCCGCGCCTAAAAAGGTCGTTAAGAAAGTAGCGAAAAAAGCAGCGAAGAAAGTGTCTAAGAAGGCTGCCGCGAAAAAGGCTACGAAGAAAATTGTTAAGAAGGTTGCAAGGTCCGCTCCGAAAAAGAGCGTGAAGGCCGCGAAGGCAGTTAAGAAATCAGCCAGGAAGGTGACAAAAGCACCTAAGAAGACTAAAAAGAAGTCTCGATAATCTCGCAACGGTTAGACAAGTGAAAGACCGTTTCGGCATGTCCTGATGTACTGCCGAAACGGTCTTTTTATTATCAGAATAAACTTAAGCCTTATTCTTAATATCTTGAACCTCAGAGCGGATGGTTTGTGCGAGATTTTTCAGGTCTTGCATACCCTTTCTAACGCGGGTACCAGCAGCGCTATTGCCTTTGTTATAAAACTTGTCAATATCACCTTCTAAGGAAGCGATCAGGTCTTTTAGCTCTTGAAACTTTTGCATTGTCTTTGGAGTTTTAGGATTAAAATTTAGTTTCTACTGCCAATTTAAGTAAAAAGGCCGAAAAACAACCCCTAAGGCGGTTTTTTTTAGATTGCCTTCGTTACAGACACTAAAGCTTCCTCCTTGTAAAACCCGCTATCAAGCTTGGTTTTGAGCTTCGAGAATGCACTCAAAGTCCGCTCTACATCCTCCAGGGTATGCACCGCCGTCGGAATGATGCGGAACATGATAACATCCTTAGGGACAACAGGATAGATCACCACAGAGCAGAAAATTCCGTAGTTTTCACGCAGGTCCATTGCCATGTTGGCAGCCTCGCCTACCCCGCCTTTGAACAGCACCGGCGTGACCGGCGAAGTGGTCGTACCGATGTTGAAACCGCGCTCTTTCAAACCATTTTGCATGGCATTCACGATCTTCCACAGGTTATCCTTCATGGAAGGATTGGTTTTCAACAGCTCCAGACGCTTCAAAGCACCGACAACCAGCGGCATCGGCAGGCTCTTCGCATAAATCTGCGAACGCACGCTGTACCGCAGGTACTTGATGATGTTCTTCGACCCCGCGACAAATGCACCAATGCTGGCCATGGATTTGGCGAACGTAGAGAAATACAGATCAACTTGATCCTGAACACCTTGCTCCTCGCCTGTACCGGCACCGGTCTTACCCATGGTACCGAAACCGTGCGCGTCGTCTACAAACAGACGGAAATTATATTTGCTCTTCAGGGCTACCACGCCTTTCAGATCGCCTTGCTTGCCTGACATACCAAACACACCTTCGGTGATCACAAGTATACCACCCCCCGTCTCGTCGGCTAGTTTGGTGGCACGCTGCAGTTGCTTCTCGAGGCTGTCCATGTCGTTATGGGTGTATACAAAACGCTTCCCCATGTGCAGACGTACGCCGTCGATGATACACGCATGTGACTCCGCATCATACACGATCACGTCTTTGCGGTCCACGAGTGCGTCGATGATCGACACCACACCCTGATACCCAAAGTTGAGCAGCATGACATCTTCTTTTTTCTCGAATTCCGCGAGCTGACGTTCAAGCTCCAGGTGATTTACTGAGTTCCCTGACATCATCCGCGCGCCCATCGGCAAGCCCATACCGTATTGGGCAGCAGCCTCACCATCGGTCTTCCGTACTTCCGGATGGTTCGCCAGGCCCAGGTAGTTATTTAAACTCCAGTTTAAAACATCCTTGCCATTGAACTTCATGTGAGGTCCTATGTCACCTTCCAGTTTCGGAAAGAAGAAATAGTCATCCGGGAGATGCGAATACTTGGCCAGAGGACCGGCCTCCATTTTAAGCTTGTCAAATAAATCTACCATTTCGGGATTAGTTATTGGCCGCAAAAATAAGGAAAAATCGTGTTTATACATGCCTGTCCCGGCTTTGCCTATGCAGAAATTATCGCTAGCATTGTATTCAGGCCCTTAACCCATGAGAAAAATCAAAAAAATACTGGTCGCCAACCGTGGTGAGATCGCCCTTCGCATCATGCGCTCCGCCCGGGAGGCCGGCATACAGACTGTTGCGGTGTTTAGTGAAGCCGATCGACAGTCGCTGCACGTACGTTATGCCGACGAAGCCATCTGCATCGGCCCGCCCCCTTCCTCCGAATCCTATTTACGCATTGATAAGATCCTGGACGCAGCCCGGCAAACCGGCGCCGATGCCATTCACCCGGGATACGGCTTCCTCTCTGAGAACGAAACATTTGCCCAGCGTGTGGAAGACGCCGGCTTGATCTTCATCGGGCCGTCGGCCAAAGCCATTGAGCTTATGGGCAGCAAGCTGGCGGCGAAAGCCGCGGTCGCCGCCTTCAACGTGCCGCTAGTGCCCGGCACCGCAGAGCCTATTACGGATGTCGCCAAGGCCAAAGAAGTCGCGGCCAACATCGGCTACCCCGTGCTCATCAAAGCCAGCGCCGGTGGCGGTGGTAAAGGCATGCGTGTGGTGGAGAATGAAGCCAGCTTTGCCGAGCAAATGGAACGCGCTATCAGCGAGGCCACATCCGCCTTCGGCGACGGCTCTGTCTTTATCGAAAAATATGTTACCAGTCCGCGTCATATCGAGTTTCAAATCTTTGGCGACAAACACGGCAACGTGGTACACCTCTTTGAACGTGAGTGCTCCATTCAGCGCCGTCACCAGAAGGTCGTGGAAGAAGCACCATCGTCTGTGCTGACACCGGAGAAGCGCAAGTTGATGGGAGAAGCTGCCATCAACGCTGCCAGGGCGTGTGGCTATTACGGTGCCGGTACGATTGAATTCATCCTGGATGACAAGCTTAATTTCTACTTCCTGGAAATGAACACCCGGTTGCAGGTAGAGCACCCGGTGACGGAAGCTATCACAGGGCTGGACCTGGTGCAGTTACAAATCAAAATTGCCGAAGGCGAGAAGATTCCGTTCAAACAGGAAGACTTGCAGATGCACGGCCACGCCGTCGAGATACGCGTCTATGCCGAAGATCCAGCCAACAACTTTTTACCCGACATCGGTACGCTAAAGACCTACAAGCGTCCGCAGGGTCACGGTATTCGTGTCGATGACGGCTTTGAGCAAGGCATGGCTATCCCCTTCTATTACGACCCGATGATCGCCAAGTTGATCTGTCATGCCGAAAGCCGCGAGGCGGCGATCGAGAAAATGATTCGCGCCATTCAGGATTATGAGATTACCGGCCTGGAAACAACCCTGGGCTTTTGCGAGTTTGTGATGAAGCACGAAGCTTTTCGCTCGGGGAACTTCAACACACGCTTTGTGGAGAAATATTTTACCCCTGCCGGACTGCAGCCTGAGCACACGTACACCGAAGAAGCCCTTGTCGCCATTCTGGCGGGTACGTTGCTAAAAAGCAATGGCCACCGTGTAGCCGAAGGCGCGCTTGCCACGGCCGGCACGACGGCAAGCAAGTGGAGAAAAAACAGATCTTAATACGACACTCCCAGTATGCCCGAAATTTTACCGATCCGTCCCTGGCGTTATAACCAATCACTTTCGCAATCCATCGACTCACTGACTTCCCCCCTGTTCGACGTCGTCTCGGAAAAACAACGCAAGGCACTCTATCAACATCCCTATAATAGTATTCATATGTCGGTGCCCCAGGAAACGCCGGGGGCGGCCGGCAAGCGCCTGGCGCAATGGAAACACCAGGGTATACTGGTGCAAGACCGGCTGCCCGGAATCTATGTATACTATCAATATTTCAAGTTAGCAGGGTCGTCGAAGGAATACTGCCGGAAAGGTTTTATGTGCCACATCCGGGTATATGATTGGGAGGAGCAGGTCATTCTGCGGCACGAGAATACCATTCCCCAAGCGGTTAACGACCGCATTGAGCTGCTTGAAAATACGCAGCTTCACGCCAGCGCAACCCATGGACTCTATACCGACCCTACGTTTGCATTGGAGCGGTATATGGACGAGGCCATTCAGCAGCCACTCTACGAAACGGAAGATTACCAGGGTGTGCGAGATGTCATGGCCTGCATCCAGGACTATACCATCGTTCAGCGCTTTATGGATGTTTTGCAGCAAGGCAATGTCATCCTGGCCGACGGCCACCACCGTTATGAGGGGTCGTTGGTCTACAAACACAAACAACAGGCGGCCAACCCTGCCCATACCGGCCGGGAGGGGTATAATTATCACCTGATGTACCTGACCAATACAGAGGCGGACGACCTGCGCATTCTGCCCACGCACAGGCTCATCCACGGGCTGAAAGACTTTGACGAGCAAACCATTCTGCGACGACTGGAGGCAGATTTTACCATTATACCCCTGGATGATGCCGATACCCTTCCGGAGGTGATTGTAGGCAAACGCTGGGCGTTTGGGTTGATGTTCCGGGACAACGCCTATAAAGTGCGGCTGAAACCCGAGGCCCTGGATACAATGCCGTGGCCTTTTCCGCCCGTGGTCAAGGCGCTTGACCTGACAGTGATGCATTACTTCATTATCGAGAAAGCGCTGGGCATACCGGGCCGCGAGCAACGCAGCGCTACCAATGTCAGCTTTGACCGCAGCTTTGCGGACTGTATGAAGAAGGTTTTGCAGCAAGAGGCACAGCTCGCCGTCATTACCAATGAAGTTTCGATCGACGAAGTGAAGGCTGTGTGCCATAGCGGGTATACCATGCCGCAAAAATCGACGTATTTTTACCCCAAGGTTATCGGCGGCTACCTGTTCAGCTCGATCAGCGAATCGGAATTTGCCCTGCCGGTCTGTGCCACTTTTTAACAACCGATATGACTACTACAACCAATACGCGATCGATCATACTTGCTTCCAGCTCTCCCCGCAGACAGTACCTGATGAAGGAAGCGGGCTTTACGTTTACCGTGGAGAAGCCCGATGTAGAAGAAGACTTTCCGCATGAGCTGCCGGCTGAACAGGTGGCTCGCTACCTGGCGGCCAAGAAGGCGGAGTATTTCCGCCCCCGTATGGGCCGCGAGATCATCATCACGGCGGACACCGTCGTGATCCTTGACAACCGCATTTTGAATAAACCCCAAGACCGCGCCGAGGCCGTCGCCATGCTGAGCGACCTGTCCGGACGTACGCATCGCGTGATGACCGGCGTGTGCATGCTTTCGCAGGAACGCGAGGAGACCTTTGACGATATTACCGATGTGACATTTGTCAAGCTGTCGCCCAAAGAGATCGACTTTTATGTCGATATGTATAAGCCCTACGACAAGGCGGGCGCCTATGGCGCGCAGGACTGGATTGGCCTGGTCGCCATTGAAAAGATCGCCGGTTCATACTTTAATGTAATGGGCCTCCCCATTCACAAAGTGTATCAGCACCTGGCAACGTGGTAGTATATAGAAAAAATGGCAAAAATTTCCGCAGTCATCATTACGTTCAACGAAGCGAAAAACATCGGCCGGTGTATCGAGTCGCTCCAGCCGGTGGTCGATGAGTTCATTATTCTGGACTCGCTCTCCACCGACGACACCTGTGATATTATTAAACGCCACGGTCTGACACCTGTACAGCGCGCCTGGACCGGCTACTCGGAGTCGAAGAACTACGCCAACAGCCTGACCACCGGCGACTATATTCTGTCGATCGATGCCGACGAGGCACTTTCCCCCGCGTTGCAACAAGCGATCTTACAGGTAAAGGCCGCCCCGAAAGCCGAGGTATACGAAGTAAACCGCTTGACGAATTACTGCGGACATTGGATCCGTCACAGCGGCTGGTACCCGGAGTATAAAATACGGCTCTTCAAAAAAGGTCTGACGCAATGGGCCGGTCTGATCCACGAAGAACTGATATTTAACCAGACCGCCTATACCACGCAACGGCTGGAAGGCGACTTGTATCATTATTCATACCCCACGATCGAAAGCCATATTCGCAAGATCATCCCCTACTCTGCACTGGCGGCAGAAAAGGATTTTAAAGCGGGCAAGCGTTATCGATTGGTGACGCACGGGCTGATCAAGCCCTGGTTTATGTTCATGAAGAAGTATTTTCTGCAGGCAGGTTTCCTGGATGGCTTCTATGGTTTTGTGATCGCCGTTAACTCGGCGTATGAGCGTTATCTACGGTATCTCCGGTTTCACGAGCTGCGCAAAAATCAGTCCACCCGTTAATATTTTACGATGGCGGCAGCACTTTCCATATTACACTTAAGCTCGGAAAAGACCTGGCGTGGTGGCGAGCAACAAATTGCTTACCTGCTGGAAGAGCTGAATAAGCAAGGTGTCCGGAACCATGTGGCGGCTCGTCAAGGGTCGGCGTTTGAGGCGCATTGCCGGAAAGAAAACATACCGGTCATCGTTTTACCGTTTAAGAATGCGATCGATATCGGTACGGCACTGGCCATTAAACGTTATTGCCGGGAGCATAGTATCGACCTGGTACACATGCACAGTGCCAAGTCGCATGCCCTCGGGGTTATCTCGCATGTGCTTGGCAACGAGACGCCGCTGGTGCTGAGCCGGCGTGTGATGTTTTCGCCCAAGCGCTCGTGGTTCACCCGCTGGAAATACAACCACCCGGCTATTGCCAGGGTGCTGTGTGTCTCGGATAAGACCCGGGAGGTTATGCAGGCTTATCTGAAACATCCAGAGAAAGCCGTAACAGTCTATAGTGGTGTCGATCTGCATAAGTTTGATCCCGCCAGCCGGAGCGACATTCTTCTCCGCGAGGGCATTCGCCGACCGGGACTTACAGTCATTGGTAATACCGCCGCGCTCGAATATGAGAAAGACTACATCACGTTTATCGATACGGTTAACAAGCTCGTGCAGAAGAAGCTGCCCATACAGGCGGTGATCATCGGCAAAGGGTCGCAGGAGGAGTCGTTGAAAAAGTACGTTCAGGATAAACAGTTACAAGATGTAATCACCTTTACCGGTTTTCGGAAAGACCTTGTTGCCTTGTTGCCTGAGCTTGACCTTTTCCTGATGCCTTCGATATTGGAAGGTCTGGGCACTTCCGTGCTCGACGCTTTTCTGGCGCATGTACCGGTTGTTGCAACCCAGGCCGGCGGCATACCCGAAATGGTTATTTCGGGACAGACCGGGTTATTGGCGCCCACGGGTGACAGTACCGCACTGGCCGAACACATCGAAGCGATCATGACCAATCCGGCGTTGCGCAAGACCCTGATCAAGGGGTCACAAGAAAAAGTAAAGGAATTCTCAAAAGAACAGATGGCCGCGCGCACATTGGCGGTCTATCATGAAGTCGTCGGGAATATACCCCGATAATCAGCCTATTATCCCCGATACACTTCCTGCAGGCGCTGTGCGATGGCAGCGGGCTGGAATTGCTGTATGTACCGGCGGCCGTCTTCGACCAATTGGCTGCGCAGGGTAGCCTCTTGCAACGTGCGGGCCACCTGGTGGGCCAGCGCTTCTGCACTGTGGGGATCGGCATACAAAGCGCCGTCGCCGGCAGCTTCCTGGAAACACGAGCCTGTAGAGGTTACGACGGGGACACCCGACTCGATCGCTTCCACGAGGGGTATACCAAAGCCTTCAAACAACGACGGATATACAAACACCTCCGCCCCCTGGTACAAGGCGGGAAAGTCCTGAAACGAAGCCTGGTGCAGAAAGATCACCTGGTCTTCCAAGCCGCTTTCCCGTGCGGTACGCACGATCTCTTCTTTATAGGCCGTGGCCCGGCCCACCAACACCAGGGGTATACGCGTCTCCCGCGGCAGCAGCGCGACGGCCTTTACCAGCTGGTGTACATTCTTACGCGACTCGAGGGTACCGACGTTGAGAATATACCGGTCGGGCAGGTTGTACTTCTGACGTACCTGCGCCCGGACGTCCACGGAAACAGATTGCTTAAAGATGGGGTGACAGCCCTGGTACACGACGTCGATCTTTCCCGGATCGACTTGAAGGAAGTCAACAAGGTCCTGGGCGGTTTGCTGGCTGATGGCAATTACACGATCTGCCCGAGTGCAGGCAGCTTTGGCTTTTGCTTTGTAGATGGCGACATCTACGGGTTTATAAAACTGCGGGTACCGTATATAGATCAGATCGTGCACCGTCACGACCTTTTTTACGCTGGCAGGTAGGCCGGCCGGTAGCTCCTGGCTCAGGCCGTGGTATACATCCAATGTCTTAATGGTGGCGTGACGGCTCACGCCCCACGATCGCCACAGTCCATGAAGAAACCGGTACCCTCCCGTGGGCGCAACGACCTGTACGTTTGAACGTCGTACGATCGGGTCGATCTCGGGATGCGTCCTTGTCTTGGGAGAATACAGCGTGTAGTGACCGCGGGGATAGAACTCGCTCAGGGCGTCGACGACAAAGCGTGCATAGTTACCGAGTCCGGTAAAGTTGGTAAAGAACCGCTTTGCCTCGAAGCCTATGTGCATTACTTCTTGGAGTAGGTCTCCTGGTAACGCTTCATGCTGGCTTGCAGGATGGCCTCTGCCTTCTCTTTAGAGAGAAACTCATCTACAACAACCTTCTTGTTCTCCAGCTGCTTGTAGCTTTCGAAGAAGTGCTTCAGCTCGGCACGCAAGTGCTGGGGCAGGTCTTTCACATCCAGAATATGGCTTACGCTCGGATCTTGCTCGGCTACGGCAATGATCTTGTCATCGGCCTCACCCTGATCAATCATCTGCATCACACCGATGATCTTGCAGGGAATCAGACAGCCTGGCACCACGCTTACCTGCGTCAACACAACGATGTCGAGGGGATCATGGTCTTCACCCAGGGTCTGAGGAATAAAACCGTAGTTCAGTGGATAGTACATGGACGCGTATATAACACGGTCCAGCTTGATCAGGCCGCTCTCCTTGTCGATCTCGTATTTTGCGCGGGAACCTTTGGGAATCTCGATGATTGCGTTGACTTGGTCCGGGGGATGAACACCAACCGAAACCTCGTGCCAGGGATGTAATGACATGTTCTTTTTTAGATTTTAACGGCAATATTAAACAAAAAAGCCCCGATTACGATCAGGGCTTTTCTGGGACCACGCAGGTTTATTTTTTTTGCGACGCGTCCTTTTCCATTAGTCGAACCTTGTCGCCGTCTTTCAAACGTTTGGATACAGCCAAAAACGGCCCTGTGATTACTTCTGTGCTATCGCTCACGCCGGAGATTATTTCTATATTATCGTAATCACTTATACCGGTTTTCACCTCTACCATCCTGGCTGTGCCGTTATCGTTGACGAACACAACGGTTTTCACCAGCTCTTTCTTCGCGGGCTTGCTATCGTCGTTCGCAGACTGATTTTGCGGCGGTCCATCCTGTTCCTTTTTCTCCTGATCATCTTTTCCCCGTGTTGTCACTGCGGCCAGGGGTACTGACAGCACGCCAATCTTGCGTCGCGTTAAAATATCCACGCTCGCGGTCATGCCGGGCAGGAACGGGTATCGTTTACCTTCTTGTATGAGGTCTTTGTACGACGAGTTCAGGATCAGGATACGCACTTCGAATTCGGTAATGGCATCAGCCGAAGTCTTCTCTTTAGCGGTGTTGGCAATGAGTGTCACAACGCCCCTGAATTCTTTTTCCTGGTTTGAGTATGCGTCTACATCAATAATGGCGGTGTCACCAATGTGCACGCGTACGATGTCGTTTTCATTTACTTCCACGCGCACTTCCATGGCGTTCAGGTCGGCTATACGCATCATCTCCGTTCCGGCCATAGTCTGTGTTCCCACCACGCGCTCGCCTTTCTTTACACTGAGCTTTGATACGATGCCGTCCATGGGCGCCTGTACACTGGTCAGTCGCACGTTCTCGCGCGCTTCGCGCACCGAGGCTTCGCTGCTGCGCACCACAAACTTCGAGGCTTGCAGCGATTGCTTCGCCGACTTCAGATCGTTCTCGGCTACCTTGAAATTCTGTTGGGCCAGTTGCCAGTCGGCTTCGGCGATAACTTTCTCATTCCACAGTCGTTCGTTACGCTTATATTCCTGTTCGGCACGAAGGTAGGTAGCTTCCGCGCGCGCCAGCGATGCTTCCGATGCTACTTCGTTCGCGCGTTGCTGGTTCATTGAGGCTTCTGCCCGCTCGAGCTGTGACACCCAGGTGTCGGGACGTATTTTTACCAGCAGGTCACCCCGGCTGACCGAATCGCCTTCCTCGATCAGCAGCTCGCGAATCTCGCCCGATACTTCCGGGGCAAGCTTGACCTCCGTTACCGGTTGGATGGTACCCGAGGCACTGACTTTTTCAATGATGGTAGCGTGTTTGGTTTTTGCCAACTCTACTTCGATCTCGTTCGGTTTGCCGATCCACCCAGCCGATTTACCAACGACTACGAATACCAGAAGAACGCCCACGATGATTACGAGCCAAAGGATGAGCTTATTGGATTGTTGCTTTTTTTTTGCCATTGCGGTCAGTGTATTAATATGCTAAAGGCTTGCCCTGATAAAAGTCGAGCACTTTCTTCTTAAAGATAAAATCGTATTTGGCGCGCACCAGGTCGGACTTGGCCTGGAAGAGATCATTCTCTGCTACCTGGTACTCTACATAGTTGGTAGCCCCGGCTTCGAAGCGTTGTTTGGTCATGCGAAAGGCTTCATCGCGCGCCTGCACCTGGCGCAGGGAAGAGTTGTAGGTCTTCGAGGCCGCCACAGCGTCGTTATAGGCTGTCTCGACACTTTGGCGAAGGGTGTTGGACATTTCCTTAGCATCTACCTCGGCGACTCTTTGTGAAATGACGGCGCGCTGCCAGGCTGTACGCGACCGGAAGCCGTTGAGGATCGGAATTGTCAGCGAGAGGCCTACTGAACGCGCAATGTTGTCTTTCAATTGGTCACGATAGCCATAGCCGTTTACAAGTTTCCCTGAAAATTCATTTCTAGGTGTACGGGCTATCACGAATTGATCGTCAACGCCGTGTACATTACCAATCGTGTCATACACAGGTGTCGCCGGTGAGCCGTCGGAAATAAAGCGTAGCCCATCCGCACTGCTGCTATAATAAGTATTTGTCGAGGCCGTCAACGACAGGCGTGGCAAGAGATCGCCCTTTGCTGCCTTGACGGCATAGTACGAAGCCTCTTTCTTAAGATCGGCGCTTTTAATTTCGGGCATCGACTGTCGCGCAATATCGAAGATCTGATCGCGTGATTGCTCCAACACCAGGTCTTCCACGTCGATCTGCGGGATCTCTACATCGAGCGCAGCTCCGCCCGGCATCTGCAACGCCTGCTTTAGACGTAGCAGCGACAGATTTAGATTGTTCTCGCGGGTAATGAGATTTACTTCATTGGTCGCCACCTGTGCATCGAGGTTGAGCTCACTCGACCTGGGTAGCGAGCCTGCGGCCACTTGCTTTTTGGTGCGCTCGTATTGTTGCTGGCTGGAGGCCAGTTGTGATTTGGCATTTTCGAGCTGTTCCTTATCGAACACCACGGTGATATACAGCGACGCTACATTCAGGATAACATCGTTTTTAGTCTTTTGCAGATCCAGGTTTGCGGCATCATAATTATGCGAATACTGGCGAATGGAGTTTTGGATCCTGAACCCATTGAACAACGGCACCGAAGCATTGAGCGATCCGCTCAACGAGCGTTGCTCGCCCGTGGTATAGGTATACGTATTCTGTACCAGCGTACGCCCCCAGCTGAGTCCGTATTGTGCGGAGCCATTCACCGATGGCAAAACCTCGGCTCTGGACAGATTATAGTCCAGCTTACTATTCTCCACATTGTAGCCGCTGCGTTCCACCTGCAGGCTGTTGGCCAGGGCGTAGTCTATACATTGTTTCAGCGTCCAGGCAGTGCCGGATTGTGCCGTGTCGGCGGCCGGCTGTGTCTGCTGCGCGTGCAGCAGGAATGGCGCACATAAAAGAAAAAAAGTCCAGCGTAGTGTTCTCATCATTAGTCTAACAATCAATATCGGGAATATAAATGACCTGTTTTACCCAGCTAAGACTCCGCAGGTACGCTAATGTTACAGGCTTAATGCCCGAATCCATTTCGATTACCAGGCACGCCACATCGTTCCGGCCCTTACGGGACACCGACATGGTGGCAATGTTACAATCGTCGTGTGCCACGACGTCGGCGATAAACGCGATGCTTCCTTTGACGTCGTCGGCGGTGATGATGACGGTGTGCGCGTTGGCACCAAAGTCGGCCTTAAAGCCGTTTACTTCGGCAATGTTGATCAGGCCGCCGCCGCGGCTTTCGCCGACCACTTCCAGGGTTTCCTCCCCTTTCCGCAGTACCAGTTTGATGGTGTTCGGATGGAGTGTCGAGGCGTTGCCGACGGACTTAAAGTGGTATTGCAGTCCGGCCTCTTTGGCCAGGTCCAGCGCCTCTTTGATGCGTTTGTCGTCGGTTTTAAAGTCCAGCAGACCGGCAATGATGGCCCGGTCGCTGCCGTGGCCCTCGTAGGTACGGGCGAAGGAGTTGTAAAAGGTGATCTCGGCTTCCTCGGGACGATCGCCCAACAGTCTGTAGGCGGTCCGGGCGATGCGCACAACACCGGCGGTGTGCGAGCTGGAGGGACCGATCATAACCGGTCCAATCATATCAAAAACACTGCTTTTTTCTGCCATATGGGTTACAATACGCAATATGTCGCCAAAAAGATGGCGACGTTACAGTTTTTTTAAGGAATTAATAATGCTCGGTGCCAGAGGCGGTTTTGGGGCATGTAGTCCGGATAATTCGGAGATGTCTCCGAGTTGAGCCTGAGTATAGCCTGAGTATAGTCCGATATAAGCCCGTTCTTATAGCACGGAGACTAGTCGGGGTTAGATCGATGTTGTTTCCATGTGTTATCGGTTTTAGACGGTTATGCGCGCTGCGGGGCGAGACGATTTCTAAGACTGCAAACAGTTTCTGTTACCCCGATAGGATCGGGACTATCGCAAGTTCCGCAACGATGCTAACGCCTGGTTCTTAAACATGCGCCCGATGGGTGGCGTGTTTCGGGGCTTCGTCAGGTCATCTTTGGGGATAAGGCGCGGTGGTAGCCAGGATGTCGCGGGATCAGACCAGTGATAAAGCATAGATCCCTATAGTGGCTTATCTATGCTTTACCTTTGCTTTATCCATGCAATATCTATGCTTTATGCATGCCTTTGGCCTGGTGCCGCCTGCCAGTATCCGGCTTTGATCTAGTGCTGGTGATCGTGGCCGTGGCCGCCGTACCACATTTCCTGGATGTGGTGGAATTCGTCGTGGAGCTTGTTGAGGGACTCGCCGGTGGCTTTGTCATCGCCGCTTTTTGCCGTGACGGCAAAGGAGGTGGCATCCGTCGACAGTTGCGCCAGGGCGGCTTTGACTTCGTCGTTATTTACTTTTTCAGGGAGCGGGGCGTTTTTCCATTGCTCGGCGCCGGCGGCCAGGGCTTCGGCTTTTTCTTTGGCGGGGGCCAGGTTGGCCGAGTCTTTATAGGGGTGAAACGCGTCGGCCATCAGCATGTGGAAGTCGTCCATTTCTTTCCATTCGTCGGCGGCGGTGTCGTGCTCGTGTGCTTCTTGTTTCTTGCCAGAACACGCCAGCGCGACGGCGGCGATCAAACACATCATGCAGAAAAGGTTAAGCTGTTTCATGGGGGCGTGGTTATTTGTCTCTTCGTTTATACTTACGGTTTCCTTCCAACACCTTGATGATCCCTTTCAAGGCATCGAAATACAAGGTCAAAAATAATACAAGTGTCATACTCCAGATCACACCGAGGTTAAAATATAACGTGTCGATATCTGCTCCCAGGAAATGCTTGGTAGGTTGGTATAAATTCGCGGAGAAGTCCAGCGGGTTGCTGGGCTGGTGATCGTCCTGGTAGATGGGATAGATCTTTTGCACCAGCTTTCCATCGTATTCCACGATCCGGTCGGGCGAGCCGGTATTTTTAACGGCGTCGGTTACGGCCTTGTTTACGTACCGGGCTTTGCTGACCTCATACTCCTGGGATTTATCGGGGGTGTTTGTATGGCTGGCAATCAATGCTTCTTTCTCTTTCGTTGCGCGGTCCATCTTGCGGGCATAATACTTCTTCAGCGAATTCAGAAACCGGGAGGTTTTGAGGTAGACCGTTGAGTCGAATTTGCCGATGGCCAGGCGGTCGACTTCGGGCAGCCTCGCGTCGCCTACAAACTTCAACTCGTTTTTGATTTCGGTTTGCAGCAGGTTCAGTGACGCTTCTACATCGTCGTTGCGCTTTACGCGCCAGCTATTGGGGTGATTCAGGCAGTAGGCTAACCTCGATTCCAGTTGCGGTATATAGTATACCCGTTTGTAATCCGATTCGGCGGTCACTTTGTCGAGGTCGTAGAACTCGCGCTCGAAGGGGTTGTCTCTGAACTGGGTCACCATGTACGCTTCAAAAGCCCAGCGCGAGGCCATCGTCTCGCCCATGAAGGGCACGCCTACGGGTTTGCCCACCCGGGGATTGAATTTATCAAAGCTGATCACCACACCGCTCAGTAACAGTTGCGGAATGACCAGGACAGGGATCAGGATATAGATTGTTACTGCGGAGTTGAACGATGCTGAAATATTCAGCCCCAGCATGTTAGCAAAACATGAGCAGCTGAACAGAATTACCCAGTAGCGAACCTCCGTGAGCGGTATCTCCAGGATCAAATTGCCGATCACGGTAAAGAGCAGGGTTTGGATCGCGGACGAGGCAAACATGACGGCCACCTTCGACACGAGGTAGCTGCTGCGGCTGAGGTGTAAAAACTGTTCGCGTTTTAGTATGATGCGGTCGCGGAAGATTTCCTCTGCGCTCATAGTCAAGCCGAGGAACAACGCCACGACCACACTCATAAAGAAGTATACGGGGACGTTGTAGTTGTTGTAGAAGCTATAGTCTGCCTCACCGTCGAGCACGTTGTGGTACTTGACCATGAACGCGATAAAGAATGCCAGCACGGGTGCCTCCAGTACGTTGATGAGCATATACTGGCGGTTGGCCAGCTTCGACAGTACATCGCGGGTAATAAACACTTTCCATTGTTTGAACCAATGGGGGATTTCTTGTACCACCGGCAGCTCGTTGCGTAAGTGCTCGAGCCGCGGAATTTTGATCTTTTGCTTAAAGTATTGGTACCATTGCCCGGGCGATACTTTGCGGGTGTTTGTCAGGCGGCCGTATTCGTTCACGACCTTAGTCTCGATAATGCTAAAAATCTGTTCGGGGTTGATATTACCACATTCCGGACAGGCCCCCTGCATTTTGTTGGCTGCATTGATGATGTCACGGAAATAGATGACGGCTTCCACGGGATTACCATAGTATATCTGGAAGCCGCCGACGTCCATGATGATGAGCGTATCGAACATCTTGAAGATGTCGGACGAGGGTTGGTGGATGACCACAAACACCATCTTGCCGCGTAGCGACAATTCTTTGAGCAAGTCCATGATGTTTTCGGAATCGCGCGACGAAAGGCCCGATGTAGGTTCATCGACAAACAGGATGGTCGGTTCGCGCAGCAGCTCCAGCGCAATGTTCAGTCGTTTGCGTTGGCCCCCGCTGATGGTCTTGTTCAACGGTGAGCCTACCTTCAGGTCGCGGATCTCGGTCAGACCCAGGTTGATCAGCGTGCGCATGACCAGGTCGATGATCTGTTTATCGGCGTAGTGGTTGAAGCACAGTTTGGCGGCGTAATACAGATTTTGAAATACTGTCAGCTCGTCGATCAGCAGGTCATCCTGAGGGACATAGCCAATGATGCCGTTTACCTGATCCGAATTTTCGTGTATGTCGATGCCGTTGACGAGTACCCGGCCGCTGGATGGTTTTTCAGAGCCGTTCAATACATTGAGCAACGTAGACTTGCCCGAGCCACTGGCCCCCATGATGCCGATGAGCTTGCCGCCCTGTTCAGCCAGGTTGAGGTTTTGGATGCCGGCGCGACCACTCTTGAAGTGATAGAAGATGTGGTCGGCCGTGAATGTTATCCCGGTACGGCTATCGCCGGTCAAAAAATTACCGATGATGTCGCTATAATAAATGGGCCCTACCTTGTCACCGCGGATCGTGCTGCCTGTCGGGAAGACGTCTATCTTCCGGCTTTTTAGCAATATACTATTGAGGTAGAGCGTGGTGATGCCGAGGTATTTGATGAAATACGTTTCCGCATCGGGCAGCCGGAGAATGGCGATGAGGCCGGTCAGGTCTTTCTCGATAATGCGGGGGCCGTCGTAGTGGCCGGAGCCTTCGTCGATGACGAGTACCTGTTTGGACGACAGCTCGTCTATGTCCTGGCCGATGATAAACTGCTGTAGGGCGTGAACGTCGGCCTGGGGGATTCTGAGGGCCTGACCGATATAGAAGATCAGGTTCTCCTGGCGGTCGGAGATCGAGGTACGGTCGATGTAGACTAACTCAATGATCTTGACCACCATGACAAGCTTCTGCTGCATGGTGAGGGCCTGGTTCACCTGCTTGATGATGTGCATGATCCGGGACCAGTCGTCCACGAACTGCTGGGTATCGGCATCGAGGTTATCGAGCTCCTGCCGGGCATTAATATGGTTTGCCTGGCAGAATTCATCGAAAAGCTTGAGATAGTAGTTCGTGGCCTCCCGGTTGAGGTGAAGGCCCAGGAACTCCTTTATCTTGTTCCGCTCGTCTTCCGTAATGCGCTCGCGTACAACAATGGCAAAAAGTTGAATGATCGCCTTGAGTAATTCTTCACTCATAGAAAAAGTCTAGGTCGTCCAAAATAGCAATTAAAATGTAAATGCATGCAGTTTGGATGGCTTGCAAAAACAAAAAGAGCGGAATTTCCGCTCTTCTGGTTCTATGGGGATGTCCGGGCTTAGCCGATCTTGGTGGTGATCAGGTCGCTCAGTACAAACAGGCCTTCGCGCAGGTACTCGTCGTCCAGATCGTCGAGGGTCTTCGGTTCCGGCACTTCCTTGGACGGGATGTGTCCTTGCAATTTACTGCCCGACGCTTTTTTCTGCTCAGCATCGTCCATCTCTTTCTTCCGCACGACCTCATTCAGGGACACGCGGGTGTCGCGGTAGCTCTTTCGGATCTCATCGGTCTCTATTACAAACTGGCTCAACGACTTATCGGTTTTCAGACGTTCCTGGTAAGCTTTGTTGATATTGCTCAGCACCTTTTCGTTGATCACGGGTGTTTTTTGGAAGAGTGTTCCATTGATCTCATCCCAGGGCATAGCGCTGGGGCTGGCGCTTTCGCCAAATTGTTCAGGATCCAGCGGGGTCGGCAACAAGACGTCGGGTGTTACACCTTTGTTCTGGGTGCTGCTGCCGGTTATACGGTAGAATTTTTGGAACGTAAGCTTCAACTCGCCTACCTGGTTAGCCGGGTCGTTGATGAAGCGATTCAGGTCGATCACGGTTTGTACGGTGCCCTTTCCAAAGGTGGACTCTCCTACTACGACGCCGCGGTGATAGTCCTGGATTGCACCGGCGAAGATCTCGGATGCCGAAGCACTGAAGCGGTTGGTCAGCACGACGAGCGGTCCGTTGTAGCCGATGGCCGGGTTGTTGTCGGTCATGACTTCCGTCTTGTTGATGGTGTTTCGCACCTGCACAACCGGGCCGTTTTTAATAAACAGGCCGGTCAGGTCGATTGCTTCCGTGAGCGAGCCACCACCGTTGTTGCGTAGGTCGAGCGCCAGGCCACTGATGTTCTCGGCTTGCAGCTCTTTAATGAGACGCTGTACATCGCGCGTTGTGCTGGTATAGTTGGGATCGCCTTTTTGATAGGCCTCAAAGTCCATATAGAAGCTCGGCAGGGTGATGACGCCCAGGCTCATGTCTTTACCATCTTTCTGGTAGTGGATGATACTTTTTTTGGCCTGTTGGTCTTCCAGCTTGATCTTATCGCGTACAATCTGGATTATTTTGGGCGCACCATTCAACCCGGTTGCAGCCGGTAATATCTGCAGACGTACGGTGGTGCCTTTGGGGCCTTTGATCAGTTTTACGACGTCATCAATGCGCCAGCCGATCACGTCTACCATTTCGCCATCACCCTGGGCTACGCCGATGATGCGGTCGTTGTTGTGTACAAGCTTGCTCTTATCCGCCGGACCACCGGGAATAACCTCGGCAATCTTGGTATAGTCGTTCTCGGTTTGCAGTTTAGCACCGATACCTTCCAACGACAGGCTCATCTGTTGTTTGAACAGGTCGGCGGCACGCGGCGAGAAATAGTTCGTGTGGGGGTCGTATGACTCAGTAATGCTGTTCATGTACATGCTGAACACATCTTCCGAGTTGAATTGCAGAATGGATTTGCTGAAGCGCTCGTAACGCTCACGCAGCATGCGCTCTATGTCTTCGGGGGTTTTGCCGGCCAGCTTCAGGCTGAGCGCCTGGCTTTTGACAATCTTGCGCCACACTTCGTTGAGCTCTTGCTCGTCCTTGGCCCACGGCTCCTTGTCACGATCGGATTCATAATATTCGTCCGATGTGTAGGTGAATTGTTGTTTGAGTAGTGTTTTGAAGATGTAGTCCATACGCGTGTTGAACCGCTTGCGGAACACGGCATAGACATCGTACGCCAGGTCTACATTTTCGGCGCGGGTCAGATCGTCGATCTTATAACGAAAGGCCTCGAAGCTTTTCAGATCGGACTGTGTGAAGTACGTTTTATTATTGTCAAGGCTCTTAATAAATTCATCCAGGATGACCGAGGACATGGAATCGTTAAGCGACAGCTTACGATAATGATTGTTGTCCAGGATGTAGGTGATTACCTTGGCTTCTTTTCCGTATACCGGCTTGGGCTTCAGGCGGGTTGTGTCCGCCACTGTAGCGGCCAAGGTCGTTGCGAACAAAGCCATGCTCGCCATCCCCGCAAAAATCATTTTCTTCATCATCACTCCCTAATTTTTGGTAATACAAAGGGGCAAATCCCATGCCCCGATTTCTTTAACGTAAAAAGTCAGACTTATGATCCTTTTTCGGCGTCATATTCATCCAAAAACTTTTGTGCCTGCTCCATGTTCTGGAATTCAAAAAATTTCTTACCGGAAATGCTGGAGTGGATCTCGATCCGAACCATGTCGATGTTTTTATTGCGCTTAAAGGTGTGCATGCCTGCCTTGCGGTAGTCATCCGCTTCTTTGGTCGAGATGTTGTACGCGGTTGCGCGCACAGATTTGCAATAAGAACATTGAAAGTGTTTAATTAATTCGCCCGCGGCGTCTTTGCTGGGATGGCGGGTGATCTCTTCTTTGACGATTTTCATCGTGTAAAAACCACAGCTGTTGCATCGCAGGGCTTGTAGGTGACCGGGATATTTGTCGACTTTTACCTCACCTGATTTCTCATCCATCCACACATCGTAGTCAATTGAGAACACATTCTCTTCTGCCTGCATGCCTTCTTCCAGGTGTACGTCTTCCTCTTCTTCGCTCAGGAGGCGCATGGTGTTGCCGTCCTTGCTCACACGGGGCATGTATCGCCACTTGCGCAGCTTTTTATTCAGGACGGTAGGATAATAGTAGTCGAGTACCAGGAATGCCACGTATGCTACCAGCGTACCACCGGCGATGGACATAAACAACCGCACAAAGAACCAGATCTCGATTGTGTTGAGCTTGCCCATACCGTAGAGGTTGATAAACATAGTGGCAGCCACAGCAAAGCAGACGAACATTTTCTTATAGTTCCGAATCTCCTTCTTGTTGATGTAATCGTATTTGGCTTTGTAGTCTTTGATCGTGGAGACACGCAGCTTGTGTAAGAGATAGATGATGATCCCGGCTATGATCATGAGTATCGCGCCCGTTATCATCGAGGAGTGCCAAATATCAAGAAAGGGATTAGCAGTAGGTTCCATAGAGGTTGTTAGTGTTTTAAATATACTGATTTAAACGAATTGCTATCTGTCAAACGTTTGTTGCTTCTCATTATTTCGGCAACGGTCATGTTCGCATACAACTGGTATAACTATGACGTGTGTGGACTTAGGGTTACTGGAAAGCTTTGCCTCGCGGACACCCCCCGTCCGCCTGTACGCTCTCCGATCACTTATAATTAAGTAACAATCAAACACTTAAATATCATTCCCGAGCTCTTTATCCAATCGGCGGATTGGTTTCGCTGTTGAAAGAATTGTGCATTTTTACACACAAAATGTATCCAATAGTGCTCTTTTTTCGTAGTATTGTGTAATAATGCACAAAAGCCATGAGCGAGCATCTCCGTACCCAGATCGACCAAGAGTTCGAGCTTTTTACGCGTCGGAACTTTGAAAGCCCTACGTCTTGCCGGAACCTGGATCAGATCCGGTTCTACGTACACGAGCTTTGCCTGAAGATCGATGAGCTCGAGTCGCGGTTCCACTATGTGCCGCACAATGCCTTTACGTTGCTGGCGCAATACAATGCATGCCAGAACAATATGTCGCATGTTGATTTCAGAGACCTTTAGCCATGACGCATTATGCGGTATATCCCGTCCCCTATTCCGCTGCAATACAGCTATATCTTTAGCGCCACCGCGAACGGCTCAGGCCGTATGCAGTACCATCGTATCAAGCCAGGCTTTAGCAAGCTGCGCATCAGCCGGCAGGAGTTCATCAAAGCGTATAATGAGTCGCAGATCCTGGCCATCAATCCGTTACAGCTGGGTGGACAGGACACGGTGTTTCAGTTCGAGTTTTATACTTAAGATTCTACGATACCCGCAAGGTTGGCCGGGCTATACTCGATTGACTTGATTGTTTTGTTATCCGACTTACGGTACACCAACCACTTGCCATGCTCTTCGGTATAATAACATTCTGTACCGTCTTTCTTTTTATAGTGTTCCACGGTGGCTTTTGCTTCGTCTTCTGAACGGCAAGCTTTGCTCATGTTCGAGCGTTGCACTTCTTCGAAGAGGGCTTTGAACTTGTCGCCCAGGCCAAACTCGAGGATAGCGCCGGCCAATACATATTGCAAGTCACACAGCGCGTCGGCTACTTCCACGATGTCCTTTTCCAGAATAGCGACCTCCAGCTCTTTTAATTCTTCGGCCAACAGGGCTACGCGCAATTTGCAGCGGTCTTCTGAAGGGATAGTCGGTTTTTCCAGGACGGGGTGTTTAAAGGTATTATGGAATTCTATTACAAGCGTCAGGGCGTCAGGTTGTTTCATAAAAGAAGTGTGGATTCAGATCGTTCTAATGTTGATTTAATGTTCCAATAAAGCGAAAGGAAAACAATTTTAAAAAAAACACGTACCTTTGTAGTAATGAAGGTTTTTAGAAACAGAGTCGTCCTTACGCTAACAACCCTGGTCACGGGTGTGCTGTTTCTGAACATGAGCTTCTTTTTAGCGGAAGTGTCTGCCCTGAAGCTGACGCAAAACAAAAAGATGGTTGAGAACATCGCCAAGCTTGTCGCGGGGGCCGCATCGGAAGAAGAGAAAGATGCTTTTGGAGGCAACGGTAGCGAAGATTTAAAGAGCGCTACCGAAATAGACCTCCTTCTCCACCACAGAACACCCCTCAGCGATTATCTCGTTTTGCCTCAACAGCTTACCTATATGGCCAGCCATGGCCAAAAGACATTGGCGGGCACACGCAACACCGTGATACAACCTCCCGAAGCCTAATCCGCACACTTCTATACTGCATTCACCGCAGTATCCCTACATCATTTCAGCAACGTACTAACTTACCGTCTACTGTACGCCGGCACAGATCATTTGTTGTGTTTTGTGCGGCCGACAGGAAGGTTTATTCATTAAAGTTTTATTCTTAAAAGCGATCAACGTATGGACATATATAAGTCATTATTGGAAGGCAACCGTCAGTGGGTACAAGAGAAGCTCGACGAGGATTCAGAATTCTTCACACGCCTGGCACAAGGCCAAAGCCCGCAGGTATTATGGATCGGCTGTTCTGACAGTCGCGTACCTGCGAACGAAATTACACGCACGCAGCCGGGCGATATCTTCGTTCACCGCAATATTGCCAACATGGTGGTTCACTCCGATATGAACATGCTGAGCGTACTCGACTATTCGGTCAACATTCTGAAGGTACGTCACGTCATCGTCTGTGGTCACTACGGCTGCGGTGGTGTAAAAGCTGCCATGGGCGAAGAGCAACACGGTCTGGTGGACAACTGGCTGCGTCACATCAAGGACGTGCGCGGTATGCACGCACAACAATTAACCGATATTAAAGACCCGGAGGCCCGTGTCAACCGGCTCGTGGAGCTGAATGTGATTGAACAAGTTCAGCACGTCGCGAAGACCTCCATCATTCAAAATGCCTGGAAAGAACGAAGCCTTCCATTTGTACACGGTTGGGTGTATGAGCTGAAGACGGGATTGATCAAGGACCTGGACATCACGATGGATGGCCAGACGTATCACGCCCCTGTCTTCCGCATGGACGGAAAAGTAGTGACAGGTCAAGAAGCATAAACCGATTTTAGAACGTCTGCGACACATGAAATCAGAATTTTCTTTTCAGAATCTCAAGTATGATATGTCCGCCAGCCTGGTGGTCTTTTTAGTAGCCCTTCCCCTTTGCCTGGGGCTGGGGTTAGCGTCCACAGGCCGGACAGATCTCGTTTTCTCAGGCATTATTGCCGGTATAATAGGAGGCATTATTGTAGGCGGCCTAAGCGGCTCATCCCTGGGTGTTTCCGGGCCTGCCGCCGGGCTTGTCGTGATTGTGCTAGGTGCCATTAACACGCTGGGCAGCTTCGAAGCGCTGCTGATGGCAGTGGTATTGGGGGGTGCAATACAACTTCTGGCGGGTTTCCTCCGGGCAGGGATCATTGCCTATTATTTTCCTTCTTCCGTCATCAAGGGCATGTTGGCGGCGATCGGCCTGACCCTCATCCTGAAAGAAATTCCCCACGCGCTGGGGTACGACAAAGACTTTGTCGGCGACTTTGCCTTCACGCAGGCGGACAGCCACAATACCTTTAGTGAAATCTATTACGCGATTCGATTCAATGCCCCGGGCGCTATCCTGATCAGTATCGTTTCGCTGGCGCTGTTGATCCTGTTTGAGCGGCCGTTTATGCGCAAGCTGGGGCTCTTCCGGTTTTTGCCGGGTGCACTGTTTGTCGTACTTGCGGGCATTATATTAAATGCCACGATGTCGAGCATCAATCCGGCCTGGATCCTTCAAGACGACCACCTGGTACAATTACCGATTGCGGCGAGTGCCGGCGAGTTCATCAGCTTTTTCAGGCTGCCGGACTTCGGCGCCCTGAGCAATCCGCAGGTGTATATCACTGGTTTAACTCTTGCGATTGTCGCCAGCGTCGAGACACTACTGTGCGTTGATGCGACGGATAAGCTCGATCCGTACAAGCGTAATACGCCCACGAACCGTGAGCTGAAAGCGCAAGGCATTGGCAACATGATCTCGGGAATGATTGGTGGTCTGCCAATTACCCAAGTGATCGTACGCAGCTCGGCCAACATCGGCGCGGGTGGCCGATCCAAAATGGCGACGATGCTGCACGGGGTTATCCTCCTGCTGTCGGCGATCTTCATTCCGCGGTTTCTGAATCTCATTCCGCTGGCGTCGCTGGCGGCGATCCTGCTGATGGTGGGGTACAAGCTTTCCAAAATATCGCTGTACCGTACCATGTATAAGCTGGGCTGGGAACAGTTCGTCCCCTTCGTCATTACGGTTGCTGCCATTCTGGCCACCGACCTGCTGAAGGGTATTGCGATCGGGATGGTCTTTGCGATCTTCTTTATTCTGCGCAAGAACTACCGGCACGCCTATCACTACGTCACGGAAAAGAATCATGACGGCGAGGTGATCAAGATCCGTCTGTCGGAAGAGGTGACGTTTTTGAATAAGGCCAGTATCCAGCTTAGCCTGGACGACCTGCCGGAGAATTCAAAAGTGATTATTGACGGGTCTCATTCCGTGGCGATCGACCACGACGTGCTGGAGATCATTCAGGACTTTAAGATGCAGACGGCCCCGAACCGGAACATCAAGGTGGAGACCATCGGCATTCGCGACGTCGAACTATCGAGCCATTAACCTAAATTTTGGAGTTGAATTCGGGGGCTGGCTGCCTGGGCCACCCCCTGGATTCTTTTCTTTTCCCTATCTTCGCCCCAAAATTTGGCGATGAAGAATTTTGTAGAAGAGCTTCGCTGGCGCGGCATGGTACACGACGTAATGCCCGGTACGGAAGAGCAGCTCAACAAAGAAGTTACAGCCGGCTATATCGGCTTTGACCCTACGGCAGACTCCCTTCACATCGGGCACCTGGTGCAGATTATGACGCTGGTGCACTTTCAGCGGTGCGGGCATAAGCCTGTTGCCCTGGTTGGCGGCGCTACCGGCATGGTAGGCGACCCCTCTGGCAAATCTGCCGAGCGTAATCTCCTGTCGGAAGATGTATTGCGTCACAACGTAGCGTGCGTACGCCAACAGCTTGAGAAATTCCTGGATTTCACCGGCGGTGCCAGCGGCGCCGAAATGGTTAATAATTACGATTGGTTTAAGGAATTCCGTTTCCTGGATTTTATTCGAGATGTGGGTAAACACATTACCGTTAACTACATGATGGCAAAGGACTCTGTACGGAAACGCCTGGAAGGCGAGAACGGATTGTCGTTTACGGAGTTCACGTACCAGCTGGTACAAGGGTACGACTTCCTGTGGCTGTACGAGCATAAGAACTGTAAGATCCAGATGGGTGGCTCCGATCAATGGGGCAATATTGTGACGGGTACAGAATTGATCCGTCGGAAGTCCGATGGCAATGCGTTTGCCATGACGACCAAGCTGATCACGAAGGCCGACGGCACCAAGTTTGGAAAGAGCGAAGGTGGTAACGTGTGGCTTGATCCGGCGAAGACTTCACCGTATAAGTTTTACCAGTACTGGCTCAACGTATCGGATGAAGATGCCAAGAACTTTATTCGCATCTTTACCTTCAACGAGCAGCAAGAAATCGAGGCCTTGATTGCCGAGCATGACCAGGCGCCGCAGGAGCGCAAGCTGCAGAAAGCGTTAGCACAGGACATCACGATCCGGGTACACTCGGAAGCTGAGTATACAAAAGCCATTCAGGCATCCAATGTGCTATTCGGTAACTCTACCACGGAGGATCTACAGAGTCTGGACGAAGGTACGCTGCTTTCTCTTTTTGAAGGGGTACCGCAGACGAGCATTAGCCGTGCCGACTACGAGGCCACCGCCACGGTTACCGACCTGCTGTCGGTTGCCACGGGTAGCCTGGTGTTTCCCTCGAAAGGTGAAGCACGTAAGATGATTCAGGCGGGTGGCGTGAGCGTTAACAAAGTGAAACTGACAGATCCCAACCAGAACGCTTCGTTTGATCTGTTACAGAACAAGTACCTGATTGCGCAAAAAGGTAAGAAAAATTATTACCTGATTACTATCCAATAGCCCCATCCTGTAACGCTGATAATAAGAAAGACCGCCTCTTGAGAGACGGTCTTTTTTATTAATCCTTTTTAATCCTCCTAAAGACGTCGGTATTAGTCGCCGCCGAAGATCTTATAGCCCAGTGAGATCTGGATTACGCCATTCTTGACATCCGCATCATCGTCGTCGGCAATGTTTGACAGGCCAAGTGTATAGCGGGCGGTGGCATTCAGTTTTCCGAAGTTGCCGCCAATGCCTACGTTGAAACCAAGATCAGAGCTTTTGTAGAAGTCCTTTACATCCTCGCCGTCCAATTCGTCTACATCGGATGATTTAAGTTTGGCGCTCATAAGCAAACCGAGCTGCGGGCCTGCATGAACGTTAAACGCACCGAAGGAGTACATCAGGTTTACCGGAATGGACAGGTAATTCAAATTTGTAGCAACATCATAATCGTCGCCGGCAATCTCTTCGGAAGTCTTGTAGCCTACGGAGTTAAACAGCAGTTCAGGTTGCAGAGAGAGTGCGTCGGAGAAAGCGACATTCAAGTACCCTCCTACGTGGAAGCCTATGCGCATGTCTGCTTCATCTACGTCATCGCCGTTTACATTGGCCAGGTTTACACCGGCCTTTGCACCAATGCTGATCTGAGCAAAAAGTGTCGCAGTGCACAGGGCTACTGCCGCAACCGTTAAGAATAGTTTTTTCATAAAGGGAATTTTATGGTTTAAAAAATAATGAACGAATTTCTATAGAACTGCGGACTAATGCAAACGTTTGAACATCAATTAATCGACGATTTCGTTTATACAACTGATGGCTGGAAACAAAAAAGGCCTTTTCGGTTTTATGCGGAAAGGCCATCTAATGCCGATATTATTTATAGACTACTTGCCTAATTTGATCAGCTTATAACCTACTGAAATCTGCCATACCTGGTTCTTAATTTTGCTCAAAGTAGGGTCATCCTCATCGATCTTGCTCAGGCCCAGATTGTAGCGGGCGTCAAGCGTCAAGCCAAAGGGAAGATCCCAGCCAGCACCCAATGCGAGGCTAACATCAGAACTTTTCACGGCGTCCTTAACATCCTGATCTTCAATCTCAGCACGTGAGAGGAACCCGAACTGAGGACCCGCTTGCAGGTTGATACCTGCGATTGTATATAATTTGATAATGATAGGAATGTTGATGTAACTGAAGTTCGCATCAAAATCGCCGGTGTTTGTTTTGATCTTGCTGCCTTGCTGTGAAAAGAGGATCTCGGGTTGTATACCGATCTTGGTCAGTTTGATCAAGCCAAAGGCACCGAAGTGATAGCCGGTGCGATTTTCGAACGTTCCTTCTGCGCTTGTACCGTCGAGTTTTGCAAAGTTAGGACCGGCTTTGATACCGATGGCCAGCTGGGCCTGTGCAAAAGTGTACATGGTTGCCAGCAGGAAAAATGAGGTAATAATGATTTTCTTCATAATCAGTTGTTTAAACAAGTCTCTCCACAACAAAGATAGTGCCTTATACACTAAAAAACCTCTCCCGAGTTTGGGAGAGGTCTTTAATACGCTAATAAGTCATTAATTACCAATGAAGTAGCGGAAACCTAACTGCGGGCTCAGAGACGATACTCCAAATTCGAACGTATTGATCTTGTCGTCGTCTGCATCCGAGTCGGTGTTCGGGTTTTCGGATGTGTAGGATATTCCACTTAATTGGAAGTCAAGCGCCCACTTTTCATTAAAGAAGTAGGAAAAGCCTGGAGATACACGGAATCGGAACATGCTGCTTTTCTGCTCGTCGTCACCGTCGGGCTCCACCTTTGTAGAACCGAAGCCTAACGCTCCCTCGGCGTAAAACGCAAACTTGTCGTTCGACGTAAACATATAATACCTGGCAAACGGCTCGAACAGAAATTCGGTTGATTTGTCTTCGTCTCCATCGGGCTGATCTATCTTTACCGTGGTCAAGTCCAAGCCGAGACCTACCGCCAGGTTGTCGGCGACAAAGTATCCGAACTGGGGTGCAAAGGTGAAGGTGTTACGCTTTGCATCTTCTGCCGGTGTTTCCTGCTTTTCGGATCTATACATGAAAGTACCGCCGAGCATCATGTTACCCGCTGTTGTCTGTGCTTGTGCATAGCCCGCCATGCCTGCCGCAAGTACGCAAATCAAGAAGAGTTTTTTCATACGTGTTGTTTGTTGTTTAGATATAAATTTCGCTACCCCAACTATACGAAAAACAATCGTATTGGTTACTGTTGGAGTTTAATAAGCCTGGCTCGTCGTTTCCTGGAAGTGTCGGATGTAGTCGGTTCGTCTCCCCGCCCGGTCCGTTGATCGAGAATATTGCATGCTTATACCGAGTCATGCTCGCCGCGCAACGCCGTGATTAAATCAAAATTAATATGACGGGCAGCCACGGATCGGGTTTGACACGCTAACGGTTAACGTAGCCGCCGGCGGCCAACACCGACACCGTTGTACACCCGATCCCCCATGATGATGGGGAGGTCGGCTACTGGCCCATAAAGTAGCGGAAGCCGAGGGCAGGAGTCAGTGACGCTTCGATGTTGAACGCTGAGCCTTTTTTGTTTTCAGCGTCCGAATCTATATTGCTGTTGCTCGAATAATAGGATATACCCCCTAGCTGCAGGTCCAACGCCCACTTCTCATTGAAGAAGTAGCTGAAGCCGGGGGCGAGCTGTGCCGAGAAATATCTGCCTTTAATTTTCTCGTCGACTGCTTCATAATCGGTCCTTGTAAAACCGATGCCCGTCCGGGCTTCGGCATAAAATGCAAATTTTTCGTTCGGGGTGAATATGTAGTAGCGAACGAACGGCAACAGGCTAGTGGAGTAATATTTACTCTCAAACTCGCCATCGCCAGTAAAAGGATCGGGATAATTGACGTTCTGATTGTAATAACCCACATAAAGTCCGACGGCCAGGTGATCGGCCACGAAATAGCCGAACTGTGGATTGACATTGAAGCTCGTTACCTTTGTATCGCCCAATGAGCTTTCGTTTTTTTGTGACGTGTAGCCGACGTTGCCGCCTATCAACATGCGGCCGGCAGTTGTCTGTGCCTGTACATACCCGGCGGATAACGCCAGTGCGCAGAATGCTAAAATTTTGTTCATACGTGTTCTTAGTAGGTAGATAGTTAAACTATAATACAGATACACTCTAACACCGAAAACCGTGCCAAAATAATTACTATATAAATTGGAGCGACTCCGGATCAACTGCGTACGGAAGCGTTACCTGCATGGAGCTGTTTTGCGTCACCCTGTTGATAGAAAATATAGCATGCTTATTACCGGCCCATGCTCTTCGGGCTATGCCGTTGTTGACATCAAAAAACAACATGGACTGCACTCTGCGTTCGGCTTCTATGCTACCATCCAGCAACATGCCAAAACCGCCGTTAATCACTTCCCCCCATCCCACACCGCCCCCGTTGTGAATCGATACCCAGGTAGCTCCACGGAAAGAGTCGCCAATAACGTTGTGTACGGCCATGTCTGCGGTGAAACGTGAGCCATCGTATATGTTCGAGGTTTCGCGGTATGGACTGTCTGTGCCGGATACGTCATGGTGATCGCGACCCAATACTATTGAACCGACACGTCCCGCACGAATAGCGTTGTTGAAGGCCAGTGCCAGTGCGATACGACCGGCGGCATCGGCATAGAGTATACGCGCTTTCGATCCCACTACCAATTTATTTTGCCGGGCCTGGCGGATCCATTGAATGTTATCCTGGAGTTGCGGATGTATCTCCGGAGGTGCATCGCGTAGCATAGATTCCAGTACTTCTGCGGCCAGCCCGTCCGTGATGGCCAGGTCTTCGTCTTTACCAGAGGTACATACCCAGCGGAAGGGGCCAAAACCGTAGTCAAAACATAGCGGTCCCATGATGTCTTGTACATAGGAAGGATATCGGAAGTTGATGCCGTCGCCGGCCATGACGTCGGCTCCCGCGCGGGAGGCTTCGAGCAGGAAGGCGTTACCGTAGTCGAAGAAGTAGGTGCCCCGTGTCGTATGCTTATGAATCGCGCGGGCGTGTCGGCGTAAGGATTCTTGTACCTGATCGCGAAATGCTGCGGGGTCTCCGGTCATGAGCTTGTTGGCATCGTCAAAGCTCATGCCGGCAGGATAATAACCACCGGCCCACGGGTTGTGCAGGGAGGTTTGGTCAGAGCCCAGGTCGATGTATAGTTGTTCCTGATCGAACTTCTCCCATACATCTACGATGTTGCCCTGATAGGCAATCGATACAACCTCTTTCTTTGCTTGCGCCGCGCGTACGCGTGCGCATAGTTTATCCAGATCGTCTGTGATCTCGTCTACCCAGCCCTGGGCATGCCGTTTTTCGGTAGCCTGGCGGTTTACGTCTGCGACTACCGATATACATCCGGCGATGTTGCCGGCTTTGGGTTGTGCGCCACTCATGCCGCCGAGGCCTGATGTAACAAACAACTTGCCTGCGAGGCCCTCTCCTGCCCGGCTGATCATGCGGCCGGCATTGAGTATCGTGATGGTTGTGCCGTGTACTATGCCTTGCGGACCGATATACATGTATGACCCTGCGGTCATCTGTCCGTATTGTGTTACGCCGAGCGCGTTGAATCGCTCCCAATCATCTTGCCTGGAGTAGTTGGGGATCATCATGCCGTTGGTGACCACGACACGCGGCGCTTCGGGCGACGAAGGAAATAACCCCATGGGATGCCCCGAGTACATGTGCAACGTCTGGTCGTTGGTGATCCGCGACAGGTACTGCATCGTGAGCCGGTATTGGGCCCAGTTCTGAAATACAGCGCCATTGCCACCGTAGGTAATCAACTCGTGTGGATGTTGGGCTACGGCAGGGTCGAGGTTATTCTGGATCATGAGCATGATCGCGGCGGCCTGCGGGGACTGCGCGGGGTATTCGTGCAGCGGTCGCGCATGCATGGCGTAGTCGGGCCGGAAGCGGTGCATATAGATCCGTCCATAGGTGAGCAGCTCTTCGTAAAATTCCGGTGCGAGTAAGGCGTGGTGTTGTGGCGGAAAGTAACGCAGGGCGTTATGCACGGCCAGCTTTTTCTCCGCGGGGGTGAGTATATCTTTCCGCCGGGGCGCATGGCTCACGGTGGGGTCATACGCTTTCGCCGGTGGCAGTATATCGGGAATGCCTTCGCGTATCTGCTCCTGGAAGGAACGTGTGGTCATATTGCTTTTTTCTGTTGGAAGTGGGTTGCCGTGAAGTGTTCCCTGGTAAACTCGTACCCGATGGTAAACAGCTCGCGCGCCCGTCCCAACTCAAAACCACTCACCTTCCCCACTTCGGGCGGCTCGATCAGTATATCACAAAGTCCTTTACTTTCGGTTGTATTGCCGTTGATTGCAATGAGTAGGCTTCGCTCGATCACGTTTTTGAAATTCTTTGCATCGAACTCTGTTCCGATGTGATTACAGTGCGAGCCGATCAACAGGTCGCATTCCTTACGGATCTGTGCGGCGGGCATGTTGTCCACGAGGCCGCCGTCGACGTAGGTCTTACCGTTTACATGTACGGGATTGAAGACAGCCGGTACACAACATGATGCAATAATGGCAGGGATCAGCTCGCCGGAACGGAAGTAGTCGGCGCTTCCGCGGCGAATGTCGGTCGCGGCAATGACGAGCGGGATCTTTAGGGCTTCGAACGAGTTCTCCGGTATAAATTTTGCCAGCACTCGGCTCAGCCCTTCGAGGTTTAGTAACCCCGTCATGGCCCAGGCCGGTCGTATAGAGCGGAAGAAGCTCGTTGCCAATATTGCTTCCAGAATCTTATCGGGTGAATAACCGTATGCATAGAGCGCACCAACGATCGAGCCGGCGCTGGTACCCGCCACGCAGCTGATCTCTACTCCCATTTCTTCTAATGCCTTTAATACACCGATGTGAGAAATGCCTCTGGCGCCTCCCCCGGAAAGAACAACTCCGATCTTCATGCTGAAATTATTTTAGCGGATGTCCGCTAGCGAAAATGTTTGATCTACCCGCACGCCCTTTTCCGTACGTTTTACTGTACAACATTCATGTACCGGGTCGTGCTCTAAGAAAAGTATATAACCCTGGTCCGCGGCTTCGTTGAGAAACGTCTCTTTTTCCTCCAATGTTAATAGTGGCCGTGTATCGTAGCCCATCACATACGGTAACGGTATGTGGCCGATGGATGGCAGCAGGTCTGCCATATACACCAACGTCTTGCCTTTATACCGGATCTTGGGGATCATCATTTTTTCAGTATGCCCGGAGACTAACACGATGTCGAACTGTGGAAAGGTCGCGGCTGGCTCCACAAACTTCAGGTGGCCGCTTTGCTGCATCGGCTCGATGTTCTCGCGAATGAAGCTTGCTTTCTCGCGCGGGTTGGGCCGCGTGGCCCACGTCCAGTGGTCAGCGTTTGACCAATACGTTGCGTTCTTGAACGTCAGCTCCAATTTGGCGTTTTCGTACCGTACGCCGCCACCGCAGTGGTCGAAGTGCAGATGCGTCAGGAACATATCGGTTACGTCACCTTCCGAGAAACCTGCTTTTTGCAGCGACGCGATGAGCGAGTCGCCGCCATGGAGGTGATAGTGACTAAAGAATTTTTCGTCTTGTTTGGTGCCTATGCCGTTGTCGATCAGGATCAGCTTGTTACCGTCTTCGATCAACAGGCAACGCATCGCCCAGGTACAGAGGTTGCTTTCGTCCGCAGGGTTGGTCTTTTGCCAGAGGCTCTTCGGCACAACACCAAACATGGCGCCGCCATCGAGTTTAAATAAACCGGTGTTGATTACGTGGAGCCTCATGCCTGGCTATTCGCGCACAACGCCCATAGAACAGAACTTATCAATGCGCTGCTCGATGAGTGTGTCAGGGTTGATCTTCTGCAGCTCGGCCGTTGTTTCCAGGATTACCCGCTTTACTTCGTGGGCCATCCACTTAACATCGGTATGTGCACCGCCCAGGGGCTCGCGGATGATGCCGTCTACCAGCTTGAGCGTTGACATGTCTTTGGCGGTGAGCTTCAGGAGCTCGGCTGCCTGTTCTTTATAGTCCCAGCTGCGCCACAGGATGGTCGAGCAGTTTTCGGGTGAAATGACTGAGTACCAAGAGTTTTCAAGCATCAGTACACGGTCGCCGATACCGATGCCCAGCGCGCCGCCAGAGGCACCTTCGCCGATCACGATACAGATTACGGGCACTTTCAGGCCAAACATCTCTTTCAGGTTGCGGGCAATGGCTTCGCCCTGACCACGCTCTTCTGCCTCCAGGCCGGGAAAGGCACCTGGCGTATCGATGAAGGTGATAATGGGTTTATTGAACTTCTCGGCCATTTTCATGAGCCTGAGTGCCTTGCGGTAGCCTTCCGGGTTTGCCATACCGAAGTTACGGAGCTGACGTTGCTTGGTGTTGCGGCCCTTTTGCTGACCAATCAGCATGAAGGTTTGCCCCTCGATGGTGCCGAAGCCGCCTACCATGGCCTTGTCGTCCGCTACTGTACGGTCGCCGTGAATTTCTATAAAATCAGATGTGATCTCGTAGATGTAATCCAAGGTGTACGGGCGGTCCGGATGCCTGGAAAGCTGTACCCGTTGCCAACCTGTCAAATTTTGAAAGGTCTCTTTTTTCAGGTCCAGGATTTTCTTTTCAAGTGCTTTCACAGCTGCTTGTACTTCCTTGTCGCTGTCGCTGGCCAAGCTCTGCATGTCCCCTAATTTCGCCTCCAAAGCAGCGATCGGCTTTTCAAAATCCAATAGCATATAGTGGTTTTGTCGGCACAAAGTTAAAAGGATTGTGAAATATCGGTAATGAATCTCCGGAAAAGTGCGGATTTATCAAAAAAGGTGACTTCTGGGGAAAAAGAAAAGTGGAAGCGCTCCTTGCTGAGCTGCTTCCACCTTAATTAATGCGCTAACGGTTATTGCGGTTATCGGTTATTGTTTGATGAATTTCCGGATCTCGCGTTTTCCAACGCCATACTGGATCTGTATAAAGTATACTCCTGTGGTCAGGCCCAGCTTGTTGGTGCTGATGCTATAGTCACGGAATTTGTCGGCACTACCTTGTTCGTGGAACTGTGCTACACCGCGCGGATCGAGGATCGAAAGCCCTACGGGTCCTTCAATCTCCGCCGACAGGCTGATGCTCAGTACATCTTCTACCGGTACCGGATAGACAGACCATTTACCCGCGGCGCTTGTCTCTTCGACAATCGCTAAGGTTTCCGGTGATGTACCGCGTGCACTAGCCGTTGCCGGCGCTGTGCCGTTGACGATGGTGAAGTGTACCGTTACAGACTCGCCGTCTACGCCCAGGCCATTCCAGTTGGTGTAAGGCGTTGCGGTCAGGGTATAGGATCCTGGTGCTGCCGGCCACGGTACGTCGATACCGTTGCCGTTGTAGTTACCATTCAAGACAAACGCTTCGGCATTGTCTACGCGGAAGAATGCGCCATTCAAGGTAAATACGATACTGCGTGGCAGTGGACCGCTGAAGTTCGCGCGGATGTTGATCCCTTTATTCTGCGGTTTGCTGATGTCGATCACGCTGCCGTCTACCAGGTCAGAAACCTTCGGACCGTTGTTCTTCACGACATCGAGGTCTGTTACGTTGGTCGGGTTGTGCAGGTGCAGGAATACTTCCTTCACGGGGCTTGCATAACCACGGCCACCGCTACGCGCGTATGCGCGGGCCTTGATGCTGTGCTGCTGACCGTCGAGGTAGAAGATCAGCGGGAAGAGATCGTACGGCGCCGAGTTGTCCAGCTTGTACTCGTTGGTGACGTTGTTGTCCCAGAAGCGTACGCTGCCTACTGTTGCCGGATTGGTGTTGGCACGCAGGGCGTAGAGCTTGAACTCCGGCCGCGAGGCATCCAGCCACAGGCTATCGGTGAAAGTCGTCACTACCTGACCGGTGCGGGTATTGATTACGCTAAAACTTTGCACACCATACGATACCACCGACAGGTGGAAGATGGCCGAGTCGCTTGCGCCACGGGCATCGGTTGCCAGCACCCACAAACTATACTCACCCTCCTGCCCTACAGCCGGGCTGATGGTGTAGGTGGCGGTGCCGTTGCCTGAGCTCTTCAATGTTACGAAGGAAGGAGCATCGAGCAGCTGTACCGTTACTACCGAGTCATCGGCATCGGTTGCTGTGAAGGTCACATCTTTTGATGTCAGCGTGGCTACCACGGCGGTGTCGATCGGCGCCAGTACGGGCGGTACATTTTGGATTACCGTCAGCTCAACCGGTATAAAGATCGGTGAGTTGTCGGGGTCGTTGCTGGCCAGTCGCAGGCTATCGCGGTATATACCGGCAGTCAGTTCTTCCGCATTAAACGTTACCGTTACGGTAGCACTGCTACCGGGAGGTACTGAGCCCGAAGTCGGTGACGTTGTGAGCCAGGGTGTTTCGGCCGGGCCGTCGAAGATCGCGATGTTGTCGACATCCCACGATGTACCGGTTGTCTCGGCGAGCGAGAGCAATACTACCTGCTCGATATCGCCGGCAAAGCCCAGTCCGGAGAATACGGCGGTACCGTCAATGTAGATCGTGAAGTTGTTGGTCGCACGTTCTATGTCGATGCGCAGCTCAAAGTATCCTGCCGGCAGCGTTGTGGCTATCGGTTGGAACGAGCCGTTGCCTGCGCCATCGTTTACCAGGGCGTAGACGCTACCATCGGACAATACGCGGAAGCGTGTGTTCACAAATTCAGCGGTCGGCGATTGCGGGATCACTTCCCACGTTGTGCCTGCGCCGTTGTCAAAGTTCAACTGCACGGATGTCGATGAGATCGGGTCGGAACCTATCGCCACTTCCGGCGAAAAGGCCAATACCTGACCACTGCCATCTGCTTCGGCATGGATGTGGCTGGTGCCTTCATAGGCATTGCCCGTACTTACATTCCATACGTTGCGTTGTGAGATCCAGCCTTGCTGACCATTTACCGTACCGATGTTGAAGTCTTCAAAGCCGGTGCTGTATTGAATGATCGATGCTTTTGTTGCAGGGCCGCCTTGTGACAACGCACGCAGGTCGGAGGCTGATGCGGTCAGAGACTGCAAGGCTTCTTTTCCGGTCGTGATTGCTTTCACAGCAGCGGGCGCACGGGCCGGCAGCGGTGTGTTGCCGAAGGCATAACGCAAGGTGCTGGCGCCGCTGTTGCTGATCGTGAGTGTTTGTGTGGCTTGTTCGCCGACATACAGCTCTTCGACGAGCGAATCGGGCGTTACCGAGATCTCGGCCGGTTCACGTACGGTCAGCGAGGCGACAATGCCTGTCAGCGAATCGGACGGTGCGTTGCTTGTTACCAGGATGCCGGCGACATAGAAGCCCGGTCCGACGGCTGTACCATCGAAGTGTGCGGCTACGTCAACCGCCTCTCCTACCGGAATGGTTCCGGCGGCAGGTGCTACGGTGAGCCAAGGGCGAGAGTCGCGTAAGATGACGACGTCGTCTATTTGTGCATACCAGTCCCAATCATCCGTATTCGGATCATAGTAGTGCCAGCGCAGGCGGAAACTAGACGCATTTTGCAGATAGTCTTCCAGCAGTACGGTGACAAACTCACCAGGGAGGTCGAGCAGTGTGCCGTGATCTTCGTTCCAGTGCAGAATGTTGGTCCATGCACCACCGTCGACTTGTATGTCGAGGTCGAGGAAATCGAGGTTCAGGAGGTTTTGATAGTTGACATTGTATTGTACGGCAATGTCTTTATAGCCAGGGACAGCAATGGTCGGCGTGAGCAGCTCGGTATCGAACTCAACAAAGCCGGCGGCGTCACTGCTGACGGTGGCTGCCTCACCGGTGCCTGCATAGTTGCCTTCACCATAATCGGCGGCAAATTTCCAGTCCACACCTGTGCCGGCGTTGTCTACTACTGTCCAGCCTGACGGCGGGAAGCTGGCACCTTCGAAGTGCTCTTCCAGCAGCGCTGTGCCGGCCAGCAACGTGATGCCATTGCGTTGTTGTTTTGCTTCGACGCGAGACGATTGTTTGTCGCGCGCAGTTTTCTCGACGATGCGCTTATCTGTTGCGCGATCTTTAAACCGGGTTGCTTTTGTTGCAACCGGTGCCTTATCGTCTTCGACTACGGCGCCGATCACTTGCAGTCCATATTCCAGCGGATTGCCGCCCGTGTTGGCGATGTGTATGTACTGCGTTGTATCTCCACGATAGTCTACTACTGCTTGCAGCACAGTCGGGTCTACCTCGATGGCCGGATCACCGACGATCGTCAGTGTAGCCGGTACCACCAGGCGTGATTCACCGGCAGCAATAGTAATGCTGGCCGTGTGCTCGCCGTACGGCAGGTTGTCCGACGCAAAGGTTACGTTGATGGTTGCTGTACCTCCTGCAGGGATGACACCCGATACCGGCGATACTGTGATAAAGGTAGGAGCCTCTACTTTCTCACCATCGAAGATTTGAAGATCATCTACATCCAATACCGGGCCGGCAGTTTCCATGAAGGAAAGGATTGCCACTTCTTCGACGTTGCCGGTGAAGCCCTGGCCAGTAAAGATCTTCTCATCGTTGATGTACAGATCGAAGTATGCAGAGTCGCGGTCTACCTGGATGGTCACATCAAAGTAGCCTGTCGTGTACGACGGCGCGGCCTGTACGTAGCCACCGGTTGTCAGGGCATAGATCGCACCATCGGCGCTAAATTCTATGCGGGTGTTTACCAGGGCTGCGGTCGGCGACTGCGGAATGATCTGCCAGGAGGTGCCCGTGCCGTCGATGCTTATTTTCGCTGCTACGGTCGACTTCTCTTCGGTTCCGATGCCTGCGTTGGGGCTGATGGACAGTGACTGTCCTAAGCCATCGGCCAGGCCGCGGAGGTGTTTCGCACCGCTGGAGGGATTTGCTTCTTCGACGGTCCAGTTTCCAAACTGGGCTCGCCAGCCTTGCTGGTTGTGTATATCCCCTACTGTGAAGCTTTCAAAGTCGGTGGCATATACTTGTTCGGAAGCCAGTCCAACCGCTGCCGAGCGCGCGGCTACGGCGCCAGCCAGTGTCAAGGCCTGCGTTCCCGTACGATCGGGCTGTTGTTTTGAGACCGATGCTTGCTTGAGCTTATCGGCTTTGCCCTGGCCTTCTACCCTGGCGACTGCCGCTGCCGGCTGTACCACTACGTCGGTCGAAGCGCTGAGGCCGGAGACACTTACCAGGAAGGTATGGTTGTCGGGGCCGTTGTTCTTTAACGTCAGCGTACGTGTAACGGTCTGCTCGCGTTCCAGTTCTTCTTCCAAAGAGGTCGGGTCTACGGTAAACTCGGGACCTGCCGATGTCAATGTTACCGGAACGGCCACAACTTCCTGGCCGGGGACATTTGTATGGATGTTGATCGAAGCGGTATATACACCGGCTTGCAGATCGGTAGCATCAAATTCAACTTGCAGGTTGAGTTGCGCGCCCGGGGCTACAGTGCCTTGCTTGGGGGTTACGTCTACGAATGTTGGACCCGCCAGGTACGTGATCGCGTTCTGATAGAGTGTCGGCAGGTCGCCGGACCAGCTCAGACCGCTGCCATCACCATAGGTCGGGAGTAGGTTCAAGGCTACGACGTTGTCGTTCGCTGCGACGAGTAAGTCGCCATTGTCCCAGTAGGCAACGGCTGTGGCTCCTGGTGTCAGGCCAACGTTCTGTACATAGCCTGTATAGTCCAGCGTGTTAACACCTGACAGCAGCGGATGGCCCGGCGCGGCGATATCGCCTAACGATACGTCCAGTACTTCGTCAGTTGTCGACGGTGTGAACGGTCCGTAGTTTTCTGTAATGAACCGGCCTGTCATTTGCCATGCGTCGTAGGAATAGGCAAATTGGTTGATGATCACATGGCCACCACCGTCGACATAGTCGGCCAGCAGGTCGCCAATGACGGAAGGTTCTACCCCACCGGCGGCGAGCCACTGTGTGTTGTTGGTTGTGAACACCACATCGTAGCCTTGCAGGTCGGCCAGTGTGATTGACGCCAGGTCTGCAGTAGGATATACATCTGCTTCTACACCCGGGAAGTTGTCAAGCAACGTTTCGATATCTGTAACATCCAGATCGGGTGTAACGATCAGCACGCTCTTCGATACCGCGAGCGGCTGTATGGCGCGCGACCGCAGAATTACCTGTTGTGAATATTTACCGGGTGTCGTGGCACGCTGCTTTTGCGCGGCTGACGACCGGCTTGCTGATTTTGACGGCAGCGTAATGGTCTTCACAGTCCGTGCCGTGTCCGGTGCCGATCCAGTCACTTCGATCGCGAAGATCAGATCGCTGGCCCCGGTGTTGGTCACGGTCAGTGTTTGTGTCGATGTTTTATCGGTATTCAGTGTTTCGCTCAGGGACGTAGGCGCTACGGCAATGCCGGGAGCTTCCACACCTTCGCCGAATAACCACACGGTAAACGTTGTCTGCGCAGGATCATTTGTGACGATCGTCAATTCGCCTGCAGCAGGGCCCAGGCCACTGGGCTCATAGGTGATGGTGACGGTATACGAGCGGAACGGCGGAACGATAACGGTGTCGCTGGCCGATACGGTGAAGTCGGGATTGCTCGACGTGATCGATGTGATGATCAACGGCTCGGAACCAGCGTTGGTTATCTGTACTGTTCGCTGGGCGGAGCCCGTTTCGAATACCGGTCCGAAGTCTACACTGTCTGGTTCTACGGCCGCGATGGGCGCACCATTGTTTGTGACATTCAGTGTAAGCGATACTGTGACGGTATCTTCATCGGGGTCGTTGCTCAATACCAGCAGCGACTCCTGGTAGGTGCCTGCCAGCAGGTTTGCCGCGTTAAATCCAACGGTAATAAATGTGCTATCACCCGGTGCGACAGAGCCTGCCAACGGCGAGGCTGATGCAAATCCGGGGGCGTCGGGCAGCGCTATGGTAAAGTCCAGCGGGCCAGATCCCTGATTGAAGACGACAAGGGTTCGTTCTGTGGTACCGGCGGTTTGCAGATCAACGGTGATTGCTGTCGAAGCAACGAATATGTCCGGCGGCAGATTGGTGGTGCCTTCCGCTACATTGGAGAGCGGTGACGTGTTACCAAAGAAGTCTTCTGATTTGATGGCAAAGTAATAGTGTGTGCCCGGCTGCAAGCCTGTTACGGTAAAGACTTCGGTGCTATCGGTCAGTGCCGGCGTCGGCGGATTGGAGACGGCCGTGGCAGCCTCGAAGTTTGCTTCGGTGATGGGTGCAGTGGAGTAACGGATATCATACAGCGTAGCGGAATGATTGCCGGAATCGGCAGGGGCCGTCCACGTTAATGTAATGCTGGTGATGGCGGTGGACTGCACTGCCAGGTCGTCGATGGCTTCGGGAGCCACGTCGTCACTGAACTGCAGCGCTAGCAGCGCGTTGAGGCGGCCGGAGCCGAGCAAGCCTGCGAAGTTGGGATTGAGCTGATCTATGGGATCGACAAATTGTGTGAGCCGATCGCGTACGATCTGCGGCGTGAAGCCCGGGCCACCAAATTTTGATACCAGCAATGCTGCCACACCCGCTACGTGCGGACAGGCCATGGACGTGCCCTGGAAGAAGGCATAGCCTCCCCCTGATACAGTGCTCAATACACCTTTGGGGTCGTTGTCGAAAAAGGTTTCACCACCGGGCGCCGCGATGTCTACCCATGCGCCAAAGTTTGTATACCAGGATTTTTTGTCCTGGTTGTTCAAGCCGGAGACGGCCAGTGTGGGTGCATAGAAGCCTGGATACCAGTTTAGATTCTGGTTGTCGTTACCGGCGGCAAAGATTACGATACCGCCGTTCATCGGGCCTACCTGGTTGCCGTTTTCATCCCGGCCAGCTTCTGCTATAAAATAGTCAATGCCGTCGAGTACTACCTGATCAAACGCATCGGGCTGCGTATACCCCCAGCTGTTTTGCGAGATCACTGCACCGTTGTCGGCACCGTATACATAGGTATCTTCAAAACCACCATTGGCGGTGGCGCCAAATGCGGCGAGGGTCATGATGCGCACGCCATCGCCCGTACCACTACCGCCTGCAACGCCGGCTACACCTACACCGTTATTTGTTGTGGCCGCAATCGTACCACTTGTATGGCTGCCGTGATCACTCGGCGCTATTGTTCCGGTATCATCACCAAAACCATAGCCATTGATGTCGTCTACGTAACCGTTGTTGTCATCGTCGACACCGTTGCCCGGAACTTCGTCTACGTTTACCCACATGTTAGCGGCCAGGTCGGGGTGGTTTACTTGCGCGCCGCCGTCTGTCACTGCTACGATTACATTGCTGGAGCCGGTTTCAATGCCCCAGGCTTCGAACAAGCTGATATCAGCACCCGGCGTTCCGCCGGCCTGTCCTGTATTATTATAGTGCCATTGACTGGCTAGCAAGGGGTCGTTAGAAGGGCCCGGAAGTGTAGCACGCGCCAGTGTGTTGGGATCTACCCGCACCGGACCGAAGTTCGGTTTGTCAGAACCAATGATCTGCTTCTTGTGTACTGCTTCCGCATACTCAATCTTCTCGATGCCCCGATACGCCGCTATCGCGGATTGCACGGGCACTGTCGGGTCAAGTTGTACTTCGTACCAGCGGTGCAAGCCATAGCGACGGTGCTTGGCTTCAAACTTACCGGCAGCACGGAACACACGCTTGATGCCTGTTGCGCGGAATTGCAGGGCCGCGCGGTCAAGCGACTGAATACCTGTAATTACTACATTTGCGGAGCTCTTTCGGATCTGCGCGCGTTCCAGCGCTTGTGCCAGGTCTTCCGTGACTTTAATACGGAGTACACCTGTTTCAACAGCGGCCCCTTGCTGGGCCAGGGCGGAAAGGTTGGAAAAGAAAACCAACCCTAACACGATCATGTATAGCCATACAGATCGATAATGAAAAGCGTACATGTGCTTCATCGAGATAGGTTATTTAGAGTTATACAATAAAGACTACCCAAGACCGGTCCTTTCGGACGCTCTGATCTCGCCGCACATTCCCTGACACATCTTATAAAAGACCGGTGTGTTGTGATTTCAAGAAGATCTAATTACAGCTGGTGGTTACCCTAACGATCGAATCACGTTCGTGAAGTAATAAAAAATAAATTATATATCCCGTACAATGCGGCACTTATTTTTCGATTCTACACGTATGCGTTTGAAAACTATACAAGTGGCAACTCAGATACCTTACTTTTCAGGTACCCGATCGGGTACAGTATACATTTATAGAGATTTCATATTACCACATAACGTACACACCCGGTTACTGAGCCGGATGTGTACGTTTGGTGAATACCTGAAAAATAAGGGCAAGAATGATCACGACGCCGCAGCCGATCACATTATATAATAGAAAGGCAATGTCTTCGCGGAAGCTATAATAACAGAACAATACCACGGCTTCGGCAATGATCGCCGCCCAGAAGACCGCATTGGACTGCACGCGCTTTAAATAGAATGCTGTGAGGAAGATTCCCAGGATGGTACCGTAGAATAACGACCCGACGATGTTCACAAACTGGATCAGGTTTTCCGCAAAGGTTGCCAGCATGGCAAAGACCATGGCCAGGAGTGCCCATAACACGGTAAAGCCCTGCGATGCACGCAGGTAGTGTTTTTCGCTGGCTTCGGCCTTTAACGATCGCTTATAAATATCGACGGTCGTCGTTGACGCCAGCGCGTTTAGCTCGCCGGCCATGGAAGACATGGCTGCCGAAAAGATGACAGCGAGCAAAAGACCGATGATACCGTTGGGCAGATGTTGTAACACGAAGTTCAGGAAGATGTAGTCGCGGTCTTGGACCTTAGCGCCGGGCACCGCAGTTGCTATGGTAGCGCGCACCGAATCGCGCAGTACGCGCTCGCGCGCTTCGAGTCCTTTGACTTCTTCTTTGAGTACATCCACCTGCGCGGCATCGTCGTGTTGGATCGCGTCTACCAGGCGGTCGACTGATTGACGTTTTTCCAGGAAGAGCGCATCGTACTGTTGCTCATAGACGTGTAGCTGCTCCCCCTGGGGTGTCTGTTGCGCCCGCTCTTTTAATACGACATTGTGAAATACGGGCGGTTGGTTGAAGAGATAAAATACAAATACCAATACACCGATAAAGAGGATCATGAACTGCATCGGAATTTTTAGCAGGCCGTTAAAGATCAATCCCAGGCGGCTTTCGGTGATGGAGGTTCCGCTCAGGTAACGCGATACTTGTGATTGGTCTGTACCGAAGTACGAAAGAAACAAAAAGGTGCCAGCAATGAGACCGGACCAGATGTTGTAGCGATCGTTTAAGTTGAACTCGGTATTGATGATGTTCATTCTTCCCAATGAGCCTGCGAGCTTTACCGTGTCGGTGAAAGAGACATTTTTTGGCAACATGGTATACGCGAGGATGCCCGCGAGAATCATGCCGCCCATAATTACCGCCATCTGTTGACGCTGTGTCAGGCTGACGGCTTTTGTACCGCCGGCGGTTACATAGATGATCACGAATCCACCGATCAGGATTGTCGTGACCGGTGTGGACCATCCAAGAATGGTTGACAAGACCAATGCCGGTGCGAACAACGTGATGCCTGCGGAGAGTCCGCGCAAGATCAAGAACAGGATGGCTGCGAGCAGACGTGTCTTTAGATCAAACCGGCTTTCGAGATACTCGTAGGCTGTGAATACTTTTAATTTGTAGTAGATCGGCACCATGGTGATGGAGATGATCACCATGGCGATGGGCAATCCAAAGTAGAACTGGAGAAAGCGCATGCCGTCCTCGATGGCTTGCCCCGGTGTGGACAGGAACGTGACGGCGCTGGCTTGCGTGGCCATGATGGACACGCCCATCATCCACCAGCGCATGCTGTTGTCGCCCTTCAGGTATCCCTCGATGTTTTTATTACCCCGGGTCTTCCAGGTGCCATAGAGCACGATGAAGATCAACGTGCCGAACAAGATGCACCAGTCAAGCGTATTCATAGAAACAACCGGGTTAACCAGGAATATAGCAGGATCTGTACGACCAGTACACCCAGTACAAGCCAGTACCAGGTGCGCCAGTGTTTAAATACCGGAGGTCTATCGGGCGTGGTGGAGCTCATGGCAGTACCGGGTTATTTTTGTTTTTTTCGTTTGGAGCCTTTGCGGGCCACAGGGGCCGCAGGCTTTTTACCCAATGAGACCAGGTTGGCAAACAGGCGGTATGCGCCGGGCACTCCCTCGGGCAGCTCGCGGAAGAACGACAGGCCGGTATATACAAAATAGCCGCTGCCATATTGTGCCACGAGCAAGCTACCGTTTTTCGCGGGCGATTCGCCAGTATCGTTCATGGACAGAATTGCTTCATACCGCTGATCCCACGGGTTGGGAAAGTATAGGCCCCGCTCCTGCACCCATCCCGAAAAATCCGCCTGGGTAATTTTGTTAGGTGTCTGCATGACACGGTGGTCGGGCTTGAGGATGGTGACTACGGCGTCCTCTTCGGTCACGCGGTCGCGCGAGATCGTCAGCGGGTACGGTGCCAGCAAACTGGCGTCTACACCACCCGACGTGTTGTATTGGGTAATCAACGCTCCGCCCTGCTCTACATACTGTAACAGTATGGGCATGTAGAACTTGAGGCGTTCTTGTGTGTTCCAGGCGCGAATGCCCAGGACTACGGCGTCCAGGCGACGCAGGTTGTCGGCCGTGATCTCTTCGAGTTTTAGCTCGAGCACATCGTAGCCCATGACGCGCAAGGCCGTGGGTATGTCGTCGCCAGCGCCTTTGATATAGCCCACGACGGATCCATTTTTCTTTAACGCTACGCGCACGAGTCGGGCCTCTGCGTGCGGCAGTAATGTTTGGGTTGGAATATGATCGTATTGGATGTTTTGCATGCTACGATCAAACGTGCCAGCCTTGTCGACTACGGCAAAGGCTTTCAATGTTTGCGTTTCCTCAACGGATGACGGCGATACGCGGAATGATACCACCTGCTCTTCGTCACGGAACGTGAGCTTAAAGGGAATGCTATTCGGCGTGATCTTCCACCCGGCAGGAGCTTCGAGGCGTAAGCCGCCTTGTACGGTGCCGTTACCCGTTGCCACCAGTGTAACATTTATGGTACGCGATGTTGTGTCAGGAAAGATCAGCACGGTGCTGCTCAACGTCACGACTACCGGTGGTACGACCTGGAATGGACGTGACAGCTCACCCCGCGAGGGGTCGGTCCATTTGTAGATCAGCGGACGTGTGATCGTGATCACCTGTCCACCAACGTTGTATAAGACGGATACGCTGATGGCCGGGGGATTTTCGGCTTGCCCGATCAGACGCGGGTCTTGCACGGTAAACCGGCCGATGCTGTGCGGTTCGGACAACCAGTAGGGTGACGAGAACTCGCGCGTTTTTATGGTCTTTGTTGTTTTGATGTTCACCAGCATGTTATTCTTTAGCGGCACCGAACACGTGGAGTCGAAGCCGAGACCACGCGCCACGATGCGTACGATGGATACTGTCGTCGAGGAACGATTTACTAATTCCAAGGTCGTGCGTACGGATTGGCCAGCAGCCGATTGATAGGTATTGGCGGTTGCTTCGACATAGAGGCCGAGGCAGTCCTGCACGAGCTGTTCCACTTCGTCTAATTTACGGTCTCGCCACACGCTGGGCGACAGCTTGAGCATCTCCTGACGAATCTGCAACAGGGCGGGTACACTTTCGGCTGGTGCTTCGTGCCGGAAGCTTGCAATAAGCTTATCGACCAACGGCTGAATACGTTCTCCCCCTTGCAGGCGTGTCCAGGTGGTATTAATTCCTTCGAACAGATCTTTCTCGGCGCGCTGGCCGCGTACGTACTCCAGGTACTCGGGCTGGTCGCCGCGGGTACCGGCAGAGCCAAAGCCCTGGCTGCGGTGTTGACTGCGGCTGATGGCTGCGATCTCGGTATATGACATGCCCAAGAGGGGGCTATACCCTCCTACCGGCAGCGTGACCACACCGGGTGTATTTTCGTTGATGGATGTATTCCACCAGCGACCGGTATTGGTATATAACCGTTTTACCTGCCAGGCTCCGAGCTCGCGTGCCTGGTCGGGGTATTGATCGGCACGGGCTGCTGCTTCAAAACCTTTCTCGGCGAGTATGGCCGACGCGGTATGGTGGCCGTGGCCGGCACGTTCGTCGGGTGGGAATCGTGTGATGATGACATCGGGCTGGTATTGCCGGATAATCGTCACTACGTCCGAAAGAATCTCTTCTTCGCCCCAGATTTTAAAGGTCTCTTTGGGCGACTTAGAAAAACCGAAGTCGTTGGCACGTGTAAAGAATTGCTGCCCTCCGTCTATGCGGCGTGCGGCTAATAATTCTTGTGTACGCAATACCCCTAACTGGTCGCGCATTTCGGGACCGATCAGGTTTTGCCCGCCGTCACCGCGCGTCAGTGAAAGATACGCCGTGGTGGCCAGGCGGTCGTTGGCGAAGTGGGTGATTACGCGGGTGTTCTCGTCGTCGGGGTGTGCGGCCATATACAACACGGATGTGAGCACGCCCAGTTTTTTAAGACGCTGGTGGATGCGGGATGCATCGGGCTGTTGTTGGGAGAATACGTAAACCGGTACGAGGAAAAAGATAACTATAAGTCGCTTCATTCGGTGGAATATGATTGGACCAAAAGCTCAAAAATACGAAAGCAAGATGCTACGATCCAGGCGGAAGCGTTGTTAATGAATTGTTATTTATAGAAGCGGTTAAATTTTACCCCGGGGCTCGCCGTTGATCCGAAAAATGCCGTTCTCTTCGAAGAAGATAACAACCCGACTGGTGACTTCGCGATCCTGGGTCATGAAGTAGATTGAATAAGCATAGCCGTCGGGGTGGCCTTTCAGATCATCGGTAAATCCCAGCACCAGCGGTAGAGCCATCCCCTCAGTTACTTTACGCGACAATACGGTCTCGCCCATACCATCTTCTATGCGTACGCGTACTTCGCCGGGATAGAGCCGGAGTACTTTAAAGTCTATTGTTAAGAAGGGTAATAACGGCGGCGCCTGGTGGATGTCAGATCGAAGGCTGCTGTAGCCCTGGGCGACGGGCGCTGCGTGACGCGGTTTGAGCTCGAATTTTAACCTGGCTTCAAAATCGTCGCCTGCCCTGTAGGGTGCGTCCTCAGGGAGTAAAAATACGAGTAGGGCAACGCATAACCACTTCATTCCGCAATCGTTTCCGGTTTCAGTCTATAACGTGGGATGCGAACAAAAAGGTTCGGATTACTTCCCGGATTTACATCCGGTGTAAGGTAATGGCATTAAATGCCTTACACGGCTATAGGAGCCTTGATGGAAGGGTGCGCCTGGTAGTCGACGATCTCAAAATCTTCGAAGACATAGTCGAAGATCGATGCCGGTTTGCGGGCAATCTTCAGCCTGGGCAGCGGTAGTGGCGTGCGTGTGAGCTGCAACTGAGCCTGTTCCAGGTGATTGGTGTATAAGTGTACGTCACCACCAGTCCAGACGAAGTCGCCCGGCTGCAGGTCGCATTGCTGGGCTATCATTTCTGTGAGCAATGCGTAGGAGGCAATGTTAAAGGGTACGCCCAGGAAGAAGTCGGCACTGCGCTGGTACAGCTGGCAGGAGAGCTTACCGTCGGCTACGTAGAACTGAAAAAGGGCGTGACAGGGGGGCAAGGCCATTTGGTCGACCTCAGCTGGGTTCCAGGCACTTACGATGTGGCGGCGTGAATCGGGTTTTTGCTTAAGCGGCTGCATGAGCAGAGAAATCTGGGCGATCCGACGGCCGTCGGGTGCCGGCCAGCTGCGCCATTGTTGACCATAGACGGGGCCCAACTCGCCATTTTCGTCGGCCCACTCATCCCAGATGGTCACTTTGTTGTCGTTCAGGTACTTGATGTTGGTCTCACCCTTCAAAAACCACAACAGCTCGTGTATGATGGAGCGGAGGTGGAGCTTTTTGGTCGTTACCAATGGAAATCCTTCGGAAAGGTCAAACCGCAGCTGGCGGCCAAAAAGCGATAATGTGCCTGTGCCCGTTCTATCCGTCTTCTTCGCGCCGTTCTCCAAAATATCGCGCATCAGGTCGAGGTATTGCTTCATGGTAGTTGTCTAGTCAAGATTGGTGCAATATACGACCGCGTGCATGCAGGAGAAAGTTCAGGATGGCAAATTTCGGGCGTAGGGATGGTGTTAGTATGCCTTATGTAGGCTGTAAGTACGGCTTTGATACGGGTATGACCCTATTTAGGTATGGCTGAATATCGCTATCAGGTCGCTGTATGGTCGCGTTAAGGTGGGGTGGCAATTATGGGGCCTTTTACGACTAGTAAACCTTTACACCTTTGGTGACTCGGTTAGCGGTGATGCTTACGTGTTGACAGTCTTCGTAGCCGTAGTCGACGGAGATGTCTTTGGTGTTGTTGATTATGTAATCTTTTACGCCGTCTACTGCGATCAGGCAGGTGCGTTGGTATACAAGGTCTTCGTCGACTGATACCGAGTAGGCTACGCCCGTGCGGGTAGTGCCGCCAGCGGTGCTGCCGGCCACGACGATGCGTTCGTCATTCAGGGGGTTTTCGTTGCGTTTCCAGGTCCAGGTGATGTCGGACGTACGGGTCATGGTGGTGCCGTCGGGGAATGTGGCGCGGCCGTCGGCCAGGGTGACGTGGAAGGACGGCACGGCTTCGGTGCTGGTCGAAACATTTACAGACGTGCGGACGCCTTCGATTTTCACGGCGCTGACGGAATAGTTCTCCGGGGTGATGATGATGCGGGAGTTGGGCATGAACCGTCGACCGGAATAGACAATGTGCAATTTCCCCTGACGGAGGACATTGCGTGGGTCGGCACAACCAATCGTACCAAAGTCGATAGTGATGACGCCTTGCGGGTTTTGCAGGGTCGAGCCTGCTGCGGGTTGTACGGTGACAACGACATTGTTGCAGTCAAATCGGTCGTCGTCGACAGTGATGGTTGCGGCGGTGCGGCCGCCGGCATACTGGTCGTCGGTGGGCTCTTGCAATGCTACGCTGCCCAAGTCGTCCAAATCCTGGTAGAAGGATTCGGTCAGGGCCTCTTCCGGCACAGCTTCGAGGTCGGCCCGGCCGACTATTTCGTCTTTACAGGCTTCGAGCAGGCTGGCGCCGATCAGAAGGCTACCGACCAGAAAAAGTTGATGAATCTTGAAGGGTCTTTTGGTCATATCGCGTAGTTGCTTAGTTTTAAACGCTTGAAAGGTGAAAAGTAACCTGGGAACAGGTATACGAAAAGCGTACCCATGATAAAACGTAACGTAAGATTAAGATATAGTGTTTTTTTGTATTTCCTGCTGGCGGTGCCGTTGAATGCCAGCAGTCAGATTGCTGTCAAGATAGCCAAACTGAAATATCCTGGTGGCGGTGACTGGTATGCCAATAAAACTGCCTTGCCCAACCTCATTAAGTTTTGCAATCAGGAATTAAACACGAGTCTGGCGCCGGAGGAAGATGTGGTGGAAGTGGGCAGCCGTGATATTTTTTTGTATCCATACGTCTACATGACAGGGCACGGCAATGTGGTGTTTTCAGAAGCCGACGCTGCCAACCTGCGCAAGTATCTTACGGGCGGTGGGTTTCTGCACATCGATGACAATTATGGACTCGATAAGTTTATACGGCTCGAATTAAAAAAAGTGTTTCCTGAGCTGGAGTTGATAGAGCTTCCCTTTGATCATGCTATCTACCATCAGAAATTCGATTTTCCGCGTGGATTGCCGAAGATTCACGAGCACGATGCAAAGCCAGCACAAGGCTTCGGCCTGATCTATGAAGGCCGGTTAGTCGTGTTTTATTCGTTCGAGTGTGATTTGGGCAACGGTTGGGAAGACCGTCGTATTCATAACGATCCCGAAGAAAAACGGCAACAGGCTCTCCGTATGGGTGCTAACCTGATCGCCTACAGCTTTACCAGCGCGCGCTAGTGTCTTTGCATTTTATCACCCGATTCTTACCCGCCGCGTTGATCGGTATAGGTTGTGGTTTGTTACCGTTGGGTTGTGAAACGCCCGAGCGCCGGGACGAGCGACTGGCCCGCCAATACTGCGGGAGCTGCCACGCTTATCCTGAACCGGGGCTATTACCCAAAGCGTTGTGGGCGGAGCGGATCATGCCTGCTATGGCCCTGCGGATGGGATTCGAAAGTATGAATCAGCTCGTTCAAATGGATGAAGATGAGCGCAACGCCCTGATGCGTATTTTGCCCGACAAGCCGATGCTTTCGGAGGAAGAATTCGAGCATATCAAAGCATATTATCAACGACATGCTCCCGATACACTTACGTTACCTACCGCTCTCGTGACACAGCCGTTACATCAGTTTGATGCTATGCCTTATTACCTACCGACGCCACCGCTTATCACGATGATTCAGGCGGACACACTCCATCGTCAGCTTTTCGTGGGCACGCGCTTGTCTAAGGTATATACCCTGACCGAAGATCTGGTCAAAAAGGACTCGCTCACATTGCCTGGTCCACCTTCGGCCATGATTGTGGATGATCATCAACGTATATTTCTTTCCATGGGAATTATGGATCCTAACGACGCTACGCGCGGGCAGGTGTGGGTTCAGCCGGACACCGGCACTGCGTTTGGTCTGATCGATTCATTGCAGCGTCCGGTACATTTTCAGCAGACAGATTTAAATGCTGACGGGCGCCAAGATTACCTGGTGTGTGCTTTTGGAAACCACACGGGTGCCTTGCTCGCGTATGAAGGCCAGGCCGATGGTACTTTAAAAAAGCACGTATTGGCTACCGGTGCCGGTGCGCGGAAGACTATTCTACGTGACTTCGACAATAACGGATTGCCCGACATCGCGGCGTTGCTTACGCAAGGAGACGAACGCATTATACTCTTGCTTAATTATGGCCAGTTTAAGTTTCGCGTAACGACACTGCTTCGCTTTCCGCCTGTCTATGGCAGCAGTTTCTTCGAGCTGGTTGATTTTAATCACGATCAACATCCTGATATTGTCTACAGTAATGGTGACAATGCCGACTACTCCCCTATTCTCAAACCTTATCACGGTGTGCGCCTATTTCTGAATGACGGTACTAACCGGTTTACGGAATCTTTCTTTTTACCGCTTCATGGAGCGTTTCAAACCAGTACCCAGGACTTTGATCGCGACGGCGACCTTGACATCGCTGCCATTTCTTTTTTTCCCGACTTCCGCGAGCATGCCGAGCAAGGATTTGTGTATTATGAAAATACGGGCGGGAGCTTTCATGCCTATACTACTTCCCTCGCTGCCGGGGGGCGATGGATTACAATGGAAACAACTGATCTAAACCATGATCATTATCCGGATCTGTTGATCGGTGCATTGGACTTTGATACGGGTGTGCCCCGGCCATTAATTCAACAATGGGCTTCTGGAAAAACGTCGTTGTTGGTGCTCAAGAATACTGCGGGCCTGGCTTCTACTTCCGCCAGGCCGTGAGTGCTGTATACGGTATATGAATCTCCGTGGGGCCAGCGGCGTAAGAGGCCACCTCGTAGCTGTTGTAATAAAACGTAACGCCGTCTTGTGTAAACCCGTAGTTTTTGTTTAGCTGAAACTTGTTGTCGGGAAACTCGAAGGCCTGCTGTTGAAGCGAAGTCGTGTCGGCCATCTCCCGTGCTTTGCGGAAGGCCTGCTCGCCTTGTGTCGTCAGCGCGGCCTCATAGCCAGGCTTAAAAATATCATCGAGCGTAATATCGCGGCCGTTGCGCGGGTCGATGTTGATGAAATATTTACCGCCACCCCCGTGGGCACCGCCCGTGAAGTATTCATCCTGCGTGGCGAGTGTCAATAAGGTATCGTTCAGCAGCACCACCGATACGGTGGCGCCATAATACCAACCACCGGAAGGATCGGGGAATTCCTTTGTGAATTTCTCGAAGTCTTGAATAAAATCGTGGGCGACCTCCTCCATGGTCTTACCGCGTTGCTCGGGGTTGCCCATGTCGGCGGTTAGAAGAATGCGTTTGGAGATGACGACGTTTACCATCGAGTCTAACCCGGTAAATACCGGATAGTCTATCTCATACGAGGCACACGCCGTCGAGTCGGTCGCACAGCCACCGGCCGATTCGAGCCGGAACGATGTCATGGTGTATGCGACGGGGACTTTTTCCTCTTTCTTTTCGCGCATCGTACAGGATGCAACGACCACGATACCTACGGCAAGCAACAGCAACTTGCTGGTCATGCTTATTTTATTTTTTTGCAAAGATCTCGTTCAGTTTATTGTCCAGGGCAGCGCCACGCAAGTTTTTGGCGATGATCTTGCCATCGGGATCTAGCAACAGCGAGAATGGTATACCTGTAATGTTATAGGTCTTCGCTGCTTCTGACTGCCAGTACTTTAGGTCAGACACGTGTGTCCACGCCAGGCCGTCTTGTTTGATCGCCTGAACCCAATCTTTCTTATTGCGATCCAGCGACACGCCGAATACGGTAAAGCCTTTGTCCTTATATTTCTGGAAGGCACGCACGACGTTGGGGTTTTCCTGGCGACAGGGGCCGCACCATTTTGCCCAGAAGTCTACGAGTACATATTTACCTTTGAGGGAGGACAATTTTACCACGTTGCCCGTTGTATCGGGCAGTGAAATTTCTGGTGCTACCTGGCCGATCGACAATACCTTCATGCGGTCTACCATGCTGGCAAATTCTTTTGCGACGGCATACTGCGGCCACTCTTTCTTCAGCTTTTCGGCTACCGCGACATAGGTGGACATATATTGATCTTTGTCCAGCACGTTGCTTTGCAGCAAGTTGATGGTGCCCAGTGACGCCGGTTGGCTGCGGAGGTACTCGGCCAGCTTTTCGTGTGTCTTAGCAATCTCCTGCTGATATGTAGTCTGTATCTGCGCGATCTTAGCGTCATCTTTCGCTTGTACCGCGGCTGTGAAATCTTCGTTCAGTTTTGCAATCGTCGGCGAGCGCTCGGCTTCCGCCATGATGCTCTGGGCCTGACGAATGACATCAATCTCGGGCGAGCCTTTGATCTCTACAAAACCGCGTGCGTCGTTGCCGTCTACATTAATTTGCACGTTGCTTTTAAAGAGTATAAAGTCTACCTGCTGACGGTCGAAGAATGTCAGTTTATAGTAACCAGGTGCCGACAGCTTGACCGTTTTAGAATATGTATAGTTGCTCTTCAGTTGAATGGTGTCTTGCCATCCCGGCGCACCGGAGGCATTTAACTCCTGGATGGTGATCTTTCCACCGGCCTGGGGGTAGCCTACCTTGCCACTGACGACGACGGTCCAGCCTTCGACAACGGCTTCGTCGGCTGCCGACTCTTCTTTGCTTGTTGATGAGCAGGAGAAGCCCAGCACCAGCATCATAAAGCTGAGGGCGTTGAGCCGGCTCCAGAAGCTTCGCAACGGGTTGCCTGATGTGCGGTATCGATGTGCTACGTTCATATTTCTTCCAGTTTCTTGGTTAACAATTGGGTCGCTACTTTCGGGTCGGCTTTGCCTTTGCTTCGCTTCATGACTTCTCCCATAAACATGGAGATGATCCCCTTCTTGCCGTTTTTATATTCCTCCACTTTCAGTGGAAATTCTTTGATCACCTGTTCGACAATGGGCAAGATCGAGTCCTGATTACTGTCTTGAATGAGGTTTAGCTGTTGGGCAACTTCCAGCGCTGTTTTTCCCGGATTCTTTAACAATTCGGGGAACACGCGTTGCGAAGCTGTTCCAAAGTTGACCTTCCCTTCGTCTATTAACGTAATTATCTCGGCAATGATCTTTGGAGACAACGGAAACTCGTCGGCTGACAGGGTAAGCTCGTTGAGATAGGATTTTACCGGGCCCATTACCCAGTTGGACGCTGCTTTGTAGTTCTGGGTCAGCTTGCATACTTCCTCAAAATACAGCGCTACTTCTTTCGTGTCGGTTAATACGTGCGCGTCGTAGTCCGACAGGCCGTAGGTCGTTACGTACTTTTGATACAGCTCGCGGGGAAGTGCGGGCATGGAGGCCTTGATCTCTTCGAGCCAGCGGTCGGAGATCTGCATCGGGCTCAAGTCCGGATCGGGGAAGTAGCGATAGTCGTTCAGCTCTTCCTTCGTACGCATGCCGTAGGTCATACCATCTCCCGCATCAAACGTACGGGTTTCGGATATGATCGTCTCCCCGCGTTCGATCATTTCAATCTGACGATCGAACTCGTGCTCGATGGCCCGCTGTACGTTGCGGATGGAGTTCATGTTTTTCACCTCCACCTTTTTACCATACACGTCTGAGCCTTTCAGCATCACGGAGATGTTGGCGTCACAGCGCAGCGAGCCTTCTTCCATGTTACCGTCACAGATGTCGAGGTAACGCACCAGCTTCCGTACTTCTGTCAGGAATGCGTAGGCTTCGTCCGAGGTACGCATGTCAGGCTCACTTACGATTTCGATCAGTGGCACACCGGCGCGGTTAAAGTCCACCAGGGTGTCGGTCTCCGCGGCCAAGTGCATGGACTTGCCAGCATCTTCTTCGATGTGAATCCGGTTCAGCCGGACCACCTTATCACCTTCGTCTTTGATGGTGATGGTAACAGTTCCTCCTTTACAAATCGGCGTCCGGTCTTGTGTGATCTGGTAGCCTTTCGGAAGATCGGGGTAAAAGTAATTTTTACGGTCAAAGATGTTAAACCGGGTGATGCTCGAGTGACAGGCCAGGCCCATCTTTATAGCATATTCGGCCACGCGTTTGTTCAGCCGCGGCAGCGTGCCCGGGTGTGCCAGCGTGATCACGCCCACGTTGGTATTGGGCATACTACCGTATTCGGTCGAATCGGTGTTGTATATTTTACTCTTCGTTAACAGCTGGGCGTGTACTTCCAGGCCGATTACCAGGGTGTATTTTTCGCGGTTGGACTTATTCATGTCTTATAACTCTGTAGTATTAAGCGTATAGGCACTTACTGGATCAATTTACGTGCTTTTTCCAGCACAGCACTCAACCCGTCGAGGTTCTTTCCACCAGCGGTAGCAAAAAATGGCTGACCGCCGCCACCGCCGCCGATTTCCCTGGCAAGCTCCTTCACCATGTTGCCGGCATGGTAACGGTTGGTTTCGGCAAGCTTCTCACCCAACATAACGGCTACCTGGGGTTTGCCTTCGACGTCGGCGGCTAATACCAACAACAGGTCGTCAAACTGATTGCGCAGGCCATATGCTATGTTTTTTAGTGCGTCGGCACTGGAGACGGTGACTTTCTCGAGAATGAGGTGATAGCCGTTGATCTGTTGCGCACGCGACGCCAACTGGTCTTTTAACTGATTGGCTTGCTCCTGCTGGAAGGCTTCGAGCTTTTTTTCCAATGCGTGTTTTTCCTCTAATAATCCCTGGGTCGACGCCAGGAGGTCTTTCGGATTTTTGAGCAGTTCCCGTACCTGGTCGAGCAGCCCGAGCGATTCACTTACATAGCGTTCAGCCTCGTCGGCTGTGATCGCTTCGATGCGTCGTACGCCTGCGGCCACGGAGCTTTCGGATACGATCTTGAACAATCCAATCTGGCCTGTAGCCGGTACGTGTGTACCACCGCAAAGCTCGATGGAGAACTTCGGATCAAATGTTATGACGCGCACAAAGTCGCCGTATTTCTCGCCAAACAATGCCGTCGCGCCAAGCTTCTTTGCGTCCTCGATGGGAACGTTGCGTCTCTCATCCAGTGCAATGTTTTCGCGGACCTTTTGATTCACGATATGCTCTACCTTCTGAATCTCTTCGGCTGTCATGGCCGAGAAGTGTGAAAAGTCAAAACGCAGCATGCGATCGTTTACCAACGAGCCTTTCTGCTCTACGTGTTTGCCGAGCACCTGGCGCAGGGCCGCGTGCAACAAGTGTGTAGCCGAGTGGTTGTCCATGCTCAGCTGGCGCTTCTGCTTGTCTATTTGCGCATGAAACGTTGCCTGCAAGTTTTCCGGCAGCGTCTCCGTGAAATGCACGATAAGCTCGTTTTCCTTGCGGGTGTCGTGTATATATATTTTCTCGTTGACGCTTTCGATATAGCCGGTATCCCCTACCTGGCCACCGCTTTCCGCATAGAATGGTGTACGATCAAATACCAATTGGAAGAGCTCTTTATTCTTTTGTTTAATCTTGCGGTAACGTAAGATGCGTACGTCTGCTTCCTGGTGGTCATACCCTATAAATTCGGGCTTCACGTCTGCGCCGACGGTAATCCAGTCTCCTGTCTCCTTCGCTGCATCGGCTTTGGAGCGCGACTTTTGTTTTTCCATCTCGGCTTTGAAGCTGTCTTCGTCCACCGATAGACCCCGCTCCCGGGCAATGAGCGACGTCAAGTCGATCGGGAAGCCGAATGTGTCGTATAGTTCAAATGCCAGTGTGCCGGAGATGACCTGGCCTTTCAGCTCGGACTGAATGATGTCGAGTCGTTTCAGACCTTTTTCCAACGTACGCAGGAACGAGGTCTCTTCTTCGAAGATCACTTTGCCGACATACTCTTTTTGCGACTCCAGTTCCGGGAATACTTCTTTCAACTGGTTGCCCAATACGGGGACCAGTTTATAGATAAATGGTTCTTTAAAATTCAAGAATGTAAAGCCATAACGCACGGCACGGCGCAGGATGCGGCGAATAACATATCCTGCTCCTGTATTGGATGGTAGCTGACCGTCCGCAATGGCAAAGGCCACTGCCCGCACGTGGTCGGCAATAACCCGCATGGCGATGTCAGTCTTCTCATTATCCTTATATGTCACGCCGGCTGCCTGGCCGATGAAGCTCAACAGGGGCGTAAATACATCGGTGTCATAGTTTGAGGTCTTTTTCTGGATCGCCATGCACAAGCGTTCAAAGCCCATGCCGGTGTCGACGTGTTGGGCAGGGAGCTTCTCCAGCGATTTATCAGCCTTGCGGTTGAACTCCATAAACACGTTGTTCCAGATCTCAATCACCTGAGGATGGCTTTGGTTAACGAGCTCTTTACCAGGCAGTTTTTTCACTTCTTCATCAGAACGTAGGTCAACGTGGATTTCCGAGCACGGACCGCATGGGCCTGTTTCCCCCATTTCCCAGAAGTTATCTTTTTTATTGCCACGCAGGATGTGGTCTTCCGCTATGTGTTCCTTCCAAAAATTGTAGGCATCCTGGTCGAATGGCAGATTTTCTTTTGCATCGCCTTCAAATACAGTGACATAGAGTCGATCTTTGGGAAGTTTGTATTCTTCGGTTAGCAGTTCCCACGACCAGGCGATGGCCTCTTTTTTAAAGTAATCGCCAAAGGACCAATTGCCGAGCATCTCGAACATGGTGTGGTGATAGGTGTCGATCCCTACCTCTTCCAGGTCGTTGTGTTTCCCGCTGACACGCAGGCACTTCTGGGTATCGGCCACGCGCGGGTTTTTCGGCTGGGCGTTGCCCAGGAAGTAGTCCTTGAACTGGACCATGCCCGAATTTGTAAACAAAAGTGTGGGATCGTTCTTCAGTACCAGGGGTGCTGAAGGCACGATCGTGTGGCCTTTTTTCTCAAAAAACTCTAGAAACTTACGTCTGATCGAACCCGAATCCATTGCCTGATACCTTGTTTAAGCTTGCTACTATGTGTTTTTTACTATATTAGCCCGTTGATCCGACAAAATTCGGAACGGAAAATCACAAAATTAACCGCAGATGACAGAGATTAAGCAGGTATCGGAGAATTTTTTCTGGCTTTCGACGACCTGCTGATAAGAACCTCTTCGCGAATCACATGACCCATCCGAAGTACATCTATAACCCGAAGACCTGTCAGTACGAGCGCTCACGCGTGACGTGGCAAGGTGCTCTGGGGGCTGTGTTCAGTATCTTGTCGCTGTCTGCGTTGCTCCTGACGATGATCGTATTTTTACACAACCGCTTTGTCGAGACCGACTATGAACACGCGTTACGTGCTGAGAATAGGACTTTAAGAGAAAATAAGCTTCCGTTAGAAGAGAACCTCGAGGCTATTGAAACAACCCTTGCTACCCTGCGCACGCAGGAGAAGGATCTGTATACCAAGCTTTTTAATACTGCCCCACCGGAAACCAGCACGGCGTTGCCGTCCGTACACAAGGAAGATGTACTGGTGGCCGATGCTTCCGGATTCCGTTCGTTGCTGAAAGTAATCGGCGACCGATCCGCCGAATTGTCGGCCAAGTCGGCCGGCACCAATCGCGCCTTTGGTGAAAGCATTCATGTAGAACCTGACGACATTGCATTGCTTACATCGCTGCCTTCTATCCAGCCATTGGATGAAACTAATCCCGACGCTCTGGTGTCGGGCTTTGGCAAGCGCGTTAATCCATTTCACAAAGGACTCTATCTGCATCCTGGTGTCGATCTGGTGGCTCCGCGTGGCACCGTGGTACGCGCTACCGCCGGCGGGCACGTCAGCGGCATTAACAAGAGCGAATTGCAGGCGGGTTATGGTAACTCGATCGTGATCGATCATGGTAACGGCTTGTCCACGCGCTACGCTCACTTAGAAGAAATTCATGTAAAGACCGGACAGCGGGTTTCAAAAGGTGCCGCTATCGGTACCGTTGGTAACAGCGGTGGCTCCATTGCTCCACACCTGCATTATGAAGTGATCCGCGATGGCGAGCACGTCGACCCGGTCTTGTATTTTATCGAGAATATGACGACCAAGCAACATAACCAACTGCTTGAACGCAGCAAGAAACAAAACCAGTCGCTCGATTAATGGCACGCATTCAATACCAATATAACGCAGAGACGTGCCGGTACGAGCCCTGGCGCCTGAAAGGCAAAGCCCGGTGGAAACGGTACGCTACCTATTTCTGTGCGTCGCTGACAGTGGCCCTGGCGGCTTACTACGGCTATGTACTCCAGGTGGGATCAATCGATGAGATCATCCTTCAAGAGAGGAACCACGCCCTGAAGGTACAATGGCAGGTACTCGAAAACCGTACGCGCAAAGCCACGGCGGAGCTACAACAGTTAATCGAAAAAGACGACCATAACTACCGCGTGATCCTCGACGCAGAACCGCTGCAACCCAGCGAGCGTCAGGCCGGTGTTGGTGGTAGTATCAAAATCGACAAGGAGGTCCTGGGCGATTTTCCGGTAGTACTTAACAGTTATACTTCCATTCAAAACCTTCGGCACCAATTGGATGTCGAAGTACAGTCGTATGACAAACTGAAGGCGATGGTGAACGAAAAGCTCGAAGCCTGGTCTTCACGCCCCGCCATTCAACCCATCAGCAACAAACAGCTCGACCAATTACACCTGACCTACGGCTCGCGGTTCCACCCGATCTTTCACAAATACATGGATCACAAAGGTCTCGATTTCTCGGCACCTTCTGGCACGCCGATCTATGCCACGGGCGACGGTAAGGTGACAATGGCCTATACATCAAGCTCGTACGGAAACGTCGTGTATATCAACCATCACTACAGTTTTGAAACCCGGTATGCACACATGTCAGCTTTTGCTGTCAGGGAAGGCGACGTGGTAAAACGTGGCCAGGTGATTGGGTATGTGGGCAGCACCGGAAACTCGGTGGCCGCGCACTTGCACTATGAAGTGTTGTTCAAGGGGGAACACGTAAACCCGATCAATTTCTTTCAACGCGACCTGAGCAACAAGGAGTATCAAAAACTGATCGAGATCGGTAGCCGCCAAGACCGCCCGCTCGACTGATGTTTTTCAGGGTCAAAACTTGCGTGCAGGCTTTGACTCGTTGCCAATTCTCTGTTTCTTTGCGCTCACATAAATCGTTGATGATGCGCATCTTATTACTGGTCAGCTTATTTAATTTCTCCACCCTTTGCCTGGCCCAGGTAACGCCCGATTCCACCGGGCGCCAAGCGGCCTCCGGCGACACCGTGGCGTTTGTCCAGAAAGATACACTCACCATTGTGGGCGTGGGCGACATCATGATGGGTACCTCCTACCCGGAGGATAAACTGCCTTCTGCCGACGGTAGCTTTCTGATGAAGGAGGTTGAACCGATTCTGCGCGATGCCGATGTTACGTTTGGCAACCTGGAAGGCACGTTGCTTGATTCCGGGGGTACTCCCAAGACCTGTAAAGATCCGAAAGTGTGCTATGTGTTCCGCACGCCAACGCGTTACGTTAAAAACCTGGTCAGTGCAGGCTTTGACATGATGAGCCTGGCGAATAACCATGCCGGGGACTTCGGGGAGGCGGGCCGCAGTAGCAGCATGAAGACCCTTTCGGCCGCAGGCATTCTCCACGCCGGCCAGATGAACCAGAAGACTGTCATTTTTACAAAGGACAGCGTGCGATATGGCCTGGTGGCTTTCGCTCCCAACAGCAATTGCGTGCCGCTGAACGACCTGGAAGGTGCCAGGGCCCTGGTAAAGCATCTCGACTCTCTCGTGGATATCATCGTTGTGTCGTTTCACGGCGGCGCGGAAGGCGCACAGTATCAAAATGTACCCCGCACACATGAATTATTTCACGGCGAGGACCGCGGCGATGTTTACAAGTTTTCGCATACGCTGATCGACGCCGGAGCCGACATCATTTTCGGACACGGCCCGCATGTTACGCGCGCCATTGAGGTCTATAAAGACCGCTTCATCGCCTATAGCATGGGTAACTTCTGTACCTATCGCGGCATTAGTGTGACGGGAGTCAACGGAATGGCCCCTATCGTAAAGGTCTATACCGACCGAACCGGTAAATTCTTCCAGGGACGTATCATATCGACATACCAGACCTATGGCACTGGCGTACGCGTCGATCCGCAGCAGCAAGTTCTAAAAAAGATTCAGGAACTGACTAAAAAAGATTTTCCGGAAACGAGAATACGAATTGACGAAGAAGGTTTAATTACTTACCTTGCTCAGTAACATGGCGTATAAAGAAAAGGAAATTGAAAAGCTATATTTCTCGATTGGGGAAGTAGCTGAAATGTTCACCGTTGCACCGTCACTCATCCGTTTTTGGGAGTCTGAATTCGACCTTATCAAGCCTAAAAAGAATCGGAAGGGTAATCGCCAGTTTACCAAGGAAGACATTGACAATGTACGGACCATTTACCACCTGGTAAAAGAGAAAGGTTTTACGTTGCAAGGTGCCAAAGAGATGCTGCGCAACGATACGCAGGCTGTGCGCGACAAGATGGAAATGATCGAGTCTCTGAAACGCGTGAGAAGCTTCCTGGTGGAGATGCGTGACAAGCTGCAGGGATAAAATATTCTTTGCGGTCGTTTGAAAGACGGCGTTGGAAATATATCTTAGGGTATCTTTTGTGTGTTATTCTTATGGATCAAAACAGGCTGTCCAGCATTGCACTTCATTTTATTCCGGGCATTGGCGGCCGCACGTTGCGGCAGCTGGTAACATACTGTGGCTCGGCTCAAGATGTTTTTCGCGCTTCGCGCACTACTCTTCTGCAGATACCGGGCGTTGGTCCGGTCACTGCTGACGCCATCCGTCAAGGGCGGTCGTGGAAGCATGCCGAAGAAGAATTAACGCGCGCCCGAAAGGCCGGTGTCTCCATGGTGCTTTATACCGATCCGCAGTACCCCTCGCGCTTACGGACCATCGAAGATGCTCCTTCGCTTTTATACCTGCAGGGCAATCTCAACCTGGAACATAAAAAAATTGTTGCCGTTGTTGGTACCCGCAGATCCACCGAATATGGAACGACCTGCCTCGAGTCATTGCTCGAAGGACTGGCGGCGCACGATGCCCTGGTGCTGAGTGGACTGGCCTATGGCATTGACATACAAGCACACCGTTTGGCCCTTAAATACGGCCTGTCTACCGTAGGCGTGCTGGGAAGCGGTATCGATGTGATCTACCCCGCTATGCACAGTGACACTGCGCGCAAGATGTTACAGCAGGGCGGCCTGGTGACCGAGAATCCCTTCGGGACAAAACCCGACGCGCATAACTTCCCTGCCCGTAACCGCATCATTGCAGGCCTCTGCGATGCCCTTGTCGTTGTAGAAGCCGCCGATAAAGGAGGCGCATTAATTACCGCCGACCTGGCCAATGGCTATTTCAAAGATGTATTTGCGTACCCGGGAAGCATCCGCCAACAATACTCTAACGGCTGCAACCAACTTATCAAGGCCCATAAGGCCAATTTACTCACGTCTGTAAAAGACCTGGAGTATATCATGAACTGGGAGACGCCCCGACCTGTGGCCGTGATGAATGTCGCGCCGGCATACAGCGACTACGAGCCAGAAGAACAAGCTGTGTTACGAACGTTGTGGGAAAGTGCTGCGCCGTTGATGATCGATGCCTTGAGCGGAAGATCAGGACTTCCTCCCGGCCAGTTGGCAAGCATTCTATTAACGCTGGAGCTAAAAGGAATAATCACCCCGATGCCCGGTAGCGCTTACCGCATCAATATGCCGGCTCCCGGTAAATCGGCAGCGATGGCTGTGGCTTAATTAGTCTTTCTGATTACACTTTTCTTTGATTGCCTCGTAGGCTTTGAGGTCGCCGAGCTCACCGGCTTTGCTCAGGTCGAGACAACCATTCTTCAGATCACCAAAATTGATGCGCAAGATGCCGCGCATGTAAAACGCGTCAACGTTCTTGGGATTGATCTCGATGATCTTCGAGCAATCGTTGATGGCGTCTTCGTACGCTTCCAGGTATTGCTTGGCCTTGCCGCGGTTAAAGTATGCCTCGATATAGTTTTCGTTGATGGTAATGGCGGAAGTATAGTCGGCAATGGCGCCGTAAAAATCCTGTAACTTCATTTTGACATTACCGCGTGCAAAGAACGCATCGGCAAACTTAGCATTCTTCTCGATGGCCGAGTTATAGTCCTTCATGGCGCCATGGCGATCATCAAAATTATCTTTGATGTTACCGCGCAGGTAATACGCTGCTGCAAAGTTCTTGTCAAGCTCGATGGCTTTGTTTATGTTCAGCAACGCTTCCATGAACTCGTGTTTCTCGTACAGTTCGCGCCCCTTTTGCGTATATCCCTTAGCGTCTTTGGGATCTTGCGCAATCACCCCTCCTGAAATCAACACGAAACATATAAAAGGTACGACGGCCCTCATAATCATTATCTAGTTTAAACAAAAGTACAGGATTAATCCTCCTTGCATGGCACGAAGTAATATTTTCAATGCTTTGGAAATATTTCATCCGCCAGTTTTAGCGACCTTTCAAACGCGTGACGGTCCAGGTCAAACACTACGCCCTGGGTCTGCAGATACGAAAGAATTGTTTCGGTAGGAAGATTGCCCACCAGGTCATCATTGGCCATTGGGCAACCACCGTAACCGCGTATAGCACCGTCAAAGCGTTTGCATCCTGCCTCAAACGCCGCAGCGATCTTTGTCATAGCAGTAGCCGGCGTAGCATGTAAGTGTACTCCAAGCTCTATCGCCGGATATTCCTGCGCCAGTGATTGGAACAACGCACGCACACTGACGGCCTCTGCAACGCCAACCGTATCGGCCAGTGAGATGATCGAAATGCCACGGGCAATCAGCAGCTCAACAAACTGCATCACCAGCGCGGTGTCGTACGGATCACCATAGGGGTTTCCGAAACCCATGCTGATGTAGGTTACGAGTGTTTTATTGCTCTTTTTACAAATATCCTGGATCTCGTTCAAGGTATGGAGCGCCTCAGCAATCGTTTTGTTGGTATTCCGACGTTGGAAGGTTTCCGAAATAGAAAGCGGGAATCCCAGGTATGTGATCTGCTCAAAGCGTGCAGCGTCGATCGCACCGCGGGTATTGGCAACAATGGCCAGTAATTTGGACCGCGTGTTGCTCAGATCCAGGCCGGCCAGTACCTCAGCCGTGTCGCGCATCTGCGGGATTGCCGCCGGTGAAACAAAGCTACCAAAGTCGATGGTGTCAAACCCGACGGTGAGCAACTGCTGCAGGTACTGTAACTTTAACGGTGTCGGAATAAAATCCGGCAGCCCTTGCATGGCGTCGCGTGGACATTCAATGATTTTCATGTGCTGATAACATGCTTTGATACCATGCAGTTTAAAAGTAAAGAATCTGGTAAGCAATGAACCGTAGGAAAAAACTTTCAGTCGTCGTCGCCTAATGCAGTTGGTCACCGATTTAAATACTTTTGTACAATTCTCATGATATATAGCGGTCCAAAACCAAACATACTCCATGCCATTAGATCCTTTAAATGAAACATTGACCCCAAAACGGGCCGCTCATTTGCTGAGAAGAGCGACTTTTGGGGGCAGCAAGACTCAAATTGATGCCGTGGGCAACATGAACTCCAGCTCGGCGGTTGATATGTTGTTCGACACAGTTCTTCCCCAGCCGTTACCGCCTATCGATCTCAAGACGGGTCAGCAGTGGGTGTATCCTGGTTTTCAGGACGGTGTGAATAGCAACACCTTTGCACTGGTCGATCAATTTCTGCAGTGGTTCCTGGGTCAAATGATGAGTCCGGGCATCATGGATATTAATACCGCCCTTGCCCATGCGGCCCGCGAACGGGTGGTGTATTTTTTGCATACGCACTTTACGACCATCGAGTCGAAGGTGAACAATGTTCGCTCACTCTATTTTCAGAATCAGCTGTTCCGGCTGTTTGCCACGAATAATAGTGTCTTGCCCAACGGTACGTCACTGGATATGAGAAGCCTGACCGTAAAGGTCAGCATTGACAACGCCATGATCCGTCTGCTGGACGGTGACACGAATGTAAAGGGCGGTGTAAACGGCGTGAATGAAAACTATGCTCGTGAGCTGTTCGAGCTTTACACGATCGGACGTGGTCTGGAGGGCGTCGACCTTCCAACCGGCTTGGAGCCGGGTGATTACGTGGTATACAAAGAGGCGGACATACGCCAGGCTGCCTATACACTGTCCGGTTGGGAAACCGCCATGACCCTGGAAGGTGTGTTCGATCCTTTAGCCCCCGAACAGAGCGTGTTTGGTTTTGACCCAGACACTTTATTGCCCCGGGGCAAGGTAAAAGGCAGTGCAGAAAACGCTTCCCAACACGACAATACGGTAAAGACATTCTCGAATCGCCTGGGCAGCGTGTCGATAACTCCCGACGCTACTCTCATGCCTAACGGTAACCCTACTGAAGAGAGCGCGATCGATGAGATCACGCAGTTGATCGACATCATTTATGCACAGCCGGAAACTGCCCGCAATATCTGTCGTCGTATTTACCGTTTCTTTGTATGGGCACCCCATACCAGGGACGAGGCCCAAAAAGTAGAGGAGACAATTGATGACATGGTCGCTACCTTTGAGGCGAATAATTATAAACTGATACCCGTTGTCAAACAACTGCTAAAGAGCAAGCATTTTTACGAGACCATTGACGCCGACCCTGTCGATGACGCCAACTTTGGCGCCATAATCAAATCGCCCATCGATCTGACGATCGGCACATTAAAATTCTTTGACTTCACAATTCCCGCGATGGAAACCGACCCCAGCGAATTTTATCGCCGTACGGGCCGGATTCTTGAGACGATTGGTACACGGTATCAAGGCATGAACTTCTACGAACCGTTTGATGTGGCCGGCTACGAAGCTTATCACCAATATCCTATTTACCACCGTGCGTGGATCACTCCTAATACATTAGGACAGCGGTACTCCTTTACGCGCGGCATAATCGATGGAATCGGTGGTGGCTTGAGCAACGAAAATGTTTTTAACACCCTTGATGTACGGGCGTTTGTTGAAACCCACTTCGGCGGCGTAGCTTCCGATGCCAAGTTATTGATTCGTACACTCGCCGATTATCTTTTACCCTTCAGCAGGAACCTGACTTTTGACGACGCTTCCGACGATATTAACTCGTCACTCTCATCACAACGTCTTAATTGGTTCTTCGCGAAGATGGAGATGGCTGAAAGTGAATGGGCTCTCTACTGGCCCGATCCTCTAGAATTCGCCGAAGTACGCACTTCATTGCAACGCTTATTGAATGCCATGTTGCAATCACCCGAGTATCAACTTTCTTAATTCCGCCCGACCATGAATCAATCCAGAAGAAACTTTATAAAGAAATTACCTGTTGCGGCCAGCATTCCTTTTGCGTTAGCAAACGTACCTGTGCGTGTACTCGGTGAAGAAAATACATTAACACAAATGGCCGCCGCCGGCGGCGAAAACAGACGGCTTATTATCCTGCAAATGCATGGTGGCAATGACGGTTTGAACTGCGTTATTCCGGTTGAAAAGTATGATCAATATTATAGCATACGCCCCAACATCGCTATTCCGTCTAAAAACAATGCCCGGGGTTATATTCCCCTTGATAACACACTACCCAGCGACAAACAGGTGGGCCTGCACCCAGATATGCAGGCAATGAAAGCGTTGTACGATCAGGGCCGCATGGCCATTGTACAAGGCGTGTCCTATAAAAACAATAACGGTTCGCACTTCCGCGGGCGCGATATCTGGTATATGGGGGGAGACTATAATGAGTACTTCCAATCCGGCTGGATCGGCCGCTACCTGGAAGGGCTCTATGCTCCGGCCGAGTATCCGCGCGACTTCCCCAATGCAGCGATGCCAGACCCGTTGGCTATTGAAATGGGTAATGATGTATCGCTTATCTTCCATCAGGACGGCAATATTCCAACGTCAATTGCGATTCCTAATAACCCGGAAGCGTTTGGCGGCTTTATCGAAGATCTTGATGGTTTTAAAGATATACCGGGTGCTGTCGATCCGCGTGGTATTCCCCCTGAATACCTCAACGGCTCTCCGTACTATAAAGAGCTGAAATGGATTTTGGGCCTGGAAGATAAAACAAAGTCGTACGCCAAGCGCCTCTCTGAACAATATATAAACGGGTCGAAGATTGATTCCGGTGTTGTATATCCAGACAAATATCCATTCAATGCGCCGCTGGGAAGTCAGAAAAATCCTTTATCATTTCAGTTGAAAGTGATCGCCAACCTCCTCTCCGGAGGGTGTAAGACCAAAGTATTCCTCGTAAAGGTTGGTGGCTTTGATACGCACGCCGACCAGGTAGAAAGCTATAACCCTACTATGGGTTCGCACGCTGCGCTCATGTACCATATTTCTACGGCGATGAACGCATTCCAGCAGGACTTGCGTGCGCGTGGATATGAGAACGAAGTATTAACAGTGACAACTTCCGAGTTCGGCCGCCAGGTGGCATCCAACGCCAGCTATGGCACAGACCACGGCACAGGCGCACCGTTGTTCCTCTTCGGTCGCGGCGTACAGGCCGGCGTCCAGGGTACGAATCCCGATCTGACCAAACGCACAGTCGAAATGCAATACGATTACCGCGAGGTGTTCGGCAGCATCATGGAAGACTGGATGCAGGTGGAACGCGGCCAATTAGAAGTCATCTTTCCAGGCCTGATCAGCAAGGGCATTGACAAAGGCGGCGCAGACCCTGTGCCGTTCTCGCCCCTACCAATCGCACAACGCACCATTACCGGTTCGGAAGGTTTCATCAGCGATCGCTTCCGTCTTGAAGATTGCTATCCAAACCCAGCCAAGGACAGCACCACGATTGTCTTCCATGTAAACAGCGCCTACAACGTTACCGTAGACCTCTACACGCAGAAGGGTGAAAAAGTAAAAAGTCTCGTAAACGGTTTATACCCTGTTGGAGAACATAAAATAGCTGTAGATTTAACAGGTTTACCGGCAGGCACTTATATTTATGAGTTGAAAAGTGGCTTCTTTAAAGAAGCGAAGAAACTTGTCATCACAAAGTAACCCTTGACCCCGATTAACACCTACCGACCAACATGAAAAGACTTTACCTCGTGCTGCTATGCGGGTTGCTGGCTATAAACCTGGCCTACGCGCAGAGCAACAACAGCAGTAAGAAGCGAAAGAAGACAGCGGCAACTTACAACAAACAAAGCAAGGAGATTGAAAAATTCTTAGAGAAGCAATGGTGGCTTGGACCGAAGGGAGGTATAAACCTCTCCCAGCCCCGTGTTGAAAAGGAATACTTCATTATGGCTCCGACGAACTATGACCCTGCGCTGATTGCCAAGAAGTATGACAAGTTCAAACAGGTAGGCAGCCAGGTGACGTTTGAAATAGCGTTTTATTATCGCCGCTTTTCATTCAGTTTCCAACCTACTTACCAGCACACTGCATTTTCCTATAGCAATACGTATATCTGGCAAGGCGGCACAAACGCCGGGCAGATTGTTCAGCTGGAGTATGAACAATTGCAGAAGGTCGATCATCTTCAGTTTCCGATCCTGATCAAATATGAGGTCGCTGGCAACCGTCTGCGTCCGTATCTGCAAGCCGGGTTCTATCAGGGCGTTCTGTTGAACGCGACCAAAGAAGTGACAATCTCCGGTAACGACAACGCCAGCGGTGGGCTAAGCCAATTTGAGAACGAACCCATCATTGTCGGTGCGAAAGATTTGTTTGCCAAAAACCATTGGGGATTGATTGGCGGCGCTGGGCTATATTACAAGCTCGGCAACGTGCGGCTGAACCTCGACCTGATGTATAAGTCGGGTATGAGCAACATCACGTCTGCCAAGAATCGCTATGAAAACGACCGGCTTTCCGGTGTGGGCGATTCGATGGACGACCTTCTGCTCGACAACATCACGGTGTCGCTGGGGTGTCTTTTCCCGCTGCGCTTCCTGGAAAACAGTTTCAAGTCTGCCGACCGCAAAAAATGATCTTCCGCATGCAACAGTCTACTATACGAACCTCTCTCCTACTTTTATTGATCGCCCCGCTGCTGACGATGTGCGGTGAGGAACCGGATCCCCGGACCGAAGCCGAGAAATTTATCAGCATCTACGACAACAATCAGCTCAACGCGATCTACTTTCCGATTGACGTCAAGCAAACCGCCGACGGTGGATACATCATATTGGCTGCCAAGGAAATTATCGCTCCGGATGCGAACTCCAACAATCCCAACTTCTACTATACGTACATTATACGGGCGGATAAAAACGGAAATTTCATCCGTGAGAATGAGTTGGAATCTAATTATGTAAGCCCGGTGGGTGATCTCGTGCAAGTCGACACCACATTTTATTTCTTTTGCCGTGACGTCCAAACCTTCCAGGCAAAAATGATCACCATCAATCAGCAGGGTAACCTGGCGAATGCGTCCGACGTAGGCGTTACCTATCCGGCAGCAGCCTCTAGCTCAGAGAGCAATATTATCATGATGGGCTATGACAATGTTGATCGGAAAACAGTCATAAAAACATTATCTACTGCTGGCGCGCAACTACAAAGTGCCAGCTTTGACATTGGCCCGGGGGGTGACAAAGAAGTAGAGGCGGCGATTATCGATCACTTCACCAAAAAAGGAAGACGCCTGCCGTTCTTAGCAGGACGCATTCCAAATGGACCGTATTACTTCAATGGCTTTTACAATTACAGTCTTTCGCTCTGCTTTACAAGTTTTGTACCAGAAGCTCCTCCGTCTGGTGTTGTTCTCGGGCAGCAATACAAGGGTGGTGTAAGCGCGTTGGCTCCCCTGGGAAACAATCAGGTTGCGTTGGCGTCGTTTAATTTCGGCGACAATTTTTTCCTGCCCCGTCAGGAGCTCGCACCCAGCGTACAAACCAATATTACGGAGTTGAACCCCAACGGCTTTTCGTTGCCTGAGTTAACGCCAGAAGCGCACGTGAAGATCTTGCGTACGACGATCAACGAAAAGGATGTCGTCATCTACGCAAGCACGACGCAATCACGGCAGATCGGACTTTATTTCTACGACGCCAGCTCCGGCGCATTCATGAGCAGCCGTTACCTCGGCTTCTCCAATCCGTATGAGGTTGCCGGCCTTACACCTACCAAAGATGGCGGGCTTGCCGTGTGCGGTACTACCTACGTGGCTGGGCGCTTCTCCCGCATCTGCCTCTTCAAACTTTCTAAGGGAGAAATTTCCGAGAACGTAAAGTAGTACGTACACTTGTGCCTGAAAACGCCGCGATGACATCCTGCATTGTGGTTGGTTTTCAGGCACAAGTTTTTTTACCGTCTACCCATCGGAACTAACCCCATACACGTGCAGCAAAACATCGACCTGTCCCCTTATAACACCTTCGGTATTCAGGCATCTGCAAAAGCATTTACGACGGTCCGCTCCGTATCGGAAGTACAAGCCTTGATACAAAGCCCGGCTTTTACACAACAAAAAGTATTGCTGCTGGGAGGCGGCAGCAACCTGCTGCTGACGCAAGACTTCAATGGTCTGGTTGTCAAGATCGAGATCATGGGCAAGGAAATTGTCCGAGAGACAGACGATCAGGTCGTATTAAAGTTTGGCGCGGGTGAAAATTGGCATGCTCTGGTGTTGTATTGCGTCGAGCGTGGGTGGGGTGGAGTCGAAAACTTATCGCTCATACCGGGCACTGCCGGTGCTGCTCCGATGCAAAACATTGGCGCGTACGGCACGGAGATGAAAGATGTGATTGTCGAAGTAGAGGCTGTCGAAATCCGTACGGCCAGTGTGCACACTTTCTCGAATGAAACATGCGCCTTCGGTTACCGCGACAGTATTTTTAAACAACAGGCCAAGGGGCTCTACATCATCACAGCAATCACTTTAGCGCTCACCAAGCGCAATCATGCGTTGAATATCAGCTATGGCGCCGTGCGCGAAACAATCACGGCGCTGGGTTATGCAGGGCCTTCCGTGAAAGCCATCAGCGATGCAGTTATTCACATTCGTCGAAGCAAACTGCCCGATCCTGCCGTGATTGGCAACGCCGGGAGCTTCTTTAAGAACCCGACCATACCTGCCGCGCAATATGCAGCGTTGCAACAGTACTATCCCGCTGCGCCGGGTTATCCCGCGGAAGAAGGCATGGTAAAAGTTCCTGCAGGTTGGTTGATTGAGCAATGTGGATGGAAGGGAAAACGCACTGGCAATATCGGCGTACATCAGCATCAAGCATTGGTGCTCGTCAATTATGGTGGCGGTAAAGGCAACGACCTCTGGCAACTCGCGCTGCAGATACAACGCAGCGTGAAAGAGAAATTCAACATCGATATTCATCCTGAAGTGAACGTAGTGTAACCGACATCCGGTGATTTTTTTTTGCGTTCATGTTTAAATCATCGCGAGAGTACTTGTAAAAAAAATCGCTCTTAAAAATAATTGCGTGAAAATTTTTGTGAATAAATTTTTTGTTATTACTTTTCGTATAGTTTAAACATAAAATTTAAAACGCTATGGCAAAATCAGCGAAAAAGGTAGCTAAGAAAGCAGTTAAAAAAACTGCTAAGAAAGCTGCTAAAAAGAAGAAGTAATTAGGCTTCAAACCTAAGAAACTTTGCGAAGGGAAGTAAATCGGATTTACTTCCCTTTCGTTTTTTATAACGTTCCGGTTGTTATGATGTCGTGATAAGACGCCGTTGCCATCATCGATGTATTACTGATTGTAGTAGTGATGCGGGCTCATACTTCAACTTCTGCTTGAAGTACAGAAATTTTCACTCGGTTGCATAAATTTTATAAAATATCTCCTTGCCTTCACCCTGTAACCACCTTAACTTACCCTTCAACAACAACAATCCATACAATCATGGCAAAAGAAACTGCTAAACCGGTAAAAAAAACTGCTACTAAGCGGGCTACCCCCGCCGCCAAAGTCAGTGTAAGTGCGTCTGACAAAATCGAGAAAGCTTGTGTCGAATCATTAAAAAAGCTCCAGGAGTTGGGCATCGAGCAACAACTACAATCGGAGATCGAGTGGTGTCTGGGGAGCTACCGGAATGATCTGAATCCTTCCGGCCTGTACGAGGTGGCAGCCCGCACACTTACTATCTTTCAAGCGGAGAAGTCGAAGAAGACAAAAGGTGTGACGGCAAAGATGATTACTGACCTCGAGGGTGCACTCAACACTTCGGCGTAAGTCAGCGTAGCCCACCAACCTAACCATTATTACCACCAACCCACTTATTGCACGCAGTTCCTGCGCTGACTGCGTCAGATCATTTGTGTAGCGTTCGACAGCTGCCCGGCGTATTTTTCCACCGCTACACCAAACTTCACCAGAAAATCAACGCCTTCATCGGTGGCTATTCCCTTGTGTTCTGCATACGACTTGTAGTAAATCACCCGGCGGATACCCATGGAAAAGATAATGCGTGCGCAGGCCAGGCATGGCGACAACGTGCAATACAGCGTAGCACCCTCCACCGAGGTCTTATTCTTAACGGCATATAAAATAGCATTCTGCTCCGCATGTATGGCCAGCGAACAGCCGCCTTTGGAATCGCGTGGGCATCCTACTTCGGGCCACTCTTCGTCGCAGTTGTGTGTGCCGGGGGGCGGACCATTGTAACCGATGGAAATAATGCGCGTGTCCTTGGTCAGCACTGCGCCTACATGGCGCTTGAGGCAGTGTGAGCGGCGGGCCAGGTTTACAGCCAGCTCCATATAGATATCGTCAAAAGCGGGACGGGACATGGCGCAAAAGTAACGAAAAGTCATAAACTTCATGATGCGTATTGTTGCAGAAGACCACTCGTGGGGCTGCGTCAGACCAAAAAAGACTATCTTCGCCCTATGAGAAATGCGATCCTCACCCTCTGCCTGCTGATTCAGACAAGCGTCTTCGCGCAGGAAGCGATTGAGCCACGCCCCAGCCCTATTGCGCTGGCGACTATGCGCTATAAGGACACCTATGTCAAGATCACTTACTCACAGCCACAAAAGCGTGGCCGCGAGATCTTTGGCGGCATCGTACCGTATGGCAAGGTATGGCGCACCGGCGCGAATGAAGCGACCGAAATTACTGCGACCCGCGATGTCGTACTGAAAGGCACGCTCCTCAAAGCCGGTACTTATTCGATTTTTACCATTCCTGAAAAAGACAAGTGGACGATCATCATTAACCGCGACATTGGCCTGTGGGGTTCATATAACTACAATCAGAAACAGGATGTCATGCGATTCGACGTGCCTGTGGCGCCGATAACGGATGTGACCTACGAGCCACTCACATTAAAATTCAACCAGCGAAACGATGTGGCAGACCTTTTGATATTATGGGATAGGACAAGCGTTTCTATCCCGCTTAAGTTTATATTATAATTCTCATGATCAGACACCTACTCTCCTGCCTCCTGCCCGTATTGGCAATTGTGATGGGAAGCTTCGGCGCGGCGGCACAATCCATCGCCGAGCTTGAAAAAAGAAACGGATTCAAAGACATTCAACTTGGCGCATCGGCCGACTCGGTCAACGGAGTCAAAATGAAAAAGGAATTCAAAGAAAAAGATCAATACCCGGCCAGGCTCTACGAGGTCAGCCATCCCGACTATGAACGGATTGGCGAAGTAAAGGTCAAAGAAATCTCCCTGAAATCATACCGCGACATGATCTACGAGATCAGCGTGACCACCGATAAAGACCCGCGGTTGATGAAGGCGCTCGAATCCCTTTATGGAAAAGCCGAGTATGACATCAAGAATCAGATCTACTTTTGGAAAAGCGATAGCATCATCCTGAAGTTTCAGGCCACGGGCAAACACCACCTGGAGCTTACCTACCTTTCACCGCCGCTCTTCGCCCGCATGAAAGACGACAAGAACAAGAAAGTCAACGACATCGCTAATGATTTTTAAATAACCAGATCAATTACCCATACATGAAAAAACCGATTTCATCACTCTGCTTATTATCCTTGCTCGGCGCCTATAATACCGTTCAGGCACAAGATCAACCCGACAAGAAAACACCCGAGTCCAGCGAGCTGTGGTCGCCGGAGCCGCACATCATTACGCCTGGCGAAAAACCCGGTGATATGCCTTCGGATGCCACCGTGCTGTTTGATGGCAAGTCGCTTGACCAATGGGTCAGCATCGACGATACGCCGGCCAAGTGGCCCGTAAAAGAAGGCGCCGTAACGGTACTGCCCGGCGGCAAAGACATCCGTACCAAGAAAGAGTTTGGTGACTTCCAACTGCACATCGAGTGGCGCTCACCCGCGACGGTAGACCCGAAGCAAACGGGCCAGGGCCGCGGTAACAGCGGTATCTTCCTGCAAGAGCGTTTCGAAGTGCAGGTGTTGGATAGCTATAATAACAAGACCTACGCCAACGGCCAGGCCGGCTCTATCTACAAGCAGCACATCCCGTTGGTCAATGCCAGCCGTAAACCTGGCGAGTGGCAGGCGTATGATATCTTCTTTACCGCACCCCGCTTTAACAAAGAAGGCCGTGTGATTTCTCCCGCCTATGTAACCCTGATCCACAATGGTGTATTGACGCAAAACCATGTGGCCCTGTGGGGACCAACAGAGTACATTGGGTTGCCGGTATACAAACCTTATGAAAAAGGCCCTATCCGTCTGCAAGATCATGGCAATGCTGTGAGCTTCCGCAACATCTGGATCCGTGATCTTTGATTATTACCAACAGGCCGGGATAATTTCCCGGCTTGTTTTTTCCTGGCATAGATTTTTCCTACCTACCGATATGAAAAGATTATTCGTTCCCATCATTATAGCATTCCTGGCTTGCTGCAAACCAACAGCAAAGACTGCCAGCGTTGCACACCTCGAAAATACGTATTGGAAACTGTCGGAGATGAATGGCATGCCCGTCATTACGCCGGCGGATGCAAAGGAAGTACACATTGTCCTGGCTTCGGCTGACGGCGAAAAGCAGTTACGCGGCTTTGGCGGCTGCAATGGCCTCGGTGGTAGCTATACGCTAACGGGCGATAAGATAAAATTCACAACCATCAGCACTAAGATGTTCTGCGAATCCCGTATGGACGTCGAGAACTTTTTGACAAAAGTGCTCACGGAAGCAGATCATTATAAAATCACAGGTGAAACCCTCGAACTTTATGAAGGCGGTACTTTCCTTGCCAAATTCGAGTCCGTTTACTTGCACTAGTCGCGCGTAGTGGTGTTATCGTAAACCTAGCTTCTGTCGAAGTGTATTGTCCAATGCCGCCTTCGGTACTACCAAACTAACGGTGTTGATGGCAAAGTAGCTGTCTGATACGCGAATGTATCCGTTAAAGGGTCCGATCTTTCCCCAGGAGTTCTTCACCAAAAAGAACTTCTTACCACCTTTTGTTTTCTCCAATCCTACCAGGTGCATGAGGTGATCGTCCTGCGTCGTCAAATTCTCGTACAAGCTCTGGCGGATCGCCTGGTCGTAGGGCAGCTCTGTATCGTCGGCATTGATTGTCGGTGGTGCATTGCAGTCTTTCCAGCGCATGGCATACCCATCTTTCTGACGGAAACAGCTATTACTAACATCGGCATCCCACATAATCGAATAGCCGCCCGCCAGCGCACGCTCGGCTAACGTGATCATCTCATTAACCGGCAGGTTGTAGTAAGAACCATTCAGAAAATTATCGGGAGCTTCCAGAATAAACGAGGTGTAGAATGGATGATGCGAGAACGAGGTGATGTTGACATAGTCCGACGCCGAAAAACGCACCACCTCTGATGCGAATGTCAGGGGTGTGTAGGATTTCTCCTGATACATAAATGTCGTCGGTGCTTTTCCCAGGTGGTCGTCCAGGATTATTTCAAACCCGCGCTGCCAGTCGGCAGGTACGGGGCGGATCTTAAGCAAACTATCGAGGTACGTCTTCAGCCGGGTGTCGAGCCGTCCGTGGTCGTGTTGTTTTTGTCCCAGCACCAACCCTGGATAAGCGGTCTCCGGAACGATGCCGTACGTGGCCATGGCCCGGATCACATCATGCCCTAAGCCCCCCGGGCTAAACTGCGCAACCCCTTGCCGTAATATATAGTTCCTGGCCTTCTCCAGGTATATATTTCGCACGGTAAACATCTCGGAAATATCGAACTCGCCATATCCTTGTTTCATCGTCTGCGACTCCACTAAGGATGTTGTCGAAAAGCTCCAGCACGTGCCGGTGTTGTCCTGATTTTTCACAGCGGTGGCAGGTACTTCGTATACGCGGGAGAATCCGGCGGGAGGCGTAGATTGTCCCTGTGCAGACGCATCGCTCGATATTCCCCAAACAATGCCACAGCAGAGCGCGGCTACAAGCAGGTGTAATTTCTTCATGGTGGGTTAGGTGTTGGTATGCTTATCCTTTGTAGGAGATGCGATAGACTACGTTGGCTTTATCGTCCGACACCAACAGCGAGCCATCCGGCAGCACCAGCACATCTACCGGCCGTCCCCATTCCTTTTGCGTCGCTTCATCGAGCCAGCCACTGGCAAACACTTCGTGGTTTTTCGCACTGCGTCCTGCCAGCTCAACCAGCGTGACGTTGTAGCCACTTTTTTTGCTGCGGTTCCACGAACCGTGCTCTGCCACGAACAGCTTGTTCTTATAGGATGCCGGAAAGAGCGCCCCGGTATAAAATTTCAAACCCAGCGGGGCCACGTGCGGCCCAAGTTTGTCGGCTGGTGCGGTAAAGTCGCTGCAGGGGCGTTTGCTTCCAAATTCAGGATCTTTGATCGAGCCTTCGTGGCAATATGGATACCCAAAGTGCATGCCTGCTTTCGGAGCAACGTTCAGCTCGCACGCCGGCTTTTCATCGCCCAGCATATCGCGGCCGTTGTCGGTAAACCACAGCTCTTTCGTCTCGGGGTGCCAGGTAAAACCCACCGTGTTGCGTATGCCGTGGGCGTAGACCTCCAGCCCGGAGCCATCGGCGTTCAGTCGTGTAATAGAGGCGAAGATTTCCTTCTCGGGCTCGCAGATGTTACACGGCGCCCCCACGGGCACGTAAAGTTTTCCATCCGGCCCGAAGGCAATGTATTTCCATCCATGGTGTGTCTCGGTGGGATAGTCATCCTTGATCACCACCGGCTTCGGCGGGGCTTGCAGGGACGATTCGATTTTGGGGTATTTCAGAATACGGCTTACTTCGGCCACATACAGGTCGCCGTCGTGGAAGGCCACACCGTTGGGCATGTTCAGGCCCGAAGCGACCACCCATTTCTTGTCGGCTTTAAAATCACCGTCAGAATCCTTCACGGCGTATACTTTGTCGCCGTTACGATTGCCCACGTACAAAACGCCCGAGGGGCTCAGCGCGAGGGAGCGCGCATTGTCTACTTCCGCAAACACGGCTATAGAAAAACCCGCCGGCATTTTGATCTTGTCGAGTGGCAACGTTTTGGAATATTCGGTTAGGGCGGGCAGAGTGCCATCCGCCGCCGCAATCGACTGCGGGACGTTTGTGGAATCTTCTGCCGAAGCTGCTTCGTCGTTGTGTGAGCTGGTATGGCTGCAGGCCACCAGTAAAAGGAGGGTGATGACCGGAAAAGATGTAAACTTCATAAAACTGCAATGGGTTGAGTGGTACCTAAGCAAGATACGAAGTCCCCGTACATGCCCGGCAATAGTTTTAATACTGGAAAATACGCGTTTTTGAAATCAGAATGCAAGGTCATTCCATACCTGGCGGAAATGCTACAAATAGTGAGTATTTTTGTATCTGAATGAGTGTGTCGGAATCATGATCTCTATTACTAATCTCTCTTACTACATCGGGGGCCGCCCGCTGTACGAAAATGCGAACATGTTCATCAAGCCGAAAGACAAGATCGGCCTGATTGGACTAAACGGCCGCGGAAAATCCACCCTGTTGAAGATTATCAACGGCGATCTTAAGATCGACAGTGGCTCCATCAGCAAAAGCAACGAATGCTCCATCGGCTTCCTGAACCAGGACCTCCTCTCCTATCAAACTGAAGATTCTATTTTGACGGTGGCCATGGGCGCGTTTAAAGAGGTCGTGGATATTGAGCGTCAGCTGGAAGACACCATCAAAAAACTCGAAACCGAATATTCAGACGAGCTCGTAGAAAGACTAGCCAAACTACAGGAGCGTTTTGACCATCTGGATGGCTACACCATTGAGTCCAAGGCGGAAGAGGTGTTGGAAGGTATTGGCTTTGCCTCCGCTGACCTGCACCGTCCTCTGAAACAATTCTCCGGTGGTTGGCGCATGCGTGTCATGCTGGCCAAGCTCCTGCTCGAGAAACCGTCGCTACTCATGCTTGATGAGCCCACCAACCACTTGGACCTTCCTTCCATCGAGTGGGTGGAGAATTATTTACGAAATTACGAAGGCGCCGTGATCGTTGTATCGCACGACCGTACCTTCCTCGATAATGTCATCACAAAGACGGTCGATGTCACCCAACAGCAACTGGTGACCTACGAAGGTAATTTCTCTTTTTATCTGCAGGAGAAAGAGCTGCGCCAGGAAATTCAACAAGGTGCATATGAAAACCAGCAACAGAAGATACGCCAGACCGAGCGCTTTATCGAGCGCTTCAAAGCGAAGGCTACCAAAGCCCGCCAGGTGCAGTCGCGTGTCAAGTCGCTGGAAAGAATGGATATGATCGAAGAGGTTGTAGACGATACGGCGGCTGTGAACTTCCGGTTTAAGTTCAACCAGCAGCCCGGCCGATATATTGTCACCCTCGACCATGTGTCTAAGGCCTATGGCCCGCTGGAGATCTTAAAAGACACCAGCATAAACATTGAGCGTGGTGACAAGATTGCGCTGATCGGCGCCAACGGAAAAGGAAAGTCTACCCTCCTGCGCATTGTCGCGGGGGAAGAGCCTGTAGACGGCGAGCGCACGCTGGGCTTTAATGTCATCAAAGCCTTCTATGCGCAGCACCAACTCGAGTCGCTCCGTGTGGATAATGAAATCCTCGAAGAGATGCTGCAAGCTGGCTCCGGCAAGCCCGAGCAAGAGCTGCGAAACGTGCTGGGATGTTTCCTATTCTCAGATGAGGACGTCTTCAAAAAGATCAAGGTATTGTCAGGCGGTGAGAAATCGCGTGTAGCCCTGGCAAAGACTCTTATTTCGGAAGCTAACTTTTTGTTGCTCGATGAGCCGACCAACCACCTGGACTTTATATCAGAGAACATCCTGATCCAGGCGCTGCAGCAATACGCCGGAAGCTTTATTGTCGTATCGCACAACCGTCACTTTGTGAGCCACATCGCCAACAAAATCTGGTACATCGAAGACAAAAAGATCAAAGAATACCCGGGCACGTATGACGAGTACGAATACTGGCGCAAAAAGAATGAAGCACAGCAGGTAAAGGCAGAACCGGCGAAGCCTGCCAAAAAAGCTGAGCCTGTCGCTCCGAAGCCTGCTAATACTCCGAGTCAGGACGCGCGCCGTAAACAGCTGGAAAAAGATCTGCGCAAAGCAGAGGAAGAAGTTACACGGCTGGAAGAGACTAAAAGTAAGCTCGAGATCGAGCTGGCAAGTCCGGAGGTATTTGGCCAACCCGCGAAGTTAAAAGAAGTACAAGCTGCCTTCGAGAAGACAGAAGCAGCATTGGCCGAGGCCAACAATAAATGGGAAGCATTAGCTACTGAGATCGACGCGCTAGGATGATAGCAAGCGTCTGTGTCTGAGCCGGCCAACTCCGGGGCCAGAGCCGTTCCCCGGAGTGATGGCTGGAGCTCATTTTAAAGATGTATGATGAGACAACGCAATTCTTTTCTTGCCACTGTAATAGTGGTTTCCCCAGGATTGAACGTTCTTTTTCACCACTACCTGCACGACAGGTGCGTAAACGGGTCCATGTGTTTGATCATGAACCGACCCCTGCGAGGAATCCGAACAACCTTCCATCACGATGCTGATTCCTAAAAGCGCCGTAAGAAACAGTAGAGCATACAAGGATACGTGTATCCGCTTCTGTAATCTGCTTTCCAAAGTACTATCCATACAAACGAAGGGCTTTTTCGGGTTATTTAACTACTTAGACACCCCCTGGTAGTAAAAGGTTGGAATGGTTTAATGAAAAATATAACGAAATCTTAATCCGATATCGAATGTCATCGGCGCTGCCGTTACCGGCTGGTCTGATTTGTAGATCGAGTTCAGCGGGTAGCGCAGGCCTGGGTTCAGGGCCAAACGATAGTGTTTGCTAAACCGGTAACTGAGTTCTGTTCCCACCAGGCCGCTAAAGTTCACTGTACGGTAGGGTGAGTTTGAACCGCTGCCTTCTGTCGTCTTCTCCAGCCTGTCACTTTCTGGTGTAATCGTATTCTGAAGGAATAGGTCGGTAGAAAGCCCACCATTGAGCTGCACACCAACCTTGCGGTTAACCAGCAAGTAACCCGCTTGTAGCGGTACACTAACAAACTGCATGCTGTTGTTAACATTATACGGAGCCGTAGGCACTACCTGCGACGCATATTCAGCTGATTGCTTATCGGCTGACATGATGGAATTAGCGGATGGAGCAGAGAAGTTCTGGTAATCGGCTGTGCCTATCGCGCTGGCGACATAGTCTGAGGCCTGGGTCATATAATTTATTCCGCCCTGAAGTACCCAACGTGAAGAAATACGCGCACCGAGATTCACGCCTACAGAATACGATGACCCCGAAGCATTTGCCTGTTGTTTTGCCACGTCGTCAACGGCGCTCGAACGGGCATCCGCCATCATCAAGCTACCGCTAGAACTCGCCACGCTGGAATTGACATTATTAAACGAGCCTGCTGCAAATCCTACTGACGTCCACAGTTTCTCCGAGTCAAATTCTTCATCCTTGTGTTTGTCCTTCTTCTCTTTCGCGTTCGCATTCTTCTCCTGCTCATCCAGGCGAGCCAGCAACGCCATCAGCGGGTCTACTGTCGACGCAGGTTCTACCTTCATGCTCGCCGGTTTTTGAACACGCGTCCCAATCGATGTCACTACTGGAGTAGCTTCGGAAGGTACTGGTGAATAGGCCAATATATATCCCGTTTGCTGATCCGCAGTGGGTGTCGTTGTAATCGTCGTTGCAGTAGCGCCATCAGTAGTCACAGCGTTGTTGCTGGTCTCCGTACGCTGGCTGCCATTCGCCACTACCGTCTCGCGACGCGTTGCAGTTGTTTCATTGGTCTGTGCCAGGCGAACGTTGTCCTCACCGATACGGTCAGATGATGTGGTTTGCTTATCGCTACCGTTATGCAGTTGCCCCGGAAGAATGGCTTCGCCTATCGCTGTTGTTTCAGCGTTCGTCGCATCTCCTACCCGGCGACGCGATGTCGCTCCCGAACGCTGTTGCGTCACCGCCAATTGTGGCTGTCCATTCTCCGATGTGATCGGAGTATCACTTTCAACACCATTTCGCCCTTGTGTCGATAAGCGTGCGTCGGCAGTATTAGCCTGTTGCGTTGTTACCCGTGCATGTTGCTGCTGCGCATCACTCGATCCCGCATCAGCATCATTTGCAGCGGCCAGTGTCTGTTGATCAGCGCTCGTCTGACCCTGGTTGGATCGGCTACCGTCGGCTTTTAATGGATCGATGTCCTGGCCATCCGTTGTGCGCATCCTGTTGCGTTGAGCTTCCTGACGTGCCATAGCCTGCTGTGTCGGCATGCCGTTACGTTGCGTCGTTGCACTTTGTGTCAAAGGAGTCTGTGAAGTTTCCGTCACGGCGGTTTGAGTCTGTATATCGCCCTCGTGGGTGATATTGTTCGGGAGTGTTATACCGGTCACCACGTCTTGCGTTTGCTGACCATCAACACCTACACCCGAGGTTGCTGTTGTCCCTTGCGACAGCTCCTGATGTGTATCACCGGTAACCGTCGGCGTTGTAGCGGTTGTATTGTTGTTGTTGTTCGCTCCCGCGGGCTGTTCCTGATACGCCAGTTGTCCGGCTGCACCCGTCAATTCCCGATCCTTCAGCAAATAATAGCCCATACCGGCAACGCCCAGGGCAAACGTGATCGACGCTGCGGCCAATAACTGATAGAACACCAGGCGACGCCTCATCTTGCCTCCTTCGGCTTTCATCAAGTCCAGCTCGATGTTCGTCCATACGTTTTCCGATGGGTTCACACCGGCTCCATCAAAAGTCTGTCGGAAGACACCTTCTACCTTACGACTCTCTGTATCGTCCAGAATACGTTCGATATTCGTCCATACGTTATCCGATGGACTCACGCCGGCTTCATCAAAAGCCCGCTTGAAGGCATCTTCAAACTTTCGACTCTCCATATCGTTCATAATACGTTGATTCATTTAAGAGCCGCTGTTGCAACAGGCTCTTCGCCCGCGCGAACTGCGACTTCGACGTTCCTTCGGAAATGCCAAGCTGTTCAGCAATTTCCTTATGACTAAATCCTTCAATAGCAAACAGGTTGAATACGATCTGACATCCCTGCGGCAGGGCCTGTATCATTTCCAGCAACTGGGTGAAGTGAATTCCCGATATGCTCATCTCCTCTTCCGGAAGATTGGTCTCTTCTATATCGACCATGGGAAACAGGTAAAGCTTTTTGCGTTTAGCGTTCAGGGCGGTGTTCACCATAATGCGGGTGATCCACGTCTCCAGCTTAGACTCTCCGCGGAAGTTGCCGATTGCCTGGAATACTTTGACAAATCCTTCTTGTAAGATGTCCTCCGCTTCGGGAGTAGCTTTCGAGTAGCGCAGACAGACAACCATCATTTTCCGGCAATAGGAATCATACAGAGCGCGTTGTGCACCCCTCTCGCCTTTTCGGCATCCTTCAATAAGCTCGTTTTCGCTGAGCATTAGTCCGTATTATCGCCGTTTTGCATATTAGACACCGTCCTGTGCCCGAAAGTTGGAATCGTTTGGCGGATATTTCCCGCAAAGCCTTGGCCATTCCCTATCGAAAACGTTTCTTTAGAAACAAAAACAAATGGCCTGTAAGGCGGGCACCCCTTGGTAAAACGCATGAACATAACGCTTAATTCCCTCATTATTATATCTTTAGCCGCATTATCTGCGTGCGTTCCGATTAACCAGCCCGCTTCCACCGCGACTCCCGGTGGAAAAGCCAAAACCCTCCAGCTCATCGATCGGGCCTACGAATCAGTCATCAAAACCATCCAGCTCCATCCCGAAGCGCAGCCCCTGGACCCCGCCGTCACCCGCCTGGGCCAATGGAACCTCGTACTCGAATTCGACGACCTGCGCGACCATAACGACAACTACTACGCCAGAATCGTGCACTGTAACTACGACTGGACACCATCAAATTTAAAAGACCTCGATTTCATGACGGGCTACAACGAGTTTCCCATCAACACATTCGAGTTCTCAGTCGATACACACGTTCCTTTTGTGCACTATAAATTCAATGTGCCCGGGGTTAAGCTCTCCGGCAACTATGTACTGGTTGTCTATCGTGAGTCGAACAAAGATGACATCATCCTGAGTCGCCGCTTTATGGTCTACCAAACGCAAGTAACCTTTAAGCGCGATGGTAACCTGATTGGCCCCGGCAATGCGGCCGACATCAGCCAACAGCTCAACTTCACCATCAATTATCAAAACGTCAACATCCTGAACGCCATGACGGACGTGCACGTAAACATGCGTCAAAACCAACGCTGGGACAACATCGTCAGCGACGTTCGCCCGAGCTTTGTGCGTGAGATCGAAAAGGAAATCGAGTACCGCTACTTCGATGATGCCAAAATGTTTCGCGGCGGCAACGAGTTCCGGTTCTTCGACCTGCGCTCGCTTAACTATCCTGGCCAGAACGTAGACCGCATCAACAAAACGGCTAAGCCTTTCGAAGCCTATATTCAAAAGGACAAAAGCCGCGAGAACGAAGCCTATTCCCAACCGCAGATTCCAGACATCAACGGTAACTTCAACCTCGACAACTATGACTACCGCGACATGGCGTATGCCAACTACGTAAACGTCAATTTCACGTTGGCCGTACCACCCGTTGCCAAGGGCGATGTGTATGTTGCCGGCGCGTTCAACTATTGGAATCTCGGTGTCGCCAACAAAATGAAATACGACACTGTACAAAATGCCTATACCGCCCGGATGTTACTCAAGCAAGGCTGGTATAACTATCAATACGTGGTCAGAGCGCCTAACCGCCCTTCCTATATGTTCGAGGGAAGTCACTTCGAGACTGAAAACTTCTACGAGATCTTCGTGTATTATCGCCCGTACCAGCCGCAAGCCGATCTGCTTGTTGGCTATGAACGGATCGACGCGAACCCGCGCCGCTAAGCGTATACCATTTCCTGGTGGGGGGCCCGTTGTATTGAGTCGTTGTTCGCGACGTCCAACATGCCGAAGCCTTTGTGTGTGAAGTAGCCCAAGCCATTTTCATATACAAATTGCTGCACTTCCTTTGCCGCATATAGCGTGAACGGAAAAGTATAGCCCCGCACCTCGAACTTCACATCGTTGTCGTACAGGGGATAGATACGTGCAAACTTTTTATGCGATGCCTGAATACGCTGAATATAATCGTGATCCGGAACGATCTGGAATTTATAGAACGATGTCAACTGTTCGGCAGTATACCGCGCATAAGCCTCCATGCGGGCTATGGTAGAATCGTATAACAAATCAGAAAATTCATCGCTCTCCGGCGAGACAAACTTCTTACCACTTTCGTCATTAAAGGCAGCCGGAATTACCACTACCGGCGAGATACACAGGAAGCGGGCCTCATCGCCGATCGTTACCGGCTCTTCCTGCTCCACGGCATCCGGCACCAGGTGCAGGTTACCGACAATTACTTCCTTCTGTTCAAACAACCGGGCCAGAAAATAGTCCATGAAGCCTTTGTCTGAGCAGGCAAATACCAAGGTCACTTTGGACGAGAAGTAATGCAGCCCCTTCCGACTGACCTTCGTCTGGCCTTTGAGGCCTGAAAAGTTGTAGTGCGTAAAATCCAGGTAATTCTTTTCAGGGCCGAAAATCAGCAGCCCTTTAATAACCTGTGCCAAAAGATACTGATGGTGGAACGGCACATAGGCTCCCCTATTCTTCAGTGAAAAAATAATCCTGGTTCTCAAAACCCAAAAATTTAGCCTGGGGGTTAAAAAATTAACCAATTTAAAAAACGCGCTCTATACTGAGGGTGAGCGGTTTATAAAGCTAAGAAAAAACAGGAAGCTTTCACTGCTTTCCGCAAAGAAAACTTTACACGTTAAACCGGAAATGCATCACGTCGCCGTCACCTACTACATACTCTTTCCCCTCTACCGACATCTTGCCGGCTTCCTTGCAGGCTTGCTCCGTTTTATAGTGTTGATAATCAGCGAATTTTATAACCTCTGCACGAATAAACCCCTTCTCGAAATCGGTGTGAATAACACCGGCTGCCTGGGGCGCTTTCCAGCCTTTTTTTATAGGCCATGCCCGCACTTCTTTTACACCGGCTGTGAAGTAGGTGGCGAGGTTTAGCAAATGGTATGAAGCCTGCAATAACTTGTTCAAACCCGACTCTTTCAAACCATATTCAGCCAGAAAAACAGCCCGGTCCTCTTCACTTTCTAACTCGGCAATCTGCGCTTCAATCGCCGCGCTGATAATCACTACCTCGGCATTCTCACCTTGTATGTGTTTGCGCAGAGCGTCTACGTGTTTGTTGCCCGTGTGGATAGACTCTTCCTCTACGTTTGTTACATAGATCACCGGCTTGGCTGTCAGCAGCTGAAGATCAGCCACTGCCTTTTTATCTTCTTCGTCGATTTGCAGCGCGCGTGCATTTTTACCCTCTAACAAGGTTTCCTTGTATTGCAATAACACCGACAGTTCTTTCTTCAACTTTGCGTCGCCTGCTTTCGCCGCTTTTTCTACACGCGCTATTTTCTTCTCTACCGACTCGAGGTCTTTCAACTGCAGTTCGGTATCGATAATCTCTTTATCGGCCACCGGATCTACCCGGCCGTCAACGTGCACAATGTTGTCGTTCTCAAAGCAACGTACCACGTGTACAATGGCATCCACTTCGCGGATGTTGGCCAGGAACTGGTTGCCCAGGCCCTCTCCTTTGCTGGCGCCTTTCACCAGGCCGGCAATATCCACAAACTCGATGGTGGTCGGAACAACGCGTTCCGGTTGCACCAGCTCCTCCAGCACTTTCAACCGGAGATCGGGTACGGAAATCACGCCTACGTTTGGCTCAATCGTGCAAAAGGGGAAATTGGCCGCCTCTGCCTTATTGTTAGAAATAGCATTAAAAAGCGTCGATTTGCCTACGTTTGGTAGTCCTACGATCCCACATTGAAGTCCCATGGTATTGATTCTCTTAATTAAGGCCGCAAATATAACAATCGCCCGCCGAGACAAAAAGAAAAGCCCCTGCGTATGCAGGGGCTTTCCCAGGTTATTATAGGTTCGGGGTTAGGTAAGGTCAATCCCATTTAAGCTCAGTGTCCAGCGACGAAGGTTTCGCACCCGCCGTGGCTGTCTCTTCGTGCTCGTGCTCATGCTCGTGCGGATGATCGAATTGTGTGAAATCCACATCCGGCATTAACTCTTGCTTTACGTGATTTACGGTGCTGGTCAACGCTTCCAAAAATTTATTAAAGTCTTCCTTATACAGAAAGATCTTGTGCTTTTCATACGAAAAACCATCTTCCTTAAAACGCTTCTTGCTCTCTGTGATTGTCAGGTAATAATCGTTGGAACGGGTAGACTTCACATCAAAAAAATACGTCCTCTTGCCGGCCTTTACTTTCGTTGAGTAGATCTCATCTCTACCGCTTGTCTTGTTTTCTTCCACAATCCGTCAAATTTAAGGTTAGGTTTAAGTTTGGTTCGAACTAAGTTAGTACTTTGGGTCTTTATTACAAAACTAACCCATCATATTTCGTTAACGATTCCGGTCAGGACATCAAATTTTATTTGATAACAAGTCCAATATACTGAACAATATTTCGTTTTTCCAAGCACTGTGAAGGTAGATCTGACAAAAATTAACCCACACACCAGTCTCGAACTGCTTGCCCGCCAGTTAGTAGAAGGGTTTATTACAGGGCTCCACAAGTCCCCCTACCACGGTTTCTCGGTCGAGTTTGCAGAGCACCGCCTCTACAACGAGGGTGAAAGCACCCGTCACCTGGACTGGAAAGTATATGCCCGCACCGACCGGTTGTTTACCAAGCGTTACGAGGAGGAAACCAACCTGCGTTGTCTCATTGCCATTGACGTATCGGCGTCGATGTTCTATCCGGCGGCTACCCAGGCTAAAATCCAATTCACCAAATATGCTTCGGCTGCCCTGGCCTATCTGCTAAATCGCCAGCGCGATGCCGTTGGTTTATGCCTGTTTTCCGACACAGTACACGAGCTAACACCGGTAAAGTCTACACCCACACACCTGAATAAAGTACTCCGGTTGCTCAATGAGCTCGAACAACGCAAGCCGCAAACACCCACCAATACAAACGTGGCCCGGGTACTGCATGAAGTAGCCGAAAAAATTCATAAGCGCTCCCTTGTTATTCTCTTCAGCGATATGTTCGATTCGGCCGAAAGTGCCGACGAGTTATTCAAGGCGTTGCAACACCTCAAGCATAACAAACACGAGGTGGTCGTCTTTCACGTGATGGATAACCAAACGGAATTGTATTTCAGCTTTGAAGATAGGCCGTTGGAGTTTGTCGACCTGGAAACGGGCGAGAAACTAAAGCTTAATCCGGCCGATGTCAAGCAAACCTATCAGGACGAAGCGGGCCGTTTTTACAAAGCGCTCAAGATGCGATGCAACCAATACAAGATCGACTTTATCGAAGCCGATGTCAAAAGTGACTTCAACCTTATTCTACAAACCTACCTGATCAAGCGCGCCAATATGCGCTAGGTATAAAACAAAAATTCGTTAATACCCGGCGATTGCTTTATGCCACCGCCGCGGGTATTAACGAATCTTCAATACGGTATACGAAGCAGCCTTACGCCGCAATCTCCTGGTGCAACCAAACCTTCTTGGCTACCAGCTCGTCGGGAGTCTCCACATAGTCGGGATCCGGTACGCAACAATCTACCGGACATACCGCCGCACACTGCGGCTCTTCGTGGAAACCCGTACACTCGGTACACTTGCCTGCCACGATATAATAAAACTCTTCCGATACCGGTGCCTGCGGGTCTTTGGCATCAACAGCCGACCCGTCTTCCAACTCAACCTGCTCCAGCTTCGTGCCCCCAGCCCAATTCCACTCGCGGCCGCCTTCATAGATCGCCGTGTTGGGGCATTCCGGCTCGCATGCACCGCAGTTGATACATTCGTCCGTGATAATAATAGCCATGCCTTCTAATTTTGGTCCGTTACAAATACAAAAATAAACGATTCATCCGTAAAACGGAGACCCCTTTATAAAAGTTTAGCGAATATCCACTTTTTAAGTAGGAATTCGCGCGTATTTTCAATTCGCTTACGTTTGTGCGGTATTTCCGACACGCTGCTTTGCGCTGCTTTCCCTACTTTTGCCCCCCGTAAGCGGCCTCACACAACATGAACATCGAAGAAAGAATACATGCCCTCGCAACATTGGGCACCCATCTCAAAGATCTGACCCACGACGAATTTCAGTCGGTCGCCGATCGCGCATCGCGTGAAAATCCCTGGTTCACACAAGACAATGTGCGCATGGCACTCGACGGCATCATCCGGATGCTCGACGAAAGCAAACTTCGTACATGGGTTGCACCGTACTCGTTTCCAGGTACTTCCCGCCAGGTCGCACTCGTACTGGCCGGCAACATTCCGCTCGTTGGCTTTCACGACTTACTTGCCGTACTGATCAGCGGCCACCGTGCGCTCATTAAGCTCAGCTCGAAAGACGCGGCGTTGCCTAAGTATATGCTCGAAACCCTGGCCGTCATCTCGCCTGCGCTCCATGCACAGGTGCAAATCGCCGAGCAGCTAAAAGACTTTCAGGCTGTCATCGCCACGGGCAGCGACAACTCCGCACGCTACTTTGACTATTACTTTAGCAAGTACCCACACATCATTCGGAAGAACCGGACGTCCGTCGCGATCCTTCAAGGTGATGAAACCGAAGCCGAGCTTGGCGCGCTGGGCACCGACATCTTCAGCTACTTCGGCCTGGGCTGTCGCAACGTCTCCAAACTGCTGGTCCCCGACGGCTACACGTTCGATCGTTTCTACCCATCGCTCGATGCGCACCGCGACATCATACATCATCACAAGTATTGTAACAATTACGACTATCAAAAGTCGATCATGCTCGTCAATATTACGCCATTCCTCGACAACGGCTTCCTGATGTTACATGAAAGCACCCGGCAGGTCTCCCCTATCTCCGTCGTATACTACGAACACTATAAAACTCCGGAAGCACTCGCCGCAAACCTGGCGGAAAATTCCGACAAGCTTCAGTGTATTGTCGGTCGTGCCCCAGGCGCTACTGTGCCGTTCGGCCAGGCACAGTTCCCCGAAGTGTGGGACTATGCCGACCGCGTCGATACGCTACAGTTCCTCTCCACGTTATAATAATTAACGACACAAACATTCAAAACAAAGAAGGCTGCCTTTTGGGCAGCCTTCTTTTTTCACTAATTACTATCTACTATTTACTAAGGCTTTGTACCACGAAGCACTTCTACCCAACCGGCCAGCGGCTCGCCGCTACCGATCTTCAGGCGGTAGAAGTAAATACCATCCGATATATCTTTTGCATCCCAGTTGTTCTGGTAGGCGTTGGAAGAGTACACTTGCTTACCCCAACGATCGCTGATCACCAGCTTTGCGCCGTTGTCTGCCGGCAGATTGCGGATGAAGAACAGATCGTTTATACCGTCCTCATTCGGCGTGAAGATGTTCGGAATATAGATGTCCGTATCCAGCGGCACACGGCCAATCAACTCGATCGCGCAGCCTATCGAATCAGCCACCATCACTGAGTAGCGACCGGCCGGCAAGTGATCGTATTGCTTCTCGTATTGCAGGTTGCTGTTCAACAGCACTTCTTCCCAGTCGGTTGCGTAGGTTTGACCGGGTACAGCAGCCGAATCGAGTTTGATCTGGATATCGTACGGCACCACACCGCCAAAGAAGTTGACCACTTCCATCTTGCCATTGAAGATGTCCGGATAAGACTTCGTGCGTTCGCCGACTTGCGCGGAGAGCGACTCATGTACGACATAAGGCTGTTGATCCGCTGCCATGATTCCACACAGCATGTTTGTTTGTGTTACGCGGATCACATATTCATCCGGTATCGTCAGGAACGGATACAGGCTCGGCTTATCAAATGCTACCGTTTCGTCGAATGCCACCGAAGTGAAGAACACCTCACTACCAAACTTGCGGAAGATGCGAATGTCGAGGCTTGCATTAGGGTCACCCTTCACGTTGATGAGCGACATCAGTACCACGTTGTCCTTACACTCGGTATAAATATCATAGCTGATAGCTTGCACGCCGCGGATCAGGAACGGCCCTTGCTGGGTCGCGCACAGCGCCGAGCTGGTCTTGGCGAAGATATAGTAGTCGCCGTAGCGCAAGGTATCAATCGTAATGGTCGAATTCATCGACGACGTCACCAACACGTCTACATATTTCTCCGGCTCAACAGTAGGATCGTTCGAGAGGCCGACTGAGTATAGACCTGGGTTTTTAAACTCGAACATGATCTTTCCACTCTTACCGTTATTCGTACACTGCGCATCGCTAATCGGCAGTTTAACCTCAAAGTCAACAAAGCCCGGGAAGGTTACGTCCACCGTGTCAACGCGCTCGCAACTACCGCTGCGGATCGTTACCCAGTGCTTACCACCGGCCAGTTCCAGGAATTCGCTGTCAGATCCGAAAGCACCGCCATCTATTGAATAGGTATACGGTGCACCGCTACCACCGCCAACATTGTTGACTGTAATCGAACCGTCGTTTGCGTTACACGTTGCACCCGTAACCACGTAGTCTCTCGTGATCTCCGGCGTGTTATGCCGTATCTGGAGACGAATCGTTGCAGGACATGTAAAGATCGGAGCGTTATCCACTTTCACGATAATGTCATCCAAGTCATCACCTGGCAGTCCACCCGGCAGAGGTGCGCCCGGTGTGAACAACATCGGCTCGGATTCTACACCGTTCTTCACGTAGGTGAAGTAGTACTGACCCGTTACGCTACCATGCGCATAGATCGTAGCATTACCGTCATGACCGCCAAAGCATGTCACATTCTTCAGGTTGCGCACGCTATCAACCGTTACTGTAGTCTTCAGCTTTAGCTCGAGCTCGATCTGTTCTTTACAGGTGTCGAGCGGCGAACCGATCGTATAGATCGTGTACAGGTATCGGCCAGCCGTCAGACCGGTGAAGATCACCGAGTCACCACGCTCCAGGCCTACTGCCGTGGGCAACGCGGGCGGAGTATTTTTGTTCTCCAGTTTCACATCGTAGACACCCGACAGGACGAATGTAAAGCCACCACCGTCAGGTATGTCACATGTGGGCAGTGTTTCGATAATCTTAATTTTAGTCAGACCAGGACAGGTGCCCGGATTGCCAGGATTGCTGCCACCGCACGAACCGGAGTTCGATACGTTGACTGTAATCGGTGTCGCGCCGCTCTCTGAGAACGTACCACCACAATTATACATGGCTGTTACCTCATAGGTGAAGCTACCCGTTGCAGTTCGAACAAGCTCCGGACCTGCAGGAAACTCACCAGCCGCTGTATTGTCCAAGAACACGCGGGGGCCAGTAGCCGGTACCAGGTACCAGTTGTAGCTCAGTGCGCCCGGAGCCGAAGCGTTCAGCTTCACCGTACCGGTTGAGTTCAGACAAACCGTCACAGGGCTTATTACCTCCGGTCTTGCTTTAAAGTTGATGATCACCGTGTCGACGCTTGGCGTACAGGTTCCGTTGGTCACGATCCAGCGTACCATAAACCAGCGACCGTCCGCACCGATGAATTGTGAATTAGCATCGTTCGGGCTCACCGGGAAACCACCCGGCGATACCGTTACCCAGGTACCCGTACCAAAGAATGGTGTAGGCTTGATCGCCCCTAACGTCGCTAAACCGATCGGCGAGTTACAGATGATCTGATCCGGGCCGGCGTTTGCGATGCTCGGCGCCTCTTTGAGGTTCATCGTGATCGTTGCAGTATCGGCTTTACAGGCTGTACCCGCCCCTATTATATAGTGGAAAATATAGGTACCCTGCGCCGTTCCGCGCAAATCAATCACGCCGCTTGCCGGCAATACCTTCGGCCAATTCGGGCTGCTCCAGACACCCCCCGCATCGGGCGCACCCGGCAGATGTGCAAACAGATCATAAGCAGGATCGTCGCTACAAGGCGCAACCGTATTGTCGTCGCCGGCATGCAGGTTGTCGCGGTAGTCGAGGGTTACACGTGCTGTATCACCATCACATGTCCCTATTGTCGGCAGTATGTATTCAAAGACATAGTTACCCGCTACGATACCCGTCAGGTTCACCACACCGTTTGCGATGGGTGCACCCGAAGTCGTAATCTCTCTCCATGTACCGGTTATTGACGTCGGAGCAGGGTTCAAGGCCGTAAACAAGTCAAACGAAGTTACAGTGGTACACATAACTACCGTGCTGTCCTGGCCGGCATTCGGCGGGTTGCTCAGCTCGATAGTCAGGCGTGTCGTATCGTTTTTGCAAGGACCCGTTCCGGCTACGACGTAGTCGAAATGGTACGTACCGATCGACAGGCTGCTCAGGTTAGCAATACCTGCGGGTGTAATCGGCACACCCGTTGCATCCACATCCAACCAGCTACCGCCCGCGTCGGGCGAACCGGTCAGCAGGGCAATCAGGTTTACACTGGCAGCATCGTCTGTACACACCGGAGCTGTCGTGTCGTCGCCGGCATCCGGTCCTTCGGTCACGTTCAGGGTCAGTATCGCACTGGCCGAACCGCAACCCGCTACATCCAATTCATAGCGGAAGTGATAAGTACCCGTCGCCACATTAGTAAGGTTAATCAGGTCGCCGGTGATGGTAGCACCGCTGCCATCCACGTCTACCCAGTCTCCGCCCGGGTCGGGAGTACCGTCCAGGGCTGCATACATATTGTAAGCCGTCTCGCTACTACATACGTCTTTTTCGGTATCAATACCCGGATCCGGTGTCGTATTGATAAGCTTCACGGTCACAACCGACGTATCATTCTGACACGGCAGCGTACCCGTCACGATGTAACGGAAGCGGTAGAACGCCGGCGTAACACCGGTAAAGTTCACCACGCCGGTCGTAGGATTGAGCACGGCAAGACTGCCATCCAGGTCTGTCCAGGTACCACCCGTGTCCGGAGTACCTTGCAGGCCTTCTGTAAACAGGTTATACGCTGTGTTCGTGTTACATACTGTCACAGAGTCCGGAAGACCTGCGTCAGCAGCCAGGGTCACATTCAGTGACACCGTTGCCGTATCGTCTTTACAAACACCGACACCGTCTACGATATACAAGAAGTCATAAAGCCCCGCGACTGTTATTCCACGCAGATCTACCGTATTGCCGGTAATAACGGCACCACTGGCGGGCTGTGCCGCTGACCAGGTACCACCCGTCGCCGGGCTTCCCGTCAGGAAGGCAAACAGGTCGTAGTCATCTTCTGATGTACAGACATCGTCTGTACCACCCACACCCGCGTTCGGCGCCGGGCTCACCACCACGGTCACGATCGTACTATCCGCTACACACGGGCCAATGGCGCTCACTTTATACTTAAAGCGATAGGTACCCGGGGCTACCGGCGTTGTCAGATCGATCAGGTTGCCGGTGATTACGCCACCAGAAGCATCCAGATCAGTCCAGACACCATTCGTGTCATGCGGACTGCTGAGACCTGTTGACAGGTCGAAGGCATCGTCGCTGTTACATGCCGGCACAGAGCCACCGTTGCCTGCATCTGGCGGAGCACCGAGCTCAATGGTCACCACCGCCGTGTCGTTCACGCATGGCGTTGTGTTGGTTACAATATATCTAAAACGATAGGTTCCAAGAGCAATACCGGTCAGGTCCACCACGCCGGCAGGCGAGATAGGCCGTCCCGAGGCAGTCAATTCAGACCAGTTGCCACCGGCATCCGGTGTACCGCCCAGACCATTAAAGAGATTCACCGAAGCCGCTACGTTACAGATTTGCAATGTATCGCTGTCGCCGGCGCTCAACGCGTCGTTTATATTCAATGTCACCAAGGCACTGTCCTTACCGCAGCCAGGGATGTCCAGCACATAGCGGAATCTATATTGGCCTGCCGTCACATCGGTCAGGTTAATAACGTTGGCTACGATCGGACGGCCCACGCCATCCAGGTCACGCCAGATGCCACCCGCATCCGGGGTGCCGTCGAGGGCGTCCAACAGGTTGTAGGCACCGTTGTTGTTACACGCCACTTCTGTGTTGTCATCGCCGGCATCCGGTGCCGTGTCAATTACTTCGATCTCCACAAAGGCTGTGTCAGCCTCACAGGCAGTCGTTGCCGGAACGATGTACCGGAAGGTATACGTGCCCACGGCAACACCCGTAAAGTCAGCCCGATGGCCCGTAATAACCGCACCGCTGCCGTCGATATCCGTCCAGGCACCATTGGTATCCGGCGTACGCTCTACAGGCGCCAGTTGATCATACAGGTTGTAATCCGTATCCAGGGTACATACTGTACCGGCACCGTCATCACCTGCGTACGGAGCATCTTGAATATTCAGTGTCAGAACCGCAGTATCAGGTTTACAGATACCTCCTCCGTCTACGATGTAGCGGAAGCGGTAGCTATTGCCGCCCGACAGACTGGTCAGATCAATAATATTGCCTGTAATCGTCGCACCGCTGGCATCCAGGTCCGTCCAGGTACCACCTGTATCCGGGGTACCATTCAGGTTCGCCAGCAGGTCGTAGCTGCTCTGATCGTTACATTCATCCTTGATCGTATTGGTCCCTGCATTCGGCGCAGGATTCACCGTGATCACGATATTCTTAGCAATACCTTCGCAAGTAGCCGCCACGTTATCCGGCGTTACCACGTATGTTACGGTGATCGGCGCGATGCCGATGTTCGTCAGGATATCTTTAATATGGATCGTGCCCGGAGCGCCCATCGGTACACCCGTACCCGCCGTGGCAGGACCTGCACCGTCCGGGTCAGGCCAGCTAAAGGTTGTACCCAGCGGTTCATCGGCAGGCGTCAGTTGGATCGAGTAGTTCACCGTGTCGCCGCTGCAGATCACCTTCGACTGGTTGTCAGCCAGCACCGGGCGCGCTTTGACCGTTACTTTGATCGTATCGCCCAGGCCGGTACATCCGTCCGCGGAAGGAATCACAAAGTATTTTACCACCAGGTCCGTCGTCGTATTGGTGTTCTCCAGCATGTCGTCGATGTGTACGGTGCCCACGGCGCCTACCGACACATTTGCACCCGCCGTGGCAGGGCCGGTACCGTCGGGGTCAGCCCAGTTGAAGACGGTTGTCGCCGGCAGACCTGCCGGGGTAAGACGAATAGAATAGCCCACCGCGTCGCCGCTACATACTTCGGTTTCCTGCAATGCTACTAATACCGGCTTCGGATTCACCGTGATCAACACCGTGTCCGCCAAGCCCGCGCAAGACGACGCAGGGTCTGTCGGCGTTACAATATAGCGTATCACCAACGGCACAGACGTAGTGTTGGTCAGCACGTCGGTGATGTGCAGCAGGTCGCTCGCCAGCACATTCACGCCCGCCGTGGCCGGGCCTGTAGGACCATCCGGATCAGGCCAGCTCAGCGTTGTACCCGGCAGATCAGGCGGCGCCAGCAGAATCCGGTATTTAACCGTATCGCCGCTACAAATAATCTTCGCCTGCTTGTCCAGCAATACCGGGCGAGGTTTCACCGTCACTTGTACAGTATCGGGGTCACCGGCACACGTACCGACAGTAGGCGTAATGATATAATGAAGGACAATATCCTCATCCGTCAGATTGGACAGCTCGTCATCGATGTGAATCGTGCCCGCTGTGCCCATTGCCACATCCGTACCCGCGGTAGCAGGACCGCCTGCATCCGGATCAGCCCAGCTAAAGGTTGTACCCAGCGGTTGGTTGGCAGGGTTCAGCTTGATCTCCCAGCCTACCGTTTCGCCGGCGCAGATCTCGGTTTCCTGACCATCGGCCAGCACCGGTATCGGGTTCACGCGGATCACCACGGTGTCCGGCTCACCCTCACAGGTCAAGCCCGGGGTTGACGGCGTAATGATATAGAGCACGTCGATCGACGCTCCGGTCGTATTCTGGAGTATATCTTTAATATGCAACGTCGCGGCTGTACCCATCGATACATTCACGCCGGCCGTAGCAGGGCCTGTCGGTCCATCAGGATCGGGCCAGTTGAATTCCGTGCCCACCGGCCGCTCCGCCGGATTCAGCATAATATGATAGTTTACGGTATCACCCGCACAGATCTGTTTAAATTGGTTGTCGGCCAGCACGGGGCCGGGGTTCACGATAACTTTTACCGTGTCGGCCACACCGGCACACAAGCCGCCGCGCGAAGGCGTGATAACATAGTTCACCGTAATCGGCTCACCGGAAGTATTCCTCAACTCATCATTGATGTGAATGGTACCGGCAGGTCCCATCAGCACATTGGTACCCGCGGTAGCAGGGCCCGCGCCATCCGGATCAGGCCAGCTGAACGTTGTTTTCAACGGCCGCCCTATCGGGTTCAGCTTGATCTCCCACCCTACGTTCTCGCCGCTGCAGATCTCGACTTCCTGACCGTCGGCCAGAACCGGAATCCGGCGTACGCGGATCGTTACAGTATCAGCAACGCCGTCGCAACCACTGGCCGGATGTGATGGCGTTATAATATAATGTACGTCGACCGAATCCTGGGTATTGTTTGTCAATACGTCCTGAATATGCAAGGTGGCCGCGGTACCCATCGATACAGCCACACCGGCCGTGCCGCCACCGGCACCATCCGGATCGGCCCAGTTAAATACCGTACCCGCCGGCTTATCCACCGGATCGAGCAGGATGTGATAATCTACCGCGTCGCCGGAGCAGATCTCTTTTATCTGTTTATCCCTCAATACCGGGCGGGGCTTCACCGTAATTCTCACCGTATCCACGGCACCGTTACATCCATCCACCGAAGGCGTAATGGCATACTTCACGATAATATCATCCGCCGTCGTATTCTGCAGTATATCTGCAATGTGAATCACATCAGCCATCGGCACATTCACGCCTGCCGTCGCCGGGCCGGTAGGTCCATCAGGATCAGGCCAGCTAAAGGTTGTACCGTCCGGCTTGTCCGCCGGTGTTAATAGAATGCGATAATTTGCCGCAACACCGGCGCAGATGGTTTTGGCCTGGTTGGCCGCTAACACCGGTTTGGGGCTTACGGTAAAGACAATCGTGTCTGCAACACCCGGGCAGTCGCCAGGAGCACCCGGCAGCGAAGGCGTCACGATGTACTTCACCTCGATCGGTTCCGTGCCGGTGTTTTCCAGAACATCGTTAATATGCGTTGTTGGTGCTGTGCCCAGCAGCACGTCTACACCCGCCTTAGCAGGGCCCGTGCCATCGGGATCAGGCCAGTTGAACACCGTACCCTCCGGCAGCTCCGCAGGATTTAACCGAATGCGGTACGCTGTATTTTCGTTCGAGCAAATAGTCTTCGCCTGCTTGTCGAGCAACACCGGGCGCGGCTTCACCGTGATCTGTATGGTGTCAGCAACACCAGCACAAGCACCCGGTCCAGTCCCAATGCGCGGCGTGATCACATAGTTCACCACCACATCTTCACCTGTTGTATTCGTCAGAGCGTCGGTAATGTGAATCGTTGCCGCTGTACCCATCGCCACGTTCGTACGACCGGTAGCCGGACCGGCTCCATCCGGATCAGGCCAGCTGAAGTTCGTGCCTGTCGGTCTGTCCGCCGGCGTTAATAGAATATGATAGCCTACCGCGTCACCCGCGCAGATCTCCTTCTCCTGGTTATTCGCTACGACCGGCACAGGACGCACACGAATGGTAACGTTCTGCGGAGCCCCCGGGCACGTTGCCGACGGGTGTGATGGCGTCACGACGTATACTACGTCCAGGTTGACCTTGGTAGGAAGGTTGTTGGTCAGAATGTCGGTAATGTGAAACGTACCGGCGGTACCCATCGGCACATCTACTCCCGCGGTAGCGGGGCCTGCGCCATCCGGATCAGGCCAGTTGAACACCGTACCCGGTGGCACGTCCAACGGGTTCAGGTTGATGTGATAGTTCGCCGCCTCGCCGCTACAAATTGTCTTGAGCTGGCCCGAAGCCACCACAGGACGCGGCTTCACGGTGATTGCCACCGTATCGGCGTCGCCCACGCACGCCCCGGTACGGGGAAAGATGACATAGTTCACCACGATGTCGGCACCCGTAATGTCAGCGTTCGTCAGAATATCGTTGATGTGGATCGTCGCCGCACTCCCCATCGCCACGTTGGTACGACCGGTAGCAGGATTGCCGACACCGGGACCATCCGGGTCAGCCCAGGTGTAGGTTGTACCCAGTGGCTGCTGGGCCGGATCCAATAATATATGGTACCCTGCGGCGGTGCCCGCGCAAATGGTCTTGGCTTGATTATCGGCCAACACCGGCTTCGGGTTTACGGTAAAGACGATGTTACGGGGTGTTCCCGGACAGCCGCCCGGCAGTGACGGCGTAACAACATACGTTACCTGAATGGCTGTTTGCCCGTCATTCTTGAGAATGTCATTGATGTGGAGTGTCGACGCCGTACCCATCGGCACGTTTACCCCGGCCGTGGCAGGGCCTGTCGGGCCATCCGGATCAGGCCAGTTGAATATAGTACCATCCGGTTTGTCGACCGGATTCAATAATATATGGTATTTGGTGGTGTCATCCGCGCAAATGGTCTTGGCCTGGTTCAGCGCCAGCACGGGGCGCGGACGTACCGTCACTTCTACCGTGTCGGCAATACCGGCACAGCTTCCTACGGTCGGAGTAATAATATAGTATACCTTCAGGTCGGTCGGGTCCGTGTTAGTCAACGGATCATTGATATGAATCGTACCGGCGGGATCCGCCTGTACATTGGTACGTGCCGTGCCGGGTCCCGAGGGTCCATCCGGATCAGGCCAGCTAAAGGTTGTGCCGGCAGGTTCGTTCAATGGGGCCAGCTTGATCTCCCAGCCTACATTATCACCGGCACAAATTTCTACTTCCTGGTTATTCTCCAATACCGGCTTTGGGTTGACACGGATTGTTACATTCTTCGCAACGCCAACGCAAGAAGACAGCGGGTTGCTCGGTGTAACGACATAAACCACGTCGATCGGCGTCGTACCCGTATTCCGCAGTACGTCGTTGATATGAAAAGTACCCGGCGTACCCATAGCTACGTTCACACCCGCGGTAGCGGGGCCTGTCGGGCCATCCGGATCGGGCCAGTTATACACCGTACCCGCTGGTTCCTCGGCAGGATTTAATAATATATGGTAAGCTGCCGCCTCGTTATCACAGATGTTCTTCAATTGGTTGTCGGCCAGCACCGGGCGCGGCTTCACCGTGATCTTCACTGTGTCGGGTGTGCCATTGCACGAACCCACGCGGGGCGTGATAATATAATTGACGACGATGTTAGCCGTTGTTGCATTCTCCAGGATGTCGTTGATGTGGATAGTACCCGCGGCACCCATCGCTACGTTTGTTCCGGCGGTAGCTTTGCCACCACCATCCGGATCAGGCCAACTGAAGGTTGTGCCATCGGGTTTATTGGCCGGGGCCAATTTGATCTCCCATCCTACGGCCTCGTCGGCACAGATCTCTTTCGCTTGGTTATCCACCAGTACCGGGCGGGGGTTCACACGAATCTTCACGTGCACCGTGTCACCGGGACACGACAGACCACTGCCGTACGACGGCGTAACAATATATGTCACCGTCGTCTGGTCCGTGGTGAGATTCGTCAGCACGTCGTTGATGTGGATGGTACCGGCAGCGCCCATCGGCACATTCACACCCGCCGTAGCCTGGCCACCAGCATCGGGGTCAGCCCAGTTAAACACCGTACCGGCCGGCGTATTCGCCGGATTCAATAAGATCTCGTATGCGGCGGCATCGCCCGTACAGATCGATTTCTCTTGCGGCTCGGCCAAAACAGGCAGCGCGCGTACATTGACCGTCACCGACTTGGGTGTCAGCGCGGTACAACCGTAAATATCTTCGTAGTTCACCGACACCGTTTGGTTGCCCGGTGTATTCCAGGTAACGGTTACGGTACTGTCGTTTACACCGCCACCGGCTGTAATCGTGCCGCCGGCGGAAACTGTCCATTGATAATTTGTTTTAAAACCGTCCGTGCCATACACGACCAACGTCTGGTTCTGACATACCGACAGCAGGCCGGTAAGTTTTGGATCTGGAAGCGGCCGTAGCCGCAGGATGGTATATCCGTTCATCCAGACCGGCGTACAAAAGCCATTGACAGCCCGCACCTTCAGGGTGTCGCCATCAACAAATCCTGTGTTGGGGAAGGTCATCGTAAGCCCCGCTCCCGTACCCGGAAATGTATTGGCCGTCGCGGTACTGTTCCGGTAAATGGTATAGTTCACACCACTCTCGGAATCATCCAGGTTGAGCGTGATATTCGGGTCGTTGACACAAACGTTCAGCGGCGATGGTGTCGTGAGGTTCTGTTTTATGGGTGACGGATCGGTGATCGTAAAAGCCTGTACCGCCGAGCAGGGCGAGTAGCGGTCTGTTACAGTCAGCGTGTATGTGCCACCCGGTAAACCGGGAACACCCAGCTGAGCAGCCAGGTTCAAAGGTGTCGTACCATCTGTTATACCGGTCAGTGGCAGCCCGGCCAGGCCGTTGTCCGATTCCCATCTATACGTATACGATCCCGGGCCGATTGTCTTTGAGCCACCGTTAATAACACCTTGCACCTGCCCGTTTACCGGGTTGGTACACACCGTGTTGTCGTTCTGAGTAGGTGTAATGGAAACCGGCGTGGTGATATTCTGCATCGTAAACGGATTGTGACCGGTCGTTGCAAACGTATAGGTGTTAATTTGATTGTCGCTATCCTGAAGGATCCAGTTTGACACATTGGCAATCAGGTTTTGTGTTGGGGAATGGATATAGGTGCCGCCCACCGGTATAGCGCCAACCGCGCCCGTATTGGGGTAATCATACATTGTTTCTATTCCCGGAGGGTTGTTACCATCGGGATCCACGTCTATGAATATAAGTGAAACCGGACTTGATGCGGCGTTGACCCTCATCTGGATATAGCCATTGTTCCCAGCTCCACCGCATGGGTTGACGACGGTAAACGTCACATTAAGCAGGCCGTCGGGGCTGGCATACGTGTATTCCTGCGCCTTTGCAAAAAAGCTCAGACAAACCAGGAACGAAGCTAAAAAAATAGACCTCATGGTAGTGAAGGGTAGGCTAGTAAACGTTTTACTCATTCGATCGTGAAGCTAATTTTCTTGGAACAGGCGCCGGCATTTGCCACCACGCAGAAGTATTCCCCCGCGCGCAATTTCTTCAGGCTGTTCACCTTAAGCTTATCTACATTTAAAACCCTCCCATCCTTTGTGCAGAACAGGATATCGGCAGTTGACTTATTTCCCCGGCTTATTTCCACGGTAGCGGTATGGGTGCCATCGGTGGCCCTGGCGACGACCACCTTCGCCTCGACGTCTTTACAGTCGTCTTGAAAGATGGATTCACGCTCAGGCGAGTGGCCCATCGCAAGACACGAAAGGGCGAAGCAAGTCAGGTATGTCAGTAATTTCATGCGTAGAAGCTTAAAAAAACACTACTATCTCTAAATAGCACTAAAAAATATATAGTAACCCACTAAAGCCTACAAAAATGGAGGTTACTACGCGTAGCTTAAAAAATCTGTAAGTCTAAAAAATCGTATTTCTTATCTATGTACCTTTTGGTCCAAGATTTAAAATTTCCGGTTCAACACTTCACTCATAACGATAGCCTTCTTCAACTCCTCTGCATCGCTGAAGTTGCCCAGGTATTCCTGTAGCAAATTCCGTTGCGGCTTCTCCTGAAACGCCTTAAACTTGCCAAAGGTGCCGACCGTCTCTCCTGCCTTCATCGTTTCTTCCAACGACGGTCGTTCGAACGCCTGGCGCTTAGCCTCCTCGTAGACATTATATACCTGGTCGCGCTTACGGTAATCATACTCCTCATCTTCCAGGTCTTCTTCCTCCTCTTGAAGATTATCGTCATAGTCAACGTATGTTGTCTTGGGCACCGATGGCGCCGTAACGGGTTTCGACTCTACAGTCTTGCTCTCCGTAATCTCCCGCAACAATTCCTCGAATGTAAGCGCTTTCGGACCGGGCGCCGGCTTACTCGCAGGCTCTTCATAGCGCTGTACCGGCTTCTCCGGACGCTTGGGAGCCTGGTCCTGCGGCGGCGTCTCCTGCTTTTTCATAAACCGGGTCACCACGTAGATGATGCCTAGAATGACATAAAACCAGACCTGAAAATCTTTCATTTAAATCCAAAAATAACAAAATATTCCGATTTTTAAAGCGTTACGGGGGTACCCTCGGGAAGCGCCGTTTATGGACCAGCGGGCAAGGAGTACATCGTTGAGTAGCCGCACGATTACCAACCTGGCAGCATTCTTCTGGGCGCGGCGAATAGGAAAAACCGTTCAGAGACTATTTACTCAAGTACAAAATATTGCAATAAAGGCCAATTAACCTTTCCGACACTAATACTCCCGGAATATCTCATCCCGGTAACACCACGCCCAACGCTCGCCCGGCTCTGCCGAAATCGCCACCGGATGCCCGGCGCTGGCGGCATGCTTCGACGCATGGCGGCCCGGCGACGAATCGCAGCAAAACGTTGCGCCGCACGTCTGGCAGGTGCGCAAGTGCAGCCATTGGCCACCCACCTTCACGCATTCTTCACATTCATGCTTCTGGGGGGTCTTGATGTCCGTCCAGTCGCGCAGATGATCACACAAATCCGGTTCTTTTGCCATATCAGTTTTCCGCCAGGTATTCGTGAATGAATTTAATTGCCATCGCCCCCTCGCCTACCGCCGAGGCCACCCGGTTCATCGCCCCTGACCGCACGTCGCCCGCGGCGAAAATGCCCGGGCTGCACGTCTCCAGCAGGTACGGCTCGCGACCGAGCTTCCACGACTTCTTAAAGTCGTCATACTTAAACAAGTCGCGACCGGTCTCGATAAACCCTTTGTTGTCCTTGATGATATCCACCTGGATCCAGTCCGTGACGGGCCGCGCCCCGATAAAGATAAACAGTGCCGCGGCCTTCTCGGTACGCTCCGCTCCCGTCTTCACGTCCTGCAACGTCACCTCCTCCAACCGCTCTCCGCCACCCAGGCGGGTAATGACCGAACAGGGCGCCACCTCAATGTTGGGCGTGCCCCGGATCTGCTCGATCAGGTAATGCGACATCGACTCCGTCAGCGACGGTCTGCGAATAACAATATATACCTTTCGCGCAAACGTCGATAAATACATCGCCGCCTGACCGGCCGAATTTCCACCGCCTACCACGTATACATCTTGCTCTCTACAAGCATGAGCTTCGGTAGTAGCAGAGCCATAATATACACCCGCCCCGGTAAACCGCTCTACATCGGCGGCCTCGAGCGTACGATAGTCCACCCCTGTGGTCACAACAATACTGCGTGTATTAAGCTTACTCCCGTCGCTTAGCGTAATGATCTTATAACCATCTTTCAAAGCAATATCGACCACCTCCAATGGCGAGATCAGTTCCACGCCAAAACGCGTCACCTGCGAGAGGGCCCGGCGTGACAATTCCGCTCCACTCAACCCGTTGGGGAAGCCCAAATAGTTTTCGATGCGCGAGCTCGTACCAGCCTGTCCGCCCGGGGCGCGTTTTTCAATCAACGCGGTACTGAGTCCTTCTGATCCTCCATATACCGCCGCCGCCAAACCCGCCGGCCCCGCACCAATGATCGTGACATCGTACATCGTCTTGGTACCCTTCGAGCGCATGCCGGTCTTCTCGCCGATATCGCGTGTGGTCGGGTTGCGCAATACCACGCCGTCGTCAAAAAATACCGCGGGCAGGTCCTTCGTTTCAATATTATTCAGCGACATCAATTCCTTTGCGTCCGGATTCGATTCGACATCCTGCCATTGGTACGGAATCAAGTTACCTGAAAAGAAGTCTTTGATCTCATGCGAACGCGGAGACCATTGATATCCCACAATGCGAATGCCCTTAAACGGCGGCACGTGCGTACTCTGCCATTCTTCCAGTTGATCATTCAGCACCGGGTATAACCGCTCCTCCGGCGGATCCCAGGGCTTCATCAGGTAATAATCCAACTGCACTTCGTTGATCGCGCGAATGGCCGCGTCCGTGTCTGAATACGCGGTCAGCAAAATGCGTTTGGCCTCGGGGAAATAATCCTTCGCTTGCCGCAAAAACTCCACACCCAGCATCTCGGGCATACGCTGGTCGGATAAGAACATCGCCACCGTCTCGCGCTTGTTGCGCAGGTCATTCAGCGAGTCCAGCGCTTCGCGCGCCGAGGGCGTGCTCAGAATGCGATACTCTTTTCCATACACATTCCGGACATCACGCACGATGGTGCGCAGCACCTGCGCGTCGTCATCGACAATAAAAAGTATTGGTTTTGTCATGTTATGTTAAATCATAGATCGCTACCCAATGGGGAAGCATATACTAAACTCCGTGCGGCCCGGCACACTTTTCATTTCCAGTCGGCCCGCATGTTGGGTAATGATCTGTCGCACCACCTCCAGGCCCATGCCCGTACCCTTGCCTACCGGCTTGGTCGTAAAGAATGGCTCAAATATTTTATCCTGGATGTCGGCCGGAATCCCCGGACCATTGTCAATGATATATACCAGGATCGATTCACGGCTGCGCTGCGTACGAATCTCGAGTATGTTCCCCGTACGTCCCTCCATGGCGTCGACGGCATTGTCGATCAGGTTTGTCCATACCTGGTTCATCGGACCGACAAAAATATTGGCTGCCGGTAATCCTTCTTCAAATTCCAGCTTCAGCTGTATCTGGTTGTGTTTGACCTTGTGGTTGAGCAACGTCAGCGTTGTCTGAATCCCAGCGTGAATGTCCACGCGCTCTTTTACCGGCGCCTGGTCCATGTGAGTATAGCTCTTGATCGACGATACCAGTGTATTGATGCGGCGCGAAGCTTCCTGAATTTCATTCACCAGCCGTTCCGTGATCAGCACCTGGTTCATCCATTGAATCACCGGGGGAATGTCTGCTGGTCGTAACAAGCTGCGCAGCGATTCGAGATCTTCCTCAATAAAATCAAAATCCGCAAAGGTGGCGGCCGCTTCCGCGGAGTGGTCCAAACCGTTTCGCTCCAGCCAGTCCGCGAGTGCATCTTCGCGTTCCGAGCGCGCCATCATCGACAGCCCGTGTGCATTGCCATGCCGTGCCTTAAACAGCACCAGGCCGTTGACATGGTCTACCACTTCGTCCGACACGCAAATCTTAATCACTGCCTTGAGTCGCTCCGGCCCCATGGAAAAATGCCGCTTTAGCTCATGCGCATTGCGCACCACCGCCGCCGAAGGATTATTCAGCTCGTGTGCCAGGCCCGCGGAGAGTTTACCCAACGCCATGATCTTATCGTCTTGCTGCTGTTGCCGTGTAAAATCGCGGATTCGGTCCATCATTACGTGCACCAGCGCCGTGGTCAGCTCGGGTTGGCTTGCGATCATTTCGGGAAACTTTTCGCGCGGCAGCCGCAGCAACACCGTCTCGCCCGCGGCATAGGCATCGCCCACGGCCGCTTTCATTCTTGAATACGGCAACAGGCCGGTGATCTCACCCTTTTCAAACACGCCCAGGTGCTTGACTCCACCTGCTTGCGGAATAAAAATCGACAAGCCCCCCTGCAACACAACCGTCAGGGCCACAATCTCTTCGCCCCGGCTAAAGTTCTTGGCGCCGTCGGCATATGTTTCCAGCGTGCCCTGCTCGGCCAGCCAGTCCAACTGCGCGGGCGGCACCCCGGCCAGTTCAGGCACCTGGCCCTTCAGCATCGCAGCAACTTCTGCTTTTGTCATACCCATTTTTTGCCTCTCCGATCGTTATTATAATCACCTGAGGGTCATAAAAGTATGCCGAAATTTCGCGTTTATACAATTATCGGGCACACTATTTTAACACCTTGCCGAGGCAGATCGCGAACATTTCCGATCTTCTATCGGTTTTTACTTTTTCACCACCCATGCACCAAAGGTTCACCACCATCCGGCGTCATACAGAAGATATCTGTCGGCCGCTACAAACCGAAGACTATGTCGTACAACCTACCACGGATGTCAGTCCGCCCAAGTGGCACCTCGCACACAGCACGTGGTTTTGGGAAGAGTTTGTGCTGGCCAAACACCAACCGGGTTACAAGCGCTTCCATCCGCGCTACGCCTTCCTCTTTAACAGCTACTACGACAGCGTCGGCGAACGAGTACTACGTCTGCACCGCGGCAATATGTCGCGGCCCACGGTAGCCGAAATCCTGGACTACCGTCATTATATCGACGAGCAAATGACGCGCTTCCTGGAAACCCTGCCTGACAATCTGCACGGGCTGATCGAGATCGGCCTCAACCACGAGCAACAACACCAGGAGCTGCTGTATACCGACATCAAGTACATTCTCGGTCACAACCCCCTGTTTCCACCGTACGATCCAAACTTCCGCGAAACACCGGCGCTGGCAGCAGCAACACCTGGCTTTACAGACATGCCCGAAGGCCGCTACGCCATCGGCTATACCGGTTCCGGTTTTTCGTTCGACAACGAGCACGCCGCGCACGAGCAATTCCTGCTTCCCTATAACATTAGCAACACACTTGAAACAAACGCCGACTACCTGGCGTTCATGGTAGACAATGGCTATGAAACTTCGCAGTGGTGGCACAGCGACGGCTGGGCGTGGGTGAAAGAGCAAAATGTCAACAGTCCACTGTACTGGCACTACATCGACGGCCGCTGGCATCGTTATGCGTTGTCGGGCTTACAGGAAATACCGATGGACGAGCCTGTCACCCACATCAGCTACTACGAGGCGGCCGCTTTCGCGGAATGGAAAGGCATGCGTTTGCCTACGGAATTTGAATGGGAAGCCGCCGCCAACCGGATCGCCTGGGGCCACCGTTGGGAACACACGAACAGTGCCTACCTGGCCTACCCTGGTTATCAGAAGCCGCCGGGTGCTATCGGCGAATACAATGGCAAGTTTATGATCAATCAAATGGTGCTGCGCGGTGCCTCGGTGGCAACACCGGCCGGCCACAGCCGCGACACCTATCGCAATTTTTTCCACCCAAGTCTGCAATGGCAATTTACTGGCATCAGGCTCTGTAAAAAACAAACATGGTAATACTCGAAAATAAAACCGCTCCCGTTGCCGCCGCCGTCATGGCGGGCCTGACACGCAAACCCAAGCAACTCCCCAGCTGGCTGTTTTACGACGAGCGGGGCGATGCCATCTTCCAATCCATCATGCGCATGCCCGAGTACTACCCCACGCGCTGCGAGTATGAAATCTTCCAGAAACAAAAGGAAGCCATCCGTCAACAGTTCACCGCCGCCGGCACACCGTTCCGCCTGGTCGAGCTCGGCGCGGGCGATGGACTCAAAACCGAGCTGCTCCTCAAACACTTCGTCGACCAGCACACAGACTTCGAGTATTGGCCCACCGACATCTCCCCCAACGTACTGGCCATCCTGCAAGAGCGGCTGGAACATTCGCTGCCCACGCTTCCCATCAGCCCGATCGCCCATCGCCACGAAGATGCTCTGCGTACCGTCGCCGAAGACCGCGAGCACCGTCATATCTTTATGTTCCTGGGCGCAAACATTGGCAACTATAGCCTGTTGGAAGCACAAGCCTTCGTCAACAACCTGGCGGGAGCCATGCATGCAGGTGACCTGTTATTCATAGGCTTCGACCTCAAAAAAGATCCACGCGTAATCAAGGCCGCCTACGACGACCCACACGGCATAACTCGCTCCTTCAATCTGAACTTGCTAACACGCCTCAACCGCGAGCTCGGCGCCAATTTCGACATAGATGCGTTCGAGCATGCTCCCTATTATGACCCTGAGACCGGTGCTGCGAAAAGCTACCTGGTCAGCCTCCGCAACCAGGACGTACACATCGAAGCAACCCATCAAACCATCCACTTCAACGCCTGGGAAACCATCCACACCGAAGTGTCGCTCAAATACGATCTTGCCATGATCGAGTCCCTTGCCCGCAAAGCAAACCTGGAAATCGTCCGGCACTTCGCCGACAGCCGCGACTACTTCCGCGATATACTCTTTCGCAAACATTAACTCCTAACAATCATTGATATCGCCGGCGCAAGTGCGCCGGCACCAACCACCATTCCAGTAATTCAAACAACAACTCAATCCCCACCGCCAACACCGCCGCCGGCACCGCCCCTTGCAGAATCAGCGAAGTGTTATTCAACGCCAACCCCGTCACGATAAACTCCCCTAACCCACCGGCGCCAATAAACGCCGCCAGCGTTGCCGTCCCAACGTTAATGACCGCCGCGGTACGAATGCCCGTCAGAATCGACGGCATCGCCAGCGGCAGCTCTACCAACCGAAGGCGGTTCCAGGGCGTCAGTCCAATTCCCGCCGCCACCTTCTTCAACGCTGGGTCTACTGTCACTAGTCCTACGACCGTATTCCGCAGGATCGGCAACAGCGCATACAGAAACAAAGCGATAACCGCGGGCACCAGGCCAATACCAAACAACGGGATCATCAGCGCAAGCAACGCAATAGAAGGGATCGTTTGCAGAATGCCGGTCAGGTACAGTACTGTCTTCGCCACATACGAGAACCGATAAAGGACCACGCCCAACGGCAACGCTACCATAACCGCCGCCAACAACGCCAACCCCGTCAACAGTAAGTGATCCCACACGTGGCCCATAATATCCGCTCCCTTTGATGCGGGTGCGTCTGTCGTTGTTCCAATCAATTGCTTCGCACGCAGAAAGTCGTAGGCAATGGTACGAAAGGGTTTCTCTTCAAACAGGGCTTGTGCATTCAATGCCTGCATTTCGGCCGCAGTGATTTTACCGGTAAGCTTCCGAAGCTGTTCCACTGCCTTTGCCGGCAACCCCGCGCGATAAAACGACACCGCTTCATAGGTCGGGAAAAAGTGTTTGTTATCCGTCAGCAACCGAAGACCATAGCGCCCGATCTCTCCGTCGGTAGAATAAGCATCCGTCACATCGATCCGTCCGTCGCGCAGGGCTTGATAGGCCAGCCCATGCTCCAGTCCCACCGGTTGCTGCGGCAGGCCATACGCCGACGCCAGCGGTTCCCAGCCGTCCCGGCGTTTCAAAAACTCGTAGCTTAATCCGAGCTGCAGGTCCGCGTGTTTTTGTAGATCCATGATATCCCGCATGGACAGGCTATCGGCCTGTTGCGGCCGCATCAGCAACGCATACGTATTGTTAAAACCATACGATGCCGAGATCCGCAATCCCCACCGTTGTTGTAGCGCGGAGTCGATCGCGTCTACCCTCTTCAGCTCCTGCGCTCCCAAAATCTCTGCCGCCAGCGTACCGGTATACTCTGGATATACATCAATTGCTCCGTTCTTCAGCGCCTCAAAGCTCACAGCCGTGCCGCCCAGGTTAAACCTTCGCTCGACGGTAAAGCCACCATCTTCCAGGATAAGCGCTACCATTTCACCCAATATATACCCTTCGTTAAAATGCTTCGCCCCCACGCGCAGCACATCCTGCGCCAGCGCGACACTGCTCCATACGAGCAACAAAAGAGCGGTGAGCAACCAACGCTTCATAGGTGTGCCAGGTATTCTTCCTTCCAACGATCCAATTCTTCCTTATTGCCATGCGAGCGAATGCGCCCATCGTCAACCCACACAAAAGCATCCGCCAGGTGTTTGGCCTCCTCCCAGTCGTGCGTCACCAGGATCACCGTACGCGGCTCCGCCGCCTGCCACGCCTGAAAGTGCGCATAGATTGCCAGCTTGGTACCATAGTCCAACGCGGAGAACGGTTCATCCATCAACAAGATCGGCGGATTCAAAAACATCGCGCGACACAAGCTCACCCGCTGCTGCTCCCCACCCGACAGCTCGTGCGGATACTTGTCCGCATACGCCTCCGGCAACTGCGCCATCGCCAGTAGCGTACGAACCCGCGCCGACAACACGTCTTGCGACTGCCCCTGCACCACACCAGACAGGCTCATGTTCCGCCCCACCGTCATATGCGGAAACAACGCCGCGCTTTGCACCACATACCCGATCTGACTCCGTAGCACATACACCTGCGAATAGTCCAGTGATTTTCCAAACACTGCCACCGTGCCCGCCTTTGGCCTAAGCATACCGTTGATGAGTTCCAGCATAGTAGACTTACCGCTGCCACTGCGCCCCAGCACAGCTGTCACCATGTGCGCGGCAAACGTATGGCTCACATCCCGCAGCAGCGGCGCCGTGTCATAATCAAACGAAACGTTCTGAAGTTGTATGGGCGAAGGGGCTCCCGTCAAACGTGTTATGTTTGGGAGCCAAGGTAATCAAAGTCAGGAGACATTTGCCAATCTGCATCCCATTCCATCGTGCACATCAGCGCATCATGGAAGGCATACTCCACCGACCTGGCTTTTGTTTTTGTATTGACTTGATGCTTATTCAAACGAAGACTCATCTTCGACTTCCGATAGTACAAAATCAAAATTGCCGCCTGTATCCGTCCGGTTATAGGTAATGAACACAGCGTCTTCTTCATACATCGCACCGTAGATGTGCATCAGGCCTTCGCTACCGTCTTCAGTCTATAGTATACAGAACTCTAAAAAAATAGTCGTAATCCCCATCAAATCACTAACTTAGCGACTTTGTTTCTAACCATTATGCTTAGTTTCTCGCTTCAGGGCGCTTTTTTGCTAAGAGGAAGGGGTTTGTAAACAGAATCATTCACATTCAGAGGTGCCTTTCATGGCCTTTGGCGGATTTACATGCTGAAATATGCTACCGGTTGATTTTGTAAGAAGGCAAAAAACGCTCTTCCTGGGTGGGTTGCTGGTTTTGCTGGGCCTGCTCAGCGGACAGCAGGCCTTTGGACAGGGTTGCAGCTGCCCGCCGATCAATACATGTGGTTGCAACGTAGGGCTTACAAAACTCACCGTGCGGTTCACCGGCCTGCTCGGACTTACCGTCGATGTGCGCGACGATGGCGGCAGTATTTACAGCGGGTTGCTGCTGTTGCCGGGCAGTACATTTCACATACAGAGCTCGGCGGGTCCGGGTATGCCCTTTGTGGGCGATCATGTAACCATCCGCACAACACTGCTGGTCCTGGCGGATATCAGCACGTCGTGTTCCAATCCTGTAAAGATCGGCACCACGTTTGGCAACTTTGTAGTGACCGGCGGCGAAAGTGTGGGCGGATTGCCTATTTGCTGCCTGAACATGGAAAGCACGCCCCCAAACTTTACCAGCTGCCCCGCCAACATCAACGTGAATGCCGACGCCGCGGCCTGCGGCGCCAATGTGGGCTGGACGACGCCTGCCGTTACCGATAATTGTGCCGTAGCCACCGTGGTATCCGATCATAATCCGGGCGATTTCTTCCCGGTAGGTACAACCCCCGTCAAGTATACCGCGACGGACAATTACGGCAACACAGCCAATTGTACTTTCAACGTCACTGTCAGCGACGTCACGCCACCGGTATTGGCCGGATGCCCCACCGATTTTTCGGTACCCACAAATCCCCTGTCGTGCAATGCCGTAGTGAGCTGGACACCGCCTACCGCCACCGACAACTGCGACGCATCGCCCCAAATCAACAGCAATACCAACCCCGGCACCACGCTTTCGCTGGGTCCGCATACCGTCACCTATACTGCCAGAGATACCCGGGGCAATCAAAGCACATGCTCCTTTACCATAACGGTGGTCGATGCTACCAAGCCCGTATTTTCCAACTGCCCCGCCAACGTCAGCGTGCCCGCCAACCCGGCCACGTGCACCGCGACGGCAACCTGGACACCGCCCACCGCCAATGATAACTGCGGCGGGTCGGTTACCGTGACCCGTACGGCCAGCCCCGGCGCAACGTTTGGGTTCGGTATAACTACAGTGACATACGAGGCAACGGATGTGGCGGGCAACAAAGAAACCTGTTCGTTTACCGTAACGGTCACGGACAATACAAAACCCCTGTTCACCAACTGTCCTGCTAACATCGCCGTATCGGCCAACCCCGCCACGTGCGACGCGGTGGTGAGCTGGACGCCACCCACCGTCACCGACAACTGTGACGCCTCGCCCGTAACAACTACGACCAATACCCCTGGATCAGCATTCGCGCCCGGCGTGCATACCGTCACATACGAAGCCACGGATGCAGCCGGTAACAAGGAAACCTGCTCGTTCACCGTGACCGTAACAGACTATACCAAACCTGTGTTCGCAGGTTGCCCGGCAAACATCCACGTAAATACCGATCCTGCCACATGCGACGCCATCGTAAACTGGACACCGCCGACGGCAACCGACAACTGCGATGCATCGCCGGTCGTAACAACCACCAACACACCTGGATCAACGTTTACACCGGGCACACACACCGTGACCTACGAAGCGACAGACATGGCTGGCAACAAGGAGACCTGCTCATTCACCATCACCGTGACCGATGCCACCAAGCCAGTATTCAGTAATTGCCCGACCAACATCAGCGTGGCAACCAGTCCAACATCATGCGATGCCGCAGTAACCTGGACGCCGCCCACGGTGACCGACAACTGCGACGCCGCACCCGTGGTGACGACCACACACACACCAGGCTCGGCGCTCACGCCCGGCATATATACCGTGACTTACGAAGCGACCGATGCAGCCGGTAACAAAGAAACCTGTTCGTTCACCGTAACCGTGACCGACGCCACCAAACCCGTGTTTACCAACTGCCCCGCCAACATTAACGTAACAACAAATCCAACCACGTGCGATGCTATAGCAAACTGGGCGCCGCCCACCGTGACCGACAACTGCGATGCATCACCCGTAGTGACTACGACCAACGTACCCGGATCAACGTTCACACCGGGCGTGCATACCGTTACGTATGAAGCGACCGATGCCGACGGCAACAAAGAAACCTGTTCGTTCACGGTAACCGTCACCGACGGCAGCAAGCCTGTATTCACCAATTGCCCGACCAGCATCAGCGTAACCACCAACCCGGCGACATGCAACGCTGTTGTAAGCTGGACACCGCCGACCGTGACCGACAACTGCGATGCGTCTCCGGTGGTGACGATGACCAACGCACCCGGATCGACATTTACATTAGGTATACACACAGTAACCTACGAAGCGACCGACGCGGCCGGCAATAAAGAGATTTGTTCGTTTACCGTAACGGTGACCGATGCCACCAAACCCGTGTTCAATAATTGCCCGGCCAACATCAACGTAACGACAAATCCAACCACATGCGATGCTGTGGCAACCTGGGCGCCGCCCACCGTAACCGACAACTGCGATGCATTGCCCGTGGTGACCACAACCAACCTATCTGGGTCAACGTTCACACTAGGCGTGCATACCGTTACGTATGAAGCGACCGATGCCGCCGGCAACAAGGAGACCTGTTCATTTACCGTAACCGTGACCGACGCCACCAAACCCGTGTTTGCCGGCTGTCCGGCTAATATCAACGTGACGACCAGCCCGACAACATGCGATGCCGTAGTAACCTGGGCGCCGCCCACCGTGACCGACAACTGCGACCTGGCTCCTGTTGTGACTGCGACCAACGGCCCCGGATCGACGTTTGCCCGGGGTGTACACACCGTCATCTATGAAGCGACTGACGCCAGCGGCAACAAGGAAACTTGCTCATTCACCGTCACGGTGACCGATGGCGCCAAACCGGTGTTTACCAACTGCCCGGCCAACATCAACGTGGCGACCAGCCCGACCACCTGCGACATCGTAGTGGATTGGATTCCGCCGACCGTGACCGACAACTGTGATGCATCGCCCGTCCTAACCACGACCAACACGCCTGGATCAACCTTCGCAGTGGGGATGTATACCATCACGTATGAAGCAACTGATGCCGCCGGCAACAAGGAGACCTGCTCGTTTACCGTAACCGTAACCGACAATACAAAACCGGTGTTTGCCAATTGCCCGGCTAACATAAGTGTGCCCACCAATCCCACCACCTGCGATGCCGTGGTAAACTGGACGCCACCCACCGCGACCGACAACTGCGATGCGTTGCCGGTGGTGACGACGACCAACACACCAGGATCAGCCTTTACATTGGGCGTGCACACCGTGACCTACGAGGCCACCGATGCCACCGGTAACAAAGAAACCTGTTCGTTTACTGTAACAGTCACCGACAACATTAAACCCATGTTTGCCGGCTGCCCGGCCAACATCAACGTAGCGACCAGTCCGACGTCATGCGATGCCCTGGTAAACTGGACGCCGCCAACCGTGACCGACAACTGCGATGCCGCGCCCGTGGTAACGACCACCAACACACCAGGGTCGGCGTTCACGCTCGGCGTGCACACCGTGACCTACGAAGCAGCCGATGCCAGCGGCAACAAGGAAACTTGCTCCTTCACCGTCACGGTGACCGACGGCACCAAGCCGACGTTTATCAACTGCCCGGCCAACATCCATGCAACCACCAATTCTGCGTCGTGCGATGCCGTTGTGAACTGGATGCCGCCGACTGTTACCGACAACTGCGACACCGCGCCGGTCGTAACCAGCACGGCCAATCCCGGCGCAACGTTTACGCTGGGCGTGCATACCGTCACATACGAGGCAACCGATGCAGCCGGCAATACAGAAACCTGTTCCTTCACCATAACAGTGACCGACGGCACCAAGCCTGTATTTGCCAACTGTCCCGCCAACATGAGCGTGTCTGCCAGCGCTACGTGCGACGCCGTGGTGAGCTGGACGCCACCGACCGTGACCGACAACTGCGATACTTCGCCCGTGGTGACCGGTACCGGCAATCCAGAAACAACTTTCAACCTGGGCGTTCATACCATCACGTATGAAGCGACTGACGCCGCCGGCAACAAGGAAACCTGCTCGTTTACCGTGACTGTGGTCGATACTACCAAGCCCGTGTTCGCCAATTGTCCTGCAAACATCAACGTGTTCACCCGAACTACATCGTGCGATGCAGTAGTGAGCTGGACACCGCCGGCCGTGACCGATAATTGTGATGCCGCACCGGTTATCACCAGCACGCACAACCCCGGCGCAACGTTTGCGTCAGGCGTGCATACCATAACCTATGAAGCCACCGATGCCGGCGGCAATAAAGAAACCTGTTCCTTCACCATTACGGTGATCGACGACGCTGATCCAATATTTACCGTTTGTCCGGCCAACATCGTGGTGACGGCCGATCCCGCTTCGTGCCATGCAACACCATCGTGGACCGTGCCTGTGGCAAGTGACAACTGCACGGCAACGCCCACGGTAACCGGCAACTTCAATCCTGGCGACCAGTTCCCGATAGGCACCACCACCACGGTGACGTATACCGCGCAGGATGCTGCCGGAAATTCGGCCACGTGCTCGTTTACGGTAACCGTCCACGACAACACGGCGCCCGTCATTACCGGATGTCCGGCCGACATCAGTGCGGCTACCGATGCCACATGCCAGGCCATCGCTACCTGGACACCGCCCGTAGCAGCCGATAACTGCCCGGTAGTGCTCACCAGCACGCACAACCCCGGCGATGCTTTTCCGACGGGTACCACTACCGTGATCTATACCGCCACAGATGGAGCGGGCAATCTGACGACCTGTTCTTTCGATGTGATTGCCCGCGACGCGGTCGCCCCAGTGTTCGCCAATTGTCCCGGCGACATCACAGCCTCCGCCAACGATACAGGTTGTGGCGCATCCGTGCATTGGACACCGCCCCTGGCCAGCGACAACTGCCCGGGAATCGTCAGCCTGTCGGCCGATCATGCACCGGGTGATCTTTTTGCCGTGGGCATGACCACCGTTACCTATACCGCCGCCGACATTTCCGGGAACAGCACCACGTGCTCGTTTACCATCACCGTGAATGATGCCACGTCTCCGACGTTTCTGAATTGCCCGGGCGACATCGCGGTGGCATCCGACAATGCGTGTGGCGCCATCGTGACCTGGGCACCGCCGGCAGCGGCTGATAATTGCAGCGTGGCCGGTATAACCGGCACACATCAACCCGGAGATCGATTTAACACCGGCATCACCGAAGTGGTATATACCGCTACCGATATTCACGGTAATGCCTCGGTTTGCCGTTTCAATGTAAAGGTGCGCAATGGCGAAGTGCCTTTGATCACCGGTTGCCCGGCCGATGTTCTGGCGAAAGCAGGCGAATCAGGAGAGGTAGCCGTGACGTGGGAACCACCAACCGCTTCGACGCGATGCGGTCCGCTGACCCTGACAAGCTCGCATCAACCCGGCGACATATTCCCGGTAGGCACGACGGTGATAACATACACCGCCTCGAACGACGCCGGCACTACCGTAACGTGTGCCTTCAACGTGATCGTGTCGTATGAAGACCTGGACATCGAAGTGACCCGGGTAGTGACCCCCGATGGCGACGGAAAAAATGACGAATGGATCATCGCCCGCGTCGAAAAATTCAACCGGAACAGGGTATTCATTCTCGACCGTTGGGGAAGTGTGATCTATCAGGCGAGCGGATACAACAACACTACCGTAGCATGGAACGGTGTGAATTCGAACGGTGTGCAGGTGCCCGCGGGAACATATTACTATGTCATTGAAGTGGACTTCCTGGAAAAGCACCTGAAGAAGAGCGGATTTTTTGAATTGTTGCGATAATATGGGGAGAACGACACGAGATCATTTTTTACACGCCGCATTCTTCGCAACGATGCTGCTGACGTTTCATCCCAGTGTGGCGCAGCAAAAGGTGCAGTTCAGCCAGTACATGTTCAATAACCTGGTGATCAATCCCGCCTATGCCGGCGCCGATGAAGCCCTGAGCCTTACATTCATTCACCGCGCCCAGTGGAACGGCATCGACAACGCCCCCAATACGCAGACGCTTACCGGTCATACCCTGTTCAGGAAAAAACATTTCGGATTGGGTGCCACCATTGTGAACGACCAATACGGTGTACACAAAAATCTGAGCGCGTTGACCAATTACGCCTATCACCTTCAAACCGGTAAGCACTCGTTCCTCTCCCTGGGTGTACAGGCCGGCATATACGATACCCGTTCGGATTATGCTTCACTGATCGGCGGTGTGACCAATGACCCGCGGTTGTATGCCAATATATCGGAGACTTTTTTTGACTTCGGAGCCGGCGTTTACTACCGAAGTCCGCGGTTGCACGTCGGTTTGTCGGCACCCCAGCTTTTGCCGGAGACCATCAATCTGGCCGACACGCTCTCGGTGCGTTTGAGCCGAACCAATTACTTCCTGTTCTCCAAATATCGGATCACCCAAAATGAGAGCCTGGAATACGAACCCTCCATCCTGCTAAAATATTTTCCCGGCTTGCCTCTTTCCTACGATGTGAACATCAACATGATCTACCGCAAAGTTTTAACGCTCGGCTTATCGTACCGAAAGCGGGAGTCGGTCGACTTTCTTTTGAAGGCCCAGATCACGCCGCAGTTCCAGGTCGGGTATGCCTACGATCATGCCATTGGCAGCGTCGCCAGGCTGGCGAATGGGTCGCACGAGCTGATGGTGCAGTATCTTTTTAAGTTTGTGGAAACCAGAGTAGCCTCGCCGAGATAACGTATGCGCATGATCAAGCCCGGAAACATATTGCTGCCGCTCCTCTTGCATGTCGCCGTAACGGTGGCACATGGCCAGCAAACCGTTTTCGGGTTATTCAGAAACAACGTGAGCCTGGGTGATAAATACTACCGGGACAAGGATTATCTGAACGCCCTGAAGTTGTATAGGGAAGCAACCCGGCGCAATCCGGACGTACAGCTGCGCGTAGCCCGGTGTTATTATTCTTTGAAAGAATATACCCAGGCCGTTTTTTATTACGAACGTTACCTGAAGGAAAAGCGATCGTTACCGTGGAGCGATATGTATTCTTATGCCGAAGTACAGGCGGCCACGGGCAACTACAAAACCGCCATCGAGTATTACCAAAAACACCTCGCCAATAAACAAGACGACGCGCTGGCCATGCGCAAAGTATGGCGCCTGAGCAACATCCAGTACCTGTACGAAGACTCTGCGCATATTTCCGTGCATCCTCTTTCGCTCAATACCGGGTATGGCGAGCTTTGTGCCGTGCCGTACAGGAACAGGATTGTATTTATGTCGAATCGGAAAGAGCCCGGGCTTGTCGAAAAAGTAAACGCCTCGATAAATGCGCCATTCTACAAGATCTATTCCGCCCGTGTGCTTTCCGGTGGTGGTAAAGACGGTCATCAATACGACAAGGCCATGCTTTTCAGCAAAGAGCTGGCCTCGAAGCTCAACGCCGGACCGATTGCTTTTTACGATAAAGAAAAAAAAATGGTATTCGTTGCATCGGCGCGTGAAACCGGCAACAGTGGCCGGCGAAGCCTGCAGCTCTTTTTTGCCGAATGGAAAAACGGCGAATGGACCGAGACCATGCCCTTTCCGTACAACAGCCGGCATCACTCCATCAGCGATCCCACCATCAGCGAAGATGGTAAGGTGCTTTACTTTTCGTCCGATATGGGGGGCGGCCTGGGCGGCAAGGACCTGTATAAGTCCACCCTTGTAGACGACACGTGGACGCAACCCCAAAACCTCGGCGAAACCGTGAACACGCCTTACGACGAAGCGTTCCCGTTCCTCCACCAAAACCGGACGCTATACTTCGCATCCAATGGTCACCCCGGAATGGGCGGCCTCGACATCTTTGAAACCACCATCACCGCCGAGGGTTACAGCGAACCGCGCAATGCGGGCTCTCCCATCAACACCAGCTACGACGACTTCGGCATGGTGGTCGATTCGCTCGACACGCACGGCTACTTTTCATCCAACCGGAAAAACGGCGGCTACAACGACGACCTTTACGAAGTGGAGATGGACATCCAGACGTACCCGGTGAACATCGCCGGCGTGGTAAAGATGAAAGAGCATGCCTGGAGCGACTCGTCGGCGCTGGTGTTGCTGTCCCATACACGGGTATATCTTATCGATAAGCTGCGCAACACCACCGTATACGAAAGCACTACCGACGGCAAAGGCAACTTTTCCGTGATCGTACCTTATTTTAGCGAATATATAATACGAGTCGTGACGGACGATGGTAAGGAGAGCGTTGTAGTACTGGAAATACCCAAACACCAGCGGCAGGTCAGCGCCCACGAAATTGTATTTGTAAAAGACACTTTTTAAAGACATGGAGGATCGGGATGATATGAAAGGACACGCAACAACCCAGCGCACGGTATATACCGTTGGGCTCCGGCTCTATGGCATCGCCGTTCTGGCTGCCATCCTGCTGGCCCATGCGCCCGCCACGGCACAGGTACGGCAATTGATCCAGGTAAGGACATTCGACGAGCGATTGAAGCCCATGAAGAATGTAGAGGTTTCCATTAATGGTAAAAACTTTATCTCCACGGGTGACAAGGGCGAAGTGTTTACCGAATTACTGGAAACGGAGCTGCCGATAAAAACACTCAAAATAAGAAATGAACAGCTCGAGCCGGCCGCCTGGAACCTGAGTAAAAGCATTCTCGAGATCGTGGTCCGTAAAAAGGACTACCAGATAGTGCATCTAACGGTGAAAGACCAGAACACTGGCCCTGTGGCCAACACGTCTGTAACGTTCAGAGGTAAGAAGACGGCCCACTATACCAGCGCCGCCAACGGCACACTGGAACTGCCGATCGCACTTGATGAAAAGATCGATGGCGCCGATCAATTCAGCGTAAAAGGCTACAACGTGATCGACTTCCAACAGACCAACACCGAAGGTGTGCTTACCGTGGAGTTTATCAAACAGGTGGCGGCCGTGGAGCAAACAACCGCGGCGGCCACCCGGGAGACCCCGGCAGTCGCGCCAGACCAGGTGATCGGCAAAGACTACTTCAGGAACTTCGACCTTAATCACCTCGACTCCATTCAATCGCTCACCGTATTTTACGCGATCTTCAAGAACGTGTCCATGAAAAACATGGATGCCGCCACCCGGGTCAAGCTCGACGACAAGTTCAAACAACTGGTGACGCAGCTCGAAGATTCCCTGCGCTATACCCGCAACGTCTTCATGGGCAGAATCTCCGACTCGTCGTTTGTGCGCGAAGACATCCGGAACCTGTTGAAGCAGGCTCAGGCTGAGGGCAAGGGCCTGCAGATACAGCGTACGGAATTCGACGAAAAGATCCACATCATCGAGCAAAAGCTCCAAAGGGGCTTTACCAACCTCGATGAAAATACACGGGCCATGGTCTTCAGCGACCTGATGGCGTTGGAACAACTGCTGGCCGAAAACGAAAGCCGCTTTTATAAAAACCTGAGCGACTACCGTCAGATCATAAACGGCCTGAAGGAGAAATATTTTGACTTCCAGCAGCTGGAAGACAAGCTTTCGGAAAGCGAAGCCAGGCGCTTGCAGGAGCAGGCGGCTTTCCGCAGACAGCTCCTTCTCATTTCGCTCGTCGCGCTGGTGTTCGGTGTACTCATTGTGTTGCTCATCACGTTCAGCAATCGCCTGCGCCGGCAGAAGAAAGACCTGGTGCTGGCGAACGAGGAGGTGAAGCGCGTGAACGAGAACCTGGAAGCAATTGTCGAAGACCGCACGAAATTGCTCGCCGAGGCAAACCGCGAGCTCGACACCTTCCTCTACCGTGCCTCGCACGACCTGCGCACACCCGTCTGCTCTATCATCGGGCTTTGTAACATCGCTATTCATCTCTCCAACGGTGAGCCCAGGGAACTGGTACAACGTGTAGTCAACACCACCGAAGGCATGGATAAGCTTCTGAAAAAACTGAGCATCATCAGCGAGATTAACCAACCCACAGGCTATTCATCCATTATGCTACTCGGCATCGTAGAGAACGTACAGTACCGGTATCGCAATCTCATGGAAGAAAAACGCGTGACGTTTGTGGTGGATTGCCCGGCCGATCTCATCTTCCACTCCTATCCCAACCTGGTGGAAGTGGTGATCAACAACCTCGTGGAAAACGCGCTTGTCTATAGCCTCATGCAGCACGGCGAAGGCTCGCACATCACATTCAGGGCCACCGTAAACGGTGAAGTCCGGTTCAGCGTTCGCGACAACGGCATCGGCGTAGACGCCGCCATCCAGCACCGCCTCTTCGACATGTTCTTCAAAGGCCACCCCGACTCCAAAGGCAACGGTTTGGGGTTGTACATCGTGCAGAAATCGGTGCAAGCACTCGAAGGCAGCGTCACCCTCGAATCGGTGCCCGGCGAATATACAGAGTTCACCGTTCAGCTTCCCCTGCATACCGATACGGCCATCCCGTCGAGCGCCTATTCCGATGTATAGGATGCTGACTCGCCACTTTTATAACGGGCTATTCGTTCCGCTAAATCTTTCTCTTGTTCCAACGTTAATCCACCGTGAGCATGCATCACTACCTCATAAATGATATACAATGTACGCTCGTCCATACGGTTAATAAGTTCAGTCAATTCCTCCCGAATCTGTGCTGCTCCCATAATGAAACTGGTTTCTCACGGAAGATAATCATTTCGAATCGATTACCAACCTAAAAAATAAGGCAGCCAGGGCGATTAACCCTGGCTGCCGTATGTATAGCAAGAGAAGCTTAAACTTCCCAGGTACCGCTTTCGTCTACTTCGCCGTCGACATAGTACGCCCACTCGCCGTTACCGGCTGCATCCCATTCCATTTTGTACATCAGCTCGTCATTGATGACATACTCCACTGAACCGGCTTTTGTTTTTGTATTGACATGGATGTTTACTTCGAACGAAGTCTGGTCTTCAACGCCCGATATGACAAAATCAAAATTATCGCCGGTATGCTTCCAGCTATAGGTAATGAACACAACGTCGTCGCCGCCGTAGATGTGCATCAGGCCTTCGCTGCCGTCTTTAGTCTCTTCAGCGTATACATACCGCGTCCAACCTTCGTCCTGAGAGTACTTGATAAAGATCTCAAATACGTATTTATTTGACTGCTCGCTTACCTGGTACGCTACGCTCATGCCGCTACCTTGCGAATCCGTCCAGGTATAGACCAGGTACTCCGTCTGTGTTGCAGCAACGCGTCCGTTGGCAACCATAATGGGTGTCGAGCCTTTCACAGCGCCTTGCGGCGGCTTGAAATACTGCAAGTAGCCGCTCATTGCATTGGCCATATTCACATAGGAAGAGGCTTGGACCGCATACGTGTCGTCCGAGCTCGCCATGGCCGAAGGCGGCGTAACGACGCTACTTGACCCCGACATACTAAAGGCTACGTCCTCCAGGCTCTTCTCGGGAGTAGCATCGTCTTCCTTCGAGCACGAAAACGCCGCTGCCGAGAAAGCAACCAGCAATAGAAACTTGTTAAGTTTTTTCATAGAAAGGTGATAAAATTGTGAAGGTGAATTATGCACGCAATTTTGAATTTTTCTTCCAGTTTAAAAAACGCCGGATAGCAGAATAATATGCTTTTGAAGTTATAATATTACACGTGTAGACTATCAACTATACACTTATAAACATTAACGTACGAACATCGATACTCGTCATTGTGGTATTCTCTCTTCGAAAAACTTCACCAGCGTTTCCATAACCAAGGTATCCTCTTTCACAAACTGTGAATACGCAAGAAATGTACCTCTAACGGTAGAATCGTCAAGGCCGTGCGTATCAACCACAAAGCTTGCCATGTTATTCTTAAACCTTACTGCATCCAGTTTCTTTACTCCTTTTGCGTTCAATTCCTCAAATTTCCCCACGATCACCTTTCATGGAGTCGTATGTCACCGAATCGACATAGTGTATATTGACCAAAAATTGGGTTCTCTTATCCGGCACGCTATCGATGCTAACGTCCAATGTCCGCTCCTTTTTTATTAAAACACCTTGCTCATCATACAGCTTGTTGTGGTATAGGTACTCGTCTTCGACAACGATGACCATATACATATCCAGTTTGATCTTACCGCTATCAGAAGCATAATACTCATAGAAGTGTCCATGTCGTAACAACAACTCCCCAAACACTTCTTCTCATTTTACCTCTTACTATCTCAAATTTGATACAAAAATTCTCTCTAGAGAACTTTATACTTCTCCTCAAAATGCAACGAAGATTGCAATGTCTCCGATAACATTACAGAATCTTCGAAGGTCGTTGTCTGAAAGGTCCATACGAATCCGCGCACAAAAAAGGTACCGGATTTTTCTACCACAAATCTAAGTACGGCGTGATTATCCTTCACCTTTATCGTATCGACCTTCCCCTTCAGGTAAAAGTTTTCATCATAATCACCAACAATCAAAAAAGCGCTATCATATTCGTTCTCAAACAATTCAACACTAAACACCATCATATCCTTCCGACTCAACGTAGGCCGCAGGCTGATCGCCAGCGGTAAATACGTATAAACCATTTTCCCCTCCGCCGAAGGCCGCTTCAAATAGTACGTTTCAGCATGTCCCTGCACGTTTAGCACACCGGCCTCCAACATAACCTTCCCGCTGTCTGTCTCGCTATAATTCTGCCACATCCCACACTGGTAACCTCCTTTGAAAGGACCGAATTGAGCAATATTCCCATTCCTATAAAAAGAAAAAAAAGCTCATTCCTTTTTTCCCTGTACGTACCCCGTAACCGTTGAAAGATGGCCACTTTTAAAGTATGTAAAAAGTGAGCCTTGCAACGTGTCCCGAACATAAGTCCGACGTTCAAGGAGATTTCCCAGCGAATCATATACCAACGTTTCCCCATGCCGAAGCCCGGCTTCCAGGGCCGTCTGCAACTTTAGCGTTCCATTGGCAAAATACTCCTGACGTACCTCCCGGGAAGAACAGCTTACAAAATAACGGACAATAATCCGATGCAGAAACCTATCCTACTCATATCTCTCTAATCGTCTGCCTCCCAGGTGCCCGTAGCGTCTACATTGCTATCGGCATTGTATCGGATCCAGCTACCGCTGCCCAGTGCATCCCAGGTAACGTCGTATATATGTTGTTCATCCTGCCAATGGTTTACCGTACCGGCACCGGTCTTTTCATCGATGTCCATGTGCAACTCGTGATATTTAGCGGCAGGATATTTCAGGATGAGGTTAAACCTATCGTCTCGACGCTCCCAGGTGCCTTCGGTAATTATTTCGTCTGTTGCAAGGCTGTAAACTTTCATGAGTCCACGGCTGCGGTCCCGGTATTCTTCGGCATACACCACCGACTTCCACGCTTCGCCTTTCCTGATAAACGCTTCAAAAACATAACGACCACGCTGTTGACTTACCTGGTAGGCATATTCGTTATCGTTGTAAATAAACCACGTGCGCGTCCTGTACTTCACACCTGGCTTGCCTGCCACTGGCTGTTCGACAAGAATTTCCGTCCACTGCGACGGAGTAAGATAGCGTTGCACGTACTTGATCATGACATTGTTGGCAAACGCGACATAATCCAGCGCCTGGTTGGCGTGATCATCGCGGGACCAAAGCCCCAGCGGCGGCGCATGGTGAATATAATAAAGCGAGTCGGCGAAGCTTAGCGCGACGTCTTCCAGCGACACATTGGGTGCGTCGTCATCGCTGCTACACGAGCAGCAACATGTAAACACCAACATGCTAAACAGTAAGGTGCGGATCGAGAGCATCTTTTGGGTAGTTTATTTAGAGCGATGGTGCAATATACGAATTGCGCGAAAGCGGCGATCAGGTCCTCCAACAACTCTTTCTACGTGCTCATGACTACCTAAAATACTGTTGTCTGCCTCCGCAGCGGTCGGGTTACTGTACGCCATAGGACCAGCCGCTATGGTACAAACCCATCCCTCCGATTTCAAAAACACGCTCCCTCCTGTTATCCGTGGGATCAATCGCCCGATCAGTCATGGACGTATAGGTATACGTAACTTTCCACGGATCTGCCGGCGGTTCCTGGCATGCCTTCGGTTCCGCAGGCATTTCCGGTGCCGGGCTGGACACGGCAGTTATAGCTTTCTGAGAATTGTCTGCTAAAAATGTTTCTGGCAAAAAGGCCTCGGTATCTGAAACCGGTTTTATAATGGGCATGGTTTTGTCTGTTGATTCGCTACCAGCAATAGCCAGGATTTTCGCGGCGCCTGTACGTTTAACTTGTTTCACCATACCATTGTCATGAAGTGCGCCGAACTGCACCCCCACCGTTAGTTGCAAGCTATACCCCGCATCTGGCGGGATGGTGTTGTTCAGCACGACGTCCAGTGTCTGGGCGGGCGAGCCTTTGAGCGACGAATACCAGGGCGTTTCGACCATATTCCAGCCCTGCATGGTGTCGTACCATTTTGGTGCGGCGTATTTACCGGTGGTACTATTGAAGGTAAAATCCGGTACAACGCCCAGGCATACCACGATGCTATACGCCGGGTGTTGACTGTTGGGGAAGAAATTGATGTCGCGTACCAATTGGGGGATGTTGATGCGTGCGGAACCCGTGGCACGGTCGATGGTACACGTAACGGCTGTGCGGACCATCGAATCAAACGTCGTATATTTATTCAGCGAGAAACCTTGTAATAGTTCCGGGTATTGCGAAAGGCGGATGGCACGGCGTCCGAGCGCACTGACACCGTCCAGTTTTTGGATTTGTTTTAGCGCTTTGTTTACAAAGCCGCTGAAGTTATAATCGGCGAGGGCTTTCATGGGGCTCATCATAAAGCGCACTTCTTTTCCCATGGTCGAGCAGCCGCCAAATTCGGTCATCCATAGCCGTGCCGTGGCAAACCGACGGGAGGTGCGGATCGTTTCTTTGCTGGCGCCGCCCTTGCGACGGACGACGGTTTTGTCAGTGCCGCGCATTTTGTACGCGGTGAAGTCGCCGAGACTTCCACTAAATTTCAATTCGGTTAGATAGGCCATACAGGGTGGTTAAACGGTTATAACGAGTTTACTATACGAACGCCGCGAGGGTCCAAACGGTATCCACGAACAATATAGCAACTTCCTATCTTACCAGGATATACCTGACACTTAATTTATTTTTCATAAGAAGATAACCCAGATCTAATAAGATGTAGGTATACAGTAGCCCAGGAGTAGGGTACTTCTGGATCAAAACTGGATTATCTTGACTTATAGTATACTTTTTGGGGAAACATGAAGGACTCGACGTCTATATTTGTGCATACAATGTGAATAACTCTGTGGATAACTCAATGCGTTACCGCGGTTATTCCTCCCCGACAACGTCCTGATTATACCGCTCCATCGCAGCGCCGATCTTTTTCCTGCGCAGCAACGCCAGGGCAGCTTCATTTCCCTCCATGATTTCACCCAGACGCTGTACGTCGGCCACTTCTATCGGACCGTTGGGTTCGAGCTGCATATAGACCACGCGGCTCAGTGTCTCCTCCGGGTACGGCGAATATCCCCGAACGGCACCCGTCACAATACGAAATACCCAGCCACCCTTGTGTGGCACACCCTCCAGTTTCCGGCGATTGTTCACAATGCGGTTCATGCGTACGGTACTGTCGGGTTTGATAATGTCATAGTTATGGCCACCTCCCATAACGAAGATATCACCCCGCCCATACCGCTCGATGCGGCCGGCTTTTTGAAAGGTGCTGTCGCCTTTCAGCCGGACTTCATACCGGTGGCGCCGGATTACACTCTTCTTTGCAAGCGGCTCGCAGGGGCCCATCAAAAATTGAACAGCACGCATGCGACGAATGCTGGCCAGCGTGTACTGTTCCTGGTCCAACGCGGCAGGCGATTGCGCAAAAGCGCCCAGGGCAAAAAATACGGCAATAGCCGGCAGAAAAAATCGGATCATGAGGGAAAAGATTAGCTAGTCAAATATCTGAACGGCGTGGTGCCCGTGCCTTTGACAGCGATCAAAAAAAGCACATGGGTGCCTAATGTCCGGTCTGCGCGATGACGGTCGAATTTTGATCTGTTTTTGGGCTGGTGGTGGTGAAAAAGACCTCAAAACGTCGTTTTTGACGTCCTGGCGGTCTCACAATTTTAATTTTGAATTGCCCGATGCGGTACCTTATCTTTGCCGACTTCCCTATTTCCTGACGGGCCGTTACCACAAGGTTACATCACCCTCGGATCAGGATGGGAGGCGGATACAGCGGTTTTTAACAATCTATAACAATCGATAGAGCATGCAATTAGCGAAACTGGAGATCAAAGGCTTCAAGAGTTTTGCCGACAAGGTCGTTATCAATTTTGATGAAGGGATCACCGGCATCGTCGGACCGAATGGGTGTGGAAAATCGAACGTCGTTGACTCGATCCGGTGGGTGCTGGGAGAACAGAAAACCAGTGCGCTACGCTCGGAGAAGATGGAGAACGTAATCTTCAACGGCACCAGCGGCCGCGGCGCCCAGCAAATGGCGGAAGTGGCGCTGACCATTAACAATACCAAGAACATTCTGCCAACGGAATATTCGCAGATCACGATTACCCGGCGCCTCTACCGCACCGGTGAGAGCGAATACCTGCTGAACGGCGTGACGTGTCGTCTCAAAGACATCACCAACTTGTTCCTCGATACCGGGGTAGCCTCGAACAGCTACGCCATCATCCAGCTGGGCATGGTCGACGACCTGCTCAACGACAAGGATCACTCCCGTCGGATGCTGTTTGAAGAAGCGGCGGGAATCTCGAAGTTTAAGAAACGCAAGAAAGAGACGCTCAAGAAGCTCGAAGACACCGACGCCGACCTGGAGCGTGTGGCCGACTTGCAGTTCGAGATCGAGAAGAACATGAAGAGCCTGGAGAAGCAGGCCAAGCAGACAGAGACATACTACCGCGTCAAGGACGAGTATAAGGCCAAAAGCATTACCCTGGCCAAGGTGGTGGTCAACAGACAAAAGGACAAGTTCGACGCCATCAGCAAACAAGTGCAGGCGGAGAATGACCGCAAGATCGGCATGGCCGCCGATGTGGCAGAGAAGGAAGCCTCCATCGAAAAAGAAAAGGCCGACCTGGTCATCAAGGAAAAAACGCTGAGCTCACGTCAGAAGGCGATCAACGAGTTTGTGTCGAAGATCCGCCAGTACGAAAGCGAAAAGCAGATCAAGAACGAACGTCTCAAATATCTCAACGACCGGGCTAACGGTCTGCGCGACCAGATTGAGCAGGATAAGAAAAGCAACGAGCGTGCGCGCTTCAGCGTGCAGAGCCTCGAGGGCGAGCGTGGCTCAGCCGAAGGCATTCTCGAAGAGATCACCCAGAAGCTGGAACGCCTGAAGGGTGAGTACGAAGATCAGAAACGTGTCACCACCGAGCTGCAAACACAGACCGACTCCCTGCGCCGTGTACAACGCGAGAAGCAGGAAGAGAGCTTCCAGATCAACAAGTCGGTAGAGATCCGCGAGATCCAGGTATCGTCGTTCAAACAGGAGCTGGAGAAGACCGCTTCGGATACGTCGCTGCAAAACGCCAGCCTGGTGGAGTTCGAAAACAAGCTGAAGGTCTTACAAGAAGAGCTTGACAAAGGCAATGCGCAGCAGGACCGCCTGAAGAAGGAAGAAGAAGAGGTACAGAGCCGCATCACGGCGATGGAAAAAACCATCGAGATGATCCGTGAGGAGATGAACGTGACCGGCCGTAAGCTCGACGCCCGCCAGAACGAATATAACCTGACCAAGTCACTGGTCGAGAACCTGGAAGGTTTCCCCGAAGCCATCAAGTTCCTCAAGAAGAAAGTAGGCAAGAATGCTCCCCTCCTGTCGGATATCCTGACAACGTCAGAAGAGTATCGCGTGGCGATCGAGAACTACCTCGAGCAATACCTCAACTACTATATCGTCGAGCATGAGTCGGAGGCATACGAAGCCATCAACATTCTGAGCGACGCGGCGAAAGGCAAGGCGCACTTCTTTATACTCGACTCGTTCGACAAGTTCGAGTCCACGCCGGGCCGTATTTACGACAACGCCTTCCCGGCAACGGAGATCATCGAGTACGACCAGAAGTATCGCAAGCTGATGGCGTACATCCTCGACAAGGTATATATCTACGAGGGTGATATGAAGCAGCTGCCCGGCAGCGATGAGAATACGTTCATTACCAAGAACGGCAAGCTCACCAAGCGCAGGTTCAGCATCTCCGGTGGTTCCGTGGGCCTCTTCGAAGGTAAGAAGATCGGCCGTGCCAAGAACATGGAGAAGCTGGAGAAGGAGATCAAGGAGCTGACCACCAAGCTGGACGACATCCGTCACAGCCTGCTGGAAAAACAAGCCGATCTCGAGAAGCTGCGCAACAACAAGATCCGCCAGCAGATCGACGAGGTGCAAAACACCATCCGTCAGGTAAACGAAGAGTACGTTTCCTTCCGCACGAAGCGCGAGCAGTTCTCCGAAATGCTGAACAGTGCCGACCTGCGCCGCGAAGACATTCTCGAAAAGATCGACACCCTGCGCCAGGAACTGGAAGACCTGCGCCCCAAAGCGCAACAAATACAACGCGACTACGAAGCACAGGAAGAGCGCCTCGCGGATATCGCACAGGACCTGGCCAGCAACAACGAGCTGCTGACACAGAAGTCTGCCGCCTATAACGAGCAGAACATTTTCTTCCACCAGCAGGACAACCGCGTGAAGAGCATCGACCAGGAGATCCGCTTTAAGCAGGAGTCGATGGAGCAAAGTGCGGGACGGATCGACGTCAACGTGGAAGATCTGAAGAAGAACGAAGAAGAAGTAAAACGCATCATCGAAAATACCGAGAGCAACGACGACGAGCTCCTGGGCATGTACGAAGAAAAAGAAGCCATGGAGAAAGGCCTGGCGGAAGCGGAAAAAGAATATTACGAAGCGCGCGGCGCGATCGACAAGGTGGAGAAGTCACTGCGCGAGATTCAGCATCAGCGTCAGGCGATCGACAACACGTTGATCGAGCTGCAAGGCCAGCTGAACGAAAGCAAGATGCACCTCAACTCGGTGAAAGAGCGTCTGTCAGTCGAGTTCAATGTGGACCTGGATACGGTCGTAGGAGAAGCTACGCCGGAAGAGGCGGAGCAGCTGAGCGCCATGGACGAAGTCAAGATTCGCGAGGAAGTGCAGAAGATCCGCAACCGTCTCGACAACATGGGCCCCATCAACCCGATGGCGATGGAAGCCTATACGGAGATCAAACAACGCAACGACTTTATCATGGCACAGAAGGACGACCTTGTCAAGGCCAAGGAGTCGCTGCTGAGCACGATCGGCGAGATCGAAGGCGTGGCGAGCGCCACCTTCATGGAGTCGTTCAACAAGATCAAGGAGCACTTTGTACGTGTATTCCGGTCGTTGTTTACGGAAGACGACCAGTGCGACCTGCGCCTGGTAGACCCGAACAACCCGCTGGAGTCGGAGATCGATATTATCGCCAAGCCGAAAGGCAAGCGCCCGCTGACGATCAACCAGCTGTCGGGTGGTGAGAAGACGCTGACGGCTACGGCCCTGCTGTTCTCGATGTATCTGTTAAAGCCGGCGCCGTTCTGTATTTTCGATGAGGTGGACGCTCCGTTGGACGACGCCAACATCGACAAGTTCAACAATATCATCCGGACCTTTAGCAAGGACTCACAGTTTGTGATCGTTACACACAATAAGCGTACGATGACCTCTACGGACGTGATCTACGGTATTACGATGGTGGAGAAGGGTGTGTCGCGCGTCGTGCCGGTGGATTTGAGAGAGATGGTGTAACACTGTTTAACGCCATAACTAAAAAAGCCTGTTACGATTGTAACGGGCTTTTTTTTTCGCTTTTCATTCATACTCACTTGATCTTTGTGCCTTGGGGGGTATAGCGGTCTATGGTTTTACCTCGCTTAGCTTCAAGCAGAAAGAAGGAGTCATTGTGTTCGATTTCGTCGTAGACTATCGGCACGATGACTTTGTTGGAACGTGTCACGACACCACACCGGTGGTTTTTCCAGACTCTGAAAAGACCGCCTTCCAGGTCCGTTGGATACATGTATTGCATATCGAAGAGTACGTCGCCTCCATGAGTAATGTAGCCACTCCCGGCGTAATCGCTAAATTCGTTGTATAAAAAGTAGGCAAGGCCTGTTTCGGCAGAAAAGGGTTCAATCTTGTCAAAAGTAGGCGGTATTACCGTCTGGCCCTCGGTATTAACCATTCCGTACTTAATTCGAAGGAACGTTTCTCCTCCGCCCAAATCTTCCGGGATAGCAATAGAAGTAATGTATAGATTGCGATAGTTGGCCGGCGCCATAGTGCGTATGCGGGCGTCACCCGGCACGCTATTGCCGTCAGAGAGAACAAACCAGGCGGTGCCATCGTTGAGCACCACGTGTGTGAGACCGGCGTCAGGGCTGGCGATCCAGGAAAAAGAATCGTACTCCCGTCCCTGAACTTTAATTTTACGAACCTTGCCATTGCATTCGTAAAGCCGATACCGCCCGGAACGTTCCTCATACGACGTTAATACTTTAATCGCTCCGTTATGCAGTGTCTCAAATACCGCGGCGTAGAATCCCGGTAGTACCGGGGTGAACGTTTCATTCAAGACTGTTTCTCCTTCCGGTCCTTCGGCGATGTAATATGTAACGCCGTTAAAGTCTACTGCTTCGATTTTTGAATACGGTAAGTCGTGTTGCAGCTTCTCGCCGCTGCTTGCGCGGACAACGTCGGCCCCACCTTCGCCTGCCACCAGAAGCAATCCATCGCCGAACGGGGATATCTCTGTATATTTGAAGGCGGTCAGTTTGTTTCCGGCCGCATCGAACAAATCGATCGTCCCGCCACTGTACCCCGCCAGCACGCCCGGCCCCATTATACTAACAACACTGTACTCAGGGGGTATTACCCATTGCCCGTTACGATCGATGGCTCCATCCAGGGTTACCGGATCTATGCCTGAACCAGGGGCCGGCATGGCCCCTGATACAACCGAAACGGGGTTGGGTGACGCTTCATTTCCTTCATACATGTCGACTCCCGCGATGTTATAGAACGCCTGGGGTGTTACCAGCGTACCGTCAAAATGCACCAGATACTCCAGGCCGTCGGGAGCCACAACGGATGCCAACTGGCGAACTTCGTTAACCACGCGGACTTCATAGCCGGGCTCGCAGATCAGCTTGCGCCTGGTCTTAACGTTTACGAGCATGTCGTCGATCATCAGGTGGCCAGCCGAGACAAAGTGGGGGTGGACATCAAATAACTCATGCCCGTATTTGCTTTCCGGTAGCCACAGCGTATCGCTGACATCTCCGCTCAATAGGAACGATCGATAAGCATGGGTATATACGCGGTAGAAGAAATGACTTTTGTAGGTCTCTCCGTTTACGTTTACTGCCGTCGGCACAAGGGGTCCCTGGCCATCGCGGCCAATAACCGGTCGGTAGCGTGAGTCATCCAGTGTGGTAATATCGTAGAACGACGGCGCCACTAGCGTCCGACCGGCGGCATCGACTATGCCCACGCCTTCCTGGGTATATATAATGAACGTTCCCGCGGCGGTAGGCAGTACGCCGGCGTAGTCCGTTGCCAACACTTTTTTTCCATCAGCATCATAATAGTTGCAGCCTGTACCGACACAAGCTGCAAATCCCTTCGCGCTGTCGGGTGCAGCGTAGGTGAATGCCGGCGTTATATAGTCAAACATCGGTGCCAGTATGACTGTGCCGTCCGATTTCTTCAATCCATACCGGTTATTTTCTATGTAAAGCGTATTGCCGTTGGCGAGGACTATGCCTGGCACCGTAAACCTGTCCGCATACCGCGAGGGTTGCAGAAACCGTGGCTTGGCTTCGCGCAGGATCTTCTCCAGTACCGAGTCCGGTGTCACCGGGCCCTGTTCTACGGCCGGCATCTGCTCGTCGGAGACAGCACTGCTTTTGGGCTTGGGGCTGGTGAACTGGCAACCGCCTGCGTCCAGCCCGAGGAGCTGGTGAATAGTTTTGGCGGTTGTTTGCTGAGACAATTTGCGGCTGCACGACGCGGTGGTCATACCGATCAACAGAAACAATGACGCTGCGACGGCGTCGCGGCAAGAAAAAACCATGCGCATACAGCAATTTATCCACTACAAAGTAGTGAGTGACGCGGAATATTTCAAATTCCCATTATAGTGCGTGGCGGCCCCGCGCCAGGTTGTCGCAGATGATGGCGGTGGCGATGGCGGCGTTGAGGGACTCGGCCTGGCCGTAGCGGGGGATGGTGACTTTGTGGGTGACCGACGGCGCCAGCGCATCGCTGATGCCGCGCGACTCGTTGCCGATCAAGACGATGCCGTTCGGCCCGAAACTGGTCATGTGTACGTTGGAGCCGTTGAGGAAGGCGCCGAAGACGGGGCAGCCTGCTGCGGGCAGGTAGGTCTCCAAGTCGGTGTAGTAGACCTGCACGCGGGTGAAGGAGCCCATGGTGGCGCTGATTACTTTGGCGTTATAGAAGTCGGCGGTTTCGGAAGAGGCAATGATTTTGCGGATGCCGTACCAGTCGGCGGTGCGCAAGATGGTGCCCAGGTTACCGGGGTCGCGGATGTCGTCGAGGGCGAGGGCAAACTCGGTGGGGCCGACGGTCAGTGGGTTGTTGGGTTTGAGGCGGGCCACGGCCAGGGCGGCATCGTTGGATTGGAACTCGCCAAGCTCTTCCAGGGCTTTGGGGCTCACTTCCAACACTTCGGCTTTGCCGGCGGGTGGACACGTGGCCAGAAACTCGGCGGTGCCCAGTACAGCCAGGGTCTCGAAGTCGGAATGCAATAATTCCTGAACACTCTTGGCACCCTGGACCACAAAACATTGTTCCTGTTTGCGGTATTTCTTTAATTGCAATGATTTAATGAACTTGATTCTGGCTTTTGACAGCATGGTTGACGCGTGAGAACTTCGAAAGGTAAATATTTTCTTTTTATCACTCTCATCCCGCTGCTATCAGGCTGCCTGGGCATCAAGCATCTCAAGGACAACGAAAAGCTGTTGTACCAGCAGCGCATCGACGCCCCCCGCGAGATCGACCGGGACGAGCTGAGCAAATTCTATGCCCAGGAGTCCAACCGCAAGATGCTCGGCCTGCCCATTGCCCCCCTTGTGGGCATTTATTACCTAGGGTATCGGTCTTACGATCAGGAGAAGATGATCAAACGCAAGGAGAAGGCTGAGAAGAAGTTCGACGCCAAGATGGCCGCGGCCACCAAGCCCCGTAAGATCAACAACTTGCAGTTCCGCAAACAACAGAAGCTCGAGAAGTTCGACAAAAAGATCGACGAGGGTAACACCGTGATGCAATGGGGCGAGCCCGTGGCGGTGTTCGACAGCTCGCTGGTGAGCATTACCGAAGGGCGCTTCCGCGGATATTTATTCTCCAAAGGCTATTTTGTCAACAAGGTACATGCCCGCATTGACACCTCGCGCATTTTGCGTAAGCGTGTAAAAGTATTGTATATCGTTCAGCCTGGCGCGGCCTACCACCTCGACTCAATTTTTTACCAGATCACCGATACGGCCATTCTTCGCACCGTCATCGAGAACGAACGGGCCAGCTTCTTAAAAAAGGGCGATCGTTACGACGAAGACAATCTCACGCGTGAGCGCGAGCGCCTGGATATCCTGTTAAAAGATAATGGCTACTACGATTTCAGCCGTCAATATGTTGAGTTTAAGATGGACACCGCGTACGAAAGCCCCGACCGTCGTATCTCCATCATGGTGCAGATCCACGAGCCGGCGAAGCGCGAGGAGCACAAACGCTTTACCATTGACGAGGTAAATTTCACGACCGACGCCAGTACCAACCGCTTCCGCCGCGAGCGCCGGGAACGTTCATACCGCGATATTCACTTTCGGTACTACGAAGACAACTACAACCTCAAGATTCTCTCCCAACGCGTCTTTCTGAAACCGGGCGATCAATACAGCCGTGCGCTAACGCTCAATACGCAACGCCAGTTGGCCAACATCGACGCTTTTAAGTTTGTCAACATCAACTATGACACTACCGGCGGCCGGTTTGTCGCCAATATCTTTACCAGTCCGCTGTCACGGTATGAATGGAGTAATGAAGCCGGTGTGAACGTAACGCAAGGATACCCGGGTCCTTTCTATAACATCTCCTTCAAAAAGCGCAATGTCTTTAAGGGCATGGAGACATTTGACCTGAGTGGCCGGTTTGGTTTCGAAGGTGTGGCGTCTGCAACAAGTGATCAGAACTTTTACAAGAGCACAGAAGCAGGTGTGAACGCGTCGTTCACGTTCCCGCAGTTTATCTGGCCTTTCCGCGACCGTACGCGGTTCCGGCATGCCGCGTATAACCCGAAGACGAAGTTTACGGCGGGCTATGCGTACACGGATCGTCCCGAGTACCGGCGTACGGCGGTGTCGGTCGTGGGCAGCTATACCTGGCAGAACAACAAGGGTCGCTCCTACCAGCTGACACCGGTCAACCTCAGCGTGATCGACACGGCAAACCTGTCGGGTGACTTCAAAACGCTGCTCCTGGAGCAGGCCGAACAGGGTAACTTCAGTCTGATTAATTCCTTTCGACCGTCATTTGTGAACAGTATTATCTTCGGCGTAACGTGGAACTACAAAAACTACGGTAACGCTGAGCGCAGCTCGGGCTTTATTCGCGCGCAGGTGGAAAGCGGCGGTACGATCTGGAATTTTGTCGATCCGAAAATCGTGACGCAGTACGATCTGAACTATTTCAAATATTTTCGCTTTAGCCTCGACATGCGGCGCATCAACGTGCTGCACAAAAATACCACGGTAGCCTACCGGTTTAATTCGGGGTTGGCGTACTCGTATAGTGACGGCAGGAGTCTTCCCTATGAAAAGTTCTTCTTTGCCGGCGGTAGTAACAGTATCCGCGCCTGGCGCCCTCGTCGTCTTGGACCGGGTTCCTTCAAACCGCGTACCACAGAAGAAGTGGATATCAACGGCAATCCCAACGGCAACCCACGCAACGATGGACTATTTGACTATAGCATCGAACAGCCTGCCGAGATCTTGCTGGAGGCGAGCCTGGAAATCCGCCAGAAGCTGTTCGGCTTTGTGAGCGGTGCAGTCTTTGTCGACGTCGGTAATACCTGGACGTTTCAGCACCGCTTTAAAACGGTGTACACGCTGATACCCGAGAATGAAAGAGAAGAAAACGGACCGATGACAACATCGGAGTCAGGGGTCCCCAATGGCAACTCGCAGTTTAAGTTTGATCAGTTCTATAAAGAAATTGCTGTGGGAACGGGATTTGGTCTTCGCTTTGACTTCACGTTCCTGATTTTGCGATTGGATGTGGGGATGAAAGTGTGGGATCCGGCGCGAGAAGAAGGCGACAAGTTTGTATTGGATAAAGTTCGGTTCTTTAAGCCGTATGCGACACAGACAGCAGATGGTTGGACGAATTATCGCGAGCCGATTATTTATAATGTGGGCATTGGTTACCCGTTTTAAACCCGTGCTCTACTACCTCAATACTCCAACAACTCCTTCAGTGCCTGCTGCACTTTGGCAGCGCTCGGCAACATCATCTTTTCCAACTCCACATTCAACGCTACCGCGGGTAAGTCAGCGGCGCCGATGGTCCATACCGGTGCATCCAGGTACTCGAAGCATTCTTTGCTGATGCGGCCGGCGAGGGACTCGGCGAAGGAGTTTAGTAAGGGTTCTTCGGTGACGATACACGTGCGGCCGTGGCGTTGTACGGCGGTGGTGACGGCGTGCCAGTCGAGTGGGTTGAGCGTGCGCAGGTCTATAATTTCCACGCGGCCTTCGTAGACGCGGGCGGCTTCTTTGGTCCAGTAGACGCCCATGCCGTAGGTAATCACGACACAGGATTCGCCGACGGCGATTTTGTCTGCTGTGGCTTGCTGTACCGTGGCGGCTTTGCCCAGCGGAATGATATAGTCGCGGTCGGGCTCGGGGGTCTTGGCGTCGGTGGTGCCGGGGACTTTAGACCAATAAAGACCTTTGTGTTCTAATAATACCACCGGGTTGGGATCGTAGAAGGCAGCTTTGAGCAGGCCTTTCATGTCGGCGGCATTGCTGGGGTATACGATCTTGATGCCGCGGATGGTGAGGAGCGTTGACTCCACGCTGCCCGAGTGATAGGGTCCACCCCCGCCGTAGGCGCCAATGGGCACACGGATGAGTGCCTGAATCGGGAACTTGCCGTTGGAAAGGTAGCAGCTTTTGGAAAGCTCTTCCACCAACTGGTTCATGCCCGGCCAGATATAGTCGGCAAACTGGATTTCGACGATAGGCTTCGCTCCTACGGCGGACATACCGGCGGTCGAGCCTACGATATAAGCTTCCTGGATCGGCGTATTGAAGACGCGCGCATCGCCGTATTTGCCGGCAAGGGTGGCGGCTTCGCGGAAGACTCCGCCGAGGCGACCGCCAACGTCCTGGCCATAGAACAGTGCTTCGGGATGGTCTTTTAGTATTTCTTCGACCGCGTGCAGGGCAGCATCCACCATGACCACTTTGGTGGCGTCGGCCGGTATACGACGGCCGCGCTCTTCCGTGATAGGTGTGGGTGCAAACTCGTGGGTGTCGAACGTCGCGGGATCGGGATCGGCGGCCACCAGGGCTTTTTCGAAGTCGGCGGCTACACGGGCCGTTGCGCGTGTGCGCAGGGCGTCGAGTGTTGCTTCGGTTTCGCCGTGGGCTAAGAGGTACGCTTCGAGGTGCGCGAGCGGGTCGCGTTGCTGATGGATGGACAGGTCGTCGCCGCGGTACCACTCGCGGCGTACGCCGGAGGTATGGTGGCCCAACAGCGGGCAACGGGCGTGCACCAGTATGGGACCTTTGCGGCTGCGAACGTGGGCAAATGCTTTTTGCATGCCGGTATAGGACTCGACGAAGTCCGCCCCGTTGAGGGTCATGCGTTCGAGGCCCTTGAAGCCTGCGGCATATTCGTAGGCATCCATGGCGCGCATCTCGGCGCCGGTGGCCGAGATACCCCAGTCGTTGTCTTGTACGAGGTAGACTATCGGGAGATTTTTGAGCACGGCCATTTGGAAGGCTTCGGCTACTTCCCCTTCGGTGACGGAGCCATCGCCGAGCGAGCAGAGCACTACGGGTGGCGCCGGCCAGGAAGCCAGCCCTTGCGACTCGAGGTAGGCAATGCCGTGGGCCATGCCGGTGGCCGGTATAGCCTGCATGCCGGTGGCAGAGCTTTGGTGCGGTATGGTTGGGAAGCCTGGGCGTCGTAATGATGGGTGGCCATAGTACGTGCGGCCGCCGGAGAAGGGGTCGTCGCGTTTTGCCATGAGCTGCAGCATCAGCTCGTACGGCTCCAGGCCCATGCCCAGGAGCATAGACTCGTCGCGGTAATACAGGGATGCGTAGTCGTGGGGCGCCAGCTGCATGCCGGCGGCGAGTTGAATGGCCTCGTGGCCACGGGAAGTGCTGTGCACATACTTGCTGCACACCTCGCGGTGCTCATCGTACAGATCAGCCATCCGCCGGGCTGTGCACAGGTGGGTATAAGCGTCGAGAAGAATGGTACGGTCAACATCCGACCGGATCATCTTTCTGGCTCTTGCGGTCTCTTCAACAGCCATGATGGTAACAATTGGTCTCGGGATAAAGATACACGATTTCGACCGATTCAAACGATTTCGATTGCATTTCATCTAATTCCACCGGGTTTCCGGAAGGCAATGCCACCGCAAGAAGGATTTAGGATTAACTTTACATCCGATTTTGAACACGATGCCTACAAAAGACTCTATCCGCGACTGGTTCTCGACCCTCCAGCAGGATATCTGTACACAGTTGGAAGCAGCCGATGGCACCGGCACCTTTATCTCCGACGCCTGGGAACGTCCCGGTGGCGGCGGTGGCGTAAGCCGGGTGATCACAGACGGCAAGATCCTCGAAAAGGGTGGCGTCAACTTCTCTGCCGTGTGGGGCCCTGCGCCCGAGCATGTGCTGCGTTCCCTCAAAGTTCCGGCCAGCGAGTCGCTGGAGTTCTTTGCTACGGGGGTATCGATCGTGCTGCATCCGCACAGTCCCATGGTGCCCATCATTCATATGAACACCCGTTATTTTGAAATGAGCAACGGCGCATGGTGGTTCGGTGGTGGCATCGACCTGACGCCGCACTACGTGGACGAAGCCGATGCGCGATACTTCCATCATCAACTGAAGGCCGTCTGCGATGAGCATCATCCCTCCTATTACCCGGAGTTCAAGAAGTGGGCAGACGACTACTTCTACATCAAACACCGGCAGGAGACGCGCGGCATTGGCGGTATTTTCTTTGACTACCTCAAAGACAACGAAGGTTTTACAAAAGCGTCACGTTTTGAGTTCATCCGTGCGGTGGGATCAGCGTTCGCGCCGTTGTATATTTATTATATGCAGAACAATCACAGCAAGCCGTATACGGAGCGGCAAAAGGAATGGCAATACATGCGCCGGGGCCGTTACGTGGAGTTTAACCTCGTATGGGACCGCGGCACGAAGTTCGGGCTCGATACCGACGGGCGCACCGAATCCATTCTGATGAGCCTTCCCCCCCAGGCTCGGTGGGAATACAACCACCACCCCGCGCCGGACTCGCCCGAGCAGCACACGCTCGACCTGTTGAAAAAAGACATTGACTGGATAGCCTAAGCACAGGCCGGCACAACCTATATGAGATCATCGGTTCGGAATAACTTCATCCAAACGGGCGTCACCGAGGACATGCCTACCCTGCATGCCCGGGCGATCATCCTGACGAATATCATCGCCCTGATCTCGGCGATCCTTACGTCTGTCTACCTGGTATACATTCTGCCACATGGGTGGGGCTTTTCATCCCAGGTGCTTTCGGTAACGCTACTCGTCCTCTGCAGCGTCCCCATTCTGAACCGCGCCAGGCAGGTGCACCTCGCGCGCGTGCTGCTGGCCCTCGCCATTCCGCTGGCGTCGCTTACGATCCTCTTCCTGAACCGCGTACAACATCCCGACCTGTATGACTACTACCGCTCGCCGGGCATCTACTCGGTATTGATGGCAACCTCCATCATTCCCGCATTGATCTTTACCCGTTCGGAAAAGCTGGTAATGTTTGCGTGTATGATGGTGCATGCGGTGGTCTTCGCGACGGTCGATATCTTCCTGCGTTATTTCAGCAACCTGCACGCACTGCCTACCGCGAAGCAATATATTGGGGATAATCTTTCGTTGCTTACTTCCTATATCTTACTGACCAGTTGTGTGCTGTCGCTCAAGAGTGTACTCGATCGCTTTGAAGCGCGCAACGAATTATTGATCGCCCGCCTCAACCTGAAGAATCTCGAGCTGGAGTCCACCAACCGCGAGCTGCACGAGCTCAACAAAAACATCGAGACCCAGAACGAAGAAATTCAGGCACAAAGCGAAGAGCTGATTCAAAGCCAGGAAAGTCTGATCCTTGCCAGCAACGAGATCGAGCGTCAGAAGACCGCTCTGCAAGAGCAGAATCGTTTTCTCGAGAAGTCGCTTGACGAAAAGAGCCTTGACTTGCTGCACACCAACCAACAGCTGGTGCAACAGAACAACGAGCTGCAACAGTTTTCCTATACGGTATCGCACAACCTGCGGGGCCCGGTCGCGAGCATGATGGGCCTGATGAATATCCACCGCCTGGCGGATACGTACGAGGAGAAAACGAACATCATGCAGCTGATCGAGCAGTCGGCGCTGTCGCTGGAGACGATCATTCGCGACCTGAACAAGATCATCGATATACGGCATGATAAGTTCTCGGCGTTGGAGAACGTACGTTTCAAGGATGAGCTGGATCTGATCAAGCAGTCACTGAAGTCGTTCCTGCGGGAGAACGACGTGCAAGTGGATGCGCGGTTTGCGTGTGAGCACATCGTGTCGATCAAGGCATACGTCAACAGTATTTTATATAACCTGGTGAGTAACGCGATTCAATATCGTTCGCCGGATCGCAAGCCGTTCATACGGATCTCGTCGCACGAGACCGCTGAGTATGCGGTGCTGGAGGTTGCGGATAACGGGCTGGGTATTGATCTGACGCGTTTTGGGGGTGATCTGTTTAAGTTGTATAAGCGATTTCATACGCATACAGAAGGCAAAGGACTGGGGCTGTACCTGGTGCGGCAGCAGGTGGAAAAGCTCAATGGCAGGATTGAGGTGGAGAGTGTGCCGGATGCGGGCGCGACATTCCGGGTTTTCTTTCCGGTGAGGAAGTAGCATTATATTTTTATTCACTCTTTAAGTGATCGACCGGATTTCGTGTTACCACTTTCACCATTTGCATACCCGAAAGAACGGCGACGGCGGACACAACCGTCAGCAGCGGAATGGCGAAGATCCAGGGCGATAGCGGGGTGTGTGCGGGGTATGAGGATAGCCATCGATCCGCGCCGTACCAGACGACCGGAATGGCTACCAGGCAAGAAATGATAATACAGCGCGCCTGATCACTTAAGAGCAACGCCAGCAGGTGCGATACGGACGCTCCCAGTACTTTTCGGATGCTGATCTCTTTCAGGCGGGCAGTGGTTTCAAACAACGCCATTCCCAGAATGCCGAGGCAGGCTATGAAGACCGCGATGCCTGAAAAGGCAGAGAACACCTGACTAAATTGCCTTTCCGATTTGAACTGCTGGTCGTAGTATTCGTCCATGAAGAAATATTCAAACGGCTGTCCCGGAAATGCTTCTTTCCAGGTTTGTTCTATTTCGCCCAGTACTTGTTGTGGCTTACTTCCGGAATTCAAGCGTATGGAGTAGTATACTTGCTGATAGCTGTTGTAGTTCAGTTTCAGGATCATCGGATAGATTTCATTTTTTACCGCTTCGTGGTGGTAGTCTTCCATCACACCGATGATCTCATGATCTTCAAAATCATCGAAGACCTGAAACTTGACCGTTTTGTTCATGGCATCTTCCGGCGATTTGAATCCAAGCGCGTTCATGGCACTTTCGTTCAGGATGATCTTCAGCCAGTCTTTTCTTTCCCAGGGCTCCTTCCATACGTTGACCTCTTCCGCCTCAAAATTTCGTCCCGCTAATATTTTGATCTTATATAATGGAATAAAATTTTCTCCTACAAACATTGTCTTGTAGCGGGTTGGATCATAGGAATCGTTCAAGCTTCTTTTAATGAGGTCCACGTATGTAAAGCCGATCTCCGTTCCCGGTATCGCCGACGATGTCGATATCATGTCCACGGATGCGCGCTGCAATAGTTTGTCACGAAGGCGTTTATAGTTGTTGTACTTTTCGAATACTTCCTGGTTGGCATAGGCCACCGGGTTTCTCACGGCGACCGCGCTTTCCACTTCAATGCCTTTGTTTGTCCGCTGCATGTACCCGAGTTGTCCATTGATTACCAGCAGAAATGCTATCAGCATGATCGACACACTGAATTGCACCACCAGCAACGGCTTGCGAAGAAAGCCGCGACTTTTTTGTGGGCTGAATTTTCCTTTCAACGCGTGCGCTGCATTTAGTTTTATGAGGTAAAGTCCCGGGTAAATGCCGGTGGTGATCGAGCCCCCGGCGAAAAATAAGAGCGCCATCAGCCAAAGCCCCGGTGTATTCCGATAGGCCTGTTGGACGGGGATACCACTGACATTTTCAAAATAAGGCGTAAACGTGAACACCAGCATACCGGCGATGGCCAGCGCCAAAAGATTGATGCAAACAAATTCAACTAAAAACTGAAGCCCGAGGTCTATCTTTGATGACCCTATGATACGCCTCACCCCTACCTCTTTTGCCCTTCTCAAAAAGCGCGCTGTTTCGACGTTGATGTAGTTAATCCAGCCCATGATGATAATAACAACACCGATTGCGAGCAAAAGGTAAACCAGTGTCGCGCTGCCGTTCGCCTCATACTCGTCCTTTATATCTGATTGAAGGTGTATGTCTTTGAGCGGTTGAAGAAATACAGACGTGCCTTTGATCTTCGGGGTTTCCTTTGACGTTTGTGCGAGCATTTGATTTAGTCTGGATTTAACAGCGCTGGGGTCTGTATGTTCTTTTAACATCGCATAGTTAAAAATGAGGGAGGGTAACCAGTTGTCTTCCAAAACTTCCGGCCATACATCTTCGAGCTTTGAAACAAACCTTGCATGAAAGTGCGCGTTTTTTGGAATGTCTATCATGACTCCCGTCACGATCAGCGGAGCCTCGCCGTTTTCCTCTACGCGGTCGAGCCGTTGTCCCAGCACATCGGTGTTTCCAAAGACCTTCCTGGCGACGGACTCGGAGATCACAATGCTGTTGGGATTTTTCAGTACGGTTGCCGCATTTCCCTTTATCAGTAGGCTTGGGAACACTTTAAAGAAGTTGGAGTCGGCGTTGATGTGTCCACCTGACTCATTAAACATCTTGTTGTCATGTCCGAATAAGAAGCCGGTATTGGCCGGGATCTTCATGAAGCGCGTGGCTGTCTCTACATCGGAAAGCTCATGCAGGAAATTGTAAATGCCCGGGTAACTTTTTGCTGCGCTATTGGCGTTTGATCCAACTTCGTGTCCGTTGAGCGCAATCCTGTAAATACGGTCCTTATTCGCGTGGAGATCATCGTAGCTCATCTCAAACGATGTATAGACCATCATGAAGAAGAACGACGTGATGGCGACGGCAAGGCCAAGAATATTGATCAATGAAAAGCCTTTGCTTTTCATCAGATGCCTTACTGCCAATCTGAAGTGATTTTGCAGCAAACCGGCGGTACGAAAGTCTTTGGCCATTTACTTATATTTTTAGTCAAGTAAACAAAGTACTATTTTTTACCTGACAAAAAGCATTTTCCTGTCGGCAATTGCACAAAATGATACAGAATCACTTCCTATCTACGTTTGCCTTCCACCAATATTAATTATACTTTTAGCTATACTTCGAGCCAACGAAAAGTGTACCCGTATGCTGCGCAACTATTTAACCGTCGCTTTCCGCAATATCGTCAAGAATAAGGTGTTCTCGGGCATCAATATTTTAGGGCTTGGCATTGGACTGGCGGCATGTCTTCTTATTTTTCAATTCGTTCGCTACGAGCTGAGCTACGATACATTTCATGCCAAGATCGATCGCACCTACCGCGTCACCAACGACCGTTTCCAGCACGGCAAGCTGATTCAGCATGGCACGATCACCTACCCGGCGGTCGGCCCCGCGATGGTCCGGGACTTTCCGGAGATAGAAGAATATACCCGCCTGATGCCGGCAGGAACCCTGAATATCCGAATCGACGATCAACACATCCGGAGCGGGCAGTCTCATTTTGCCGATGAACATTTCTTTTCCGTGTTTTCATTTTCCATGCTGGCCGGCGACCGTCTTACGGCGTTGAAAGAGCCGCTCTCGGCGGTACTGACGGAGCACGCAGCCAAACAATTCTTCCCCGCACAGGGGGCCGACTATGCGTCCATGATCGGAAAAACATTTTACTGGGGAACGGACACGGAGCCGTACACGGTAAAGGCAATATGCCAGGACATTCCCGCTAATTCTCATATCCAGTTTGATGTGCTAATATCCTATGCCACCCTGGTACACGCCACCCAGATGGAGGCTGATAACAGCTGGACATGGTCGGATATGCGGCATTATCTGGTGCTAAAACCCGGCGTGGACCATACGCAACTGGAAGCCAAGTTTCCGGCCTTCAGCGACCGCCATTTCCAGGGCGATAAGGTTTCGGGCAGCGTGGAGAAATTCTATCTGCAGCCCCTGCGCGATGCACACCTCTATTCTCAGTATGAGTACGATATTGCCAAAGTTGCGAGCGGCAAGGCCGTATGGGCGATGTTGATTGTGGCGCTCTTCATCCTATTGATCGCGTGGATCAACTATATCAACCTGACGACCTCGCGCGCACTCGACCGTGCCAAGGAAGTCGGGCTTCGTAAAGTAATGGGCGCATTCAAAACACAACTCATCAAGCAGTTCATTTTTGAATCGTTTATTCTGACAGGCCTCGCCTTTGTGGTCGCCATGATGATGGCGCAGCTGCTGCAAGCGCCGTTTAACAAAATTACCGGCAATGATTTATCGCTGTGGCGAATCATTCAAACAACCGACACGAGAACCCTCGTCGCTGTTGCTGCCTTGTTGCTCCTGGGCGCACTGGTGTCGGGGTTTTATCCGGCGCTGGTTCTTTCTTCTTACCAACCCATTACGGTACTCAAAGGAAAATTTCAGCGCTCCGCCCGGGGTAATTTCCTCCGAAAAGCCCTCGTCATTGTTCAGTTTACGTCTTCGGCGGCGTTGATCACGGGCACGATCATTGTATCCCAACAGTTGAATTTTATAAACGACGCTGACCTCGGGATGGTTATCGACAATACCGTCATTGTAAACGCGCCCGAGCTGTCTGCGTGGGACTCCAGTTTCATGCAGCGTGTGGAGAGCTACAAACATGCTCTGCTACAACTTCCCGGGGTGGAGCATGCCGCTACATCCGCAAACCTGCCTGGCGACCGGCTGGCGCGGGGCTTCAACCTGCACCTGAAAGAGCAGACATCTGCCAAGTATACCATTAGCTATCTCGGCGTCGATCATCATTTCATGAGTACCTACAACATGTCGTTGGTAGCAGGCCGTGGATTTTTACCGACGGATCATCAGGTGGACTACGACAAGATCCGGTCGATCATCCTCAATGTCAATGCCACCCGGCTTTTGGGGATCAGTACCCCGGAAGATGCCATCGGAAAAGAATTAACGGACGATAAGCACGCCTGGACCATTGTCGGGGTGATCCGGGACTTTCACCAGGAATCGCTGAAGTCGCCCATGGAACCTACCGTGCTGATGCCTACCTATAGTACATATGCTGCTACATCCATCAAAATAAAAACAGAAGACACAAAAAGTATCCTCGCGTCCATTGAGAATACCTATAAAAAGTATTTCCCTGGAAACGCCTTCGAATATTTCTTTCTGAAAGACCGCTACAACCGCCAGTATCATGACGACATGCGTTTTGGAAAGATCGTTAGCATCTTTACCGGGCTTGCCATTATCGTGGCATGTTTGGGGCTTATTGGATTATCGTCGTATACGGCAGTGCAGCGTACGAAGGAGATCGGCATTCGTAAAATACTGGGCGCCTCTGTTGTCAACATCGTTTCGTTACTCTCTGCTGACTTTGTCCGGCTGGTATTGATAGCCTCCTTGCTATCGATACCCATTGCCTATTTCAGTATGCAGCACTGGCTTCAGGGATATGCCTATCGCGTTACGCCGGGGTGGGCGCAGTTTGTGATACCGTTGCTCGCGGTGCTGCTGATTGCCACGTTCACCATCAGCTTCCAGGTGCTGAAAGCTGCTATGAGGAATCCGGCCGATACCTTGAAGCACGAATGAAACGCATGGGGTAATTCCTATAGGAGGATAGGGCTGCCGTAAAATCGTTTTTATTTGAAAAACTTACTTCGGTTTCCGTTTTTGGCCCGTAATATCTTTCTTCGATGTGCAATACCAACTTAACGAAATGAGAAAGATCCTACTGACCTTCCTGGCAGGCATTTTTATGATGCCTGCTTTCGCAGCGTTCACCGGTGAAAATGATACTACCAACACATTTTTAGACAGCCTGGAAGCATCCTTCCAGTACCAGACGGGTGAAATTAAATTCGGAGATATCGGCACGCTACAAGTACCGAAAGGATTTCGCTACCTCGACTCGGCGCAAGCCCGATTTGTGATCCACGACATGTGGGGAAACCCGGGTGGTCAGGGAACCCTGGGTATGCTTGTTCCTGAAAATATGGCTATTACCAATGATGCCTGGGCGTTCATCATTACCTACGATGAAATGGGTTACGTGAAAGATGACGACGCCGATGAAATCAACTATGAGGAGATGCTGGAAGGGATACAGAAAGAGGAGCCCGAGATAAATAAGACCCGCATAGAAGCAGGTTATGACCCGATGTATATGATCGGATGGGCCGCGAAACCCTATTATGACGCCGACAAAAAGGTACTCCACTGGGCCAAGGAGATTCAGTTTGGCGACAGCGCGGAAGTAGAGCATACCCTGAACTACAACGTGCGGATACTGGGCCGGAAAGGTGTGCTGGTGCTGAACGCTGTAGCCCTGGTGCATGAGCTGCCCGACGTGCAGGCCAACATCGACCCTGTGCTTTCGTCGTTCACGTATGGAGAGGGCAAAAAGTATGCAGACTTCGATCCGGATGTCGACGAGGTAGCTGCCTGGACAATTGGCGGCCTCGTAGCCGGTAAGGTATTGGCGAAAGCTGGTTTCTTTGCCATCATCCTGAAGAACATCAAGCTGATCGGCCTTGGCATTATGGCACTCTTCACAGGCGTGTGGAAATGGTTTAAACGCAAAACCGAACCGCCCACCGTACGCACGATCGGCGGAGAAGAGAACAGCGATACGCCGCAGGCTTAACAGCCCGCTGCCGTCAGCATAAAAAAAGCCATCTGTCGATAGATGGCTTTTTTTTGCTATGGGATGAAGATCGTCAGGAGGGAACTCCGACCTCTCCCCTATACGCTCTTTCCAGTTCTGCCAGATCGAATTTCTTCATTTTCAGAAATGCATGGGTAACGCGGGCCATGCGCGCAGAATCTTTGTCGGTCATCATCTTGTCCATGGACTCGGGAACGATCTGCCACGAAAGGCCGAACTTGTCTTTTAACCATCCGCATTGTTCTGCTTCCGGAACGGCCGACAGTTTTTCCCAATAGTAGTCGATCTCCTGTTGATCTTTGCAATAAACCAACAGGGATATAGCTTCATTAAAGGTAAAGTGATGTTGCTGCGCACTGTCCATTGCTGCGAGCTGTTGTCCCGCCAGGGTAAATGAAGCATGTGCCACGGTGCCTTCGCGGTCCGGCTCCTGGCCTTTGCTATAGCGCATGATATCGCCGATACGACTGTCTTTGAATATGGAAGTATAAAAACGCATCGCTTCCTCGGCTTTACCGGCGACATCGCCTACAAACATCAGCACCGGCGTGATCTTTTGTTTGATCTCCTGGTTGAAATACATAATCTGCCACGAGACGCCATATTTGTCTTGTGTCCATCCATACCGTTCACTGAAGGGATATTGATCCAGCGGCATCAGTGCCTGGCCTCCGTCGTTCAGCTTCTTCCAAAGCGAATCGACTTCTTCTTTTGTGCTGCACGCCACCAGAAACGAAACCGCAGGTGTGAATTTAAAAAGTGGCCCGGCGCTAATCGACATGAACGACTGTCCGGCGAGCTCGAACCAAACAACGTCACAATCACCGGAGGGCGTATCGTACATCGTTGTTACACTGTTGATCTTCGACGAAGGGAAAACCGATGTATAAAACCGGGCTGCCTCCTTCGCCTCTTTGTCAAACCATAAAGCGGGGTTATTTTTTGCATACGGTATTGGGTTTTGTATGAACCAAACTTACATACAAAATGATGGCAGTCAGGGGTGCAAAAGCGACAACCTGGCGGGCTGTTTGTGACGATCCTCTATGGATGATACTTACTCTTCGACCTCGGCAAAATATCTTTCAGAGAGTTCCTGACGGGTTAACACCCGGGATGACCTATCCGGGTTTTCAGCGTCGGTAGGCGTTATGCGCCAGGTATCTTCGCCCGCTACTTCTACTTTCTGCAGCAAGCGCTCGCCAACCAAAAAGAGCCGACCGGTAGCGATCTCCTTTAATACCATTCCGGTTTCAATGTTAATTTCTGATGTGATGGGTGCGTCCATGATTGATAGTGCTTTAAGGTTGTTGGCAGTAGCTAAAAAAGGATGCCTGCCAGCTTTTTGCGTGCACGGTCCGGACGCTTCCTGAAAACTAAAAAACGCTCCCGCAAACGTAAATTTTTGTCAACATTGGGGAAATCTTGTAGGCTACCTTCATGGCGCCGTAAGGATAGCGCTCACTATCCACGGAATAAGAGAAACACTTATTTAACCAATCTGAACGCCATGAAACGTAAAGTCTTCTTCATCATTATCGCTGTGGCCTGTATTAGCCTGGCCGGTATCGGAAGCTCGCTTGCTTTGCTGTCTCCTACCAGAGATACGGTTCAAATGACGACGGTGTGGGTTCGTAAAGACCCTAACTGCAGTGGAATTCTTATCAACGCAGGAGACTTCGCGCTGACGCCAGGTTTTGAAAATGTCACGATCGATATTACCGACCAGCGTGCCGGACAATCGCAAACGAGAATTGGCTATGCATCGGATGGGATTACGCGGTTGAGGCACATTACTATTGCGCACTTTCAGTCTTCTGTTACTATATTTCAGTAAATTCTACGCTTAGCCTGGCCTATCGCCCGCGTTACCCGGGCAGGAACTGAATACCCTTCGCGCGATTTGTTTCCGCTGTAAGAACACGAAAATTGCTGTAGGGGACCGTACGTTCATCCAGAAAATCATTGACGACATTGTTCCAATCTTCAAGATGGAAACGGAACAGTAGCGTTTCGCCTGCGTCTGTAATTCTTGGCAACGGCTGGATGGCACATGCACTCAAGGCAGGGAAAATGGAAAACCGTTTTTCCATCTGGCTTTTCAGAATTGTGACCTCGACGACATGTTCGTTGTTAGAACGTAGCGTTACTCGTGAACCTGATGGATGCGCTTTCATACAATTCAGTTTATTCTTGAATGACCGTACTACCCTGGTAACGCTGAAGTCAGCACGAATGTTTGTCACGTACGGAGTAGTAGGTTAAGCACATGATTCCTTGCTCCGATCCGTTTTCTCCGTGATCGATGATAAGAAAGTAGATCAGGCATGATGCGGGATAGGATACGGACTTCGTCTGTCAATAAGGATAGCGATTTCTTCCCGGATCGTTCGAAATTTACCTCTCATGCCGCCCACGGAAATTTTTCATTTTCAGGAAGAAAATTTCCAGCGTTGTTTCTCTTACACATCCCCGGCATGGTCACTTAATGTAGGACATTGCTGCATTTTTCTTGCAGCTGCATGGAAGTTGTCCTATATTTTGACTGTAAAGTATGTAAAATGAGAATATTCCACGCCTCTTGCATCGTTATAGTAGCCGTGATGCTTGCCTGCTGCAGCAAGTCCGAAAAAAGCGATGTTGCTAAAAACGACCTTCCCCGTATTGCCATTGCTGGGCTTGGCATTGAGTCGAGCACGTTTTCACCAGCACAAACCCACGAAGAAGCTTTTCACGCCAGGACAGGTCAGTCGATTTTGTCATCCTATGGATTCCTGTCGCCCGACTCGGCTGATTTTAAACGGGCGACATGGTTTCCCGCCCTGATCGGCCGGGCCATACCGGGTGGGATTGTGACGCGTGAGGCCTATGAGTCACTCATGACTAAAATGCTTGACAGTCTTCGGAAAAATCTTCCGTACGACGGTCTCTTTTTCGACATACACGGCGCGATGAGCGTTGTGGGTCTTGATGATCCGGAAGGCGACATGATTGTCCGAATACGCGAAATCGTAGGCTTCAAAACCATCATCTCTACGTCCATGGATTTGCACGGCAACGTGTCCTGGCGCCTGGCACAAAACAGCGACCTGATCACCTGCTACCGCATGGCGCCGCATGAAGACGCCGTGCAATCAGACAAACGTGCTGTGGACAACCTGTTGTCGCGTATCGAGAGCGGAAAGGGTAAGCCGCCATTTAAGGCTTATGTCACCGTACCCATTTTGTTGCCGGGTGAAAAGACCAGCACACGTGTAGACCCCGGTAAAAGTTTGTATGCGCAAGTCGCACCGGCGGCGGATCAACCGGGTGTAGTGGACGCTGCCATCTGGATTGGTTATGCCTGGGCCGATGAGCCGCGTAATCATGCTGTGGTGATGGTTGTGGGAGACGACCGGGACAAAGTCACGTCGACCGCGGAACGCCTGGCACAAAGCTTTTGGGACGTCCGACATCAGTTCGAGTTTATCGCGCCGGTGGCTACGCTACAGGAAAGTCTTGACAAGGCGCTGAAGAGTGACAAACATCCCTTCATGATCAGCGACATGGGTGACAACCCTACCGCTGGTGGCGCGGGTGACGTCACCTGGACGTTAACCGAGATTCTGAAGCGTCCGGAGCTCAAAACTGAAAAAGGCCCGTCGCTCATCTACGCCGCCCTCCCCGGACCGGAATTCGTGGAGAAGGCTGTAAAAGCCGGTGTCGGCGGAAAGGTAGAAGGAGTAGCGGGTGCTGCGGTGGATAACCGGTATGCACCACCGGTGCTCCTGCGCGGTATTGTAAAAGCAATCGTGCAGGGCGACGAGCATGCTGAAACGGAGGTGGTCGTTCAAGTCGGCAGCGTAAACGTGATCGTGACTAAAAAACGAAAACCCTATCATCATGAGACAGACTTCACCCGATTGGGATTAGATCCACGCAAGGCGGATATCGTTGTCGTAAAGCTGGGATACCTTGTTCCTGAATTATACGACATGCGTGCAGATTGGATTATGGCATTAACGCCAGGCGGCGTGGACCAGGACCTGCAACGTCTCCCGTTTAAACGTATTCAACGGCCTATGTTTCCCTTCGACAAGGATATGCCGGCGCCGGACTTGAAAGCAAAGCTTGTGGAAGTAACGCAGTAAGTACCGATCATCAAAAAACCATTTGAAGCCCCGGTGTTTAATCGGTTGTTAATCTCTTTTTAAGAGCGTCGCGCTAGTTTGGCGACCATGAAAAAGAACTATATCCTATCCTTACTTCTCATCAGTTTTGCTACTGTAACATCTGCGCAGGTGCGTCACAATACGGCCACGCTCTTCCCCTCCTATAAAGGGTTAGTGATGGCTGGCTATCAGGGTTGGTTTCGTGCCGCCGGCGACGGCAGCGCCACCAAACGATATGCCTATGGGGACGACAATCGCTCCGGCGTGGACATGTGGCCCGACGTGAGCGAATACGAAAAAACGTACGAGACACCCCACAAGCTTGCCGACGGAACGCCAGCGCGTTTCTTCAGCTCGCTCGATAAGAGCACGGTCGACCTGCATTTCAAGTGGATGCAGCAGTATGGTGTGGACGGCGTTTTTATGCAACGCTTCTTTGACGACGCACGGGATGAGAACCGCAAGAGAGAGTCCTCGGTTATTCTGCAAAATGCGTTCGAAGCCGCATCCAAATACAAACGTGCTATTGCCGTGATGTACGACCTCTCCGGGCTGAAGGGCTCCGGCCAGGATTGCTCATCGCTGATCGAAGACTGGAAATACCTGGTTGACCAATTGAAGGTAACGCAGCAAAAAGGCGAGAAGACATACCTGCACCATCGCGGCAAACCGCTGGTAGTAATATGGGGCCTCGGGTTTCCCGATCGTCCGTACAACATTCGCAACATCGGCATGGACCGGTTCCTGGATTTTCTGAAGAACGATCCCGTCTACGGCAACTGCTCGGTGATGCTGGGAGTCCCTACCGCCTGGCGCTCACTCGACGCCGACTGCACACCCGATCCTTACCTGCACGAGCTCATCCGCCGCGCCGACCTGGTGATGCCGTGGGCCGTGCAACGTTTCTCTCCTTTGCTGCACAGCGACATTGATCGTTACCGCGACATCCTTCTACAGGACATGAAATGGTGTCGTGAGAACAACGTCGACTATGTACCGTGTGTGTATCCCGGCTTCAGCTGGCATAACCTCAGTGTGCATGCGTTCCCGGATGATATTAAACCGGTAGGGTCTATTCCCCGTCAAGGTGGACGGTTTTATTGGCAGATGATCTCTACAGCGCTGAATGCCGGTGCCGAGATGCTGTATGTCGCCATGTTCGATGAGGTGAACGAGGGCACAGCTATTTTCAAGGGCTCCGACAACCCGCCCGTTGGCAAGAATACGTTGTTTATCGATATGGATCACAAACCTTCCGATCACTACCTATGGCTGACGGGGGAAGCCGCAAAAATGCTGCGACGCGAGAAGCCGCTGGCGCTTACGTTGCCCGAACGGAAATAGTATGATAAAATAAAAACAGGAACGGCGGATGGCAACGCACGTTCCTGTTTCACTTTTAACGGTGGACTACTTCACCATTTTTATCGTTCCATCTTTATTATAAAAGAGCTCGTCAACACAGATTGATCTCAACCAATCGTGATCGGAAAGTGAGCTGTTGTGATAAAAGGAATACCATTTGCCTTTGTACTCGACGATAGAGCCGTGGTTTGTATAGCTGTCAGTAGGCTGCATATAGATCCCCTGATGTTTCCAGGGCCCCAGGGGGCTGTTGCTGGTAGCGTATCGCAGGCGGTTATCACCTTTAACACCTTCCTTATCGTTATTTTCGTCGTGGTTATCAGAATACGACAGGTAGTACACACCTTTATATTTGTGCACCCAGCTGGCTTCATGAAAATCCACCAGGCCTTCCATGGTCTTTAACTCTCCGTCGACTTCCACCATGTTGTCTTTCAACTTTCCACCTTTACAGGTACCACCACCACCGTAGTAGAAATAAGCCTGCCCATCATCATCGACAAATACACATGGATCGATCATGGATTCCAACCCCTCGATATAGCCTTGTGCTACAAAATCCTTTGCCGGATGTTTGCTGGTTGCGACTCCTATTTTCCATGTTTTGTTCCACTCTGTACCGCTGGGGTGTGGGAAATAAAAGTAATAGGTGCCGTTTTTATAGGCACAGTCGGGCGCCCACATAAAACCGCCTTCGGGCCTCCCCCATTTTACCTGGCTGGCACGTAAGATCTCACCGTGATCAGTCCAGTTCACCATGTCGTCTGTAGAAAATACATGGTACTGGTCCATGAGATCGCACCCCTTGGGCGGTGCTATATCGTGCGATGCGTAAACATACAAGCGACCATCCTGCCAGACGTGCGCGGAAGGATCGGCCGTATACATGTTGGTGATAAAAGGTTTTTTTTGCTGCGCCGTGACATTGATTGAACCAAAAATCAATGCCGTTAAAAACAAAACTATCGTGCTACTAAATACGCTCATAAATGTGTTTCATTATTTTTTAGTCAACGAATTAACCGGGGTGTGATCATGAAAAGAAAAAAGGTTGTCCCGCACAACAGTGCCGGACAACCGTTCTATAAACTACGACCTAATTGATCTTTTCCAGTTTTACAAAGGACGCCCTCACATTTTGCTCGTTACCGGTAAAGTTGACAACAAAACCAGCCGACACCTTTTTAGGGCCATCGATCGTAAAGTCGATCGTTGCTATGCCGGTATCCTGATTCAAGCCGGCAAAGTTGGTAGAGGCGAGCGCCGTCGCTATGTTTTCGATATCCGGCAGATCCTCGCCAAGCGCGGCCACAATATACCGCGGATCGTTGCCGCCATTTGCTTTAATGGGATTATCTCCCGCCAGGCTCATGGTAAACCGGTACGTGCCCGCAACAGGGAGGTCGAATGTTTGATAGAGCTTACCGTTTACGATAGCCGTTTCACCGGCGTTCCAATGTTCAAATCCCAAGCTTTTTCTATCATTTGCCGCACCTTCCCAGCCACCGTCATAACCACCTCTGCCCTCCCGGGTGCGCATGGCTGCGTTGGTTTTCCAGTCCGCTAAATTGCCCCACCGTGTGCCATCCCAGTCCGCTTTGGTAAAGGGATATGTTCCGTTCTTAAAATCAGGGATTGCGTCCGGATCGTTCTGAGCATCTGCCGGCACCACCACTTTGATGATCTCTGAATAGTTATACTTCTTGTTGGCATCGTTGACATTGGCCCCCAAACGCACATAATAAGTATAACCGGCTTTTACTGGCAGTGGACCTATGTGGAGAACAGTACTCTCCTCAACATCACCGAACGCTTCCGTCCAGGACTTGTTATACTGTATTCTTTTGTTGTTATAGTCTGCCTGATCAATGTAATTTGTTGCTCCGCAAAATTGGCTAAGGCTTAAGAAAGGCTTCACTTCAATCAGGTTCGGGAGCCCCTGACGAATCGGGGCCTTCACCACGCAGCTCAAGGTTAATTTTAAACCATTCAGTGCATATTCAAAACCGAGCAACTGCAAATAGGGTGTAACGGTAATGTCCTGCTCGGTATTTCCGCCGAATACGACATCCTGAAGGGTATCCACCGGCCAGAACGGACCACCATACGGAAGCATGTCATATGTGCCGCCAAACAGCTTACTGTTATTATAGGATCCATCCTGCTTCACAGAAAGTGATTGAGGCGTGGGGACCGACTCTTTCCAGGTTCTCTCCCAGATACGAATTCCCCAATCGCCTTGTGCGGTGAGTAAATTCTCCCCTGTATAGGAATCAATTACCCGACCATGAACCCCCGCATCGGGTTCGGCCCAGTTGTCGACCTCCATACAGGCGGTAACCGACATCAATAATATGCCAAGCGCTATATATAGTATCTTTTTCATAGTATTCATCTCAATGGTTAACAATTAATAAAGCGGATTCTGCGGCAGGAGCTTGTTATTCTTACCAATCTCTCCCCATGGAATCGGCTCATAGTAACATTGTTTGGAAGCTGTCCAGGCGCGGTTGATCCGGTTATACTCTTCGAGGTAGATGTACTTATTTTCATCATACACCCAGTAGCAACTCAGCAGGCGGTGACGGAACTGGTTCAACACCTGGTCGGCCGTTCTCCAGCGGCGAAGATCCCACCACCAGTGATTTTCACCATACAGCTCGCGTGCGCGTTCGTCGCGGATGTACTGCAGGGATCTTTCGAGTGAATACGGATAGTTCGCCTGGTTGATGGTACCGATATTCGTAGTCGACACATCGAGAATTGGACGGACTGTCGCGGCACCCGCGCGCTCGCGGATTTTTTCGATATAATTGAACGCCTCATCTCTGCTGCCAAGCTCATACAGGGCTTCGGCGGAGTTCAGATAGATTTCACCCAGGCGGAATACAATCCAGGACTGGGCACTGCGGTACACCTGAACATCACTTGTTGCCTGCGCCGGATTTACATACTTGCGCACGAAAGCTGATCCCCAGCCGTTATTCTCTCCACCCTCGTTTTCAAAATTCCCGTGCCTTCCTGTAACGGAGTACTCCACGTTGTCGTCCATTTCTACCAACGTGGTTCTGGTGCCTGTTATTCGATTCCCGCCGCTGTTAATCGGGGCAAGACCGCTACCGAAATCAGCCGCTGATGCCGATACGTCGAATTTCTTATAGATCCCTCGTTGGATGTTAAAGGTCGCGCCACGCAATACATCGCCGTCGAAATACATCGTGCCGAGCGCGCGCGGCTCCATGCCATTTTTGATATCGCTGCGATTGTCAAAACGAACCGGTGTACCGTCGTCGTCGTTCACAATGTCCGGCATTTCATACAGTTCCATGAAATCCAGCGGCGGATAGCTTTCCGCGCCAACGAACGATGACATGTCGGGCGCAGGGCACATGAGTGCATCATAGTTGTGACGCAGCCGGAGGCCGCCGGGAGAGGTTATGTCGTAGGGCTTGACGAAGATATTCTCGGTCGACGACTTGTCCAGAAAAAGATCCGCGAAGTTCTTGGCTTTGTCGGGATATGCTTTGGTATACAATGCAAAAGGACCTTCTTCGACCACTTTGCCTGCGTCTACGCAGTACTGGAAAAACTCATCCGCCTTTGAAGCATCAATGCCCGCAAAGCCAGCGGCCGTAGCGGCTTCACCCTGAAAACCCAGGTACTGGCTATACTTCGCAATAGAACCTGCGTACAGCATGGAGCGTGACAGCAATGCCGCGGCTACATACTTATTTGCCCGTCCTATTTCATCGACCTTTGTCCCCATATTGGCAATGGCAAATGTCAGGTCTTCATAGATGAACTTCCATGTATCGTATTCTGTATTCCGGGGTACTTCCAGGACTTCTGCGCCTGCCAGCGGATCCTGTACGTCTCTCACGATGGGAACACCGCCATAGCGTTTCGCCATGCCGAAGTAGTAGAACGCGCGTAGGAAGTGCGCTTCCCCCAGCAGACTGTTATACACTTCGTCTGCATAATTTCCCTTGTAGTTGGGAAAGTTCTGAATAAACATATTCACGTCGCGAACACGGTCGTAGGGCCAATACGCAAACCCGTCGTTATCGGGCAGCACCCAGGTGTTGAAAAACTCGCCACTCATGTTTCCCTGGCTGTTTTTACCGGACTGCCAGTAGCCGTCCGGGTCGGGGCGGAATCCTGAATAGTTGCCGGATTCCGTTGCGAAGTATATGAAATCCTCTATCGGGAGACCGTTGTAAATCGCTGCGAAGTATTTCTTCACGCCGTTCTCGTTACCAAAGAGCTCGGGCTCACCCAGGATGCCTTTGGGCTCCAGATTCAAATCCTGGCACGAGAAAATCCCAAAGCACAGGAATACTATATATATTAAAAATTGTTTTTTCATAGTTCAGTTCTTTTCAGAATTTGACAGTTGCTCCAATGGTGTAGGTCTTATTCACCGGATAGTTGTAGAACTCGACGGACTGGGCACCGGTACCACCGGAGGTAGGACGTTCCGGATCGATGTTCTCAAGACCGGTAAACGTCAGCAGATTGTAGCCGCTTACATAGAGTCGCAAATTTTGCATCTTGATTTTCGATGTCCATGCGTACGGAAGTGTATAACCGATCTGCGCAGTCTTCAAACGCATATAGGAAGCATTCTGAACACCGTTGGTGCCTGTGCGACGACCGTCGTGCCCTGTAACGGGGTAATATCCGGAGATCCACTGTGTATTGGGATTAAAATAATCCGCATTGGGATCCACCGGACGCCAGCGGTCCATGAAGTAGTCCAGTGTATTTTGTCCTCCGAATGGCAATGCTTCCGTGAGTACTTCAGAATACTGCACGTATACACCCCACGCTCCCTGAAAGTCTAACGCCAGGTCAAGCCCTTTCCAGTTTCCACCGAGTGAAATGCCATAGTTAAATACAGGACGGCCCATGGACGCGATCGGATGTTCATCCAAATTGTTCACCACGCCATCATCGTTCCAGTCGTTCAGGGCCCAATCGCCGGGCAATGTGCCTTGTCCTACAGGAATTCCATAGTTCTGAATTTGTTCGTAGTTGGTGAATTGATGTTCAGACTCGTTGCCCCACCAGATATCGGTGTTACGTCCGGCGGTGCGGTTTCTCCATTTGTCGTATGAGTTACCGGCGGGTGTTTCCAGCCAGTCGATTCTTCTACGCTTGGTTGCGGAAATTTGGCCACCGATATAGTAATTGATGTCTTTAAAAGTATTGGTATAGCGGAGGGATATTTCATATCCGAAGTTACGTTCGCTGTTTAGGTTTTCCTGCGGCAAGCTGGCGCCTACAGTACCCGGGATGACAGCAGAGCTGGTTGCCAGGATGCCGGTCAGGTCGCGCTTATAGAGGTCGAACGTACCGCTCAACTTTTGGTCGAGGAACGTGAAATCGAGTCCGACGTTATAGGATTTCGCGTTATACCATGTCAGGTTCTCGTTCGGAATGGCTTGGGCCGATACACCGCCCGTTAGTGTGCCCCCGTAGTACCAGCCGTACTCACCACCATTCAAGCTGTAGCCCGGTGCGGGAGGATAAATTCCGGCGATGGCGTCGTCCGCCATTTCGCCATACGAACCTCTTATCTTCAGGTTGTTCAAGAAGTCGAAGTTGTCGCGAATGAAGCTTTCTTCGCTCAGGCGCCATCCGGCGGAGATAGAGGGGAAGAAACCAAAACGATTGCCTTCCGGAAAGCGTGAGGATCCGTCGTAGCGGAATTTGAAATCGACCATGTATTTGCCACGGAAGTCATAGGTTAAGGAACCGATCAGCGACTTGCTCGCCTGGTCGCCCACGCCGCGCTGGGTGGCCTGTTGATTTTTATCTTCACCGGCGAATAAGTATTCAGAATCTACGAACAGCTCGCGGTATGCGTTGATGCCATCCCAGGCGTTGTATCTTTCTTCATAAATCAGGAAGCTGCCTACATTATGGTCGCTTGCAAAGGTGTGGTTGTAGTGCAATCCCAGCTGCATGTTTGTGCTGTAGTTGATGTCGACGCTCCGTTGGATGCTGGAAGGTGTATTTCTCGCAATAGGGCTGTACGTATCCGTGTCTGCGTTGTAGCGAAACGCGGTGTATGCGCGTTTATACGTAGTGTAATCGGGCACGCTCGGAGAATAATCGTAGACGCCCTTTGCGGACAGTCCTTCTATTCCGGGAATCTCGTACTCCAGCGTGAGGGTTCCGTTGAACCTTCTGTCTTTGGTGATATTTTCGCCCACATAGTCCGAGTTTGTCTGTGTCACCATGTTGGTGCTTTCGGGCAGGAACTGGGGGTCACCGTTCGGGAATATGGGATTGTCGTTTGCATAGAAGGCTGCATCCGGACGGGCCAGCCAGGTTTGTTTGTAGGTGCTCCAGCCTGTTCCATTCGGTTGGTGTGTATCGACCATGATCGCTCCTAATGAAACGCGTGCGCTCAATCTTTCGGTAATCTGAGCGTCGATGTTGGTGCGCATGTTCCACCGGGAGGAGTAGTAGTCGTTACTTCTATAGGAACCCATCTGCTTATTATAGCCGAGGTTGAAGTAGTAGCGCATTTTTTCGCCGCCGCCGTTTACGCTGAGGTTGGTTTCGGTTTGTGGGGTAGTTTTTTTAAATACCTCATCGAACCAGTCGTAGGATTTTCGGGTTCCGTTGCGGAACTCCTCGATCTGATCTTCGGTATAGATGGGCGTGGCACGCTCGAAGTAGCTTTTTCCAAAGTCCTGCGCCACTTGCTCATTTTTCAACGTCATGTATTCCACGGCGTTGACGCTTTTGGGTACATACAGGAATTGCTGCCAGGAGGTGCTGCTATTCAAGGTGATATCGACCTTTCCGTTCGGGTTTGCAACACCTTTTTTGGTTGTTACCACGACCACACCGTTGGCTGCGCGCAACCCGTAGACGGCTGCGGAGCCATCTTTCAGGATGGACACATTTTCTATTTCTTCCGAGCTCATCCGGGCGAAAAAGTCTTTGTCACGCACGATGCCATCGATGACAAACAATGGATCACCCATACCCCGAATATCAATTTGCGTATCATAGGCGCCCGGTGCAGCGCTTTTTTGTACGATCCGGACGCCTGGCAGCTTACCGGTCAGTGCATTCAGCACGTTTTCATTTTTGGTCCGGACGATATCCTTGTTATCGATTACCGATACCGCGCCGGTCAGGGTTGCCCTTTTCTGTGTGCTGTAACCCATTACAACAACTTCACCCAGGCTTGTGACGTCGGCCTCCAGGGACACATTGACTGCCGATTGGGCGCCGACTGTGACCTTCTGCATAACATATCCTATAAAGCTGAATAACAGCACAGATTCGTCTGACGGGACAACGATGGAATACTTTCCGTCGGCGTCTGTCACAGTCCCCCCGGTCGACCCCTCGATGATGACGCTAACACCCGGAAGCCCTGCACCGGTTTCGTCGTTCACTGTACCGGTAACTTGCCTGCCTTGCGGAATCACCGCATCAGCCTCTTCATTCTTCATCCTTCCAGTTGCCCGGAAGGCCCCATCGCTTGCCGTTGAAATGCCAACGGTTCGTTGCCCTTCAGCATGTTTATTCTCCCATAGAGAAGCCTCGGTCCCCTTGACTGACGCCGCCTGCGCCGAGGCCAAAGCACACCAGGCCAGAGAAAAAAGCAGGTAGATTTTACCCATAGAATTGAACATTTAGGTTTTGGTTATGATTACTGTTACCGTTTGCGACCAATAATTCAATCGTTGGCGGTAAACCAAACCTAGGCGGGTTCAATTAATTTTCTCTTAAATCCTTATTAATTCGGCTTTTAACCCATTAATGCGATAATTTTTTTCAAAATTTTCAAAATTGGTGGGGTTGGGGTGATTGGGAAACTGATTCTCGTGGAGAAATTGAGGCTGAGAGATAACTTAATCTCTACTTAAAAAGAGAGGTGCCGCGATTTTAAGCGGAGGTTTCCAATCCATCTTGCGTGTTTTCTCAAAACAATTACCCTGGCTGAATTTTCAGAAACTCCTGAAGGGCGATCGAAAAAAGAGTTGAAAGGAATAATGTGTCGCTGGTTTTATTTGTTTTTCGATTTACATTCGCCCCTCTATGTCTATAGGTCGACCCTCCTCTACCGCGCTGCGGAATCTCCTCATCCTGATCGCTTCCGTCACATGCGGCATAGCCCAGGCCCAGAATCAGTCCGAAACCTATTATGTGGTTGTCGGTGGCTTTGCTGTTCAAAAGAATGCCGAGCGGTTCACGGAGCATGTGCTCGCCAGTAACCATCCGGCGCGATATGCGTTCAATTCCGCCCGCAAGCTTTACTATGTATACGTACAGGTTACCGCCGATCCGCAGCGCGCGCGGCAGATAGCCTATCGGTTACGCCTGGAATCCGAGTTCACGGGTACCTGGATCTACCAGGGTTCACTTGAAGGAAACGCGGCTATTGAGGCCAACGCTCTCGCAGAATATGATACAGAGACAGGCGCCGCCCCTTTGCCTGCTTCCAACGTCATCGCCACAACCCAGTCCGAACCGCCGGCTCCACAAACGTTGGCAACAGACTCTGCCGCCAATACGGAGGCTACTAAATCTGCCATCGAAACAACACCTGCTACGCCGGCAGGCAAAGAATTTATCTTCCGGCTTACGACCGGTGCTGATAACACCGCAGTTTCCGGCCCTGTTTACCTCCTGCAGGAGGCAGGCACGCAGCCACAGCGCATCGCCTCCGATGAGAAAGTTATTATACTTCCGCCAACGTCCAGGAAACTGGCAATTGTCTGCCATGTGGTCGGTTACAAGCTTGCCAAACGGATCATACCCTACGACAATCCTGGCGCTGCGGGAGATGGCGTTATTCCCATCAAGCTTGTGCCCGTAGCCCAGGGTGACTATATAGAGCTCGAGAACGTTAAATTTTTTGATCATACTGCCATCTTCACACCGGCATCTGAGGACGAGCTTCTCCAGCTTGTAAACCTGATGGGCAATCCCCGCTGTCGGATTCGCCTCAATGGTCACACCCACAGCAACGAACGTGGCGACATAACAACACTCGGTACTACTACTACTAACTTTTTTGCGCCAGACCCTGCCACCAATACCACCAACCATGGATCAGGTAAGGAGCTGTCAAGACTTCGCGCCGAAGCCGTTAAGGCATACCTCGTCAGCAAAGGCATTGACGCCGCACGCATCAGTACCAAAGGCTATGGTGCCCAGTTGGCTGTTTATGAACAGGCTGCTGCTAACGACCGGATAGAAGTAGAGGTCCTGAAAAACTAAGGAAGTCTTCGATTCTTTCGGATAGCCATGCCGATGTAAGTTAATATAATATTCACACAGCCATTACGCCCACGACACAGGAAAAATCTTCCTTTATGTTCCGGGGTGGTTCACATCGCATGCTCTTACAGCTGTGGTGCCCACCGCCAGTCTTTCCTTTGCACTATGCCCACCACAACACCCACTTCCGTCGCGGTGAACGCGAAAAGAACTCCGTTTAAATTAGTATATTTTATAATCCAACCGTTTCGAGCGAAGACACACGTTGAATAACATGACATCAGTATTAGGATTTTACCAAACCATTAATAATAATACTTATGATCAAGATCATTCTACTATTCGATTTCGGCGAGGAGTATGGCAAGAGCCTGCTCCGCGGCATCACCCGCTATTCGAAAGATCACGGTCCCTGGGCCTTTTGTCGTATGCCCGCATACTTCCGTGAGCACCTCGGCATCGATGGTATACTGCAATGGGCTCGGGAATGGGGGGCGCACGGCATCATCGGTCAGTTCTATCATACCGAAGAAATCCAGAAATTCACCCGGGCGGGAATCCCCGTGCTGGCCCAGGACTTCAAAGAACGTTTTACGAATATCCCCAACATTACCGGCGACTACCACGAAGCGGGAAGAATGGGTGCTGAGTATTTTCTAAAAAAAGGATTCAGCCATTTCGCCTTCTATGGCTTCCAGCACATCGTCTGGTCACGTGAGCGTGCCGAGGGTTTTGAAGAGCGTCTACGGCAGGCGGGCCATACGGTGCATTACTATGAGCATAGCGAAGACGCTCCAGCGGATGTATGGTATTATAAACCCTCCGTGCTGATTCAGTGGCTTCGGTCACTGCCCACACCGATGGCGCTGATGACCTGCGATGACAACCAAGGGCATCATATTACCGAGGCCGCGCGCCACGCGGGCATACGCATTCCCGAAGACATGGCCGTGCTGGGTGTGGACAACGACGAGATGGTCTGCAACCTCTCCGACCCTCCCCTTTCGAGCCTCGGCCTCGACACGGAAAAAAGCGGTTACGACGCCGCTCGTGTCATGGAACAAATGATCCGTACAGGCACCTGCTCCGGCCCGGACATCATCGTACGGCCGACCCAGATAATTTCCCGGCAATCGACCGACATCTTTGCCAGCCAGGACAAATATATTGTTAGCGCGCTGAAATATATACACGATAACCTGGACAAAAACCTCAATGTGGAGCAGGTATTAAAGGAAGTGCCATTGTCCCGCCGGTCACTTGAAAAACGTTTTATCCAGATTACCGGGTATCCCGTCTACGAATATATCTATAATCAGCGTATTGAACGTTTTACGCAAAAGCTACTGGAAACGGACATGACCATTTTCGAGATCGCGCTCGATCTGGGACTAAGCGATAGCAAGAACATTGCACGGCAGTTCAAACAAATAAAGGGTGTTACTCCGATGGAGTATCGCAAAAAATATATGCTGGCAAAACAAGGCGCTACGGCATAGTGTGTAAATCCGTTCTTTCTTTGAAATGCAGGTTTGTTATGGGTGCAGGTCGTTCTTGCGAAGTATGGTCAGCAACAACGCAGGCTCGTCTGTCTGTACGATGTTCGCGCCGTGCTCGAGCAACGTCTTTAACGCACGCTTCTCGCGGCCTTTACGCAAATCGTCGTCGAGGTCGCCGAGGGCGTTAATCCACGTGCGGGCAAAACTGTCGCGTATACGCTGCGTAACCTGCTCGGTATAACAGGTAAAGTCGATGTGTACCACGGGCGGGTCAAAGACAAGCGCGGAGTCAGTCTCGGCATTGTTGTGCACCCGCGGCATTATCATGAGCTTATCCTCCGCCCGTTGAATACGGCGAAGCATGGCATAATCCGAATCGAAGAAAAAGACAATATCCTCTGTGGCCGTTTTTTTAACAATCGCCAGGATTGGCATAATGTTGTCGGTCTTCAGGTCCAGGTCGACCAGCACATGTCCGGCGGCGGCCTCCAGAGCTTCTTCCAGCGACGGGATTTTGAGCGATGTTCTCCGGCCCTTGTCAACCAGGAAAAACTCCTGCAGCTGTTTCCAGGTGAGCGCCTCGGCCTCGCCTTTACCCGTGGTGGTACGATCGAGGGTATGATCGTGCAGCAGAAATGGCACACCGTCGCGGGATACCTTCACATCGATCTCCACAATGTCCACTCCCACCTGAATGCCTTCCCGGATCGCCGGAATAGAATTTTCAGGGTAACGATTGTGTACCGCCCGGTGGGCGGCCACCAATACCGTTGTACCGGTAACATTCCGGAAGTCCTGGCGGATAGCTTCTATGCTTCGCTGGGCGGTGGCATCGGTCCAGTAAAGAAATACGCAACACACCAACCCTAAAACACGCACGTTCATATCGCAGCTGTTTATTTTAAGAATACTTCGTCGTTATCCGTCACAAACATGCGGGTGCTTTCAGTATATTCACCGCCTTTGGGATCTTTGTATTTCAAATCCAGGTAAAAGGCCCGGTACCCCTTCTGCGGGTACGGCGTCGTCGTGGTAATGACCGCCGTTTTCTTTTTAAGTCCCAGCGATTGTCCCTTCCAGGTGTCGTTTCGGAAATCCGTATCGTCTGACGCAGCCGACCAAAGCACGGCGTCCACCAGGGCATCCGGTGTTACCGTTACGCTCAGGGTCACGCCTTTTTTACCGGGGGTAACATTCCACTGGCAGGCCGTATAGGGCTGATGCGCCAGGGTAATTCCCAGGAATGCGCTGAGGGCCTGAAAGGCTTGGTTCTTATCGCCCAGGTCGTGCCCCACGTTTGGCACATAGTGTATAAAGTTACGGCCCGGTATGCTGTCGATGTAATGCTTCACAGCGTCGACCGTCCAGTATTCGTCGTTCGTCCCCATGAAGATCATCTTCGGCATCGTCAGTTTTTTACGGTAAGCATAGGGATCTACCATCGCCGTAATGGCGTCTCCTTTTTCAGAATGAACCGTTTGCGGAATACCCAGCTTGACATAATCCTGAATCTGCACACTATATTCTTTCAGCATCTTGACCTGGTAATCCAGGTTTACCGGCATATTGAGCACGTCGATCACCATCGGGGCAATGGCCGCCACCCGTTTGTCGCTGGCGCCGGTCAGCCACGTGGTCCAGCCGCGTTTGGAGGCACCTGTCACCACAAACCGGTGTAGATCCCGCTGCAACGTTTTCGTTGAAAACTCCTGGACCGCATCCATGGCGCGCACCACCCCTTTGACCATCGGGAACAACAACGGCCAGGAGTAGTCGCCATCTTCTTTGAACTGATGCAGCGTATAGGAGATCAGGGCGTCCTCGGTCAGATCGCCCACCAGCGGCTGGTTGGGAGTCTGGCGCAGGATGGCGACCACCGCGTGGTTTGCGGTCGCCATGTCGCCGAGACTTACCGTCAGCTTATCGTCAGGACCACGCCACTCGGGTTCGCCTTTTTTATTCCCCCCACCGGTAATAAAAAGCAGCGCCCCGTCGTGACGGCAATCTGCCGGTACTAACACGGAGAGCTGGTGGGTCCACCGATATTCATGCCACTGCTGCGATACCAACCGGATGTTATATACCTGGACCGATCCCCGGGTATACGTGTCTTTCACCTCCCACCGGTATGATGTATCGCCGTTACCGAGATACGCCTCCAGCGCCGCAGCGGCGGTTACGGTGGATTGTGCCGGGAGGCTTTGCGCAAAGAATAAGATCGTCAGCAGCATCAGGACAATGGCGACCAGTACTTTATTTTTCATCATAGCAGTGACATTCGTAATATAAAAGCGTCGTGAAAATAGTACAATTATCCGGAGTGCCGGTTACAAGCGTTCGGGGGTATCGGGAATACGGTTTACCAATGCGTTGACACCCTTTTTCGATTTTACCAGGTCAAATGCGTCGTACAGCTCGCCCCGGGCCGTATACGATCCGAACGACAACGTATTGCCTTCGATGGAAATGATCTGAAACAGTTGTGTATTACGGGCTTTGCGTTGCATCCACGGATCGTTGGACAGCTCATACATCTTGGGGCCGCTAACCGACACAACGTATACCGTACCCGATGTCTTGTCTTTGACGCTATAGCCCGTCGGCACGTTTTTCACCATACCCCTTCCATAGGCATGGTCATGGCCCTGCAGCACGATATCGACACGATGTTTATCGAAGATCGGCTTAAAATGGTTACGCAGGTTTTCGTTGTCACGATTGGGCGAGGTCGAAAATACAGGGTAATGAAAAGTAATCGCCGTCCAGGGGCGCGGGTCGTGCGTTAGCACGGAATCCAGCCATACGGCCTGCTGTTCCCGGTATACAGTCGACTCATCAATTTGCTCGGCGTCGAGCGAGATCACCTTCAGATTTTTATAGTTCACGGCATAGCACGTTTCCTCCAGGCCCTTGGGGCCGTTGCGTGGCAAATTGAACTGCCGGCGCCACTGCGGCGATAGCTGCACGCCTTTTCCATACTCGTGGTTTCCGGGCGTCATCATGCTGGGCACGGTGGCGTGAATATAACTGCCTGCATAAAACCATTCGCCCCACTCCACGTCGCGATCGAAGCGGTTGATCAGGTCGCCCGCGTGCAGCATGAAGTCCACTTGTGGCACCGTTTTGTAGGCCTCCCGGATAACGCGCGACCACATGGACTTGAGGTCGTTCTGCGCGTCGCCAAAATAGAGAAAGGAGATCTTGTTGTGCGCAGCGTCGGGCATGCGCACCTGGAACCACTCGCTCCACGCGGCTTCACTCCCCACGCGGTATACGTATTGCTCACCGGGTGTGAGTTTTTCCAGACGTCCCGAAAAGTAATGCGCGGTGACGATCGGTTCTTCTTCGCGCCGCACCTGGAGATACTCGCGTTGCGCCGGCAACCGCATGACCTTGTCGCGGAACTCCGGCCCTGCCGTAGCCACAGCATATTCCACAAAGCCCGCCACCACCGTGGTATCGGTCCGCCAATTTACGGCCAGGCATGTCTCCGGCATCTCCGAAAGGTTCAGAATGACCCGATCGGGCTCTGGCTTGGGGAATAGCAACGTGCTGGGCAGCGCAACGGCATGGCCGTGCGTGTGACCATGATGTTCCTCGTTGTAGTCGTAATACTCGGCATCTGCGCCGCGTACGTACATATACCGGACAAAGCCAGCAGACACGGTAAAAACCACTGCCAGCGCTACAAACCACTTTTTATGCATGAAAAACAGAATTTGAATCGATGAAATTGTATAAAAAATAGCGGGAGCCATAGCCCCCGCTATACCTACAAACTACTAACAAATGTTACCAGGGCTTCGAAGTACCTTGCAACAACCACGGCTTGGACCATGCGCTGTTGGCGCCGTCGGCCTGGGTGTACTGCGTTTTCTCCAACCGTTCGAGGGCCTTTGCTGTGTTGGCGGCGTTCATCTCGATCTCGTCCTGCATGTAATAAAACCGGACGGGCAGTTTATCTCGCGCAGCAGCAGGTCCTGCGCTCAAAACCGGTAAGCCGGTACGACGGTAGTCAAACCAGGACTCTGTCGTGGCCGACCAACTGGCGATCCATTTTTGCATCATTACTTTTTCCAAACGCTCATCGGTGTCACCCGACAGCATCACGCCTGGTTGCGTTACATAGTCGTCGTACGTGTCGGCTACGCCCCACGTCTCGAAGGACGCCTGGATACCCGCCAAATAGTGCTCGCTTGCAGCACCTGTGGCCCAACCTTTCAGAGCAGCTTCGGCCAGGATAAAGTGGACCTCGGCAGCAGAGATCAGCCTGGCTTTCAGCAACGGGCCGGCAGCGTCGGCGTATATCGGGCTGAGGTAAGAAACGTGTGGGTTGTTCGACGTCTGGCCTGGGGTAGGATTCAGGTTGTAGCCCGAAGGCAAGTTCGAAATACTGGGCGGTATACCGACGTACTCAGGGTCGGTATCAATCAATTTTGCTCCCACGACGTCGGGCGACAGGTAGCGCATACCGTCCTCTATCTTATCGGTACCTTCCGGAAGCCCCGCGTCGACCACCAGTGGAATTTCCACCTTGCTTGCCCATACACCGAGTCGCGCATCGTTCGATGCCTGCAAAACCTCTACCAGGGTAGCACACATTCTGTTCCGGCGGTAGTTGCTACCGCTGGCATCGAACACCGCATTCGACGGCCAGGAGTCCCCCTCGCTATTGCCGGCATAGGACATCGTGGCGTCTTCGTCGCTGGAGGTGATCAGCGGATACTCGTCGGGATGCGCGTAAATCTTCTCAATTCCCTGACGGGAAACATCCGGAAGCCTGGAAGAGATACGCATATAATAACGCAATAACAGGGAGTTGGCCATCTTTCGCCATAGGGCCGGATCCATATGCATCGATGCGTACGGTACCTCGTCATCTTCGTATAGGCCGATATATTCTTGCTTGTCTTTTGACAGCAGCGTGTTGGCTGTCTCCAAATCGGCAATAATGCCGCGATAGATCGTCTCCTGATCATCGAATACCGGCAGCTTATTCTCCAGGCCTGACAGATCGCCGTTCAGGGCATTGGTATAGGGAGCGTCTCCCCACAGGTCTGTGATCAGTCCAAACATCATAGACTTCATGATCAGTGAAACACCCTGGTGAAACTCCATGTGCAGCTCGGCAGAACGCTCATATAAAACTTTGTTGTCACGCAAGACGCCATAGTAGGGTGTCCAGCTCTGATTCGTCCAGGCGTAGTCGTTATGCTCGTCGAACCATGCGTCGAGTTGCGTATGCTGCATCACCCCTGCAATGTTTCCAAAACCCAGGTTGAGGTATAGCTTTGATGCTTCCGTCACAACAGTTGGTAATACCAGGTTGGGATTGATTACGCCGGGTTCTACGCCGTTCGGATTTTCGTTGAGTTCGGTCAGGTCGTCACACGAGAGACAGACCATCAGGATACCTATTGCGAAATATTTAAGTTTCATGTGATCGCGTTTTAGAAAGTGAGGCTCAATTTAAAACCTGTAGAAATAGTCCAGGGGCTAACGTTGTACCGTTCAATTCCTTGCTTGAACTGGATACCATTTCCCTGCGCGCCCGACTCGGGTTGGAACGCCAGTTCAGGATCTACTCCTATCTTGGCGGCCGTCCAGAGCATGATGTTCCGGGCGTAGACCGACAGCGACGCGTTGCGAATGCCGATGGATTGTACCCACGGCGCCGGCAGCTGATACGCGAGGGAGATCTCCCGGAGCTTGATGAATGAGGCATCGAACATGGCAGCACCCATAAAATCCCAGGGATAGTTATCGGCGTAGGGAACATACTTCGTTCCCTCTCCACCCAGATTTTCAGAATACCCAATGATATTTCCGTCACCATCATACTGTGCTATTACGCCGGGATTGAAGACGCCGTCATTGAGCGTTACACCGTCGCCGGGCTCCAGTGGTTGCCCGCCATACGCTGCCGTTGGACCACCGACGATATTGATACCATCGGTAATCAAACTTCCCTGGTTTGCCACCAGCCAATCGCGCAATTCCTGGCCTGTGCGATTTCCCGGATTGATCAGCAAATCCAAAAATCTTTGTGTCTTCAAATCCGACTCTGCGTATCGATATGTTTGTGAGATAAAATCGCCACCCTTGCGCCAGTCGAAAGACATATTCAACGTAAAGGCCTTGTACGCTACCGTAGTTTGCAGCCCCATGGTGAAGTTGGGATTAAAGTTTCCGATCTTGTTCTTGACATTGCTACTTCTGATCACCTGCCAGGTGCCTTCGTCGCTCAGGAGCGGGTAACCATAGTACGGAGAGTTCTTATCTTCTACCGTCACCATCTTGCTGTCGTAGATGTCGCCGATGGTTTCGCCGACATAGGTTCTCACCTCGGCCCGCCCGTCGCTCCAGAAAGAATAGAATTTAAGCTCCTCTGGCAGCTCTATGATCTTGGTGCGGTTGCGACTGTAATTCACCGAAACGTCCCAGCGCAAGTCGCCTTTTTGAACGGGTGTACCGCCCAGGCCAAACTCCCAGCCACGGCTCTGCAGAAGTCCGGCGTTTATTTTTTGCCTTTCGAACCCCGACGACGGCGCCATGTCCGTCAGAATGATCTGGTTTTTGTTGTCCGTCGTGTAGTATGTTCCTTCGAATCGTATGCGATTGTCCAGCAGGCCGAACTCCGCTCCCGCTTCCGTAGAAGTAGAGATCTCGGGCTTTAAGGCGGGTGTAAGCAAGTCCGCCGGCCTTGTTACCCGTGGCGTGCCTTCCCATGCGCTGGCGGTATTCATAATATTGATCAACTGGTAGGGACCGGTATCATTACCCACCTGTGCCACCGCGCCCCGTAGCTTCAGCATGCTTACCTGTTCAGGCATGGGCAACATTTCGTTCACCAGCACACTGAGGGAGGCGGATGGATAGAAGTAAGAATTTTCTCCTTTCGGCAACGTACTCGACCAGTCGTTACGCGCGGTAAGATCCAGGTAGATCATATCTTTATACCCCAAGTTTACCAGGCCGTACGCGCTATAAATACCTTTTTCACCGAAATAGTTACTGTAGTCGAGGTTGTCCACAGCAATATTCTGGATAGTATATATTCCCGGTGTAATCAGACCGGCTCCGGATTTGCTGGAAGTCGACACATTGCCCGACTTTTGATACATCGTGTTCCCGCCCACCGACGCTGTGACGTGCCAGGGCGCAAAGTCTTTTTTATAGGTAAGCAGAAAGTCAGCGTTGCGTTCGAGCCGGTCCATGTTTACCACACCATAGGCACCGTTTGGCTCGCCGGTATAACTGTTGGCTATTTTGGATTCACGTTGCTCACGATACGTATCCATCGAGTAACGTCCCATCAGGCTGAAAGCGTTGGAGATCTGCCATTCGGCTTTGATATTGCCATACACCCGATCGCGAACAAAACTATTGTTCACTTCATACGCCAGGAAATAGGGATTGTTGTATTCCCCGGCTCCATTGTCCTGTGTAAGCTGTTGTAGGCCTTCCTGGCCTTTTACCCAGTAATTACGCAGATCGTTGATATCGATGTGCGGTGATACATAGTACGCCCACTGAATGGGATTCGCGCCGCGGTTGTTAGCCGGGCGATTGTTGGAATTGCTCCGGGTGAAGTTTAGGTTGGTGCTCACCTTTACCTTCGGATTCAGCTGCACTCCGGTACTCAGATCCAGGGAGTTCCGAAAAAGGTCGGAGTTGGGAATGATCCCGCGGTTGGACATGTTTGTGTATGCAATATTGTAATTCAGCTGCTCGGTGCTGTTAGCGATAGAGATTGAGTTTGTCGACGTGATCCCGGTCTGTACAAAGTCTTTTACATTGTCTGGGTGCGACACCAATGCTGTCGGAATGGGATTGCCATTCTCGTCGAGCGGGCTGTTCCACTGGATGGCTTTATAACCTTTGTCAAGTTCCGGGCCATTGCCGGCCACCGACTCCTCGTCGATCGTCAACACACCGGACGGGTTATTGTCGGGGGTGTAGGGACGTACTCCGATAGCGAATTTGCTGTGAAAAGGAAGAAACTTGTACGGTATATCAAAGGCATTGTTGGTGGATACATTTATCGTCATACGCTTAGCCCGCGATCCGGATTTGGTGGTAATCAACACCACACCGTTTCCTGCCCTCGAACCGTACAACGCGGTCGCGCTGGCGCCTTTCAGCACCGACACCGACTCTATATTATCCGTATTAATGTCCGAAATAGCATTGCCATAGTCCACGCGATTGTCGCTTCCAAAGCCGCCGATATTATTGAGGCCACTCGCCACCGGCACGCCGTCTACGACAAAGAGCGGCTGGTTATCGCTGCTCAGGGATTTAGCTCCCCGGATAATCATGCTCACAGACGAACCCGGTCCGCCGGTAGAAGATATAGCCACACCCGGTACCCGGCCGGCCAGGCCGTTCAGCACATTTTCCTGCGGAATGCGGCTCAGGTCTTCGCCATTCACTTTTCCCACGGAATATCCCAGGGAACGTTCTTCGCGTTTAATGCCGAGGGCCGTTACGACCACTTCGTCCAACGACTCGGAATTCGGTAATAACGTCACGTCCACGGTCGTACGGTCGCCAACAACAACTTCCTGTGTCGTGAACCCGATATACGAAAAAATAACAACGGCTTCGCTATTTGCCACGGATAACGTATACCGACCTTCAACATCCGTCATGGTACCCGACTGCGTGCCTTTGACATATACATTCACACCTGGCAGTGCGGTACCGTCCTCCGCAGACGTCACTCTTCCCGACACCGTAATGTCGTTCGATGCAAACACCATTCCGGCATTTACAATCAGCATCATGAACAGGGCCAGCAACCGTGCACGTCGCCGTCCTTGCCTTTGTTTGTAAAAGTCTAATTCCATATATAAACAGGTTTGTTTTATGTGTGTTAAGTTTCGGTTACGGTGATTATAAAACGGTAATCATTTCATAAAGCGGAAGTAACTATACAATCAAATAATCTATACTTTTTCCGTCAACCGCTATATATTCGTCTTTCAACGAACAAAGGTAGCGACGAATGCCCCGCACCGTGCGCGCATTTTGCGTTAACCAGTTCAGTCTTTGCGCAAGAAGTGAAAGAGATATTTTTACATCGCGGCACGCGTACGCAGAATTTGCGTTGGTGAATACGCGCAATAACAGTCTATAGTACACCTAACGGTTCATCGCATGCCGATAGTCGCGGGCTGACGGTTGAGCAGTGCCGCCGCGCCGAGCAAGGCGATGTTCTCATTTCTAGATTGATAGATTTCCAGCCGGCGACTCGCGGTTGTTAAAGATCTCACCGCGTTGCTGATGGATACACCCTTCTGATTCCACTCCAGCCCGCACGTTGGTTCCCCCAGGTCGACTCCTATTATCCTACGTGCTCGGGGTTAAGGTTTAACGGTGTCGGCTGCGCCGATAACACCCAGGTAGCGCCCCATCCAGTAGGGCAACCAGACACAGCTTTGTCGTCCAGGTATACCAGTTGTTGCCGATATGTGGCAAACGCACGTATCTTTTTATTCTGTAAGGGCCGGAAAGACCTGTCGGCGACCAACGTGCCCGGGTACAGAGATTCCCCGGCATACGGATGCAGCAGCCCCTGAGAGGACAGGATTTGTACCACGCCATTGCGATCGGTCCCGACATGATTTAGTACCAGCGTACTGTCGGTCGTAGTATATTTCTTACTGTAGTCCTGCTGAAAGGATACGTCCTGAAAAACAGGCTGGCGGATGGCTGCGGGTTGATCGGGTTTACAGGCCACGATCGACAAGCCAACGGCCAGTATAAAAGAATAAGATGCGAGACGTCTCATCATTTTTGCTTTTTGCGAATGGTGAACGAATCTTTCAAGGTACCCTTGTCGTCGAATGTGCGGTAGCTCAACACATCGCCCGCGATGTCTACCCGCTGGTAAAAGTATCCGTCTTTATACCGCACGGCGGCGTAGGGCTCTATACCGATATCGTTGTGTTCGCTGGGAATGCTGATCGAGATGGTGTACACGGTGCCCTGATCGAAGCTATTCATCACATTTCCTCCGGCCATGGGATTGGAACGCATGTAATAATGAATGTGGCCACCCATCACCAGGTCCACATGGTACTTATCAAACAGGGGTACCCAGGCTTGCTGAATATCCTGGTAGGGTTCCTCAAAGTTGTATGGCGGGAAGTGGAACATGGCAAACTTCCAGGATGCCTTCGTGCCCTTCAGTTTCTCTTCGATCCAGGCGGTGTGGTCGGTCACTTCGGAGGTAGCGTCGATCATGAGAAACAGCGCATCACCATACTCGAACGCATACGATGCCTCCGGTTCTACGCGCGGCGGGCCGTTGTGCGGCAAACTAAAAAGATCGTAGTATAGCTGCGCACCCAGCCCGTCCTGACGGTCATGGTTGCCCGGTACAGGCATAAGCGGTTTCCGGGAAAACGCTTCGCCCGAGTACCGAAACAAGCGGTCCCATTCATCGCGATACAGGCCCGTGCTGACGATGTCGCCGGCGATGGAGTAAAAGGCGATGTCTTTCTGCTGCTGATCCGCCAGTGTAATCATTCGCCCGGAATCCAAGAAGCAATGAGTATCGCCAAACCAGATAAAAGAAAATCCCTTGCCAGCGTCCTCTGCCGTCCCGAAGGTCGCAGCCGGCGACCAGTCATTACCCGACCCGGCGCCAACGGTGTAGGCATAGGTCGTACCCGGCTTCAACGCCTGTAGCTGTGCGGTGTGACGCTGTATATACCGGTCATTGTACAGCATGCGGTCTTGCAGCGTATTCGAAACCGCTTTTGCCTCCAACGTATCCGCCGTCCCGGCCACCCAATACCTTACGGCGCTGCCCTTTACTCCTGGGCGCGTACGCCACTGTATATCCATTGTCGTTTGCGGATCGCCGCTCCACGTCAGCATGACCTGATCCGGCCTGGCGGACGAAGGGAAAAGTGTTTCGCGAAACGCCCCGACGACATGTGCTTCCCGCGCCCGACCACGTACCGTCGTAAACAGCGGTTGTCCGACCAGTTCCGGCGGTACTGCCGTCAACTCCAGGCCCGGCCAGTCATGGTACGTAAACGCTCCCACCTTCATGGACACGGTGGGGAACTGCTCCGGAAACGCGTCTGTTATTTTCAGCTCATCCGCGGCGTTTACCGGCCCTACGGAAACAAAGTATACCGGCCGGTGTTTGTCGAATCCATTGATGCCAAGCTGTACCAACCCGGGCTCGAATTGCTTTTGCCACACTTCATACTCATATTCTTCGTTTTTTACGATCTTTTCTGATCGGATAAAGCCGGTATCCTCCAGCCAAAAAGGTACCGTCTGCTGATCCTTGTGTCGCATCAGCGATACCACCGCGGGCACATTTACGCGGAAGTATTGATACCGGGTAGCCAGGACCTTCTTTTCTTCGGGGGTCAAAAACCGTAACATAAAGGCATCATCAATGCTGTCAAATTGCTCCGCTGGCACCTGCGCGTACAGCCTTGTGATGACGCTATCCATCACTTCGTGTACCGACAACGCCGATACCGTATCGGCTTTTTCGCCGCATGCATACAGCAGAATTACCAATACCAAACACGTACACCACTTCCCAAAAGGCCTGTCTATCGTCATATCAATCATATTATTCTTTCTAGCGCATACCGCCAGCGTGGCACGCCGTGCAATACAATTTCAATTGCTGCGCCCATCAAAGATAGCGAACGAGCACGGGCGCAGATGTTTAACTTTGCGTAAGGAAAGGTTCAAAAAACGTCAAAGTGGCCCTGGTGTTTGGGACCCGATGAAAGCGGCCTGGTTGGGGTGGTTTATTACAGAATTCCGGACTCACCTATTTATATAATCTACGGACGTTTATTGTTAGTGGTGAAGGCCGATAATCTTACCAACGAAGTGTATTGGGGTAACTATCTGAATGCACAGGCGCCCAGGATCATTCGGGGGTCGCTGACGGTGAAGTTTTGAGGAACAGGAAATAAAAAGCCCGCCATCGTGCTAAGCGGCGCGATGGCGGACGAAGTCGGGGTGAAAGGTATTGCGCCGCCGGTTACGGGGTTGGCAGCACCACGCGACAGTTATACGTCATTTCATTGTGGACGGTGCAGCAGGCATATTGCCACTCGCCTGTGGGGATATAGTAGTCATTCCGCTCTCTGTCAAAACTAATCGGATAGCCGGGCAAATTATAAAGATATTGTACGGTAAACCGCATTTTAAAACCCGCTCCCGGCCACTGTACCGTAAAGTCCGTGGGATTATTATTACTGTACTGTTCCATCAGCATCTGCCAGACCTTGTTTGTTTTATAGAGATTCTTTTTCGTGTCGTAGGCATCAAATCTAGCCAGGGTCATTTGACCTTCGTTCGGCTCGATATAGAGTATGGTCAACAGGTTACCGGCTGAATTATACGCATACTTCAAAATATACTGTGCCGTAGCATCCGTAGAAGCATGATATTCACGCTTTTCCCTGACTCTCCCCTCGGCATCCAAATAAAGCTTTGTGTATCCCATATCGAAAGGCGGCCATAGTGCACTGGGCGTTGTTACCCGGGATACAGTAACAGAGGTTGTGCCCTGGTAGGAAAAATTATAGGTGGTGGTATAGTTCAACCCGTTATTTATCATATGGTATCCATTCCGGACAAGGCGTTTTAGCCGTGCCGATGCATCGTAGCTAAAAACCGAACGCGTACTATCGAAATACCCGCCGTATGTCTTGATGCTGATGGGGTTTCCCAGGCTATTATATTCTATCGGCACAATTTCTGCCGTCGGGTCTTGTCCCTGAAAGAACTGGTCACCTAACGCATAAAAATGATATGCGAGAGATTCTGTGCTTGTTGTGAGCGAGCACGTCCAGGGAATCTGGGGTGGCGGCGGGCCGATACCCGTTGTACCAGGATTGGCCTCGCGAGCGACGAGATCGCGTTCGGTGACATCTCGTAGTGGATCTTCACCGCAGGCAATGAGCAGCAGTAAGACCACGAGAAATGAGAGAGGGTTTCTCGATAATTTCATAAAGGGAGGGTTTGATGTATTGTTATCGAACTTACGAATTCGCCTGCCTGAATGATACGAAAGGAAGACGTTACCGGGAAAATACCCGTGGAAGCTCGGCAACGTCCTGAAGGCAATATCGATTGATCCCATCGAAAAATACTATTTTGTAAATACATGCCGTTTCCAGACATTAGGGTATGAGGTTTCAGGTGGAAAACCTTGTGGACTTACATTCAATAACTAAAAAAATACCAATGAAAATTAGACTTATTACGGCGTTTTTATTTCTGACCGCATGTTTTAGTGCATTTGGTCAAGAAAAAAACAGTTCGGCTGTTGTAGACAAAGGATTAATCAAAGTATCCATCATGTACCCCTTTGCAGAAGGCAAGACATTCAATATGGAGTATTATGAAACTAAGCATATGCCAATGGTAGCGGGATTTTTGGGGTCGAATTTGGTAAAATACACCATTGAAAAAGGCCTTGCCAGCGGTATTCCCAACCAACCATTGCCGTTTATGGCAATTGGTGTATTTTATGTAAAAAGCCTGAATGATTATCAGACGGCAATTGCCCCAAAGAGAGATGCGATAATGGCCGACTTTCCGAACTACACGAATATTGCTCCGGTAATTTTGGTCAGTGAGGTGATCCGGTAACTCTTCTATTGTAATCGTCCATGTCCGGTTTGTATACAATCTTCCCGGTCGCTCTCCATAGCGTTAGCAGTCTACTAACACTTCCTTCCATCTCAAAGTACCGGATCAGCAAGCCGAAAAAGCTTTAGAGCAAAGGGTGGTTCTTATAATGTCTGATATCATGGTTTTGATGGCGCGTCAGCATGGGCTCGTGGTGGGTATAATTTTGTATTGATGGAAATTATTTTTCTGTGGTACACCATTGGCAAATGTTAGTATGTGAATGATGCAATTTGTGGATATTGTGACGATGACGAACAACGTTATTCCCTTCGTGCAATCAGCTTCCTATCCGATTCGTCCTGGGAATTTGGTGCGGCCGTTAATTGACGGCGAACCCGCGTTCCGTCGCATCTGCGAGACAATCGAGGCAGCTCAAAAGAGCGTCTGGGTGACGGTAACTTTCATGTGGGGAGACTTTGAGATGCCGGACGGCCGTGGTGGTACATTCGACGTTCTTGATCGCGCGGCTGCACGTGGCATCGATGTGCGGGTGATTTTTTGGCGGCCGGAAGCAAAGACCGAGGGGCTCAGGCGCAACGCATTCTGGGGATCTCCGGCCCATATTGATTTACTCAACGGACGCCGATCTGGCGTGAAAATCCGCTGGGACTGCGCTCATCCCGGTTTCTGCCAGCATCAGAAAAGCTGGCTTATGGATGCCGGTATCAGAAATGAAACAGCCTTTGTCGGGGGGATTAATCTCAATCCCCATTCCATGGTCACGCCTGGTCATAACGGCGAGGGACACAATCACGACGTTTACGTAGAATTAGCAGGCCCCTCGGTGGTCGATGTTCATCACAACTTTGTACAACGCTGGAACGAAGCAAGCGAGCGATTGGCGGAAAATGGTCGTTGGGGAACGGGGAGCGAAGCCACGCTGCAGTTTCCAACCCAAGTTTCCAGTGCGCGCGGTAGCGCAGTCGTGCAAATACAACGAACCATCCACCAGGGATGCTATCTCGACGGGCAAGCAACGCCGGAAGGAATATCATACGACATCGCTTCGGGTGAGCAATCAAATTTCGATCAGTATTGTGCGGCCATCAATGCTGCACGCGGCTCAATCTATATGGAAAACCAGTATGTTGATGTGCCTGAAATCGTGGATTGCCTTCATCGGGCGCTCACGCGAGGCGTAGACGTGGTGTTGCTGATGCCGGCTGAACCGGACGTGGGTTTGCCGATTCCGCCAGAGCGACAGACGTTTCTCAAAGCTCGGGCTGAGCTTGGGACTTTCGAGGGCTTCATGCTGGCGGGTATTGCAGGCATCGGCGTTGATGGTCGTCGCAAATCAATCTACGTCCATGCCAAGCTCATGTTAATTGACGATGAATGGGCTACTGTCGGCTCATGCAACCTTCACCGTTTTTCACTCTTCGGAAATAGCGAGATGAACGTCGCCTTCTCAGAGCCCCATACCGTTCGCGCCCTCCGGTGTGAGCTTTTGCGTGAGCACCTCGATCAGGATACGTCGGATATAAGTGATCGTGACGCGCTCCAACTATTCCGAAAGATCGCCCGGGAGAACCGTAGAAAGTACGAAGTCGGTGATCATGCCTGGGAAGGGCTCGCTTTCGAGCTCGATCCTGGCAAATACGTGGGGTAATGCGTTTGCCGGTTTGAGTACAATGAAGGGCATTGCTCCATCAATAGAAGAATAGTCCGGACAGACAGACCGGACTATTACAATTTTACAGAATAACACCCGAGCTCGCTACAGCTCCTGCATTGCGTTCCAGGTATGCTGTGCCCGCCTCCGGCTCGTCAAGCCAGGGAAAAAGATCGGGTGGATGATTAAAGCCATTGACGAGATCTGCTGTAATGGACGGATTAAATCGCGCCGCATCGATGATCCGCATAACGTAGGGCGAAGGTGGTAACAAGAATACGTCGCAGAACCGGTTTACGTATTGTGAGTATTGCCAGAACGAGTCGAATGTACGCTGCATCCATGCTTCATCGAACGGCCGGTCGCCCTGGGCGAGAATGGAGGTGGCGTAGTGATGTGCCATTTTGGCCGCATTATTTCCTCCTTGCCCTACAATCGGATCGTTGAGTATAACAGTGTCGCCCAGACCGAGCACAGGAGCATTGTTCGCCACCATGGCCACGGGGTGGCGCACTACAGGAACAAATGAGCCTTTGAGGAATGCGTTGTCGTCTACAAGCACGACATCATCAAAAGCGGCGGCCTGCCAGGGCATGTACCGATTGATTACCTCTTTGGCCTTTGCCAGCAGCCCGGGACCACCCTGCACGTCATCGAACACATCCAGTATGCCACCCGGAACCACTTCCATCAAAAGCCATGCGCACTGCAGGCCGCTCTTATGATAAAACGGGCACGTGATGATCTGCCCCCCTTCCATGATATTACCGAGGTTGATCGATCTGAACGGCAGATCGTACGGGCTGGTGATGTGGAGCTGCACAAGCTTGCGCGCCGGCATGCTCCAGGAGGAACGGGCATTGTCGCGCGTGAATAAGCCGCACAACGGACCTTTACCGGTAGATATTACCACCAGGTCAAACGTCTGTGTCCAGCGCGCGACAGCCGGCACGTCGACATCGCCGACTATAAACTTCCCGCCGCGTTGCTGGAACAGCGTTATCCAGTGATAGAACTTGAGGCGCTGGTCGATCGACACACCCGGCTGCCGGAGGTCAGCATGTACACCGAAGGCAAAGGCACCATCCGGCGTACCAAAATTGATATCGAATGCTGTTGAATGAAAAGCACGGTCTTTCCATGCGTTTATGCCGAGCGCATCTTCCAGCTGGAGGCTACTGTGAAACAGATAGGTGCCGCCGGTAGGAGCACCGTTAAATATCTGGTCAGCGGTCTTATCGGAAAACAGGGTGACATCGTAACCGGCTTGCAGCAATGCCAGGCCCAGGTGCAGGCCAGACTGACCGGCACCGGCGATTGCTATTTTCCTCATAGGCCTGCCGGGGTAAGTTGTTGTACGAACTTATCGTGATCCCACAACACGCGCAGCTCGGTTACGTGCGACTGGTCGTCAAACTTGAAGATAAAGATGTGCTCGGAATCGAAACGAAGGCCGTGCGCGGGAATACCGGCAAAGTCCTTTCGTTGCGTGCCGAAAATAGATACCCGGCATTTTACGGCGTGCTGCGCTTCGATCCATTCCAGCGATGTTACTGTGTTGTCGAGGTCGGGGAAACAATCCATCAGTGCAGTCCAGATGTTTTTGCCGAGCGCATGAACAAGACCTGTACCGGCCTGATCCAGCGGCTCAAAGTAAACGATGCTTTCGGAGGTGCACAGGTTCAGCATCCGTTCGATATCCATTTCCTGATACGCCGAAAAGAACTCGATGCAGGTTCCCTTCATTTGCAGCACGGAGGTTGCTTCCTTTTGCTGCGTTTTTGTTTCATTCATAGAGAGGTTGTTTTATAGTTATACTTACTTCGTTGCCTGTTTCGATTCGGGGCCACCATCCAGAAGCCACCCGGCGTATACAATTTTCCAGCGTCCGTCCTGTTTTTCGAGTATACGGGTTTCATAACTCAAACCGGGCATGTCCATAGCTGTCTCACCTGTATCGGTACCGTATTGCTCGAATGTTACCCAGGCCATGTTTCCGGAAACACGTATGTTCATATTTTCACGGCGCACTTGCTGGCGGTTCTTTTCAGGGTTGTCTATAATAAGCTTCTCCATCCGGCCTCCGATAACCGACCACCCTTTCATTACGGTTACACCGCCACGCTGCCACCACCCGACTACACGCACGTAGTCGCCGTGCGCCCATTGGTTCGCGAGGGTGCTGAAGTCTTTATCCCAGAAGGCTTCGGTCTCGGCAATGATCACTTTTTTGATAGCATCCTCGTCTGCACTTACACGTACCACCGGACGGTCCGGGGCCATAAAAGATAGTGCAGCAAAAGCTGCCGCCACAATCCCTTTAATCAGTAAAATTTTCATGAGTCTTGTTTTTTTACAAAGCTATGGAGTGCAAACCGGCGACGATAGTAAAAATGCGGTCGGGTATTATTCTTTCTTTTTATCCAGCAGTCGTGTAAGCTCCGCGTGTTCCTGTAGGTAGCGTGCAGGGCTCAGATCGTTCAGGGCTTTGAAATCTTTTATGAAATGGTTCTGATCGTGAAAGCCTCCCTGAAAAACCATGTCCTGCCAATCGACGCGCGAAGCATGAGCCACCTGGTTTGAAATGGGTGCCATACGTACAATGCGACAATATTGTTTGGGTGTAAGACCTGTCTTTTCTAGGAATTTACGTTCAAGGTGCCGGCGGCTTACGCACAGCTCTTCCATAAGGCGTTCAACGGTTATATTACCCGTATTTTTTAGAATAAGCTCTGCGGCCATATCGGCGACATTAACTCTTTTCTCATGGCCGTCTAACCACGTTGCAAAATATGTGTTCAATATATCGAGCCTTTCGGCGACGTCCATGTCAGTTTTCAGGGATGTATAAAGCGCACTCGCCTGGTCGCCCAGCAGTGCATCAAGGTTTATACGTTTGTTTACTACGGTGCGCATTGAAAAATCGAACAGCGTGGCAATGGCTGTAGGTTTAAACACGACGCCTACCTGGCGCACGGCTCCCGAAAGTCGTATGCGATAGTTTTTTGTTTGCTGTCCGGCCAATATACAATCTGGCAAGGTCTGGAAGTCCTTTTCGACTGCTGTGCACACGGCATACGGATCGCCCAGGTTAAAAATTATGGCTGAGTAGCCACTGGGCGGCGACTGGATAATCTGCGTTTCACCGTGGGTATAGGCAAGGTCGTAATAGCACACAATAAACGGTTCCAGTATCGGTTGGGAGCCATATTTCTGATAACTGAGCATATTTGCTGCTTATACGTCGTAGGCAAAAGAAAGATAACAAAAGTTGTGGATAATCGCTACGCCAATGCAAGTCGCGGATAACCCCGCTGCCGGAACCCCATAGAGGAATCGAGGTCTGCGCTCAGATTTTCAATACAACCTGTATACAAGTGTTCATCAGAGCATTTCAAAATGTAAACAAACCACAACTATTCGATAACACTTAATATTCAAACAACCTCAGTCAGGCCTCGCCCGACGTAGCCTTGATGCACCACAAACCTGTACCCAAAAACTATGGAATAAAAAAAAGCCATCGCCAAGGCGACGGCGGGCGAAGTCCAGGCGAAAGGATTCGAACCATAACTCCCAATAACAGAACATTGGTATACTAACGACAAGTCTGGTCATCTCCAACACCAGCAGTTAATAATACCCCTTCCTTACGCCTTCTTCTTCTTTCCCCCTTCACTCTGCAACCTCACCAACTGCAACGCCAGCTGATCCGAAAGCGCCACGTTATCATTCGACCCTTCCGGAAACTGGTTAGAATAAAAACCCTTCGCTGCCCAAAGCTCCAGCACATCGGTAGACGCCACAGCATACGGTGCGTACTGCCGGTTGTCGGATACCAGCAGGACTTTGCCTTCTTCGTCGTTGAAGTTAAAGACGCGTTTGAAGACGATACCTTCCTGATTGGTCACTAATATATAGAGCTTGCCGTTTTTGATGGTGGAGACGTCTTCGACGTGCTCGCCGAAGATGATGCTGCCCGGTTGGATGGGGAGCATGGAGTCGCCCTGGATCTCGAAGGCACGGTAGGTGCGGTTACGGTTCAGGACGGGGAGGTTGATCTTAGGCAGGTCGCGGACGAACTCAGGGTCCTGGTAACCGTTGAGGTAGCCGGCCGATGCCTTTTGCATGACGAGCTCGACGTTCTCTTTACTGGTGCTATCCACGGTGATGGCAAGGACTTCTTTGCCGCGGCCGGGGCGCAGGTTCTTGCGTTCTTTTTCGGGAATCTTGCTGAGGTCCTGGCTGACGAGGGCGTCCAGGCTTACCTGGAAGATACGCGTGAAGTCGAGCAGGGCGGGCAGCGGCGGGGTGGCGCGTTCTTCTTCATAGGCACCAATGGTGGCTTGTTTGAGGCCGAGCTTTTCCGCGAGCTGTTTTTGCGTCAACCCTTTTTCAGCGCGTAAGAACTTCAGATTCTGATTTACAGTGGCCATAGTGGTTTAGGGGTAAGTATACCGATGGGTGAGAAAGTGTATAGGACGTACAGGACGTTCATTTTATAGATCGATTTTACACGATATCATTGACATTCACAACGGATTAACAAAAACCTCCCCCACCGGCGTCGCCGATGGAAGGAGGTCTTATGATGTTTCACGTCACCACAACGTAGTCACTGTTAGACAAAAGAATATCTACAAGATGGCAAAATCAGCGTATTCTGTTTGTTTCCTACAATGATGGAACAAAGCTAAAAAAATTAGTTCAAAAACAAAAATCAAACTAATATTTTTAGTTACTTCGAATCATGGATCGCAACATCATCCACTTTGACCTGGACGCTTTCTTCGTGGCGGTAGAATGTAAAAAGAACCCGTCGCTGAAAGGCCTGCCCCTTATTGTCGGGGGTAGCAGCCGTCGCGGGGTCGTGGCCGCCTGCAGTTATGAGGCGCGCCGGTTCGGCGTGCATTCCGCCATGCCCATGTACCTGGCCCTGCAACTCTGCCCCGACGCCCGGGTCATTTCCGGCGACATGGAGGCCTACAGCCAGCACTCGCATATCGTGACGGAGATTATCGCCGAAAAGGCCCCGCTGTTTGAAAAGGCGTCCATCGATGAGTTCTATATAGATGCCAGTGGCATGGACCGCTATTTTGGCGGCTTTAAATGGGCTGTCGAGCTGCGTCACCATATTATAAAGGAAAGTGGCCTGCCCATTTCTTTGGGTTTTTCGGTCAATAAGCTCGTTTCCAAGATCGCCACCGCCGAGTTTAAGCCCAACGCACAGAAACAGATTCTAGCGGGTACAGAAAAGGAATTCCTGGCGCCGCTCGGTGTGGAGAAGATTCCGATGATCGGCAAACAGACCGCGAGCTTCTTATATGATATGGGCGTACGCACGGTGGCGACCCTGCGCGAGATGCCGATGAACTTCCTGGTCGGCGCGTTTGGTAAGAACGGTGTTTCACTCTGGAACAAGGCCCACGGTATTGACGACTCCCCAATTGTGCCCCATAGCGAGGCGAAGTCGATCTCCACGGAATCGACGTTCGATGCGGACACAATGGACACCGCCAAGCTCAAGTCGATTCTGATTGCCATGGTGGAGAAGGTAGCCTTCCAGTTACGTGACCAGGGCAAGCTTACCTCCTGTGTCACGGTCAAGGTTCGTTATACCAACTTCGACACGGAAACCAAGCAAATAAAGATTCCCTATACGGCGTCTGACCACGTGTTGCTGCCGACTGTGACCGCGCTGTTTGACAAGCTGTATAATCGACGTATGCTGATCCGCCTGGTGGGCGTACGGCTGAGTGGCCTGCTGCATGGTAGCCATCAGATCGACCTGTTCAACGACACGGCGGCCTCGGTTAACCTGTACGAGGCGATTGACTTTATCAAACACAAACACGGTGCGGAGAAACTGATCCGGGCCACAACCCTGGACGTTAGCCGCCGGGTGCGCATGGAGATGAACATGTTCAAAGGAAAATAATTAAACGACGAAGCGATATGAAACTCACGACAAAAACCGGCTCTATTGTAAAAGAATTATCGTTCATTATCTCTCCCCCGCCCCACATTCGCAGCGACGTCTTTGTGTTAAAAGACGATGTGCATTACCTCCTTGGACATCCATTTCCAGGCCGGTATTCGACGGCTCATATTTCTTTGTTTAAGTATAAAGATGAGCATCTGGAGGACATGATCCGGTACGTAGAGGCGAAAGCCGTTTATATGACGCCATTCAACATTTTTGTAAAGAATCTGGCGGCATTCCACCACGGTAACCATCACCGGACTATTTATCTCGACATCATCAACAAATATCCCGTACGCGATATCTTCGAAAAGCTGGTGCGTGAAGATTCACATTATACGCCCCACATCACCATTGCGCCGATGCTGTCTTTACAGGATTTCGACAAATGCTGGCCGCACCTGCAAGACTTGCGCTACAGTCAACATTTTCTGTGTGACCGGATCACGGTGTTGGCCCGTGGCGATGGCCATTGGATGCATTATCGCGACATTATGCTCGGTGAAGACTAGCAGCCACAATGCACTACCCATTTTTTTCTAATTCGTTACCTTTATGCTCATGAACCCGTTACAGATTCTCCAGAAACATTTCGGCTACTCGTCCTTTCGGTTGGAGCAGGAAGCCATTGTCCACGCCGTTTTGGCGCAACGCGACACGCTTGTGCTGATGCCGACGGGCGGGGGCAAATCGTTGTGTTACCAAGTGCCTGCGTTGTGTTTTCCGGGCCTGACCGTTGTTATCTCCCCCCTCATTGCCCTGATGAAAAACCAGGTGGACGCGTTGCGCCTGAACGGCGTGCACGCGGCCTTCCTTAACTCGACACAATCACCGCCCGAGCAAAGCGCCGTCGTCGACGCAGTCCGTGCCGGCACGCTCAAGTTATTATACCTGGCGCCGGAAAGCACATTCCTGAAAGAGTTGCCGCGCTACAACGTTAGTTTACTGGCCATCGACGAGGCGCACTGTATTTCGCATTGGGGTCATGACTTCCGGCCGGACTATCTCAATCTCGCGCAGCTGCGCACGTTGTTGCCGAAGGTGCCTGTGATTGCGCTGACGGCGACGGCCGATCGCCAGACACGAAAAGATATTGTCGACAAGCTTTCCCTGCGCGACCCGGCGATGTTTGTGTCGAGCTTCAACCGCGCCAACATCCGGTATACAGTGGAGCCCAAACGGCAAAGCAGCGAGCGGCTGGTCGAGTTTCTCCGTTCGCGGCGCGACGACTCGGGGGTGATTTATTGTATGTCGCGAAGCAGTACCGAGGAAGTTGCCGCCTTTCTGACACGGGAAGGCTTTGATGCACTACCCTACCACGCCGGACTGGACCGCACGCTACGGAGCAAGCACCAGGATCTCTTCCTGCGGGATGAGGTCAAGATCATCGTCGCGACGATTGCTTTCGGTATGGGGATCGATAAGTCGAATGTGCGCTTTGTGGTACACATGGACCTGCCCAAAAGTGTCGAAGGGTATTACCAGGAGACGGGTCGCGCCGGTCGCGATGGGCTGGACAGTGAAGCACTATTGTTCTTCTCCTACGGCGATGTGATCAAGATTAAACGGCTGGCCCAGGTGCCCGGCAATGAGGCGCAGACCGAGATTGCCTTCCGCAAGCTCGAACAGATGGCAGAGTATGGTGATCTTCGCAGTTGCCGGCGTCGGTTTCTGTTGCAATACTTCGACGAGACCGCGCCACAGCATTGCGGAAATTGTGATATCTGCCTGGCAGAACATGAGCTGGTAGACGCGACCATCCTTTCTCAAAAGGTGCTGTCTGCGGTAACCCGATTAAAAGGGCGCTTTGGCGCCGGGTATGTCATCGACTTCCTGCGGGGCTCGCAGGCCGCGCGTATCCAAGAGTTTCATAAGAAGCTGCCGACGTATGGCATCGGTGCGGATGTGAGCAAGGATGATTGGCACGATGTCATTCGGGAGCTCATCGACCAGGGCTACCTGGCCAAGGCAGAAGGGCAATATCCCCTCCTGCAACTCACCGACCGCAGTGACGATGTACTACGCCGTACGAGCACCGTATTGCTACGAAAATCGTTGGCACGGCCGGTCGAGCTTGAATCGGCGGCGGTAGAAGAGGCTACACCTGCGTATGATACTTCCTTGTTCCAGCAGTTAAAAGACCTGCGTCGTCAGCTGGCTGCGGCTGACAATGTACCGGCGTATATTGTTCTGTCGGACGCGACGTTGCAAGAGCTTGCCTCCTATCTGCCGCATGGCCGCGAAGAGTTCAGTCGTATCTCGGGTTTTGGTCAGCAAAAGCTGGAGCGCTATGCGGACGCCTTTGGTGAGATCATTACCTCGTTTTGCGCGCGGCAGGGTCTTACCTCACGCATACACCTCAAGACCCGTAAGCCGAAGCGCAAGGACTCCACTGACCGCGACAACGACACGAAACAGCAGACGCTGGAGCTATTCAATAAGGGCTATTCCATTGAGGCCATTGCCGCTACGCGTGAATTGAGTCCCGTTACAATTGAAGGCCACCTGGCGTTTTATGTACAGCAACGACGTATACCGGTCGAAGCATTAGTAGACGTTACCAGGCTTCCTGCTATTCAGGCGGCGATCGCGCAGAGCGGCGGCCTGATGCTGACGCCTATCAAAGATATTCTGGGTGATGCCTACAGCTACCGCGAGATTCGCATGGTCGTTGCCACGCAGAGCGGACGTTCCTAACATGTATCTCAACTGTCACACGGCTTTTAGCTTTCGATACGGCACGTTGACCGTGCAGAAGCTGTTTGACGAGGCGCGGCGATGTGGTGTTCATACGTTGGTACTGACGGAGATTAACAATACCGCTTCGTATCTGGAGATGCTGCGCCTGTGTCACGAGCATCGGCCCGGTGCCGATGGGTTGACGCTGTATGGAAAAGAGCCTTATGTGTTGGATGTTGCCGTCGGCGTGGAATGTCGCGGAGAAGACAATGCGCTACTCTACATCGCCATCGCCCGGAATAACGCGGGCTTTGAAGAGCTCAACCGGTTCCTGTCCCGATACAACCGGGAGCACAAGGCGTTGCCGGAGCGAGCGCCGGTATTTGATCAAGTCTTCATTCTATATCCCCTTGGGCGTTGCGCGCCGGAGGTGTTGCGGCCATATGAATATCTCGGGGTACGCCCGCAGGATCTGGGTCCATTGACGTTGTATGCACCGTACCAGGAGTATGCAGATCGGTTTGTTGCGCTGCACCCCGTGACGTTTGCCAGCAAGACCGACTTTAACATGCATCGTTTGCTGCGAGCGATGGCCAACAATACATTGCTGAGCAAGCTGTCTAAAACACAGGAGGCGCAGCCTGACGAGATTATGCTGACCGAAGAAGAGTTACGGCAGCGCTATGCGCGCTTTCCGGAGCTGATCGCGAATGCCGAGGCGCTCATAGCGCAATGCTCGCTCGATTTGAGGCCCGGTGGTGATCAGAATAAAAAACACTTGCGCGGCAGCCGGGCCGCCGATCTCGCGTACCTGACCGAAGAGACCTGGAAGGGATTTACACGGCGTTATGGCCACGCAGACGAGGCTGTTGTGCGTACACGGATCGAGAAAGAGCTCGACATTATCCATAAAAAGTCCTTCGCTTCGTATTACCTGATTGCCTACGAGCTGACCCAATACGCTACGCAGCGGGGCTATGATTATGTGGGCCGCGGCAGTGGAGCGAACAGCGTGGTGGCGTATTGTTTGGACATTACCAATGTCGATCCGATCAAGCTCGATCTTTACTTTGAGCGGTTCCTGAACGAAGAGCGCGCGTCGCCACCCGACTTCGACATCGACTTTTCGTGGGACAATCGTGACGAGATTTACCAGCATCTCTTTGACCTCTATGGTGAGCAGCATGTCTGCTTACTGGGCACGCACGTGACCTATCAGCGGCGATCGCTGTTGCGGGAGCTGGGCAAGGTGTTTGGCTTGCCGAAGGACGAGATTGAAGCGCTGGCGGACCGCAATGAATATACACCCGATCGAGAGGATATTGCGCCACTGATCTTGCGGTATGCCGAGCGCATGAAGGACTTGCCCTCGAACATGTCTATTCACGCGGGGGGTGTGCTGATCACGGAAGAGCCGATCTACCGGTTCACGACGCTCGAGTTTCCGCCGAAAGGGCTGCCCGTGTCGCATTTCGAAATGCACAACGCGGAAGACTTCGGCATCTTTAAGTTCGACATTCTCAGCCAGCGTGGTCTGGGCCATCTCAAAGAAACCGTTCGGCATGTCAAACGCAATCGGGATGCGCACGTGGACATTCACCAGTTCGAGGCCTTTACGCAGGACGAAGGTATCAAAGACCTGATGCGTACCGGGCGGACGGTGGGTTGCTTTTATGTCGAGTCGCCCGCCATGCGTATGCTGCTGGGCAAGCTGCGTTGTGACGATTACCTGACGTTGGTGGCCGCCAGCTCGATCATTCGGCCAGGAGTTGCCAGCTCGGGGATGATGCGCACCTACCTGGAGCGTTTTCACGCGGTGCGGCGTGGTGAGTCGTATGCATCGATTCACCCCATGATGGACGAGCTAATGCGTGATACGTTTGGGGTGATGATCTACCAGGAGGACGTGATCAAGGTGGCGCACCACTTTGCGAAGCTTACGTTGACGGAGGCAGATGTACTGCGGCGTGGTATGTCGGGGAAGTATCGCTCGCGTGAAGAGTTTCAGCGTGTAGCGGACAGGTTTTATACATCCTGTCGTGCACAAGGATATGACGAGGCGGTGATCAAGCGGGTGTGGTATGAGATCGAGAGCTTCTCGGGCTATTCGTTTGCGAAGGGGCACTCGGCGAGCTATGCCGTGGAGAGCTATCAAAGTCTTTTCCTCAAGGCACATTACCCGCTGGAATTTATGGTGGGGGTCATTAATAACTTTGGGGGCTTCTATAAGACCGAGTTTTATTTTCACGAGGCGCGTATGCTCGGCGGGCAAATCTCGCCCCCTTGCGTGAACCATAGTGAATACCTGACAACGATAGAAGGGCGTGCGCTATACATCGGGTTTGTGCATGTCAAAAGCCTCGAGGAAAGGATTGCGCGGGAGATCGCCGTCGAGCGCGGGCGCCAGGGTGCGTATACCAGCCTGGATAATTTCTTACGCCGTCTGCCACTGGGGTTGGAGCAAATGCGGGTATTGATCCGGATGGGCGCGTTTCGGTTCACGGGTAAGACTAAACCGCAGCTGTTGTGGGAGGCAATGTTGTTTTTCGGGCAATCGCGAACAAAGCAACCGGCAGGGATGCAGACCTTGTTTGACACGGCGCCGAAAGAGTATCCGCTGCCGACGTTGCAGCGGAACGCACAGGAAGACGCATTTGATGAGATCGAGCTGTTGGGGTTTCCATTGTGTGATCCGTTTCAATTGGTGTCGGGTGGGCACGTGGGAGATACTGCGGCACGGGAGCTTGTTGGTTGTGTTGGGAAGCGGGTGTCGATTTTAGGATATGTTGTGACGACGAAGAATGCCTGGACGCAGAAGCATGAGATGATGTACTTCGGGACGTTTTATGACCGGCATGGCGAGGTGTTTGACACGGTGCACTTTCCTATCGTGGCGAAGCAGTTTCCGTTTCGCGGGCGGGGGTTTTATTATATCGAGGGAAAGGTGGTGGAAGATTTTGGGGTGCCAATGATTGAGGTGCATGGATTTGAGAAGGTACCGATGATCGATAAACGGGCGGAGTTGCCGGAATTGCCGGTGGGGATGGCCTAAAAAGTCACAAAACCGCATCCGGAATCGGAATCGCATTCGTTTGCGATTTTGTAAATAAAGTTGCGCAAACGTTGCGGAGAATTCCGGAAGAGTTTTTAAACTTGTGGTATGAAGTACAATCAGGTTACCATTAAGGACATTGCCCGCGAGCTGGGCATATCTCCTTCGACTGTTTCCAGGGCGTTGAAAGACCACCCGGACATTAGCCCGGAGACGAAAAAAGCTGTCAACGAGCTGGCCGAGAAACTGAATTATCAACCCAACATAGTCGCGCTAAGCCTGCGCCAAAGTAAGACCAATACACTCGGGGTCGTCATCCCGGAGATTGTTCACTTTTTCTTCTCGACCGTCATTAGCGGTATTGAAGATGTGGCCTACAGCGCCGGGTACAACATCATTATCACCCAGTCAAACGAGTCACTGCAGCGAGAGAAGACTGACATCAAAGCGTTGTTCAACAGCCGTGTGGACGGTATGCTGATCTCGCTGTCACGCGAGACCAACAGCTTCGAGCACATTGACGCTATGATGGCGAAAGGTGTGCCGATGGTGTTCTTTGACCGCGTATACGATTCTGCTAATTCCAGCAAAGTGATCGTGGACGACCTGAGCGGTGCCAAAGAAGCCACCCTGCACCTGATTGAGCAAGGCTGCAAGCGCATTGCTCACCTGGAAGGACCTCCGAACCTCGATATTACGAAGCAGCGTCTGCAAGGCTTCCGCGAAGCGCTGACAGAAAACAACCTGCCCGTACACGAGGATCTGATCGTGAGCTGCCCGCAGGGCACCATTGAAGAGGGTAAGGCTGCGGCCGAAAAACTGTTGAAGATGGCCAATCCGCCGGATGCGATCTTCGCTACAAACGACCCCGCTGCGATGGGTGCCATGCAGACTATTAAAGAAGCCGGTCTGAAAATACCGCAAGACATTGCGGTGGTAGGTTTCAGCAACTGGTTCTTTAGCTCGCTGATGGATCCGCCGCTGACATCGGTTGACCAGCCTGGTTTTGAAATGGGTCAAGAAGCAGCGAAGCTGCTGATCCGTCAGATCGAGGTGAAGTCGAAAGAGCATATTGATCCTACACCGGAGACGAAGCTTCTCAAGACACGTTTGATCGTGCGTGATTCTTCGCTGAAGTCGGGCAAGAAGAAATAAGTCTTTTGAGTTTTTGAAGTTTAGGAGGCCGCCTGAAAGGGCGGCTTTTTTTTATTATCTCCCGCCGAAACCGGGAGGATCAAGCATAGAAGCAACGCCCTATAGGTTGCTTCAATTATGCCACAGCTATGCTTCAGCCATACAACAGGTATGCTGCAATCCAGGCTTTGACCTGCCGACAAGTCGGGTTCAGATTGCGCAACCCATACGATTCATTTCGACACTTTTAGTTTTCGGGCGTTTTGTGGCATTTCAGCCGGTTGCGGGATTGCGACTAACCAGTTACCGCAATCGATTTCTGTTTTTTAGTGCGGCATTGCCGTAGGTTTAATGGCACGAATTCATGTTACTTGGTATGTAATCGCCACAAACACATGACCCTTAAGATCAATCGTATGCTCAACCAGAGCTTAGGAAATATTACTTCGTGGCAGCGTGAGGCTGCCGGTGTTCAGGGAGAAACCAGCTATGGTAAATTCCGCGTGCAATGTTACAACGATCACATCGCACGCATCAGCGTGACGCGCGACGAAGCGTTTGAAGATTTCTCATATGCGGTTGTGGCTTCGCCGCAGGGCACTCCTACCCTGACGGAGCTATCAGGTTTTTTGGAGTTGCGTACGAATGCTTTTGTCTTGAAGATCGATACCGCGCCGGTGCGCTTTAGTTTTTATACCCTGCAGGGACAACCGATCAATGAGGACGATCCCGCCTTTGGCACGAGCTGGAATGGTGAGCAAGTAACGACGTACAAGAAGATGCAGACGGGTGAGCGCTTCATCGGCCTGGGCGAAAAGACGGGCCCACTCGATCGCAAAGGGCAAGGGTATCAGAACTGGGCGACGGATAGCTTTGCTTATTCGCCCGGGCAGGATCCGCTGTATTGCTCTATTCCTTTTTACATCGGCGTACACAACGGTGTGGCCTATGGTATCTTCTTTGACAACAGCTTTAAGTCGTTCTTCAACTTCGGTGCTTCGAACGATCGCTTTGCGAGCTTTTATGCCGACGCGGGTGAGATGAATTATTATTTCATTCATGGTAGCTCTGTCGCCGAGATCATTCGTCATTACACGCACCTGACGGGCCGTATGGAGATGCCGCCGCTGTGGAGTATTGGTTATCAGCAGTGCCGCTATAGTTATTATCCCGATAAAGAAGTGTTGAACCTGGCGCGGACGTTTCGCGAGAAGGATATTCCGGCGGATACGATCGTGTTCGACATTCACTACATGGACCAGTATAAGATTTTTACCTGGAACAACCGCGACTTCGCAGATCCTGCGATCCTGCTGACGCAACTGCGCGACATGGGCTTTCACGTGGTGGTGATGTGCGACCCTGGTATCAAGGTTGAAGAAGGCTATGCCACGTACGACGCGGGCATGCGGGAGAATATCTTTATTCAATACCCCGATGGCACGCCGTACACCGGGCAGGTATGGCCGGGGTGGTGTCACTTCCCCGATTTCTCCAACCCTCGGGCACGCGCCTGGTGGCAAGAGCAGTTCAAGGAATATGTGGCACTCGGGGTCGATGGCTTCTGGAACGACATGAACGAGATCGCCACCTGGGGCCAGATGTTGCCCGAGCTGATGACGATGGATTTTGAAGGTCAGCAGGCAACGATGCGCCGCGGCCGAAACTTATACGGCTTCCTGATGGCCCGCAGCACGTATGAAGGTACCAAGGCCCTGCTGGCTGGACGGCGGCCGTTTAACCTTACACGGTCGGGCTACTCGGGTGTGCAGCGCTATGCGGCGGTCTGGACGGGCGACAATGTGGCGTATGACGAGCACATGCTTTTGGGTGTACGACTCGTGAACAGCATGGGTTTGTCGGGGATTGCCTTTGCCGGATATGATGTCGGTGGCTTTGTGGGCGACGCCAACTCAAAGCTGTTTGCGCGCTGGGTATCCATCGGTACGTTCTCGCCGTTCTTCCGCGGTCACTCGATGATCAACAGCCGCGACTCCGAGCCGTGGGCGTATGGTGAGGAAGTGGAACAGATCTCGCGCAATTATATCAAGTTGCGTTACCAGCTCCTGCCCTATTTATATTCGCTCTTCCACGAAGCCAGCGAAACGGGCATGCCGGTGCAACGCTCGCTGGCGATTGACTATACCCACGACCGGAAGGTGTACGACGGCCAGTTTCACAATCAATACCTGCTGGGGCCATCGCTGTTGATTGCGCCGGCTGAAAGCACGAAAGAGTTTATCAAAGTGTATTTGCCGGACGGCGATTGGTATACCCTCTATACCGGCCATAAACACGCAGGTCACGCGGAAGTGATTACCGAATGTCCGGTACACCGGCTGCCGGTGTTTGTGAAGGCGGGGGCGCTTCTTCCGCTGAAACCGGCCGCGCCCAATACACAGGCGGTGAGCGAGCTGCTGATTCTGCACCTCTATACCGGCAAGCAGGACTCGACGTTTGTTTATTACGAAGACGACGGCGCGACGTTCGAATACCAATCGGGTATATATGCCCGGCGACCACTGGCGTACTACGCCGCGGCACGCAAGCTGGTGGTTGGCACTACGGAAGGCACATACGTTTCGCCGGTGAAGAAGCTCAAGATTGTGTGGCACGGATTGGATGAGCATCCGACGGAGGCGTTGGTCCAGGGCGAGCCGGTGGTGATCCATCCCGATGTGAGCCAGTTCCTGGCGGCGTTGGAGAAGTTCGACCCGTTCTTCGATCCCGAGCCGGCACCTCAGGAGGCTGTGTACAGTGCGGAGATCGCCTATACCGCGGGCGAGATCGTGATCCAGTGGTAATACCGCGGCTTGATTGTCTCTTCGTTTTTCGACACATTCGTGGATTCAATCGTTTGAACCTACCCTGATGCAACCTACCGTCGCCCTTTCCAAGCCCCGTTTGTCGTTCTGGCAGATCTGGAACATGAGCTTTGGCTTTTTTGGTATCCAGTTTGGTTTTGCCCTGCAAAATGGCAATGCCTCCCGTATCCTCGGCATCTTCGGCGCCGATGTGGAGCACTTGTCGTGGTTCTGGCTGGCGGCTCCGCTGACGGGCATGATCGTGCAGCCCATCATTGGCTATTATTCCGACCGTACGTGGACGCGGCTGGGACGACGCCGTCCCTACTTCCTGGCCGGTGCGCTAGCGGCATCGATAGCGATGTTGTTTATGCCAAATGCCGATGTACTGGTGCATGCATTACCAACCCTCTATGCGGCGGCCGGCATTCTGATGATTATGGATGCTTCTTTTAACGTGGCGATGGAGCCCTTTCGCGCGTTGGTAGCGGACTTGCTGCCTTCCGACCAACGTACGCTGGGCTTTTCCATTCAGACCTGCCTCATCGGTATAGGCGCGGTCATTGGATCGTTCCTGCCGTCTATTCTTTCATCGTTTCTCGGGTTTGATGAAGCATTGCCCAAGGGTGAGGTGCCTTTTTATCTTTCGCTTTCGTTTTACATTGGCGGTGCGGTGTTTTTGTCGGCCATTTTGTGGACGGTATTCACGACGCGGGAGTCACCATATCAACATCACGACGCTGCCGAGGGACAAGGCCACGGCCTACGCCAGATTGCCGACGATTTTGCCGCGATGCCGCGCACGATGCGGCAGCTCGGCCTGGTACAATTCTTCTCCTGGTTTGCGCTATTCTCGATGTGGGTGTTTAGTACACCGGCCATTGCGACACACGTGTATGGGCTGGCCGCCAGCGACACATCGTCGGTGGCGTACCAACGCGCGGGCAACTGGGTAAGCTCATTGTTTGGTATTTACAATGGCGTATCGGCCGTGTATGCTTTGCTCCTGCCCTACCTGGCGTTTAAGCTGGGCCGTCGTACCACGCATGCAGTCTCGCTGACAGCGGGCGGCCTGGGGCTTATTTCCATCTATTTCATTCACGATCCTGCATGGCTGGTAATATCCATGGTCGGTGTTGGGATAGCATGGGCCAGCATCCTGGCGATGCCGTATGCCATTCTGGGTGGCGCATTGCCCGCCCATAAGATGGGCCTCTACATGGGTATCTTCAACTTCTTCATTACACTACCGCAAATCGTTAATGGCATTATCGGCGGCCCGGTGGTGAAATACCTGTATGGCTCGCAGGCCATCTACGCGCTGGTGACGGCGGGCGTCTTCATGCTGCTGGGCGCCGTCTCTGCGCGGTTTATTGACGACTCCGAGGACCGTGCGAAAAGGTAGGCATGCAGCGGTTCATCCCGCTAAAGCGATCTAAAAGGTGTTTTTCCGGGTCAAAAATTACATATCTACGTGTGGCCGACGAGACACACCTGTTTACTTTTTCGTGCCCGGCTGATTAACTTTGGTTTATTATTTGACTGACCTCTCTTACACCTACCATTTTATGCAAACCGGACGTTTACGTTTTCACGCCTGCCTGACGGTAGGCAGGCTCATTTTTCTCTTTATCGCGCTTGTTTATCTTTCCGCTTGCGGCTCTGCCAAGAAGTCGTACGAGCGCGGCGACTATTACGGCGCCGTGATGAAGGCGGTGAACAAGCTGCGCAGCAACCCTGATCACTCCAAGACGCTCGACGCGCTGAAGAATGCCTATCCGCTGGCGGTCGAGCAATTCCAGACCCAGGCCAAGAACGAGATCGCCTCCAATGCGGCCTTTAAGTGGAAAAACTCCATCCAGTATTACAACTCCATCAACCAGATGTACGAGGCCATCCGCGCGTGCCCCGGTTGTATGAAAGCTGTCAAGAACCCGGTGAACGTTTACGCGGAGATTGGCCCCCTGAAAGAAAAGGCTGCTGAAGAAAGCTACAACGCGGGCATAGACGCCCTGATGAAGGGCAACCGGAACGAAGCCAAGAAGGCGTATTACAGCTTTGCAGATGCCCAGAGCTTTGTGCCGGGCTACAAGGATGTGGTGGAGTACCTCGACAAAGCCAAAGAGGAAGCGACACTGATCGTGGTATTGGAGCAGATTCCCGTGCCGGCACGTTACAACCTGAGCGGAGGTTTTTTCCAGGACAAGGTCGAGGAGTTTGTACGCTCCAACTATACGGAACAAACCTTTATCCACTTCTATACTCCTCAAGAGATGAAGACAATTCGCCTGAAACGCATTGACCAGATCGTGCGTGTGCAGTTCGACGACTTCTCAGTAGGCAATTCGAACATGAAGGAGAAGGAAGAGACTTTCTCCAAAGACAGCGTGAAAGTCGGCGAAGCCAAAGTGGCGGGCAAGACCGTGCCGGTGTATAACACGGTGAAGGCCAAGTACACAACCTACCGCAAGGAGATTGTTTCCTCGGGTCTGCTGAGCATGGTCGTGATGGACGGCAAGACCAACGGTGTGTTGGCACACCGGAAGTTCAACGGTGAGTATGTGTGGGTAAGCCAGTGGGCACGCTTTAACGGCGACGACCGCGCCCTGACGAGCCAGCAGATTGCCCTGACCAAACAACGCGAGCAACAACCGCCGGTGGCCCAGGACCTGTTCCTGGAGTTCACCAAGCCGATCTATAATCAACTGATCCCGGCCATTAAGGGATTCTATCAGAACTACTAACGCCTTCCCTGGCGTACAGTCCTTTGCCTGGATTTGCGTTTTTCTGAAAACGGGAATCCAGGCAAACCATTTTTCCCGTATTTAGGTTTTTATGACTAAACACGGACTCCTTATGAAATTCGGATTATGGGCAACGATCCTGGCACTGCTGGTCGCCGGGACTTCCTGCGGACAAAAGCAAAAACAAGCAACAACGATGACAAATAAACCTGTAAAAGAGGGTCTGACGGTAGCAACCTTTGGGAACGGTTGTTTCTGGTGTACAGAAGCGGTCTTTCAAAACCTGGAGGGTGTCGAACTGGTAGAATCCGGCTACTCGGGTGGCCACGTGAAGAACCCTACCTACAAAGAAGTGTGTACCGGGCAGACGGGCCACGCGGAAGTAATCCATGTGCACTACGACCCGGCGAAGATTAGCTACGACGAATTACTGGAAGTGTTCTGGAAGACACACGATCCAACGACGTTGAACCGTCAAGGTGCTGATGAGGGTACGCAGTATCGTTCGGCAATCTTCTATCACAACGATGAGCAGAAGCAACTGGCGGAGAAGTATAAACAAGCGCTGGATAAATCCGGTGCGTTCACTGCACCGATCGTCACCGAGATTGTACCGTTCGAAGTATTCTACAAAGCAGAGGACTACCATCAGAACTATTACAACCTGAATGGCAGTGCACCCTACTGCTCGTTCGTTATTCAACCGAAGGTGGAGAAGTTCAAGAAGGTGTTTAAAGACAAGCTGAAAAAATCTTAACTTTTTTTAATCCTAATGAAACCCCATGCTACGGTCTCCGTTAGTATACAGTGAGTAGAGTAATTCTTCTCATAGGTTTAGGTTTAGGTAAAACAAAAGAGCCCAGAGACGCTGGGCTCTTTTGCATTTTATATACTTCCCATTCTTCTGTTATATATCATCTCTATATACCATCTATTGGGCCTTTCCTACACTTCACCGAAGAATGTACTGAATCCTCTACAGTACACGCTACACACCTGCCGATGCCAACGCTTTCTATGCAGGCATGATTTTCGTCTTGTTATGGCGATTTGCAATATGCTGATGTGTATACCTGACTTTACCGGTATCGTTGCCAATATCATTCAAACGTAGTGGCTATCTGTTAAATGCAGAAGCCCGAAGCTCTTGGTAGAACTCCGGGCTTCCGGGTGGCAGCCTGACGGTTGTCAGGCTCGTATGCTTTACTTCATTTCATAGGCAATCTCCATGATCTTTACGACCTCGCCGGAGCGGTTCTTGATGGGCGAGAAGGCTGAACGGACATTGATCAGCTCACCTTTCCGGTTCTGCCGTTTGAAGAGTCCTTTCTTGGGATAACCATTGGCCAGGTCTCTCCAGAATTGACGGTATTCCTCGCTATTCTTTTCTTCTTTGGAGGCCAGGACACGATGGTGCTCACCCAATACTTCGTCTTGCGTGTATCCAAAGAGCTCCAAGAAGTTGCTGTTTGTTTTCACGATCGTACCATCGGGGTTGTACTCGGATACGGCCAACGAGCTGTGAATAGCGTTGAGCGTGCTTTCGGTCTCGCCCTGGCTGCGCTGCATTTCTTCTTGTGTGGCTTGCAGCTCTTCCATGTTCTGACGCATTTCTTCTTCTTGCGCACGCATCTGTTCGGTCATCTCCTGCGATTCTTCCAGCAGGCGCTGGGTGCGGGCGTTGACCTTCACCGAAGAGATGGTCGAAGCGATGCTCTCGGCGATCTTCTGTACAAACTCGATCTCGAAGTCCTTGAACTCGCCGAATGACGCGATCTCCACGACACCGAAAATCTGGTCGTTTACTTTCAGCGGCACGATCACGACTGCGGTAGGGTTTGCGTCACCCAAACCTGACACGATGCGTACGTAGTTTTGAGGTACTTCCGTCAAGTATACGGTGTCGCCCTCCTGCCAGGCCTGGCCGGCCCGGCCTGCGCCCCGCGGCATCGGATGGGTGCGGGATTTCTTCTGTCTCGTATGCACCTCTCCGCGCCCCCGACACGTAGAGGCAGGGGGGGGTGCGGGGGGGGGGGGGGGCACATCCTGATGGGCTTCGCGTATGTGTTGATTG
>NZ_JAHESE010000080.1 GCF_018598175.1 Dawidia cretensis
TTATTAACAACTGCGTTGCGCTACTGACCGTTAAACTAAATCGCCATTCTAGCGCCATTGGATATACCTATAATGTCGTAAAATATACACTATATATCGCTATCGATCATGCTTACCGTTGCCTGTGTAAACCGCACCTCGACGTCGCCCGAAGCCATTCAAACGCTGGCGCAGCGCCTGGGTTTGTCCGGCATGTTGCCGCCAGCGGTCGAGTCGTCACACTATGCGCGCCACGTGCTGGGCCGATGGTTGATCCTGCAGGTATTGCGAGACCTGCAGGTGTCCGTCACGGTTGCGGACATTCGCACCAGTCTCTATGGAAAACCCTATATACCCGCGGCGCCCGCCTTCAGCTTATCGCACAGCCACGACCTGATCATATGCGCCGCGTTGCGGCACGGTCCGGTGGGCATTGACATCGAGCATCTGCGCCCGCTTGCCTGGCCAGCCTATCGGCAAGCCTTCTCGCAGCAGGAGTGGGGCGCGGTGGCTACCGCCGCCTGTCCTTCAGAAGCCTTGTTGCACCGGTGGACGCAAAAGGAGAGTGTGCTAAAGGCCGATGGCCGCGGCTTACAACTACCCTTGTCGTCCGTTGCGCTGCATGGCCTGCAGGCCACTATCGGCGAAGAGCCACAGCCCTGGCACCTTTTGCCACTGGCATGGCAAGGTTATACCGTGTGTGTCAGCACCCGTGTACCCGTACAAACGGTACGCTTAAAAGACCTGGTAGTATAGCAGCACGTGCGGTATATAGATAAGAAAGTTCGGGGAAACGGCGGTGAGTGCGTTTACGTTTAACGGATAAAAATTTACGTTTTCGGGAGTATTCTTCTTATACACAGTTATGTCGAGCACAATTGCTGCGCTGGGAAATGCTATCGGAGCCTGCATTATACTCTGTGTACTGGTATATTACTGTATTATTTGGAGTTTCCCTTTGCAAGCGCCGGTAGCGACCCTGACCCAATGCCGGGGGCTGACGCACCGCGGCATCTTTCAAATCGGGCTGCATATTTCCTTTCTCATCAACCGACACACGGGTGCCGTAAGCGTTGCCGCGGGCCGATACGGCACAGCGGTGATGCGTCGCGGCGGATAAAGTTTGAAAGTAAGCGGGATAAAGTTTAGGCTGCGTGCCACCCGGTACCCACGCACGGAATACGTGTGGAAAATCGGTTTACCAAGGCCAAAAACGCACCCGGCTCAGCGCAACGACGAATGGCAGATCCAGTCGTTGCGGCGGCGATTCAATCGATTTAGTGCACGAATTTTGCCTTTTGTAAATTATTATGTTACTTGACCGCATTAACCCCGCACATGCAGAAACAAGCCGATATCCAGACCGAGCTGCAGCTATGGGAAGCCCTACGGCAAAGCGACCAGCAAGCTTTTGCAGCACTGTACGACCGTTATTTTAAATTGTTGTACAAC
>NZ_JAHESE010000081.1 GCF_018598175.1 Dawidia cretensis
ACTCATATCTTTGGAAATAGAATCAGAACAGTTATTTTTTGTCAATACTAGCCGGTGGGGTACCTATTCGTAAGACTAGATAGGCCCATGTGGTCATATCGTGCGCAAGGCATATCCCTACCGGTTTCTTTTGCTTAGACAGAACAGTACCGAAGGATGCTTTTTAAAAAGCAATCTTGAATCAATTGTGAGTAAAGTCCAAGGCACAAGGCAGTATTAAAAAACTAACCCCCTCTATTCCAATGGAACATGTAATTTATTCTATCGGCCTGGATGTAGACAAGCACACCTTTAAGGCTTCTTTTAAGAGCAAAGAAGGTCTCAATCGAAGCATTGTTAAAGCAAGTAGAGAGTTCCCCAACAATCCCACAGGCTTTAAAGAACTTCATCAATGGGTTCAGAAGCATCGCAAAGCACAGCAAGCTTCTTTATCAATCACCATGGAGGCTACGGGTGTCTATCATGATAATCTGGCCTGGCATCTCCACACTGCTCAATACGTAGTCCACATTGTACTCCCCACGCGTGCTAAACGCTATATGCAAAGCATGGGAATCAAGAGTAAGAATGATCAGATCGATGCCCAGGGACTGGCCGATATGGGTATGCAACAAGAGTTAGAACCCTGGAAACCAGCCTCTCCAAATATGCTGGTGTTGAGAAGCTTAACGCGTCAAGTGGAGATGTTCCAAGAGACCAGAACTACCTTAAGCAATCAGCTGGAGGCAGCAGAGCATCTGGCCTTCGCCGATGATCTCATCATTAAGAATCTTGAATCTATAGTCCAGACGATGGAAGAGAATATTAAAATGCTCAAGGAACGCATTACCGAAACGATCCAGAAGGACCCTGTATTATCCGGCAAATACGAGTTGGTAAAACCCTTAAAGGGTATGGGGATATTAACCTTTGCTACGATCGTTGCGGAGACCGGCGGCTTTGAGCTCTTCAAGAATCAAAAACAACTTGTTAGCTATGCTGGCTACGACGTGGTGGAGAATCAATCAGGAGGGCGTATAGGGAAGACTCGAATATCCAAGCAGGGTAACGCCCATATCCGAAGAATCCTCTTCATGGCTTCCTTCAACATGGTTAAATACCAAATAAGCACTTTTTATCAGCTTTATGAAAGGGTGTACGATCGAACCAAAATCAAGATGAAGGGCTATGTCGCTATCCAACGAAAGCTTCTCTGTCTCTTATACACCCTGTGGAAAAAGGATACCGCCTTTGATCCTAATCACCTGAACCTTTTAAAAGACGCTTCTCATGCGGCTAAAAACAAAGTAGCCGCTACTTAGTAGCGGCTACACTAGATGAACGCCTGGAAAACCAGAGGTCCTCTTTAAGACGATAA
>NZ_JAHESE010000082.1 GCF_018598175.1 Dawidia cretensis
CAGCTATACCGGGTGCCGAACACCGGGCGGCACATCGTTACGCTGACGTATTTGACATTTGCTATCCAGGGACAGTGCAACGTAAGCCCTGACGGCCGTTGGATCTCCTTCCTGGCCGACAACAGCGTCTGGGTGACCGACGCTGCCGGCGGCTCCCCCCGTCGCCTCACCGCGCGCAGCCATGACGCCCAGGCACCCGTAGGCGGTGCCCTTTGGAGTCACCGCGGCGACCGCCTGGTATACAATCGCTACGACGCAGAAGGCTTCCTGCAGATCTATACCATCTCCGCATTTTAATAGTAGAAGATTAGCGGATCCGAGGCAACACCCTGGACAACTACCGCAATGGTGGAAAAGGCACTGTTCGTCGCGACGGCTTCAAGATCGATCCTGTACGGCGACCACCTGACAATCTTGATGTCGCCGGTAAACGGCCCGGCGCCGACGGTTAACTGAATCTCGTTGCCCGGTGCATCGAGGCCGAAATATTGACCGTACAACGAGATCGTTGTGGATACATAGGTATTGCCGTCGAAGTTGTTAAAATACTCCAGTTCGCTTAGCTGAGGCTTGACAGTGTATGTATAAGACAAACTCTTGATCCCCTCGGAGACAATAACAATGGAAATAGGGTTGTCACCACCGGAGGGAGGGTACGGTGTCTCCAGGTATAGCTTGCCGTCATTGGTCTTGCCCGCGTTGTAGATCCTCATCTTCTCGCCGTTAAAATACACTTCCAGTAGAGGTATGTCGGTAGAAAAATGATCACCGATAATGGTTAATGTTTTTCCTTCCGTATAGGTATCCGCCAGGTCGATGCGCGGGATATCAAATACAGTAAAGGCCGGTCCGCTGCCGCGCAGGCCCGCGGCTTCTATCGTGACAGTGCCCGTCGTAGCCTCATACGGCACGGTTACCAACAGCGTCGACAGCGAAGCGGGATCGCCTACCGGTGCCGCCGTGCCATTGATAAAAACGCGGTTGCTGTCAGCATTGGAGGAGAAGCCACGGCCGTAGAGCCGGAAGACCGTGCCCGGATATCCCTCCGTGGGGCGGATGCTATCGATCACGATCCCATCGCCGTCGCGGCCGGTATAATCTTCGGCACAGCCCGCCAGCGCGTACAGGGCGAGAAACGGAAGGGTGCGTAATGCGGTGGCGATCGCCACGAGCGGAGTTCGGTGTAAACGCATGTTAGTAGCGGATGTTTTTTTCTTCACTGCGGGCAAGTGTTTGTGCGCCGGCTTCGGCGCTGATGACATAGCTATATAAGGT
>NZ_JAHESE010000083.1 GCF_018598175.1 Dawidia cretensis
GTGTGACTATGCTGATCTCTTGTTGCGTAAAACCGATAAAGGAGAATATCAATACGGCCGTCTCGTCGGGCACTGTCAGGGAATATTTCCCTTCGGCATCCGTCGTCGTCCCGGTGGTGGTTCCTTTCAGGAGTACGTTCACGCCGGGCAGGGCTGTACCGGCGTCGTCCATGACCACACCTGTCACGGTCACCGCGCCGACTGGCCTTACCATTTTTTCAGGCAGTGCTTCCACGGGAATCGCATTGATGCGGCTGCGCGTCAGAATGATTTGGTTACCGTCGGCCTCATAGGCAATGTGGCGCGGCGCCAGGATCTTTTCCAGGACATCGGCCAGCCGCTCGTCCGTTACATGCAGCGAGATGGTTTCAGAGGATGCAATCAGGTTGGATTGATAGAGGAATTTTGCCTGGGTGGCCTCCTCCAGTGTTTCGAGGGCTTTGCGAAGCGTGACCTCCTTCAATTCCACGCTGATCTTCTTGTCCAGCACCTGGGCAACCGTTTCGTGCGCCTGCGCTACACTAATAAAAAGAAGAGTGGCAAAGAGATGAACAAGGGAGACCTTCATAATGAACAGTACATGTCCACGAACCTGTAGTTCTTTTTTCATACTTTTGAAATGTTTTGTCTTGATGTGTTGAAGCGGATAGACAAACGCCTCTTTTCGTCCTTGGCGGGACGAGAGGGCATTCCAGACCGGCGGTGTTGGCGCACTGCCGGTCTCTCTGTTTTTAGGGATTATCGTGTATTCTGCTGCATAGTCTTTGTATTTAGGTTTGGGTTATGTTCAGTATTGTTAATATTTCGCTCTCACTCTCCCACTCGCTCTCACACTGTTTACGGGGTGCAGCCTTTGCTTGTAATGACAATATGGGAGTCGATCACTTCGTACGTACCCTGAATACCTTTGCAAATCAGCTTCAGCTTATCGTATAGTGGCACGTCGGTAAGCGTTGCGTGGATGGAACAGTTGGCCAGGGCTTCCTCGTCGTATACAATCTGGATACCATAGGCCTTTTCCAACGTTCCGAACACCTCGCGCACAGGCACATCGTTAAACTCAAAGCTATAGCTGGCAAAAGGCTGCAACACGGCAGGCTGCTCCACCAGAGATTTCGTCAACTTCTTCCCGGCGCGCTCATATACCACTTGTTGGTTAGGCATCAGCACGACCGCCTCTTGCTCGGCCGCCGCGGTGACTTTCGAC
>NZ_JAHESE010000084.1 GCF_018598175.1 Dawidia cretensis
GCAGGCTGGGCTTCGCGGCGGGACACCGTGTAGCCGGCCACGGCATAGTCTGCCCGGGCCGCCGAAGGCCAGTCGAGTATCACCGTACGGTTGTTCAACCACGCGTTGACCCCGGCGGGTTCCTGCGGCAGCTGCAGCACACTTTGGCGCATCGTGACCAGGTTGGAAAAGTCGCTCTCCAGACTGTTCCGGTTCACGGCCTTCACGCCATAGACGTATTGGGTGCGTCCTCCTATGGACGACGTGTCGGTATATTCGGTTTTTTGTAACCCGTTCGAAAGGACCTCGAACCGGTCACTCCCCGAAACGCTGCGGTATACATAATAACCATAGACATCGGTATCGGGCACCGGCTGCCAACGCAGCTGTACCTTGCCATTGACAAGGGTGCCACGCAAGCCGTACGGCGGATCAGGATTGCGACTGGTGTTTTTCACTGATGCCGTAGCGTAGCCCGTATAGCCTGCGTTGCGTTCGCGGCCCTTTAGCGCCAACGTACGGAAGCGATAATAATAGGGAATATCCGGAAATACCTGTTTGTCGAAGTATGTATGACGGGACACCTCCACGGTGTCGATCACGACGTAGTCGCCTCGTGCATCGCGCGATCGTTGGATCTCCACGCCGACCACGTAGGGCAGGTCACCGATCGGAGCCCATTGCAAGGCAATACCGTTGGCTGTGTCACGGGCCTGCACGTTGCGCAGTAAAGGCAAGCTGGCAAAGTCCACGGCCAGTAAGCTGATGGTATCGGAAGGTTGTGCGGCATTGCCCAGGTCGTCCGTAGGCCGAATATAATACCGGTACAGCGTACCCGGTCGTACGGTTTCGTGCAGGTAAAAGAGCATGGAGTCTCCCTTCGCCACGGCAAACAAGGGCGATGCTAATTTTTTATAGGAACCCTTGCCGGCATCCTGCCGGTACACATCGGCCATCAGTAACCCGGTGTAAGGCTTGCCTGGCAAAATATACCACTGGGCTGAAACCGCCGAGTCCGTGGCAAACGTACGGTGCCGGCGTGCGCGGCCTATAGCCAGTGGTGTTTGTCCACCGGTAATCGTGCCGGTAACGGTTTTGATCCCAAGCCCCGCCGCGTCGCGCCACTCGGCCTGGTAGGTGCACAAGTTCCCTGCGGTGACTGTG
>NZ_JAHESE010000085.1 GCF_018598175.1 Dawidia cretensis
GTCGTTCGTTCTTCCTTCCGGGAGGTTTCTATCCGGGTCTTTTGGGTTCAGTTCTCAGTTTCACAGCTCCCGTTCTAGGGGGCTTAAACCAGCGTGCGCGTTTCGCCCACGCTGGTTTCTTCGCTCTTACACTCACCCTCACACTGGTTGCCGTCCGCGTTTATCCCGCGAAGTTTTCGCGAACGCCACCAGGTTGAGTTGTTCGCGTAACCTGGACCGTACCCGATTACCGTAACCGGACTCAAGCTCGGTCGCTTGCAAATTGGTCGTGATGTGCGTAAGCATGTGCTGGCTTATAAAAAGCTCGTAACGGCTGAGTAGTATCTCCGCCATCACATTGCACTCATTGCCAAAGTACTTCAGGTTTTGCTCCGTGCCCAGATCGTCGAAGCAGTAGATGCGTGGACCGTGACTGTTATAGGACAGCTTGCTATAGCGGTTGATGACTTTATAGCCATCCTCCAGCAGCTCGAAGCTGACGTCACGGCAGGGCCGGATCGTGAATTGATAGGGTGGGTGCGGGATTGTGCGCAGGAGCGTCATGAGGGACGATTTGCCGCAGCCCACCGGACCGGTGACAAGCAGGCCTTTGTTGAGGTCGATGCCGAGGCGCTCAGATTCTGCTTCATGGCGGAGGAAGTAGGCAATGAGTCGGTGAACGACCGGGTAGTCACCTTCGTCGATGGTGAAATGCGGGCCGAACGTTTGACGGCCATGTTTTTCAAGGTACTGAATACACCAGGGATAGTCGATCATAGGTTGTAAGGTTAAAGGTTATATACATCCGCGGTGGCGCCCGGTCCCGACGTAGACTTGTCGGGAGCCGGTGCCGGTGGGCTTCCCGATAAGATCGGGACTAACGCGACGGTTAAATAGGCTCCGCGAAATCCTTGTCGTTGTCGGTATCGAGGTGGTTAGGTTTGGGGCCTTTTTGCGTGTTCGGATTTTTTTCGTCGAATGCTGCGATTTTGAGGATCCAGCTGCGCGCCACGGCCTGCCAGTCTCGTATCGGTGTGCGGTCGCGCCGTTCCCAGCCGTTG
>NZ_JAHESE010000086.1 GCF_018598175.1 Dawidia cretensis
GTCTATAGCACCCTGGCGTCGGGCTACCGCGACACGAACGAACACGATACGCTCTACCAATCGCTGGCCGCCCTATACCAGCCCTGTACCGGATGCCTTGGACATCTCGTTCGCGAGCGGCCAGTCCGTAGAGCTCTACGCCTTTGCCTGCACGTTGGGTACTCCAGGATGCCAGGCAAAAGCCGACGGTTTGCATCTGCAAGGCGAGCTGAGTTTATCCGGTGTGCCGTTGCTCAACAACAGCAAGATAAAAATCCGCGAGCTCCTGATCGGCACGGACGGCACGGTACGCACTGTCACGGCTGACGTAGGAGATGGCCTCAACTTCAGCCTCGCCGGATGGGCTGCGGGTATACAAGCTTTGTCGATCAACGAAAATGGTCTCAAGCTTACCGGTGACCTGACAGTGCGCGTGCCTGCCTCCACTCCGTCTAAAATCGGATTTAATAATCTTACTATCAGCAAGACAGCGCTCTATGGCGGCGACTTCTCGCTGCCCGCCGCGGGGCTCGACATCTTTGGCATCGTGCAGATGAAGCCTGGGAGCCGGCCACTGTCCTTCGGTCGCATCGGCAACCCCAGCGTTCATTATATTGGTGGCTCAGGCGAATTCCGGCTGCCGAAGTTTCTCGACAAGACACTGACCGTCGAGTTCTTCCAGATCCAAACCGATGGCAACTTCCAGGCCGTTGTGCCGACAAACTTCAACGTGCCCTTGCTGGGTGTGGCGGACATCTCGGTGCGCAGCATCGGTTTTAATACCAAAGGCAGCATCGGCATTGACGTGATGGGTGATTTTAACCTGCATGCCATTCCGTTCTTCCAGGCCTCCGTGGGGGGTGTACACTTCGGCCCCAACGGATCGGTATCGATCGACGAGCTGGGTGTGGGCTTTGACTTAGTCGGTATTGCCCGGCTCAATGCCCGCGCGCGCTTTATCGACCAGCCGGAACGCAAAGGCTTTGAAGGA
>NZ_JAHESE010000087.1 GCF_018598175.1 Dawidia cretensis
TTGTACAACTATGGGCGCAAGATCGGCGGCGTGAACGCGGTATTGGAGGATGCCATTCACGATCTATTCGTTGATCTGTGGCGCTTCCGCGAAAAGCTGTCACCCACGACATCCGTAAGGTTTTATCTATACCGCTCGTTGCGGCGCAAGCTGTTGCGCAACGAGTCGCGCAAAGCCTTCTTTACGCTCGATGATTTTGTGATTGAAGATGTATGGCTGACACCCACGCCGTCGTCGGAGCAAAAGCTGATTGACGAAGAGAGTGGTCATCAACGCATACACCGGCTTCGCAAGTTACTGAACGATCTCTCGCCCCGGCAATACGAAGCCATGGTACTGCGATTCTATGATGAAATGGATTTTGAAGAGATTGCGGCGGTGTTGAATGTGAATGAGCAATCGGCACGCAACCTGGTGCAACGCGGGCTAACGCAGTTGCGGCAGTATGTAAAGTACGTGCTGTCGTTTTTTGTGATACTGTTTTATTGACACTTATCGTCTTCTAGTTCTGGCCGACCTGATAGGCCTTTACAAATTTATCGGGCGGCGGCAGGCAGCTTTGAACAAGCGCATTGTCCAGCACGTTGTATACGTGATTTTTCCAATAAGTCTTTTCTGCTTCTGAGAATATTCCGGTCAGCAAAATCTTGCGTGGCATGGCCAATGTATCGGATACGTTTGAGAATGACGCGCGGCTCACTTTGCAGGTGCAAAGGTCGAAGTTGATCTTGACCATTTTTACCTGGGTCTGTTCATCTATGTCTACCGCGAGTACGGTGTTGGCCCGGCCGCGGTTGCTCAGCAGGCCGACGGATTGTGCCTCAATGGCCTGTTGTTTTTGCTCATACGTCAACAGGACCGAGTCGGACAGGAGATCATGGACACTAAGCTCTTCACCCGCGGCCTGGTCGCGGTATTTGTCACAGCCAAAATAG
>NZ_JAHESE010000088.1 GCF_018598175.1 Dawidia cretensis
GGAGTATAAAGCAGTGGCCAGAATACAAAGTATAATGGATATCAAATCCATGAAGTTCATCAATCTGATACTTGGGGCCTTTACGGAAAATGATCAATCTGCGAGCGGCTCCATATTGTCGCATGTAAAAAAGGGAGACCTGGTAATCAGGGATTTAGGCTATTTTTCTACACTCTTATTTACCAAGCTAATCGCTGCCGAAGTTTATTTCCTGAGCCGACTACAATACGGCACGAGCCTATATGACAAGCAAGGAAATCCACTATCATTGAAAAAAATATTACGTGGTGGAAAACTAAAAGATGCGTGGGTTCTTGTGGGGGCGAAACATACATTTTCTGTACGTCTGGTGATGATACCCTTATCTGAAAAACAGGCGTCGGAAAGACGGCGCAGAGCAAGACTTGACCGAGATAAAAGGATGAATCATAGCAAAACGTATTATAAGTGGCTTGGTTATAGTGCTCATATCACAACTGTTGATAAAGCCGTCTGGACAGCAAAAGATGTTGTAAAAGCTTATCGGGTACGTTGGCAAATAGAAATCATATTCAAATCCTGGAAGACTTGTTTTCACTTACAGGAAATGATCCAGGAAGGCGGCCAGAACGAACATCGCGTAAAGGTGAGTATCTATCTGATGCTGTTATTCATTTGTCTATTTATGAAAGAATTTATGCAAGATATAAGCATGAGATAGAAAAGGTAACGGATAAAAAAGTCAGCTTGTTAAAACTAGCAGCTTTTGTAATTAACCATCTCACGGAGATATTTTCATTGTCCAGTAGTAAATTAAAGGAATTGATAGCGTGCCAATGTTGCTATGAAAACAGAGATGACAGGGTGCACCTACCATCTCTGTGTCTCAATTTCTCAAATTAACTTGACGCCAAAGCGATCCTATCGGGGT
>NZ_JAHESE010000089.1 GCF_018598175.1 Dawidia cretensis
ATGTACAGGGACACCGCGCGCTGGCCGATGCGATCGCCCCGCTGCGCATTGCGTTGGGTGAGCATGTTCCCAACCGCGTGCTCTTTAAAAATTATCTGCAGTCCGGCGCCATGAGCTTTAACCAGGCCGACGCCGTGCGGGTAGGGGGCGTGGCAGAGTATATCGCGATCAGCTTATTGTCAAAGAAATTCAATATCCCCATGGTGCCGCACGTGGGCGACATGGGGCAAATTCACCAGCACCTGGTCCTGTTCAACCATATCCGCGTAGGCCATGAATCGTTATTCCTGGAGTATATTCCGCATTTGCGCGAGCATTTCGTACATCCGGCCCGCGTAACGGACGGCTTTTACCAGGTTCCACAGGAATCCGGGCTCAGTACGGCCCTGAGATAATGCTATAGAATAAAGTCTGGTGCACAATTAGGACATAAGCCCTAATTACAGTATTATTGTTAAGTAATCGGTTGCGGTAACGGTAATCCGATCAAATCTTAACCTAATACCTATGAATAGATTCTACTGTAAACTGGGCTTCTTCGCGGCGTTGTGGCTGCTGACGAGCCTGCCGGGGGTGGGGCAGACCCTGACGGTCAAAGGGGTCGTGCGCGACGAATCGGGCGAGACTATGCCCGGTGTAAACGTCGTGATCAAAGGCACGACAGAAGGAACAACCACCAACGCCGACGGCGCCTTTACTATCGCGGTGCCGGATGCGAGCAGTGTGTGGGTGTTCTCGTATGGGTGCTATAAAGTATTGGCAGAAGGGGTCGGCACACGCCAGACACTGAGCAGCGTCCTCGAGCCCGACAGCTCGAGTCTCACGGAACTGGTTGG
>NZ_JAHESE010000008.1:0-15206 GCF_018598175.1 Dawidia cretensis
CAAACCTCTCACCGCTCAACACGGTCTTAAGCTACTTACCACAATTTGTGGGGATGCGACCCCGTGGTGTTCATCTATTAAAAAGACGGGTTTGGGCCGGATCAACGGGCAAAGCGCTTACTCATAACAATCGCTACAAGCTAACCTTTGACGGCCGGAGTGGCCGAGATAGTTACTACGTTAGAGGATGCCTCTTTTTCGTTAATGGTAACTTTTGCATGCACCTGTACGCTAACGGATGTTGCTTTACCAATTTCCAACTCCAGGTTGTCTACCAGGATATCGTTCAGCTCTACATTTGAGAATTTTTTATCGACGGTATTAGCCGCAATGTTGACGGAGTCAATTTTTGATCCCGCGGTAAAAACAATCTTGTAGGCTACCAACGTATTTTTCGGTGCTGACCAGGCGAACTTGACCGCTTCATCGGATGGATGAGCAATGTCGACAACCACCTCAGTCTTCGATGCCGAAAGGGTACCGGTCTCCAACGGCGCCGGAGTCGGTGCGTCCAGATCTTTGCTGCACGACAATATGCTGACGCTCAGCAGCAACATGACTGCGAAGCGTATGTTTTTATTCTGATAGTTCTCCATCGTAAATTTCGTTTAATCAATAACCAGGATTGGGGGTGAGATTGGGGACCAGGTTGGTCACGTTCTTACCAATGGGATATATTTTTGTATGATCATCCACATCGGGTTGTTTGTCCCACCAGGTGCCTGTATTAAACATATCCCAGCGAATGAGATCGGTCCGTCTACGCGCCTCGCCGATGAACTCGCGGCCCCACTCGTCAATCATTTCAATGTCGGTGAGCTCGCTCCCGTCGGGTTCGTATAAGCTGGTTGACCCTTCGGGGTAGTTACGTTTCCGAACCTCATTCAGCAGCACGGAGGCGCCGGCTTTATCGCCGGCACGGTACTTGCATTCCGCCAGGGAATAGTAGATCTCCGCATAGCGTATTTCAGCGTAGGCTGAAGCGAGTTTATTCGGATCTTCGGTGGGATAGAACGGATATTTGGCGAGCCACACACCTGAATTATCGTCCGCATGGTCCATGTTAGAGACTTTGTCGGCCAGTTCCTGGCCGGGAGGTGTGTCTCTGAAGAAGCCAACCTGGTCGCGGCTGAAAATGGTATACCCGCGGTTGCTTTTTACATATTTGGTTTCACCATCTTCTACGTAGGGTAGATAACCATACAGGAACATGCCCTCCCGGGTACTGTTGCCGAGGTTACGATACTTTTTCAACCGAACGTCGTCGGGATATTTCTGGAACTTGACGAAGGGTTTACCCAGCGCAAAGGGATACTCTACGCTGTCGACGTCGCGACCGGGTTGCAAGGCGTAGCGTGTGTTATAGCCAAATCCCGAGAGCCCAAAATATTTTCCTGCCTGGTGCGGCGCCATCCACCCGAACATACCGCCGTCATACTGCCAATGCGTTCTGGCAAAGCTGGACGGGAAGCCAAACACGGTTTCCGCCGAAGTCGAGTTCGTGTAATCAAAGGGGGCATCCCACCGGGTTTCAAGCTGGTAGCTACCATATTCGCCGTTGATAAACTTCTCACAAATCGATGCGCACTCGGCGAACTTGTCCTGGTCGATGTAAACTTCTGCATTCAGGTACAGGCGCACCAGCAATGCTGCGGCGCCGCCCTTTGTCCACCGGCCAATGGCGTCGTCGCCGAGCTGGTCGCGGGTCGGAAGATTGGGAAGGGACTCCGTCAATTCGCGCTCAATAAAATCAAACACCTCTTGTGGCGTCGATTGGGAAGGCATCTGGCTTTCACCCTTCACCTTTGTCACCAGGACAATGTTCCGGTACAGGTCAAACGCTCTTAGGTGGTACCAGGCTCTCAAGGTTCTCAATTCGGCCACAAAGTCGGCCTTGTCGGCTTCGGTCAGACCGAACTTCGCGGGGTCAATCTTCTCAATGTCTTCCAGGGAGTTTGTCGCCAGGCTGATCCCCTGGTACAAGGCATTCCACATGTCACTGGTATAGCCATCCTGGTCCGTCCAGGTATGGTAGTGCAGGCGTTGGTACAAGCCGCCGTCAAACCAGTCGCCATCGCGGTTCGGCGTCATCATCTCGTCCGTAGGTAATTCCTGGGCATAGTATAAACCACCACCCTGAATGGACCAATAGCCGTGCTCGAATGAGCGCAAAAAGTCGCGGATTACGTCATCCTTGGTCTGTAGAAAGTTTTCAGACGTGATACGGTCGTACAGTTTTTCGTCCAGATCTGTACAACCATTCGCAAAAAACACCAGCAGCACACTGCATGCGATACCGACTATATGTTGAGTTATAGTTTTCATACGCTAGTATTGATATTAGAATTTAACTTGTAAGCCAGCAATAAGCTGGGTAGAAGAAGGATAATACGGCAGTGAAGTGTTTATACCCGGCGTTAAGCCGTTTACACTAACCGATTCGGGGTCGCCGCCGGTAAATTTGGTAAACGTGTATAAATTCCGTGCTGTGAAATAGAGTCTTACCGACGACAGGAATTCAATGGGATTTCTGAATGTATAGCCCAATGTCACGTTGTCGATCTTCACGAAATCACCCTTCTCGAGAAAATAATCCGAAAGCGATGAATAGGTTTCGGAATTTGTGAGCGCCGAATATTTTCCTCCGTCGTACGCGGAGCTCAGGACGTTAACACCTTTTTGCGTGGCGGGTGTACCCAGGAAATAGGCGGTAGTATTATACAGATCATACCCGAAGGCGCCTCGTAAAAATATACCCACGCTAAAGTTGCCATACGTAAAGGTGTTGCCCAAACTGGCCGTGAACTTCGGAAGACCGTTTCCTACATATTGGCGATCGTCGGCTTTCGCCTGATTACCGGGAATGATCTCTCCCGCTTTGTTATATACCAACAACCTTCCCGTAGCGTCTACCCCAGCGGACTTCAGCATATAGAAGCTGCCGATACGCTTGCCTTCTTCCAGACGTTGGGAGTTTAGCCCGGAGCTGCCCATGCCTCCCAATCCGCCGATATCCGAAAAGTTCTGCCCACGGTAGAGGTCATTTGAAAACGACACAAACTTATTGTCGTTGGTCGCCCCAGCGAATGTTACTGAATAGGTAAATTTATCCGAACGATAAGCTTCGGCTTCCAGCTGGATCTCAAAACCGGAATTCTTCATCGTGCCCACGTTTACATAGGTGGAGCCTTGAACATTGGGAGGAACCGGAACATTATAGTTACCCAGCAGGTCTTTGTTCTTGCGGGTATAGTAGTTCAGACTACCGGTAAGTCTTCGGCCGAAAAGCTCAAAGTCGACACCGACGTTAAAGTTCTCTGCTTTTTCCCACCGCAGGTTGTAGTTGGTATTTTGACTGGGACCCCACACCTGGTAGTACACGCCCTGATATGCATAGAATCCGTAGCCGGAGTACGTGTCCATGGACATATAGCTTCCGAGGTCCTCTCCGCCCCTGTTAAAATCCTGATTTCCGGTTACGCCGAAGTCTGCACGAAACTTCAGATCGTTGATGGCGTTTACCGTCGGGAAGAATGCTTCGTTGATAATACGCCAACCCACCGACACCCCTGGGAAATTCCCCCATTTATTGCCAATACCAAACTTCGATGATCCTTCGCGCCGTATGCTGGCAGAGACATAGTACTTATCTGCAAAGTCATAGTTTACGCGACCAAAAAAGGCGATAAGCCTGGCATCCGTCTTATAGGAACCTACCCGGTTTTGCGGGCTCTCCAGAATCCACGTGCCCGTGCCCAGGTTGTTATAGGTCAGCACATCGGACGGGAATTGCTCATTGGAAGCGTTAAGTCCTTCATTGGAGAAATAGTTGAACGAGTACCCGCCCATCACTTCGACATTGTGCTTGTCCAGCGTGAAGCCATAATTACCGATCCACTCCAGGGTCTTCTGATCGCGCTTTTTATAGGCGCGGCTGGCACTATTTCTTCCGGCGTCGTTGTTGATCTTGCCGGTGTTATACGAGGGAGTAAATCCGAAGTCAAAGAAATCAGACGTTTGCTCACTAAGACTAACCTGAGTATACAGGTTCTTCAAAAGGTTCAGGCGGAACGAAGCGCTCCAATCGAGGTATTTCCCTTCGGTACCGCTCAGCACGGTCTTTAATTCTTCCACCGGGTTGTAGGCGCCGTCAAACCCCGTTCGAATATTAAAATATCGCTGGGGATTGATCGTATCCTGGACGGGCAGTGTCGGGTTTAAGAACAGCGCCTGGCTAAAGCCTCCGGTGCTTGTATTGTTGGACTTCAGGTAGCGCGGCGCGATGGTAATGGTAGCAACGTATAGATTATTGGCTGAGTGGTGGTTGAGGTTGAGCCGTGCACCATATTCTTCTTTATCCGAGCGCAGGTCAACACCCTCGGCATCGCGATAGTCGAACGAGATCATGTAATTGGTCAGGTCACTTCCGCCCGATAGCTGCAGCGTATGTTTCTGCGACACACCGGGCTCGTGCGTAATGGATTTTAACCAATTGGTATTGGCACCATAGTCGACGCCACGCTCGTGCGCCATAAACTCGTCGCGTGACAGCACATCCAACGTATTGGCTAAATAATTAAAGCTGACATAACCATCATAAAAAGCCTGGGGCGTCGTCGTGCCTTTCTTGGTTGTTACGAGGATGACGCCGTTGCTACCACGGGTGCCATAGATGGCCGCGGCAGCACCGCCTTTCAACACTGTAACCGACTCGATATCGTTCTGGTTGAGGTTGTCGATGTTCCCGCCCGGTATACCGTTAATGACAAACAGCGGTCCCAGGCCTGCATTGCGGGAAGACACTCCCCGCAACTGAAAGTTTGGAGATGAATTAGGATCGGCGGCCGCCGTGTTGACAATCGACAATCCCGCTACTTTACCCTGCATCGCCATCAGGGCGCCGTTGCCGGCCACTAGCAGAAGATCTTCCGAGGATATTTGTGTAATGGCGGTGGTGACGTTTTTCCGCTGCTGCGTGCCATATCCGACAACGACAACTTCGTCGAGGGAAGTGATATCGGCCGCCATGGCTACATCAATCACGGTACGGCCTTCGATTATAGCTTCTTGAGTAGCATAGCCGATAAAGGAGAACACCAGTACACCACCCTCGTCGGGAACGTTTAGGGTATACTTGCCATCACCGTCGGTGGTGGTGCCGTTACTCGTTCCTTTGATCACGACGTTCACACCGGGAAGCGGCTCTTTACTATCACCGTCCAGCACGGTGCCGGATACAGTACGGTCGGCCTGATCGGGCGTTGACCGATAGTCGTTGGGAGTAGCGTCTGTGGGATCCAGGGGGCGATCGGAAAGGATAATAAAGTCGCTCTGTTCAACGTATGCGATGCCGCGAGGCTTCAGCAGGGTCTCCAGCACTTCTTTTAACCGGGTACTATTTACCGCGATGGTCACTTTTTCTTCCAGGGCCGACATACTGCCACTGTACGCAAACCGGACCGAACTCTTACGTTCGATGCCCGAAAGCACATTCCGAATGGATTCGTTACGGTATTTTACCGTTACCTGCAGTTCGAGAAGCTGGCCGTAATTGTCTCCGGCGAGCGCGACACCGAAAAGGGTCATGGCAAGAGTTGCCTGTATTAGGGTAATACGCATAAGCTTACCGATCCAACTGATCGTAAAATTTTGCATTTTTGTTAAGGTTTATTGTGAAACTACTCGTGGTGAAACATTAGCCTACCGTCTTCGGACGGGGGGCAGAGGTGGTGCAAACACTTCTGCCTTTTTTTTCAAGGCTGTGGCTAATATGCTCGTGCTAGCTTGTATTGGGGTTGTCTGTGGGGTTGTTCATCTATTGTTTTGTTTAGGTACGTCGAAACTTATTCACTACACCCGGTGCCGGTCAGCGTCACAACCCCGCCATTCACTTCGTAGCGTGCGTGCAACGTGAGGGTTATTACGTCCAGGGTCTTCTTGAGCGACTGGTCGGTGAGGTTGGCGGTGATGGTACAGTTGTTCATGCTGGGGTCCGTAAGGGATATCGCTACATTAAACTTCTGCTCTATACGCCGAATGGCGTCCAGCATTCGGGTTTGGTTGAAATTCATGTCGTACTCGGTGCCCGAAACACTGGCCACTGATTCTTCCGGTTGTGTCTCGACTTTGGCCAGTTGCTTCATCTCCTTGCGATATACTGCCTTCTCCGACGGCAACACGACGATGCCCTGCTGGTCATTTTGGGCCGTCAGCGACACCTTGCCCGTCAGCACGACTACCTCGATATCCTTTTCGCTGGACTTGATGTTAAAGCTTGTACCCAGCACCGTGGTCGTCAGCTCGCCGCATTGAATAATAAAGGGATGGCTGGCATCTTTTGCTACTTCAAACAGTGCTTCACCGCGAAGCGCAACCCGCCGTTCCTTGCCTGTAAACTTTTCCGGGTAGGTCAGTGAGCTGTTATTCTTCAGCCATACCAGGCTTCCGTCGTCCAGCAGAACTTTCTGTACAAATCCCTCTTCAGACGAGGCTGTCAATTCTCGCGGTATCGGCTGGTCGCCTGGGCGTGTCGTGTACTGCCAGACTGCGAATGAAGCAGCGGCCACCAGTAAAATAGAGGCTGCAATCCTCCAGACGCGCACCGGTGTCGACGTCCTACTTCGGCGTACGCCTGCCATCACCCGGCGTTTTAAGCCCTCGCGCTCCGCTTCCGTCCGCAGGGGTTTTACTTCATCCCGGCCCATGGCGTCGAACCATGCGTCCATTAACTCCTTTTCTTTTCCAGACAACAGCCCTCGCTGGTACTTTTCGATAAGCTGCTCAAATTCTGATTTGTTCATATTACAGGTCGATGATACAGGGTGCAATCTTGCTATCCTGCGTATTAGGATGTAACCTAAGCGATCGTTTACGCACACGTTTTCAGGAAATTTTCTTTAAACACTTTCCAACTCCCTGGTTTTCAACCAAATCGGGGGTATGCTTTCGATTGAAATAAAAAAATTCTAACTTTCTTACATCAATACCCTGGCCCCAACCTATGGCGTCTGAATTCAATCTTTCGGACTTCTTCTCTTTGCCTGCCACGGAACAGGCAAAGGCCTTCGAGACACTCTACGACCGTTTCGAACCGGCCCTATACCGCTATGTCTATAGCAAGGTGAAAAAGAAAGAAGTCTGTGAAGAGATTGTACAAGAGATTTTCCTGGCCCTTTGGGCGAAGCGCGAGACGCTCGTCATCAACACATCGGTAGAAGCCTGGCTCTTTGGGGCTGCGAAGAATAAGATCCTTACTTTTATGAAGTCCCGTTCGGTACGGGAGCGTTATGCGGCCGACTTTGTACTCTATGCTTCCGAGCGCGTGGATAACTCCAGCGAAGAGCTCTTACATCTGAAAGATCTTTATAAGACTATTGAAGAAAGCCTTTCGGGGTTACCGAAGCATTACCAAACGGCTTTCCGGCTTAGTCGCATGCAGCACGAGCCCACACAGCGTATTGCCGAGCGTATGAAGATCTCACCCCGGACGGTGGAGAATTATATATCGGCGGCGTTGAAGCACCTGCGGTTGTCGTTGGACCGGGTGATGTTGGTGTTAATACTCTTTAAGATGCTGTTGCCCTGGTAATTTTCATTTTACCCACAACTTCCCATTCTTTTTGAAAAAAAATTAGCAGAGCGTTCTACTACGCAGAAAGGCTGCGCAGTAGCCCCTAACCTTTGTATCGTCAATTAAATATAAAGGTTATGAAATTCAATGTACGGACAACCAACAAGGTGACGAACCACGCAGGCGCTACGGCGCATACGTTGGACGAGCGCCTGGAGCTTTACAGCGCCGTGGTAACGACCTCGCTAAGCGATAAGTTCTACGAAAAGGCCGGCGAGCGCATGGAGCGTATCCGTATGCTGATCGAGCTGAACGAACCTGATTTTGTGGCGCGACTGGCGGTCTATACGCGACAGCGTATGCATTTGCGTAGTGTGCCCCTGATGTTGGCGGTGGAGCTGGCGAAGCTCCAGTCCGGTAACAGTACGGTAGGAAACACGGTACGCCAGGTTGTACAGCGCGCGGACGAAATCACCGAGCTGCTGGCATATTACCAGCTGGCCAACGCACGTACCGGTGCCAAGAAGCTTAACAAGCTGTCGAAGCAAGTACAGCGTGGCCTGTCGGCAGCATTCAACACCTTTGATGAATATCAGTTTGCGAAATACGACCGCGCCAGCGAGATCAAGTTGAAAGACGCCTTGTTCCTGGTGCACCCGAAAGCGGTGAGCGAGCAGCAACAGGCGATCTTTAACAAGATTGTGCAGGGCACATTGGATATACCCTATACCTGGGAGACTACGTTGTCGGCGCTGGGTCAGCAGAAATTCCATAGCGAAGGGCAGAAGATCCTGGCCTTCCGCGCACAGTGGGAAGAGCTGATCTTTAGCGGAAAACTGGGGTACATGGCTACGCTCCGGAACCTGCGGAATATGCTGGAGGCCGGTGTATCATCACAAGCGATGGAACGCGTGTGTACATACTTGTCCGACCGTGAAGCGGTGGCAAAGTCACGACAGTTGCCATTCCGTTTTCTGGCAGCGTATCGTGAGGTAAAAGGGTTGTCATCCGGACTGGCTGCGATGGTATTGGATGCCCTGGAAGATGCCGTGGCGCATAGCGCGGCAAACATCCGTGGCTTCGGTAGCAATACTTCCGTATGCATCGCCTGCGACGTATCCGGATCGATGCAGACACCTGTATCGGCAAAAAGCAAAGTGCAGCTGTACGACATCGGGTTAATGCTCGGTATATTGTTACAATCGCGCTGCGCGCAGGTGCAGACCGGTATGTTTGGCGATACCTGGAAGATCGTGAACGTGTCGCGTAAAAACATCCTGGGCAACGTACAAGAGTTCTACCGCCGCGAAGGAGAGGTGGGATATTCTACGAATGGCTACAAAGTCATCCAGGATTTGATTGCGCGTCGTCAGATCGTCGATAAGATCATGTTGTTTACGGACTGCCAATTGTGGAACAGCGATTCCACGCAGGCGGGCGCAACGGCTACCCTGTCGGCACAGTGGACACTGTACAAGAAGCTGGCGCCGAAGGCGAAGCTGTACCTGTTCGATCTGGCAGGACACGGTCAGGCGCCCGTTGACGTACGCGCCAGCGATGTATACCTGATTGCCGGCTGGTCTGATAAGGTCTTCGATGTGCTGAACGCACTGGACGAGGGTCGTGCCGCATTGTCGGAGATCGAAAAGATAGCGTTATAATTTTACCCCTCTCCCTTTCATACGGGAGAGGGTGTAAATAAAAAATAAGGATGTCGTAGAAGTGGGTTACTTCGCTCAAACAGGGAGGAATCACAAGCTCTGACCAGATCAGAGGAAGTGTTCCGGGTTCGACTCCCGGCTTGCATGCCCGATTACTTGCTTCGTCTTTTACTCCTTATGTTTTCTTAAGATATACAGAGGTGCCGTACAACAGGGTTACTTCGACTTTAAATTGAAAAAAAGCCCTGTTGGTTTGTTGCCCTTTGTTTAAAGAATTTTAAACCGATGCCGTAGACAAGCGTTACTTCGGTACTTAAGGGACGGGGGTTCGAATCCCTCCTTCGGCGCAAGCCGGGGTAGCTCAGTCAGGTAGAGCATTAAAATAAGCCGCTTGCCGGGTTGTTGCTCGGTTTTATGATTGTAAAAAATAACAGGTGCCGTAGAATAGCGTTACTTCGGCTGTTAACCGGGAGGTCGCGGGTTCGAATCCCGCTCTTGTGACTTAGAAAGTATACATCACGAGATAGCTCAGCGGATAGAGCACCTAAACGTACGCTTTCGCCTTTTGCCCTGTTTTTTTAAAGAAGGTGTGGATTCAACCATCCACACCTTCTTTCATTATTGAACCCTCACGGAAGAAGCCACGTCATTGGCGTTCGGCGATAGGGTTGTGAAGTTGGGCGTATCTGCGGTGCGTGTCCACGACGTGCCGGTAAAGTTGTCCCCAGAATAAAGGATGACGGTCCTGCCGGCGGGCACGCGCACAGACGATGCCCAGTCGTTTGGCATACCACGTGTTGCAAGCTGTGCCTGTGTATAGTTACCAACCGGCAATGCCTGAGTGGCTGCGCCTCCATAGTTGACATCCTGGTAGAAGATAACGCTTCCCCCACTGCTGGTGGTATGCGCCGTCGGGTGATTCGGCGTAAGACCGATTTGCCCCTTTAACATCTGCGCACCATCTCTGGTAAGCCGCAGGTAAAAATCCGATGAGACGGCCACGCCGTCGGCGTCAAGGCTCAGGAACCACTGGTTTGTTGGACGCATACTGGCGTTCTCGGCAGCCTTTGCAATAGCAGTACCCTCGTCGTATTCATCAAACATCGCGACGTAACCAGTCGACATCCCGGCATTCTTGACGTTGTAAAATTGACGCCACATAAAATCGCCGTGGAGCCGGGGAATCTGATTCTGCGCGCCGCCATTCCAGTTGGCCCACGTAAAGCCAGGCCAGATCACGGGCATATAATCGATATTGCGGGTGTTGCAATAGGACAAATCTCCCTGCATCACGGGAACATAGCTGTCGGCACCGGCCAGGCTGTTGAATGTTCCTACAGCCCACGGCGTAATCATGTTCGCGGCATCGAACGCCGGAAGATTGGCCGTTTGATTTCTCCAGTCGCGGGGCACACCAATAATAACGAAACAGCCCTGGCTTTTGAACCAGTTGATGACGTCAAGATATGACGTGACATTGCCCGGCCGGCCGGAGACGCCCATACCCCAGATGCAAACCACCGGCTTACCATTCTGAATCGCGTAGGCACTCGACCCGGTCAGGTTCAGGTTGCCTGTGATAACGTTGGTCCAGTCGGTCTTGATCTCACTTTGAAAATTGGTCCACCCGGAAAGATCATACATGATAAAGAACTTTCGCCCGTAGGTCTGCGCGGCGTTCCGCACGCGGGTGGCGATCCCATCTTTCTGCCCGTCGCTCTTTCCAAACCGCTGCATGGCTGCGCAGTCAATGCCATGCTGCTGCATCCACTCAAAGTGTTTGTTCACGACCTGTGGATCCCAGGAGGAAAATAGTCGCGCCGGTTGTCCATTGCCCAGATTGGCGTAGCCGGTTTGATACGTGGTGGTATATTCCCGCACATCCGGCCACAAATCGAAGGTTTGATTGCCGGGCCGGGGGCCTTGCGCGCCACCGCCCCAATGTACCCATGTGTTATAGGCGGATCCGTCGCCCGCGCAGGCAAACCACCCTTGATATCCGACAACCAGTTTTCCGACTACATCCCCTACCGGAGATGCGAGCGGCGCAATGGCCCGGTCACGCGTCGACTCCGGGCCCGACGCCTGATCACTATCGCTGTCAATAATTCCCTGATCTGAACATGCTCCTAAGACGCTAACCAAAAGAACAATAAAGGCTTTTGCGTACGTGTACTTTCGCTTTTTCATGATTGTTTAGTTTTCGTTTATAATGACTCCTAAAAGCGGACTGCAGTCCATGGCGTTAACGTTATGAGCAAAAAGATAGCGATGAGCGCTTATCAGGGAATTAATAAAGGCTTAATGACCGGAGAAGAGTTGAAAATAATCCATCAGTGCACGGTATCGTCGGCAGAAAAATTATACGCCGGCATGTCCAAAATATACCGCACCTGATTAAAGCGTGAAGACGCACCCGGATAAATCCGGTTGGCGGCTGCCGCCACGCGTGAAGAAACGCGTAAAAAGCATGGCCTATTTACCGTTCATGATTCGGATTAATTGATTTGTCATTCATGCTTAGGCGGTGGCCGGTAAAATTGCGATTTTCAACACTCCGTAAACCCATTCCCTATGATGCAATCCAGAAGCACTTTCTTAAAAATGCTTGGGCTATCCGCAGCAGCCCTCGGCCTGTCCCCCACTGTAACCCAAGCCGCCGAAGCAACGGAAACTAAAAAGGACGCAGTGGCGCTGCAACTCGGTCTTGCTTCCTATACTTTGCGCAAATTCAGTCTGGATGATGTGATTAAGATCTCCAAACGTCTGGGTCTTACCGCGGTATCATTGAAGAGCATGCATATGCCTTTGGAAAGTTCCGCCGAAGACCTTCGAGCCATAGCGGAGAAAGTCAAAGCCGCCGGCCTTCGTCTTTACGGCGCCGGTGTCATTTACATGAACACAGAGCAAGAGGTTGAAACCGTATTCAACTACGCCGTCGCCGCGCAACTCGAGATGATTGTCGGCGTGCCGAAACATTCCCTCCTGTCGATGGTCAACGAAAAAGTAAAGGCCCACAACATTAAGGTAGCAATCCATAACCATGGCCCGGGTGATGAGATGTACTCCAGTCCTGCGGACGTATATAACAAGATTAAAGACCTGGACAAACGCATCGGCTTCTGCATCGATATTGGCCACGTGATTCGCATCGGCCAGGATCCGGTTGCCTTTATCGAAAAGTATAAAGACCGGCTTTACGACCTCCACATGAAGGACGTTGACAAACGCGCGGCGGATGGTGCTCCGATCGAAGTTGGCCGGGGTGTCATTCCTATTCCGGATGTTGTGAAGGCGTTGAAGAAAATCAACTACCAGGGTGTAGTGGCGTTTGAATATGAGAAGGATGGGGATGATGCTGTGCCGGGGTTGGCTGAGTCTATTGGGTATGTGAGGGGGATTATGAAATTGTCTTAGACTGTATAGCGGTGTGGCTTCCCAAGAGAAGACCACACCGCTATACACACCAGCGCTTCCTCAAACACTTCGTCTTATTTCGTCTTCAAAATAGAGGGCAGGCCTTCCAGGTATCGCTCGCTAAAGTCGATCTTAAATTCCACCCACAGCGGCAAATGGTCCGACATCTGAAATGTTTTCCACTGTTTGTACAACTTCGGAGTTAAATTCGCCACTACTTTCTTTTTATTGAGCTTTCTTAAAATATTATAATCCTTCTTATACTTCGCCACTTCATCTTCTTTAAATACGTGTTCATAAAAATCGAAGACACCGGCATTGCCCGTAAATTGAATATCCCCTTTTTATCGCGGTATACGATCTGATCATAAAATTTGCTCTTATCAAGGTTACTCCCCTTCGTATTCTTTTGAATTTTATCGGGTATTTTAAAGCCGCCTTTTAAGAGTGCCTTCATCGTCTCATCTTCTTTTCCAACGATGTTAAAGTCTCCCAGTAGTATATAGTTCTCCTGATCCTTTAATGAACGTTTCTTAAAAAATTCCGAAATGCGTCCAATTTCCTCCACCCGACGAACCAGGGTTTGTCCACTCCCGAAATAAATGTGCACCGTGCAAAGATTGAGCTTCAACCAGCCAGATTGAAAAGATACCAGGTACGGTGTGCGTGCAAACTGCTCAACTTTACTATCCTTTTTAGAGGGAAGAACGATCTCACCGGCAATATTTGTAAACAATACTTTTGACTTATTATAGATATATGCCATCCGTTCGCCATTGCCGGAAGTCCCTTCGGTTATATCCGTCACCAGAAAATCCCAACCCGGCCCTAGAATCCGCATTACGGTCTTTAGTGCTGACAAGTCCTGTTTCACCTCCTGGACCGCTACGAGGTCAAAACTGTTTATGATCTCCGCGATATAATAAAAGCTCTCGATAAGCCTGGGGCCCTGCTTTTTTCCATTGGAATCAAACTCCCGGAGATTCCAAGTCGCCAGGAGTAAACTGTCGGATACAGTCTTTGCCGGGATTTGCTCTCGCAATGCTCGTTTTAATCGAAGCATCCGATCGATAATAAACTGCAGTTTAGCCTTTCGCTTAGCAGCATCACCGTGCTGCAGGATCAATAGATCTGTAGGATTTTCATCCAGGAATTTTCGCAAGCCAGTATAAAAGGGCATCGGTAAAGGGGTTACAGTGTGTTACGATTCAACCAATACAACACATGCAGCGGTGCGTGGGACGTAGACGTCCATCGTTCAAGCTTACGATGTGATGATAAATCAAAGACGGCAAGTCGTTTTGCCTATACGAAGGTTCCAAGTGGGCTATCATCGGATCAGATGATCGAGGAACCATGACTAAGATAAGAAAAATAGACCCAATTCTGCGTCTCTGCTATATAAATTTAATTTGGGGCTGGCATGGTAATAAAAAAAGACAACCCGGTTGTTACCGAATTGTCCTTAAGAAGAGGTCGCGAGCGGATCTCTCTGCCGCCAGGCAGGTTCGAGCCGCTTCCCTAATTTTCTCTATCTGCTTTTTCGCGAGGAAGGCCACCTAACCGAAGACCGAAGCCGAAAGAAAAGTTAAATGCTTCGTAATCGTAGACGGGGTCTCCGTAGGTAGTATCTAAGCTCAAACCCGTCTGAAATTGTGTATAGATGGGGCTTTTGCCAAAATTAATCCGCCCTGTGAAAGCCGGTTCAAAAAATATCACCGGGTCGCTGTAAGTCGCACTGCGACCATCATGAACAAATTCGTCAAAGTCAACGTAGCTTATTCGAGCGGAGACAATCCAGTTAAAAATGCGATGGTTTGAGCCGATGGAAGGCTGAATGAAGAAGCGTTGATATTTCCCCGTGGCCAGTACTTTTGTGGGAGGAGCGGACAGATCATTGTAATCATCGTAGGTTGTTCCCTCGCCTCTGCCATATCCTCCAAAGATTTCATAACTCATGTTGTCAGAGTTTTCGTAGTATCCAACAGCACCCTCCCAGAAATTGTGCTTCGTGTATTTGTCGCCTCCACTTCTGGTACGCCTTAAAAACTCATAGTTCGCCATGACACCAATGTGGTCAGTAACGGAAACTGCTGACTGCAAATCTATTCCTGAGCCCACGTGGCCAGACACCTGAACTTCTCCTGCGCCACGGAACAGCGCAGCGTTGCGAACGTTGGGCACATATACCGGTGAACACGATGAGATAATTAATACGATCCAGAGAAACTTCTTCATAATACGTCTATAGTTATTCAAAGTTAACCAAAATTAAGAATGACCCGTCGTTTCTGACAACCGCCATGAGTCCGGAGCCGGTGTTGCTCGCCGGGCATTCGATAGGTAATGAAAGCGTATGTGATACTGAACCCGCCTGCCACTAAATTTCTCGGTTTCGTTGCAATCACGACCCTTTTTTTTACTTTTGCACCATCGAAAAAAGGTCCCGTGGCCGAGTGGCTAGGCTGAGCTCTGCAAAAGCTCCTACAGCGGTTCGAATCCGCTCGGGACCTCCTTAAAAGGCTGACTTATTAAAGTCGGCCTTTTCTGTTTCCAAA
>NZ_JAHESE010000008.1:15306-198462 GCF_018598175.1 Dawidia cretensis
TTTCCTCCTACAGCGGTTCGAATCCGCTCGGGACCTCCTTAAAAGGCTGACTTATTAAAGTCGGCCTTTTCTGTTTCCAAACGGAGCTTTTGCAGAGCTCTGGCTCTGCTTAATAATTTTTCCTCCTACAGCGGTTCGAATCCGCTCGGGACCTCCTTAAAAGGCTGACTTATTAAAGTCGGCCTTTTCTGTTTCTAAACGGAGCTTTCAGAGCTCTGGCTCTGCTTAATAATTTTTCCTCCTACAGCGGTTCGAATCTGCCTGGCGGCAGACGGGTCCGCTCGGAACCTAAAAAACCCTCATACTCAACGAGTTGATGGTTTTTCATTTCTATCCATTTCCTATTGGACGCGATCGGTTACATTTCGGGGCTCACTGAAATTCAATAAACGCTCATTCCGGGCAACCCCTGGGTTAAAAGCCCCCTTCTACAGATCTATGAACAGCTCTATCAATATTATCGTCACGGTTCTTCTTATTTTCTGGGGTGGTGTTCTCATGATGTCGCCTATGATGATCGTCGCCGAGGGAATACGCGACAATCGCGGATCGCTGTTGTTTGTTATGGCCATCCTGGGGTACCCTATTGTAGTATTCGGCGTCATTAAGATCCTGGGACTGCCGTATTTTGGCATGAATGTAACGGGATGGCTGACCGCAGTAACGGCAGTCTGGCTGATTGTGATCCTGCTGTACGGTCTGCCGGGAATGTTTTGGAATGCCGGACGGGGCATATCCAATAATGGGTATTTTGCTTCCGTCGATGCCGTGTACCACGACGGTAAACGCATGCGTCATGCCGATGCCCGATCATTCAAGCTCCTGACCGACAACCGGTATGCGATTGATAAAACCACGGTTTTTTACCATGGCGATCCCGTACGAGAAGCCGACCCTGCATCCTTCGAGCCTGTCGCGGAAGCACAACCGGATACTTCCCGGATTGTTGCCGACACCGGCACGCGAATATTCTGGCGGGATAAAAATCATATTTACTACAACGGCAAGCTGATTCCCGGGTGTGATCCTGCAAGCTTCGAGCTGATGGCCGGACTGTATAGCAGAGACGCTTCACACGTCTATTACTCCGACCAGGTACTGGCGGGCGTCGATCCCCGTACGTTCCGATTTTTAGGAGAAGGTATTGCTACGGACGGAAAAGTGCTTTATATCTACCATAAACGATCGGAGACCCCTGTAGACCTTTCCAGCTTTACCGTGATAGAAGGCGAATACGAACGTTTCTGCCGCGACAACAACGGTGTGTATATGCTCTTTGTATTGCAGGATGAACCATTGGTACGTGCAGCAGGCGCTGATCCGGCGACCTTCACGACATTGGAGCGCAGCTACGGCAAGGATAAAGATCATGTCTATTTCTTCGGAAATTACCAGGGTAAGGGCCAACAATTTGTGCTGCTCGAAGGCGCCAACCCGGCGACCTTCACCATTGGCTATGACGCCGCGACAAAATCAGAAGCGCGCGACGGCAGTCGGTCTTATCTGTACGGAGAGCGTGTAGACTAATGCCGGCTTCACCCGAGCCGCCACGTGTTTTTATGCACTATACCATGTGATGCTATAAACAAAAAAAGGTGGCCCTTTTGGAGCCACCTTTTCGGTATACGTTGTTAGCGTAAGCTTATTCAGCTTTGCCTTCGCCGCCTTGCATTTTTTCTTTCAAGGCGCTCAGCGCTTCGAGGTCGCCCAGCGTAGACTTTTCGTTCTGCTGGTTGATCGACTGGATCGAAGCACCTTTTGTCGGGGCTTTCTTGTTGCCACCGCCTTGGGCACCTTGTTTGCCACCGGCTACAGGGCGTTCTTCCTCTGCAGACCAGGTTGCTTTGTGCGATAATACGATTCTTCTGTCATCTTTCGAGAACTCGAGCACTTTGAAGTCCAGTGACTCGCCAACCTCTGCCTTAGAGTTATCTTCTTTGGCCAGGTTCTTAATAGCGGCAAAGCCTTCGATACCGTACGGTAACTCGAGCACTGCGCCTTTGTCGTTCTTGTTGATGATTGTGCCTTTGTGAACTGAGCCAATCGTAAATACTGTCTCGAATGTATCCCAAGGGTTTTCTTCCAGGTGCTTGTGGCTGAGGGCCAACCGGCGGTTAGCAGCATCGAGCTCGAGCACTTGTACTTCCATGGTCTCACTTACCTTCACGAACTCAGAAGGATGTTTGATCTTCTTGGTCCAGCTCAGGTCAGATACGTGCACGAGGCCGTCGATACCTTCTTCCAGCTCGATGAACAAGCCGAAGTTGGTCAGGTTGCGCACGATGCCTTTATGCTTGGTGCCTACAGCGTACTTCGTCAGTACGTCCTGGCGTGTCCAAGGATCTTCGGTGAGTTGCTTGATGCCGAGTGACATCTTGCGTTCTTCGCGGTCGAGGGTCAGGACTACTGCTTCAACCTCGTCGCCAACTTTCATGAAGTCTTGCGGGTTGCGCAGGTGTTGTGACCAGCTCATTTCGCTTACGTGGATCAGACCTTCCACGCCGGGCTGCAGCTCGAGGAATGCGCCGTAGTCGGCTACGTTCACGATCTTGCCTTTCACTTTCGAGCCTACTTGAATTTCGGCCGGCAGTGCATCCCAAGGGTGAGGCGTGAGTTGCTTCATGCCCAGGGAAATACGTTTCTTGTCTTCGTCGAAATCCAGCACTACTACTTTTACCGTCTGGTCGAGCTTCAACACCTCTTCCGGGTGGTTGATGCGACCCCAGCTGATATCGGTAATGTGGAGCAGACCGTCTACACCACCCAGGTCGATGAATACACCGAAGTTTGTCATGTTCTTGATGACACCTTCGAGTACCTGACCTTTTTCGAGGTTGGTGAGGATCGCTGCCTTCTGTTGCTCGAGATCTTTCTCGATCAATACTTTGTGCGATACTACTACGTTGTCGTTGGTGTAGTTGATTTTCACAACTTTCACCTCGATGTTCTTATTTACATAGATATCGAAATCGCGAATAGGCTTCACGTCGATTTGCGAACCAGGCAAGAAGGCCTCGATGCCGAATACGTCGACGATCAGACCACCTTTGGTTCTGCGTTTTACAAAACCTTCGATCACCTGGTCTTTGTCCAGGGCGGTTTGTACATATTCCCAACCCTTCACGAGCTTCGCTTTTCTGCGGCTCAGTACGAGCTGACCCATGGCGTTTTCACGCTCTTCGATGAAGAGGTCAACAACATCACCAATTTTCAGGTTGGTCATTTCTTTGAATTCAGCCAGCGGCACGAGACCGTCCGACTTGAAGCCGATGTTCAGGATTACGTCGCGGTCGTTGATCCCTACGACTACACCTTGTACTACTTCACCTGTGTCCACAGAGGTCACGGTGCCAGAGTACATTTGTACCATTTCCTCGCGCTTCTCTTTCGAGTATCCTTCACCAAAGCCTTTAGAAGCAAATGCTTCGAAGTCGAATTGGCCGGGGATCTGCTTTTCGTATTTTGCTTTCTTCAGTTCGGAAAGCGGGATGGCGTCGGTACCGATATCCTCGCGTTGCGCAGAGCGGAGGTCTGCCATCGGATCTTCGTCATCAGAGTCGACTTTTGATCCTTTTGCTTTAGATGTTCCTTTCGAAGCGTCGCTGGAAGCTCCTGCAGGTTTTCTGGGGCGATCACCACCCGGGCGTTGTACTTTTGACATGCGTTTGCCCTGTTTACATGCATCCGGCGGGCGGGCGGACACACTTTTGTTTGTTTACTCTCTTCAAGCGACCGCCTGAAAGACCCGCTCTTTTGAGCAGGGCTGCAAAGATACGAAAAGGCTGAATAACAGCAAAATACATTGCCTACCGCCGTTTTAAGTAGCCGGCCCATTCGTAGGTATCAAAACATAAAGCCCCTTTCGGAATACCGAAAGGGGCTTTTATCCAACAGTATCACTGCGCTGTTACGGAATATCCTCGAATTTGAGCGTTCCAATGGCGAAGTCCAACAGAATCTTTTGGAAGGAAATTGTAAACTTCGACTGCGCAAAATCTCCCTGCGCTTTCACATAGTTCTGGTTTGCCTGGGTGTACTGCACGAGATCGGTGATACCCAGGTCATAGCGTTCTTTTTCCAGGTTATAGGACAACTCCGCGGCATGCAGCTGTACCTCGGCTGCCTGATACGCTGCAATGGCATCCTGGAAATTCAGATAAGCCCTGAGCACATCATTCTTCACCGTGTTTTCAATATTGCTCCGCGCCAGCTTCGCATTGTTATGTGCAACCCTGGATCGAACTACGCTCAGGCGATTGCTGAGGTTATTAAAGATCGGAATGTTCAGTTGAAGACCGTATTGCAGTTGGGTGTTGTCAGTAAAAAACTGGTCTTGAAAACCACGCGCGGCAGAACCTTGCAGCTTGTTATAGGCAGAGCCATAAGAGCCGAAAGCCACGAGGTTGGGATAATAGCTTCCCCGGGTTGCCCGTACTGAGTGATGGGCAGCGCTCTCGGTGTATAGCGCTCCCTGATAATCAGCACGATTTGTCATGGCCGTGGCATACAGTTGGTTCAGTTCCTGGTCCAGCGAAGCAGTAAAATTTGCGTCCCACTGCGGGTCCTCGAGCTCAAAGTCGCCGGTTGCATCGATGAGCATGGTTTGTGCCAGTAGTGCTTTGTCATTTCGCAGTGTTACCCGCGCACGCAGAAACGTAAGCTCTGCGCCTTTCGCCAACGCGTCCTGTGTAATCTGATCCACCTCGGCCTTAGCCCCCAATTCCACCTGCCCTTTTATCTGATCGAGCTGAGCTTTGAGCAACTCTATGTTTCGCTCTGCAATCTTCATCAGTTCCTGGTCAAGCAGAACCTGAAGATACTGTGAGGACACGTCGCTGATCACCTGTTGCTCGGTACGTTTCACGACGCTCGTTTGGGCCCGCAGCAAGTCGCTCGACTGACGAATGGTATTAATCCGGTTAAAGCTGTTGAAGAGCATAAGGTTGGCGTCGATACTTCCATAAATGTTATCGCGAATACCGTTTTCAACCTTACCTTCGTTCTGGTTGAACGAATTACCGTCGATTCGCAAGGCTGTCACCGTGCCACTAACCGTCGGTGCCAGGCGCGCGACACTATTGGTCCTGACCGCCTGACTTAGCTGAAGGTTGTTTTTTTCCTGGTTCAGCAGGAAATTGTTTTTGATAGCAATCTTCACTGCTTCCTTGTACGACAACCTGGTTGGCACCTGCGTCGACGCCTCCTGCGCCTGGGCTGTAATCACCAGGCAGCTAAACCAACATATTGCAACGATCCTCTTCATGTTCTTGTATAGTTCTTAAGCGTTATGCTCCTACCATCACCTTCTCGTCCGACACGATGGTACCGTCGGCTACTTTCACGATACGTTTGCCGTAGCGCGCGTTCTCTTCCGAGTGTGTTACCTGGATGATGGTGATGCCTTCTTCATTGAGCTTTTGGAATATTTCCATGATCTGCTTGCCCTGGTCGGAGTGCAGGTTACCCGTCGGCTCATCGGCCAACAGTAACTTGGGTTGTCCGACGATGGCCCGCGCGATGCCGACCAGCTGTTGCTGGCCACCGCTGAGCTGCTCGGGGAACAGGTCTTTCTTGGCGACCATGTTAAACCGGTCCAGCATTTCGGCCACCATGCTTTTTCGCTGGCTGCCGCTCACGCCTTTGTACAATAGCGGCGTCTCGATGTTTTCGTAAACCGTCAGCTCGTCGATGAGGTGATAGGCCTGGAAAATAAAGCCGATGTAGTTTTTATGCATGTCGGATTTTTGTTTCTCCTTCATGCGGTGTACGGGCTCGTCAAAGAAAAAGTACTCACCTGCAGAGGGCTCGTCGAGCATGCCGATGATGTTCATCAGCGTGGACTTCCCGGCGCCGCTGGGGCCCATGAGGGTGAGGAATTCTCCTTGTTGTACATCCAGGTTGACGCTCTTCAGAATGAAGGTGCGCTGGAAACGTGAGTCCACGTACTTGTCGATGTCGAGTAGTTTGATCATAGTGTTGTATAAAAGGTCAGAACATGTTAGAGCGGGATGATTCCACGGGCTCCTGGGCGCTATGACCGGTGTCTGGTCTTTGCCAACAATGGTGCCAATGGACTTTTTAGCGGAAGATGCACAAAAAAGGGATGTTTTCAGCATGAAGTGCGTCCGCTTGTGCAAAATGGTGTCCTAAATCGGACGGTGGACATGAACACTGTTCGTGCGTTGACGGGGAGGCGCTGGGATGGGTCTGATAGGCTGTATGTATGCCTTTAGTAGGCTGTAAGTACGGCTTTGATACGGGTATGACCTCTGCGGGGGCTCGCCAGTCGGAAGACTGGCATCATGGTAGGCACAAGTCGCCCTCCCTTCGGTCGGAAGACTGCGCCAGATCCATATGGTTAGGGCGGGTTCGCCCCGGTTGTTCCGCGAGATGACCCCGCGCTGTCCCGGTGCTTTAGCACGGGCTCATCTCGGACTATACTCGGGCTTTACTCGGAGTATACTCGGAGACATCCTCGCTTTTGGCGGGTTGCCCGGCGCCTATTTTCAATAAATAATGGGATACAGAATTACATCCACCCGCCGATTTAACTGCATGCCGTTGTAAGTCTCGTTGCTATACACGGGATTGTCAAGCCCCCAGTTTTTGACATTGATCTTGTAGGATGGGATATTTTTCTGTAGCAGCAGTTGCAGCACCGCCTCGCCCCGCATTTCAGAAAGCCATTCATTGAACGCCCGGCCGCCGATCGGATCGGTGTGGCTGATCAGCTGCAGGTGGTATTTTTCCAGCAAATCGGGGATTGAATCGAGCCAGTGGTATAGGGCGTCTGCCTGGAACTCGTCGATCTCGTAGCTGCCTCCTCCAAAGTAGATACTTCTGCGCAGCTCGTCGCGTGTTTGCTGGGCAATGGCCGGCAGCAGCGGCAACAGAAGCAGCACGGTGAGGAGCAGGCGAGCCATGGGATTATAACGTTGGGTGTCCTAATTTAATCCATCCGGCAACCGAAATACAGCCCGATCCATGCAAACGGCAATTAACGCTCGTCCAGCAGCAAGCGGAGGCTTTCGAGGGTGTCGGCCTCCGCGGCGGGCTTGTCCTGGCGCCAACGGCGAATGCGGGGAAAACGCAGGGCGATGCCCGATTTGTGCCGCGTGGATTTTGCAATGCCTTCGAAGGCAATTTCAAATACCAGCTCCGGCTTTACGCTTCGTACGGGGCCAAAACGCTCCAGTGTATTTTGTTTGATCCACCGGTCTACCGCGCGGATCTCGTCGTCGGTCAGGCCGCTGTAGGCTTTTGTGAAGGGTACGAGCTGACCTTGGTCCCATACGGCAAATGTATAGTCCGTGTAAAGGTTTGCGCGCCGGCCGGCACCGTGCATGGCGTAGATCATTACCGCGTCCACGGTCAGCGGGTCGATCTTCCACTTCCACCAGTCGCCGCGACGGCGGCCGGTGCGGTAGGACGACGTTTTGCGTTTGAGCATGATGCCTTCGCTTACCAATTCGCGGGCGCGTTGGCGTTCTGCTGCCAGGGCTTCCCATGTATCGACTGTTACCAGCGCCGACAGGCGTAGCGTGGGATGTGGTTGTGCGCAGATCGTTTCGAGTATGGCACGGCGATCGTGCATGGGGCGCTCCCGCAGGTCGGTACCCTCCCACTCCAACACGTCGTAGGCTACAAAGGCAACGGGCACTTCACGCAGCAGTTTGGTGCTAAGCGTTTTCCGGCCGATGCGTGTCTGCAGGTGGTTGAACGACAACGGACGGTCTTCGTGAAACGGTAAGATCTCGCCGTCGAGTACGGTGCCGTCGGGCAGCAGGTCGAGCATGACAGTATATTCGGGGTACTTGTCTGTTACAAGCTCTTCGCCGCGTGACCAGACAAAGAGCTGGCGGTCGCGTACGATGATCTGTCCGCGGATGCCGTCCCACTTGTGCTCGGCGTACCATTCTTCCGGTGCACCCAGGGTGGCGACGTCGTCCTCTAACGCGTAGGCCAGGTAAAACGGGTACGGTCGGGAGATGTCGTGCTGTTCTTCTTCCAGCAGCTGGGTGAAGGTGTTTTGATCGGGCGTCCAGTTGCCCATGAGCTTGTGGGCCAGTACGGTTTCGCGCGTGCCGGTATGTTTGGCCAATGCTTTCACCATCAGCTGTTGGGATACGCCCATGCGAAAGCCGCCGGTAATAAGTTTATTGAACACAAAGCGCTCGGTGTGATCGAGGCGGCTCCAGGCGTCGTAGATCTGTGCTTGTTTTTCTTCGATCGTGAGCGGTTCCAGCGCGCGGATGAACTCAATCCAATGGGTCAGTGATTCATCGGACGCGGTGCGCGGTGGTGGGAGTAGCAACGTGATGGTTTCGGCCAGGTCGCCGACGACGTGGTACGATTCTTCAAACAACCACAGGGGTAAGCCCGCTTGTGCCGAGGCCCATGTCGCGAGCAATGTTGTGTTGACGGTGCGCTTCGGGCGGCGGTGCGACAACAATGCCATGGCCCATAGCTTGTCCGCATCGGGTGCCTGGCGAAAGTAGTTTACCAGGGCATCGATCTTGCCAAGTGTTTTGGTGGTCTGGTCCAGCGCGGTAAACAGGTTGGCGAAGTTTTTCATGCCGTGGTCCCCCCCGTATTCTCCTGTTCCTCGATGGGATCGGGATTGGTCTTCTCCTCTCCTTCTACCATCTCACTCAGCTCGCCTTCGTAGTGTGTCTTCACGGCATGCGCTTCCAGCCCCTGCTCGCGCAGCCATTGGGTATAGATTTCGGTATAGCCATGGGTGACGTATACCCGCTCGGCGCCGGTCTCGCGCACGGTGGTATTCAGACTCTCCCAATCTGCGTGGTCGGACAGCGCAAAGCCGCGGTCGGCGCCGCGTCGGCGGCGTGCGCCCCGCAGGCTCATCCAGCCTGAGGCAATACCCAGCGAGTAGGGTAAAAACCGGCGAATCCACGGAGAGCCTACTGCCGACGGGGGGCAAATTACCAGGGAACCTTCGAAGTCCTGCTTTTTGTGTTGCGTCGTCACCCTTTGCGTTTTGGGCAAGACCATGCCCTGGGCGCGGAATATGTCGAGTATATTATCTACGGAGCCATGTAAAAACACGTTGCCAATGGTTGTGTCGATGTTCTTAATGATGCGCTGGCTCTTGCCGAGCGTGTAGCCCGCGATGACAGACACTTTGCCTTCTGCACGGTTTTGCCGCCACCACCCGTTGATATCGTCCATGATGGTCTGCTGCGGCTTCCACCGGTACACCGGTAATCCAAACGTTGATTCGGTAATGAACGTATGACAACGCACGAGCTCGAACGGCTCGGACACACCGTCGTTTTCGAGCTTATAGTCGCCGGTGAACACCCACACCTCGCCTTGATGCTCTACCCGGATCTGTGCCGAGCCGGGAATATGGCCGGCGGGGTGAAATGTAAAGTGTACGCCGTTAATCACCACAGGTTCGCCATACCGTACGGTCTGCAGGTTATTTTCCAGGCGCAGGCGGTAGCGGATCACGGGGGCAGCGGATTCTGTGCACAGATAGTGTGTATGGCCCGGTCGGGCGTGGTCTGCGTGGCCGTGGGTAATGAGTGCGCGGTCTACGGGCTTCCAGGGGTCGAGGTAGACGCCGGCGGGTGGGCAATAGATTCCGCGGTCCGTGAATTCCAGTAAGGGCATGCGTGTGGGTTTGTTTTGGGAAATCTAGTTAAAAACGCGTACCCGGAGGGGAGAAGAGTGTGAGTGTGAGAGCGAAGAAAGAAGAAAAAAAGAGGAGTGTGAGGGCGCGAGCGAAGAAAAAAACGGAATAAGGCTCGCACCGGTGTCTGCGTGACCTTGTAAATCAGCGAACTAGCGTATATACCCCCTGTATAAAACATTTTGTGGCTGATATTAAAATAATTAGTATACTAGCCGTTGTTATCTACTCTACCATGCTACGTTATTCTTTGTTTGTTAGCCTGATTGTGTTCGGCACAGTCGTTTCTACGCTCGCCCAACGTATTGTTGTACAGCCTAAAATGGGCGTGACGCTATCGACGATCACAAACCATGCGGGCGTTTTTGATGTCCGTCCGGGGTATTACAATCCGACGCCCATCGCGGGAGTGTTAATGCCGCACAGTGCCGCGCCCACGCCGGGCACACCGTACGGATACATTACTGGGACATCCTATAGCGGCATGCCACCTACGCAGCTGGGTTTGGAGATTCCGACGCTTGATAATACGGCTTTCCAGGAGGTGCCCCGGCAGGAGACGAAAGTTAAAACTGGTTTTACGATTGGTGTGGCTGTCAACATTGCGTTTTCAGAACGTTTTTCATTGCAGCCCGAGCTTAGCTATATCCGGAAAGGCGCACAAACTCATTATTCAACCAACAGCATACAAAGTAATCCGGAGTCGTCATCAGAAACAGTCTCCCAGTCGTGGGGGGACGGCAAAGTAACGCTGGAATACCTGGAGCTACCGATCCTGGCACGCTATAACTTCCCTTCGCAAAGTAAAATTATAACATTCTTTGTCGTGGCAGGGCCCGCCTTTAGCATGGGCGTTGGTGGCCAGGTGCGTTCTGATGCTGGCTATTCCTATTACACTCGCGCTACTGACTATACTCTGGTTGGGCCGTGGAATATTGGTGAAGGCACTTCCACGCGCCGCGGCTCGGTGGAGTTCGAAGACGGCATCTTCTCGAAAAATGGCCAGGATCTTCCTATCAATAAGAAATATGATGTCGGCGCTCAAATCGGCGGCGGCGTGACGCTCATCAAATATCTCGTGATAGATGTTCGGTATAGCCGCGGTTTTGTCAGCGTCTACGATCGCTACTCCAACGCGCGCAATCAGACACTCCAGGTGTCCCTGGGCGTGCCGCTTATCTTTTAGCTTATTGACGCGGACTTTATTACCAGCCAGTACGACCGCTATTCCAACGCTTATAACCAAACGCTCCGGGTAGTGGCAGGCTTTCTGCTGGCGTTGAATTAAGATCATACGACTTTTTTATACCGAGGTCCAGATGACCTCTGATGTGTTTGCGCTCGGTCTCTTTGGGGATGTTGCAGCCGGTTTTGCGCCGCGTGTCCGCCAGGTGAAAGATCTTCCAGGCGCCGTATTTGTCGCGGAACAGTTGAAATGCATCTACACCGCAGTGGCTAAAGGTGTCGCCGGCATAAAAGGCATAATCACACCAGGCTTGGGAAAAGTCGCCATCCAGTTGCACTTTCAGGTTCCAGACCTCTTCATACCATACTTGCGGGTGAGGTGTACCGACGGCTTTCAGAAAGTCGTCGAGGGAGGACTCGCGGCGTAGTGCCGGGGCGTCGTTTTTGTCGCGGTAGACGGTGGCCATGGTGACTTCCGGCGCGAAGGCGGCGTGTACCATGGCACTGTCGCCTTTTTCCATGCCGGTAAACAGTTGCGTTATGACGGCTTTGATGGCAGCTTCGTCGGCGGATTGGCTCCGGGCGGTGCCTGCAACGGCTAACAACAGGCAGGTAACGATCAGGATTCTGAATTTCATCATCGTGGGTTTTAGATATAGGCGAAGATCGTGAAAATGACGTTTATAACCACTCCCAAATATTTACTACTTTTAGCCGTATTTTACTGCTTATGTTCCACAAGATTTTGCTGGCCCTGGTCGTCGTTACCTGTATGTTTTCTTCCACTCCTGCGTTTACTGCAGGCCCTGACAGCCTCCTGGCCATTTTAGATACCGTACCCCGCAACGAGGCTAAAGTAAAAACGCTGAACGAGTTGTTTCGCGCACACTTGCAAACCAATCCTGTCAAGGCAGTGGGCTTTGCCCGCGAGGCCCTGAACCTGGCCACGGAGATCAACGACCGCAAGGGTCTGGCCGCGGCCTACAACAACCTGGGCGTGGCCTATAAAACCCAGGGCGCCCTGGATAAGGCCCTCGAGTATTACCTCACCTCCCTGCACTTGTACGAGGCGCTGCAAAACAAAGAAGGCATCGCCACGACGCGCAACAACATCGCGACGATCTATTCGATGAAGAAGGATTACGGCCAGGCTATGAAATACCTGCAGGAGTCCTACAAGCTTTTTATCGAGTTGCAGGACGAAGACAAGATCATCGGCTCCATGAACAACCTGGGCAACCTGCACAGCGAGATTCAGCTGTATGAAAAGGCGATGGACTATTTCTCGCAGGCATACCAGCTAAGCGAAAAGAAAGGCCAGGCCTTTGCCGATCCCCTCACCAACATCGGCAATCTATACTTCCGTCAGAATAACTATCAACGTGCCGTCGAGAATTATGAAAAGGCACTCCAGCTCGAGCGCCAGAACAACAACACGTTGGGCGCCCTGAACATTCTCATCAACCTCGGCATTACGTACACCAAGGCCAAACAACCCAAGCCCGCGCAGGTGTACCTGGACGAGGCGGCCAGACTCTGCCAGGAACTGCAGGCCTTCTCGTACTTACCGTCCATTTACAAGACGACATCTGAAAACTATAGCAACCAGGGCAAGTGGAAAGAAGCGTACGATACGTATGTGAAGTACGACGAGGCCCGGGAAAAGATCTATGGCGAAGAGAGCAGCCGCAAGATCGCCCAGATGGAGATGCTGATAGACTTCCAGGAAAAAGAAAAAGAGCTCGACTTGCTGAAGTCGGAGGATGAGATCACGCGGTTGGAGCTGCGCAGCACGCAGTTGGTGGTGGTGCTGATCATTCTGGGGGTGCTGACGGTGTTAGGCGGGCTGAATTTGTTCCTGCGCAAAAAGATGCTGAAGTAGGTATGGTGTAGCCGTTGCGAGGGAAACGATTGCACCTGACAGATAACACAGAAGTACCAAAACAGCGAAATTTTACAGTTTTTTTAACGCTAAATCCTTTTACGGTTTACACGCATGCCATACCTTTGTTTCTGTAAACAACCACTAGAACCATGTTTCAACAGTTTATTGGAGACGGAGCAAACATTTTTATCGCCATTGTAGCAGTGCTGGTAGGCTTTGCCACAGCGTTGGGCTATGTTGATTTCCTGAAGGTTAAAAAGGACGAGAAGAAAGACTAATTGCACATCAATCGCTATAAAGAAAAAGCCTTGATGCTGCTGCACCAAGGCTTTTTTATTTAGCCGTTGTCTATCTCTTATTAATATGGCGACTGGTAGCTCTTTTCCCAGTCTTTCCACGTCATACCTTTCTTGTGTTGATTTTCGCCAAAGTACTGGGCGATCATGTGAAACTCGGGCGCCTTACGGTAGCCGGGTACAGGTTGGATCATATTAAAGTTCTCATCCAGAAATACCACAGTAGGATAGCTTAGCTGATTGTTCAGCAACGCGGCGGCCAGCTCGTGGTAGCCACTGCGGCCGCTGGCCACGTACTTGTATGTAGTTCCGTTTAAGACCACGTCTTCCTTCTGCTCGCCATTAAATTTTACGGGATAGAATTTTTCATTCAGCAGCTGGGCTACCTTGGGGTCGCTGAACGTTTCGCGATCCATTACTTTGCACCATCCGCACCAGTCGGTGTAGACGTCGACAAAGATGGGGCGTTTTTCCTTTTCGGCTTTCTTTATAGCCTCCGCTAGCGTGAGCCATTGTACGTCGCCTTCGGCCGGTTTGGCGGGGCGATCGATCATTGTCATAGCCGTTACTGCCAGCACACCGGCGAGGGCCATTGCAGAAAATAGTAGTCGTTTCATAACGTTAGAGATCTGGTACAAAAATCAGCGTACCCGGCGAGGGGCACCCTTCAGGTTAAAGTAATCGCGGTTTAGATTGAATACCAGGGAGAAGCGATTGCGGTAGATGGTGGTGATCTCCTTGTCGGACAGGGGTATCTGGTATCCATAGAACAGGTCTGCAAACCCCAGGATAGTCAATCCGATCTTGGGTGTCGCTACCAACGAGCGGCGGTTGCTTCCTTCGCTGTCGTAGTTGTGGTCGATGAAGTAGGTCAGGTCTACTGCCGTGCCGATGATGCCTGCCGTAAACTCGTAGCCCAGCTTGGGGCCGAGCAGCAGGTTGTTATCATCGACAAAGACATCGACGGTGCAATAGGCGCCCTTGGTAAATAGTGTCAGGGGATGTTTGTAGATGCTCTGCCATTGTACGCCACCTTCAAAGAAGGCCCGGTCCTGGGCGCCGACACCGATCTTTGGAATGATGCGCGAACGGGTCCAGAAGCGATCAAAAGGTCCGGTACGGGCAGAATCGCTCTGCGCATAGGTGCTTGTCGCTGTTATGATAAGCAATACGGCTCCCAAAAATCTTACGGCCAATGCTTTATTCCCTGTACGCATAATAATGCAATATAACCTCAATTGCCCTCTTTATGGCTTCGTTTATCGGGAAAAATTCGCGAGTCAACTCAAAATCAATACCGTGCAACTGCATGTAGTATTGGTTCATGACCGGCAGGCCTCCCTCCTCGCCTACTGTTTGCTGCGCCGCCTCGTATTGAGCGGCTTGTTCTGTTTTGATAACCTGACAGGTGACCAGCTCTTTTCGTCCGTACTTGTTAGTTCGGGCGGAGTAGCCAAACAGCCTGCAGATAAGTCCGCGATGTTTGTATTCCGAGCACAGCCCGGCACCTGCCTGCGTTGGGTTCAAAATAACACAAAGCGACGTATCGCGGTCGCGGAGTGTATCATACCAATCGTGTGCCAGGTTTTGCTGGTAGAGATGGTAGGCAAAGGGCAGGAATTCCAAGGGGGTGGCCTCGATGTCGGCCTTGTAACAACACTTGCCGCATCCCCAGGCGCAATGCAGTCCCGACCAGGCCTGGAAAGAGGCTATTTCCTGGTCGAGCTTTTCAAACACACCCTCTACAGCAGTAATTTTTTCCTCTAAGCTCACAGTACAAAGGTACAGCTTATCGGCGAACGAATTTACGTGGGCCGGTCGGGTAACAAGTTTTTAACAGGATATGGGGAAAGAATGGTGCGTTATCGCCTGGCGGCCAGGAAGGCATCGAGACCGCGTCGTGCCGTCTGGCGTACCTTGTTGCGCACCATCGGACTCCACCCCAGCAGCCATCCGGCGGCGCCTAATGCCTGACGCGACCAGCGCCAGAAATCAAAGCGGTCGGTGTGCCGGTAGATCTTGCCGTCGCGGAATTCAAAGGTAGCCTGTACGATGTTGTGTACCAGGCGTCCGGTCCTGGAGAAAGTATAGCATGCTTCCCAGGTGCAGCTGCCCCGGTTGCCGGTTGTTTGGATCGTGTGGGCTTTCACCGCCAGGTCGCGTGAAGCCGTTAGCAGCATTTGCCACATGGCCTTTACTTCGGCCGTATCGAGCTGTTGAAAGACGGGGTCGTAGAAGGTCGCTTGCGGATGGTACAGTGCCTGCATGGCGGCGTAGTCCTTCCGGTTAAAAGCAGTATAGAAGTCGCGGATGATGGCCTCGTGCATGGTCGTCGGTGAAAGGTGGAAAGCTAGCGGCTATTACCGACTTGTCCAAGCACGGGCTTCCTGCCTACCGGCTTTCCTCCACCTCATGCCGAGGCTACTGACCGGCCGGTTTTGTATACTTTACCAGGTCGATGCCAACCCCGTTGGGGTCGACAATGGCAAAGTGCCGGTCGCCCCACGGCTCGTCGCGCAGGGCAATGGCAATGGGCACACCCAACGCTTTGATGCGGTTATATTCAGCATCGACATCGGTCACCTCGATCGTAAAGAAGATACCTTTCCCTGCAAAGGCTGGTTGAAAGAGTGGTTGCTGCGAGGCATGGCCGGGTAACATAAATGCCACTTCTGCCTGGTGGCCGGGCGTGTGCATCAGCAAATAGAATTCGTTCTCGAACGTCACGCCGAAGTTTAACACGCGGGTATAGAAGTCGCGCGATTCTTTGAGCTTAGGAGTAATGATACCGGCATTCAGTTTCATAGGGTGCGTGTTTTTAGGTTGCGTCTGTGCTGAGGAGGTATAAGCCACCAGCATGCCGGCGATGCCGATGACAATACCAATGATGATGATGAGCTTTTTCATGGTCATAGGGTGAGGTTAGTTTACAAGGGTTATGCAATGCCGATTTGGATCTCCGAAGTATTGCCTTCGGGGTGGGCCATGTCGACGTTAATGTATAGCTCGCGATTGACAGCCAAGGGTGACAGCTTATGCTCGGTGATGTATTCCATCATCTTACCGTAGCTCTGGGGCATCCGATCCCACGGACCTTCGTGCACGTAAGAGACACAGCGGAACGGGCTTGTGCGTTTATATTGAAATTGCCCGTCGTATTCTTTCGGGATCTCCCGCACCGGTAAGGCTATCTCCAGCGTAAAGGGTTTTGTCACATCGGTAAAACCGATGTAGTGCCAATGCACCGGGCCGGCAACGAAGTGGCCACGCGCCACGGCTTCGGCAAAAAGCTGTTGCCCGACGGGTAAGAACTGTTGCAGCTCGCCGAGGGTAGTTTCCACCCGGTGGAACAGAAAGTTAATGGGATGTACTTCTTTGACTTGCATAGGGATCTTTGGTTTTTGTTGTGACAAAGCAACATCGCGGTCCTGACAGCAGTGTGTCAGGAGCATCTCTGCTGCTGAAATTAATTTTCGGTTTCGAGAATTTGTTTGAGGCGCGGCAGATCGTATGCTGCCAGCAATTTGCCGGCATACCAGGGCGCCATCAGGCTCCAGGGCCCATTGAACGATACCGATACGCGCAGCAGCGTTCGCTCACCGCGCGGTTCGAATTCCATATTGTAGGTGGGTTGGAGCCAGGCGTTGCGGCGTGTAACGGAACGCCTGTGATATGGCGTGTGCTCTGTGACTTCGTAGGTGACGGGGCGTGCACGGCCGGGCTGTAAACACGTGTAACGTGCGCCGGTACAGTAGTGATCGATGGCCGTCCACTCGGCCTGGTCTACCTGGGCTTGCCAGGTGGCGTTGTTATGGATATCGCATACATAATTGAACAAGGCCCGGATCGGCCAGTCAATTTCAATCTGTTGTTCGACGGTCTGCTTCTTCATACACCGTAAGGTTTGGTACGAAGAAACAGACCGCGAGTGACAGCCCTATGGCAGCAGGATTTCAGGCATTCACAAGTTCCTGATCAAATACGGGGTAGTCGATCAGTCCTTTTGCGCCCGGTGTGTATAATGTGCGGGCATCGACCATAATGTTCAACGGCAACTTCTTACGCAGGCGTGGCACCAGGTCGGGATTGCTAATGAACGGTTTGCCAAAGGCCACCAGGTCGGCAAAGCCCGACGCCAGGTCTTCTTCGGCTTGAAAGACTGTATACCCGCCGGCCAGGATCAGTGTCCCCTTGAACTGCTCGCGGATCATGCGCCACACGGGTAGCGGTCCGCCTGCAGGTGTTATGTCTACGTTGGCCAAGTGCAAGTAGCCAATGTTGAGATCATTCAGGCGTGCCGCCAGATACGTGTACGTTTCGTCCACCTCCGCATACGGGGCCATGTCGTTTTCTGTGCCATGGGGCGACAACCGTACGCCTACTTTATCGGCGCCAATCGCATCGCTGATCTCTTGCGTCAGCTCTAACAAAAAGCGACTGCGGTTTTCGATGTTGCCACCGTATAGATCCGTGCGCTGATTGGTATGCGGCGACAGGAATTGTTCGGGCAGGTAGCCACCCGCGGCGTGTAGCTCCACCCCGTCAAAGCCTGCGTCGATCGCATTTTGAGCAGCCCGCACATACTCATATTTTGTTTGCTGCACTTCGATGGCCGTCATGGCATACGGCACGGTGTGTGCCTGCGGGCCTTTCTGATCGGTCATTATCTGACCGGCAGCACCCACGGCAGACGGCGCCACCACTTTCGCTCCGCGGGGCAGGTTTAGCGCGTGCGCAATGCGGCCGGTGTGCATTAGTTGCATAAAGATCTTGCCGCCTGCTTCGCGCACACCGTAGGTCACTTTTTTCCAGGCATTTACCTGGTCGTTGGTGTAGATGCCCGGCATGCGCGGATAGCCCAGGCCATTGGACGACGGCGATACACCTTCGGTAATGATGAGTCCCGCCGACGCACGCTGCTTGTAATACGCGGCCATGAGGTCGTTGGGTATATTGTTAATGGCCCGGTGGCGTGCCATGGGAGCCATGGTAAATCGGTTTTCCAGGGAGATGTTTCCAAGTCTGTAGGGCGTAAAGGCTGTTCTGGTCATGCTCGGCGAACGTTTATATGATACATTTAAATACTTCGATGCGTTGGGTTGAAAAAAATCCCCATTCCGGGGTTGTAATGCTTTAGACGCACGCCAGGGCTTTTTAGTTCATAGACACATTGAAATATTTCAATATATTCTCTCAAAAAAAATCCCTCTGGGATTTTAGGCGAACTTCAGCAGGGTCACGGCACTGGTGTATTCCTTTAATACGGCGTCGTTTAGGGTGTATTTTTGGTTTCTTCCCTCCTTTTCGGCGTCGATCAGACCCGCTTCGATGAGTACTTTAAGGTGGTGGCTTACGGAAGGCTGTGCCAGGGGGCTTTCTTCCTGGATCTCCGAACAAAAACCGCAACCACCCTTTTTGGCGATGTGCTGCAGGATCTTGAGGCGGTTGGCATCTCCGAGCGCCTTGGAGATCTTTTCGATTTGCTTGGTATTCAGCGACATACTCGTTTTTGACAGATGCACCCGTCTTATTGACAAATGCAAATGTATTGATTCATTTTAAATACATAAAGCAGTCGGCAAAAGTTCAGGGGGAGTATTTCACGCCACGCCAGGATCGTTGGCTGATAAACCGGTTATAAAAAGGCCGGCTGCTTATTGGGTCAGGTCAACCGTGAAATCCTCTTTCACGGTATCCGTTAGGTTTATCGTGGGCAATAGGTATTGGTTAAAACGGGAGCTTTCAGTTTTTGTATGTAAAACGCCGCGGGTAGTACCCACCGAGATGGTTAGAAGATGCACCATAAAGCCTTTTTCGATCACCATCTTGTTGCCATTTTTAAACTGGTCCCAGGAATCTTCTTTCATTTTAAAATGACATCCTACCTCAATAACCAGAAACGGTTTATCGCTGTGTTGAAATCGAAATTGAGAAAACGCGGATATGACTTTATCTTTTTGAATAAGCGCAAATCTAAATTCACCTACTAACGCTACTTCCTTCTCGGGGAAGTAATAGTCGTCAATCATTGCAAATTGTTCCGTCGTTATTTTAGCAATTGAAAATTCAACACTTTTGTCCATCAGGCTACCATTTCTTCAGGTGATTCAACATCAGCATTTTTATAGACACCAAATACTTTCTCGCTATTGCTGTATACGATAATCCTGGAGGTCTGGATCTCTTTTTTCGTTTGAGATTCCAGGGCATTTCCTATTCCATAGCTCATATATACTATCTCCAACTGTTGACCTTCCCAAACAATTGTTCCGAGTTCCCTGACGAACGTATTATAGCGGGATATAGCCAAAAATAGATCTACGGACAACGCATCTTCTAATGCTGAAATTGTCTCCAAAGACAGATTCTCAGATCCCTTCACTATTTTACTAATGTATTGAGGGGAAACATTCATTCTTTCTGCCAGTTCCTTCTGCGTCATATTTTTTTCTCGCAAGGTGCGCAACACCTTCAATGCAACTTTAAAGGAAACATCTTTCCAACGTTCTTCCTTTTTTCGTTGCTCTGCTTTTTCAATCCATTTAGATGGCTCTGAAGCAGTCAGGCTATCTAATTTTTTCAGGTTGCCTGTCATAACGTTGAATTCAATCTTTACAAATCCAATTCTTTAGCGCCTTCAACATCGACAATGCCCTCTTCCTCAAAAAAGGAAAAACATCGTTGCATCTTTTGAAGCTCGCGACTTGTATGCACCCGATCTTGCATCGCTTTTGTAAGCTTTATAGCACCCCCTGTTACATAATAGCGATGTGCAATCCTGATGGCATAAATTCTAAACCAGCTTTTGTAACATAGCCCATAAACTTTTTGCCTTGGGAAAGGCCACCGGTCTTCATTTTCACTCAAAGGCCTGAAAACGTTATGCAATGGTTGATGTTGATGCTGCACTACATCCCTCAAAAGCTTTTCCAGTCGTTTTGCTTCTGCCTTTGTTATTAAAATCGCTTGCTCAACGGTGGGGATAGGATCAAAAAAGCCGCTTTGAAGATCATTTTTGTTTGCCTCAAAGAATTGCTCCAGGAACTCAGGATCCTGACAGGCATCAAACAGTCGCTCGAATTCGTCTGCCCCATCACTGTCGTCTCGATAATTAAACGCATACAACCGATCCTCAAAGATACACACAATATTCATTATATCAACCTATAGGTTTATAACAACGTACTTCAGTTCACAACTTTATTTAGCCAAGATAGCAATGGCCCAGGAAAAACATTTACCCATGTCACACCAAAAAATCGGGTTTTTCCCAACATTTAAGCGTCAAATTACAAGCTCAGTCGCTGTTGCGTCCAGCGTGCGATGTCCTCTTCATAATGGGTAATGAGCACCAGCGTTGTGTCGGCGTGCAGATGCTCCTGCAGGTAGGCATTCAGACGCTCTTTATTGATGGGATCGAGAAACTGGTAGGGCTCATCGAGCAGTAACAGCTCCCGGCCGGATACCAGGCTGCTGATAATGAGCATGATCTGCAACTGACCCGAGGAGAGTGTTTTTACCGGGCGGTCGATAAAGCCCTGGGCTTGAAAATGTTCGATGGTATGGGCCAGGGCTTGTTGGTTCAGCTGCCGATGTTGCTGCGCAATCCAGGTGCGGGCTGTTTCGGGGCGGTACTGCGGGGCTAAATAGCTGATCAGCTCCGGGCCGAAGTAGTTAATGCGGTTTTTAATGTCCCAGATAGACTCGCCGCTGCCGCGCCGTTGGCCAAACAAGAAGACGGGCTGGCTGTAGGCCATGGGGTGGTCGGCAAAGATAAGACTGAACAACGTCGTTTTGCCCGAGCCGTTACGGCCGGTCAACGCCCAGCGCTCGCCCCGCCGGATGGTCCAATAAAAGTCTTCGAGTATGGTGCGGCTGCCGTACCGGATGGCGATGCCCTTCATTTCTACGATGGGTGTCCCGTCTTGCAACGGCTTTGCCGTCGTGTATACCGAGGGTGCCGGCGAGGGTGCTGCCTGTATCGTTTCAACGGACTTTACGGCTCCATCGGCCAGCACAAGGCGTCGGTTGATCGACTCGGGCAAGTGGTGGCTGTGGTCGGTCATAATGAGGGTGATACCATGGTGGCGGGCCAGGTGATCCAGGAAGGCGGCGAGGTCGACACGGCTGGCATGGTCCAGGCCTTCAAAGGGATAGTCAAACAGCAAGACGCTGGGCAGCCCGCGCACCAGGTTCTGCAGAATCATGACTTTTTTCAACTGTCCGTTCGACAGCCGCGTCACCTCGACGTCCAACAGTGTCGCCACGTTGAACGTGGCCGGCATGTCCAGGGTATTAAATGCGCCGGCCTCCACACCGAGGATGTCTTTGACGCGAGGTACGCGCTCGTCACCCATGGAGTAATAACGCTGCTGGTAGAACATTCCATGCTGGTGCAGAAAGACTTGCAGCGCGTGCGCGGGGATGTAGTGTATATGTTTCTTGCGCAGAGCAGACCGTTCGTCCCAGGTGGCGCCCTGGACAAAGTCGTATACCACTTCGCCGGCGGTGGCGTGCACATTTCCCGCCAGCAGGTCGAGCAGCCAGGTTTTGCCGCTGCCATTGGCCCCGGTGATAACCCAATGTTCGCCGGCGGCGATGCGCCAGGTTATGTCCTTTAGCAACGGTGCTTCCACCCGCTGCACACGCACGTGCTTCAACTCGATCATGCCGCAAGAAAACAAAAAGTATACAGCCGGCCGGTGCCGATGCTGTAACAATTCCTTACGAACACCTGTATTTCCGATTGTGTAAAAGGGATTTTTCCCCCTGGTATCATATTCTCAAAAAATAGTACCTTGCTGTATAATGCCGTTATCGGAATGTTTTATGGAACAAGAAAAACTAGAATTTTTTAAGCTGGACGAGATCGACCGTAAGGTGTTGTTGTGGCTATTGTCGCACGTCCCAAAAAAATCTGTTATCGCCTGGCTGGAGTACACCGCCGTTCAATACAAGCAGGAAAATTCTATCGAGCTGGACCTTGACAAGATCCGCGCCGAAATCGAAGAGTCTATGGGGAACCAGGAGTCTGCCGGGAATCAAAAACCAAACGAGCGTGTTTTAACGTAGATCCAGTACGTTTAAACCAGCACGCTATGCACACTTTTGCTTTTGTTCTGCTTACGGCTACCACGCTGGTAGCCTGTCACTCCGCCTCCGAGCGCCCGGAAACCTCCACCGCCGTATTGACATCGGCGGCCACATTACAAGACACCACGGGCAAAGTCGTCCGCACCGACGCCGAGTGGAAGGCTATACTCACGCCCGAGCAGTACAGCGTACTGCGCAAGAAGGGAACCGACATGCCGTTTACGGGCAAGTATACCAACACCCGTGAAAAAGGCACATATTACTGCTCTGGCTGCGGGCAAGCACTCTTTTCGTCAGATATGAAGTTTCCGTCCGAGTGCGGCTGGCCCAGTTTTGACCGCGAGCTTGCCGGCGACCGCATTACTACGATTGTAGACCGTACCCACGGGATGGTACGTACCGAAATTTTGTGTGCACGTTGTGGTTCACACCTGGGCCACTTGTTTGACGATGGGCCGACCATTACCGGCCAGCGTTATTGCGTGAACTCTACCTCCCTGGAATTCAGGAAGGCCGACGAATCCAAAGACAAAGAAGCTGCCAAATCGAAAAAACCCTAACGTTCAAGATCTACTCGCGGGCGGCTTCGAGGCCGCCTTCGGGTGAGTATGTAAAGGTATAGCTGCGCAGTGCCGCCAGCGGCGCTCTTCCCTCCTGGGACGCCTCCATTTCGTATTGCACGGTCAGCTCGATGGTGTATTCGTCTTCTTCCTGGTGAAGCCAATCCATGCGCACGATGTGGCTGGAGGTAATCTCCCGCGACGATAACGGCATGGGAATGGTCCAGCTTTCGGCCACTAACGTATTGCCATCGCCCATCGGGCTGTGCAGCATAAACAATGTATAGTCGGCTACACCCGACATGCCCAGGGCCAGGTATATTTTCTGACCGCCTACCGTTTTTTCATCGAGGTAGTCTTTATCGAGCGGATCGACGAAGATGGCCTTTTCGATGGCCGCCAGCACCGGCTTGCCGGTCTCGACAGTCACAATCGACTCCGCATACTCCAATGGAACTTCTTCGGTATAATTTCCTTCCTGGCCATTCACCCGGTTCAGGTTGCTCAGAATGAGCGCAAAGGCGCCGGATTCGGTCACCCGGCAGGTGGCTTTATATTCCATTTCTTCCTCCATTCCCAAGCCCGCGACTTCCTTCATACCAAACTCCGCCGGGCTCTCGATCCAGTATGCCCGGTGATGATGTTCATCGTCGACACCTATCATGAGGTTGTCAATCAGTCTACCGTGGTGGTCTACGGTAAATAAAACGTCATATTGGTCGGGGTTATCGTCGTCACCGTTAAGCTCTTCGCGCAGTATATAAAGCGCGTAGCGTGTGGTGCTGTCGATCCGCATGATAAAGGTATTGGCATGTTTCGGGGAAGAATAGTATACGAGGGTGTCGTGCTGAAGCGGCATCATGGGCGCATAGGCCGGATCTATGGCAACCGGAAGTTTCCATGGGCCTTTGTCAAACAAACTCGTCAGGCAGGAATGTTGATCGTTGGCGCTTGCCTCATCCGTGAATTCGACTTCTTCGCCGTGGACGGGCCACACGAGCGCCGGATAACGCGTCTCGGAAAGACAACGGGCCTGCCATTCGCAGGCACATAACAGCATAGCGGCCAAGACCACCCATACCGGCAGAGGTCCATTCATACGTTTAGGTTTCGACACTAAGATAGAAGTTATCGCGTTTTTTTAACTTCCTCTCAGACCTTTTTTATTTGTGTTCGTTACCGGCAACACTTCATCCAACTCCCCCTTTATGGGGGATTGATAATTATATATTCCAGGCGTGCGAAACACGAAAATTGCCTGGCGTAGAAAAAAAACGATTTCTGATCTGTTTTTTACAACTTCTGCTGACATAGGGTTGACGGCCAAGTGTCGCACTTTTGGGTACACCTTATTAACTGATAAGAACCCGATGACAATCACTTCTACGAAAACTTCCTCCAAGCTCGACCTGGTCAAGCACTATAAGTCGTATTATTCGGCCAGCAATACACCCGAGGTGCTCACGCTGGAAGAAGCGCATTATCTTTCACTGACCGGCCAGGGCGACCCTAACGGCGCAGACTTCAAAGCCGGTATACAAGCTCTGTTTCCCGTGGCCTATGGTATCAAGTTTCTGTGTAAATCACGTGGAAAGGATTTTACGGTACCCAAGCTGGAAGCCCAATGGTGGTTCGACAAACGTTACGCCGGTCTGTCCATGGCCGAAGCGCCGCGGCAAATACCGCGCGCAGACTGGCAGTGGCGCTTGCTGATTCGCTTGCCTGACTTTGTCAGCGCCGAAGTCGTGGCGTCTGTGCGCAAAGCGGTATTGGATAAAAAGAAGGTGGCGCTGATTGGTGACGTGAGCTGCGTTACCCTGACGGAAGGCAAGGTAGTACAAATGCTACACCATGGTCCGTTTGATCGCGAGCCCGAAAGCCTGCAAATCATGCAGGAGTTTATGACCCTCCATAACTTAAAGCATGCCGGGCATCACCACGAAATTTACTTGTCTGACTTTAACAAGGTCGCCCCTGCAAAACTGAAAACGATCTTGCGCGAGCCGGTTCAATAATGCTTACGCCAGGTCGCGATCGAGAATGAGACGGGTCTCTTCCAGGTCGAGCTCGTATTCCATCTTGCGTAACACCTCGTCGCTGATATTGCCGTCGCGTCGCAGCCGAATGATGTCGCGCCGCTCCTTCTCCAACAGCTCCTGCTGAATGCGGTGGAATTCACGAATCTGATCTTCGCTCATGCGGCGCTGGGGTTCGTCCTTACGTAACCGCTCGATGCGGATCTCGTATTTCGACTTCACCTGACTGAGTACCTCGTCGCTCAATTCCAGGGCATAGTTTTCTTCGATGTGCTCAATGACCGATGCGGCAATCGCCAGGCGTGCGCGTTGCTCGTCCTCATAGTCTTTTCCATCGGCCTTGAGGCCAAACACCTTGATCATCGGCCGCAACGTCAGGCCCTGCAATACCAGCGTGGAGAAGATCACGCAAAAGGTGAGGAAAATGATCAGGTTGCGATGGGGAAAGGCCACGCCGTTGCCAATCGTTAACGGCAGCGCCAGGGCGGCGGCCAGCGACACAACGCCACGCATACCAGACCAGGCAATGACGGTGGTCAGGCGCACATCGGGCTTCTCTTCCCGTGCACGGAGTTTTTTGGAAAGCATACGCGGAATGTAGGTGCTGGGGTATACCCAGATAATGCGGCCGACGATTACGGCCACGCTAATCACCACGGCATACTTCCACGCCCAGAATGCATAGTCGCCCATCGACCTGATGATCTCCGGCAGCTGTAAGCCGATCAGAATAAAAATGATACCATTCAGAATAAACAGCACGGTATTCCACGAGCTGTTGGCCTGCATGCGTGTTTGCTGGGAGAAGATCTCACTGGAGCTGCGTCCTAACATCAATCCGGCTGTTACCACCGACAGTACGCCCGACACGTGCACGGCTTCCGCCAGCAGGTATGCTACGAAGGGTGCGAGGAATGTCAGTACGGTGTCGTTCGTAGGATTGCTGGGGGTGATGTTGTGGATCCATTTAAAGAGCCATCCCAGTGCAAGGCCTAACCCAATCCCACCCGCGGCCACCAGCAAAAACTGAAAGCCGGCTTCCCACAGGCTAAACGCGCCCGTGGCGACGGCGACGGTGGCATAGCGATAGGCGATCAGACCGGTGGCGTCGTTCACCAGGCTTTCACCTTCCAGGATCGTAACCACGCGTTTGGGAATGGCGAGGCCTTTGGTGGCGGCAGTGGCCGCTACGGCATCTGGTGGTGAAATAATAGCGCCCAGCACAAAACCTTCCGCCCAGCCAAAGCCGGGGATAAACGTATGCGCTACCCAGGCCACGGCACAGGTGGTGAAGATCACGCAGCCGATGGCCAGCAGTGTAATGGGTCGCTTGGCCGCTTTAAACTCAGGCCATGAAGTATTCCAGGCAGCGGCAAACAGCACCGGCGGAAGGAAGATCAGAAACGCCACGTCGGGGTCGAGCGACAGGACCGGCAGTCCGGGCACAAGGCCGATGCCGATGCCGGCGAGCACCAATAGAATAGGATACGGTACCCGGATCTTATCGGTCACTTCCGCCAGGGCGGTGACGACGGCAAGCAAAATGATGACGGTAGCGATGTTTTGCATGCTGGAGAATACGTTTTCTTACCGAACTGTCCATCCTACGGTTAAAAACAGCCGTGGAGGGACCAATCCGGTACCTTAGATAAAAAATTTGTATTGAATTTAAAAGCTGAATTTCGACAGAAATTCTTCCAGCTCGGCTTTTAAGGGTTTTTCTTCACCAATTCCCAGGGTTGCGTTGACCTGGGCGTTTGCCTGAATGTTCAGCTCATGCAGCCGCAGGTGCTGGTTGATAAAGATAAACTCCAGCGGGGGCACCAGTTCTTTCAGGGCGTCGACGATGTCAAACACCCGCAAGGTGCGGTCTACCAGGTTATAGGTGCCACTGGCCAACTGTGTCGATGCCAGGTTGGCCAGGGCATGGGCGACCTTGTCGATGTGTATGAATGTACGCGACTGCTTGCCGTCGCCCTGCACCGTAACACGTTTATCGAAGTTGGCCTCGAATACAAATTTATTAATGACCGAATCAAACCGCATGCTTTTGCTATAACCATACACATTGCCGCAGCGCATGATATACGTGTCCATGCGCGATGCCAGCCGGCGCACGTGCTCTTCGCCACGAATTTTGGAGACGGCATAGAGTGAATGTGGTGCGGGGGCGGCGCTTTCGTCTACCGGCTGGCCCGTCGACGGGCCATAGATGCCTGTGCTGCTGGTATAGACAAAACGTTTGACGGCACTTTCCTCTACGGCGTATACCAGCTCGGCAGTGCCCCAGTGGTTCACTTGCTCGTATACATGCGCATCGGTATTGGCCAGCGGTGTAGTGACCTTCGCGGCCAGGTGGTATACGACGTCGACGCCCTTCAACACTTTGCGCAGCCCGCGTGAATCGAGCAGCTCGCCTTTGACAAACGATACCTTGGAGTGATTCTGTAACCGCAGGCCGAGGAATACATTGTAGTTGGGTCTGCTCAGGTTGTCGTAAACAATAACTTTCTCAACTTCGGGCTTGGTTATGAGGGCACTGATCAACTCCGTGCCGATATACCCGGCACCGCCGGTAATTAATACTTTCATTAGGCTAGATACTGTGGTGATAGAGGTTATTTGCTGATCAGGTCTGTGTGCAGGCCGCATTCTACTTTGTTCATGCCGAACCAACGCGCCTCGCGCTCCTGCATTTCAGGATCTAATTTACGGGTACAAGGCTCACACCCAATGCTGACATATCCTTTTTCTTCCAGGGGGTGTTTGGGCAGCTTGTGTTCTTTCTGATACTGCCAGATCATCTTGGCATTCCAGTCCAGCATGGGATGGAAGCGTACACAACCGTGCCTGGCGGGCTGCTCTACTTTCATTGCGGCACGCACCGCACTTTGGTCGGCACGTACGCCGTTAATCCACACATCGTGTGCCATCAGGATGGCGTCTGTGGGCTGAGTCTTGTTGAGGTAGCAGCAATGATCCGGATCAGAGGTAAAGAGCAGGCGCCCTTCGGAGTCGCGCTGCATGAACTTGGGCACGTCGGACTTCAAGTCAACGATGTTGAGGCCGAACTGCTCGCCGATGTAGTCACGAAACGATACCGTTTCGGGGAAATGGAAGCCGGTGTTAATGAAATAAACCGGTATGTTTTTATCGATGCGGCTCAGAATGTGCAGCAGCACGAGGCTGTGCGACTGAAACGATGATGTGGTGAACAACTTCTTTCCGTCTGCCTGATACGCCTCGATCCTGGTTTTTATATCCTCAAAGTTCATGGCATTCTATCCGTTCAAATAATCCATTTAACTATTTAACAATCAATTCATCAACTGAATAGTAGTGAATAAAAGCTTCATGATTATATTCACTGTCAGTTACGAACCCTAACCCCCACGCGTCTTGAATTCGAAATATCGTGTTCTTTTGGCACTATTGCTCAGTTTACTGGCAATTTGTGGCCAGGCTGTATTTGGTCAAACCATCAATCCCACCCAAATAGTTCATCCTGACACCGCGCATCATGTCGCGCATACACTTCCCTCGCAGCCCTAACAAGTGATCGCTTCGCGGGCGGGAGACCGCTTACGTCTGTGCTTGTTTACAAGCAATAGGGTATACTATAAAGTGCTACAGGAAGCGCGTAGCCAGGGCGATAGGGTATGTTTTACACATCCGATTGAACCATTCTTCGGGAATCCTGTTTACCTTTACGCATGAAGATAAAGGTATCGCGCAAAGAACACTTTAACGCAGCACACCGTCTTTTCAACGCGGCCTGGTCAGATGAACAAAATCAACGGGTCTTCGGCAAATGCAACAACCCGAACTATCACGGTCATAACTACGAGCTGGTAGTAAGCCTGGTGGGTGAGCCCGACCCTGACACCGGTTACGTATATGACCTGAAAGAGCTGAGCGACCTGATCCAGGAACATGTGCTGCGCAAGTTTGATCACCGCAACCTCAACCTGGACCTAGCCGAGTTTAAGGGCGTTAATCCCACCGCTGAAAATATTGCCCTCGTTATCTGGAAGATTCTGCGTGCCCAAATAGATTCTAAATTTGATCTGAAAATTACCTTGTATGAGACCGAACGAAACTTCGTTGAATTCCCAGCCGAATAAGGCAGGCGACGACGACATTGGCGACGACCACGTGGCATCTTCTTCTTTTGAAACGCCGATGCGCGCCGATGCCTTCGACCTGGACGACGAAGAGAAGATCGGGCGTATCGAAGAACACTTCCGCGAGATCATGAACATCCTCGGCCTCGACCTGACTGACGACAGCCTGCAAGGCACGCCGCGTCGCGTCGCCAAGATGTATGTCAAAGAGGTCTTTGCCGGTCTCAACCCCAAGAACCGACCGCATGCCCGGCTCTTTGAAAACAAGTATAACTACGACCAAATGCTGGTCGAAAAAGATATTACATTCTACTCGCACTGCGAGCATCACTTTGTGCCCATTTATGGCAAGGCTCATGTGGCCTACTTCTCGCAAGGCAAAGTGATCGGACTCTCGAAGATCAACCGTATTGTGCAATACTTTTCCAAGCGGCCACAGGTGCAGGAGCGCTTAACGGTACAGATCGGCAAGGAGATCGAGCGTGTGCTGCACACCCAGGATGTGGGCGTGGTGATCGATGCCAACCACATGTGTGTGGCTTCCCGGGGCGTGGGCGACACCAACAGCAAGACCGGCACGGCCTACTTTTCGGGCAAATTCAAGGACGAAAACATAAAAAGAGAGTTTCTAAATTACATTAATAGCAAGTGATCGCACCCCGATTATTCGGGTAACATGCACGTCATAATAAATAAATGGCTAATTTGGCACCGCAAACCAGATCGGCTATTTGGCTTATGTCCCTTGAACAAGACATCCATCAAAAGGACTTCCGAAGCGAATATCACAAGGCTGTTCTTAATTTGATGTATACTCATAACTACCTGTTGGACGGTATGAATGGCGTGTTCAAAAAACATGACATCACCCGGCAGCAGTACAACGTACTGCGTATCCTGCGCGGCCAACATCCCGGGCATGCATCGATCAACCTCATCAAAGACCGGATGATCGACAAGATGCCCGACACCTCCCGCATTGTTGAACGCCTCCGCCTGAAGGGATATCTTACACGTGTATACTGTGCCACGGACAAGCGTAGCGTAGAGGTGACGATCACGCAGGAAGGCCTCGATGCGCTGACGCGAATGCAGGACGAGGTCATCGCCATCGAAAATCTGTTGAACACTCTTACCGAAGACGAAACCCGTCAACTGAATATGTTGTTAGAGAAGGCGCGGACCCCTAATACACCTCCGCAAACGAGTGCAGCAGCCTCTGATGCCCCCTCTGACAAGAAAATATTATTACTTTAGCGTCTCTTTTTAACCTTTTAACAATATGGTATTCGATTTAGACATGATCAAAGCCTTGTACGACAAGATGCCTTCGCGCATTACCAAGGCCCGAAAAGTTGTAAACCGCCCGCTCACCCTCTCCGAAAAGATACTCTACTCCCACCTTCACGACGATCAAAAGTTGGAAAATTTCGGACGGGGCAAGTCGTACGTAGACTTTGCGCCAGACCGTGTAGCCATGCAAGATGCCACCGCCCAAATGGCACTGTTGCAATTTATGTCTGCCGGCCGGCCAAAAGTAGCGGTTCCCTCCACGGTACACTGTGATCACCTAATCGTCGCGAAAACAGGCGCGGCAGAAGACCTTACTATTGCTAATACTGAAAGCGCGGAAGTATTCAATTTCCTTTCGTCTGTCTCTACTAAATATGGCATCGGCTTTTGGCGGCCGGGCGCGGGTATCATTCACCAGGTGGTATTGGAAAACTATGCCTTCCCGGGCGGTATGATGATCGGTACCGACTCTCACACGGTAAACGCCGGCGGCCTTGGCATGGTGGCGATCGGTGTAGGCGGTGCGGATGCCGTAGACGTTATGTCGGGCATGGCCTGGGAATTGAAATTCCCCAAGCTGATCGGTATAAAACTGACCGGTAAACTGAGCGGCTGGGCTTCTGCCAAAGATATTATTCTGAAAGTGGCCGGTATCCTGACCGTAAAAGGCGGTACGGGTGCGATCGTCGAGTACTTCGGCGAAGGCGCCACATCCCTGAGCTGTACGGGTAAAGGTACAATCTGTAACATGGGTGCTGAGATCGGTGCTACGACGTCTACGTTCGGATACGACGAGTCGATGGAGCGCTACCTCATCTCTACCGGCCGTTCTGAAGTCGCCAAACTGGCCAATAAAGTAAAAGAACACCTCACTGCCGACGCAGAAGTATATGCCAACCCTGAGCAATACTTCGACCAGGTGGTAGAGATCAACCTGTCGGAGCTTGAGCCGCACCTTAACGGTCCGTTTACGCCCGACCTGGCTACCCCCATTTCGAAGATCAAAGAAGAAGCAGCCAAGAACGGCTGGCCTACCAAAGTAGAAGTAGGTCTGATCGGTTCTTGTACCAACTCTTCGTATGAAGATATTTCCCGCGCGGCCAGCCTGGCCCGTCAGGTGGCGGCCAAAGGCCTGAGGACGAAAGCTGAGTTCACCATCACACCGGGTTCGGAAGTGGTACGCTATACCATCGACCGCGATGGCTTTATCGATGCCTTCGACAAGATCGGCGCCAAAGTATTTGCTAACGCCTGTGGTCCTTGCATCGGCATGTGGAACCGCGTGGGTGCGGAGAAAAAAGAGAAGAACACGATCGTTCACTCCTTCAACCGTAACTTCCAGTCGCGTAACGACGGCAACCCCAACACGTTTGCGTTCGTAGCGTCGCCCGAGCTGACAACGGCACTGGCCATTGCCGGTGACCTGACCTTTAACCCGGCTACCGATTACCTCACCAACGAGCGTGGCGAGCAAGTGAAGCTGGACCCTCCTACCGGTGACGAGCTGCCGAAGAGAGGCTTCGACGCAGAAGATCCGGGCTTTACCGCGCCGGCAAAAGACGGCAGCAAAGTAGTAGTGAAAGTAAGCGATACGTCTGATCGCCTGCAGCTGCTGGCTCCGTTCAAGGCTTGGGAAGGTACCGACCTGAAAGGTCTGCGCCTGCTGATCAAAGCAAAAGGCAAGTGTACAACCGACCACATCTCGATGGCCGGCAAGTGGCTGAAATACCGCGGTCACCTCGACAACATCTCGAACAACTTGCTGATCGGCGCTACCAATTTCTACAACGAGAAGACTAACAGCGTGAAGAACGCCCTCACTGGTTCTTACGACGAAGTACCCAACGTACAACGTGCTTACAAAGCACAAGGCCTGGGCTCGATCGTAGTCGGCGACGAAAACTATGGCGAAGGCTCATCCCGCGAGCACGCTGCCATGGAGCCGCGCCACCTGGGCGTGCGCGCCATCCTGGTGAAGTCGTTTGCCCGTATCCACGAAACCAACCTGAAGAAGCAAGGTATGCTTGGACTTACCTTCGCGAACAAGGAAGACTATAACAAGATCAAGGAAGACGACACGTTCGATATCGTGGGTCTGACGTCGTTTGCTCCGGAGGTGCCGCTCACGCTGGTGATCCGTCACAGCGATGGCACCGAAGAGTCGATCCAGGTGAACCATACCTACAACGCCGGCCAGATCGAGTGGTTCAAAGCTGGTTCAGCCCTGAACCTGATGGCGGCGAAGTTTGCGAAAGAAGCAAAGACTGCGGCTCCGAAAAAAGCGGCAGCTCCTGCGAAGAAGGCAGCTCCTGCGAAAGCGGTAAAAGCCGTTGCCAAAGTGGTAAAAGGCGTAAAGAAAGTTGTTAAGACTGTCGCTAAGGTTGTGAAGGGTGTAGTGAAGGCTGCGCCTAAAAAGGCCGTCAAGACGGTAGCGAAGAAAGCTGCACCGAAGAAAGCGGTGAAAGCCGTTGCCAAAAAGGTAGCGAAAAAGGCCGCGCCGAAGAAGGCGGTAAAGGCCGTTGCTAAGAAGGTGGTGAAGAAAACCGCTCCTAAAAAAGTGGTAAAGAAAGTAGCCCCGAAAAAAGTAGTCGCTAAAAAGGCTGTTAAAAGCGCCCCAAAAAAAGCGGCTAAGAAAGTAGCGAAGAAGAAGAAGCGGTAATCCCGTTTATCCTTTTGATATGAAGCGGCTGTCCCACCAGGGCAGTCGCTTTTGTTTTATAGACACTTCTTGAAAAGATCATTTAGGATACTAATCTTACGTAGACAACCCTTTGTGCAAGGGATTTATTTTCTTTATCGTGTATACTATAGTTGACCCTATGCCATTCCGTATCTTCTCCTTCCTGCTTTTGCTGATCATTCCCACGGCGTGTAACCTCTTTGCTCCCGGCATCGAACAAACGTGGCACATCGTCAAGATGGAGCTAGCAGAAAACGATCATGAAAGCGAGACGATCTACTACGATGCGTTCCTTTCCTTCTATGACGACGGCAGCACGTCGTTCTTCAACAAGTACGAGCACGAAGACGAAGAGCCTACGGTTGCGCATCAACCGCTTTACCGCGCGGGCCAATGGCGTCGCCACGGCAAGGAGCTTGTCATTACGTTGAGGAACACTGAGAACAGTACAAAATTTATGATCAACAGTATAGACAGTAAGTGGCTGGTGCTCGAGATCGTCGACGGACCGAAAGAGACACTCGGCACGATCTTAAAATGCCAGGTTTCCGAGGAGTATAAAAGTAAATCGTTCGACCTGCTGGCGCCGCAATCTAACCAGTGGCGGACAAAGCCCGATCATAAGGAGGCCCGGGCCGAGCTCAATACACGTGTATTGGCCCATGTAGATTTCCTCCTTTCCTACTTTCAAATGATCAACGACAATGACCAGGGTTACTTCGAGCCACGCGTTCTGCAGACGCCGTTCCAGTTCTTCTCCAACGGTATCGGTCTGCGCGATGACTTTGAGAAAGACGAGCCGTGGGTATCTGGTTTCTACGACGACGATAATGCCGAGCAAGGGGGCAAAATGTTGATCAACGGACTGCGAAGCATCGAGGACTATCCGGGTGGCGGCAAGAACTTTACAGAAGGGTATCAGAAGGCCCTGCTGTTGATTAAAGAATACCTGGAGAAATAAACGCTATTTATTGGCTGCGACGACAGGTCTGCGCATCACAGGCGCCGGACGTTTGACGGCGGCAGGCTTACATGCAGGTTGTATGTTTGCTTCGTCTTCCAGCTCACTGCCTTTCTTCTTGCGGCGACCCCACCAGATATAGAACCCGGTAACGGGCAGACTGGCGCATAGGAGGCTGGCGCAGAAGGCCAGTATTTTGCCGGGTAAGCCCAGCACGGCGCCGACGTGAATGTCGTAGTTCATCCGCATGAGCTTGTCGGCCGCGGCAGCGTCTTTAAACCGGCCATAGACATGGTCTACGGAAAGCTCTTTCAACGTATACTGATCGAAGTAGATGTTATCGTTTTGCCAGTACGTGCCGTCGTCGGGGTTCACACCGACGGCAATGGGTGACGAGGCTGTTTCAGGGCTATGTACTTCCAGCACGGCGGCATTTGGATATTCAGCTGTCATCCGGCGCCAGATCTTATCCATGACGGGCTCGTCAAACGACGCCACCTGCGTGGTGTCAGACACCGGCTCCGTATACATAACCGACTTTTTACCACCGGTTACAGCATAGAGTCCTTCGGCAAACCAGGTAAAGCCCCACACCAATCCGGTGATGGCAAAAATGATCGCGATCCACGATACGTAGAAGCCCAGCACGTTGTGCAGGTCGTAGTTCTTCCGGCGCCAGCGCGCGCTCCACTTGATGCTAAACCGTTGTTTGGCAGCAGCCTTGTTCCGCGGCCACCACAGGACGATGCCCGAGATGAGCATAAAGAAAAATACCAGCGTAGCGGATGCCACAATGGGCTGACCGATTTCGTTGGGCAGCCAGAGGTAAAAATGTCCGTCGAGAATGAACGGGAAAAAACCCGCTTCTTCGTCTGATAGCTTCAGTATTTCACCTGTATACGGATTGAGGTATGCTACATAATAATCTACCGGGTCCGGGTGATAAAAGATCACTTCCGCAGCCTTTCCGGGCTTCCCATATAACACGGCATGCAGATGTTTGCCGGGCAGGGCTGCCATGGCAATGTCTTTCAACCGTGACGGCGGTAAATAGGCCTTGTTTTGCACCTCCACAAACCGGTGGCCTTCGGTGAGGTTGCGGATCTCCGCCTGGAAGGCATAGAGGCAGCCGGTTACGGCAATGATAAAAACGATGATGCCCGAAGTAAGGCCTAACCACAAGTGAAGCTTGCCGATGACTTTTTTGAACAGTGTCGAAAGCTTCTTTTCTGCCATATTCCGCGGTCTAAATACTGAATAACCGCAAAGCTAGGTTGGGAACGTGTATTGTCCTATCACCCTGGAGGGTTAAAAATGTCTACCCTTAAAAGGGTAGACGGAGCGTGAGCGTGAATACAGACGGTTTTTTCGCTCTCACACTCACCCTGGCTCTCAGCGCCGGATGTCGATTTCATAGGTGAAGCTGTCGCCGCGATAGTAGCCGAGGTTGTATTCCACCGGCCGGTTGCCCGGATCGCACACGATGCGTTTTCGGAACAGCACGGCGTCACCTTTCTTCAGACCCAGTTTTTTGGCAATTTCTGTTTTTGCCGATACCGCACTGATTTTCTCCCTGGAGATGGTGGGAATGGTGTGATAATCATGTTCCATGATCTCGTACAAGTGTCGGGAAAAGTCTTCTTTGCCGGTGAACCCCACGCGCGGGTGGAAGTATGAGATGAAGTATACAAACGGACCGTTGCCGGTGCCCCGCAGGCGCTCCAGCCGCAGCACGCGTTTATCTTGCTCAATGCCGAGACTCAGGGCTACTTCTTCGTCCGCGTTGACCCAGGAGACCTTGATGCTATGGTTGATGGACTCTACGCCCTGGTTGTGCATCTCGTCGCTGAAGCTCAACCAATTATCCAGGCGTGTGCTGACGGTCTTCTTGACGACGGTTGTACCAACCCCTTTCTTCCGCACCAAGAGGTTTTCGTGTTGCAGTTTGTTGGTTGCCTGACGGATCGTATTACGCGAAATGCCCAGCCGCTTGGCCAGCTCTACTTCTTTGGGCAGTAGCTTTCCATTTTGAAAATGCGGGCTTTCAATCAATTTCCGCAGCTCGTTCTCTACTTGAATGTGCAACGGTATAGGGCTGCTGTGGTCGATCTTAAAATCGCCGGGATCTTTCTCGGATTTATCCTTTACGGCCATGGTACATGAGGGTCACAAGCCGCAAATTAGACATGTGTGAACATAAAAACAACGTTACGCGTGAGGTATCGTAATGATTATGGATTTTAAGGCTGCCCACGTGTTAAAAGTGTGATGCTCTGGCATTGCAAATGGTATATCTGAAGCTTCCGCTGTGGGTCATGGCTGATTATCAGCAGTCCCACGCGCACCAGCACCGCCAGGGTATTGTATACTGTCGACCGGCTGACACACCGGCCCTGGTTACACAGACGCAGGTATACCGATTCGGCGTCGAAGGAGCCATGGCCGTTGAGGATTTCTTCCAGAATACGCTTTTTCTTTGCCGTCAGGGTAATATCCTGACTGGCCAGTGTGCTTTCGGCCAACGCTACAAAATACTGGGCGGACTTTTCACTCAGCATATCTTATTCGTCTGCAAAGGTTGTAACAACGGACGGCCCCATGACCGAGATCACTTCAAAGCTCGTCATTGCGCGCAAGCCATACGGCTGCCCGGCCGGCACCACCAGCGTCTTGCCACGCGATAATTCGTGATCGGTACCATTGAGGTGTATAATCAAGCGGCCTTTCTTGACTATCATGAACTGCTCCCCCGTGGCATACCGCGTACGCAACCGTTGGCGTTCAGCACCCGCCAGCTGCACAACCTTAAAGAGGTCATTCTGATACAGCGCCCGCTCTTCAATGTGCAACGGCATGTTCATTGGACGCCAAAAGAAGGTTGACCAAATTTCAACACGTTACCGTCGGGATCGCCCACGTAGAATTCTTTCACACCCCAGGGCCGATCCTCCAGGTGGAGACGCACAATGCCCTTCCGCTCACAATGCTCATACAGTTCCTCAATATCTCCCGACACGCGAAAGTACAGGCTGGAGTTTTGTGGAATAGCCGGATCGGTGCAATGCCACAAATGGATTTCAATATCATCGCGTTTGAGGATGATCAGGTCTTCGTACTGACGATGCAATACAAAGTCCAGCTTGCGTTCATAAAAGTCGCGCGAGCGCGCCAGGTCGAGCGACGGAAGCTGTGGGATAGCTTGGCGGATCATAACATTATTATCAGAATAACAGAAAAAAGAGAGCGGTCTTAGGCTTGTTACCTACAGCAGCCGGGACAGCTGTTGTCCCGGCCCGTGTAGGTTTAAAAGAACTATTATCCCTTCACAACAAGTTTGTATTCAATCAACGGCTTACCACGCGTGCCACCATCTGCCGCGTGGAAGTTTATAAACCGTAGCTTGTAAACGTTTTCATACGTATCCTTTACCACATAGTACCGGTCAGTCCGTACACCGACCACATCGGTGCTGCCCGGAGGCGCAGACGTTACGCGCCAGCCAGAGCCGATCACATCGCGTTGGCCATCAAACTTCAGGCTTGCTACATGGCTGGCCGCGAATTGGTCGTATGATACTGTGGTTTCCAGCACCTGCACGGCTGATACACCGCCGCGACTGTTGATGAACACCAGATCCGAATAGGCATACGGAATACCCTGCGGTGCTTTGTAGATGCTATACGTCCACTCGATGTCCCACTTCTCGCGTGCAGGTGCCACGTTTACAACGCCACCCGTGGTAAACGACACGTACGTAAAGTCATTCGTAGCGGACTTCGTTATTTCGATCTCGGTAAACTCACTTGACGTCAGCGGAGCGTATTGCACTTTGTAGCCCGCTCCGTTGCGGAGCACACGAAGTTTGATGAGGTTCTCCGGCGCATCAACAATGCCAAAACCACCTGTGCGGTTGATCACATATACTTTGTTATCCGCTTCGGTAGCCGAGATTTCTTTAATGGCGGTTTTAGTCAGGTCACCGGTTACATCGTCAATGATATCGAACGTGCCGGCACCCTGACCCAGGGCCAGGCCTTCTGTGTTAACATTCTCTGCTGTAACGTCAACTAAATCCGTCGCATCGACAGCGATCACCGACGCCGCGGTGGTGTTGTTAATAATAACCCAGAACTCGTCACCACTATAAAAACCGAGATCCCATGACTTGCGGGCTACACCCGTCTGCTGGTTGCTGCTAAAATCTACAAACACCGAGTTACCTGCGCTCGAGCCCAGCTCATCGCTAATGATGCCGTTCAGCGTCATCTGCTGTCCTTCCGATACGATGGGCGAGAACGACACCGTCACGGTCGACTTCTCTCCTATCACCGCGTTTTGTGCTGCGGTGCCAACAGTGAAGATGATGGAAGCATCACCGTCCAGAAACACGTCGCTCTTGCGCAGCACCTTAAACGACACTGTGCTGGAAGCCGTCGGTACCGATACCGTCAGCTTACCATCCGTCGCAGCCGGTTCAGTCGTGAAGTGGGTGCCATACTGTACGCCCGTAGCGACAAAGCTCACGGTAAAGTCGGTGGCCACATCTACGGCACGCGACAGGTTTAGTTTTATTTCGGCTTCTTCCTGGCCATCTTCCAGACCTAATGTAGTGGCCTCGAAGTCTGCCTCGTTGGCCGGAAGTGGGGGATCATCATCGCTACATGCGTTGATCACAAGCACTAAGAGTACAATACTACACGCGGTAGCAGCCAACTTCAGAAATCTGTTCAAGCTATTCATAAGAATTTAGATTATGTAAAAATTATAGGTGCTCATGTTATTTGGTAAGGTGAAAGTACAGGGACAGGAAGTAGGAGCGGCCGTAGCTCATCGGTACATCTCCCCCACCGCTGTGCGCGTTGCCAACATCCAGGGACGTATTGCGCAGCGTCGTCACGTCCAGCAGGTTTCGTACTCCCAGTGTCAGGTCCAGCATCCGGTTGATTCGTTGGGCCACGGTGAAATCCGCCCATTGAAAGTTTTCGCGGGTGGCCAGGCGTGTGATGGGCTCGGTGCTTCCTTCCGGCGTAACGGTCTCGTAGTTGGAGCTCTTGCCGGTGTATTTGTAGTACAGGCTCACCGTAGTAGCCGGCTTGCTCCAGGTATAGGCCACGTTGGTACGCACCTCTGGCGACCAGAGCAACTCCAGATCACCTTCCGCAGCCTTCACCGGGTCAGACACGCCGATATACGAAAAGCCCAGGGAAACCTGCAGACCACCGTACTGGTAGTTGTTGTCCAGTGTTGTACCGATTGTACGCGACTTTGTAATGTTCTCATACCGCGAAATCCTACCCGATGGCACCGATGGGTCGGCCACCGTAGCGAGAATGATCTGATCTTTAAAGGTGTTGTAGAAACCGGCCAGTGTTGAATTCAACTGAGACTTGTTTCCCGTGTACGCCTGCCAGGCCAGCGAGCCGATAAAGCTGTTAGAGTACTCGGCCTTCAGATTCTCATTGCCGTAGACGTCGTGGCTGGCGTCGTGAAAGCTGAAGTATAATTCACGCAACGCCGGCGAGCGAAAGCCATACGCATAGGCCCATCGTAGATCCAGTCGCGACGAGAGCTGAAACTTGGTGTTCACGGAAGGTACTACAGGTGGGGCATCGTATGCCGAGTTGTGAATAAACCGTACGCCGGGCCGAATGTTCAGGGACGACGTAGGCTTGAACTCCGCCGTGGCAAAAACAGCATAGTCGTTTATCTCTCGTTCGCGGTCTATGCGGTCGCCGGCACCTTTGCTGAGGTTGATGTCATAGCCGGGTTGCAGAGAGATGCGATCCGACAACCGGTATAGGAACGTGCCGCGGCTCATGGCCATGCTAAAGTTCGTCTCGTCTTGTGTACCCGCCCCGGGTGAGAGCCAGGTTGCGCCCGTCGCCATGTCGTACAGCACCGTGCGGGTGCGGCGCGAATAATCCTGGTAGCTGGCCACGCCGTTGTATACCAGTCGCTCAGTGAGGTTCCAATCCGCTTGCACCTGGTGATTGTACCGATGCGTGATATATTCCTTGTCGACGGCCTGCCCCACCCGCGGGTTATACGTCCCCAGGCTGTTTATGGTCTCGTCTGTATAGTTCAATCTATAGCGCAGCGTGAGCTTGCCGGTGGAAAATCCTACGTTGCCCATGCCGAGCCACTGCTCTTTGGGGTGCCACCGCATGGGCTGTGCCGGCAGGTCGCTGGGATAGTGTCCTTCGTTCCAGCCACCGGAGTTGTTACGCGTGACCGAACCACCCGCCGACCATTTACCACGTTGCCAATGGGCGCCCACACTTTCATTATGCACACCTTTGTCGGTAAAAGGATCGTACTCGTCCCCCGCGGTCTCTTCCAGCACGCGTGCTTCGAGGTTCCAATGGCCATCGTATTTTTTAGTAATGATGTTGAGCACACCGGCCAGGGCGTCGGTGCCATACATCACCGACATTGGTCCCTCCACGATCTCGATGTGATCCACGGTATTGATATCGATCTGATTCAGGGCTTCGCGGCTTTCGCCGCGCTCCAGTAACGGCACACCGTCCAGCAGAATCTTCACAGCCTGTCCACCCATGCCCATCAACCGGATATCGCTCGTACCCAGGGCCAGGTCGTTCGTAAAACGAACTCCCAGCTCCGTCGCGAGCACACTCTGCAGATCGGTAGCGCCTCGTCGCACGATCTGTGCGTATGAGATGGTGCGCACCTGGTATACGGACTGCCGGATCGACTGCGGCTCGAACTGGCCAGTGACTACCACGTTCTGCAGCTGCGTCGTACGAAGCGAATCCTGTGCGTATAGCAACGGCCCTTGCCAGGCCAGCAATACACTGGCGATTGCCAATCGGTATTTCATATTACAGGGCTGGTAAGTTTTCGACGATGCTGCGCCACTCGAGCTTTTCGGGTATGCCCGGTTTGCGCAAGCCAAAGAATTGGGCAACCAGGTTGCGCTGTTTGTTAAACAGCTCCACCGACGTAACAAACCCTTCCGTTGTATTTTTCTTTACAACCCATGCCGTATCCACCAGGTCCATGCGCAGGTGCATGTTGAAGTCGGGATCGAGTACATTCAGCCACGGCTCGGGACCATTGTGGCCGCGTTCCAGCAACCGAATGGTGCGCACCTTGCCCTGGTGTATCTGCAAGTTGCCGCGGTTGCCGGCGAAGATCATGATGGGAAGCTTTTGCGCGGCGGCCTGTTCCAGAATGACCTGGGGTGTAGCCTTGGCATTAAGCTGGTAGGTATATTTTCCCCGTGCGACTTCCAGCGCATGGTAGCGGTCCACTTTGTGACGACGCAGCATGCCAAAGAATTCGTGCGTGTCTTTCAACTCACTCCACTCTTGCAGAAAAGCCGCTTCGTTTTCGGGTCCTTGCAGTACTTCTGCTGCGTAGACCGACACCGGTTGCTCCGGGCTTTGGTCGGGCGAACGGAAGTCTTCGATCAGGCGCGCATAGGCTTCTTCATCGCTCTTCTCTTGCAGGTATATTTTGGTGATGGCTTCGCCCGAGCGATCAAACACCTGAATGCTCTTCAGCACCCGGTCGGTTTTCTCTTCGGTGGCGGCGAAGGCTACGTGCCAGGCGTGGAAGAACACACGGCTTTCGATGGGACCAATGACCGTCGCCATCGACCGTGGACCGGCATCAATAATATCGATCTCCTGAAAGAGTCCTTTATGTTCCAGGATACAGGCGTCGTTGCGTGTAAGCGACATGACACGACCGAGTGTCGTAAACCGTCGCAGCAGCTCCGGCCAGGGCCCTTGCAAGCGCACTACCTGCGGACCGATCTTCGTGGCGAGCAGCTCGGCCTCGCTGGCTCCCAAGGCCCGGGCTGCTTCCCGAATGCGAATACCGGGCTTCGTTTGTTGCAGTGATTCCCAGGCTTCGGCCAGCGCGTTTGCGCCAGCAGCTGCAGATGTTTTAGTTTGAGTTGAAGTTTCCACGTGTTATTCTTTTTGTCTTGCGTTATAGATTATTTACCCACCGCGATAAACCGTTCAGCAGGATCGCTGGCCGGAATGATATACGGGTGGCCGGTGACCGGGTCGCGGTATAAATTGACGCGACATCGGAACGTTTCTTCAATATTACTTTTTGTAAATACCTCGCCGGCGGGGCCGTTTGCTACCACCTGGCCATCGCGTAGAAAGTATAGCGTGTCGGCATACTGCACCGCCTGGTTGAGGTCGTGCACGATCGCCATTACGCCGATGTTGCGACGGCAGACCGTACGGGCCAGGTGAAAGATGTATTGCTGTTGGGCAATGTCCAGGCTGCTGGTGGGCTCATCGAGTAGAATGTACCGCGGGTATACCGTTTCGTCCCACATCTGCGCCAGCACACGCGCCAGTTGTACGCGTTGTTTCTCTCCGCCCGACAGGGTTTGATATTGACGATCGCGAAAAGCCAGCGTACCGGTTACGGTCATGACCGCTTCACAAACGGCCCTGTCTTCTGTGGGCAATGCCCGGCGGCCGTGACGGCCCAGGGCTACTACCTGCTCCACGGTAAAGGTAAATTGAACGGTAGTGCTCTGCGGCAACACGGCACGTACATGCGCCAGCTCACGCGGTGTATATGAACCAATATCCTGTCCATTAATACTCACTGTTCCCTGGCTGGAGCGGTGCTCGTGCGCCATAACCTTCAGCAGTGTGCTTTTGCCGGCACCATTCGGGCCAACAATCGCCGTAAAGGCACCGGGCATCACCTGCAGGGATATACCATCCAGGATCGTTTTTCCCTGGGTGCGAAACGCTATTTGATTGGCTTCGTACATTATAGCTCGTGTCTCTTTTTTGCGTTTAATAAAAGGGCCACAAAGAAGGGTGCGCCGATCAACGCCGTCACGACACCAATCGGCAGTTCTGACGGGCTGACTACCGTGCGTGCGATAACATCGGCCAGCACCAACAGCAACGCACCGCCCAACACCGAGGCCGGTAACACCAGCCGGTTATCCGCCTGAAACGACAGCCGGATAACGTGAGGAACTACGAGTCCGATAAAGCCGATCATGCCCGCCAGCGATACACTTACACCCACCGCCAGTGCGGCAAAAAGTATGATTAGTTTTTTAGTGCGTTCTACATCTACACCGATGTGATAAGCCTCGGCCTCTCCCAGCGCGAGCGCATTCAGCGAGCGTGCAAAGAAGAGCAGCGCCCCCGTTGATCCGATCAGAAAGGGCGCCGCGAAGCCTAGCTTTTGCCATGTAGCGCCACCCAGATCACCGAGTGTCCAAAAGGTAAATGTGCGCAGTTGATTGTCGTCGGCATAGAAGATTGCCAGGCCGATGACCGCTTCCGCGAGCGCATTCAGCGCAACGCCTGTCAGGATCAACACCGCCACATTGGTGCGCCCCAGCTCGCTGCTCAGGCGTAACACCAGGAAGGTAGCCGAAAGCCCGCCCGCAAAGGCAACGATGGGCAAGAGCGAATCATACACCCACGCCGCGAGGTATAGCGACAACGGACCACCAAAAACAATAAGCACGACCACCGCGGCCGCTGAGCCACCCGATACACCGATCAGGCTGGGCTCTACCAAAGGATTCCGGAAGAGTCCCTGTAATGCCGCGCCGCTCACGCCCAACGCACCACCGATCAGAATTGTCATGACAATGCGCGGTATCCGGATCGACGACAATACCACGGTATGCATTTCATCCACCGCCGTGCTGTGAAAAAGACCAAGCTTCTGCAGCAGGATCACCACCACATCGCCGGCCGGTATCGATACGGCGCCAATGGTGAGCGAGAATATAGTCGCCACCAATAAGCTGCCACCGAGGCCCGCCAGGACAACCGTGGTACGATAATCGCGCAAAGTCACTGCACCGTTCATGCTTCGTTATTTGGTTTGTAGCTCGGGGTGCAGTAATACAACCAATGCCTTCACGGCTTCACCGAAGCGCGGGCCAAAGTTGGTCAACATCAAACTGTCGAGGGAGACGATCTGTTTCTTCTTGCCAGCCGTCGTTTGTGCGATACCGGGCACTTTTAGCACGCCTTCAACACCCCCCAGGCTTTGTACACCGGCGTCGATCATCACCAGGTAGTCAGGGTTAGCTGCAATGAGCGCCTCTGTATTTAGCGGCTTATATCCTTCTATATCTTTCACCGCGCTGGTCGCGCCGGCATAGGGCAATATCTCACCAAAGGTGTTGGTACCTGCTACACTGACTGTCGCGGTGCCTCTATTGTAAATACAAATCGCCGTCGGTGTTGCCGTCGCGCGTTTCAACATCGCTTTCGCCTCGGCCAGCTCACCTTCGATCTTGGCAATCAACTTTTTACCTTCGGCCTCGCGGTGCAGCGCCGTCGCGATCTGTTGTATGAACTTGCGCGTATCGTCAAAAGTATATTTTCGGTCTACGACCACGAGCTTCACGCCACTGCCGGCAAGTTGTTGCAGCACTGCATCGTCTACATAATCTTTCTCCGCTATAATTAAGGTCGGCTTCAATCCCAAAATACCTTCAGCGTTAATGCTGCTGCGGTAACCAATGGAAGGCAACTTCTGAATCTCTGCCGGGTACAGGCTCGTACGATCCGAAGCAATGATCTTATCACAATCTCCCAGGGCGCATACCGTCTCGGTTAACGCACTGCCTGCGGTAATAATGCGAAGCTGCTGTGCAGAAGAAGAGAACGATATACCTATAATAAGGAGAAATAGAACAATGCGGTAGGCGCTAGATTTACTCATTCTGTTTAGATTAATTCTAAACAAAAGTAGAACAGCATGTCATCCCGCGTCAATCGCTTGCAGCGGGCATTTTTGATTTACCTTGTGGGGGTTAGTGTGTATGCGGCGGGTGTATCACCTGGGAGCTATATATCTTCATACATCCAGGCTAGGCGCATACCTTCTACAGGTGATGACTGTTACCTCGGTTTAATGAGACCGAAGTCAATTGCATAGATCACAAACTCCGTGGGCGACTTAATGCTGAGCTTGCGGATGATACTCTTGCGATGTGTTTGCACTGTATGCGGGCTCAGGTGCAAATCGTCTGCAATTTTCTGGGTGGAGTTACCCATGGCCAACAACTTGAGGATTTCGGTTTCGCGGGTGGTGAGAACATTGACGGCTGCCTGTGGTATCTCGGCACCGAAATGTTTCTCCATAATGATATCGAGTATCTTGTGGCAATAGAACTTCTCGCCCCGGGACACTGACTGGATCGCCATCATGATCTCTTCACGGCTACACTCTTTTGTCAAATAGCCTTTTACCCCTGATTGTAGCACGTCGAGAATGTTGCTCTTATTATCATCCGATGAAATGATGAGCACCTGTGTCTGCGGAGAAATGTTCTTTACAGCATGAATATCCTGCCGGGTAATAAAGCCACTCAGGTTGTAATCAGCAATGAGTAAGTCGGGGGTGTGTTTACGAAGCAGGGGTTCCAGCAGCTCACGTTTCGTTACCTCATCAATGATGTTGGCATTGTCGTTGGCACCAAGAAATTGCGTGAGTCCTGCGGCGGTTAGAGGCTGGTTGTCGGCTAATAGAATACGAATGGGATCCCTCATGGACGTGGTTTGTTAGTAACCAACCTATTTAGACTAATTCCAAACAAAAGTAGACACGAATTCGTTCAGAATCAAGGTTTCTTTCACTAAAAGAGGGTACTAGCTTCCATGACGAGAGAAGGAAGAAGGCAGCAAAGCGCTTTGCAACGCCCTAAAATCAGGGAAAAGTGTATCAACCGATCAACGGCCGATCCTGGCCTGCAGGGTTACGTAGATTCCCCCATCGGCGGGGATGATCCCCGGCCCGGAGTAGCTCTCAGCGACGAGGGCTCGGATAGCCTAAAAGGAGGCCGGTTTTCCGGTTGTTGTTTTTAATGAATTGACTAACAGATAGATGTGTAATTATCCTTATTTAGATTTTTTCTACGGAAAGGTGTATTGGAATACAAACTTGTCGCTACATTTGCTCTCGAAATGCACGCTTTGGAAAATCAGGTGACCGATACGCTCTTACTTACGCTCTCACGCGCCGGAAGCAGATTTGCGTTGGTGGTGGGCGAGAAAACGTTTCAGCAGAACATCTGTGAGTTCATGCTCACGTTTTCGTCCATGCAAGGGAAAAACATGGATGAGTACCTGAACAACCTGGCAACCGAGTTCGATCAGGTGCGTGTGCCCCTTTCCGGCTGCGGCAGATCCGTTACACTGTCACTTTCTGATTTTGCCCGGCTTCGTTCGCTGTACGGGCAGCAGATGTTTGATCTCAAGTTGGAAGATATGCTCATGCGCCAGGGAATCTCCACGCACGAAACTGCCCTCCGGCAGACAGTCTGTATATAGACTTGTTTTAAATAATACTCATTTCGCGTCGTTTCTTAGATCGTGTTATCTAACGCGGTATTTTTGTTTAATGAACACTGAGTCCTGCTATTTAGGCGACCTGTGATAAACAAAAAAGAACATGCAAACTACTTCAATACTCCGTCAGAAAACCTCTCTTCAGGAGAGTGTTTTGGACATCCTGAATCAACAAATGGGTGTAGAAGCCCATTCATCAGCCTTATATCTTTCCATGTCGGCCTGGTGTTATGCGCAAGGTCTTCGCGGCTGTGGCGAATTCTTCAGAAAGCAATCTGACGAAGAGCGCGAGCACATGATGAAGATCTTCCACTACATTACCCATGCTGGGGCATTGGCGCTATCGCCGGAAGTCGGCAAGGTAGAACGCAATTTTGAAGATCTGCGCTCGGTCCTGGTAGCAGCACTCGACCAGGAAATCCAGATCACTGAGAACTTCAATAAGATGACCGAGCACTGTCAGAAAGCTCGTGATTTTCAAACAGCACGGTTCCTTCAATGGTACCTGGATGAGCAATTAGAGGAAGAGCGTCAGGCACGCCGTTGCATCGAAATATTCGACCTCATGAATGCGAAAGATGCATTGTATGATATCGATCGCGAAATCCACGATCTCAAAAAAGGCGAGTAAATTCGATTTACCATCGTACTCTATAGAAGAGGCTGCCCCACAGGGCAGCCTCTTATTTTTTCTCCGCCAGCAGCAGCATGTTGGTGACCGGATAGGCCAGCGGCATCAGCTCCCCTCCGTGCACTGTGAATAGCGCTACTTTGCCCACAAGCCTGTTGTCGACAATCCATTCGTTGACATAAGCCTTTGAAGCCGGCACCACGGTAAAGCCCACTTCTTCCAACGCGTGCTTCCAATCGGCAAAGCTCCAGAACGTAAACGTCTCGTGCATCTCGCTCTCCCAGTTGTCGGTATAATCCTTGCGGCTCATGAACTCGCACGCATCACCGAGCGACAGTCGAACATAACGCGCTCCTTGGTGCTCCACGTCCTCATACGCCAGCGTGTATCCTTCTTTTCTCCGGAAGTCCCGGGCAAAGCGACGGAAGCGTGCTGCGGTAGAAAGTCCCTCGAGGTGCTGCGCCAGCGCTTCCCGCGTTTCAGCGGCTTTGAAAACATCATCATCGCTTCCGTCCGTTTCATTTAACTTCATCAACACCGACTGGTGTTTGTTTTCCGGGCCTACTACGTCGCGGTTTATCCAGACGCCACCCGAACGAAGCTCCGCGTAGCGATTGCGAATAAAGACAAGCAGGTCGGCACGGCTGCCGTAGGATTCGATCTCGTGCGTAAGCGACGACGTATGGATCGTGTCCATCGAGTTCGGCTCGAAGGCCAGGCCCGTCACGGCGTTGCGTTGGGAGAAGAATACAAAAGGATTCTTAAACTCACCGTTGTGTTTTCGTTGTTGGCAGATGTCAAAAAGGTGGCGCGCTACTTCGATGCCGTAGAAGTCCGACTCGCGCAGCCGCACGTCATCGCACGCAAGCTTAATCCATGAACCTACGGCACAGCCAATGTCGCCTACACGCCCCGGACGGATGTACGGTGCGGTATCGGTATACTTCAATGCGGCGATGGTGTCCATCTGGCGCACGTAGGTGTTGTAGTCGCGAGTGGTGGTGATATCACCGTCGTCACCAATCATGGTATCGCGGAATAGCAACTGCACCTTGCTCGCCAGGCGATACTGTTGCCACAGTGCGCGTGACGAAGGATGCATGTGATCGTGTATATAGCGGTCATCCTCCCACGCACCGCTTGTGGCAATCTTTTCAACAACGTCCCACGGCAGGGCGGTATTGTGTTGCCAGGTGCGGCGGTCGGTCAGCTCGGCCGGCAAGATGGGAAAGCCGAGCGGCTCATACATTTCCAATACAGGCGTTGAACAGATTACCGCGGTATTGCCTGCGTGCAGGTCCAGCTGGCCGTCGCTTTCGTGACGAATGCGTTTTAAGGTGTAGGTGGCGAAGTTGCTCAGGCTGCCCACGTCGTCGATGCCATAGATATATACCGGCACACCCAGCGTGGCCGTGAACTCGCGAATGGCCAGTGCGCGCAAATAAAACGGCAGCGGATTGCGGCGGGTATTGCTGTGGTTGGCCGACGTCACGGCGAACACGATCGCGTCGATGTCACCGGCGGGCAACGCCTTTCCGTGGATGTCACGCGCGGTGTGCAGACCGTTGGACAACAGACCCAATAGGTAATGAAACTGGAAGTTGGTCAGGAGCTGGTGGCGTCCGGGAAAGAGCAGGTACATGCTCAAAGATAACGCTTTTAGCCCATCTGGCTAAGGCTTTTGTTGGTCACCAGGTGCTCGATGGCGCGGGCCAGCAGCTCGGCGCACGTCACGATCTCGACCTTCGGGTGATCCAGCTCGGCCACAACGGTGTCGGCCATGTACAGTTTCTCCAACCGCGAGTTCGTGAGGTTGTCCAGTGCAGGGCCGCTCAACACACCGTGCGTACAGTATGCACGGACCGACCGGGCGCCGTGCTCCATCAGCAGATCAGCCGCCTTACACAACGTACCGGCCGTATCCACCAGATCGTCCACGATAATGATGTTCTTGCCCGTCACGTCGCCAATGATCTCCATGTGCGCTACCTGGTTGGCTTTGAGGCGCTCTTTGTTGATCACCACCATGTCGGCGTCCACGTGCTTTTTGTATTGCTTGATGCGCTTGATGCCGCCAAAGTCGGGGCTGCACAGACAAAGGTCGGGCAGGTTGAGGCTTTTGATGTGGCCCACAAACAGCTTGAGCGACGAGAGCGGGTCAAGCGGTATTTTGTAAAAGCCCTCGATGGCGTTGGTGTGCAGGTCGAGGGTAATGATGCGGTCAGCGCCCATTTGCTGGATGATGTCGGCAATGATGCGCGAGGAGATGGAGGTGCGCTGGTTGTCCCGCCGCTCCTGGCGGCTGTGCGGCAGGTACGGCAACACCAGCACGACCTCGCGGGCCGAAGAACGACGGGCAGCATCAACGGTCAGCAGCAGCTCAAAGATGTTCTCATACGGCATGTTGATCTTGGCGATGAGAAAGACGGTCTGGCCCCGGACGCTTTCGTTGAAGCGTACAAAGAGCTCGCCGTCCGAAAATTTCTCGCAGTGGATGTGGTGCAGCGGCATGCCCAGGTGGGAGGCAATGCGTTCGCTGAGAACCCGTGCGGTCGAGGTACTGTAGATCTTGATGTTGTTTTCCATAAAAGCGTCGTACTAGGCTTGGTTGCGTATGGATGCAAAGGTATACTCTTTCTTGATCTCTCCATTCTCGAAGACCGTTTCTAAAATGTCGGGCAGCCCTGCCTCCGCTCCTTCCGCCACCGTGCGGAAGCCGGCGCTGTCGCGCACAAGCTTCAAACGGCCTGCTTTGGAAGTTTTGAACGACTGCACCAGGTTGCCGTTTTCGTCCATCTCCTTCGGTGACTTCTGCACCATGACCGGACGACCGTCTACTTCTGCATATGAGCACTTCAAGGCAAACTTCTGGGTATCGCGATTCACCTTTTGCAGCAACGCACCGCCCATACCCAACACCAGGTTCTCGGCCGATATGCCGTCTTTCTTTAGTGCTTCATAGATGGTCTGGATAGAATCGTAGTCTACACCGTCACCCTGTATAACACGGATCTGCGGCGGCAGCACCCGGTAGCCCTTGCTGTTTACGGTAAAGCCAAACTTTTCAAACATGAGCTGGAAGATCGTCTTCAGGGTCATGACGGGGTCGCCGCTGTCAGGACGCACTACCAACCGGCCGTTGCGCGCCAGGATGCGGTCTTTAAATACACCACCCCACAGGTTGCTCACGGCGTGAAACACGTCGTAGGAGTCCGATACACACGCGAGTATACCTTCGGGATATGCGTTCAGCACATGGTCAAAAACTTTCTCTTCGCCACCCTGGCCGAGCAATGTCATGATGGAGTGCTCTGTCGCCGGTACCGACAGACCGTATACTTTGTCGGCTTTGTAATACTGCTGGGCGAACACCGATGCATACACCGTGTCGCTCCCCCTGAAGCTGAGCAAATGTGCCGAACCGCCAAGCCCCGCACTCTCCACAGAGCTCACACCGCGAAAACCAAAGTCGTTCAGAACGAAGTCAATGCCACCGTGTGCTGCTGCATCAACGGTATCATCGTAGTAACGTTTTACGACCTTGCGCACCTGGTGTGACAGTGTGGCCACTGTGCTGGGGTACCATACCTGCATCAGCAGCGTTTCCAGGAAGTTCGTTAACCAGTAGCAATTCGGGTCGGTGTTTTCAATCGTCATTAACACCTGGCGCACGGGCACGGCCATACCTTCGGGCACGGCCTTGATGCGCACGGGCAACCGGCCGCCGTGTTTGTTTAGTATGTAGTCAAAATTCTCGCGCTTAAAAACACCCTTACGGCCAAAGACCTGCTCCATGAGCTGTTCAGCAGCGTCTACATCTGCACGGGTAAACGTCTCACCTTGCAGGTATTCTTTCAGAAAATATTGCAGTCCATAAAAGACGGTTTCATCAAACATGCCGCCGCGGCTTTCCAGGTAGGAGTATATTTTTTCAGTGCCGGGATAATATAAGGCGTGATGGGAATATTTATACGCGTCAGCCAGTAGAAGGAGATTGTTCGTTTTCATACCGATGGTATTTTAAAAGTGAGCGTCTATTATTTGTAGTAGGTGTTGAGTACGGCGGTCAGCTGCGGTGTGTGCTCGGGGGCCGTCTGCCCGTTGGCCATGAGCGCGGCAATGTCTGCCAACGTAAACCAGGCCACTTCGGCAATATCGTCGCTGCCGATCGGCGTGCCGTCGAGGAAGTCTGCGGCAAAGAGCGTGGTAATGATCTTGTCTTCGTCGCGTCTATACCGCCAGTCATCCATGCGGAAGGAAGCCATGTATTGTAAGGCAGAGATTTCCAGTTCACCACATTCTTCGCGCAGCTCACGCGCTGCAGCCTCCTCGTAGCTGGCATCCGTCGGATCGCAGAAACCACCCGGCACGCGCCATTTATTGTCGATGTCTTTCCGCCCCAGCAGCAATTCCGTACGACTGTTCCGGAACAGGGCCACGTCTACGGTAGGGTATACTTTCGAATACGTGTTAGCATACGCGTAGATAATGCCCGTGCGGAACTCCTGCGAATCGAGTACTTTATCGCTGATCTTCTCGCGGATGAGCGTCGAATTATGGCCGCCGGTTTCCGGTAGCTCCACCGTTTCATGCCCACCACTGTAATAAGTCTTAAAGCTGTCGCGGCTGCCGTAGAGCATAAACTGCCCTCCGGGAAAGGCCGACGCCAGCAGCGTGTCGAGCTGTTGCGACCACCGCGTGTCCAGCGGGTGGTCCGACAGCGGCAGCACGACGACGTCGGGAAATTCTTTTTTGATCATCCGCTCGCGCGTAGGAAAATCGAGTGGATTACGGCGGCTACCACGTACTGGCGATACGCCCAGCACGATGACCACCTGGTTGTGCCGCTCCTGCACCGAGGTGATCAGCGCCTTGTGGCCTTCGTGCAGGTAAGGCGACTGGAAGCGGGCGATGATAACTCCTGTTTTACTCATATGAATGTTTGTTACTATTTGTGTAGTATTTACGCAAATGTAGTATTACAAGTTTTACCTTTCACAAACAATTTGCGTGTTTTTTACAATAACTATCCCCTACCCTGTTTGCAATCGGTGGAACCGCATGCTTTCATGCAGCATAGCCCTCCGGTTACAGGAAGAGATCGAAGTTGTAGCCTTTTGTTTTCAGCTCGTCGTATTTCTTTTTGTTGAAGCGATAAAGGTGTGCAGGGCGGCCGGCTTTGCGCTGGATGGTCTCGTCCAGCTCTTCGAGAAAGCCGTAGCCAATAATCTTCTTTTTAAAATTCCGCCGGTCAATCTCGCGCCCCAGCAGTGTCTGGTACAGATTTTCGAGATCCGAGAACGGAAACTTCTTATCCAACAGCTCAAAGCCTACGGGCTCATAGGCAATCTTGCCGCGCAGGCGGGTTATGGCCAGGTCGATAATGGCTTTGTGATCAAAGGCAAGCTTGGGAATTTGGTCGATGCTGTGCCAGGCAACGTCTTCAGCATCGGTCTGTGCGGACAGTTGATAGTCGGACGGGCGCACCAGGCCGAAATAAGCCACCGTCACCACGCGGTTGCGCGGATCGCGGTCAGGTTTTCCAAACGAATATAGTTGCTCGAGATAATTGACGTCTACGCCCGATTCTTCCCGCAATTCACGACGCACGGCATCTTCCAGCGACTCTCCATTGGCCACCAGGCCGCCGGGAAGCGCCCAAACTTTCTGAAACGGCTCATACTTGCGCCGGATTAATAGGATGGAAATACCTTTCTCAGGGTCGTAGCCAAAGACGACAGCGTCTACGGCAACTTTGATAGACTGCTTCATGAAAAGTAAATGAAGCAAATTTTACGGGGTGATCCGAAGATCGATGCTAAAAAATCAGTCCTCGCGCAGCTCTGACAGCGCCTTCTGGTTCCGCAGCTGCCTGGCACCCTGGCGGGTGAGCTTCAACAGGAACAGGCGTTTTTTATAGGGGGGTGTCACGACCTTGATCAGGCCCTGGGCTTCCAGGTCGAGCTTTACCTGCAGCACGTACCAGCTCACGTCGCTATCGATCATGTCGGACAGGCCCGATTGCGCACGTTCCAGCAGCGCATGCAGCGTAAAGGTTTCTTCTTCGGTATCCAGGACAGAGAGCACAAACGTACAGATCTCGTCGTAGTGATGCTTGAGCATAACGACACCCTTCTTCCCATCCGGCCTCAATGTCACAATTGTCTCAGTCCCACTCATGCCTGCCATATCAATTTACGTGTAAAGTTAACCTCTCTAACGTAGAACTTGCTTACCGGATATATCAGGTATCTACCTTTTTTCAAAAAAAACGTTGCCGGTCGGGTAAAATTTTATCGTGTGCAGCACGGTAAACTAAAAAAAAGACAGGTTATAGAGCCTCCTATAACCTGTTTTTGAATATACTTTACTCTTTGTAAACCCGCTTCTCCCCCATACAGGGTAGGCGGGGCAGGGTATATATAACGCTATCGCTAGGTGCTAATAGGGAGCAAATTCTTCATCGCTCACGGTGTCATCCAGCGTTACCGTGACGCCTTTTTTGGCGCGCCCCTTGTCAGCCCGGGCGGCTTCTTTTTTACCGTTACCGTTTGCATGCGTTGTATACTGCGGTGCCCACTGCTGGAACTTGCGTACGGTATAGTCTTCCACCGCGCGATCTTTCTTCTCGTCTTCGATCTTAAAAAACGACACCAGGTCTTTCAGGCTTTCGGCCTGGGCCGCGAGCTCTTCCGAGCTGCTGGCCATTTCTTCGGCATTGGCTGCGTTTTGCTGTACAATCTGGTTAAGTTGTTGCAACGCGGTGCTCACCTGGTTCGCGGAATCGCTTTGTTCTTGCGAGCTGGCGGCGATTTCCTGTACAAGGCCCGACGTGCGCTGTATATCGGGAACGATTGAAACGAGCAGTTTGCCCGAATGCTCCGCTACGTCCACACTGTTCTTGGATAGGTCGTCGATCTCGGAAGCGGCGTTGTGGCTACGCTCGGCGAGCTTACGCACTTCGGCCGCCACCACGGCAAAGCCGCGTCCGTGTTCACCGGCACGCGCCGCTTCTACCGCCGCGTTCAGCGCAAGAATGTTGGTCTGGCGTGCAATCTCACCAATGATCTTGATCTTGTCCGCGATCGTCTTCATCGATGTTACCGTTTGGGCTACCGAACGATTACCTTCGGCGATATCGGTTGCAGCCTTCACCGAGATGCGCTCGGTTTGCAGCGCGTTGTCTGTATTCTGTTGGATCGACGCCGTCATTTCCTCCATTGACGAAGCAACCTCTTCGGCAGACGCTGCCTGTTCGTTCGCGCCTTGCGAGATCTGCTGCGAACCCGAAGAGAGCTGACCGGACGCGATGGCCAGGTTGTCAGAAATGACCGCGATGTTTTGAATTACATTCCGCAATTTCTCCACCATCGCTTTCAGGTCTTTGTAGAGACCCACTTCCTTGCCTTTGTCAAATGTGACACGCAGGTTACCCTTCGCCAGGTTGCGGGCAATCTCCGCAGCTTCAAACGGCTCGCAACCCAGCTGGTTTACGATGCTGCGCGTCAGCAACACTCCGGCCAGGATCAGGATGGCCAATACAGCACCGAAGAAAATAAAGGCGAGCAGCGTTATAGACGATGCCGCCGCCATGCTTTCTGCATACTCCGCTTCGGTTTGTTTTGAGCTGATCTCCGTCAGGTCGTTGATGGCGTTGCGCATGGTTTCAAAATGCGTGGAGTAAGGACCAAAGTATAACGCACGGGCATCTCTCAACTTGCCGTCGGCAATGAGTTTTTGGAGTGTCATGGAGCCTTCTTTTACCAGGGCAAAATGTTCGTCAAACGTTTTGAACGAAGCATTGTCTTGTCCACCGGTAGAAAGGAAGGTCTTACGGAAGCTGTCAAAGCGACCGCTGAGCTGGTCGAGGTTTTCATCAATGTCTTTAAACTCCATCGCCAGATCTTCCGCACGGCGCGTGCGAGTATTACCGGCTTCTGCGCGGTTGATGGCCTCGCTGATCGAGATCTTCGACTGGTAACCGTCGCGATCGGCCTCCAGCAGGGCCGTGATGCTCAGCAACCGGTTTTTATAAATGCTGGTAACATTCTCCGTGATGTTTCCCAGGCTGACCAGGTTATAGGCAATGTTGCCGACATAGAAGGCGATGATAACGATAAAGGTTATCATGACCCGCTGCCCCACTTTCAAATTGGATAAGGCTTTCATAACTGTATGGCGTTTATTGTTTCTCGGTTTTTGAATACTTAAAGAAGTTGGGCGTCGCCGTGATCACCGCATAGAGCATCTGGCTCTCCTGAATCTTGCGACCGCCAAAGAGCTGGTCCAGTGTACGGGTACCAAAGATGATCGAGTGGCCCAGGCTCGCCTTGAACGACGACGAGAGTTTATAATTTACCAACAGGTCATTCTCAAAGCCCAGGTTGTGGTGCATGGACTTCCCATCATGTTCGGGGTCGTTCAGCACCGCCGACGTGGCAAAGCTGTGTATGTGGTCTTCAATCGACAGCTTCTTGGTGGCATTCACTTTGGTCTTTACATAATAGTCATGTACACCCGGTGTGGTCGGATTGTTTACATAGAAGTAATCGATGTACCCGAAGTGGCCGTGGATCAAACCATAGTGACGATCGAAGTAATGGCTTTTGCGGTTATTGGAATTCTCTTCGTCGGTCTGGTCGTTACCCGAGCCGGCGTCTACCCCCACGTTAAAGCTCAACACCTTGTTGACTTCGTATTGTACCTGGAGCGAGTAGAAGTATGCGTTTACATGACGGTCTTGTATGTCACGACCAATCTGATAATAATATACCCCTACCAGGGATATTTTATCGCTAAGCTTCAGCTCGGAGTCTGTGCCGAACGTTTGCATATAGTATACTGTAGAGGTCGTATCGCCGCGCTCCATGCCACGATTCAGGAAGATCAGCGATGCCTCGAGCTTACCGATCTTTTTATGGCCCCAGAGAAACTGCATGTTCTGATAATAGTTGTATTCATAGGGCTCACGCTTAAAGCTCTGCCCATTGGCATTGTAGGCTGCTGCCAGGTGTAGCTCCAATCCGTTTTTCTGATACTTGAGCAGCGCCGCATCGTGCGCGCGCGTTCCGACCCAGTTGGGTTCGCCCAACAGGTATTGATTGCCATAGACAAAGCCCTGTCTGCCCAGTCGCAGCGACAGGTTGGGGTTGAAGTATTTTTCTACCCACGCGCGAAACACCGACATGTTTGCTACATCCGAGCGGTCGTCCTGATCACCCCAGAAACGACGGTCCTGCATAATGAACTCGGCATCCAGGTCGTTCTCTTTGTGATAGTTTAAGATGAGGCGTGTGCGCTGCATGGTATAGAAGCCCGCTTTGTCGCCCTTGTACATCGGCTCCCGGAAACCGCGCGAGTAAACCGGGTTGATGCGGTACTCACCGTCGACGCTGATGTCCTGTGCGCCGGCCACGTGGGCCAACGTCAGTAGCAGTGCCAGGATGGACAGTCGTATACAGTGTTTCATTTCTATCGTTTAGTTTACAGTTGTTCTCTTCCCTCTATCAGCTGCTGGATGCGTGCTTCGTGCTCTTTCAGCATGCGGGCCATGGTGCTGCTGGCTTGTTCCATCTGCTCCACTTCACCCTGCAGTATCTCCAGCAGTTTTTGTTGCCCGGCAGGCCACGATTCTTTCTTGAACAGCTGCAGCATGCCTTTTACCCGAAACAGCGGACCGCGCAGCATCTGGTCGTTGTGAAACGCATAGTGCCGCGTTTGCTCATAGACCCATTGCAGTATATCCCCTTCTCTTTCCATCACACATTCCGTTTATTTCCTCTGTATCATCAGTGCGTTTATTTGGCCGCACCTTTGATATACTTCATCATCACAATACCGCTGGACGTATCGAAGCGGATGTTCATGCCGTATTCACCGCAGACATTTTCCGCCACGATCGGGATGCCGTACTCCTTCAGCATTTGGCGCGCGATCTGCGCATTCCGCAGCCCGATGTTATAGGCTACTATATTGCCATCGCTCTGCGCCCGGCCGCCAAATATTTTCGCGACCATGTTCCGGCGCTCAGCACCCGTATACTCCAGTTTCTCCACCAGCTTCTCGATGGCGATGTTGCCATATTTTGGCGACGCCAGCCCTTCACCGTTCCACAGCGGCAACAGGTAGTGGTTCATGCCGCCGACGCGTGTCTTTGTATCCCACAGGCATACCGCCACACACGTTCCCAGCAGCGTGGCAATGCACACGGGCCGCGCCGCCACGTGCAACGTAGCGGGGTACAAAAAGACCTTCTCCAAAACCGCTGTGTCCGACACCATGTGTTAGAAAGCCTCGTCAAACAATATCTCCGAACCGTCTCCACCCAGCAGCGCGCTAAAGCCTTCTTCGCCGGCCTTCACCGGCAGTATGACCGTAAACGTTACACCCGGTGTTTGCGTGGTGACGGCAATCGAGCCGTCGAGCAGCTCCACCAGCGATCGAATGACCGATAGACCAAGGCCGTGGCCCTGGTATTTTTTCACCGTACCGGTGTCCAGTTGTGTAAAGCGGTCAAAGATGCGGGCAACGTCTTCCTGCGGTATATCACTCCCGGCATTCGTGATCGAAATCACAAGTTGCCCGTCGGTGGTACGCAGGGTAATCACGACTGCGTCGTTACCGTTGCTGAACTTAATGGCGTTCGAAACCAGGTTGGCGAGAATGATGCGGAAGTAACGACCGTCGGTCACAAACTGTACCTGCGCATCACCCAGCACGCGGACCGGCACGCCCTTCTTCTCACGAATCGTTTCGAACGACTGAATGACTTGCTCCAGCACTTGCGACACGCCCACTTCCACCCATTGTGGTGTTACCTGTCCCGCTTCTATTTCGGCCGCAGTCATGATATTGGTCATCTGGAAGTCGAGGGCGTAAGCTTCGTTATAGATCAGCTTCAGGTTGCGCTGCACGTCGGCAGGCAAACTGCTTTGTTTCTCTACGATCGTTTGTGTCAACGCCAGGATCGACGCCAGCGGGTTGTTGATCTCGTTCTTGATATTGCTGATGAAGTGACTCTTCAGCGCCTCCGACTGCTCCAGCCGTGCATTAAGTCGCTGCATCTCTTGCAACATGTCCTGTTGCTCCAGAATGGTCTTTTCACTCAGCGACATTCTTCTGCGTACTTCGTTCAGCAATGCTTCGTCGGATAGTTCCTTCATCGTCTTCGGGGTCTTTCGCTGCTTATTGAATCGTTTCTCCCTGCGCCTGCTTCAGGTCGATGTACTCCTCGTTGGAGAATACCTTGTCGACGTCGAGAATCATAATGAATTTGTTGTCGAGCTTGATCACGCCCTGGATAAACCGCGTACGTTCTTTGTTGCCCATCGTGGGCAGCGACTGGATCGCTTCGGGGGTAACCTCGATCACTTCCGCAACGCTGTCGACAATGGCGCCGATCTTCAACATCTCCTGGTCGACCTCTACCTGCAGCACGATAATGCACGTGTCGATGGTATCCGCCGCGCCGGGCAGCGAAAACTTCACGCGCGTGTCAATGACGGGCACTACGGCACCGCGCAGGTTGATAACGCCGCGCATGTACTCGGGTGCGCGCGGCACACCGGTTACTGGCAGCATTTCCATCAACTCCGTCACCTTGTTTACATGCACGGCGAAATATTCGCGGTTCATCATAAACGTCAGGTAGGAATCGCCTGCTACTTGTTGCTGATATCCGGTTGACTGTGTCATGTGGTTGCGGTTCGTTCGGTGTACAAAGGGATCACTTTTGTATAGTAGTTCTTATAGGAGGATTCTGTTTTGCACGGGAAATCACCTTTTTTGGATTGGGAAAATTCCTATAGTTCCATCAGGCGATTGGTATCTAATACCAGGGCCACCGCGCCGTTGCCCAGAATGGTGGCACCGGAAGCAAAGTCCTGGTCTTTGTAGATCTTGCCAAGCGGCTTGATCACCGCCTGGTACTCGTCCAGGATACGGTCTACCGCGAACGCCACCTTACGCTCATCCTGTTTGGCCACGATCAGGTTTACATGCTCGGGCTTTTCACCCTGGCAGCGAAAGATGGTGCGCAGGTCGACGTAGGGCACCTGTTCGCCGTCCAGCACGATCAGGTCGTTCATATCCGGGCACACCGCATCGCGGTCCACGGCATAGCACTTATCAATGGTGGTCAGCGGTATGATATATTTTGCTTTGGCAATGTCTACCAGCAAGCCGTCGATGATGCTCAGCGACAGCGGCAGCTTGAGGCGAATGGTCGTGCCGCGGTCGGGCACCGATTCGATCTCGATTTCACCGCGCAGGTTAACGATCGCCCTTTTCACCACGTCCATGCCCACGCCACGACCCGATACGTCCGTAATCTGGCGGGCGGTGGAGAAGCCGGGGTGAAAAATAAAATCGTAGATCTCGTGGTCGCTGAGGCGATCGGTAGCATGCGCCAGTCCCAGTTGCAGCGCTTTTTGCCACACGCGCTGTTTGTCAATGCCCGCGCCGTCATCCTGTACTTCCAGGATCACGTTGGTACCGGCGTAGTATGCCTTGAGGCGAATCGTGCCAACGGGGTCTTTGCCTTTCCGTTCGCGTACCTCCGGCAGCTCGATGCCGTGGTCCATGCTGTTTCGTAAAATATGCAGCATCGGGTCGGCCAGATTTTCGATGATCTTTTTATCGAGCTCGGTGTCGCCACCGATCGTCTCAAAGCGGATCTGTTTTGATAATGCACGCGAAGTATCGCGCACCAACCGTTCGAAACGCACGGATAAATGACTAATGGGAAGCAGCGATATACTAAAAGCCTCGTCGCGCAGCTGGCGTACCAGCTTTTCGACGTTCTCGGTAATTTCTTCCAGTTCCTGGTTGCGCACACTGCCGGTGAACAAGGTCAGACGCGCCTGCGTGGTCACAAGCTCACTGACGATGTTCATGAGCTTGTCGATCTTATCGTACGTTACCTTGATGGTTTGGTACGAGTCGTGGCGCTGATGGGCCGGACGTTGCTCGCGCACCGCGCCGGCTGTCTTCACAGCGTCTTTCTCAACATATACCTGGATCAGCTCACAGGAAAGGCGTTCCGTGTATTGAAACAGCAGCTCGCGGAAGGATGCTTCGTCTAGCAGGTTGCGGTCACTGGCCTCATTGATGCGCAGCTCGCACTGATCCTCCACAAACATAAATTCTGACCGGATGCCCGCCACATCACGCGTCGTATATACGAGAATGTCCCAATAAAGATAAGTCTCGTCGAGGTTCAACACCCCGTCGGGAAGTTTGTCGGTATAGGTGCGAAGATGAATCTCTCCCAATCCTGCCAGGTCGTCGAGCAGGTACAGTGGGTTGCTGCCGTCACGCATAAAGTCGACGTGTGGCGCAAAATGTATAAGGTATAGCTTGCCAACTTCCGCCGTCGGGGCTACCGGCGCTTCCTCCGGGGTGTTATTCGATACGGTGAGCCGTTTGATCTGCGCCAGCATTTCCGCATGAGCCGCAGGCACATGGTCACGCTGACGAATCAGGCCCCGGATGTGGTCGACCGAACGAAGCGCGATGGTGAGGATCTCGTCTGACAGCGCCTGCTTGTTGTGCCGTATGTCATCAAAGACGCTTTCCAGGTGATGGGTAAACTCACCGACGTGGTCATAGCCAAACATCTTGGCGGTTCCCTTGAACGTATGCATGACACGAAAAACCTCCTCGACCTGTTCTTTGTCTTGCGGCGCTTGCTCCAGACGTAAGACGGCCTTTTCGAGATCGTCCATGAGCTCGGCCGCCTCTTGTAAGAATTTTCCGTGTGCTTTGTCCATGCGTGTTATCGATATATACTCCCCCGTTGCTAGCGCAACACTTTCTTTACTACGGCCTTGAGGTTTTCAGGCTCGAATGGCTTGACAATCCAACCGGTGGCGCCTGCCTCTTTCGCTTCCTGCTTCTTTTGCATTTGCGACTCGGTGGTCAGCATCAGGATTGGCACGGCGGCAAACTGCTGCAACGACCGGGCTGCGCGGATCACCTGGATGCCGTCGGCTTTGGGCATGTTCAGATCGGTAATGATCAGGTCCACATGCGTGCCTGCATTCAGCTTCTGGATGGCCTCGGCTCCGTCGGATGCAGTCAATACCTCGTACTCCTCTTCGAGGGTGGTCGCAACCACGGCCAGGATGCTTTCGGAGTCGTCTACGGTCAATATTGTCTTCTTCATATATAGGTTAGATAATGGATTGCAAAACAGTGGCGGCCGGCCCCTTGGGTGGCGCGTCGGTCCAGTGCAGCGACAGGGCTTTCCCCTTCTTACGGAAGTACCCCAGCAGTTGCACAAAGCGAAACTCGGTGGCAAGTGCGGCCGGCAGGTATACCGCCAGGCTTTGCACGCCGTGGGCTTCGGCAAATTGCAGCAGCTTGCCCAATTCATCGGGTGCAGGCTTACCTTCTACCCGGAGGTGCCATTGGCCCGGCACCTGCGCATCTTCTTTCAGGGAGATTGTCGTGGTCGTCATATCAGAAAAAGATTTCGTCGTCCGTTACCAGTTCTTCTTCGATGCCGAAAGTCTTGTTAAACACTTCGCGTTCGGCGTCCATAGTGTACAGCTTCTTGACCTCAAGCAGAATCTTCATGCGTTGCTCTTCCGTAATGATGGCGGTAAAGGCCGCCTGCTCGTCGAGCAGCTTTTCGTGCATGGAAATGAGCAGGTCGAGAATCTGGATGACGTTGCGCAGGTTCTGCGCCGTATTGAACAGAAAAAGCTGCAGCTCACGGGATATGTCGCGGTCCGCCCACAACGCCCGTAACAGGCGCTGGATTTTGTTGGAGGCCAGTAAGTAATCTTCGCGTACAACCACCAGCTGTCGGTAGGAAAGGCGTACCAGGTCGTACATCACGAAGGTATACTGCGGCGTATAGGTGTCGCAACGCTTTTCATAAAGACGGGCAAATTCAGCGGCCAGGGTTTGCTCCACGGTGTACACGTGCTCGAGCTTCTGACGAATGATGTCGTGGTATTGGAGCTCGACAATAATCGAATCAAAGCTGCGGGCTGCCGTGCGAAGTTTTTCGCGCAAGGCGGCGGGCAGTTTATCGGACGCCAGCTTTTCACGGGCCACCGCGGCGTATTTCTTCACCTTGTTGCTCGTCACCAGGAAGTCGTCGTTAAGGTGCTCGTACAGCGCGTCGATCTTCTGGTTGAGACTTTTGAACAGGCTGGAATACCGGTTGGCCAGGTATGCACTAATGGTATATTTCACGTCTCCCATGTTCTTAATCTTCGTTTTCTTCCCATCCCGGAAACAGTGTATGAATGATTTTTTGCTCTTCGGCCGACGGCAGGCGGTTGGACACCATGCGCAGAACAATGCGTTGGTGGAAGCCGGCATTCCCGGACTGGATGACGATCAGCGAAATATCGGCATACAGTACCTCCGCCCGTTGAAAGGCCAGCGTAAACTTCTTGAACTGCATCTGGTTTACCGACAGGATCAGGCGCAGCGCACGCGACAGCTCGCGGTCCATCCACAGCACCCGGATCTCTTCGCGAATGCCGACCAGGATGGCTTCGTAGCGCATGCGTATATATTTGAGCTGCCCCAGGCAGATGTTGGTGATGGCGCCGATGTAGGAGGATATTTTGACGAACGTATTTCCTTCGTAGTCTTGTACCGCCAGGCGCACCATCTTGTTTACTTGTAAAAGGTTGCGCAGCGGCTCCGCCAGCTCCGGTACGCGTTTGATCGCGTCGAGGCCGCGCTGAAAAACTATGCGGGCGCCTTCCAGCTTGCGCACCAGGTCGGGCGCGGCCACAGTAGATTTTTGGCGGATGCGCACGAGGTAGTTCCCGAACGATTTGTTCAGGGCCTGCTCTTCGGTCTGGAGGATGTTCATCATCTGCTCCAGGTTCCGGTCAATCTCGTCGAGAATCGCCTTGATATCCTGTGTATTCAGCGCAGCCATATACTCGCTTCCGCATTCGCTCCCTTGCTTTTAGTACTACAAAAGAGGTGGAATCGGGAGCCGAATACGATAGGAGGTTTCAGAAATGCGTGGGCCGATTCCTTATTGGGATTGGGAAATTTCCCAACCGCCGCTGGGCAATCGGCAAGGTCAGGCGTGTTGCAGGTAAAGCTTGATAAGCTGGACGACGTTCTTCACGTCGCATTTTTGGAGAATGCTGTTACGATAGTTGGCCGCCGTCTTTTCACTGATGAAGAGTTTGCCGGCAATCTCGTCGGTATCAAGGCCTTCGATGATGAGCTCCAACACTTCCAGCTCGCGTTTGGACAACACCTTCCGGAAGAAGTCGTGGCCCTCGCGCGGCTTGTTCATGTTTTCCACGATGTTGCTCATGATGTTCTGACCAAAATACTTCTTGCCGGAGTTCACGGCTGCGATGGCCGCCAGCAGCTCTTCCTTGGCAGCGTCTTTCGTGAGATAGCCCATGGCCCCCGCTTCAATGGCCTTGGTGGCAAACGACGACTTGTCGTGCATCGTCAGGAAAATGATACGGACGGCCTTGTTATATGTCTTCGCATATTCCAGCACCTCATAGCCATCGCCATCGGGAAAGTTGATATCGCACAATAATATGGCTACTTCGGGATGTTTGTCTAATAAGATCCTGGCTTCTGCCACGGTGGCCGCCTCTGCCACCACCTCTACTTTGCCGGACGCCTGCAGAATGGTCGCAATGCCTTCGCGCAGGATGCCGTGGTCGTCGGCCAATGCAATCTTGATCATGATACTTCTGCGTTTAGGGGTATAGTGAGACTGATGGTCGTGCCTGCATGACAGGTTGAGCTTACCAGCAGCTTGCCGTTGAGCAGCCGGGCCCGCTCAATCATCGTCTTGAGGCCAAAGCTGTTTTGCTTGCTTAGGGCATCGTCTACATCGAAGCCTTTACCATTGTCTTCAATCATCAGGTGCAGGCTGTTCTTGAGCTTCATCAGCATAACCGACAGCGACGTGGCGTGCGCGTATTTCATCGCGTTGTTCACGCCCTCCTGCGCAATGCGGTAAATGTGCATCGACCGGCTTTGCTCCGGCTCAAAGCTGTCCAGGTTGATCTTGCATTGAATCGTCACCTGCTTGCCACGAATGGGCTGGTAACGTTCCAGCAACGACGTAATAGCGCTCTCCAGACCCAGGTTACGAATGCTGAGCGGCATCAGGTCGCTCGTCAGACTTTTAATGTCCGTGGTGACATGTTGCAGCAGCTCCTGTACGCTCTTGCATTGCTTCTGCTGTTCCGGTGTTAGCACCGAGCAGAGGCCTTCCAGCTGCAGCTTGGCCAGGCTTAACAATTGGCCCACGCCGTCGTGCAGCTCACGGGCGATACTTTCTTTTTCATTTTCTTGTACGAGGATGATCATTTCCGTCTGCTTGCGCTGCATCTCCAGCTCGATCTCGAGCTTGGTCATGGTCAGCGCCGTGACTTCGTCTTCCAGGCGTTTGCGTTCTGTCAGGTCGAGAATGTTCAACACAAAGCCCATGGGGTCGCCATCCTGGCGGATCAACGATGTGACTACTTGTGTCAGCAACCGTCCACCCGACTGTGTAATAAATTCTTGCTGGCTGCGGTAATGTTCTTGTAAGAGGTGCTCGGCCGATTGCTCCGGCAGCAACCTGGCGATATCCTTTTCAATGATCTCGTGCTGTTTATACCCCAGCAGGTCGACGGCGGTATCGTTCAGGAACTCGATCGTGCCGTCCATCGAGGTAAAAAGTATAGCCGACTGGTTCTGCTTGATCATCTCTTCGTAGATGGTCAGCTCTTTCTGAATCACTTTGTGGTCTGACAGGTCGGTGACCGTGCCCACCATCCGCTGCGGGTTGTTGTCGTCGTCGACCTCCACCACTTTCGCGCGGAACATGATCCAGCGGTAGTCGCGGGCAATGTCGAGCACCTGTACTTCCATGATAAACGGATGATACGGCGGGCGCAGGCTTTGCTCGAAGTTGGCTTTGAACTCACTGCGCAGATCGGGATGGACGTGACCGATAAAGCGGGTAAAGTCCTGCTCGGGACCCAGGTCGATGCCCATGATCTCTTTTGCCCGCGGCGAGAAATAAAACTGCCGCGTGCTGATCTTCCATTCGTAAACACCGTCGCCATTGCCTTCGAGGGCATAGGCCCAGCGGTTTTCGCTTTCGCGAAGATCTTTGTTGAGTTTACTGAGCGCATCCGCCGAACGCTTCTCGCCATCAACGTTTTTGATGACGCCGATGACGCGCGTTACCCGACCGTCGGCGTCCCACTCGATGGGCATGTGCTGGTCCTCGATCCAACGGTAGGTACCGGCGCGATCTTGTAAACGATATACTTGTACCGCCGGCTGGCTTGCCATGGGCGCGTAAGCATGCTTGCGTTCGGAAAAACGTGCTTGCTCGTCCGGGTGTACCAACGACAGCCATTGGTTGAACGTCGGGTTGAACTCACCGGCCTCATAGCCAATCAGCTCATATAGTTTTGTATTGAAGACGGTTCTGTCTTCCTGCGGATACCAATCGTATACCGCCAGGTTTCCCACCTGCAGCGCAAACAAGTACCACTCCTCGCGCTGTTTAAGCTGGTGGTTGAGCGCCAGCTCGCGCTTAAAAGCCTCGCGCAGCCGGTTCTCCCCTTGCACCTGCCCGTCAATGTCTTTAATGATGCCGATGGTATGAACCACCCGGCGTGTTTCATCAAAGACAAAGGAGTAGCGTTCTTCCTCGATCCAGGTATATTTGCCTGGCCGTGTGCGAATGCGATACTTAAAGGGACCGTGATATTCTTTACCCGTCATGCGGGGCTGCTCGTCCTGTGCCGGCAGGTTTTTATAGTCGTCGGGATGTACCAGTGCGAGCCAGTCGGCGTAACGAAGTTGTTGTGGGAGATCGGTGGGTGTATAGCCCGTTATCTCATACAGCCGCGGATTGAATGTCAGCTCGTCGGCCTGTATGTTCCAGTCGAACACACCGAGGTTGCCCGCTTTGAGTGCAAACTCATAACGTCGCTGCTCGTCACGCATGCGTTGCTCGAGCGGCTGGAGGGGGGCCTTTTCTCCATGTGTCATGGTGGTGAATACTAAAAGGATCCTAAAAGGGAACTATCAGATAAGATACGAATGATCATGCAATATTACACATTGGACACCAAACTCCAGGACGCCGCCTTCTTGGCCGGCACCCCCGTCACCTGTCCCATCGCACTGCGGCAGGAAGAGCTTGAGGCCGGCACGTTACGCGAAGGCGCCTCCATCGTTGTCATGCTTTCCAACCGGGCAAAATACAAAGCCCGTGTTGTTAGCCTCACCTATCAGTTGAAAGGCATCCGAGCCGCAGGGGAGATGACCATCATTCGAGAAGTTCCGGCATAACCCAAAATCCAGCTGAAATTTTAACCTTTCGTCAATCGAAATCATTTTTTCAATCCCAGGATGGTCCCCAAATAACCCATCGATTGACATAACTAAAAATAAAATCCAATCTACCGCCCATTTTTGATGGCGGGCGACTATTCTTTTCGCTCGCAGACCCCACGTCATTCAAAAAATTTCAATTTTATCACCTGACGGACGCAAAACGACCCATCACTAAATCGTTTTCGGTCATTTTCATTAAAAATGCCTCAAATACGAAGCTATTTTTCTAAAAAAGACCGATTTTTGAATCACTACAACAACCAGATCTTATTGCTATATGAAAAAATCGTTAATCTTTCTTTTGCTGCTGGTGGGATTCAGCGTGCTGGCAGTCTTTATGCCATCGCCCAGGCAGGTCGTGACGGAGGGACTCAATGGAGGGGACATTGCCTGGATGCTGGCGGCTTCGGCAATGGTGCTGCTGATGACCCCCGGACTGGCGTTCTTTTACGGCGGCATGATCGACATGAAAAACATCGTTTACACCATGTTCCAAAGCTTCATCGCGATGGGCGTTGTCGGTGTATTATGGATCATCGTGGGCTTCAGCCTCGCCTTCGGTGACTCGATCGGCGGCATCATCGGCGATCCCCGCTCATTCTTTATGTTTCAGAATGTAGTGGACGGCAAGCCCTGGGCACTCGCGCCTACCATCCCGCTGGTGCTGTTTGCTTTCTTCCAATTAAAATTCGCCATTATCACCCCTGCGCTGATCACCGGTACGTTCGCCGAACGGGTACGGTTCAAATCGTATATCATTTTCCTGGTGCTCTTCACCCTGTTCATCTACTCGCCCCTGGCGCACTGGACATGGCACCCCGATGGTTTCCTCTTTAAAATGGGTGTACTCGACTTCGCCGGTGGCACCGTGGTACACATGTCAGCAGGTATCGCTGCGCTCGTAGCCTCGATCTTCCTGCGTAGTAACACCGAAAAGAAGCACGTCCAGCCCGCAAACATTCCGTATGTGCTGCTCGGCACCGGTCTGTTGTGGTTCGGCTGGTTCGGCTTCAACGCCGGCAGCGCCATGGGCGCCAACGCGCTGGCGGCCTCTGCCTTCGCGACAACCAACACCGCTTCTGCCGCCGCCGGCCTTGCCTGGATCCTGCTGGATTCTGTAAGAGGTAAAAAGCCTTCGGCCCTCGGATTCTGTATCGGTGCCGTGGTTGGCCTCGTAGCCATCACGCCTGCGGCCGGTTTCGTAACAATTCCTTCGAGCCTTTTCATCGGTACGTTCGCCAGCCTCGTCAGCAACCTGATGGTACACTGGAAAACCACCAAGACTTCGCTCGAAGATACCCTCGACGTATTTCCCTGCCACGGTGTAGGTGGAGCAGTGGGCATGCTAATGACCGGCCTGCTGGCCCACACGGCCGTCAACGGCGCGAACACTACCGGCAACGGCTTGTTCTTCGGCGAGACAACATTGTTCTTCGTGCACCTGAAAGCACTGGCCATCGTGGTCGGCTTCGTCTTCGTAGGCTCGATGGTGATCCTGAAGATCACCGACATGATCTCAACCCTGCAAATCAATCCACACCATGCGGGCAAACGCCCCACAGAAGAAACTGCAGACACAGAGGCCATGCAATCTGCAGAGCTCCTGACAACGAACTAAGAAACCGTTATTTTCCTATACCTAACCTAAACCGACAAGAGGGTGCTTCGAGAGAGGCACCCTTTTTCGTTTTAAAAAAACAACAAGGCCACTCCGGTTTCCCGGAGCGGCCTCGTGCCTTTATACCTGTTTTCTGTGTGTGCGTGTAACGTTCTAGTTAGGAACAGCGGCTGCGTCGGCTACGGGCGTCAGTTTTTCCAGGCCGCTGAATGATTCCAGTGCGCCGGTCGGAGTATACTTCACCTCGATTTTGTTGCCTTTGGCTTTCTTGACGAAACTGTAGTGGATCGGCGTTACGATGGTGCGGCCATTGCTCGACTCTTTTTCGATGAGTGCAGTCCAGTAGCCGCCGTCGGGTGCAGTACCGAAGTCTTTTTCAAAGGCATTGCGTACCGAAACCGGAACTTGTTCCAGCGGAACTTTGATCGTTTCTCTCAAAGGAGCGTTTGCAGCGATTGCCAACCCCATGGCTAATACAAATGCGAAGCCTGCCAAAATTACCTTTTTCATAATTGTCGATATTTAATGTGACTGATTTTTTTAAATGCTTATGGTGATCTTAACGGGTCGGGTTCGAAGAAAGTTAGCGTTTATACCTCCCGCAATCGGTGGTATTTTTGTTTTCACACCATCTATACTCTTGTGACAACAGATACACCGTACAGTATCGAACAACATTATACAGTATAAAAACCCGTGTGGTACGGCACGAAGCGCGATAAAAGATGGCGCGTGACACGCGTGTTCAAAAGCGTACAACAGCACCACAACCGCGGACACCCCCACTTTTTCTATATATACCCTTCATTTTTTCTTAAAATATTTTTTTTCACGGCGTAAAGACCCTTCCCAAACGGCGTATATTGTTCACAAGTGAACAAACCCATCCCATTCACGGACATCTGCCGTTGGTATTTTCTCTGTAAATTCATTGTTGCAACAATCACGTCGACAAAAAAGGATATCCCAGGCGTGAGATTTTATCGGCATGCATACTAAACAACCGCTCTTTATATGAACAGCAACCGTGTAGACCGCAAAGAATCGGAAACTTCCGCCACGACCGCCACCGAAACCGGCGGACTGGGTCCGGTGCGGGTACCGACGGCCCAACAGAACAAGGTGTCGATCCGCCTGGCCGTTACCGTTTTCTTCTTTACGCAGGGCATCTGCTTCGCGTCCTGGGCCAGTCGCATCCCCGACATTAAGCTATTGTTAGGACTGAATGATGCACAGCTGGGTACGATCCTCTTTGCCCTGCCGGCAGGGTTGATGACGAGCCTGCCGCTGTCGGGCTGGGCGGTGACCCGGTTTGGAAGCCGGCGCATGTTGCTGGTGGGAGCAACGTTGTACACGCTGACCATGGTCGTCATCGGTCTTGTAACCGACCGATGGGAGCTGGCGGGCGTGCTGTTTATGTTCGGCTTTTTTGGAAACCTGGTCAACATTGCTGTAAACACCCAAGCCATTGGCGTCGAAGCCCTGTATGGCAAATCGATCATGGCCTCTTTCCATGGCGCGTGGAGCCTGGCCGGTTTTAGCGGCGCGTCGATTGCCTGGTTTCTGGTTTCGCTAAACACAGCGCCCTTCCATCACTTCTGTATGATCGCCGGATTGGTATTTGTGCTGGTAGCCCTGGCGTATAAACGTACGCTGCCCGCCATGCGCGGTTCAAGTGATACGCCGCTGTTTGCCAGGCCCGATGGTCTGTTGCTGCGGCTGGGCATCATCGGCTTCTTCGGGATGGCCTGTGAGGGGACGATGTTCGACTGGAGCGGCGTGTATTTTCAGAAGATTGTGGAAGCTCCCGAGAAGCTGGTCACGCTGGGCTACGTGGCTTTTATGGCTACCATGACCGGCGGACGCTTTATTGGCGATGCCCTGGCGAACCGATTGGGGCGTAAAAAGATGTTGCAGCTAAGCGGCGCACTCATTGCCACCGGCCTGTTGGTGTCGGTATTCTTCCCCATGCTGGTGACCGCGACGATCGGCTTTTTGCTGGTAGGTTTCGGTGTGTCGTCGGTAGTGCCGTTGGTGTATGGGGCCGCGGGCAAGTCGGGAACGCTGTCGCCGGGAGTGGCGCTGGCGGCGGTGTCGACCATCAGCTTCTTTGGCTTTTTGTTAGGCCCGCCGGTGATCGGATGGATTGCCGAGGTGGCGAGCCTGCGCTTTTCGTTCGCGCTGATCGCCTGCCTTGGTTCGGGTATCGCCATACTGGCAACACGCTCGCGGTTATTGCAGTAAGCCGTTAGTTCCAGAAACCCTCTTTGCTGTTGAAGGTCGGACACGGTATTAGCTTGTACTTCTTCTTGTTCTTCTTTTCGTTGCCTTTTGACGAGAACTCGTATATGATCGACAACTCGTGTGCCCCGCCCGAAGCCGTTTGCATTTGAGAGATCGTAAAGTCGTAGCTATAGCCTATCGACAGCTGTTTGAAGTATAGCCCCAGCGTGAGAATGAGCGCGTCCTGCGACAGGCCGTTGGACACCGACTTCTCAAACGGCTTGCCACGGTACCACACCCCTACCGACACCGGGTCGATGTGATAGTTCACTCCCAGATCAAGCTGCGAGAACGTCGGTCCCTGCATGCGATAAATAAACGATGGTGTAAGATACGAGGCGCGTCCACCGTTACGGAAACCACGGTTCAGGTCGAGCTTCGCCCCGGCGTGAATGTTTACACGCATGGGCAATTGACTTTCGCTATTGAGTACCGAAATGTTCGGCGTGTTCATGTGCATGAACGAGGCCCCGATCCACAGCGAGCGGCTATAAATCAAAAAGCCCGATCCAAAATCGAAGTACTCATGCCTGCCCAACTTGCTTACTTCCGGGTCAAGTGACGAGCCAGGCGTTTCATATTCTACTGACAGGTCTCCGCCCAGCCGTATTTTGCTGCGGTCAATGCCATTGGAACCATAGCCGAAGGACAAGCCCGGCGAGAACACAATTTTATCCGTGAGCTTTACTTTGTACGAATACAGCAGGTTGACGTTCGTCGTACGCCAGCCGGCCGTACCCATCTTATCAGTCGTAAACAAAATGCCAAAACCACTGCGCAGCTCGTTGACAAAGATGTCGTACGAAGCCGCGTACGTGGTAAACGCTTTTGGCAGGCTGGGCCATTGAATGCGATGGTTAAACACCAGGCGTTGCTGTGGCGTGATGCCCGTAAAGCCGGGGTTGAGATATAGCGGCGCCTGGTAGTACTGCGAGAACTGCGGATCCTGCGCGTGGGCCAGTTGCGTCAAGGCACAACACGCGAGAACGATAATGGCTATTTTGCTGGTAAAGTTTTTCATACGCGTTTGCCTCTTAGCGAATCAGGGTTACGTCTCCTACTTGGGTGGTGCGCTGACTGTCCGACAACCGCAGCGTGATCTTATACACATATACACCGGCCGGCAACAGGCGCCCGTTCTTGTCGTAGCCATCCCAGCCCTGATTCACATCACGGCTTTCAAAGATGAGGTTACCCCACCGATCGTATATCTGCATGTGAAACTCTTCGACGCCTTCCATGATCGGGCGGAACACATCGTTGAAGAGGCCATTGCCAATACCACCGTTCGGACCGCTCTGGTCAGGTGTAAAGGCGTTGGGAATCTTGATCCGGCCGCCCGTGCGGGCGATGATGGTTTGTGTCGCCGTGTCGTAGCAAACCAGCGGACCGTCGATCGTACCGTCGCCATCCATGTCCTTCTGACCATGATTGAAAGTTGCGATCAGCTTAACCAGGTAGTTGCCCTCTTCGGTGTACTTATGCAGCGGCTGTATCTCGATGGAGGTCGCGCCGTCGTCAAAATCCCACGCATAGTCGCTGGCGCGCAACGAATAGTTGCGCATTTCAATACCGACATTGTCGGGTACAAACACAATGGAGTCCGGCACCACCTCAAAGGCCGCGAACGGATTTTCAAAGATCTGTACAGGCTTGTCGTCGTTGCTGTGCTCTGCAGACTGCCCTATAGGCTGACCTCCGATAAGCTCGGTCGTTTTGAGGTGAATGACGTACTCACCGGAGTTGCCAATGGCAAAGATCGGCTTGATCTCGTTCGACGTATTGACCACACGTCCCTGCTTGTCGGTCACCGTCCATTCAAAGATATCACCGTTCGACTTGTTTTCCAGAATCTCGATCGTGGCCGGGAAACATACCGCCTGTGGCGTGTACGTAAAGTCGGCGACAATAATACCCCGGCTGATCAGCAGGTTGTCCGTGTATTTCACGGTACAAACCGGAGCTGCCCGGTTCACCATCACCAGCTCGATTGTTTTCGTACCACGGGAGGTATACAGCACGCGGCCAGGGATCATGTTCACCTCCGTGCCCGGGCTGGAACCGTCGCCGAAGTTCCATTCATACCGGAACTTGGTGTCGTCGAGCTTCGTCGAGGTGTTTGTAAAATCCGCAAACGAGTTGCCACCCAAAAACGGTGTAGCCGTAGCGGTGAACGATGGCGTCATGCTCTCGTAGACTGCAATGGGGAATACCGCAGACTCCTGACAGTTCGCATTCTTGACAGTGTATACCACCTCGTAATGCTCCGGATTTGCCGGGCCTGCGTTAACAATGGTAAAAGACTGTGACGACCCAGACGGTCTGGCGGGCGCCAGCGGACTGGTCGTGCCAACAAGCCGGTAGATCCATTCGTGGCTTGTGCCCCCGATCGTGGCGTTGGTGATCGTGATCGCATCACCGCTACACATCTCGGTTTTGTCAGCCGTTGCATTCAGGTAGATTCGCGGATACACCGTTACGGTCTTCGACGTGAATTTTGTACACAAACCTTCGGGCGTGCTCACCGTGCTGGTGGCCGTGAGCATCACCGGCAGTTGTGTATTGCCGCTTACGTTAGCGGAAGTAAAGGGGTGCATAATGGCCGGTGTAATCTCCACGCCGGCGGGATACGTGTTGGCGGCGATCACCGTGTTGGGCGTACCGTCGTTCCAGTTAAACGTATAAGTTACATTCTCCTGCGGTATAAACGTAAAGGCGTACTCGCTGCCGCTGCACTTCGATGCGGGCTCTGTCATCGTGAAGTTAGCGTCTACATTGATCATGTCTACCTTCACCGGCGCCGGGAAGGCCACCGCCTCACAACCGTAGAAGTCGACCAACTTAGTCAAGGTATAGGTATGCGTCGCCGTATAATTCACGATCGGTACTAAACGATCAACGCCGCCCACCAGGTTGGCAGTCGTGGTACCATCATTGTATTCAAACCGGAACGGCTCCTGCCCTGTCGGGAACTTGAAGTCGAGTGTGAAGTTGCCACCCTGGCAGACCGCGTTGGTGCTGGATGTCAAGGTGGACGTAGGCAAAGCGCGGATCGTCACCTTCAGTGTTTCCGACGCCTCCGTCGGACAGGCCGGGTTGGTTCCCGACGTTACCGTACGACGATAATAACGATCAGTGGCCAGTATGGGCGGTTCATATTCCGCCACGGTGTTCGCGCCGGCGGCGGGACCGAACGTAGTGCCGTCAGGCGATTCCTCCCAATAATAGGTGTAGACACCGGTACCGCCATACGGCTGTGACAGCTCTTCAAACGCGGCGGCCTGAAGGCCTGCACACACGTTTTGGTCAAAACCAAGCACACCTGGCAACAACGGCATCGGCTCGATCAACAGGCGCGGGATAGACGTTTTCTTACAGCCGTTGGCATCCTCGGCTGTTATGGTATACAAAATATTCGCAGCCAGGTCGGCAAATATACCAGACGTCGCACCGGTCGTGTTGGTCGGATCCTGATCCAGCACAAAGGTATAGCCCGGCGTGCCGTCGCTTGCCAACACGGTAATGATACCGTCGGTCGCGCCCATACAGCTTACGTCGTTGCCATCGTAGTCGGACGTGATGTTGGCATTGACCTTCAAATCGATGGGTTGCGTCACAGCAATATTCTGCACCATCACCTGGCAACCATTCTGGTCACGGATCACGACGGTGTACGAAGGGTTCGCGCGCAAGCCGCCAAAGCTACCTGTCAGCGGATTGTACACCACAGTAGGATCTTGCAACAGACCAAACTGCAACGGCACACCGCCGCCGGCAGAAGTACCACCGGTCGCCGTAATGACAATCGTACCGTCCGGTGTCGGGCTGTTGAAGCAGCTCACCGGTGTAGTCGTCGGTACAGTGGGTTCGATCGGGTCCGGCGCAAGAATAGCCACCGAAACATCGTCCTCACAACCTTCTGCATTGCGCGTATGGATGACATAGGTGCCCGCCGCGAGACCGGAGAAGAACAAGGCGGGAACGTACGGCGAACCGTCTCTGCTAAAGGTATGGTTCGTACCATACTGTGCCGACAAGTCAATAAAGCCATCGGCAAAACCGTTACATGTAATGTTAAAGCGCGGGTCGGTTGTCTTCCTGGCAACGGCGCTAACCGCAGGCGTAGGGTTGACGATATACTTCACCTCCACATCTTTCGAGCAGCCACTGCTGGGGTCCGGATCGACCACGTGCATGGTAACAGCCTTGTTGTTCTCCAGTGCATAGGCCGTCAGCTGACCGGCCGGAATGGATGTCCCGTCATTGGCAAACCAGGTATACGTCAGCCCGGCAGAAGGCTGCAGCGCCTGCAAGTCCTCTACATACGTATCGCCACCGCGAACATCCGAGCACACCGTCTTGCTGATGTTCGCCACCGTCGGTGCGGGCCGCACATTGACCATAATAAGCCGTGCCGGGCCCACGCAAGTGGAATACGCCGGATCGACCGCCGTCACCGAGTAGCGTACCTGGCCGAGCGTAGTCCCACCATTGATCAGCTTGTCGTCGATCACGCCGGTGTTATCATTTGTTGCCCCCGTAATCAGCGGAGCGACATACTGCACGATGCTCGAAAACTGCGGCGACGTCAGGTTATCGGACTGCAGCGTAATCGCCAATGTCTCACCACTACAGATGTCTTGTACAGGCACCGCAGTAACAAGCGGCTTGGGCCGGATCACGGCGATGACATCGGCCGGCGGGTTGCCATAGCATTGTGTCGTGGAGCTATACGGTCTGATCCTATACGCCACTTGCTGTGAGGCTCCCGTTATGTTCTCCCAGCGGTTTTGGTAAATAGCATTGTCGCTCACCAGGGTATTCAGCGGCGGCAGATCGGGTGTAGCCGGCGGCACGGGCAGCGGCGTCAGCGAGGCTGCATCGTACGTAATCTGCTCGACAGAAAATTTGTCCGCCACATAGGCACCCGTAGCCGACCGCAGCGTAATGCGAATCTCTGCGTCGCTACACACAGCAGCCGACAGGTTCACATCCATGACCGGCTCGGCTTTGATGTTGACCGTCGCGGTACGCTCCTCTCCTAAACAGCCAAACGCGCTCACGGGGCGAACACGGTAAATAACCGGCAGTGTCTGCGCAATCGTTTTGTTTTCATAACGATCCAATTCCAGTGCATTGCCCGGCTGGTTATTGCCAAATGTGCGCACGACAGGATTGATACCCGGATATATAAAGGGTTCCTGAACGTTGAACAGGGAGGCAGGCTCGCTCCCCGTTTTCACATCGAGCGTTACACCAATGTCCAGGCCGCTGCAAATCTCTTTCAGGATGTTATCCATTTCAGGGTTCGCATGCACCGATACGTCGATCACCGGCGGTGTAGCCGCCGGACAGTTCGAGGCGTTTGTCTCCGTTACCTTCACGCGCACGTTCTGGCTTTCAAAGTTGATCAATACCGTGGCCGTACCTTGTCCGTTCGATACCACGCCACCGCCCGCAGCGCCATCACTCTGCCGGAAGATCTCCCAGTTATACGTGGAGCCGTTAGACGGCGTCGAAACTTTAAATTGATAGGTTCCTTCCTCGCATACGACGGCCGGAGGGTCGATGGTATACCCTTTCGGATCGTCCGACACGGTAATGGTCTTCGTCGTCGTCAGGCTTTCACAGCCGTTAACCACCAACTTCAACGTAATGTCTTTTGTTTGCAAGCTCGGGAAGCTCAGGTACAAGAAACTGTTTCCGACCTCTCCCCCCACCAGGTGCGTAAACTCCGGCGGGTACGTCCAGATATATTTCGCGCCCGATACCTGCGCGGTGGTATACAGCTCCGAACTGTTCATACACGGGTCGGCCTTACCGGTAATCACCGGCGGCGCGGGCACAGGTTTAATAATGAGCGATACTTCTGCTACATTATAACAGGTGTTCGAGCTGCCTTCGATGCGCGCATAGACGACGCGGTTGGCCATCAGGTCGATGTCGTTGGCCGCAATGGGGTTGGTACCGTTTTCGGCATCCACCGCGTTACCGTACCACGTAATCGTCCGGCTCGCCACAGGCAAGGTGGTGATCGAGTCACCTACCGCCGCAGTCGTCAGGTCGATGTCGTGCACCTCACCAAGGCCAATACCCCCCGGCGAAATCTCTTCACAGAAAAAGAAGCTATGGTCGCGTGCCACGGGGCGGCCGCTGACCGAGAACCTCACTTGTGCCAACGTGTTACACGCGCGGACGCCGGTGGTCAGGTCGATCACGCGGATGTAGAGTATATCGTTGTTGGAAATGTCGTACGTTGTTATGGCACTCACATCGTTCGCCTGCGCAATGGCCGACGCATACCACTTCACCTGGCGATCGCCTGGAGCAGCCGGCGCAACGATACGGTCGTCATAGTCTGCCAGCGTAACACCCGTCGCCTTCAGAGTACCTTCGTTTGTTTCACACAGGTCGTTGAATTGCAGCGTGGACAATACCGGCAGCGGGTCGATAATAACGTCTACCGTAGCCGTCGTAGCAGCACAGGCCCCCGCGTTGCCGTTCTGCGCACTGGTCACCGTCCATGTAAATGTATAGGGAGAGCCTGCCGCCGTCAGGTTGGTAACCGTCGAGGCAGGATTGCTCGTAGCCGTGATCGTTCCACCGGTGCCGGTCCACGTACCGGTGCCATTGTTCGTGGCCGCCGTGGCGTTCAGCGTCACCGTGTTGCCCGCACAGACCTCTATCTCCGCACCGACCGTAGCCGCGGCCGGCTTGCGATCGAGTGTAATAATCATGTTGTTGCTGTTGACGTTCGCACAAGGCCCGGCCCCATCGGGGTCGATGCCCACCAGCCGTACGGTAACAGCACCGGCCAGAAAATCGGCCGCGGTAGGTTTATACGCGTCGGTCAACGATCCCGCGGCCAACGCAGCACCCGGATTGGCATTGTTGCTGGTAAACACACCGCCGCCTGTTACCACTTCCCAGCGGCCCTGCGTGGCCGCTCCGCCGACGCTGCCGACCGTCAGGTTAATCGCTGCCAGCGTCGTTTCATCCACGCACGTAATAAACCCAGTGGCCGGTAGCGTAGCCGTAGCGGGTCTGCTGAAGACAACATTCACCGTAACAGACTTCGGTGCGCAGTCACCCGAGCCCGAACCGCTGCTATACTCCCATTTCAATTGATAGGCACCATATGCCGTCGCCGTCACTTGCGCATCGGGCTTCTTGTCGTCGTCAAACGACACCGTGCCGGGGCCGCTCACAAAGCTCCATTTCGACTGCTCAAACGTAGGCGTGCTTCCACTCAGCCCGCCCGTCAAACTACAGAAGGCCCGGTCCGCAGCCGTCGGTTGCGCAGGCTCCCGGCCAAAGTCGATCTGTACCGTCGAGGCGCGTGTACACGAGCCCGAGGCCACTTCCCATTCAAATACATATCGTCCCGGCAAGTCTACTGTCACATCGCTATCGACGAGGTTGACATTGGTAAATGTCGGTGTGTTATCCGGACCGCTCACATACGACCACGTACCTGTGCCCGCCGAAGGTGTAGCGGCATCCAACGTAGTGGTCAGCGGCGGTGTCGTGAAGCAAAGATTCTGATTCGGTCCGGCCGATACGTTTAGCAAACCAGGGGTAATAACAACATTGACGTTGTCCGTGCCCGAACAGCCAATGCTGTTGATGATGGTATAGGTAAGCGTATAGGAACCCGCCGAGGCGGTCGTGAGTATATTCGGTTGTTGCACTGTCGGATCATCCAGTAAAGTACCGACGCTCGGGCCTGTCCAGCTGTGCGAAGCAATGGTGCCAAACGGGTTATTAGGATTGCCATTGATCTGTACCGTCTCGCCTTCGCAAAGCGTCACCGGATCGGGCTGAATGCTCGGCGCCGGCCGGGGACGAATGGTTACGGTGATCTCGCGTGTCGCCGACGGACAGCTCGGTGCCGTGGTCCACTGCCGGACTACGCGCAGGGTAAAGGTAGAGTTCACCGTCACGTTGTTCGTCAGGATCGTAATCTGCCGGGTACCTTGTCCACCGGTGATGGCCGCGGCACCGGTGATCGTCCAGGCAAATTCCGTGGCGCCTCCAAAAGTCTCGGTGGCGGGGTCGTTAGGCAAAGAATATGTATAGGTTGTATTGGGGCAGACATCCATCGCAGGCGAGATAAGCGCCGGCGGCTGCGCGCTCATATTTTCACGCCGACTGAGCCTGACAATAGACGTATCGCTCACACACGAAATGCTGCCCTGCGCGGGGTATACCATCGACGACGTCACCCAAAAGCGGGTACTGGCTCCCGCCGGGGCCTGTGCATCAGAAGGGGTGAACGTCGGACCAGTGCCCGCCGCGTTGGTCGCCGTCAGCGCATCGGTGGCGTTGAGGTACCAGGTATAGGTCAGGCCGACGATCGGCGCCACGCTGAGGGTACGTGTGCCGTTATGGCATATCAGTATATCCGACGTTACCGGCGGATCCGGCGAATCTACCACCGTGATGGTATAGTTACGGACGACGGGGTTGTTGTGTGCAAAATACGATCCGGTGGGTGTCGGTTGACAGGCATCGGACGTGCCCGGCTGGTACGTGCCCCCGTATATTTCAAACTGATTGTTCGTGCCTCCCTGGGCGGGGTTGAGGCCGCAGCCGTCCACGGCAAGGTCACGGTCGAATGGGTTACAGGTGTTCCAGGTGCGCAGCGAAACGACGAATTGCTCATTGGGGTTTGCCAGGGCCGGCATCCGTATGTCGTCTGTCTCCAGGGTAGCCGGTCCGATAAACGGTTGCGGCTGATAGAACGGGCGGCCGTATACGGGCAATTGCGCCGCGGTATACGACACGCCGTTGATGACGATGCTGCCACCTACCCCGCCGGGCGCCGTGACGGACGATGTCGAGCCATATACCCACTGCATCCAACGGCCGCGACTGTTGGGGTTGGGATTTTCGATTTGCGCGCCACCGGGTGTACAGTTGAAATCGGTGTTATCGATCAGGCGAATGGGGCTCGTGTCACCTTCGCAGACGTTGACGTTTTCGGCGTTACCCGGCAGCGGCGCGGGCGGGTTAGCCTCGACACCGGCAGTACCCCCCCGGTGATTGACATCGAACGTGCCGAGCTGGGCATTATCTTCGGTATCCCACACAGGCACTTTTACAGCCTCGAATTTGGTGCCAAAGCATTGGGCGGCAGGACGACCGTACGACGTGCGGATGGTATACGTACAGCGCTCGCCGGGGATCGTCGACGCCGTACTGCCGGCGTCGTAGTCGTAGGTGTGATTGACCTGTACCATCCACTGCTGTCTCATTTCGTTGGTTTCGCGGATGTCCACGATAGTAGCCGGATAAGACTGGATCGGACCGTCGCCCCAGTCGACATAAATCGTCGGCGGGTTTGTCGGGACGGTATAATCGATGCCGCGATAGCGCACGGTGAGGGTAATGGTGCGGGGCGAGCAGGCGCGGTCACCTGCATCGAGGGTAATAGAGGGGTCGGGCGAGCCGGTGCCATCAGGCTTTGTACAGCTCGCGCCGCTTTGAATAACCAAATTGGATGTACTCGGGTCGCCGGAGCCACTGCCACACGACCAGGGCTGGAAGGTCTCGACGTTGCCAGTCTCGCCGGACGCATCGCGCGCCGTTACACGAACGCCGATATGCTTGCCAAGGTCGGCATTGGTAAGCCTGTAGATTTTGGCGGTAGCACCAACAATGGCAACAGGGTTGCTGCCGCAATTGTCGTCGTACCGGAACCATTGGTATAAGGACGCATCGGCGCTGCCGTCGGGATCGGAATAGGTGTATTGAACCGTCAGGTCATGGTTTCGCTGCATTACCCCCGTCATATGGACGTCAGAGATCGTGGGCACGCCAGCGTACAGCTGCTGGGGGATTGCGTTGAAAAAAACGAATAATATGAAGACAGCTCTTAGCGGGCGGAAAGGGCTCATTCTGAAAGGACTTAAGTAGGTTAACCTGGCTAAATTATAAAAAAAGCGGCTGGCGCCAGCCAGCCCCGTTTTTGTGCAGGACCGGTCGGTTGTTAAATACAACGAAAAAAACGGAAGGTAACCGCGAAATGCGGCATTTGAGCCTATTCCACACTTTTTTCCACACTTTCATAAACCCAACGCTATCCCCACTGTTTTTGGAGGCATTTCAAAATTTAATAATGACATACACCATGCCGGCAAAATAGTTGCTAACAGCGCTGCGCGGGGGCATTCTTTTGCGGTCGAACTTTCTTTTGCGCGTAAATATTATCTCGAAAAAGCTACCTTTGCACCCGGTTTACTCAGGCTGCTTTCATTAATCTATGTCATCTACTGCCAAATACATCTTTGTAACCGGGGGTGTTACGTCTTCTTTGGGAAAAGGAATTATTGCCGCGTCGCTGGCGCAACTGCTTCAGGCTCGGGGCTTTAAAGTAACGATCCAGAAATTCGACCCGTATATCAACATTGATCCGGGCACGCTCAACCCCTACGAGCACGGCGAGTGCTACGTCACGGATGACGGCGCAGAAACCGACCTCGACCTGGGACACTACGAACGTTTTCTGAACGTCCGTACCTCGCAGGCCAACAACATCACGACCGGCCGTGTCTACAACAACGTTATTACCAAGGAGCGCAAAGGCGAGTACCTGGGTAAGACCGTGCAAGTAGTGCCGCACATCACAGACGAGATTAAACGCAACATCTTCCTGCTGGGAGAAAGTGGCGAATATGACTTTATCATTACGGAGATTGGTGGTTGCGTGGGCGACATCGAGTCGCTGCCCTTCATCGAAGCCGTGCGCCAGGTGAAATACGATCTGCCGCCCAACCATTCCATCGTCATTCACCTGACGCTGATCCCCTACCTGAATGCCGCCAAAGAGCTTAAAACAAAGCCCACCCAGCATTCTGTAAAAGAATTGCTGGAAGCCGGCATTCAACCCGATATCCTGGTGTGCCGCACCGAAATGCCGCTGCCGCAGGAAATCCGCAAAAAGCTGGCGCTCTTCTGTAACGTACACATCAACTCGGTGATCGAAGCCATGGATGCGGACACGATCTACGATGTACCGATCCTGATGCGCAAAGAAAAGCTGGACGAGCGCGTGCTGTCCAAGCTGAAAGTAACCTCGAAAGAAGAGCCGCACCTGGAACAATGGAAATCATTCCTGGGCAAGCTCAAGAATCCTGTAAACGAAGTGACCGTCGGCATCGTGGGCAAATACGTGTCCCTGCCCGACGCCTATAAATCCATTGCCGAAGCTTTTGTACACGCCGGTGCTGAAAACGACTGCAAGGTGAATGTGAAATGGATTTCGTCGGAAGATATCTCCAAAGAAAGTGTAGCCGCTGTGCTGGAAGGACTGGACGGCGTACTGGTAGCGCCGGGCTTTGGCGAACGCGGCCTGGAAGGCAAGATCGAGGCCATCCGCTACGTGCGTGAAAACAAGGTGCCGTTCTTTGGTATCTGCCTGGGCATGCAGTGCTGCGTGGTGGAGTTCTCGCGCCACGTACTGCACCTCGAGGCCAGCTCTACCGAGCTGAACCCCAAGACCAAGAACCCCGTCATCGACATGATGGAGGAGCAGAAGAAGATTACAATAAAAGGTGGTACCATGCGTCTTGGTGCCTATACCTGTAAGCTTAAAAAAGGAAGCAAAGCGTATGCTGCCTATGGTGAGTCGCAAATTGAAGAGCGCCACCGCCACCGGTATGAGTTCAACAACAAGTACCTGGAGCAAATCGAAGAAGCCGGCCTCAAGGCAACGGGCGTAAACCCCGACTCGGGCCTGGTGGAAGTGGTGGAGCTGAAAGACCACCCCTGGTTTGTGGGCGTGCAATATCACCCCGAGCTGCGCAGCACCGTGCTGAATCCGCACCCGCTGTTTGTGAAATTCGTCGAGGCTTCGCTGGATCACAAAAAATCATTGAACAAGTAATCATTTAAGTATACAGACACGATGGATAGGAATTCCGCGATTGGCCTTACCTTAATTGCCGGCCTGCTACTGGCCTATTTTTATTGGTTTGCGCCGAAGCCTCAAGAGGCTCCGAAAGTGCCCGCCGCTACCGAGCAACGCATGGCTGCAACAGACTCTTCTGCAGTCGTTGTCAAAGGTGAACCCGAAGCAAGCGACAGCATCCTGACCGCCACGTATGGTGATCTCTCGGCTGCTATGAAAGGCACCGACGCCACTACCACAGTAGAGACTGGCGACCTGCGCATTGAGTTCGCCAACCGCGGTGGCATAATCCGTGCGCTGGAGCTGAAGAAATTCAAAACCTATGACCAGAAGCCGCTGCTACTGGTACAGCCGCTTTCCACAGCATTCAACTTGTCGACGCAATACCAGGGCCGCGAGGTCGACCTTTACACCTTGTATTATCAGCCCACGCAAAAGAAAGAAGGCGATACCACCGTGCTGACCTTTACGGCTACGCTGAGCAACGGCGCCAGCCTGGCACATGTCTATAAGATTCCCGACGCCGGTCACGAGATTCAATACCAGGTGGTCAGCAAAGGCTTTGACAAACTGCTGGGCACCGACCAGTTGACCTTCCGTTGGGCAGACGCTATTCGTCCCCTCGAGAAAGACCTGGCCGACACGCGCAAAAACACCACAGTGACCTATAATTCCCGCGAAGAAGGCTTTGACGAGCTTTCGGCGGCCAGCACGGGCACGGAGAACGAAAAGCTAGCCACCGCACTCAACTGGGTGGCTATCAAACGCAAATTCTTCCTGTCGTCTATCATCGCCAAAGAAATACCATTCGCCGGCGGTGAAGTACAAACCGCATTCAGCGCCGCTGATTCGTCGCTGGTAAAGCAAGCCAACATCCAGCTGACCATTCCCAAGAAGGCGCTGGCCGATGGTAAAGCAAGCTTTAAATTCTACTTCGGCCCGAACGACTACCAGGTCATTGGAAAAGTAACAGAGAACTTTGCCGAGAACGTATACCTCGGCTGGCGTCCGGTATACTGGATCAACAAGTTTGTCATCTTCCCGGTATTCCACTTCCTGACACTGCACATTGGCAACTACGGTCTGATCATCATCATCCTGGTGATCCTGCTGAAGCTGGTGCTGTTCCCGCTCTCCTACCGTTCGTACCTCAGCATGGCCAAAATGAAAGTGCTGAAGCCCGAGCTGGACGAGATCAAAGAACGCGTTGGCGAGGACATGGCCAAAGTACAGCAAGAGCAAATGAAGCTGTATGGGCAGGTCGGCGTGAACCCCATCAGCGGTTGCGTGCCGGTACTGCTGCAGATGCCAATCCTGTTCGCGATGTTCTACCTGTTCCCCGCCAGCATTGAGCTGCGTCAGCAGCCGTTCCTGTGGGCGGAAGACCTTTCCACCTATGACTCGGTAATCCAGCTGGGGTTCGCCATTCCCTTTGGTGTCGGTAGCCACATCAGCTTGTTCACCGTCATCATGACGCTCTCGACGTTGATCTATACCTGGCAGAACAACCAGATGTCGTCGGTGCAAGGCCCGATGAAGTCGATGTCGTATGTCATGCCGGTAATCTTCTTCTTCTTCCTGAACTCCTTCTCGGCAGGTCTGACATTCTACTACTTTGTATCCAACCTGGTAACATTTGCACAGCAAGCCATTATCAAACGCTTTGTTGACGAAGACAAGATCCGTGCGATCATGGAAGAGAATAAAAAGAAGAACGCTGCGAATGGCGGTACCGGTAAGAAATCAAAGTTCATGAGCAAGCTCGAAGACGCGATGAAGGCGGGTGAAGAAGCACGCCGGAAAGCGGATGAAGAGAAAAAGAAGAAAAAAAGCTAGTCTGTCGGTTACCTTTTGCGCATACCGCAAGGGAGTTTCTAAAAATAGACTGAAATAATTGGTAACGAAGAGCTTAACGCAAATCGTTCAAGTATAGGATTCGAAAAGCGCAAAAGTTGCCGACAATAGTCAACAAAATTGTCGGGTTTTTGTGCACCGATTGTGGATAACACGTTCCACGATGTTCCACGGTCCGATAACTTTTACCATATCTTTGTGCCCGTCCGTTTTAGACCCGGACGGGCTTTTTATTTTTTAAACGTCATTCTTGAATGGGAAAAATCATTGCCATTGCCAATCAAAAAGGTGGTGTCGGAAAAACAACTTCAGCTATTAACCTGGCTGCAAGCTTAGCCGTACTGGAGAAACGCACACTGCTGGTCGACGCCGATCCGCAGGCAAACTCCACTTCCGGCCTCGGTCTAAATCCGAAAGATGTAACGCAGGGTATCTACGAATGTATGGTAGACGGCGTGGATCCAAAGGACGCAGTCGTAAAGAACGATCTGAAGTACCTGGATGTTCTGCCCTCGCACATCGACCTTGTCGGTGCTGAAGTCGAAATGGTCAGCATCGAGCGCCGCGAAGAAAAAATGCGCGATGCGCTCGGCAGAGTGCGCGACGACTACGACTTTATCATCATCGACTGCTCGCCGTCGCTGGGTCTCATCACCATCAACGCGCTGACAGCCGCCGACTCAATCATCATTCCGGTACAATGCGAATACTTCGCCCTGGAAGGCCTCGGCAAACTGTTGAATACGATCAAAATTATTCAAACACGTTTGAACCCGAAACTTGAAATAGAAGGCATCTTGTTGACGTTATACGATTCACGTACCAGCCTGGGCAACCAGGTAGTCGAAGAGGTACGGACACACTTCCAGAAGATGACGTTCAATACGATCATCCCCCGGAATGTTAAGCTGAGCGAGTCGCCCAGCTTTGGCCTACCGGCCATTGTTCACGATGCGGAAAGCAAAGGAGCCATCAGCTACCTGAACCTGGCCCACGAAGTACTTGATAAAAACGGCATGTCTAAATGAGTAAAAAGAAAGCATTAGGTCGTGGACTGAGCGCTCTTCTAAGCGACAATTCCACGGAAGACGATAGACTGGAAACAGATGTTGCTGTCAACCCGGCAGATGCAGCCATTGCTTCGGGTGCCAGCTTCACGGCTGAGCAACCTGTTGCTGCTCCACCAGTACCGACAGTGGGTGGCATCATCGAGATCCCGGTCGAGTACATCGAAGTGAACCCCTTCCAGCCGCGCTCGCATTTCGACCAGGAAGCGTTGCTCGAACTGGCAGAATCCATCACGGTACACGGCATCATTCAGCCGATCACCGTGCGTCGTCTGACCCAGAATCAATATCAGCTGATCTCGGGTGAGCGTCGCTTTCAGGCGTCCAAGCTCGCGGGTTTAAAGGCCATTCCGGCCTACATTCGCTCCGCCGACGACCAGCAAATGCTGGAAATGGCGCTGATTGAAAACATCCAGCGCGAAAACCTCAACGCCATCGAAATTGCCCTCAGCTACCAGCGATTGCTGACTGAGTGTAACCTCAAGCAGGAAGAGCTGGGTGAGCGTGTGGGCAAGAACCGCACTACCGTAACGAACTACCTGCGTCTGCTCAAGTTGCCGCCCGACATTCAGATCGCGGTGCGCGACAACAAGCTTTCCATGGGCCAGGCACGGGCCATCATCAGCATCGAAAATCCGGAAGAACAGCTTTACATCTTCAAAAAAACCCTGGAAGAAGACCTCTCCGTACGCAAAGTTGAAGAACTGGTGCGCGAAATGACGGAGAAGAGCCAGTCGACCAAGGGCGAGAGCAGCAGCTCCGCGGCTCCGGCCGCGTCGCGCGAAATTCAGCAGCTCCAGTCAAAGCTTTCTTCCTACTTTGGCACCCGAGTTGTTATAAAAAGTGACGGCAAACGAGGTGAAATCAAGATCCCCTTCCTGTCGGTCGAAGACCTGAACCGCGTGTTAGACATCCTGAAAGTCGGGCTGTAACACTGGTAGTTTCCGCAGGTTTCGGTAACTTGACACCGTTTTGCGTGCCGTCAACCCCATGAAGAAACTATCGCTGTGCTGTCTGCTTCTGTTGTTCTTACTTCCTGTCGCCATCCAGGCGCAGGGGGTCGCCCCGGCGACAGCCCCCAACACAGCCGACGACAGCGTCTACATTGAGAGCGGCCAGGATACAGTGCTGATTAAATCCTACGCGACACGCTACGACCCGCGCAAGGCACTGCTGTATGCCGCCGTGCTGCCTGGCCTCGGCCAGATCTACAACAAAAAGTATTGGAAGCTTCCGCTGGTGTACGGCGGGTTTGGTGCCCTGGGTTATGCCGTCGGCTTCTACCAGAAGGGCTATAAAAAATACAAGGCCCAGCTCTTCGACAACATCAACGAGGCCCCCAACAACGAAAACTTCCTGCACCCCGTCAGCGAGCTCTCCACGGGCCAGCTGCGCACCATCGTCACCTCCTACCGGCGCCAACGCGACTTCTGGCTCATCATGACCGGGGCGATGTACCTACTACAGATCGTCGATGCGCACGTTGATGCGCATTTGAAGGAATTCGATGTCAATCCCAACTTGCAGGTAAGCCTCGAGCCGCTGATCGAACAAGATGCCGTCCTCGGCCGGCAATCAGGCGTAGCGCTGATTATAAAATTTTAGATAGTTTATTGGCGCAGCGCTATTGATTTGCTGGCGCAAGAGTTAGCACGAAGCGCGTCTCTTGTGACTTAAACTGCGGCCAGTCTTAGACTGGCGTATCCGGCATCTAACAACGTGGTCCACAGCAGTCTGGAGACTGCCCGCAGTTCCAGGCACAAGTTCCGCACCTCCGCTGACGCCTTGGTGCTAAAACTTGCGCCAGCCGCACATGAGTTATTTACCCATGATGCGCCAGCAAAAGCATCATCCACGCTTCCTGCACTTTCCCATGCGTAAGAAGTAAATGCGCATGCTGATGCGCCGCATTCGTACCCTTCTGCAACACCTGATGTATCCCTGCTCTCAACCGATACTGCTGACATTCCGTCGCATCAGGCAGCTTCTCAATATTACCTAAGAGGCCAAGATCGTTGCCCGTTAGAAAATGACTATAACGTATCATAGGCGGTATTGCATCCACGCCAATGCCCAACCGATCCACCGGCTTTGGCACTTTAAAAATCGAATCGCCCTGCACCCGGCAATACCAATCGCCCCCCAAACGAGCCACAGCATCGAGCTTAAACGGATCAATCCGCCCATCCGCGTCCAGTATCTCCTCGCGAATGTGCATATAGATCACCTCGCACAAAATAAGATTCCCCGCACCGCCTTCATTCCCCGTTGGCACGACCTGCAACACCTGGCATTCCATCGCTACCGGTGCTTCCGCTACCCGCGGCGGAGCCACTTTCACCGAAGGCGCTTCGGTAAAGCCCGCCTTGATAAACTCATTCACACCCTTAGCATACTCGGTACTCGCCAGCGAGGCTTGTTGTACCATGGCATAGTTTACAATGTTGATCACGACCTGCTGTACTTCGAGTACATTCTCCAAGGTATGCTTGGTTGAATTATCGCGTACACGCCGCGACGGTGAGAAGACCAGAAGCGGCGGGTTGGTACCAAAGACATTAAAGAAACTGAAAGGACTCAGGTTTATACGCCCTTCTTTGTCGACCGTGCTGGCGAATGCGATCGGCCGCGGTGTCACGGCCGATTGCAGATAATGTTGCATTTGCGTAAGTGAAATCTCTTTCGGGTCGATGGTCAGCATCAAGACGGAGTTTTATCGGAGGGTGTTTGTTGATTCATGATGGGCGATTCGGGAAACGGCTCGTGCGGCACGCGCAGTGTACCCCACGCGTAACCAAAAACAACGGCCAGGATAGCCGGCAGCAGGTATGCTCCCAGGCGAAACCGCAATCCCGTATGGCTGTAGCTCCACGCTGTAAAATCTACAGCCGTCTTTACCAGCATCGCCACGGCCGCGAGCAACAATAGCGCTAACACAACCTGGCCAACAGGCCGTTTCCAGATGCCGCGCTGAACAAAAAATCGCACGGCTTCCGCGAGCGCTACGGCAATTCCGACCACCAGCGATACCGTGACCAGCGTCTTGGGAAACGTGCGCAGATAATGGTACTTATAAATAATCAGCCCGATCTTACCCAACAGGTTGGGACTTCGCAGCAGCACGCTGTCCAGCACCACCAGCGCGGCAATGAACAGGTAGAAATTTACGCGCTTCATGAGCGGGCGTGGGTTGCTGGTTGGATCATGCCACGACATTCACCAAAGCCGATGCGCACGCCGTTCTTCTCCGCATAGCCCCGCATAATGACGGTGTCATGGTCTTCAATGAAAGTACGTTGCGCTCCGTCAGGCAGGTGCAGCGGCTTTTGGCCGTTCCACGTCAGCTCCAGCAACGAGCCGTATGAACCCGGCGAAGGGCCGCTGATCGTACCCGACGCGTACAGGTCCCCCACTTGAATGTTACAGCCATTCACGGTATGGTGTGCCAGCTGCTGGCCCACATTCCAATACATATACTTGAAGTTCGTGCGGCATACGGTAGCGGGCTCCGCGTTGCCGGCTTGCATCAGCACTTCGAGTAAAATATCAAAGTTCTTCTCCCCTTCGTATGCCAGGTACGGCAACACGTGCGGGTTCTGCTCGGGCCCTTTTACGCGGAAGGGCTCCAGCGCATCCATCGTCACGATCCAGGGCGAAATGGTGGTACCAAAGTTCTTGGCGAGGAACGGTCCCAGGGGCACATACTCCCATTGCTGAATGTCGCGTGCGGACCAGTCGTTGAGTAATACCAGACCGGCCATATACTCTTCCGCGTCGGCGGTGTGAATGGCATTTCCCAACGCCGTCTCGCCGCACGTCACAAACGCAACCTCCAATTCAAAGTCCAGCTTTCGTGTAGGGCAAAAGACAGGCAGGTCGCTGTCGGGTGGTTTGATCTGTCCCTTGGGACGTGTAATGTTCGTGCCCGTCACAACAATCGACGACGCGCGACCGTGATAACCGATCGGCAGGTGTTTCCAATTGGGCAGCAGCGCGTTCTTCGGATCGCGAAACATAGAGCCCACATTGGTCGCATGCTCTTCGCTGCTATAAAAGTCGGTATAGTTCGCAACTTTTACCGGCAGCAGCATCTGCACTTCGCGGGCGGATACCAGCGCCGCATCACGGGCATCGGCGTCCAGCTCGTCGTTGGAGTCGCGCAACAGCTCGGAGACACGTTCGCGCACCTCGCGAATTTTCTTGCGGCCCAGCCCCAGGAACTCATTGAGTGTAGGCTGTATAAAAATATCGGCAGGTAGGTGCTGGCCCTGAAAGTAGCCGTTGGTATTGAGATAGGCCAGGTCGAGTATGTCCGCGCCGATCGCAACACCCGCCACCGGCGAGCTGTTCTTTCGCAAGAAGATGCCAAATGGCAAATTCTGAATTGGAAAATCACTTCCGGCGGGAATGGATACCCAACTTTTCAGACGAGGGTCGTTGGCATTGGTTTGCACCATGGATTGATCAGTTTTATAGGGCTTCGTATAGTGTACGAGGCGTCTAAGGTAAGGGGTTTACCCCATCTGCAACAACGCCTGCTGACAGAATTTAATAGTTGTCGCCAGAACATCTTTTTACTTACTTTTACCGGCTGTGAATGGTATGACGCCCGTCTTTCCTCCGGCTTTTGAAGCTCGCATGCGGCAGCAACTTGCGGGTGCGTGGGATGCCTTTGTGGCCGCCCATACAACACCACCGCCCGTCAGCCTCCGTCTCAACCCGCGAAAGCCCGGCCCGGATCAATACACAGCGTCTATACCCTGGTGCGCTACCGGACGGTACCTGCCGGAACGTCCCGTGTTCACCCTCGACCCCGCCTTGCATGCCGGCGCCTATTACGTGCAGGAAGCCAGCTCGATGTTCCTCGAGCAGGTACTTCGCCAGGCAGCAGACACTACGGTACCCTTACGCGTACTGGACCTCTGCGCCGCACCCGGCGGCAAATCCACGCACCTCAGTAGCCTGTTATCACCGGACAGTCTGTTGGTCTCCAACGAAGTGATCCGTAGCCGGGCCGGCATCTTAGCCGAGAACCTCCAGAAGTGGGGCAACCCCAACAGCGTCGTCACGCAAAACGACCCCGAAGACTTCACACCCTTACAAGGATTCTTCGACGTCATGGTCGTAGATGCCCCGTGCTCGGGCGAGGGCCTGTTCCGCAAAGACCCCGACGCCATGGAGGCCTGGTCGGAAGACAACGTACAGCTTTGCAGCGCCCGCCAACGCCGCATCCTCCGTGACGTATGGCCTGCATTAAAGACCAACGGACTGCTGGTATACTCCACCTGTACCTATAACCGGCTCGAAAACGAAGAGAACCTGGCCTGGCTCCGCGCAAACCACGACGTCGAATTTGTATCATTATCTATACCGGCTGAATGGGGTATTGAGACCATCGACGAAGATGGCATCGTTGCCTATCGCTTCGCACCACACCGCACACAAGGCGAAGGATTCTTTCTCTCCGTCATCCGCAAACGCGCCGGTCAGGCAGAAGTAAGTTTGCGACTGTCGAAGCCCGTGTTTGCAGCGCCCACAAAAAAAATACTCGACCAGGTAACAACGTGGGTCCAAACCTCCGAAGACAAAAGCTTCTTGCAACGCGAAGACTTGTTGCAGTTTGTTCCCGCATCGCAAGCACAGGCCATTGCGTTCCTCTCCCGCCATCTGCACCTGGTAATCGCCGGCACGTTCGTCGCCACGCTCAAGCATGACAAGCTCATCCCCGAGCACTCCCTGGCATTGTCGACGGTCTTACAACAAGAGGCCTTCCCTACCCTGCCGGTGTCGTACGAGGAAGCCATACAATACTTACGCAAAGAGACGTTGCCCGGCACGGGCACTGGTAAAGGCTTCGCCCTGATCATACATAACGACCTGCCCTTGGGCTGGGTGAATCAACTGCCAAACCGCCTTAATAATCTATACCCACCTGCGTGGCGCATACGGATGGGGGCGTCATGAACAAAATCAAATACCGACAGACTACCGCAGTTCAACCAGATCCTGAAACATGTTAGTAAACATTGAAATAATCTCGTCATTCATGCGCTCATAATTTGCATGACGTTTATTTACAATCAGGTACGCATTTGACTTTGCCTGGAAAGTATGCTTAAAGGTCTGCGTTCCCAAGAAGTACTCTGTAATCCTTTTGTACGTTCTAAAACGTTGTGTTAATTCAGTATCCTGGTTTTCTTCGCTATTTCGATTCACCTTAATACGCTCCTGCTTAAGTTTATACACTCCTACAAATGCGAAGGAGGCTAACTCGTTTTTTGCGAGTATATCAAGGGTTATATTAATCACCGTGCGTATCACGCGACTTGGGTTCACAGAGGTGAATCGATGGTTCAATACTAAATTATACTTAGTACTAAGATTCTTGTGGGCACGAAGGTGAAATTTAAGAGCATAAACTTTACGCGGATATTCATGAACCCGTACAATGTAATCCACGTCGGATTCAGTTTTGAATCGAAATATAATTTCCTGAATAACTTGAGCGTCCGGATGGTATTTGTTAATTGTGACTTGAGAATAGTCGTATCCTGCTTCAAACATTTGGATAAAATTTCATACATCGGGTAAACTTCAAACACCGGGTAACGGAAAAAAAATCCGTTACGGTACGAGGAGCGCGTATTTCGGGTGTTGTGCGCTTCTAACATCCTCATCCGAGCGAACCACAATGGTCAATGTAATATTTTTGCCATGTAACCTGGCATGCTTAAAATAAAGCATATTTCCACATTCGTCCACCCCGTAGCTTTTCAATGCTATTGAGGTAACATATTTTTTTAACGGCTTAAAGGTAACAGCTTCCATTTTACATCAATTTCAAATCGTCTCTTTCCCGGCGTAATAGGCTACGAATATATGCCGCAATTACAGAAATTGTAACGTATTTTTGTTAAAAAAGTTCACAAACTGGCGGTACCGCAGCACTACCTTATGCTCCCAATAGGTCACTACCACCAAAAAAAAAGCGTTTTTCTCGTCAAAAACCACTAATGTGGCTATTTGAAGCTTGAGCCCCCTTCGTCTTCATCAGGTGCTTTCCAAACGCCTGAAGCATATCCATCACTTTATCGATCGCTTCCCAAAGGCCGTACTTGTACAAGAATGGACTCTTAAAAATGAATTGATCTTTATCTGTACGGCGCTTCACGCCGCAGTGGGTTGATACCGTGCTATTGATTTTAAAATTTTAGATTTAGCTTGTAATGCCTCCTCAATATCAAAATCATCCTGAAGTCCAAGCCAGAATTTAGCAGTATTGCCGAAATATTTAGAAAGACGGAGCGCCGTATCGGCCGTGATTCTACGATTGCCTTTTAAAATTTCAGACATACGCGTTTGCGGTATGCCTATGTCTTTCGATACTTTGTATGCGCTTAACCCCAGCGGCGTTAAAAACTCTTCCTGCAACACTTCTCCCGGGTGAATGTTTCTTAATCTTTTCATACTAATGATAATCCATTATTTCTACCTCTGATGCATTTCCGTTATCCCACCAGAATACTATCCGATATTGATTATTAATCCGGATCGAATAATAATCTTTCAAATCCCCTTTTAATTTCTCAAGCCTATTGGAAGGAGGAATCTGTAGGTCCATAATGTTGTGCGAGTTGTTCAGCATCCTAAGCTTCCGGCGAGCAATCTCTTGCAACTCAACAGGAAGCCCCTTAATTCGTTCCCCTTCCCAAACCTTTTGGGTCTCTTTTGAACCAAATGAAATGATCATACTATCGTCTAACGTTACTAACGTCAAAAGTAACTATTTCGTTCTAAAAAACAAAGTTTTCCTAGCCCCTTATTTCCCAACAAATACCGGATTCGGATGGGCGCCTGGGTCCACGAGAAATTTCATTCTTTACTTTATACCTATTAACTATGTTCACCAAAATCTATTGGATCCAAAACAACCATTATGGCACACCCCTCGGCATTATGGCCAGACCGCGAGGAAATGACGCATTAGAAGATGAAATAAGAAACTTGAAAATGAGAGGCGTCCAGGTATTGGTCTGTCTGTTGGAGGACGCTGAAATCTATGAACTCGGGCTGAGGAACGAACAATCTCTCTGTAATAAATATGGAATCGAATATCTTCATCTGCCTATTCAAGATCGAGGAGTTCCGACAAGTTTACACGCTGTGAAAAAAATAGTGAAGCATGTGCAGGAGAAACTCCGTAACCAAGAGTCTGCCGTCATTCACTGCCGAATGGGAATCGGCCGATCTTCTATCATTGCCGGCGCCGTTTTATTAGATTCATCCAGGACGGATGGAGATGTCCTTGAATTTATTACACGCTCAAGAGGGTTGGCAGTGCCGGACACCGAAGAACAAGTGCATTGGCTAAAGCATTTCGATAGAAGTTGAACAATGTGGTTAGCGTTGACGTTTAACGGCCACTTTTTCGGTCTTCATCAGATGTTTTCCAAACGCCTGAAGCGTATCAATCACTTTTATCGAACGTTTCCCCAAAGCCGTAAGCTTATACTCGACACGCGGCGGTTTTTCAGAATATACCTGCCGTGTAAGCATTCCCTTCTTTTCTAAATCACGCAACTGGCTATACAACATCTTGTCCGTGATGTGTGGAATGATCGACCGCAGTACGCTATAACGAACGGGGCCTTTTCGAAGCGCCAGCAGGATGGGCATTTTCCATGTACCGCCGATAAACGCCATGCTCAGCTCGATGGGACTGTAGTATACACGGCCCTGATAAACAAAATCCGCCATCGGGTAAAGATAGGAAATCGTATAACCCGGGGGCCGTTACATACAAAAAAGTATGTAACGGGCAGCAGATGTCTTCGCTCGCTACCTTGCCGCCCCTAAAATTATCATACATACGCTATGCAAAACACAACAACAGAAACATGGACCACAGTCCCCATCCTGCCCTGCATCAATATTGAAGAGACGCTGGTTTTCTGGATGTCCCTGGGTTTTGTCACCACTTACAAGCAAACGCGCCCCTACCAATATGGTGTTGTTCAACGCGGCGGTGCAGCGCTGCATTTCGGCGGTGTCAAAGGAATGACTCCGGAAACCAATTATTACACCGGCTGCCTGGTCGCTGTTCAGGACGCCGCAGCCGTGTACAGAAACTTTACCCTGTGCCTGAAGGAACAGCGTGGCCGGGTGCCTCATGTAGGCCTGCCCCGTATTTCACGCATGAAGCCCGGTGCCACCCGCTTCACGCTAACGGATGTTGCCGGCAATGCCGTGATCTTTGTCAGTCGCGGCGAAAAGGACCAGGAAGAATGGGAGAAAGCGGAACATGCGTATCCCAGCCGGCTGGCGAAAGCCATCGCGCTGGCAGTACGGTTTCGTGACTACAAGAACGACGATGCCATGGCTGCCAGGGTTTTGGATAATGCGCTGCGGCATGTGGACGGCGAGCCCGCCGAACAGGTGGCCGAAGCCTGGATCATTCGCGCCAAGCTGGCCGATGCCGAAAAAGATACTCTCCTGGCCGCCAATTGCCGTGAACAGGCCAAACGACAGTCCCTTACAGAAGAGCAGTTACGCGCGTTACAGGAAAAGCACGGCTAAAAGCGCGCCGAAATGAACGGTGACGCCCCAGTAAAAGTCAAGTAGTATAGTAAGCGCAATTGGGCCAGCACTTTAAGTAGCCAGGGGCGAAAACCCCTGGCTAAAACAAGTCACTTTCGATCTTACAGCTTGATGACGGTTCCCCGGATAGGCTGACCGGACAGGTCGGCTACTGTTCCCGCTGCATCTATTGTCTTTAATGAGCAAACGGTGGCATTCTCACACGCTTCAATCACGGATAGCGCTGGCGTTAACGCGTAGAATTTCCCGTATTCGTTCGATGTAACGTTCACATCAACTTTTTCCACCGTCAGATCGTTGATATCGATTGTTACCAGGCGCTGGGTCTCGGAATCTGACTGGAAGAGGAAAATGGTCTGATCATGGATAGCGGAACCGTACGTGGTGAATACCGTATTCTCTTCGGTCAGGTCGACAGCCGATTCGTTCTTCACCAGATCAAAGAGATGTGTCGCGCCGGACGCCGCATCCGTGAAGAGCAAAAATTGTTTGTTCTGCCAGGGAAATTCGAACGGAATAGTATTAGACCACGTAGTAACAGGCATTCCGAAGTCCTTTTCGTATTGCAAAAAGCCCCCTGTTGTTGCCGACAGGGTGTAGATCTTACCGTCTCGAGAGACTGTCTTTAGAGTATGGTTTCCGTCGTGCCATAAAGCGACGCTGTTTGCGGTAAACCCCGTGATGTGACCCAGGCCCTTATCAATATAAAAGATTTGATCCTGGCCTTTAATGTACACCTCTTCACGTGCATCGATGTATAGGTCTGTCATGTATGAATCAACAGCCATTTCTGTACGCACGGCATCGGTCGAGAGCATGAAATTATCGACCCGGTACAATTTGTAGCTGACGTTGTCTTTGTAGAACCACTGGTTGTTAACGGTCGCCGATGAAAGCTGTGATGCCGGTGTAAAATGTGTTTTCACCGCCAGCCCGTTGTGCTTGTCGATGATGTACGACTCCTTACGCAGGTAGAACGAGATCAGAAAATACCGGTCGCCGATATCATTCACCAGGTATTCGCTAAAACCGCCATTCGGTTCGCCTTCGATATCAAAGCTTGTCTGCGCCACGGTGCCGTCGGGGTTGATCTTCTTCAGTGTTTCATGGAAGAAAGACCAGGACTGTGAATAGTCATAGGTCCTTTCGAGGTCGAAAACAGCCACCAGGCCGACGGCGCCATCAATATCTATTTTCTTCAGTACAGCGCCGTCGTTACCGTATTCTACGGGCTTTCCGATAGGGCTTCCATTTTCGCCAGAGCAGCAGAAGAGGAGTAATAGAAGTGCTAAAAAGGGTAGTAAAGATGGTTTCATAGCGATAGGTATATGATTTACAATATAGCTATGAAATTCTTGCCAAAAAAGTACGGCATGGCCTATTATATGCCAGGCCAGATTTAGGTGCACCAGTTCAGAATTAAGTACACCACCCTCGGATTTAAGTGGGCGCACACCACTATTAACTTGGATCAGGGGATGAAATGCTCGTTGTTCGTGAACGCGTCGACGCCGTTGTAAAATATAGCATGCAAATCGGATTCCCTTAAACGGTATACGTTGGTTTCATAATTTTTCGTATAAACATTATAGACTGCCAGATGATCCCAGATGTCCTCGTCCAGAAGATCGAGCAGCAGAAACGAATCATGTGTTGAAAGGAAATATTGATTCTGCGGGTTCTGAATCATTGCCGTGGCCAGGAGCACAAGATGATTCGGAAAGACATTTGCATCCAGGTTGTCGAGCACTAACACCTTTCCTTTGTTAGAAGCAATGGCTGCCAGGTAGAACATGAGCTGCTTAACGGTATCACCCTGTGACGAAAACGACATGGCCATAAGTTTGTCGCTACCTGGGCGATCCGTGCGGATTTTTGAGTCACCTACCAATTTAATCCCTGTGCTGCGCAACAAGGTGGTCAAGACCTCTTGCACGTCGGCCCTCCCCCCTATTAAATCGAACAGATTGTATCCGTTTAGAATAGCCAAATCGTCGCGGAAGTCCGGCCGGTAAACCGTTCTCGATATGTTTTATGGATATAAGACACACTTATGATAGTAAATTACCTTACGCGATTAGGGTAGTTCTGCATTCTGAGTGGTATATTGAAGAAGTTGGTCAATGGCCAAACGTCATTAATAAGTTTCCCGATCTTCATCTTACTATTGGACAACCTGCACAGCCGATGCAAGCATTTTATATTCACTCTATGACACAGAATAGCAAAATCAAGGATGTTGAAGTGGTGCCAAATCTCACTTTGCGTATACAGTTTGATAATGGATATACGATTATAGCACCTTCGATGGACGAGTATGTAGAGTATCCCTGGATTATCGATTCTGACGATGATCCGATGTTTCCCAATTTTTACTTCTGCTTAGATGGCGAAGAAATGATTATTTATTCAAAGCTGGATTCCTAGTTGTGGACATCGGAATTGTTCGATAGCGGAGAAAATTGAATGGGAGTGAATCGAATTGGTTTTTCTCTAAGATCTGGTATTCGAGAAGACTGATTTTGGGATTATAACATATCGAAATAACACCGCCAATAACTGTTACTACCTATTATTCGAATAAACCAAAAATGAAAAACGAAACTACTTGGTACATTGCCATTCTTTTAGTGTGTGCAGTGTGTGCAGGACTCTTTTTGTGGAGGGCTGAACTTTTTAATTTTCAGGTTCAAATTGATTCCCAGAAGTTCTCAGACTTCGGATCGTTTGTCGGTGGAATTTTCGGAACATTGAGTTTCATCTGGTTAATATTTACCCTTCGCGAAGCAAAGACGCAATCATTTGACAACTCATTTTATAATCACCTCGCGGTTCACGAATCGGTTGTGCGCGATCTACTTGTGAAGGGCCAACACATTAAAATAATCAACGACGAAATTACGACGCGACTTGATAAAATACCGCCCGAAAGTCTCACCGAGGAAGTTCGGTCAGAGTACCACAATTACAAGAACAAACCGGATGCCAACGATTACTTCGAAGCGCTATATCGGATGCTTCATATTCAGTACAAATACGAAAATAGAACGCCGGATAAATATTTCAAAGACTACACTTGGCAAATCGGGCACTTCCTAAGAAGTTTCACATCAGTTGCAGAACTGGTTTTCGAAGCCACCTTTTCGGAAGAGAAAAAAAGCTTTTATAGCAGAGTTATTAAGTCACGGGCGACAGACGATGAATTGAGATTAATATTTTACTTTGTTATATTCAATAGCAACTTACAAGAAAGAAGTAAATTATTACGAATGAGTAGGGCTCTTCATTTATTTGAAAATATAAAAGATAGCTTAATTAAATCGGATGACTGGAAAAAGTATATCGAAATGAGTTGATCATTACTATTGAGAGTAAAAATATTTGACCTAGCCCATGCAAGATATTCGTCTGTCCCACTTCCGCCGCATGTATCGCACTGAATTAACAACTTATATAGTAAAACAATGTATCATTGAATAATCCAATATTAAAAAGACATTATATGGTTCCTGTCAAATTATCTCTTTACTTTTTGCTTTGTTCAGCTAGCTTATGGATATCTTGTGAAACAAAACCCCAGCTAAAAGAACGAGACAAAGTCTTCCATGCGGGTCCTATTCCTGAGAACAGTGGTGTCGGCACTACTTATTTTGCTTTGTATAAAGGCGGCAAATATCAATTTTGTCAAGGAGACTTTATAAATCCTAATTGCTATACAGGTGACTTTGTTTTGTCTGGCGACACCATTACGCTTATAAGCCTTAAAAAACATGCAACCATTCCTTCCAATAGATTCTTAATTCGCCGATATGTGGACACGGACAGTAGTTATTGGCAATGGAAATATCCCAACCATAATGCAGATTGGCGAAGTGAGTACAAAAGTGATACCCTTATTGGTGCTTCGGGTGATATTTTGCCAATTGAACAAAATGGAGAAGTAGTTTTTGATCAGCGTAATTACTTTATTATCCGCTGGGATGAATTGAAGCAAAGCCAATAGGTCGGCAGGTAGCCCGGTCACGTCTCCGAATCGAACGCCGATCGAGAGCATCACGGTATAAGACTCGTCCGCAGGTGCCAGGTCTGTGCTTTGGTGACCGGCGGACACTTGTACCGGCGCGTACATGACAATCCTACTTACCGGCAAATGGCAGACTGTGACACCATTAAGGCCAGCCCCGATTTGCGGGACCTGAAGGATATCGAAGTAGGTGCGTACTTAAAACTGAACTTCAGGTGCGCCGTAATACCGTGTGTCGAACTATTGAAGCGTTGTCTTGTGCTTGCCCTCGGTTACAGGCTTACTACCACATTTTCCAGCGGACCCCGCCCTGAAAAACTGTCCCCGGATAGATAATAATGGCGCATTTGATGCCTGAATCTGCGTTTTTACGCAACAATTGTGGTGTGGGGAGAGCCATAGCAACGACAATATTTGACATGTTAACCGTATTGAAAACTTGTATAATAAGAACAACGATCGTACTTTTACTGTTATTAATAGCACCATCTCCAGGAATGGCAGCTTGATCACCTCCTATTGTTCCAGCACCTAATGGAACAACACCCCAGGTATCTCCAACTTCCTGAAGAGCAACAAAACGGCGACTATGTCTACTGTAGCACAACTTGTAAGGGATAAAGTGGAGGAAATGCCTTCAGGAAAGGTTTTTGACTACGGAATATTCGTTACAGCACTGCCTGACGCCGGCGTCGAATCAATAGCCTTGTCCCTTAGCCGCCTGTCCCGCCAGGGTGTGATCGAAAGACTCGAAAAGGGCAAGTATTATAAGCCCAAGAAGTCATCTTATGGCAAGATCCGCCCAAAGGAATCCGATATTATCGCACTCCTAACTATAAAAAATACGGAACGCATTGGATACCCGACCGGGCTTCCTGTTTTCAACCAAATGGGTCTCACAACCCAGGTTTCGAACACATTTATTATTGCGACGTCGAAACCCAAGGAGCCGAAAGATCTTCAGGGTATCAAAGTAAAGTATATCAAACGGCTGGGGCAATTTCTGGAAGAAGAGATTCGATTGTGGCAGATTCTCGATGCAATTCAGGACATCAACGCTATACCCGATGCTACGCCAGATGAGTCTGTAAAAGTTCTAAAAAGAAAGATCGGGGAGTTACCGCGTAAAGATCAAGAACGACTCGTCGGTCTGGCAGAAGCATACCAGCCTCGCACACGAGCTCTCCTCGGCGCCATGATGGAGTACTACTTCGATGAAATTGATACTGGAATTTTAAAGAAAAAGATAAATAGACTATCTAAATTTGATATAGGAGTATCGGCTATAACACTGCCGAACAAATCCTCCTGGAATATCAAATGACCTTTCATACAGTGCCTGAGTTTGGAGAAGCTGTTGAAGCCGCAGCCACCCATTTTGGTTTACGGGTAACATTTATCGAAAAAGACTATTGGGTCACGTGGGTGCTTCGCAACTTAGCGAACTCGGAATTTGTCGATACCGTGGTTTTCAAAGGGGGTACATCCCTCTCCAAGGCTCATACCTGTATAAACCGCTTTTCCGAAGACATTGATCTGGCAATACTCGGCGGACACGAGCTGAACGGGAATCAATTAAAAAGCAGAATCCGCGACGTCGAACATATAGTAGTAACCGGACTGGAATATTTTAAACACGAAGCCGAAACCAAAGGCAGCCGTTATCGAAAAACATACCATAACTACCCTCGATCCATCGACAACAACGAATTCGGCGCGGTTAGAAATCAAATTCTATTAGAAATTAATTCATTCACCAATCCTGTTCCCCACGAACGAAAGGCTATACAATCCATGATTGGCCAATTTTTGGCAATCAACTTCCCAGACCAGGTAGATCATTATGGACTCCAGCCTTTTACGATCAACGTCCTGACCAGAGAAAGAACCTTCTTTGAAAAGCTTATGTCATTGATCCGCATGTCTCATGTAGGCCAAGATGCTGTGCGGGGAAAAATCCGTCACTTTTACGACCTTCATTTAATTCTCAACCAGGAAGATCTCATAGAGCGAATACTGATCGATGCAAATTTCAACCTTCTCGATCTCGTTAGAGCAGACGACGCAGCGAATGAGGATTTTGCCGGCGAATGGCTAGCTCAACCACTAGCCGCGTCTCCCCTATTCATAGATCACAACAGATACTGGACAGAACTGGCACAGCAATACGAAAGCGAACTTGGCGACTTGACCTGGGCTCCCATCCCCGCAGCTGCCTCGATAAACGAAAGTCTCGGAGAAATACAATGCTTTCTGAGCCGATATGATCACCAAGCACTTGCCTAATGAAGCTTCTGGGTTCAAGCATCCTCTTTGTAAGTCACTCAATATAAGGGCGTTCAAACATCTGTAACAATTTACTCAATATGATGAGTAAATTTACTCAATAGTCTACATAAACTGGTAGACCCGAACTTAAGAGAGGAAAAGCGCAGCTAAATAATGTGTGCCCGATAAATGCCCGATACGCAAACTAGCTCCGATCACTAAGAAAAAAGTATGGCTCTCCACAACGCGAGCGCGCAGAAAGCCACCCCCTACCCTTTTTCACTACTTCAACGCCAATATCTTCGCACTTCCCATATGATCCAATAACTGCACCTTATTGTCTTCCAATAGCAGCCCGAATCGAACGCCGATCGAGAGCATCACGGTATAGGACTCGTCCGCGGGTACCAGGTCCGTGCTTAAGTCCAGCGTAATCGGTGGTGCACCGTTTTGAGCAGGGTACCAGGGACTGGACACCTGTACCGGCGCATACATGCCGTCAAACCAGTCAGGCGGTGCGTAGGCGGCTTTAGATTCCTGATACAGAATATCCGGTACGATGCCTAGCACGGCGGTAATACAAAAATAGGGATGCTGGTGCGGCGGGGAGAAATTCAAGCCGCGAATTAGCTCGGAAATTTCCACGCGAGCGGAGCGTGTCTCGCGTGAAAGCGACCAGGTGATCGCCGTAAACAGCATGGTATCAAATGTACTCCGTTTGTTTAAGGGAAACCCTTGCAGCAGCGTGGGCATGGACGTTAACCGGAACGCACGCTTGCCCAGTGCCCCTTCGGTGTCTTTTAGTTTTACATGCTTGAGTAAGCTGTTGATTTTGGCGGTGATGTTATAATTCGCAACGGAGCGAAGCGCGCCCAGCATAAACCGTATGTTTTTGCCCAACATGACGCCCGCGCCAAATTCCTGGCGGTGCAGACGGTTGAGCGCATACCCCGGCGAATTGTTAATGGTGTCTTTCGACGGGCCTCCATTCCGGCGCAGAATGATCTTGTCGGTGCCTTTCATTTTGTAGGCAGTAAGGTGGCCCAGCTTGCCGGTAAACGTAATGTCTCTGAGAAATGCCATACATGTTGTTTTTAAGGTTTAAAAAAATTTCTTAAAAAATGCCGCATGATGCCCGTCAGCGTCATGCCTACAACGACCGGGATATTCCCTTGATCCAGGGATGTTCCATGCTATAAAGCAGTAGATCATCCGTAGCTCATGTGTGGAACATCTATGGAAGAAGCCTGTGGCAGACTCGAAGGAAGGTGGTCTTTGAAGGCCTTTGCAAAGACACTGTTTCGATCAGCCACGAACATCCATTCCAAGTGGTCGTCGCTATAAAACAACGCAAAACATTTCTTTTCATCGTATCAGATCTGATGCAACATGTGGTTAACATGTGACTTGTGCGTGGTATAGATGTGATCGGAAGATGATCCGAAAAACAATACTAAAAATGAGCCATAGCACGCACCACTTCGTCTTCCGAGACGCCGGCATAGCGGCAATACTCCTGTACCGTAACGGGCTGGCCAGGGGCTTTGCCAAGCCAGGCGCGGAGTTTCGCCATGCTGGCCCGCGCACGGCGCTCGCTCTTACCGGTCAGGCGCGCAATGTCTTTTGAATAAATAACGATCCGGTCAATTTTCATTCTTCAAATATACACGTATATAGATTACATACTAAAAAATACCGGCGGTCATTCGCGGACGTTTTAGGACGTTTTAGGACGAAACAGGACATAACATGACGAATTAGGAAATAACGGCCATCCGCGGACGCGTGTCTTTTACAGCTCGTATATACTTCGCTCTTTTGTGCTGTTGTTGCAACGACGGCTTAACCGGGGTGTGCCAGACACGACGGATTACAAAACAAAATAATAGTATATATGGCAAGACAAGATGGAGTGATTTTATTGAAGGGTCAATTGGGTGGCCTGTCGTTCTACAAGACCGCGAAGGACGGTCACCTGGCCCGGCAGAAAGGCGGCGTGGATGCGAAGCGGATCCGCACCGAAGCGGCCTTCGCCCGTACGCGGGAGAATGGCTCGGAGTTCGGGCGCGCCGGTCAGGCGGGGCGGTTGTTGCGCACGGCGTTTCGTTCGCTGCTGCTAAACTCGTCCGATAGCCGCACGGTACCCCGCCTGACGCAGAAGTTTACGGAGGTGATCCATGCCGACACCACCAGCCTGCGCGGCGCACGCAACGTGGTGGATGGTGACATGAGCCTGCTGCAGGGCTTTGAGTTCAACATCGATGGTAAGCTGCGGCAGACATTGCTGGCGCAGTACAGCGTGGAAGTGAACCGGGCCACGGGATTGGTAACGATCAACGTGCCGCAGTTTGTGCCGGCCGAGCTGATCGCCGCACCCACCGGCGCTACGAACTTCCGTCTCGTGGCCAGCGTGTCGGAGCTCGACTTTGCCGCCGATCGTTATAACAGCGAAGTGGCCGAGAGTGAAGAGAACATCACGGGATTGGAAGCACCGGTGACGATCAACATGCCGCTGGAAGTGACCGTCGGGAGTACAAGCCCCCTGGTGGTCGTGCTGGGCATCGAGTTTTCGCAAGTGGTGAACGGTGCCATGTACTCGATCAACGACGGTTCGTATAACGCGCTGGCGGTCGTGGCGGTGGACTCGGAAGGCTAATGGTGATGGAGCTGGAACTGTTCAGGAAGTATTACCCTGACGGAACCAATGGGGAGATTCGATTCGCAGGCATCATGATTTGCTATACGATCGAGCTCCCCTGGCTCCAGAACAGGCGAAACGTATCCTGTATTCCCGAAGGACGGTATACACTGCGCAAGCGTCTTACAGCCAAACGTGGACTGCACTTGCTGGTCGTGGATGTGCCCGGCAGAAGCTGCATCCTGATCCATCCCGCGAATCATGCGAAGACGGAACTGCAAGGATGTATTGCGCCGGTGCTGGAGCTTACCGGTCCCGGGAGTGGCCGCCAGTCACGGCTGGCGAATGAACGATTGAAAGACCTGGTGCTCGATGCGATTGATAGAGGACAAGAAGTATACCTCACGATCTCGAAAGCAACGACGCAGCGGGTAACGGTATTGTAATAACAAGTAACATTAAAAAAACAAGTATGAACATTGTAGAGAGAGTAAAAGCGCCTACGCCGAAGTTTTTTCGCGTACTGCGTATCATTGGGCTATCGCTGTTCGCGGCGAGCGGCGCGATTGTGGCCGCGCCGATTGCCCTTCCGACGGCGTTGGTGACTGTGGCAGGATACCTCACGGTAGCGGGTGGTGTGTTGACCGCGGTTAGTCAAACGGCGGTGGAGAAGGAAGAAGGGAGTGCCGCGTCGGATGACGAACAGGATCACGCGTGGTCTGAGGGTGAGTAAAGTAAGAGGCCTCCTTCGGGAGGCCTCTCTCGTTTAACGGACGGGCTCCCGTCGGTCAACGGCGTTTGTCGACGGTTTCGGGAGAGAAGGTGAGTTTATTCACCTGTCTGCGTAATCGCGACCGGACGCGATCGCCGTAGCACTCCTCCAGCTCATCGGGACCAAGGTTGGACGTCATGTGCGTGAGCATACCCTGGTTGATGAACAAGTCGTAGCGGCTTAAGATTATTTCGCCCATGACGTTGCACTCATTGCCAAAGTACTTCAGGTTGCGCTCGGAACCTAGGTCGTCGAAGCAATAGATCTTCGGCTTATTGGAGTGATACGACAGGTTGCTATACCGCTGAATGATGGCATAGCCTTCTTCCATGAATTCGAAACTGACGCTGCGGCTGCTTCTCAGAACGAAGTTGCGCTCGGGGCCGGGTATAGATGTCATCAATGTCATCAGCGAAGTCTTGCCGCAGCCTACCGGGCCGGAAAGCAAAATGCCCTTGTTCAGGTCTATGTCAAGGCGGGCAGCTTCCTGTTCATCCCGGAGAAAATAGATCAGCAGTTTATAGATCAACGGACGATCGATGTCGTAAATCTGAAAGTCGGGGCCGAACTGTTTCTTGCCGTGTTTGGCGAGAAAGGACAGGCACCATTCAAAGTCTGAGGGTGTCATCGTGCTGGTTGTTATTACATTGGTTTATCATAGTCTATCTTCTTACCGTCGCGGGCGCCGGGTGTTTGCAAAGACCCGGGCGTTGGCCTGTTGCCGGCTTTAGCCGCCTGGCTGGCGGTATTCAGAAACCATTTTTGAACGGCCGCGTGCCAGTTCGCCATGGGCTGACCGCTGACCTTCCAGTGAATGGCCTCAAAGTGGTAGTAGAATTTTTTCGCTTCGAGCGCCGTAGAACCCTGCGAAACAAAATATGCAACGACCTCTTCCAGGTTTGTGGGCACGCCCTCGCCCCCCCGGTCACTGTTTTTTTCAGCGGCCGGAGGCTGAGGTGTAGTCTTATCCAAATCATCCGCGGGTGCGTGTGCACTCTCACGCTCTCTCGTTTGAATACCGTTTGGAGGGTTTATACTGTTTGTATTAAATGCGATTACTTGCAAATCACCTGTCGTATCACTCCCAGGGACACTTTTGTCCTGATTCTGATCACCATCCGGATCACTTTTGTTCTGATTCTGATCAGCGTCCGAATCACTTTTACTTCCATTTTGATCAGCATCGGGATCACGTTTGGTTCGATTCCTGTCAGTACCGGAATCTCTTTTGACATTTTGCTGCTCCCATAAAACAAACGGCTTGGGGTTCGCAATGTCGAGCCGGTACATTTCAATTTTACTGGGACGATGCTTGCTTTGTGACGGCAAATAAAGCAAGTACTCCCATTGGTTGAGATCATTCAGGCACTTGCGAAAGGTGGTTGTCGACCCGATGGCCGCCAGGTCCATGACGTCGTTGCGGTACATCCTGAACGGATTGTCAAAGCGCTCGTCGTTCCACAGGTGGAAGTAAGCGTACCACAGGCTGATGTGATAGGGCGTGAGACGATCGTCGATTGGAACGTGGCGCGCGAAGGCCACGGAGTTTTTGATGAAATTTACGTCAGACATATACGTTTGATTAGTTTCCGCTAATGAAATAAATAATTACATACAACGGTAGGGGTGAACAGGTGCAGTTTAGGGTAGTTTAGGGTAGTTAGGGGTAGCTTCGGCTACCCCCTTCTTTTTACTCAGTATAACAGCACTATTTGTACTCCAGTATATTTATTCTTTCTGACGATTTGATTTTTGCTCATCTATATACTCGATTATACGTGAACAGATGTCGCGCACACGCTGTTGTGCGGCGGCATATTCGTGAAAATTATTGCTGTTCGGCTCGCCAAATGCTTTGAGCAAGCCTTTTGGGGACGGACGGGATGAGCCGATAGTCCTCACATTGGTTGCGATACGTTGACACAAATCTTTTCCACTGTGGCACGTGATGATGCCCAGGTTACGGGCGATTCGCAGAAACCGCCCCAGCGTCTGCAGAGAGACATGCAATACGAGTCGTTGCATGTCCGCTTCCAGATCGAATTGCTCGCGCGGCACATTGACAGCATGCTTGTACAGCAGCGGTCCGATTGCATCGGCGATCTCCTTCTCAGAGGGATCGTACGTTCCGGCGTGGCCATGAACTTTTTGAACAAGGTTGCGCAGCATAGGGCGCAAGGATTTGAATGCAGTGTCATCGACTGATTGCATAGCAGTAAAGGTTAAATAAAAGTATTGGGTAATAGACCGCTGTTCTGTGCTACCCAAAGCACAGATCAGGAGAGGGACTTTTTTTAGTTGTCGGTATCTACTATTGGTTAGCCGGAACAGCCTGAAGCGAACAATGGCCTGACGGCCATAATAGAATAATGGCAGTGTGAACGTACATATCGTTAATCAATCGGTTAAAAAATTGCATCATCGGGTATATGTGGCAGTAAAAATATGCTGTCATAATACATACACCAAAACGTGGTATGGGCGGGAATGTTGTAAAAATCGGTATTTTTAATCACTATATTATTGAAACCTTTTTCTGTATACCTGAAAAATACGGTATGACTATATCCGCGCTATCTTCCATGAAATAAACCCCACAAACATGAAACCTCATGATACTCCCAACTTTCGGATTGAGAATATAGCCCCCATTCTCAAGGTACAAGACGTACCGCGCAGCATCGACTTCTACACCCGCGTGCTGGGATTCCGTAACGCCGACTGGGGCACCGATCAATTTACCCTCATCCACCGCGACAATACCGGTATATATCTCTGTCAGAACGGGCAGGGTTCATCCGGCACCTGGGTCTGGATTGGCTTTGACGGCAATATCTTCACGCTGCACCAAACGCTGCAAGTCAACAATGTCAGGATTAAGCTCCCTCCCACCAACTTTTCGTGGGCCTACGAAATGCAGGTCGAAGATCCCGACGGGCATATACTGCGACTCGGAACCGACCCCAGTGACAACGAGCCCTTTGCTGATCAACAGGTAACGTTCTGAAAGTCTGGCGTGCAGCTGCAGTGTTACGTAAATGTTATGTCGCCGGGCATCATATTTTACGACATGTTTTAAACATATCTCTTGGATACGCTGGAAATCATACTCGGCATTACGGCAGGTCTTGCGCTTTTTCTATATGGCGTCACACGGCTTTCCTTCGGCTTGAAAAAGATCGCGGGTGACCGCATGAAACGCATACTGGAGCGCTTCACGCAGAATGTGCTTGTCGCTATTCTCTCCGGTACGGTGGTAACGATGCTACTCGATTCCAGCAGTGTGACGATCATCATGGTCATTGCACTTGTGAATGCGGGGCTTGTATCCTTTCCACGCGCCATCGGAGTAATTATGGGCGCTAACATCGGCACCACGTTGTCAAGTCAGCTCTTCGCTTTCCAGATTGATGAGTATTCGGCCATTCTGCTCATTGTTGGATTCTTTATATACTTTGTGACCAAACGAAAAACGATGAAGTATGTCGGGTTATTGCTCTTTGGGTTTGGGTTGATCTTCTTCGGGCTGGGATTGATGGGCCACGCCGTGGAGCCGCTTAAAGAAAGTGATCAGTTTACGCATTGGCTTTCTTCACTCGAAAATCCGTGGAAGGGTGTGCTCTTTGGTGGGCTGATCACGTTGATCATTCAGTCGTCGTCCGCTACGATGGGCATTGTTATTACACTCGCCAACCAGGATATGATCTCGCTGGCGGTAGGCGTATCGATCATGCTAGGCGCGGAGATTGGAACGTGTGCCGATACACTCATGGCAAGCCTGGGCCGCTCACGCGATGCCTTGCGCGCAGGCGTGTTCCACGTGGCCTTTAATATCATCTCTGTTTTGATCGGCATCTTACTGTATCGGTCACTGGCCGAGCTGGCTGTTTGGATCTCGCCGGGGCAGAACCATGCGCGACAAATAGCAAATGCGCATGTGCTTTTTAATGTCGGTGGAGTGCTGTTGTTCGCCTGGTTTACCCGGCCCATCGCGCGGTTGCTGGAACGGATCATTCCGGACAAAATAGGACGTACGGCTCGTGCCGCAACGGGATGATTAATAAGATTGGCTTGTACACTTTTCCGCTATCGCCGTGCATGTCCTGATTTATTCAAAATCAGGGTTTCCCTTAACAATACAAGCGCTATAAGCTACATTTTTGCCTTTTGAAACAGACGCGAGAGGCCACACCGTATGATTTTTTTTCCACCGGAAGTGTTGTATTCGAAGCTTCTCATCGGATCGCTAATGAAGGTCATGCAGGAAGGGCTGCTGGTCCTCAACGCTTCCGACGAGATCGAAATTGCCAACCAGGCGGCAGCCGACATATTCGGCTATTCCGAAGGGGAGCTCCTGCTGCGAAAAAACGTCCGGGAGCTGTATGCTTCGTTGAAAGATGCCGACCTAAAAGCTCCCTTCTTTCAGGAGGAAGGGCACTCGGATAAGTGGGAGGATCCGTTCATCCGGGAAGATGGGCGCGTCTTCGTTGCCTCGTATTCCATCACCGTTATCCACGACAACGAAAGCGGAAAACTGTTCAAGATCGTTCTGCTGCGGGACGTATCCGAGCAGCGGCAATCCATTAAAACGATCGCGGAGTATACCCATTCGCTGGAGAAAAACAACCGGGAGCTGGATCAGTTCGCATATATAGTATCCCACGACCTGAAGGCGCCGTTGCGGGCGATCAGCAACCTGTCGTCATGGTTGGAGGATGACCTGGGCTCTTCGTTGTCTGGCGAGAACAAGGATAATCTGGCGACATTACGGGGGCGTGTTAAAAGAATGGAGGCGCTCATCAACGGTATTTTAGAGTATTCGAAAGTGGGCCGGGAGAACGTCCCTTCCCAAACCGTGGACGTCGCCCGGTTATTGGAAGATGTTATAGAGTTGTTATCACCGCCGCCGCACATCCGGATAAACATCATGGGGTCCATGCCGTGTATTGAAACACCGCGGATTTTGCTGCACCAGGTTTTTTCAAACCTGATCAGCAACGCCATCAAGTACAATGACAAGGAGGCCGGCATCGTGTCCGTCGGTTTCACAGAAAAAGAAAGTTGTTTTGAGTTTTGGGTGGAAGACAACGGACCCGGTATTTCCCCCGAATATCATGAAACGATCTTTGTGATTTTCCAAACGCTGCAGGCGCGTGACAAATACGAAAGCACCGGCATTGGGTTGACTATTGTCAAACGTATCCTTGCCGCCGTGGGCGGTAAGATCAACGTAGTGTCCAGCGTAGGAAAAGGAAGTACGTTCATTTTCAACTGGCCGAAAACAAGTCCTGAACAACGCAACGATGAAAAATCCTGATGCTCCGGAGCATTTTGTAAAACTGCTGGTCATCGATGATGACGAGGTGGACAAGCGTCAACTGAAACGGGCCCTGAAAGCCAGCGGGTTTGAGTATGAGCTGACCGAATATTCTGACGCGCTCGGCATCGCCGACATCAGCCTGCTAAATGCCTTTGACTGCATCTTCCTCGATTACCTGCTGCCGGGCGATAATGGTTTGCGTTTTCTGAAGAAGATCCGGGACGCGGGAATCGTGACGCCCATCGTGATGATCACCTCGCAGGGCAACGAGAGCATTGCCGTAGAGCTGATGAAGGCCGGCGCGTCGGATTATATCGTCAAGAACGAAATCAACGGTCAATCGATCAGCCAGGTGCTGCGAAACATGTTTCGCCTGAACAGGATGATGCGCGAACGGGAAGAAGCCTACTGCGCGTTGCGAATCAGCGAGGCCCGCCTGGCGGAAGCCCAGGAGATGGCTAAAATCGGTAGCTGGGAGTTCCTTGCCAAAAGCAACTCCTTTTATGTATCTCCCGAAATATACGATATCCTGGAGCTCGACCCTCAAAAGCCGGTGACCTTCGAGATGTTCCTAACGTTGGTGCATCCCGACGAAAGAAAGAAGGTTCATGCGGCGTGGACAGACGCGCTGGCCGGGAAACACTATAATATCGACGTCCGGATCAATACTCCGTCAGGGGTTAAATACGCGCATACGCACGGGCGGTACATACCGGATTCCACCGGCGCGCTGGAGAAGATCGTGGGTACCCTTCAGGATATTACAGACCGGAAACTCTCCGAGCAGGAGATGATGCGGGCGCACGAGCTCGCCGAAAACTCCATGAAAGTAAAAGAGATCTTTCTGGCAAACATGAGCCATGAGATCAGGACGCCCATGAACGCCATTCTCGGGTTCACGCGGCTGCTATACGAAACGCCCCTTACCACGGAGCAAAAAAGCTACATCGATGCGATCCACTTTTCCGGCGAGAATCTGCTGGTCATTATCAACGATATCCTCGACCTTTCGAAGATACAGTCCGGAAAGACAACCATTGAAAAAAGTGAGTTCAATATACGAGAGCTCGTGAACGGGATCGTCGGAGTCTTGCGTCCCAAAGCGTTGGAGAAAGGCATCAGCCTGACAAGTAGCGTCCACCACCAGGTGCCGACGACGATCAAAGGAGATCCTGTACGCCTCAACCAGATCCTGACCAACCTGATCTCCAATGGGATCAAATTCACCGAGAAGGGCGGCGTTACGCTGGACATAAACTCCAGTGCCGCGAAGAAACACCATTGCATTCTCGAGTTCAAGGTTCGCGATACCGGCATTGGCATTCCCGCCGATAAGCATGCCGCCATCTTCGAAAGTTTCGTTCAGGCTTCCAGCGATACCACGAAAAAATATGGGGGAACCGGACTGGGCCTGGCCATCGTTAAAAATCTGGTGGAACTACAAGATGGAAAGATCTCCCTTAGCAGCACCGACGGTCACGGGTCGACATTTACCGTGCATCTGCCCTGCGAGGAGGTCACGCAGGAGAATAAGCAACGTCAGCCGTCGTCCCTGCGAACATCACCCGCCCCTGAATCACTCGATCTGTTGATCGGGGCAGCGATCCTTGTCGTGGAAGACAACCCGCTCAACCAGATGCTGGTGCGAAAGGTTCTTCAAAAGGCCGGTTGCAACATCGACATTGTATCCAATGGCCTGCTGGCGCTGGAACGGGTTAAGACGAAACGGTATGAGGTAATCCTCATGGACATCCAAATGCCCGAGATGGACGGCTTTGAAACTACGCGACATATCCGCACGCAATGTCAACCTCCCGTGTCGGAGGTACCCATTATCGCCATGACCGCCCACGCATTCGGATCCGATGTTGCCAAGTGCCTGGCTGTCGGCATGAACGATTACATTTCCAAGCCTTTCAAGGCGGACGATCTCTACCTGAAGCTTTTAAAGTTCATTCAATCTTCCCCCACGCGGGTCGTTCCCTTCAAAGGGACCGATGCCCTCCCCTACCACAAGATCGACCTGAGCGCGCTTCACGAGCTCGCCGGAGAGAACAGCGTCTTTATCGACGAGCTTGTGCTGGAATACAACCGACAAACACCCGCATTTGTTGAGAAGTTGAAGGGCTATACGAAAAGTCAGAACTTCGAAGCGATCCGGTTCATCTGCCACCAGATACGATACTCCTACGGGATATTGAATATGGCTGCGCTTGATAAAGCATTGGACGAAATATCGACGCTATTGAAAATGACCGACCCCGGACCGGAAATGACAAAAGTCATCAAGCTCGTCAGCACAATCATATCCCTGATATCGGCTATTAATGAAGCTGTAACACGCGGGCTCCGCCGAACGGGTTAGCGGGCGAACTACACTGACGGAAAATGCTCAACAACCTCTCCATACGGACGAAGATCATCCTGGGGCAAACGATGCTGATTGCCATGGTATCGCTGTTTATTTACAGCTACTACCCTCGCCAGCAGGAAAGGTCGGCGATGAAGGTTATCCATTCGAAAATCCAAAGTGTGATTAACATGTTTGCGATCGGCGTCGGCATCGGCATGGGAGAAACGGATTTCGTCGCCGTGTCCGAAGCCCTCGAATGGGCTCACCAGGATAGTGCCATTGTCTACATTACGGTGCTCAACAACACGGGGAACAGCATCGCTTCTTTCAGCGCACCTGGAAACGAAAAGATCGATGTGTCGAAAATTCCCATCAGCGAGAAGCCGGTGGAAATCAACGGCACGCTTTTCTACAAAACAAAGATCGTCTATCAAAAGAGTACGTTCGGCACCCTAACGATCGGATATTCATTGACTCAATTGCGGAATGCCATCAGTCTGTTAAAACGTACTACGCTCTATTTCAGTCTGGGGCTTTTCATCTCCGGTGTGATCTTCTCCTTTGTGGTCAGCAACATGATCAGCGGCAACATCCGTGAACTGGATGCTACGGTGAAAACGATCTCCAGTGGCGCCGAGAATGTGCGCGTAACCGTAAGCAGTAACGATGAAGTGGGTAAGCTCGGGCGCGCATTCAACGACATGCTTGAACGGTTGGAGCACTCGAGAAAGAACCTGGTTCGCTATTCAGAGCAACTCAAAAAACAAAATGACGAACTGAACCAGTTCAGTTACGTCGTTTCGCATGACCTCAAGGCGCCGCTCCGGGCAATCTTCAATTTATCCGAATGGATCGAAGAAGACATGCGCGAGGCGATGTCGGAAGAATCCAAAAAAAACATGCAGATTCTGCGCGGGCGCGTATTCCGGCTGGAGGCTCTTATCAATGGCCTGCTGCTGTATTCCAAGATCGGCAGGATCAACGTGCCCACGGAACCGGTAGACGTTCATGTGATGCTCAAAGATACCATTGACCTCCTGAACCCGCCGGCGCATGTGCAGGTCACCATTCAAAAAGGGATGCCTGTGTTGAATACCAAGAAATATCTCCTGCAGCAGGTCTTTATTAACCTTCTTTCGAACGCTATCAAATACAACGACAAAGAGCAGGGTATCATCAACATCTCTTCCTCCAAGATCCCCGGCTTTTATCGCTTTACCGTGGAAGACAATGGCGTAGGGATCGCGCCCGCATATCATCAAAAAGTATTCGAGATCTTTCAGACCCTTCAATCGCGTGACACGGTGGAAGGCACCGGCGTCGGTCTGTCGATCATTAAAAAAAGTGTCGAGGATATGGGCGGCACCGTAACCCTACAGTCTGAAGAAAACAAGGGGGCTGCCTTCAGCTTTACGTGGCCCGTAGCCTGCCTGAAAAAAAAGATCAATCATGAGCCCATTTAACCATTACGATATGACAAGCCTGGTAAACATACTCCTGGTAGAAGACGACGAAGTGGACATTATGAACGTCCAGCGCGCGTTCAGAAAAAACAACATCAACAACCCCCTTTTTATCACCCGGAATGGCATCGAAGCACTGGAAGCGCTGCAAGGCAAAAATCCGTCGCTGATCATCCCTTCGCCCAGGGTGATCCTGCTCGACATCAACATGCCAAAGATGGGAGGTATTGAATTTCTCCGTGAGCTTCGAAAAATTTCCGATCTCAGATCCGTCAGCGTTTTTGTGATGACTACGTCCAATGAAGAGAGCGATAAGATCGCGGCGTACGACCTGAACGTAGCCGGTTATATTCTGAAGCCTCTGTCGTTCGAGGGATTTATCGGCGCTGTGTCTATCCTGAATCACTACTGGCATTTATGTGAGATGCCGCAACTGTAGCCACTCTCCCGTGCATGCGTCGCAGGTTAATCTATATTTCTTTGTTTATATTCCTGGTCGGCAGCGTGAACGCCAGCGGGCAGACGTCTTCCTATGGCGAACTGCAGGCGGCGTATATATTTAATTTTGCGAAATATATCAAATGGCCCGGCACCGCGACTACATTCGTGATCGGCGTGGCGGGAGAAACCGACATCCTGGATGCGCTGCAAAACACGTTGAAAGGAAAAAAGGTGGGTGGTCGCGAGATCGAGATTCGCGCCATGACTACGTTCGAAGAAGCCGCCGTCTGTCGTATTGTGTACCTGCCTGCCTCTAACTCAGGCGCTATTGCCGATCTGAAACTGGCGGTCGCCGGAAAAAACGTACTGATCGTATCAGAAGACGATCTGATCAAACAAGGGGCCTGTATCAGCTTCATTGTCGAAGACGACAGACTTCGCTTCAAGCTCCGAAAATCTGTGCTGGAAGCCGCAGGACTTGAAGCAAGCGAAGGATTGCTGAAGCTGGCGATCCTCCTATAGCCCACCAGGAAAGGCTCATGCGTTTTGTCGTTAAAACTCCGCCCGGACACCAACCGTTGCGCGGAGCAGGTTTTGAAAACTCCCTTCCACGTCCAAATTCCGGGGCAGTGCAGCGACATATCGTTGGTTCAACGCATTTTGGATACTCATAAAAATTGTGACGTAACCTTTATGTGTATATCCTGCCGATACATTCACCAACGAATACCCGGCGGTAGTTTCTCGCTTTTCCTCATTCTGCGGACGGAGTTGATTCATGCGCTGCCGGCCGGACTGCAACAGGCGGACAGAAAAATTAATCGCCTTATATTTTCCGTCCATGCCCAATCTGTATTGCCACGGCGTGATGGCCGGCTGTTCTACGTCATTTGCGGAGGACGCAAGTTTTGACTCCATCCCTTCCAGGTAACTTAACGACGAATAGGCCATCAGCTTGGTTTGGCCGATGGTAAAGGTAGCGTTGACCCGCAGGTTGCCACCATAATTATGTTGTGAGCTTTTGTTAACCGGAACTTCAATGTAGTCGACATCCCAGCCTAAAAATTTGTTACCGTATAAATTGGTATTTCCCTCATCGGCTACAATTTGAATGATGTTATTGATCTTCGTATTGTATGCAGTAAGCGTAATACTTACATCTTTTCCGATCTTTTGATTTACGCTTACTTCCACGGTTTGCGAAGTGATTGGCTTTAGATTTGGGTTGGGCAGATGCCAGAGCCTGGAGCGATATGTGGCTCCCGAATCGGTAGAATAAAACGAACCAAAGGATTCATATGTGACCATGGGCGATGGAGCCAAATAAGCCGTGCCGTAGAGCACCTTGATCGTCGTTTTTTGAAACGGTTGAAAAACCGATCCAATGCGTGGGTTAACGGTTGCGCCGAATCTTGAATTGTAATCATACCGGCCGCCAAGGGTAAAGGAGATTTTCTTTACCGGATTATACTGGAGCTGGACATACGACCCAACATTGGTGTACACGAGTGGGAAGAATTTGGCCTCAATTCCAGGATTACCGTCATAAACCGAATTAAGCAGGACACCGCTTCTTGCCTCGCTTCGGCTTACCGGATACTGCAACTCCGGTGTCTTCGGAAGAGACTGAAAAATTTCATACGTCGCACCCCCCGTAAGACCGATTTTTTCAGAAAAGGTATAAATAAGCTGCTGCTCAATCTTTTGCATGGAGCCGGTGCTGTACTTATAGCCATGCTCCATCCCTCCATAAAGATTACGAAAGTTCGATTTTGGGTTCACTTCATAAAAGCTGGCGGTGAGTGTGCTGACAGACTTTACGTTGCCGGTTTCTGTCGTATAGTTAGCGCTTGCCGTGGTCACACCATGGCCGTAAAAAACGTTACGGTTAAACACGGCGTCGTCCGGGCTGAGCGTCGTTGACGTCGGCACCGCTACATAGTGATGCAGGAGCATCATGGAAAAACCACCTTTTTCTATTGATGAATACACGTTGTAGGCCTTCACAGGCGCCGCAAACTCAGGATCCACCGTACCAGCACGGGGAGTCATTGGGCCCAAGGCGGTGTTGAATACGCCCGTCTCGTGTGAGCTCATGCGAAAATGATCCGGATAGCTTTTCGAAAAGTCGGGCTGGGCATCATAGGAATACAGTCCTGCTATACAAAACTTAAGACCGTTCTTCAGATTTCTGTTAAGAACCAAAGAAGTGTTGCTATAGCCTTGTGTTCCGCCGATAGCCGTTGCCGTAAGCTCGTTTTCTTTACCGGCCTTCCGTGTAATGATGTTGATAACACCCCCCATAGCATCCGCTCCATAAAGGGCCGAACCTGGTCCGTACACTACTTCGATTTGCTTCGCCAGGTAGATAGGATAGTTTTCCAGAATCGGCAGCGGCTCGTTTGTAGGGGACGAAATTCTTACCCCGTCTATCAGAATTGTAAAATAGTCCTGCCTGGAAATGCCCCGCACGCCCACGGGGTTATAAAACTGCGGGTCGGATTTATCTTTTACCAAAAAGTCGGGCAGATCGTTGAGTACCTCTGCGAGGTTCCGGTACCCTCTCAGCTCGATGAGATCTTTTGTGATCACTAACACGGTAGCCGGCGCCTGCTCTTGTTTCTGACTATTACGGGTGGGCGTGACGACGGTCACATTCATGAGGTCTTCGAAAGATAAATTCAGCAGCTTATCAAGCTTCAGCGTATCCGATGGCCGGGGCTCCTGGGCAATAGCTGAAGCGAGGCAGAAGATGCAACCTGTGGCCGTGAGAAGTTTCCGGATCATTATTGTCGTTTGGGGTTTATTTTAAAATGAAGCGGTTTTCTTCCGTGACGATAGGCATGTAAAATACCTTTTGAGCGGTAGCGTTTTATCAGGGAATTGCTGATTTATAAAAATCAGGATGCCGCCTGCAGTTGTCCCGTATTCTTAAGAATGAAACTAAAATCCCGGCATTCCGTACAATGCTTATAATTTCATTCTAATAAAGCCCATCATGGCAGTCGCAAAACGAACTGTCGTGATGGGCTTTTTTTTGTTTACCAAAAAAAAGTAGTCAAAAACAAACCCTCTAAATTTTATGAAGTACATCATTAAAGGACACCTTTGTGGTCATTTGTGTGACGATTGTTCGGAATCGTTAGCCGGCGTGGAAGTATTGCTTTATCTGCCCTGGCAAAAAGAAAGGATAGTAGAAACCACCGTTGCCGACACGAAAGAAACATTTCACCTGGTAGAAAAGGAAGAAAAAGCGGCCAGAAAAAGTTTGCTGATTGCTACCACGAAGACCGATGAAAAGGGAGATTATCAATTTACCCTGGACGAAAAATATGGTAACACCACATCCTTTGATATTGATTTTGTATGTGGACAGGTACCCGGCAACAAGAAATCCATAAAAGATCCGCTGCAGTTTCATCTCACCACGATCTTTGCGCAATGGCGGCTCGAAAGAGAAACGGATAATTACTATTTCCAGTGGAGGTATTGTATCGCGGCAAAATGGTGGTGTCATATTCGCGGCCGCTATTTTGATGCGTGGGTAATTTGCGGTCACCTATATGTATGTGGCACAAAGACGCCTATACCCGGCGTTAAAGTAACTGCCTGGGACGCGGACTTCTTAACGGATGACAATCTGGGCAGCGCTGTCACAGACGTTCATGGGCACTTCCGAATTGATTACACATCGCGTGATTTCAAACAAACGTTCTTGTCACCCTGGGTAAATGTGGAAACGGACAAGGGCAATCCATTCACTTTCCAAAGCGGCCCCGATGTGTATTTCAAGTACGAATACAATAGCACGGAAATACAGGGCGAGACTTCTGCTAACCGCCGAAAAAACGTCGGTTATTGTCTCTGTGTAGAGCTTTGCCTGAAAGAATTAATTGTTCCGCCCACCGGTATTCCTGCTTCCTTTACTAAGATCGGCAACAATGGAAATCACTTCATCAACGAGCTCGTAGCCAGCGGAAACCCGAACGTGATTGCACTGGCGACGGGAAAAACTCCGGCCGGTCAGGCCTTTTTCAGCTGTATCAAATTGCGCGGTAGCCTCACTCAAAAATTAAATGGCGCTGCTATGGAATATAGCTTCGATACCATCGAGACAAACGGTCCCGGTGGACCGGAGATCGGTGTATGGAAAAAAGTAACGGCGTCTCAAATGTGTGAAGCCGAGATCGGTACATTCTTTACGTTCACCGGCGACCCTATGAATCCCATCAGTATTACGCCCTACAAAGTGGGTAATGTGAGCGGAGGTGTGGATGGTAGTGGTTGGATCGCGGTACCCCAGGCTTCCAATTTTGCGCCCAACGTCAATGGCGAATTGCTGAGCCTGAATACCGATACGCTGAATGGCGGCACGGTAAACATGGCCGGGCTTGTTCAGGGTCAGTCTACCACCACCGTTGCTGCTCTTCAGCAAAACCGTTTCTTTAAAATACGCATGAGAAAACGGGCGGTAGGCAATGCGGCGTCTGAAGTACCCGCGGGGGTTTCCAACCCGGTAGCGATGTTCAATACTATTTATAAAAGCGTTCCACAGTTTGGTTCATGGATGCCGCAAACCTCGGATGAGCGAGGTGTCGCCTGTATCGATATTCAGGAAATGATCGGTGGTGGCGGAGGTACCGGATGTACACCGATCACGGATGCGCTTCACGTGAATTATACGGCTGCCAATCCCAACATGGGAGGAGTCAGTCTTACGCTCTATGGACCCGGGGGGCCTTACTCGATTCAAAATGTTTCACCTGTGGGCTCAGTAGCCGAAACCTTTGGAACGGCTACTGAATTACATAACCCTGCCCTGGTACCGGTTAGCACGTTAGATAAATGTGCTTACACGGTCATCTTTTCAGTTGAACTGAAACTTACCAATGGCGAGAGCCAGCATGGTAATATTGAAGATTGGCTATCCTTCTGTAAGAATTAGGTTTCATTGAGAGCAAGTGTACGAGCGAGTGCGGGCGCTGGTGAGCGCTCACACTCGCTCTGTTTTTGTAATCAGGTCGCATCACTCCCGATATATTTATTTACGGTTTCAAACAAGTGCAGTTCCGTATAGGGTTTTGTGATATGATAGTTCATTCCCGAAGCCATACTTTGCCGTATGTCATCTTCATAGCCGTTGGCCGACAGGGCGAGTATGGGCATCTTGAAATTCAGTCTACGCATTTCTGCTGCTGTTTCATACCCGGTGATTCCAGGCATTTGGATATCCATGAGTACCAGATTGAATTGCGTTCTTTTAACCAAATCGATTGCGTCGAAGCCGCTCTGGGTGATCGTAACCTCGGCACCGAATTTTCTGAGCATCTTCTTTGCGACTAATAAATTCATCGGGTTATCGTCTACTACCAGGATCGTGACCGGGTTTTTAAAGGCTAATTTCTTTTGTGTATTTGTCGTTTGTGTTTCACTTGGCACTCTACCGGGCACATTCAAGGTCAATGAAAAACGAAATATTGAACCTGTATTGCGCACCGGGTCTGCCGGACTCTCCACGGAAACACTTCCCTTCATCTGCGCCAGCAGGTTTTTCACGATACTTAGTCCAAGCCCGGTGCCGCCATACTTCCGCGTGAAGCTATCATCTGCCTGGGTGAAGCTCTGGAAGATCAAGTCCAATTTTTCCTTCGGTATGCCAAGGCCGGTGTCAATAACAGCGCCATGAACGACTAATTCTGTCGATTTGCGGGCTTGAAGCGATAAGCGGATTTCTATACTACCTTCTTCCGTAAACTTGATGGCATTGCTAATCAGGTTTGTCAATACCTGTGATACGCGTGTAGGGTCTCCGATTACTTCCGCTGGAATTAACGGATCGATGTGACAGGATAGCGTAAGTCCCTTTTGATCGGCCAGAAATTTATACGAATTAACCGTGGCGGAAATTGTTTTATGGAAATCAAACGTGATGCTTTCTAACTGAAGTTTCTTGTTTTCAATCTTGCTCAGATCAAGAATGTCGTTCACTAAGCGCGCCAGGTTCTTGCCGGATTCGTGAATGACATTCAGGTAGCCGCGATGCTCAGCCGAAACTTGCTCTCCCAGCATAATTTCTGTGAGTCCCAGTATACCATTCAGCGGCGTGCGTATTTCGTGACTCATGTTTGCCAGAAACTTACTTTTGGCGTTGTTTGCTTCCTCGGCAAACTCCTTCGCTTCCTTCAGGGATTGCTCGATCTGCTTACGTTCTGATATGTCCTGAATTGTTCCTTTCAAATTCACGACGGAGTTAGTTTCGTCTGCGAGCGCTTCGCCAATACAAAGTACATCTTTTACGCTTTGGTCGTCCAGAATGACCTTCATCTCTAATATAAAATCTTCCTTTTTCTCAATCGCGGACCTGATCAGGTGGTTCAGCTTCGGCAGGTAATCTTTATGCACTTTCCGTCTGAATGCGTCAAACAGGTTAGGGGTTTCATTTCGGGTTAAACCCAAAATCCGGTACGTCTCATGAGACGCTTTTAAAGTCAATGAAGAACCATCCAGCTCCCAGCTGCCCACCTTGGCCATGGATTGTGCCTCGTTAAGCTTGTTCCGCTCAGTTTCCAGCTCCAGTTTAGAGGCGGTAGTTTGTTGTAATTCTTCGCCGAGGATATTTATACCGGTTGCAATGGCATCCATGACGGTACCATTTTCTGATATCGAAAGTTTTTGTGTGAAGTCGTGGTTGGCAAACGAGCTGATCACTTCGATGAAACTATTGACGGTCTGCTCGTGCGTCTTTTGTACACTGTTCAACTGCACCTGGTCCGCCCATTGATTGAGGTGGGCCGCAATTTTCGCCAGCGGGCTATCGTCAAAATCAATAACAATGCGTTTTGAAAAGTCCCCGTTTGCTATCGCCTCACTTAATTCCAATACTTTCAGCAGCAACTGGATATCAACAGCTGTGGTTCCAGTCTGAGTATCATCCTTCATCTTTGCCATTTACCGTAGCATTAAAAAGTGTTCGCTTTTGATCCTTTATTCCACCCAGCGATTCCTGTACACCGACAACACCTGTTCGAAAGTCCTTGCGCATTTCAGTAGCGGCTATTTAAGCACAGAATTTTCCAGTTTTATTTTTAACAACCAGTTCAAAGCTTCCTGCCGGTTCGTAAAGAACCGGGCAGGAATGGCAGGTGTGCTCACTCTCAGATAAAGGTTTACCAAAAGTGTTGCCACTACGTTATTGGATAGGAACGCGCCTCCTAAAAGCCCCTTCAGACCGCCATCCCTGCTATTCATAAAATCGCGCGCTTCTTTCGTAGTCGTCTTTAAATTGGTAACGTCTATCAGGGCATATACGGATCTCCCGTGGGTATACGCCAGGCGATGCCGAACTAACTCCCGGGCGATGGTAATATCCATCTCCAGCGCCGGTGCATAGTTCCAAAAGATGATCTCCTCATCTACCCCATTCATCCAAAAAGACGTCGTTTTATACTCTTTGAGGTTATGCCGTTCCATACCTTATTTTTTAGAATACACGGTTGCTAATAATTCCAGGTTAAAATTATCGTCAGCCTGAATGTAAACACTTTTAGAAACAACATCCACACCAAAACGTTGTTTCTCTATGGCGGCATCCATGCCCATGTAGTGACGGTTGCACGTCAACGCATTTGCCCGCAAAATGGACTGGTATAACGTCTGCCGGTAGCTACCGTGGCTAACAACATATTCATAGTTTAATCCTACCAAAACAATGGCATAGTTATTCTGTGCCGACCGATAACAGAATCCCAATGCAACGACCGGCTCGTGCCCGGCATATTCGGGCTTTAATTTCAACTGGATAACTTCCCACGACGGATGACGGGCGATATTCTCAAAATACCTACGGGGTAATCCGTATGTATTAATCGCCAGGCTTTTACCTTTTACGTTTGAATACAAGCCGTACCATTCGTCGATCCGGCCTTCCCGTTGTTTCTGCTCGTCTGCCAACACGGTGACATTAAAAAAATGCTTGTTATCCAGAATTTTTCTTCTGAAGTGCCAGCGATTCGGGCCCGACAGGCGTTTCATGAATTCATCTTCCGTATGCCACGTCGTCAGATCAGGGACACTATGTGTTTCCGGCATTTCCACTTTAATAAAACCTTCCTGAATTAAAAAGTCTGCCATTTCATTGTCACTGCTATGTAGGTCCCGCAATTGAAGCATGCTGGCACCCGATCTCTGTTTCACCTCATTCATGATGCGAAGCATTTCCAGTACCGCCGTCTTCCACAGGGGATGACTACGATCCAGAAACAAATGATTTCCTTCGGTGATCAGGGATCCCATCATAATTACCTTTGACGTGAGGTAATATTTGTCCTTTTTTCGTACCTCTTCGACCTGCTCCGACACCGACGACGGGGCGATCATATCATCTTTGCAGATTAATTCGGTAAAGAACGTGGCCAACACTACTTTGTCAGACAAGTCTTTGATGATGAGGTAGTGCAGCCGCCAGTTATTTTCGGTCTCTTCGTTGTTACAGAATGTTTCTTCCATAAAGCGGCAACCTTCCCAATCATAATTACTTTCCCCCAACAGTTTGTTCCATACTTCCGGGTCCACCTTTTTGATCGTTGTTTCATGCTGAACATGAAATGCGTCTTGTTTATTGAACAATGTCGCCCCGGCGAAATGTTTCTTAGTTTGTGTGAACGGCGCTTTGAAGCTGGCACTTAGTTTATCTACTGTAATGCCTTCTTCTTCCAGCACCTTCGGAAAATGGTAGTGAAATATTTCCAATAAGTTTTTAATATCCTGATCCGTATGCCCGTTGGTAATCGGCAACCGCAGGCCGGTACAATTCACGGGCACGCCGGGAAAAATACCAATGTTGGTGAAGAAGCCTTCTTTCAGCAACCGTTTTACCATGTTATACCCGGTGCGGGGAAGACCGAGGGCAAGATAAAAAATTGGTGAATCGGAAGGGTATACCAACGGAAGATCATATTGATCGATAATAGCTTTGGTTAGGTCGATTTTATGCTTCAACCTGTTTTGCAGCGTGTAGATTTCTTCGGTTAAATGAATTTTAGCACTTGCCACAGAAGCGCCCAGCATGGGAGGCTGTACCGGACCGGAGAAGGTGTACGAGCTTCCACACGTCAGGATCTTGCGCATCATTTCTTTGTCTGACATGACGGTAACACCGCCCCCGGTTCCAAATCCTTTGGCCAGCGACGTCGTTAGCACCATTTTTGGATGCAAGGGAATTTGGCTCAGCACATAGCCGTTGCCGTTGTTTCCTTTCCAGCTCATGCCGTGTGCGTCGTCGATGTATAAATGGAAATTGTGATACTTTTCCAATAGGTACACAATGTCCTTCATGGGTGCAAAATCTCCGTACATGGAATACAGCCCATCGGCCATGTACCAGATGCGGTTGTATTTATTGGGGTTTTCTGCGATAAGCGTCTCCAGCATATCCATACGGTTGTGCTTGATCATCTCTACGCGGGTTCCCTGGGCTTTGGCAAGCTGCGCGGCGAGTTGAACACTACCATGTACCTGGTGATCCAGAATAACGAGGTCGTCATTTTGCACAAGAATAGGAATTGCCGCCACGTGAGCAAGTGTTGTTGTCGCCGCCAGTACAGCGGGGTTATTATCAAAGATTTTATAGAACAGCGACTCCAGTTCCTCGTACAGGTGACACGACGAGTAAGCACGCGAAGAAGAATATTGTGTACCATAACGAAGAGTGGCATCAATAGCGCCTTGCTTCAGCCTGTCATCCATTTCCAGCCCCAGGTAGCTGCACGATCCGAAGTTGACGACCTGCCTTCCGGCAATCGTCACCTGCCTTCCGTTCAAGCTTCCATCTTCCGTGGCCACCTGGAAGATCCCGCTCCTGACGCCGTTGGTTAAACACTCGTCAATAGTATTGATAAACTTATTTGTGCTCCGCGGCATATACGACCCGTTTAAAATGATTGTGCTATTTAAGTGTTTATCTTACAGGATACCTGGGGGCTTTCTCTCGCAAAACAACACTTCTGATCCTCTTCGATTACGTTATGGAATAACGGAAAAGTACTGCTGCTTTGCTACTTTTATTTGCAGGAAAGAAGTGTATTCTATTCTCCCGGCTGCCACGTGTCGGTGCTGAAATAACTGTTCGCATTACACAACCGATTTATCCATTATGGGTGGCCATTGGCTCACTCGTATTGGTGATCATATTGTGGAGCTATTCCGGGATGGTTGACCCGGCAGAAGTAATGAAATCAGAATAACCAACGATCGAGTAGTTTCTTCGATCCATCGGTCGATAATCACTAAGAACAACCAAAACAAATGAAAGGAAATAGTTTGTGACAACGCTGTGGTTACTTCTATCGGAAAAGTCGAATGAACGGTCGTTTCCGCTTCGGTGACCTTGTGTCCTTGCCCACGAAGCATATGCGCAACTGCACTTCGCAGTACCCATGCGCGCAATCCTACTCTTTTTTTAATAATGGCGCTGTCGCAGGCGGCTTCAAGCAAACGTATTTCCGCAGATGACAAGTCCCAAAATATCTACTTAGACACTTTAACCTAAAAGATTATAAACAATTCTACTTTATGAAAAAAACCAGACTACTGTTTTTTGCAGCCCTTGCCACCGCGGCATTTCATTTTTCTTCCTGCAGCGATGACGACAAGCCCACCTTTAACATTCCGACGACAGACATCGATGGCGACGCGTACACCATGGGCGGCGATTTGCGTCTGCTGTACTCTATAGACGATGGAGCAAATTACAGCACTACCGTGCCTACCAACATCGGAAAAGACGTCCACGTGCTCGTGAAACTTAACAACGGCACGACGGATTTGACGACAGATGATTTTGACATTGATTGGACAGGATCTTCTCCAGCCCCCACGGTCGCTGAAAGCGGCGTAGCCGAGTTTGTTGCCAGTGCGAACATCGCAGTGCAGGTAACCGTAACAGACAAGATGACGCTAGTCACCAGCCATCGCGCGAATGGCAAATTTTTCGCTGTAAATACAACCACCGGTGCATTGACTGAGGCGTTTACGCCGATGTACGCCGACGAGGCCCTGACCAGTGTCAGAGGATTTGTTTACCATTATAAAAAAGGCCTGTATTATGCCAGCCTCAACACCGATAAGGGTGGATACCTGTACACGATCAACCCGTCGACGAAAGTCGCTACGCGAATCAATGAGAACGATGGCGCGAACGGCGCAGAGGTTTGGGACGCCGTCGTAAACTGGGCCGTTGCCGCAGACGATAGCCTGATTGCCATTGGTGATTTCAATGGAGACGGAAATGGCGTAGTGAAATTTGGCACCGACGGCGGCCGCTCTACAAAAACGGCGAAAGCCGACATTTGCTGCGCCCTGGGCATGCTCTACGATGTCGCTGCCGGTGAATTCCAGATTGCCAACGGCGAGAATGCTAACGAAGGTGAAGTGATCATTGATCGGGTAACAAACGCAGGTGTGTTTGTGGGCGAATCGGTGACAATGGACCTGACAGGTTTTTCCGACGATTTTTCCACGGACTACATTTATTTGAGAACAATGGCGAAAAGCCCCACGGGCGAGGTGTATGGCACATTGTATAGCCCGGAGTTCAGGAAGACCTACTTCGTGAAGATCAATATTGCTTCCGCTACTGTTACCTACGTGGCTACATTAGGCGAAAACAATGAAAACCAATATAACTCCCTCGCGTTTATTCCGAAGTACACGTTATAAATCACGCTATAACCGTAAAAGAAAAGAGGAAGCTCAATCGGGCTTCCTCTTTTTCTTTTTTAAGGGGCTCGTCGCCGCGAATGCTTTTACTGGCCACATTTAGTTTTGGTCCATAACCATGACCTTACCTTGCATTATCCGATTTTTGTTGGTGTCGAAAACGCAACAGTAGTAAAGTCCTGTATTCAGATGTTTTCCGGAGGCGTCGATGACTTGCCAGCGGATCGTCTTTGTCCCTGCCACCAGGGTACAGCGGGCAGCCTCTTGCCCACTGGCTGTATAGATCACCAACATGCCTGGCGTTTTCAGCGGTTTAGCCAGTTCAATCTGAATTAAATCACTGGTAGGGTTTGGATATATATAGCCCGCTTGCGCAAGCTCGCCTTCCGTACCGGTAACTACGGCGGATGTATAATTCTGTTCTGGCTGGTTCTCCCACACATCGGAATATGTTTTGTTCGCCGGATTGAAGGTGTATTTATCTGAAACGGGCATTACCGTGCCACTCCAGCCAGGAGAAATGTGAAAGGCATAGTTTCCGGCTATATCGGTTTGCGTTTCGTCTTGTTCGGTTTTAAGCACAATACCAGACAGGGGTTGACCTATTTCATTTTTAACCGTACCGGAAATTGTGTAACTGCCAGTATAGACCGCTTGATAATCTTCCAGCAAAAAATTCTCTCCCACGCCAGCATATGCACGCTGCGATGGGGCAAACGTATAGTCCGCTAAAACGGGCGATACGGTACCTGACCAACCTTGTGGTACAGCAGCCGTATATTGACCGGCACCGTTCGTGCTTACGGCACCCGGGAAACCCAAAAGCGCTACATTTGCCACGGGTCGGTTACGCGTATCGGTTACTGTTCCGGCAACACTGTAAAGAGGTTCTTCCGATGCTATAAAGTTCTGATCGGTCAGATCCATTTGCACGGCAGCAACATGAATGCCGGCAGGACTAAATTGATACGGCGATAATACCGGTGTTATAGTCCCCTCCCAGCCTGCGGGTACTTGCCCGGCATAAACTCCGGTGGCATCGGTATACACTGCTGTCGGAAAACCTTGTAGCAACGCGCCTTGCAAAGCATTCCCCTGAATGTGCCGCACCTTTCCGGACACCGTGTAGTAACGCCCCCCTGGCGTTGTAAATGTCCAGACCATACTACTTCTGTTGCCCGTGTTATCCTTTGCCACTACCCGCCAGGAAAAGGTCTTACCAAATTCCAGGTTGTAGAGCGAATAGTGTGTATACGGCCAATTCGTAGCGAGTTGTGTTTCCGTACCCAATGGTCCTGACAGATATATGTCGTACAAAACGTCATCGCCTTCGGGATCGGTGCTGTTTTGCCATCGAAGCGTAACGTCACGGCCAGACAGCGTGCTTTGATGCTGCGGATACGTTAGTACGGGCGATACCGGAGGTTGATTGGTACTTCCGGGTTGATACGTGATTCGCCACGTCTCGCTTTCGGCAGCACCCCCATACTTATCAATGGCCACTACTTTCCAATAGTAGGGTGTGTTTAGCGCCAGCGGGGTTGTCAGAATTGTCGTTCCGCTGTAGACCGTACCGATCTTCTTCTGCGGTGCAGCATTGTTATCCAGGTACACGTCGTAGGCAACAACCCCTCCCTCGGGATCTGCACTGGACGACCAGCTTAAGTTTACCGATTGAACGCCAATCGCACCATCACGCACAGGACTGAGCAATACCGGGATAGTAGGATCTTCATTCGCGCTGTAGAATCGATGAACCACGCTCGAAGTCGCTCCACCAAAAACATCTTTTGTTACAACTTTCCAATAATACGTTTTATTATTAGAAAGCGTTGGTGTCGGGTACGACGGCGTAGTGAGCGATTCAGCGATGCGCGTAGAAGGGTTAATACTTTCATCCAGGTACACATCGTATGTCACCACATCATTATCAGGATCCAATGCGGTATTCCACGCTAGTACAGTAGAGGAAACCGTAAGCTCTTCTTCATCCGACGGCGCAATCAATGTCACCACGTTAGGCGCACGGTTCGGTGTTTTAAAACTCCATACTGCGCTTGCGGCTTCACCGCCATGTCCATCACGGGCAACAACTTTCCAATAGTAGGTAGTGTGCGGCAGAAGGTTAATGGCATTATACGTCAATACATTCAATCCGGTGGCTACAGGAGATTTCAGGTCAGACGATATGTCTAAATACACATCGTACAATAATGGGTCATTATTCAGGTCTTTGCCTGCCTCCCACGATAACACAGGGTGAGTGTCACCGTGCTGTGCATAATTTGCGGGCAACTGTAAACCGGGCGCTGACGGAGCCTCATTCTGGGGGGCATTTTGTACGGTAAATGACCATACATCAGACGACGTTGCGCCGGAGTACTGATCTTTCGCAACGACCTTCCAATAATACTGCGTTCCCGGAAGCACACTATACAGCGGGGTACTAAATTGCGTTTGCATCAGGTTCTCAGCGATCTTCTGTGTAGGGTTCGCACCCGTACCAAGATAAAAATCGTATACCAGCTTATCGCCGTCCGGATCCGATGTAGATTGCCATGCGAAGGTTAACGTATACGGCTGTTGCGTTGCCTGGTTGGTCGGCGCGGTTAGCACAGGTTTTACAGGCAAAAGATTTCGGGTAGTAAATGTGCGAAGTGGCGAAGCAAATATTTTACCCGATCCATCTTTATAAACAATTTGCCAATTATAAGATGTATGCGGCAACAGACCACTTTCCCCTAGAAAATTACTTACCGTAAAGGAGGTTGCTGTAACGTCGCTGGCAGTCAACACCCACGTAGAAGTCCCCTGTTGCAGGTATACATCATATTTGGCATTCTGCACAAACGCGTTCCAGGAGAGCGTTGGATACAACTCTACGTTCGTTGCCCGGTCGGTCGGGCTCACCAGGGTAATTCCCGTGTTTATCCCTCCATCGACAGCATAGGTGCGAAAACGCCAGGTATCACTGGAGGTCTGTAATCCCTTTGCATCCGAGGCGACCACCTTCCAGTAAAAGTCAGTACCAACCGGCGTATCCGCAAAACCGAAACTATAATAGTTCTCACGGATCGCAACCGCCTGTGCACTCAGTGCGTCGGCCGAAAGGCCAGTATAAACAGTATACGTAACGTTGTCACCATCGGGATCAACAGCGGGCTTCCAGGTCAGCATATGATTACGCAACGTTCCGTTGGTGTTATTGGCCGGTGTTAACAATTCCGGCTTCGGCGGTGCAGCGTTTCCAGTGATAAATTTATAAACGGCGCTTGGCGTAACACCGCCCTTATTGTCGTAGGCAACTATTTGCCAATAATATTCGGTACTTGAAATCAATTTCGTCGTTACCGTATACTGGTTACTCGTAATATCTTCAGCAACGATCGTAAGATCACTCGCCGACGTTCCGATATACACACGGGCAAACACGGGATCTCCGTTGCTATCGGATAAGGCATTCCAACGCAGCACCGGCAAACGGGATACTGCCGTGGCGTTGTTAGCAGGCTGCGTCAGTGTAGGCACCCTGGGAGAAGCGTTTGCCGCATTGGGTAGTGTTGTAAAACGCCACACGTCGCTTTCCGATACTGTGCCATGCGTATCGCTGGCCACTACTTTCCAATAGTACGTTGTATTCTGCTTCAGCGCCTTCACCTGAAAAAATGTGCCCGTAATACCCGTAGCAACCTTCTGTACCGGTGTAGTGCTCGTATCGACATATAACGTGTAAGTCACCGCTTCACCATCGGAATCGGTAACCGCCTGCCACTCCAGGCGCGTCGTAAATGGCTGGTCCACGCTTCGATCAAGCGGACTTTGCAGAAGAGGTTTCACCGGCGCACGGTTATTGTCTTTTACACATCGAACAGAAACAGCACCCTGGAGAATAGGATCGCTACCGATCGTAATAATGGTCTTAGCGGGCGTGTAACTATACCGGATATAGGAGCCCTTACCGGCTTCCATATTGGCTAACCAAAAGGCAGCGTTCGTATCCTCAAAGATAGATCCTCCAATCTTCATACCCGACGGAAGAATGCTAAGTCCACTCACGTTCAGCCACGACGATTCCTTACCGCTGGCGGCACTCCACGTATCATAAAAAATTGTACTGGCTACCACGGCGTCACTTCCGGACGCACCGCCTAACAAAGGATTGATGTCAGCCCATTGCTCCGACGTTGGTATCGCCCATCCCGCCGGACATACCCCCTGTTTCGGTACCGTTATAACGGGATTATCGACAGCATTCAATGCTCCGCTCCAGTTATACAAATACCCGTATTTTCTAAGATTTTCCGGATCATGGCCAAGCACAAAATACTCCTTGCCACCGGTAGATTCATCAAATACGTAGCTATAGCCCGAATAGCCATCGCCGGGATCAGGCTGATATGCCAGGTTATGGATCATCCATTTACGGTCTCCCAGCAGCACCCATTGATAGGTCTGCCCATCGCGCGTATCCACAAAAGACCCTGTTGGATTACCCTGGCGAGGTTTCGTGCGGAAGTTCTGAACCGTACTTTCAGCTGTCGTACCGTCGGCGTTATGCGCTACTATTTTCCAATAATAGGTTGTGCTATAGGGAAGATTATGCACGGCATATTTCATGTCGGTAATGTGCTCCGCCACCCTTACCGGTGGGCTCTGAGTATCGAGGTAGACATCGAACGACGCATTTTTTGATGGGTCATATCGCCACAGCATATCGAAATCAATATCCATGTACGTAGAAACCGTTCGTGGATAAGTCAGCACGGGCACGGTGCCTGTTATATCTTTCTCCGTCACAAAGGAATAAATATCACTTTCCGTGGATTCACTGGTAACATCCTGCGCCACGACTTTCCAATAATATTTGGTATTGCTCAACAAAGATTGCCCGTACGTAAAAGTGCTCGTATTGACGGCTGTGCCCCCGAGGAGCATATTCGTCGCCGACGTACCCACATAAACACGGTATAGTGTTCGGGTGCCGTCGGGATCTTCACCGCCCTGCCAGCCAAAGGTGGGCTGTAACCCAACATTATCTGAAAGATTCGCGGGACTTAGGAGTATGGGCTTATCCGGAAGCTGATTAATCTGCAAATCGATTGAATAAGACCTTGTTACTGAGCCAGAAGTTACCCGCACGGTAACCTGGTTATGGGCGGAAAAATTGCCGCTGACGAAATAAATTGTCGACGCGTTGGTCGGCAATCCAAATATATAGGGCGAGCTGGTTGACAGCGTCAGATACGATGGAAGCTCAACATCAACGTCAACGGAACCTGTGTGGTTTAAAACGAGGGCTACAAACCCGGTCATCGTAGTTTTGCCTTTCACTTCATACGTTTCAATGCTCTTGTTGAAAGCGGGAGAAAGGTTCGTCGCAGCATACTCATATAACTGCTGCAAATGAGAGTAACGATAATATACAGAAAGGCCGGTGATGTTCACATCTGCCGAAGTCGTCGTAAATGCCGACACACTACTTTGTGACGTCCCGCCTTTTCGATCCGTTGCAGTGATCTTCCAATAATATTTTATAGCGGGACTTGTGCCTGTGGGAACAAATTCCGGCGTGCTTAAGCCTGACCCAACGCGCTGCAGCGTTGTCGCAGATGTACCAAAATAAACATCATAAAATACCGGATCGTTATCAGGATCAACCGACGGCGCCCACACCAACGTGGGCGGCAGGCCTACACCACCGGCGTTATTCAAGGGGGCTGTTATCAGCGGTATAGCAGGAGCCTCGTTACCTTCCGCGGCCTTCGTGGTAAAAGTCCACGTATCGCTTTCTGTCCGACCACCTTGTTTGTCTACTACCGCAACTTTCCAATAGTACTTTGTACCTGCGTTAAGATATAAAAAACTATTACTCAATGTTGTAACGTGCATCTGGGTTACCTGAGAAGAGGTTCCATACCAGAGCTCATAATGGTCAACATCATTATCCGCGTCGAATGACCGGGTCCATAACAGCTCTACGTTAGGTTCTATTCCTGTACTGTTATTGGCAGGAAAAAGTGCAACGGGTGGTAGGGGTAAATTATTTGCGGTTTTAAAACTCCAGATGCTACTCTGGCTTTCTTTTCCCCGACCATCGCCGGAAACTACTTTCCAATAGTATGTTTTATTCCCCTTCAAAGGGGTATTTATTTTAAAGTTGGTTCCCGACAGGTTGCCGGCGAGTAATTTTGATGGGTTGGTGAGCGAATCCAGGTATAGACTATACGAAACAGCGTCACCATCCAGGTCTGTACTCTCGTCCCAGCCAAGCAACGGCGTCCACGGCGCGTTAGCGGCTCCCGCCGTCGGCGTGGGGTTGGTGGGATTCGTTGGGGCATTTAAATTCGTGTCCGGCGTTGCGAAACTCCATGCTGCACTCTCCGATCGGCCCTGGTCATCACGCGCAACAACTTTCCAGTAAAATGTTGTACCGCCCGGCAGCGGATTCAGCAGAATAACGGAAATATCAACACCATCGGAGAATACAATAACCTTGTTGTTTTCAAAACCGTCGTAAATGCCGTCCTGAAATAAGTTGATACTCGCCGGATTGCTGCCAACGTATAGATCGTACAGTATTGCTGTACCGTTGCTGCTGGAAGAAAAAGTCCACGAAAATAATCCGTCGGTATAATCCTGTTGCTGATTGGCCGGCAGCTTAAGTTCCGGCCTGGAAGGAATCGTGTTTGAAAAACCGGAAATAATGCCTGATACCATCAGGATAAGCAATACAACTATGTGTCTCATAACTAGCGAAATACCGTGCTATTACCTTGCAAATACAAATAACTTCTAATCCTGAAACGCCATCTTTCCGATGGATCGTTCAAGTGTTATTAATACGACTTACCCATGTTTGGTAAGCGCTATATACAAAAAGCGCAGCAACATTTCGTTGCTGCGCTCAATAAAAACATGCTACCGCGAGGGCCTATTTGACAACTATACGTTTTGTCTCAAAAGTGCTGCCGGTAATAAATTTGACGAAATATATGCCTGGGTTCAGGGCTTGCTTATTAAACGTCACCTCATGCTTACCCTTCGCATAACGCTGCTGTACCAATGCACGTTTAAACGTACCACCCTGTAAATCGTATAATTCGACCGTAACGTCTTCTTCTTGCGGCAACGTAAATCGAACGGCGCCTTCGGCTATCATAGGGTTCGGGAATACCGTCAATGCGCCATTAAGCCCTACGGCATCTTCCGATAGGAACTTGCCGACAATGGTAGCCGACAGATTTTCATATTTATTTACGCCAGATTTCCATTCTGCGACATACAGAGGCTTTTCAGTAAGCTCAGCCTGGTTCCAGAAACGCAGGTAAAAATTTTCATTGCCTTTTATCTTCGCTCCGTCGAGTGTAACGACCGTACCGTGTTCTTTTACAGCGGCTTTTGCCAAAAGCTTACCATCTCTGTTGTAGATTCTCACCTCGTCGGAAGACGACGGTTGATCCGCCCACGCGCCGGCTGGAATTAATACGTGCATGTATTTATCAACAGTCGTGATGACCTGCTGGCTACGTGTATTCGCGGCTGTTTTTCCGGCGGTCCGTGCCGCAACGAATGGACCCAAAGGAGCGGGGAATGTAAAGGTCATGTCCGCAAAGCTCCAGGCTTTGTAAGACTTGCCCGGCTCGAGGTTTTTGTTCGTCCATCCGTTATCGCCCCAGGCAGGAAGGTAGCTTTCAATGATAAAGCTGTTATCGCTATTCACGATATAGCGGTCCAGGATAAAGATGTCCGGCCCAAACGGCGGGAACACCGCCTCAACGCTCTCCGGCGCCTGATAGGGAGATCCAATAAGCGTTCCTTCATCGGCAATATTTACGGAAAAATTAGAAGGCGCTAACTTTAACCGTGCACCCTTAACTTTAAGCGTCTGGGCACTCTTCATAAAAACACTATATCCGTAAGCGGGTACGTAGTTGGTAATAGCGCTTGGTCCGGCAGGTTTCCATTCCCGGCCCTCCGAATCCATTACATAATCAACCTCGCTGAGTATAGGCGCGAACAAGTCCGCAAATGAATTACTCTTCGGGAACATATAGGTAGACCAATAATTTGTACCCTGTTGCAAGGTAATAAACTGTTCAGCCCATCCGTATATGCTCTTTATAAACGTCTGCTTGTTTGATCCCCAAACACTAACAGAAGGCGTTTGCGTGTAGAGCTCCAGGTCGGTATTAAAGACGTCGCCGGTTGCTTTTTTATAAATCTTGAAGGTGAAGCCCTGCCCCGTTGTAAACCCATCGAGTAGCGGAGTATTTGTATTGTCGCCGTATGCCACCAATGATTGAGATGGCCACGTTACACTACCGGCAGGTTTTAGCTCCCCGGCGGGATTAGTGAAGAACACACCAATGATATCCCCAGGGGCCAGCACTTCATTTTCATTTCTAACGGTAGACGCATACAGGCCGGATGTAAACAAACGAATGGTGTGAAAGGGCGCTCCCACAGGTGGTATAGACCAGGGTATGCCTACTGCCACGGAGTGTGGCCCATGCGTCGTCGAGATCCGGAAGTTATCCTCTGCTACAATAGAGTAATACAACATCGTATTCTCGTTCACGGCTGGTATGGTGAAGGTATACTGATCGGGGCTTCCTGCTACAGGCACCAGGCTTGCTTCATGCTCCGTAATTTCGAGGTCTTTTCTCCACCGGATTTTCAGACTAGCCGGATTCAACTGGGTCGTATTATCCGTAATGGTAGCAGTAATGACCAGCGGCTGTTTGGGATCAATGGTTTCCGTAGGCGTATGTACAATTAACGGTGCAATATTCGGGAGTATTGCAAACGAATAGGGATACCCCACGCGGTCTATAAATTCCGGCGTGATGGTGGTCGCTTGCCCGTCTGTTGCACGTATATAGTACTGTATGCCTGGCTCCTGTGCGTCCACTGCCGGAATAGTTGCTTCCCAGACAGATTTGGTAGGTGTGCCGGGGGCGTTGCTGGTACGCGTCATGTTCAGTATTTTATAGGCGGCGTTTGATCCCGCCAGCCTGTAATACAATGTACACGCGTTGGTAACGATATTATCCCAGTCCGTAGCCTCAACTTCTATCTTTTTAGGCTGATTGTTTAACTGGGGTGTAGTATGCAATGCCATCGTGGCGTTTGTACGCAGAATAGCAGGTGCCGCACCGGGTGTATAATTCCCAAAAAGGGTAAGGGTAGACCCGCCATAATTGACCTTCACCTCTACAGTTCTCCGTAGCCCGTCAAATAGCGGAGATGTTGGCGTATAACGAATGGCGTAGCTTCCGGAAATCTCCACACCGATGTCCCGGAGAATGTCATTAAACGGATTCGTAATCAGGTAAGATCGACCGCCGGTTGCGGTAGCAATCGTTCCATAGTCTTGCTCAAATATCGGACCAGCGCTTACGACTGTATACGTCTTTACACCAGAGTTCACCAACTGATTAATAATCACCTGACGATCTTTGATAATCTGAGCGTTCATGTTCGATCCTTGTATCGTCTCGTCCGTAATCAATATAAAGATACGTTGCGCGCCGGGCCGGAAAGAATACTGTGCCGCAGACTGGTAAAGAGCGTCCCACGCGGGTTCAGTACCGCCATCGATGGTGTTTACAGCATTCCAAACAGTAATGTACTCCTGAGCACTTGTATAAAATCTGGCGTTGTCATGAAATAACGGTATCCCGTTACCGGTACTTTGACCAAAACGACATAACCCCAACCGGAAATCATACGAGGAATCCTGTAGCTGCTGTACAAAGGCGGCTACGTTTGCTGCTACTCCCGCCCGTTCCTCCGTCATACTGCCGCTATTATCCATTAGAAAAACAATATCGACGGGCTTCTTGATCGTATCAACCAGGGGCGTATAGACGAAAAATGTTTCATCACGTGCTGTTGTCAACGTATCGACACCGCCGACACCATTGGGGATATACTCACGCACAAAGAAATTATCCTTTGTGAGTGTCAGCAGCGGCACGCCACCGTCTTCCACGCTCAGGTGGCTCATAATATAGCGAGGGAACCATTGCGCGTCAACACCCGTCATTCTTCCGGACATAGCTGCCAGAACGCCGACTGAACCTCCGGCTCTTGCCGCTTTCGATGCCGGCGTGCCGACAGAAAGCTCAGAACGCCTCCCGGCATCAGGCAATACTTCTTTCTTTAGGGTTAGCCCGCCGATTGTCCAGCCACGATATTGATTGGCCCGATCAGCCACCAGGCGAAACGCTAACGTAATCTCTTTGCCGGCATACTCCGTAACATTAACAACCGACGTGTGCCAGTCGCTCTTCCCATCAACAACCGACAACGTCTTCCAGGTAGCACCTTTGTCAGCCGAAATCTGAACAAGGCCCTTATCATGGAAGCTTTCAATTTCAAACCATTCTTTAATGTAAACGTTTAATCGTTCACTGCTGCCTGACAAAGACGGCAGCACGATCGATGGAGATTCCACCGAGCTTACACTACCCTTGGCGTACAGGCCGGTACTAAGCCCTTCCGGCGTAACTTTCCAATGCTGCGTATTCCATGTTGCCAAGGTGGCAGCATCAACATCGAGCAAAACAAGGCCATCCGTATAGACGTCCGGCGTTGTACTGATCGGCCGATCATACAGCAGCCCCTTGGGCTGCAACTTTTCGTCTTCCTGTGCATGCGCACTGGAAATAACGAAGAGCAGACTCATAAAGAATAATAGAATTCTCTTCATACAAATAATAATTTATGGTTAAAAAAGTGTTTATAACATGCTCTCTATTGACCTGCCAGCGTATACACCTGTTGCGTAGTATAAACGCCGGACGCTTTCTCTAATCCGATCCATTGTCCCTCTATATCGTGATTCACAAAAGACAACGTATCGTTTACAAGTAAAACATATAACTTCTGCCTGTACACAGCCTCGTTGGAGGATACAACCCTTATCTTCACTGGTTTCAATTTACCCTGATAAGACAACCGTACGCCAATCGAATCATTCCCGGTAGCCTCCCGGCATTTACACTCGAAGACCAAACTATCACCACGATTCAAATCCCGGCTTTCGAATGAATGAATATTTCTTGTCGCAACGTTTATTTCCTTGATTTCCCCGGCCGACAAATTCTTCACCACGATCTCTAAATCATTCGACTTGGATTCGAAATAGAAATACAAGACTACCGTAAACAACATCAAGAATGCCCACGAAGAAATGTAAAACCAATCAAGTCTGGATTTTGATTTTACGAAAACAGAATAAACGGCCAACAGGCCGGTAATCACGGCAACAGGTATAACAACATAACCGATATATGTCCCATACGAAAAAACTGTTTTTATCCGCGACAACGACATGTACGCATACACATAACGCACATTGCCATAGGCCAAGAAAGCCAATAGTACTATCCCGACATAGTGATACATATAATTACGCTTCATCACCGATCCTTTCTAAAGTGTACATAGTTTTTAGGGTCTGTAGCAGCCTTACCACCATTGCTATTCACATAGTTTGTAACATTGTTCATTACGTTACTCCACAATTCATGCGCACCGGCAAAAATATCTTTGCTGCTCCAGTTATCAATCACACCATACGGCGTGTCTATACCCCGCGTAAAGAATGTATATGAACCATCGCCATTGTCAGTTATTCCGAACTGCCGATGCCCTGCCAGCGGATGGCCGAAATCACCATTCTGATCGCTGTAAACCGGAGTAAAGACCCACGACATCGAATTCCCCTTAATGGTATAATTCGTAGCCATAACCGCCATGCCTTCCCGTACCATGTCAAAATCGGGCAGATCAGGATTCACCACAAATCTCATGATACTGGTCAATGGATTATCAGAAGCCCACAACTCTGCTTCAGATCTTTTACTCGGGCCGAATTTTTCGGTTGCCGAAGCTCCCTTTTTAAAATCTGCAAAATTTGCTCGTATATGTTCAAAGACATCACCCATGCTCATATTCGTTGGCATTTGACTTATCGTTACTGAATAATAATCGTAGCTCATTTCGTCGCCCGAAGCACGCGACATAGGCTGAGGCGTAACGGAATTTCCCCTAAAATTAGCTTGTACATACTGCGATGTAGGCGCTGTAAAACCAGCCATATCCTTCCAGGGAGCAGCGTCCTTTTTGGATTGAACAGTCTGCAGATTTTGTCCCGACAATGTCTTGTCTACTTCTCCGGTATTTAAGTCGACAGACTCCAGGCCTTCCAATTCGATCGCGCTGATGACCTTATTCTCACTAAATGCATACGGAGAATTCCAGGGATATTCGGGACTTAGCGGATCTAAGGAAAGAAATCTACCGATACGCGGATCGTGAATTCTATATTCGAAAGCATAATTTCCGTTGAACTCATTATCTTGTTCCTGCCCCTGAAAACCATAGTTATATTTCTCTCGCTCATAACTTCTTCCCTCCATAGTAAGTCCGAAAGGGTAATAATCTCGCTGCCGCACCACATCGGATAAGGTACTGTCGGCTGACACCCGGATGGCATCCGACAGTACGGCGAGAACATTACCTAATTGATTGGCTAACTCATAACTCCGTTCCCCCAACGATAATGTACCACTCCGAATGCCGCCCTTATACACGCCAACCCGAGCCTGTGCATAAATAAATTGCTCACGAATGTTGCCATTCCGGTAAATCGCCATAACATTTCCACTACCATCCGAAACATAATTTATAACGTAAGCGGTATCTGGGGTGATCACTCTTTTCTCTATTCTGTTGCCTCGTGGATTATATCTGAAGCTCACTATGACACTATCGATATTGGACCTGATTTCCCTAATCTTACCATGTGGCGTCCAACTAATCCGTAGTCCCTTGTTCTGGTCAGCGACCAAATTGCCCCTGGCATCGTACATAAACGTACCTTCATCCTCACCCAATACGTGAGCATAAAAATCGGTAGCTTCATGCGCACGAAAATCGGATTCAATGAAAATATTCTCAGACGCATTAACCTGCGCCGTACTTCCAGCGGCTGCATAAGCCGATCCCTTTATATATACATTGCGATAAAGTTTATAGTTGCTTATTATTTGTCCTGATTGGTACACGGTATCGCGGACTATCGGATTCACTTCTCCTAATTTGTTATTGCCTTTGTAGTACCGATACTGAAAGTCATCCATCGTCGCACCGGCGTCATCTTTTCTATTCAGGGTAAGCAAATTGCCGTTGGCGTCGTAACTGTAATCCTCGTCGTATGCGGAAGCCCCTGTACCACGCGCAGCAAAGCCGGATGACGCGTTGTAATTCACCAAACTACGGCTATGCACCAAACGATGAAGCTGGTCGTAGCCATAGATCATGGCCTGCATACCTTTCGCCTTACTATGATGAATCTCACCAATTTTCGTTAACTCAGTATTCATCCATGCGATGTTACCGTTATATAACCCGGTGTACCCCATCGTTTCCTGAAGACGCTGCCATAGCTTATCCCGGCCGTCGGCTTGTATAACCGATGCATTGATCGGCGTGTAATCACCCGGGTAGTAGCCCAACGCATAAGCAAAAGCATCTTTACCCGCCGTGGAACCTGGAACGCCATCCCGGCCCGGATCCCCCGAAAAAGGCATGTTTACGCCTTTACCCCACCCTTGCAACGTGTAATAATAATCCTGACCCTGAATACGATACTCGCCGAACTCAGTTCTGGCCAACGCGCCATGCTGATAATAGAGATACGCCGCATCTTTGTTCCAGATAAAACGATCAGTCGAGGTATATACATTCGTTAACCGACTATCGGCATCATATTCATAACGGTGTGTAAATGCATCACTTTCTCCGTATTGATAGAAAATATAATTTACCTTACCGCTGATCAAATCGTACGCGTAATCGATTCGTTTGTCCGACAAACCGGGAATAGACTGCAGCATTGCCTTTACGCTGCCATGAATATCATAGGTATAATACGTTCTGACCGTATCTTGCCTACCCTTTTCGATCATTTCAACATACGATACCCGTGTGCGCAAATTCTCCTGTAAAAAGGTGGCCTGTATTTTGTCCAGCTTAAAATCATAATGTGTGCGGATAATATCCGTTAGCGTATACAACGACTGCGCCGGAAAATCCGGTGATTCCAGCGCTGTCAATAGCGTACTCAATCCCGCTGTCGTCTCTACCTCACCTACTTCTGTCGTACGCCCTTGCTCGTCGTATTTGATATACGAATATTTATTCTCCTTCTGCTGCTGCGCATTCCTCGACAATCTTATTTGACCCTTCGCATCAAACCAGAATCGAGACTCTTTTGAGTCCGGCGAAAACTGCCAGATCACTTTATTTAGAGAACTGAATTGATACTTCATCGCCAGCGTATGCGCCGGTTCCGTACGATTACCCGCCAGGAACGCATCTACCTGCTGCGGCGTGAGCGGATGAACACCCTCCGGGGGCACCGTCTGAACAACATTACCCGCCTGATCGTAATAATACAATGTGTAATGGTACTCCTTCGAACGATAGCTGTACGTAAACTTCTCACTCGCCGACGCCAAACAACGGCTATAATAATTGTTCATGAAACGTGTAATCTCAGCATCATACAACTGCTGAATCGCTAACTCGATCAATATCGCATTCTCCGCAGCCGCGTTCTCCAGGCACTTCGTAACCTCTTTATTCCAATCGACCGTATACTTAAACTTAACCGCCGTTGCGTTCGTCGTGTCGTAGTTTATACATACCGATTCACCTTCAAAGTCTATGACGTTGTCGCGCGGCGAGATCTTCCGCAAAACCATATCCCGGATGTTAATACCCTGATAGGTATTTGCCGTACACGACATCACCGACAAGTAGAAATACGTACTGGCTTCCGTCGGAACAAAAACAATACAGGTATCCCGGTAAACACCCGTATTGGTTAAATTACTCCCATGCCACACCTTATCCACCGAGACACTCTGACCGTCCACCAAAACACCATCCGGAAACTTCGCCCGGGGTAGGATACAATCCGCCGCTACTGCCGCGGCCGACATCCGACTGACGCTCCCCGTACTATCTTGCACGGCCGCCATGCGCGATGCCGTAACGTCTGAACCCGACGCATTGATAAACGACTTGCTCCGAGACAACTGAACATAAAAATTATCCACACGACCCGACGTATACGTCGTACCGTCCTGCTCCACTTTATACTTAAAGCACAACGCATACTTCGTCCCAACCTCCAGCGGCGTAGCGAAGCTACCACGCGCAGCCTCCGACGTTACGTTGCCAGGATAGGCCCAGATAAACATTCTCCCGGTATTGCCACCAACATCGGTGTTGGGTGTACCCGTCGCTACACCCCAGCCATTGTAACAGCCCGCGCTGATATCTGCAACACAGTTCGCCGAGCTGGCCGCCAACTGAGGGTTCACGATCTGGTTGTTACCCGAATCATCACCGGCACATTGGATCGGATCTTCCTGCGCCACGCTGCCAAGGGAACAACTGTAACGGCTCAATATGCCCTGGATCGCGATCAAATCAGCATGCACCCCGACGTCCGCTATCAATATTAGCCGGAACATGTTACGCGGTGTCGTATTAAAGTACGATTCCAGGTGCTGTGCCAATGACGTACTGTCTGCTGCACTAAATTTAACATTACAATTAAACGACAGGTTGCTCAACACCATCTCAACCTCGGCCTGACTGACAGGCCCGGTAGCACCATTATCGTCACCCCACTGGGCTATATCCTCCGGTGTCTGCGGCAGATCGTCATTCATTTTCAGCGCCTCCCGTGCGGCAGCACAGTTCTGGTACGCGCCGATCTCCAGCTTCGTCTTCCGTTTCGACTCCAGGTAAAAACTCTTATAAAGCGTCCAACGTTGCGCGCTCAACTCCTTTTGATACGCCTCGGCCGACATCCGGCTACGACGATCCATCAGATCCAGGTACAAGATGTGACGCCCGCTTGTACTCGCATTACCTCGGGAATCTATATAGTACGCCGTATTGTTCGGATCGGTAACTTGCGCGATCGTGCCCCGATAGACACGTGTGCCGTCCTGAACCCCATCGCCGTTAGCATCATACGCGATTGTTCCGACATAAATATCATTCAGCTTATTTTGCATGGACCCCTTAAATCCGGAGCCACTCAGCGCGCTGTTGTTAAAAAAGGGATCCAGATTAATAACATTCTGATACCCCTTCCCGACCGCGGCATCCCAGGTCGTAACACGGGCCAGCTGCTTCTCAAATACATCGCTCTCTTTATTCTTTACACACAATTCATACTGGCAGTACAACGCGTGCTTGGTAATGCTATCCTGCGGTACTTCGTACGGTTCTTCACTCAAGTCAGCGTAGCGATCGCGATAATGCTGGATGATCTGCTGGTAAATATTCTCACAGTCCATCGCCGTCACCTCTTCGATCGCCTCGTTCACCGCGCTGTCACCCGCTGGGCAGCTTGTACAAATAGCACAAGACGCCGAATCGATCTTGTAGCTGTCGTGAATAAGCTGCATCTTATCAAACAACGCCGCGTCCTGCGACACGATATTGATCATCTCATCATAGCTCAATTCCCGGGGAATGAGCTTCTTAATAACCGTATAATCACCGATATCGCCCAGGCCCAGCGTAAACGAAATCGGCACGGCCAACGGATTGGCACAATCGGCAGCTGAAAGGTTGTGTCGTTCATAGCTAAGTCCCGTGGCAGAAGCATTGCCTGCCACAGACGCCAGGTTTACCAGCGCCCCCTCCGGATCAGTAAGGGTAAACACAAAATCAAAGGTGCAGGTCTGACACCCCAAAGGCCCCATATCGGTACCCAGGGCCGATAGATCATACCGGAACGTGTAGTTTGTATTGGGAACAGCATTTAAGATCTTATGGCTGGTATAGCTAATGCCGTCAACGCGACGGTTCTTGCTGCTGATATCCACCGTAATGGGATCTGTACCCAGGGCCTTGTAACTGGCCAGGCTCTCCACGTTCGAAGGACTATCGCCGGCCAAGGCCGAGGCAACTACATGATCCTCCTGATCCAGATAGGAAACACTTACCTGACCGTTTGGATCCACGGCAAGTGTCTTGTTATAATGGCCGGCCACGCCCGCATTGCTGCCAAACAAACGTATCAATTCCGAGGGCGCAGCCTCTCCATAATTAAACCGCGTGGCGTGGTTCCCATCAATACGGAATGCTTCCCCAACGCGGGATTGCCGGCTAACCTGGTTGATACCGTCCCGGGTATATTCTTTCTGTGTGTACACATAACCATGGCCGTCAGCTATGTAATCCCGATGTATACCACCCAGATCATTAGAAGAAGAATAATACTTTCCCGCACCGGCCTGATTGGACAACGTGCTGTTCGTTGTCCTGTAATTGTCGTAATGAAATTTTTCTCGGATACCGGAAGTATTCGATGAAACGGTGGGATCAATAGGTTGAAATATATGAAATCCAGACTTATACTGCAGTGATGTCGTAGAAGAAGGGACAATCATGGTCTCCACAGACTTCCTTCCCTCGAAGTCGTAGAGAAACTCGCCTACTAACGTAACCTGGGCTGTACTCAGACTGGTTTGAATTTGACGGCTTCGTGACGTACCATCCAGATAATTCATAATCTTCTTATATCTCCCTCCTTCTGCAAAAACGGTTTGACTAAACCAATTTTTCTGAAGCTGATGATTCAAGACCACAGCCGCCGAACCGCTGCCATAAAACCAATGACCCGGTATACGATGATCCGGAAACTGCGGATTGTACCCTACCGCACGTACCCGATACCACACGCGCCCTTTCGGATAATATGTCTGATGTGTATAGTACTGACCCGCCGTTGTAATGCGAACCGACCGTTTAAAGGCAAAAGCCTGCGCGGCCGAGTCTGTAAAATTATCGTGATCATCGATAAACACCCACTCGACATCGTACGCCATGGCGCCCGCCCCGGCATACGTCCAGCTTACTGTGGTGTTACCGCTTGCGTAAGCATAATTCAACGCCAGCGATGCGGTAGGATTAAAAACGTCTTCCAGTTGCTTGTACAACAGCACCTTCAGATAAATATTATCCTGCGGCACTGCCCCCTGTAACGTTTTACGTTTAACAAGGAAACGATAGTCCTCATCACACGAGATCAACGCATCATAAAAATGTGTCGCGATAAATGTCTGCGTAGGCATATCCACCTGAAGTGTTATCTTACGCAACGTATCTTCATCATGGAGTAAAACGACCTCCACTGCGGAAGTCCAAAGTTCAGCCGTATTCCGATCGCCCAGATCATAATACAATTGAAAGCCGGCATAATATTGGCCGGTCAGGCAGGGCGGCGCATTAAATATCTCCTCCGTCGCACCTTGCGCCAGACCGCTCAGCACGAACTGACGTTCTGTTAACGGAAGCGGAACATTACCTGTACGTTTTATTTTAACCGCTTCAGGGATGGTATCGCGTAGAACACCCGCAACAGCATAAACATCATGCTGTAGCCAAAGCATGGCAAACAGCACACCAGTCGTGACAATCCAACCGAATGATATATTTTTCATAACGTTTCAATACCCGGCAATTGGCTTTACATTCCCGCAACAATTCAATTTCTTTACAAGAAATATTTCCTGTTATTCCTGCCACCCATTCCTACATCCTGCGCAGACTTTATAATACCCATGCGCTTCAGTAAAAAGCTCCAGGGAGTAACCGCTACGACAAAAAGAACAAAAAATCCTATCGCTATCCTGGAAGACTTTCTAATCTCCCATTTAGAAAAAACAGCCCCCGATTTGGAAAGGTATAGGTCAGGGTATTGCTGTTTTGAAATTAAATCGTACTCTTTCCTGGAAATGCTTATCGTTTGCTCCTGATTGTTATAACTAAAAGTCATTTCATAATAATTGCTTCTGCCTCCCTTAATTTTTCTATCAACATATACATACGAAATAGGTTTATTACCGTCAATCGAACCGCTGAAATCTAAATACTGAATGAAATAAGTACCCACAAAACCAAGGTATAAGACACCCAACACCAGCTTAGCAATACTACTTTTGCTCATCCGTCTGTTTTTTATCTGCCGGCTCTTTTTTCGTCGCTTTCTCCGCATTATTGGCAAGAGTCTTTGCCTGAGTTTCATTGGCTATCTTTCCTGCATTATTCAATTTCTTCAGCGCTTTGGAAGTTTTCAATTGAGCTGCCGCTTCCTTTTCGGCCTTTTGGACCAGCCTTTTGATTGGCCTTCTACGCGCGGCCAGGTCCTCAGCCCTTCGGGTAGCAGCGCTTGCATTTCTGCCTGCTTGCTCAGATGCCTCGTTAAACACTTTTGTTTTTATCAAACTTCCCATTCCAACTTCTGTTAAGGCCCCAGCCAGTAGACTTGTTAAATCAAATTCTTCATCCTTGAAATATACCTTCAGAGAACTTTCAAGGGCGGCTATGCCTACCTCCAATAGCTTGGCTACAATCTTTTGATTAATCGGCTTCCGTATCCATGATACAAATTTCGTAATCCCTCCGTCAATTGCGCCGGAAGCTGCCCCGAAACCAGCCGCAACACCTATATCAATAGCGTCACCCCATCCCAGATCACGATTGGCATCCACAAAAGACATACCATCAAACATCATTTTAGAACCAATGATACCCGCATACTCGGTAAATGCGGCTAAAATGGCACCCATAATAGGATTGTCTCCCTTCGGGTCGCTGATAAAAATCGGACTATTCCGGTTTACCGCATAACCACTTTCCCATTCAACAGGCTTCGGATCCAAATTCCATCGCCGTCCTATCCTGCTGTCATACTCCCAAAACTCTGCGGTATAATGCCCACTCCCAAACTCCTCCACCTTCTCCTGGCTGTTAAAGCCATACAGATATCCCTCGGATGTACGGTATGTCCTGCCATCCATGCCTAATCCAAATGCATAGTAGTCAGTCTGCGCTATAACATGCGCCCAGGTACTATCGCTTGCCATCCCGATACCGTCGCTGATCACCGACAGCACGTTACCCACGTGGTTGGTCAACTCATAGCTACGCTCTCCCAACGACAAGGACCCGCTCGCCGTTTTCCCTTTATACGCACCAATCCTGGTCTTGCCGTAAATAAACCGCTCGTGAATCGTAGTATCCCGGTAGATCGCCATCACGTTTCCATCCGTATCACGTATATAATTCATCCGATACGTCGTATCGGGCGTAACAACACGCTTCTCTATCCGATTACCCAACGCGTCATAACGAAAGCTCACCACCACACTATCTATTTTCGACCGGATCTCCCGTAATTTGCCATACACTGTCCAACTGAGCCGCAAGCCCTTGTCCTGATCGGCTGCGAGGTTACCCTTGCCGTCGTACATAAACGTACCTTCATCTTCGCCTAAAACGTGCGCATAAAAGTCTGAGCCATCGGGTGCCCGGAAGTCAGGACTAACAAAAATATTCTCGGAAGCGTTGAGTTGAACCGTACTTCCCGCCGCCACGTACGCCGTGCCGCCGATAGTAATATTTCGATAAAGCTTATGGTTTGTAATAATCGCACCCGATTGGTAGGTGGTATCGCGGACTACCGGCGTAACTTCACGAAGCTTATTGGTGCCTCGGTAGTAGCGGTAGGTAAAATCATCCTGCACCGCGCCCAACGCATTCATCCGCTTTAACGTAAGCAAATTGCCGTTGGCATCGTAGCTGTAATCCTCGTCGTAGGCGGAAGCCCCCGTACCCCGGGCCGCAAAACCAGACGACGCATTGTAATTCACCAAACTCCGGTTCTGCACCAAACGGTGAAGCTGGTCATACTTATACAGCATGGCCTGCATACCTTTCGCTTTGCTTCCCCCAACCGCACCGACTTTAGTCAGGTCGGTCGTCATCCATGCGATGTTACCGTTATACAACCCGGTGTACCCCATCGTTTCCTGAAGACGCTGCCACAGCTTATCCCGGCCATCGGCGTGTGTAACCGATGCGTTGATCGGCGCGTAATCGCCCTGGTAATAACCTACAGCATACGCGAAAACATCCTTGCCCACGGATGACCCCGAAAAGCCGTCCTTGCCTGGGTCACCGGTGTAGGGCATATTCACACCCTTTACCAAACCCTGTAAGGTGTAATAGTAGTCCTGACCTTGAACACGGTATTGACCAAGCTCAGCCCGGGCTAACGGACCGTGATGATAATAACGATAGGCTGCCTCCCGGTTCCAGATAAACCGATCCGTCGACGTATAGACCTCCGCCAGCCGGTTGTCCTCGTCATACACATACTGATGCGCCAATTGATCTGCTTTTCCGTACTGATAGAAGATATAATTGACATTCCCGCTGATCAGATCGTACGCGTAATCGATTCGTTTGTCGGACAAACCGGGAAGAGACTGCAGCATTGCCTTTACGCTGCCATGAATATCATAGGTATAATACGTTCTGACCGTATCTTGCCTGCCCTTTTCGATCATTTCAACATACGATACCCGTGTGCGCAAATTCTCCTGTAAAAAGGCGGCCTGTATTTTGTCCAGCTTAAAATCATAATGTGTGCGGATAATATCCGTTAGCGTATACAACGACTGCGCCGGAAAATCCGGTGATTCCAGCGCTGTCAATAGCGTACTCAATCCCGCTGTCGTCTCTACCTCACCTACTTCTGTCGTACGCCCTTGCTCGTCGTATTTGATATACGAATATTTATTCTCCTTCTGCTGCTGCGCATTCCTCGACAATCTTATTTGACCCTTCGCATCAAACCAGAATCGAGACTCTTTTGAGTCCGGCGAAAACTGCCAGATCACTTTATTTAGAGAACTGAATTGATACTTCATCGCCAGCGTATGCGCCGGTTCCGTACGATTACCCGCCAGGAACGCATCTACCTGCTGCGGCGTGAGCGGATGAACACCCTCCGGGGGCACCGTCTGAACAACATTACCCGCCTGATCGTAATAATACAATGTGTAATGGTACTCCTTCGAACGATAGCTGTACGTAAACTTCTCACTCGCCGACGCCAAACAACGGCTATAATAATTGTTCATGAAACGTGTAATCTCAGCATCATACAACTGCTGAATCGCTAACTCGATCAATATCGCATTCTCCGCAGCCGCGTTCTCCAGGCACTTCGTAACCTCTTTATTCCAATCGACCGTATACTTAAACTTAACCGCCGTTGCGTTCGTCGTGTCGTAGTTTATACATACCGATTCACCTTCAAAGTCTATGACGTTGTCGCGCGGCGAGATCTTCCGCAAAACCATATCCCGGATGTTAATACCCTGATAGGTATTTGCCGTACACGACATCACCGACAAGTAGAAATACGTACTGGCTTCCGTCGGAACAAAAACAATACAGGTATCCCGGTAAACACCCGTATTGGTTAAATTACTCCCATGCCACACCTTATCCACCGAGACACTCTGACCGTCCACCAAAACACCATCCGGAAACTTCGCCCGGGGTAGGATACAATCCGCCGCTACTGCCGCGGCCGACATCCGACTGACGCTCCCCGTACTATCTTGCACGGCCGCCATGCGCGATGCCGTAACGTCTGAACCCGACGCATTGATAAACGACTTGCTCCGAGACAACTGAACATAAAAATTATCCACACGACCCGACGTATACGTCGTACCGTCCTGCTCCACTTTATACTTAAAGCACAACGCATACTTCGTCCCAACCTCCAGCGGCGTAGCGAAGCTACCACGCGCAGCCTCCGACGTTACGTTGCCAGGATAGGCCCAGATAAACATTCTCCCGGTATTGCCACCAACATCGGTGTTGGGTGTACCCGTCGCTACACCCCAGCCATTGTAACAGCCCGCGCTGATATCTGCAACACAGTTCGCCGAGCTGGCCGCCAACTGAGGGTTCACGATCTGGTTGTTACCCGAATCATCACCGGCACATTGGATCGGATCTTCCTGCGCCACGCTGCCAAGGGAACAACTGTAACGGCTCAATATGCCCTGGATCGCGATCAAATCAGCATGCACCCCGACGTCCGCTATCAATATTAGCCGGAACATGTTACGCGGTGTCGTATTAAAGTACGATTCCAGGTGCTGTGCCAATGACGTACTGTCTGCTGCACTAAATTTAACATTACAATTAAACGACAGGTTGCTCAACACCATCTCAACCTCGGCCTGACTGACAGGCCCGGTAGCACCATTATCGTCACCCCACTGGGCTATATCCTCCGGTGTCTGCGGCAGATCGTCATTCATTTTCAGCGCCTCCCGTGCGGCAGCACAGTTCTGGTACGCGCCGATCTCCAGCTTCGTCTTCCGTTTCGACTCCAGGTAAAAACTCTTATAAAGCGTCCAACGTTGCGCGCTCAACTCCTTTTGATACGCCTCGGCCGACATCCGGCTACGACGATCCATCAGATCCAGGTACAAGATGTGACGCCCGCTTGTACTCGCATTACCTCGGGAATCTATATAGTACGCCGTATTGTTCGGATCGGTAACTTGCGCGATCGTGCCCCGATAGACACGTGTGCCGTCCTGAACCCCATCGCCGTTAGCATCATACGCGATTGTTCCGACATAAATATCATTCAGCTTATTTTGCATGGACCCCTTAAATCCGGAGCCACTCAGCGCGCTGTTGTTAAAAAAGGGATCCAGATTAATAACATTCTGATACCCCTTCCCGACCGCGGCATCCCAGGTCGTAACACGGGCCAGCTGCTTCTCAAATACATCGCTCTCTTTATTCTTTACACACAATTCATACTGGCAGTACAACGCGTGCTTGGTAATGCTATCCTGCGGTACTTCGTACGGTTCTTCACTCAAGTCAGCGTAGCGATCGCGATAATGCTGGATGATCTGCTGGTAAATATTCTCACAGTCCATCGCCGTCACCTCTTCGATCGCCTCGTTCACCGCGCTGTCACCCGCTGGGCAGCTTGTACAAATAGCACAAGACGCCGAATCGATCTTGTAGCTGTCGTGAATAAGCTGCATCTTATCAAACAACGCCGCGTCCTGCGACACGATATTGATCATCTCATCATAGCTCAATTCCCGGGGAATGAGCTTCTTAATAACCGTATAATCACCGATATCGCCCAGGCCCAGCGTAAACGAAATCGGCACGGCCAACGGATTGGCACAATCGGCAGCTGAAAGGTTGTGTCGTTCATAGCTAAGTCCCGTGGCAGAAGCATTGCCTGCCACAGACGCCAGGTTTACCAGCGCCCCCTCCGGATCAGTAAGGGTAAACACAAAATCAAAGGTGCAGGTCTGACACCCCAAAGGCCCCATATCGGTACCCAGGGCCGATAGATCATACCGGAACGTGTAGTTTGTATTGGGAACAGCATTTAAGATCTTATGGCTGGTATAGCTAATGCGGTCAACGCGACGGTTCTTGCTGCTGATATCCACCGTAATGGGATCTGTGCCCAGGGCGTTATAACTGGCTAGGTTCTCCACGTTCGAAGGACTATCGCCCGCCAGTGCCGAGGCAACTACATGATCCGCCTCATCCAGGTAAGAAACATTCACCTGACCACCAGGCTCAACGGTTAAATTCTTTTTATAATGACTCGCTTCGCCGGCATTGCTACCGAACAGACGTATCAATTCCGAAGGAGCCGCATCGCCATAATGGTGGCGGGTAGCCCGGGCACCATCAATCTCGAACTCCTTGCCAGCTTTTGACTCCCGGCTCAATCCGCCGGTATTGTCCCGGGTATATTCGGTCTGACCGTAGGGATACCCCTCGCTCTGAGGGATGTAATCCTTATGAATGCTTGCGATGTCGTTAGCCGAGGAATAATACTTCCCGGCTCCGGCCTGATTCGACAACGCGCTGTTCGTCGCCTTGTAGTTATCATAGTGAAACTTCTGCCGGACAGAAGACGTACGCGCGCTCACGACCGGATCGACAGCAGCAAAGAGATGAAAGCCGGATTTGTATTGAAGTGATGTAGTCGCCGATGGAACCAGCAATATATTTACAGATTGCCTTCCTTCAAAGTCATATAGCGATTCCGAAACCAAGGTGACGGACTCCGTGCTTAGGCCTGTCTGCGCCTGACGTTCCCGCAAGGTGCCATCCAGATAATTCATGATCTTTTTATACTTCCCGCCTTCTGCAAAAACGGTTTGACCATGCCAGTTCTTCCCTGCTGCGTGGTTATTGATTGAAAGAGGGGACCCGCTGCCATAAAACCAATGCCCCGGTATGCGATGATCCGGAAACTGCGGATTGTACCCTACCGCACGCACCCGGTACCACACGCGCCCTTTCGGATAATATGTCTGATGTGTATAGTACTGACCCGCCGTTGTAATACGAACCGACCGTTTAAAGGCAAAAGCCTGCGCCGCCGAGCCTGTGAAATTATCATGATCATCGATAAACACCCACTCGACATCGTACGCCATGGCGCCTGCCCCGGCATACGTCCAGCTTACTGTGGTGTTACCGCTTGCATAAGCATAATTCAACGCCAGCGATGCGGCAGGATTGAAAACATCTTCCAATTGTTTGTACAATAGCACCTTCAGATAAATATTATCCTGCGGCACTGCCCCCTGTAAGGTTTTACGTTTAACAAGGAAACGATAATCCTCATCGCACGAGATCAACGCATCATAAAAATGCGTCGCGATAAATGTCTGCGTAGGCATATCCACCTGAAGCGTCATCTTACGCAACGTATCTTCATCATGGAGTAAAACGACTTCCACTGCGGAAGTCCAAAGCTCAGCCGTGTTCCGATCGCCCAGATCATAATACAATTGAAAGCCGGCATAATATTGCCCGGTCAGGCAGGGCGGCGCATTAAATATCTCCTCCGTCGCACCCTGCGCCAGACCGCTCAGCACGAATTGACGTTCTGTTAACGGAAGCGGAACATTCCCCGCGCGTTTTATTTTAACAGCCTCGGGTATGGTATCTGCCGATAACGGTACAACTGGTGCCCAACGCGCAAACGCGGGCACACACGCTAATATTACCCAAAGAAAAAACCCTGTCTTTGCTATCATGTTTTTAGATTCTTAATGCTCCTATCCCAAGTATTATTTCCGGGACAGTTGATCTTTCAACGCATTAATCTCCTTCTGTTGCTGAATAATATACAGCGTAAGTTCCTCGACCTTCTTCAGCAGCACAGCATCCATGTCGCCCACGGTATAGCCCATTTCGGAAATCTCTGCAGCAGACGGAACATCGGGCAAATGCTTATGCTGTTCAATAAAGCTCGCAACGGTATCCAGATTCGGCAACGCATATTGCTTTTCAAAAACATAATCCGGCCACGTAGTGCTTGTCTTCTCCACGCGCAGATCTTTTACACCGACTAACCCGTTTACGGCTAATGCATAATTGTTAGGATTATTGGTTAGCGGGGTACCTATTCCAACGGGACCCGTTACATATAAAGATGATGCATTCACCTTTCCGTTTACGGCAAGCGCATAGTTGTTGGGATTTGTACCCAGGTTTGTACCGATGCCAACGGGGCCATTATAAAATACCGATGAGCCGGCCGTAGTCCATTGCGAGCTGACATAAAGTTGATCATTAACATACAACCCGGTAGCGTTTACCGTACCATTCACCGCAAGCGCGTAGGTATTCCCAGTGGAAATCGAGGTGCCGATACCGACACGACCTTTAATGACCAGATCATTCTTGGCAGGGTTAGCATAGTTAAAATCGTCTGCAACCAGTACGCCGCCGGCCTTTAAACCGGAAGGTGTTGCCAGACCCGTTGTATTGATTACCCGGAGGAAACGACCAAGCTCCGTGGTGCCGGTTCCCGTGGCGATGGCAGGCGTCGTACCGTTGTCCAATACTACGTTGCCGCCTGAAACGTGAAGCCTATCGGCCGGCGTGGTCGTGCCAATGCCTATATTTCCACCGTTGCTGATAAAAAATCGCGTAACGGGTGTAAACGTAACCCCGGTGGTCGTAGCACTATTGCTGGCATAAAAGTAAATACCCCCATTGTAGTGAAAACGAATGCCCCGGGCACCGTATGTGCTATGGGTGGTTTCCCACTGCAACACATCGTTTCCACTGTTGTAACGCGCGTTCTGTAATATAAACCCGTCGTTACTCGTATTTTTATTCTGAATATTCAATGGGTAGCTGGTACCCACGACCAGATCGTTTTGTGCCTGTGCCCAGCTTGATACGAACAACAAAGCAATGCTGAAGATTTTCGTTATAGTATGCATGATCCTGACTAGTTAGCGGCTAAAACTGTATAATTTTTAAATGCCGGGGATGCCCCCATTTTTCCTTGACGTCGTATGACGTATTGATTTTCACTAAAGGTTGATTCTTCAAAGACAGGCCTCACATCAAACCTGCTGAATGTAATGGTTACATGTTGTTTGCTGCGATATTGATAATGCAGGGCCGACAACAGATGTGTCTGTGCATCAATAAACAAATCGATATCGCGAATTTCACCCTTCTTTTGCTTTACCCGGTAGTGATCATGCCCCGCTTCCGTCTTTCCGAGATACTCGGGATTTTCATACATACGCAACACACTATCGATCACGTTCAGTTTTGCCAGATCTTTAAAGGTCTCCCGTTCCGCTTTTACACTGCGTTTATTGCACACAATTTCCTTGCTGCCACGATCCACCATAATAATGTACTTTTCATTCATCAGCATCTCGTTATTACCAAACCGGTATAAATACTGCAGACCACTACGGCGAATATTGACCTGTTCGCTGAAATACGGCTTCATTGCACCGACCTCATCAAACACCTTTACCTGCATAACAATATGAAAATTATCAGTTTGCTCGTATTCCTGCCGAAGCCGGGACAATGCCGCTTGAAGGTCCTGTGCACCTACTATCGGAACGGTTAGTAAGGTGACGAAAACGATAGCCAAAAACTTTTTCATCTCAGGTTAGTTATGATTTTCAACTTGAAAGCTCACATTCTCCGACAGCGTTTTTATACCGTCCGTTGTCTCCTTTTGTGTGAGATAAAGGTTCCCCTCCTGATCATAAAAGAACAACGATGCAAAATTCTCCTCGTCCAGTATAGCGCGAAGGCGATAGTCCACCATATCATAAACATAACTTCGCATGTTCCCCTTGTCGGGATGCAGCCTCAGGTCGTCGTACCACGCCGTGCCTGTACTTCCTGGCTTGAACTTCAGCTCGATATACGTATTTTGATCAGGACAGGTAAATACACCCTTCACCTGTTGCCAGCCTTCAATGATTGTTCCGGATGGAACCAGGGGCGTGGTAGACAACAACACATCCTGCTTGTCTCGGGCGATTACCTCTATGCCCAGGTCATTGGCAAGCTTGGGCGTTGTAACATGTGGATTGTTTACCGATACCCAGGCGCTTACCACATACCTCTTACCCGAGTCTAAGCGTAATAAATCCTGTTTGAACACTTTCGCGGCAGTTATCTTCAAACTGCTTTTTCCGGTGTGTGCATAGGTATTATCGATATCGGGACTTACAATAGGTACAATTTCATTGTTAACTTTTATCTCGCCGATCCAGATACCACTAAACAACGCCTCTCGCAGTACCAGTAATGACCAATCAGGATTTGAAGGATGGGGCCGTACACAGATTATTTCGTTTCCGGTAATCGTTTTGGTACGTCGGAAGCCAAAGAGAAAGAATGAACGTCCCGTAACATCAACGTGCGTAACATTCGCAAAATCTTGTACGCTTGCCTTCACCACCGCCACATTTTTATAACTCAATAACGTGGGATAAATGTAGGATTGTGGCAAAGGTTGATTTCCAAAAATCCAGTTGCCCGAAGATTTACCGTCCAGAAATTCAAAACCTGTAAAAGCCATCTCCAAGTGACGCATATTAACACCGTTGGCAGAGGGTAAGTGGCCACCGTAATCGTACAACGCGGCGGAATACACGCCCAACACATCCCTGTTCTCCAGTTCATAACTAAAAGGACTATAGCTGGTAACGCTACTGGCTTTAATCCAATGCGGTATGGCCTCTATTTCGGCGTTCGCCCAGCTAAAGTGATCAAGCGAAAAAGTTCCGTCGGTAGCCAGATCGGGCTGTTCCGTTCTTTTCCGCGGAACGTCGTACACATGCGTACCTTCACTGCGCCATACTCCCTCCGTTCCGTTGGCAAAGCCATGCCGCTCGCTCAACCCGGGAAGGGTCTGTGGCAACGGCCAGGCATCTAAAAAGGTATTTACCGATGCCGCCAGCACATCGTCTTTAATGTGCGTATTTACCCGGATAACCGTATCAATAAGCGCGTCTTCTGCCGCGTCGATATTAATCTGCTTCTCGATGGTTATCGGGGCTCCATCACAATTTCCGCAACTGTACTCCATGTAGAACGTAACCTTGTAGGTACCCGGCGCGCTATAACTGTGAATCATGTTCATATCGAAGCCTGCATCACCATCGCCAAAATCCCACATAAAGAAACCGATTGCACAATTCTGCGGATTATGGATCTGCGGTATAAAGTCTATCGCGCAAACCAATTTGTTATAATTAAAATCAACGGCAAGAGTTTCAATCGTCGAAACATCGTAGTAGAAGCATTTATAATCAAGATAATCCACGCCCGATGCGCTGGCATGATCTACGAATTCAGTTCCACGCTTTCCAAATCTTCCTAATTGAAAGAAGAAGCAAGAATCGGCACCCTGTCCGTTCTCCATCCCCACTGTAGCCGGTATACCACCAAACCCATCACCAGGTCCCTGAGAGGCATCACCGGTTGTCCACTGCATATCGTCATAAAAAAAGGCCACATTATTTCCGATACCAATAGAGGTATCGTTACCATCGGTTAACACCAATTTGAATGTGTTGGTCTTGTCAACCTTTTGCAGATAATATCCGACCCGGTGCCAGATTACCGTGAGCCTGTTCGATTCAACTTTATAATAGACCTGGCCACTACCAATCCCGCGCGTATCTACATCGGCCCAGAAAGGTGCAATCATATCCAAATGAAACGGAAAGCCCGTAGAACTGTACGTACCATTCGGTGTATCGAACGTTACATTTCCGTTGATATTGACGTAAAGCGTAGTATGGTTTGAACCATAAAAGTTAAAGCTAAAAGGTAATGTTACGGCGATTGAAGAACCATCGTCACCCTGCGCCAGCACATCGAATGTCGGATCGTTCGAGGGATCCTCTACCGTACATGGCGCAGCGGCAACCAATGCCGCCGTGGGCGCCTGCCGTTGATTGTCGGTTACGTTACTTTTTTCGCGGGCATCGCGCAACATGGGATAATTCTTAGCACGAGGTGCCTGCGTCCCGACGGGAAGCTTCCCCTCCTCCTTCAGTCTGTCATAGTCCGGATCGCCAGGTTTTATGCTTTGCTGCGCGGATGCTCCGACAATAACGACAAGCAACAAGAACAATGTAATTTCCAGCCGTTTCATGTTACGCTATCATTTAGTTCCCTTGGGAATGGTTATTGTTTTTTCATGTACCACAGGTGTTCCTGCCAGTGTTGGATCTTTAAGGGCTGAAATACTTCCCGCCGACACCGTGAGCTGGTTTCTGTAGCCAGACCGGACAATCATCGCTTTATATTCAGACAAATTAAGATTCGTATCGGCGTAGAAAACGTTACGACCATCTTCCTCGCCCACATAAATTACCCTGGCCACCGGATTCGTCAGACTCTGCGCACCTTCATAGAGCATTATCTCGTCTCCGGGGAACAACACGTTGCCCGGCATATCGGTATTGAATTGGAACAGGTTGGTTTTATACGGCGTCTGCCGGATACCATGGATCTGAAACGCTGTTCCAACGTTTTGGTACGCTGCACCCATGCCCTGATACTGCGTGTAAGCAGGTATGGTGTAATTATATACCGGGGCATCAAAGTTGTTATTCACCACGGTCAACACCACCGTGCCGGTAAGTTTATCCCATTTGGCATTGCTGGTTTTAACCAACGAGCCACCATCGTACGATTCGACACTCTCCAATATACCCGTCCGGAAAATAACTTTGTTTGTCACCGCCGTTTTAAGTAGCGTTTCACTTCTGCTAACGCTGGGCCATACGGTCGTGACCGGCACAGGAATAATCACAAAAAGCAATGGAATATAAACGATATCCAGGTTAACACGTGCACCACCCTCCCAGGTCACATCCTGGTATTCACGCATATCCATAAAGAATTCGTTCTCCTGGCCAACCGCAAACTTGGGCACCGTTGGATTTTGTATCTCCGCAGACGTCGCCAGGCTCAATGTTCCGTCACTATTATCCTTCATAACCCCCGTCAGAGCCTGCACCTTCGTCTGCTGATACATGCGCGACTCGTTCGAATAATTATACTTAATCCACGATATAGGATCTGGTTCAGTCTTACCTGCTTTGTCCTGCCGGAAAGTGCTTACTTGCTTTTGTTTGCCATGCATATCGTTGGTAACAATGCTATAGCCCTGGCTGGCAGTAAGTTTTGAAATGCTCACATTTCCTAAAAACGGAATGGGCACACTAAGCTTATAAGATTTATTAGCCTTCTCCGTTTCGTCTGCAAGCACCGGGAAATCCTTTGCCGTATAAAACTCGTGCACCATCGTACCCGACGTTCCAAAGCTGATACCGGCACCTTCCGGGAACAGTTTCTTCCCATCCGACAAGATGGTGTTTTTGACATCTTTCCCGGCAAGGCTGGCCGAAGCAAGACTCATAACGGTTACCTTACTATAGCCCACCGAGGGCCCCGGATAGTAACTTTCATTGATGGGATATTCAAAGAATAAATTATTGTCCGAACGTAAGGGTACAGCTTGCACGTATTTTTTTGCATACCGAAGCGGATTTTCTTCCCCTCCTACCAGAGGCTCATAAGCTGATACACCGCTGCTGATCGTTTGGCCATTCTCCTGGGTTGTGTACTCATACACCTGTCCATAAATACCTTCTTCATCTTCCGCCCAATTATCCTTCATCGTGATCTGACGTACCCGCAAACCACCACCATATTTAATCTTATCAGGTGAGTAGAGTCGTATCCACGATTTGTTACCAACCAATTCTTTACCCCATCCCTTGTTGTTACAGAAATTGTAAAAACCCTCAAACATTTGCCGAACCTGGGTGAATACACTGCCCAAGCTCTTAATTTGATCGACACGGGCGCCGGCACTCTCTGTTTGCTTAAGCTTACGACCGGAGTTAGCCAAATCCGGTTGATTGGTACGGACATGTTGCCAGGCGCGCATAGAAAGAGGGTGATGTCCTTCTTCAGCCTTTACATAGAAATATCCATAAACATAATCTCCTGAGCCATCTTTTTCTAACCCCATCGCTTTCGCCATGTCTATATCGGCATATCCCGATACATACTCATGAAAATTCTCGCCAACGCTCCTTAGGTTAACCTTTATTTTAAAATGAAGCTGTCTTCGCTGATCTACGTATTTTAGTATTTCATCACGTTGCTGCCCTGCATTCAGCGTGCCGGCGACGCCTCTCTCCAATTTGAACCTCACTTTCAGATCATTGTCACGCAACGAAAAAGAACTTGATGGCGATACCTGCGCCGGCGATGTGTAAGGATCAACCAGCGCCATCATCTGCATGGCTGGTAGATGCTGGACATAACCATAGTCGTCCGACTCGTAGTCCACCATAATCTTTCCACCGGATGGCAGATCGATTTCCCGCAGGCTCCAGGCCGCAACATTCCGATCGCGCTGTTCCTTGTTCAACGGATCCTGGTCTACATATGGGAAATCAACATTGTGCAGAAAATCGCCAGCAGGATAATTTTTGTAATTGCCCCAGCGATCGTACGCGTGCTGATCATACGAGGGATTAAAACTATGATAGGTAAACACGTATGGGTTGAGGCTGCCCCGCTGGCTGTTGCCATGCTCGAACCAAACCCGCTTAAGTGTTAACTTACCCCCGCCCGTATTACTGTTGAATACGCCGGGGCATAACGAGTAGTCATAATCAAATTTAACGACCTTAATAGGATGAGCGGTTCCGGCCGACCTGCTGAATAAACGGATTTCTTTTAATGCATAAACAGCCTTGCCGGTAAGATCGTTATCCTGCAGCTTCATCGCTACTCCCCTGCCGTCTTCACGTTCCTGCAAGGTAAAGGTCGTGATGTGAGACTTGGTTTCGGCTTGCGCGAGATACCAGATCTCCTTCTCGCCGTAAACGTAAGATCCTTTGTCATCGCGCGGATCTGTTTTCCATCCTTCCTGAAAATGTGCCTTCGAAAAAGGATCCCGCCATTTGTAGGCATCGCCCTTGGCGGCTTTGCGCGTGTAGGTAAATTTAACCCAATATCCAAGGTCGTCCTCGCTCACGCCGTCTCCCGTCACGTCCACATAGTCAGGACCAATAATCGACGTCAGCAGATAAGAATGGGCGTATCGCGGCAACTCCGTTTTCTTCAAAAACTTCTCGCTGTCAGAATGCTCGAAATATGGATCAGCTTGCCCGTTATTTCCAACATGTACCTTGTTAGAGGTTTGGCCCGTTTGTTTTCGTGCACTGAAGGTAGCTTCCTCCTGTAAAAAATTGTATGCGGGTATACCATAGTTATACCGAAGACCCTCGGGGGTTAACGCTGTAAATGCCGCGATGTGATGCCCTGGTAAGCCTTTTCGATTATACACCTGTTCTGTTCCGGCGGCATCGCGGTATTTGACCTTTAAATAAGAAAGCACTTCCTCTGTACCCTTCAGAAGCTGAGCATTTGTTATCGTTTGGATAACCTGACTCCGCGACTTCCGTGCACGGTTCGTAGTTGCCGTATTCGGCGCCTCGCCATTCCACGCGCTATTCTCCAGCGTTCTGGACGCTTTGGGGCTGAAGTTGTCTCCGGTAAGGCGAACCCGCACCGCCGATGTACCCCCGATAGCATCGGTTGATGATGCCGGATCGCTCGCGTGCTCACCATGTACCTTAAAGTACCAGGGTTCATAGCGATCGTTTAAACTCTTGTCCTGGAAGGCTGCGTGAGACGCTATATCATTGCCTCCCCCCCATCCGCCTGACGTAGACTTGGAATGATTCACACTGAGGTTAACACCTACGTGCGAGGCAGCAGGCCCCACATCGACGCCAATGGATCCTCCTACCGATACCGAAGAAGTTTCCGGATCGCGTAAAATTCCATAGTCGTTGCGCATAGGTCTGTACATAGCCGATATACCCTGCCCCGCGACAGAATAAATGTCGTAGGTAAGAGACGGGATAGCCAGGTTCGGCGACTCCTTCATCACCATCCCATCCTTCTCGCGGTTGTAGTCAAGCAAAGCTTTGTTGTCACGCAAGCCGTCCTGGTAGTGCATGTAACCATAAGCATCCGTGCGTATTCTTTTCTTATTGTTATGCAGCCATTGTTCGCTGTAAAATCCACGGATATATCCATTGGCGAAGAGTCCCCACCACGAACCGCCGGGCTTGAATTGCGCCGATATACTAAAATTGCGCATGGGCATCGTTACCTGAGGCGTATATCCCGGGTGCGCTAAACTAATGGCCGCAGAAGATGACGCCGTGCCGCCAAACGCAAGTCTCTTTAACCCTTCGTTTTTGACCTGGTACGAATGCGAAAACGAGACGTTGTGCAGGCCGCTCTTTGAATTGTAGCCTGCTCCCAGTCCGAACTCACCCATTTTACCACCAACACTCAGGTTCGGGTTAACATTAACGCCCTCTTTTGAATTCAGGCTTATATCCAGTCCTATACCGCCCGTCATACCCGACGACGCAGTCCCCTTAAATCCCAGCGAAGCGTCGATGCTGTATCCCAGCCCCTTTGTATTATTCTGCGTTACACTGAGGCCAATGCTCCCGATTTCAGCCGCCGCCCCGAATACTTCCAGGTTCACGCCCACACCCAACCCTACGGTAACGCTAGGCTCAACGGCCATTTTGGTGTAAATAGAATCCCCCTTAAATTCATCCGGAAGGCCACGCATTTGCCGCGTAATAGCACCCGGACTCAAATTAAAACCAAGTCCCACCCAACTGGCTTCCGCATCCATACTCACGCCCGACTGATAGGAAAGGTTAAAGGGATATCCACCATTGGGCCCCGGCAACTCGAACAACGGAATATTGTACGAAAAATCGCCGGAAAAAAGATCCACCATATCTGTCGTCCCGGCAGGTTGGAAAGACTGGACTTCCGGTTGTGTAGGCCCCGAGGTCAGTGCATAGGCGGTAGGTACTGCCAATAATTCAAACAGCAACAGCCATGCTAGGAAAAGTGCGATAGGCCGATGCGCCTTTTTTAATATTCGTATCATATCGACAGCGAGGGTATATTCTTCTTGGAAACTTTGATTTTTATCGGCAGCGACCCCAGGTGCTCTGACGTAATCACCAGCTTTGCCTCCTCCGAATTGCTAAACGGATTTTCAAACCCTAACACGAACGTGCGGCCGCCGCTCCGCAGGTCAGCCGGGCGTTCGAAATGGAACAAAATACAGGGTAATACCTTGCCGTTATCTTCTACGGTGATATCGTTTTGAAACAGGTAAGAGAAATAATAAAGCCTGCGTTGTTTTTCAGCATCATCCCGAACGTCCAGGTTCATAAAGTCAACTTGATTGTCCTTCGCGTTGATGGTCAACGTATAGTACTGTAACGCACTGATTTCCTTAAGCTCCTTACCCTCGCCGATGGGCTGCCTGCCGCCGGTGCGTTGTAACCATACGTAGTCAGCCGGAGTATACTGAAGATCGAACACCACATTATCGGCTTCCCGCTTTACATGCAGCCCATGATCATAATCTGTTACCCACCGTACAAATGCTTTCCGATCCAGTGTTCCTGAACAAGAGAGCCCTATCATCGCACAGCTCGCTAAAAAAAAACAACGGTTAATCACCTTCATATTTCTGATTGATATAATCTATAATGTCATCGGTTACATCATAAGCATCGCCTGCAAACATCAAATTGCCGTCGCCGGTCGCACCAAAAATAAAATCATAGCCATTTTCCTTGCCGAACTCGGACACATGTTGATTAATTTTCCTCCAGATATCGGCAGTATATTTATCAGACATCTCCTGCTCAGCCAATGCATACTGCTGGCGTTTGTCCTCGTAAGCACCGACAAGATCTGTATTTGGACTGGTCGCCAGCATTTGCTGCATCGAATCCAACGTATGTGTATACGAACGTCGCAGCGTACTCAATTTTGCCTCCAAAGCTTTTGTTCCCTCATAGGACACAAAGACACGTTGATTCAGTATAAAGGCCTTTTTATCCGTTCTGAATTGCCAGAATAAGTACCCTGCAAGCGCAGTGACCACAACCAGGTTTAAAACGAGTAGCAATGTGTTAAGCTTCATGTACAATATCTTCATGTATAATTCGCAATGCGATTTAATTACCGATCCCGGGCAGCTCCGGCGTTTGTTTGAGAGGTTCCACAAAAAGCGTATGGATCTGCTTTTTACCATCTTCGCACATCAGGTTCACCATCTGCCTTTCTTCATTACCGCAAGCGTCGCGTACCTGGACCATGACATAGTAGTCTGGATTTTTGTCTACTCGTACTACCATCGTATTACCGGCGCGTTCAATCATTTCTTCACGCGGTTGATAAAGGAAGCCGGTTCGATGTTTGTTCATGATATACCAATTCACTTTGTACGGCGGTTTACCACCAGAGATCGCACCATAAAATTCCACTACGTTACCGGTTAACGCGCTGCATTCCAGGTGAAGCGGATTGACGAAAATGTTTACCGTAGGCTTTTCCTTCTTCGGAGGACCAACCTTGCGTATGTACAAGGTGTATCGGTGTTGTGCTTCGTCCTGCAATTCGAACGTATAGATTTCGTCCTCCTTCCAGGCACCATAGAATGAAGACAGTCCGACACTATAGTAATTGAGACCATACATTTTGGATAGATGATACGTACCTACCGCTTCATGTTTCCAATCGTAAACATTCAACACAATCTCTGCCTGTTGACCGTAACGATCGTGGTATTGAAGATGCACTTGTTGATCCTGAATTTCGTGTACCACCGTAGGCAATGCCGCATTGACATTGAAATAAAACCGCGTCACTTCTTCCTTCTGTTGCGCGCTAGACGGTGATACGACCAGAAAAAAAAGCATCGTATAAATACACAACAATCTTAAAATTGGAAATCGCATCAGTCCTTTATTTTAATTGTGCTTATACCAATCCGAAATACCCAGGGTGAAAATTCGTGCAATGAAAATGCAGTATCGTTCACCTTGTACAATACCGCCAGATTGAAGGTAAGGGGCGACGAAATGGATATCAGATACCCCGCTCCCACAAACACATTATGCTGTTCAAATAAATTGCGCTTCTCGCGGCTGCCGTACACGGCATAAGAATCCATTACATCTTCTGCTTGCAGATAAGCCTGACGTTTAAAGAACTCAGCTTTTATAAAAGTCTTCACACCCACGGTTGTCACCATCTTCTTTGTCTCTTCACGCAGTACAAGATTTGGCCCTAGCCCAAAGGATAGGTAGTCTGTAAAGTGATATCCCAGCGACGGGGAGAGTTGCAGAATAGTAAAATCACCACCAGAAACTCCCAATACACCTTCAAAATAAGAGCGATCCAGGAAGCTCGGCTTTTTGCGGAACAGGGATAGTTTACCTTGCGCTGATGTTGCCTGCTCCTTTAATTGTAAATGCTCTCCTTTCAGATTAACCTTCCGTATACTATCGAGCGATGTCAGGTATTTTGATTTTAGAGTTCTTCCTTCCAGCGGTGAGAGACGCTGCAGTGCAGATGCAGGGAGCTTTACTTCGCTAAGATCAGGTGTGCGTGTAAGATTTTTGTCGACAATGCCGGCATTCGGCAATCTCTGAGTGAGCCCGTCAAGCGAATCACGGGCAGTGTATTTACCTGATAATGAATCGCTATTATTAAAAAATGCTTCCCTTACGGCGTGCGCCAGTTCTTGCTCTGATACCTCTTTTTTGGCAGGTAATGTTTTAGGAATTGGCGGAATATTTGAATCGGGTATCTTCGTTAAAGAGTCGCGCCATAACTTCCACTGTTTCTCCGAATAGACCTTTTCAACGGCCTCCGCTTTTTTTATTATCCCATTATAGAGTATAAGCGTCTCTTGCTCTTTCTTTTGAATACTATCAGAACCAGGAATATTCCTTTTATAGACGTTATTCTGCGAAGGAAGGCCAGCCTTGTCGTGAGTGACCTCGACATGCTGTGCAACGGACACAAAAGGCAATATAATAGCGCACAGGAGAAATACCTTTCCCATATAAATTAGACATTTTATTACAACTTATTATTACCGACAAAAAACTACACCATAACGTTAATCGCGTTGCTTAACCCAAAATAATTATGTTGATTTTTTAAAGCACCTACAGGCATTTACACGCTCAATACAACCATTTAACATTCTAACACTAGCCTGTCTGTTATTATCAAAAGTAATATTTTTAACGGAACTTGCAATAGCCTGTGTATAAAATCGCGGATATTTTGATAGCAAATCACACCTATAGCTATAGCTATGATCATATAGTGAAGAGATAACGTATTACCACCATGTCCAACAGCAGGATTCCGGAATGACTATGAACGATTGCTGTCATGTATACCGCCGACGTGCATACCGGAAATATCCGGTATGTACGTCGGGCTATTTTGATCGCTTCAAAAAAATAGCCCATTGTGTCTCCCCGGCGCACCTCACCACGCCCCATACACATCATGAACGGGTAATGCCGTATCAGCGGGCGCTTCATTCACGAATAGAATTTCGGCACAGGCGCTAACCGTGTAAGTCGTTTTCAATCGACGTGGAGTTCGGTTTTACAGATGAAAGCCACCTGACCAATTTCTTCAAGCAAAGAAAAAAATTAATCCGGCCGGCTTTAGGAAAAAAGTAATGTCGCGAAAATAGATATTCGAAGATAACTCGGCCGTTTGCTCGCCATAACTAATGTTGAATCTGTTTAGATTCAAGTATACTCGTAATCGCCTCAGCAAACTGAAAAAAAGCAAAGATGTTTGTGCCTACGACTGATGCCAATCATGTCTCTGGTATATTTTGCACCAACAAGTAGTCTGTCTTTATATAGCTACCAGGATTTTCTATTGGGAAATTTACATTAATCTGTTTGGCATTAATGATAATCAGTCACTCTCCCACCTCCTTCAAGATCTCGTCTACTAAAAGTTCAGAAATTCTGAAATCTGTATTTCGGATCAAATCAATAACCGGCTTCAATTCCGAAATAACTCCCAACTTTTTCGCCTTCACCAAAATCCCTAATGTGCCCGTAAAAACTAATCCAAGTTTCTTAGCCATTTTTCTAGCTTTAAGATCATCTAGAAGCAATAAAGGTTCTGAATAATTTAACGACAATGCTATTGCGCTCGCTTCGCCAGGATCGATGGACACTTCCAATACCTTTTGATAATTTTTGTCTGACGATTCTCTCAACGTTATCCAGGTGGGTAACGATTTGCCAAACTCTTTTGCTACTTCAGGGGTCGTAATAATATTCTGATAGAGATCACTTAAAATTTCAATTTTGTTGATCTTATCCAGAATGATCAGACAACTTGCATCCGATATAACAACATCAGGCATTGGCGATATCAGATTTCAAATCGTCCAATGAATCGCCAAATATGGAAACGTTATATTTACCTAACACTTCGATAAACGCACGTTTTGATAATCCTGTTAATTCCGCCGCCTGCCCTGAGGACAATCGACCATCCTCGTACAATTTTGATGCGACAATCATCATCAAATCCATATCCGATATCGTTAAACTATCGGGTATATTTATTTGTAACGTTCTCATATAAGTTATTAAGTCTTCGTTGGACTAATTTACTAAATAGTAGATTCAAAACACACTCCTAATTTTCAACTCGTTTTAACATCGTTCTCGCTGCTAATGCTTAAACATAAAAAATGCAGATCGGATCACACAACTTTAACGTTTTAGGGCTGTTAGCACCGTTTTTGACCAAAAATTGAAAATCCCGCAAATTCTCAAGTTCTCCTGATTCGATGAACACCATTAAGCAAAATGGCTTACACCTGCAATCGATAGCATAAATATCTCTTCCACCTTACCTCCACACGCAAACGATGCCTGCTTAGTCGTGCGAACAGCTTCGTGAATACACTCCTAACACAGGAACTATACCACGATCAATATCCTTATATACCTGACGGAACAGGAATAAAGACCTGACATAACAAACCGGGGAACCGCCTCCACTTTCGGAGAAGCCGAAAGGTATAGACACAAAAAAACCTGAGCTTTTTCAAACTCAGGTCTTCGAGTAGTCCGTACGGGAATCGAACCCGTGTTACCAGAATGAAAATCTGGTGTCCTAACCCCTAGACGAACGGACCGTATTGGGTAGTGTTTTGTGTGTGACCTTTTGAGGTTTCTCTCAAAAGGTGTGCAAAGATAGGGTTGTGATTTTGATTTGCAAACCGGTGCACAAAAAAAAATGTAAAACACAATTTTATTTCATAGGTTTTGGGTAACGGGTCTTTTATTTTTGGCTTCCGAAATTTTAACAAAACAACAGAACAATGACTAAAGTAGGTATTAACGGTTTCGGCCGTATTGGTCGCCTGGCTTTCAGAGCTGCTATTAATCGTAAGGATATTGAGATCGTTGGCATCAACGACCTCGTGGAGCCAGACTACATGGCTTACATGCTGAAGTATGATTCTACCCACGGCAAGTTCGACGGCACGGTAGAAGTAAAAGATGGCAATCTCGTGGTAAATGGAAAGAAAATTCGCGTAACGGCGGAGAAAGATCCTTCCAACCTGAAGTGGTCTGAGATCGGCGCGGAAATCGTTATTGAATCTACTGGTCTGTTCCTCACCCAAGCCGATGGCCAAAAGCACATCGCCGCCGGTGCTAAGAAAGTTGTTTTCTCCGCGCCTGCGAAAGACGACACCCCCACTTTCGTAATCGGTGTGAACCATAAAAAACTCACTGCCCAGCACACGATCGTATCGAACGCTTCGTGTACAACCAACTGTCTTGCACCGCTGGCCAAAGTCCTCAACGATAAATTCGGTATTGTTGAGGGGTTAATGACCACTGTGCACGCTGGTACCGCTACACAGAAGACTGTCGACGGCCCGTCTGCAAAAGACTGGAGAGGTGGTCGTGGCGCATACCAAAACATCATCCCTTCTTCTACAGGTGCTGCTAAAGCTGTGTCGCTGGTAATCCCTGAGCTGAAAGGCAAGCTGACCGGTATGTCGTTCCGCGTGCCCGTAGCCGACGTATCGGTTGTCGATCTGGTTGTACGCCTCGAGAAACCCGCTTCTTACGAGCAAATCAAAACTGCGATGAAAGAAGCGTCTGAAGGCGAACTGAAAGGCATCCTCGGTTACACCGAAGACGATGTTGTATCGCAGGACTTCCTGGGCGACGCTCGTACGTCTATCTTCGATGCTAAAGCCGGTATCGCACTGAACGACAACTTCGTAAAAGTTGTATCGTGGTACGACAACGAGTGGGGTTATTCAAACAAGCTGATCGACCTCGTGCAAGAGCTTGCCAAGATCTAAGCGATCGCACACATAAATTATCCCAGTTAGACCCCGGCCGTAACGCCGGGGTTTCTTTTTTTTGGCCTCGCCATAAGCCTCTTCCCTTAAAAAACTCAAAAAAAACGCCATCCTCCACGTCAAAAACACCCCCGAAATCCGTTATAGGAAATAGAGCACCCGACTGTATGCGATGGCCAACTACTACGAGGTATTAGGTGTAAGTATGTCCGCCAACGCCACCGAAATCCGGATGGCCTATAAGCGTATGGCCATGCAGTACCACCCCGACCGTAACGCGGGTGATAAAAATGCGGAAGAGCTCTTCAAGCAGATCAATGAAGCCTACCACGTGCTCTCTGACCCACTCAAGAAAGCACGCTACGATCAGCGCCTCTACGACCCCGTCCCGCCGCCACACGCCGAGACGCTCCGCGACCGCAACATGCGCCGCTATCGTCAGTGGCAGCAGGCCCGCCAGAAAGAGTATACCATTGGCAAAGAATACTTCCGCATACAAGGCCTGGCTTTCCTGGTCTTTATTGTCATTGCAGGCTTTTGCTTCGCCGTAGTCCACACGGCCTATTACTTCATGGAACAAAAGCGGCTGGCACGGTGGCGCGAGAACAGCGTTCAGCTCCGGAAGGTCAACACCCTCTTCGCCTCCGGCAAGTTTAACGAGGCCTTTGCGTTGGTACGTGTGCTGAAAGACAAAGACCCCTTCGATTATCGCTTCCTGTTTGCCCACGACAGCCTCACAGGGGCGTTGGATAAACTGGCGGAGGCCGAATATAAAAAGCAGGACTTCGCCGCGGCCGTGTCGTACTACCTCGTACTGAAGAACCACCAGGATCCCGTCGAGTTTCAAACGCTCGAGCGCCTGGCCTTGTGCCAATATTACCTGGGCAACTTCCGGGAGTCGCTGCAAGCGTTAAAGCACTTGCACAACCAGCAACCGCGCAACCTGGAGCTGGTCTATCGCATTGGCATGATCCACCTGGAGAAGCTGGAAGAAGCGGAACAGGCCCTGCAATACCTCGACCTTGGCAAACGGCTGTTCAAGGAAAACCTCAGTGAAGTGTATGGGGAGGCATTTATGTTCGCCATGGACCCCGCCGACGCGCCTGACATTTATTATAACATCTTCGAAGCCCGCGCCCGCGCGCACCTGCGGCTGAAAAAATACGACGAGGTGCGCAACGACTGCAACTGGGCCAGCTACCTCCGCCCCCTGCGATCCGATCCCTATAGGTTGCTGGTAGAAGCCGGCCAGGCCGGCGGCCATTGGCCCACCCTGTGCGACGACCTGCGTCCTGCCCGGAAGCTGGACGACCCCGCCCTGCGAACCCTGATCCGTAAACACTGCAGTCTCTGAGCGACAAGGCACGGGTTTTAAAGAAAAATCCCGGCCCGCATACTTCACAACAAACGTTTTTTACGATCTTTCAAACCCGGCAACTGACGGGAAACCCTTAAAGACCCTATGAAAACCCAATATCTTGATCGAGAACACCTTTTATCGGTGAAGAATAGCTATTTCAATATCCTGGCGCTGTTCCTCGGACAGTCCAAGATTGACAGCCGCTTTCTGCGCTGCCTGCTCAAATGGGGCTTTCAGCTGCACCTGAACCCGGAAGACCTGACCAAGGCCAACATCGATCTCACACACCTGCAATTCACAGACCCCGGCGACAAAGTGGCTAAGCTCGAAGCCATTTATCACCTGGTATTCATGATCTACCTCGACGAAGTAGTGGAAGATGTCGAGCTGGAAGTAGCGACTATCTATGCAGAGCAGCTTGGCTTTCGCGCATCTGTGGTAAGCGACCTGTTCAAGTCCATTGCTACCGCTACCTACGACGACAAAAATGAACGCAACGTGCGCCAGGAAGTACTCGACTTTCTGAAATTGTACGAGATTTAACGCCATGCCACGCCGCACGATCCTTTTAGCGTTGACAATGTTGCTTGCAACGCCCCGCCTGCTGGCACAGGGCGAGCATGCCGACATTCACACGTTTCTGGATCAATGGCATTGCGCGGCTACGGAGGCCCGCGCCGACGCATTCTTCGGCAGCATGAGCGAAAACAGCATCTACATCGGCACGGATGCCACTGAACGGTGGACCAAAACCGAGTTTATAAAATTCGCCGGGCCGTACTTTGATCTGGGCCGGGCGTGGGAATTTATTCCCTACGATCGCGATGTGCACGTAACAGCCGACGGACGCTATGTATGGTTTTCCGAACTTTTAACAACCTGGATGGGTGTGTGCCGCGGCTCGGGCATGCTTCATAAAACAAAAGCGGGGTGGAAGATCGAGCAGTACCACCTCTCTGTTACTGTTCCCAATGCACTTATAAAGGATTTCATCAGCCTGGTCCAAAAATCTACGCTTCAACGAAAACAGTAGTCACAACTCGTTTTCATAGCAGGGTGCCGGTTGCCAATCAGTAAACAAAGCTACCAATGTATGGTTTCACCGATCTTTCGGTGGCAATCAGGGGGTGTTTTTGACGAATTTTGAATCATCAATCACAATCAATTAACCCTTGGTATGCCATACATGAAGAATCTTGATTTCAGCAGGGACATTGCCAATGCAAGGGTCTCCTCGCGCTTAAAACAGGTTTTAGTACTGGTAGCCGCTATCCTGATCGGAATGGTGATATCAGTATCCGTGAACGCAGCTTAATAAAAGACCATTTTTTAATATAACCGATTCCATTTTTTAAGGTTTATCTTTTAGTTTCTAAGAACCCCGCCGCCGGGGTTTTATTTTTTTATTTCAGTGGAGGCGGTTTTCCTACTTTTGCGCCATGGATTTTGACCCGCAGATCTTTCTGGGCAATATGGCCCAGACTACCGATGCTCCTTACCTCATTAGCATTGAGCGTGCCGAAGGCATCTACCTCTACTCGCCGGAAGGCAAGCGTTATACAGACCTGATCTCAGGTATTGGCGTGAGCAACATCGGGCACCGGCATCCGGCGGTAGTGAAAGCCATCAAAGACCAGGTAGACAAACATTTGCATGTAATGGTGTACGGTGAATTTATCCAGTCGGCGCCAAACCGACTGGCGGCAAAGCTGGCCTCTTTGCTGCCCGCCAGCCTGAACTGCAGCTACTTTGTCAATTCGGGTACTGAGGCTAACGAAGGAGCGCTGAAGCTGGCAAAGCGTTACACGGGCCGTACGCAGATTGTATCCTTTCGGAAATCTTACCACGGCAGTACGCACGGGTCCATGAGTGTTTCGGGCAACGAGGTTAAGAAACAGGCTTTCCGCCCCCTCCTGCCCGATGTGTCGTTCATCCATTTTAATGTGATGGAAGACCTGGCCCATATTACCGACCGCACGGCGTGTGTCATTGTAGAGACCATTCAGGGCGACGCGGGCGTGCGTGTGCCCGACCGGGCCTACCTGCAGGCGCTGCGCAAGCGATGCGACGAGACGGGCGCCTTGCTCATCCTGGATGAGATCCAATGCGGTATGGGGCGTACCGGAAAGCTGTTTGCCTTCGAGCATTTTGGTATTGTTCCCGACATCCTCACCACGGCCAAGGCCTTTGGCGGCGGGCTGCCGATCGGCGCCTTTATCGCCTCGCGCGAGATCATGCAATGCCTCACGCACGATCCCATGCTGGGCCACATCACCACCTTCGGCGGCAACCCCGTCTGTTGTGCCTCGGCGTTGGCTACGCTGGAGGTGATCGAGCAGGAAAACCTCCTTGCCTCGGTGGAAGCGAAGGGCAGGCTGTTCGAGCAGTTGCTGGTGCATCCCGCCATCCGCGAAGTACGGCGCATCGGGTTGATGTTCGCCATCGACTTCGACTCTGCCGAGCGCGTGTCGGAGATTGTACTGCGCGGCAGAGAGCTCGGTGTGATTACCTATTGGTTCCTGTCGCATCCGTATAGCTTTCGTATTGCGCCGCCGCTTACTATTACGGAGGCGGAGATTAAAGAATCGTGCAGCGCCATTTTGCAGGCCATCGGGAATCCGTAACTTCCGGGCATGCACGACCCTCAACGCCCGTTCGACCGCCTCGACTATATCTATAAGCTTTTCGTTGTCATTGCCCTTACCCTGGTCGCGATGGTGTGGGCTGGCGACATCATTATACCCTTTGCCTTTGCAGGTATCCTCTCCGTGGTAATGCAGCCGCTTGTCAAACGGCTGGAGGCCCGCAGGGTCGCACCGGCGCTGGCCATCTCGCTCGTATTGTTTATGACCATCGTCGTGCTGGGACTTTTGATCTGGCTGATGGTGGGACAGATCATGGGCCTGGTGGCCGACCTGCCAAACTTGCAAGCCAAGCTCGAGGCCTTTATAAACCAGACCAGCAGTACCTTGCGCGAGTTCGGCATCAGCACCGTAGACCAAAACAAAATGGTAGCCGATGCCATGAGCACCGTGAGCGCGTTCCTGGCAGCCATTGTGCTCTCCACCACCAACGTGCTTTCGGCGCTCGTGCAGATTCCGATCTATATTTTTCTGTTGCTGATCTACCGTGACAAATTCCAGGCATTCTTCCTGGCGTTGCTGCCGGGGCGGGAGTTCGGATGGAAAAAAGATGTGGAGCGGGTTATTCAGGGATATATCTCCGGGCTATTTTTAGTAACGATGATCGTTGCCGCGTTGAATACCGTCGGGTTGCTGATTGTGGGTATTGACCATGCCATCTTCTTTGGTATACTCTCGGGCGTCCTTACCATCATCCCCTATGTCGGCATCATCATCGGTGCACTCTTTCCCATTTTGATGGCGTTAATCACCAAGGACAGTATTTGGTACACGCTTGGCGTGATCATCGTGTTTACCATTGTGCAGTTCCTGGAAGGTAATTTTATCACGCCGCGTATTACCGGCTCGAAGGTCAGCATTAATGCGCTGGCGGCGATCATCGCCTTGCTCATTGGCAGCAAGGTGTTGGGCATTGCAGGCATGATCCTGGCCGTACCGGGCATTGGCCTGGTCAAGATCCTACTGACGTATAGCCATCATCTCAAGCCGTTTGTGATCTTGCTGGAAGATACGCCGACTCAAAAAGAGCTTCCCTCCGACCCCGAACAAACGCCGCCGGAAGATCCTTCTACTGTCTCGCCCTCCTGACGACGACGCGTCAGAGCTTTTCGATCACCAGGTTGTGGTTGGTATAGATACAGATATCAGCCGCGATGTTGAGGCTTTCGCGCACGATCTCTTCGGCCGTCAAATGGGTAGCGTGTTTTTTAAGCGCCAGCGCGGCCGACTGTGCATACATGGAGCCAGAGCCGATAGCCGCCACCTGATGGTCGGGTTCCAGTACGTCGCCCGTGCCCGATAGCACCAGCAACTCGTCTTTATTGACAGTGATCAGCATGGCCTCCAACCGGCGCAGGTAACGGTCCATGCGCCAGTCCTTGGCCAGCTCGATGGCCGCGCGCTTCATGTTGCCGCCGTGGGCATTGAGCTTCTCTTCAAACCGCTCGATCAGGGTGAACGCATCTGCCGTAGACCCCGCAAACCCCGCGAGGATTTTGCCGTCTTGCAGCTTGCGGATCTTCCGCACATTGCTCTTGGCTATATAGTTGCCCATCGTCGCCTGGCCGTCGCCACCGATGGCTACCTGGCCGTTGTGTTGTACGGCCAGGATGGTCGTTGCATGAATTTTTTCCATGGTTGCTGTGATACCGTAAAAAGTAAAATCCCCCTCCGTAGAACGGAGAGGGAGTATAAAGATTGTTGTGTTGCTTAGATCAGGATGCGGACCGGATCTTCCAGGAGGCCTTTGAAGGTCTTCAGGTAGGCCGAGCCTACAGCGCCATCCACCACGCGGTGGTCGCACGACAGCGTCACCTTCATGATGTTGCCGATAACCAGCTGGCCGTTCTTCACGATTGCTGTCTCCTTGATGCCACCAACTGCCATGATGCAGGCATCCGGCGTGTTGATGATCGCGGTAAACTCGTCGATGCCGAACATACCCAGGTTGGAGATCGTAAACGTGCTACCTTCCCACTCGGAGGGTTGCAGCTTTTTGTCGTGTGCCTTTTGGGCCAGCTCTTTTACCTCGGTGCCGATATGCGACAACGACTTGTTGTCGGCAAAGCGGATCACCGGTACCAGCAGACCGTCTTTTACCGCTACGGCCACACCGATGTGGATGTGATGATTGCGGCGGATCTTGTCGCCTCTCCAGCTGCTGTTCACATCAGGGTGCTGACGCAGGGCTGCCGCGGCGGCTTTGATCACCATATCGTTAAACGATACTTTGACAGGGCTGATCTCGTTGATGCTCTTACGCGCTTCGATGGCCTTGTCCATGTTGATCTCCATGGTGAGGTAGAAATGCGGCGCCGTGAACAGACTGTCGGACAAACGCTTCGCGATCGTCTTGCGCATCTGCGACACCGGCAGCTCTTCGAAGCTTTCTTCGCCTACTACGCGCGGCAGTACGACCGGCGCAGCAGCTTTGTCGCCGCTTTTTGCAGGGGCCGGCGCGGCCGAAGGTTTGTAGTCTTCTACGTCGCGGCGGGTAATGCGACCGTGGTCGCCAGACCCTTGTATCTTCGCGATGTCGTAACCTTTGTCTTTCGCCATTTTCTTCGCCAGCGGCGAAGCTTTAATTCTGCCATTTGCACCATGGTCAGCAGAAACTTCTTCGGCCGCAGGAGCCGTCGGAGCAGCAGCAGTTTTTTGCTCAGCCGCCGGCGCCGCAGGAGCAGCACCACCCGATGCACCCGCTTGTTCTGCCTTCAGCAGGGTTTCCCAGTCAGCACCTTTCTCGCCGATGATTGCCAGCACACCGTTTACGGGCACTGCCTTGCCGGCGTCAGCACCGATGTACAGCAGCGTACCGGTGTTGTACGATTCGTACTCCATGGTCGCCTTGTCGGTCTCAATTTCTGCGAGCAGCTCACCGGACTTCACACTGTCACCTACTTTCTTGCTCCAGGAAGCGATCACCCCGTCGGTCATGGTATCGCTCATTTTCGGCATGCGCACGATCTCTGCTTTGATGCCGGATGTATCGACTTTCGCAGCCGGGGCAGCAGCAGCTTTCGGCGCCTCCGCAGCGGCGGGCGCGCTTGCCTGGCCACCACCCGATGCCGCGGCGTTGGATGCGCCTGACAGCAGTGCTGAATAATCTTCTCCTTTATTTCCTACGATGGCCAGAACGTCGTTCACCTTCACCGCCTGTCCCTCCTGCACGCCCAGGTACAGCACAGTACCGTTGTTGAAGGACTCATAGTCCATCGTAGCCTTGTCTGTTTCGATCTCGGCCATCAATTCTCCGGACTTCACGGTATCCCCCACTTTCTTATGCCACTTCGCTACCACACCCTCGGTCATGGTATCGCTCATCTTAGGCATGCGTACTATTTCTGCCATGTTCGATTATAGATTTAAGAGTTTCAACTGCCTTTTGCAAACCTTTGCAGAAGGACTTTTTCAAATTTTCGCTTCCAAAAATAGGGTATAAACCGCTATTTTCAACATTGTAATACAAATGTTTGGATGGACGGAGAAAACGTGTGTACCTGCCATTAAAACCCAATTGACCCGATAATAAATTCCAGCACCGTGCCCGAACTGTTGTAAATGTTGGCCTTTCGGTACGTTGTGCGGAAACCAAGCTCGAATCGGGGCAGGAAACGCATGAAATTGAAATCAAAGGTTGTCTCGACACCCACCGATGCATACGTCGCATCGGTCAGGGAACGGTACACTCGCCCGGAGTCGGGGTTGTAGTAGTACTCCGTACCGGTGCCCTCCCCATAATCATAAAACAGGTTAAGCTTGATCCGTTGGATATTCAGAAGCGGCCCCAACGCAATGTCGGGGTACCACAACGGAAGCCCGTAGTTCACCGACAGGGTCGTAAATTTCTCGTTGTTGGGATAACTGTAGCCACGTGGTTTGGCAATGCGGTTGCGGAAGGTATATAGTTCTGTATTAATCCCTTCCTGGCTTTCCTGATACGCCGCGCGCGCATACAGGTAGTGGTGCCGCCCGATGCCGGGGAAATAGAGTGTGCCGCGCACCGCCCAGAGCCGCCCTTCAAAATCGCCGCCGCCCGGCGTGTTGTAGAGCTCCGCCGCGAGTGTCTGACCCCAGCGATAATTAAAATCGCGGTAGCTGGTTTTTAACAGCCGACTGTAGGAGAGACTGAACTTGTTGTACAGCAGGTCGCCATTGCTCAGCTGATCTTTGTAGACATACAGCAGGGTATCAAACGCAGGCACGGCGCGCGCAGGGCCTTTGTACAGAACTTCACCCCTACGGGAAATGGTATTCTCGAACGACGACACTTTGGTGATGCCCATGGCCCCGCCGATCGAAAGCTGTTGACTATACTTCGAGCGGGTCAGCAACAACGGAATGGTCAACCCGCCTTCGACGGTGGTCTCCGTCCAATCAAACTCGATGTCGTTCCCGAAGGCGCGCTCGTCATCATTGCGATCGCCGCGTTGAAAGTTGAGATCAATGATGGGATACAATCCCTGGTAGCTCACGCCGGCTTGCCAGAAACCCGTGCGCTCGTTGATGTCATACGCATACCCCGCCGAGATTGACGTCGTACTCAAAATGTCTTGTGAGGCAATGCCCGCCTGGATGCGAGTCAGATCGTTCGTGACGTTCAGGCCCCACGCATAGGGATTGACGACGCCCTTCCAGCGCGAGTAGCGCTTAACAGGCAGTGCCGTTGTGGGCACGCTGTCGAGCAGTCCGGGATGTCCCTCCTGCTCCACCAGCACCTGGTATACTTGTTGGGTGGCTTTTTCTTCGAACGGCTTCCACGCTGCCGGGGTAAACGGCGTCTTGACGACATCCAGTCCATCGCGCGACTGCTCGTTGTAATACAGGGTAGCGCTGTCGCGCGATATGGCAGCATTGTACGCACCGTACCGACTGGACGTCACCTGGTAGCGTTTGCCGTCGCGCAGGTCGAGGGCATATATGTTGTCAATGCCGCTTACCGGCGAATTGAAGAGCACGTAGTGGCCCACAGGCACGGGGTGGCCCAGGTTTTCCTGGCGGATGGGCAGCAGGTCTTCGGAGGCCCCGGTCTCCGCGTCGATGCGGCAAAGGGTTTTACCGGCGCGCGTGGTTTTGATCACATACAGGTATTGACCATCGGCCGACCAGCGCGGCATGGCATAGAAGTAGTTCTCGGGATTCGGAAATTCATGCAGCGGCTTGCCGGTAAAGATCTCCAGGATGATAATGCTCACCTGGTAGTCGTTGGCCGAGCGTATCGTGGCGATGCGGTCACCCCTGGGCGACAACGCGGCGACACCGTAACGCTCATGCTTATTGCCGATCACACGCCGTTGATGCCGGCTCCAGTCATACAGCTTGATCTGCGAATAGTTCCGGGCACGCCACCGCGGGTCATATCCATATTCAGCCCATACCACGGCATCATACGCCGTAGAAAGCATACCCGCGTCGTTGACAAAGCCCGGTGTGAAGACTTTCTCTTCTTTGCCATCCTTCAGCTTTATAAACTGGGCAATGTGGCTGTTACCACTTTTCATCACCAGCACGCTGCCGTCTTCTTGCGGCTGCGGATAGGCATAGTCGGCATATGTGCGGGGCGGTCGGCCGTGAATGCGTTCAAAGGGCGTCAGCGTTAACGATGCAACCTCGGCTTCCCACTCCTTCCGATAACTGTCTGCCATCTCCCGAAAAAGATCTGTAACATACATTCCCGTTTTATTCTTGATCGCATTCGAAAAAGCAAAGGGAATGAACGGCACACTCCACGACCGCGCCGTGATCTTGCCCCAGATCTCGGGGTCGTTGGTCTTGCGCCGCAAGTAGCTGATCATGTTATACCCCAGCACATAGTGATTGGGGATGTTATGTTTGAACGAGCGTAGGTATTGTTTGTGATAGTTAAAGGTTCGGCCCTCCTGCAGGTTGGTACGGAACAACAAATTGAAGTTCGGAATCTTACCGCGGCCGCTCGGTGTGAAGGCCGTCTCTGTCGCTACCGCATCGCCCTCCCAAAACCATTGCGGCGCCGACACCTGGGCCATGCCCGCCAGTGTCGGGTTACCAAACAGGTAATAGAACAACCGGTTAAAGCCGCGTGTGGCATGTTGATATTGAACGATGTGCCGGTACTCGTGCGAGGCCAGCAGGTTCAGCCAATCGTTGGTGCCGACAAAGTTATAGTCTTGCGGCGGCATGGTATAAAACTCCGACCGCCGGGGAAACTGCGACACAAAGCCATTGGAAACAGACGACTGGTTTTGCAACACCACCGAGATCTTACGAGGTTTCGTACCCAGCGACCGGGCCTCGGGCGTGTGGATGTGTTCCAGCGTGTTGGCCATGCGTATACCCTGGGCATCAAAGCCCTCCGGGAACAAGACACGGAAGTGGGGTGTATTGACCTGGTACCAGCGTAGCCCTGTGGGATTATTTTCCAGTACCGCCTGGGCGTATACCCCGCCACAGCAGCACAACGCAATAAAAAAAGGGAGTATCTTCTTCATCCGGAATGTATTTCCGTATGAAAGATGAAACTCCCCTGTTACAAAAGCAAACCCGGCCGGGGTATTTATCCACCGGCCGGGTTACGATGTGTCAGGCACATCGGATTATTCTCACGGGTACTTATTCCGCTGCTTCAATCCGCACTTCTCTGTACGAGATCGCACTAGCCTGGAACAAACCGAACGCGTTGTTGGAAATGTTGGAGCGGGGGTTTGCCGGCGGCGGGTCAAACATACCACCGTCGTTTGCCAGAATCTTGCTCAGGTCGCGGTAGAAGATAAAGACCGGACGACTCAGGCTGTATATCTCGGCCCCGGCTACTTCACCATTCTCAAAGTATCCCGGGATGGCAATGTCTTTGATCTCGCCACCCACCAGCACGTCGTCGGTCACATAAATCTCCGGATCATCTTCCGAGCTCTCCGACCAGATACGTTCGCCGTTGCGATAGGTACGGAACAGGTAGTAGTCGCGTGTTTCCTGCGGTTCCTCTACGCTCATCAATACTTCGTAGATGCGATTCGGAAAGTCCTCGTCCTCCGGCTCGTCCACCTGATCTTGATCTAGCTCGAATTCAAGCTCGTCAATAGGATTGATGTGAAACATCTCGTCGCTGGCCGTGTAGGTCTGGCCATCGGCCTGTACCGTCAGGCTGTAGGTACGCCCCACTTGCCCAACAAACGGAATGGCAGGTTTATAATATCCCACAGAGTCCGCATGACCGCCGGGGTTGTGTACGTAGGTGTATGTATTGCCGACATTGTCACTCACCTGTACCGTCGCGTCGGTAATACGCGGCGTCTTACCTGACGCGTAGAAGTCGGTCGAGCGGCTGACCTTCACGAACTGTCGCCCGGGCAGGTTCGTTACTAACCCTTCGATCGTGATACCCGATTCGGTCTGAAGGTCGTCCATGATATAGGCTTCATCACAGGCCGTTACCAGCAGGGCGGGAAGAATCAGGAGTGCCGTTTGTTTTATATACTTATTCATATCGATAGCTGAGATTAGAATTTGATGTTATAGGTTACGGACGGAAGGATCGGGAACAGGTAGATCATGCGTGCTTCCTTCTGGGTGCCATCGCCGATCACGTCGCCGTCGTCGTTACGTTTCGTGCGGGTATAGATGGTAAAGGCGTTCTTGCGGCTGTACACATTGTATACCGAGAATACCCACTGTCCTTTAAACCGGCGGCCAGCATTCTTGCGCGGGTTAAGCGTAGCCGACAGGTCCAGGTGGTGGAAGTCAGGCATGCGGTAGCCGTTACGTTCCGAGATGGTGTTGGGCATATACCCATCGATCTCGTATTTTCCGGACGGAAGCGTAACCGGACGGCCGGTGCTGTAGGTAAAGCTGGCGCCGAAGGTCCACTTGTCGTTGTAGTCGTAGGCACCGATTATGTTCAACACATTGCGACGGTCGTAGCCGGCTGCGTACGACTTGCCATACACATTGCCGTTTGCGTCTCTCTGTTGGTTCACACCATCGATCTTACGCATTACCTTCGACCATGTATACGACACCATACCCGTAAGCTTACCTTTCTTTTTGTTCAGCATGAACTCGGCACCGTAGGCCCATGAATCACCCTGGCGGTATTCAGTCGACAGGTCTTCATTCAATAATATTTCTGCGTTGTCGGCAAAATCGGTCACATTGTTTACGTCTTTATAATACGCTTCGATCGACCCCTCATACATGTTGTCGTTGAAGTTCTGGAAGTACCCTACGGCGACCTGGTCGGCCATCTGCGGCTTCAGGTAAGGACCACTCGGCGCCCAGTTGTTGAACGGCAGCGGCACAGTACCCGCGGCCATCTGGTGTGTGTTTTGCACCATGCGGTTGTAAGAAGCCTTGATTGATCTGTCTTCCGACAGTGCGTACCGTATGCCCAGGCGTGGCTCGAGGTTGACATAGGCTTTAATCGTCTCCCAGCGGTTATATTCTGACGAGTCGCTGCGAACCGGGTTGTCAGCAGCCTTCGGATCGTCATACCGGTATACTTTGCCCGGGCCAACATTCTGGAAGATGGAGAGGCGTACGCCGTATTCCAGGGAGATTTGATCGTTCACCCGCTGCTCATTGCTGATAAACAGGGCGTGGTCGAGCGCATACATCTTCTGGAACTCGGTCCGTTTAAACAGTGACCCTTCCGAGGCGGGCACGACACGTGCAGGTTGGAACCGGCGGCTCGTCAGGTGATAGCCAAAGGTCAGCTCGTTGTTGGTATTGATAAAGTAGCTCAGGTCATTTTTTAAGCTCACCTCGGTCAAATCCGAAGTCCATTTAAAGCCTTGTGCCGGGTCGTTTATTTCCAGCGAGTAATCAAAGCGGCTGGCGATCAACGATGTGTTGGAGAACAGGCGCTCGTTGAACAGGTGGTTCCAGCGGAATGTAGCGGTAGCGTTACCCCAACCGAAGCCCGCGTCGCCACCGTCAAAGGTGATCTTATCGCGGCCCATGTAGCCGGATATAAAGAAACGATTCTTGTCGTTGGCCTTCCAGTTTACTTTACCGTTCAGGTCATAGAAGGTCACTCCGTTGTCTTCACCGGCGGCCTTCAGGTATCCGCCTATATTGGATATACGGCCCGATAGCAGGAACGATGCTTTGTCTTGTTTGATAGGGCCTTGCACCGACAGGCGGCTGGCCAGCGTACCCAGGCCACCTTGCACCTGAAAGTTTTTGTTGTTACCGTCAATGGTACGCACCTCCAGGATCGACGACAAGCGACCGCCAAAGCGTGCAGGGATACCACCTTTATACAATTCTGAGTCTTTAATCACGTCGGCGTTAAAAACCGATACCAGCCCACCTAAGTGCGAGGCGTCATAGATCGGCGCTTCGTCCATCAGGATCAGGTTCTGGTCGCCACCACCGCCACGTACAAAGAATGCTGAAGTACCTTCACCCGCAGAAATAACACCGGGCAGCATCTGCACACTCTTCAAAATATCTACTTCGCCGAACAGGGCCGGTAGCTTGCGGACCTGGCTGAGATTAAGGGTGTTCTTACTCATCTGAATGCCGACGACGTTGGCGTCTACACGATCGCCCGAGATCTCTACCTCTTGCATCATCGTAGACTCTCCAGCCATTTCAATGCTGCGCGACACGTCACCGGCCAACGTGATGGACACCGCCTGAGTGTTGTAGCCAATAAAGCTATACACCACATCATAGGTGCCGGCAGGCACTGTGATGGAATAGAAACCATACGCGTTGGTCGTGGTTCCTGCCTTCAATTGGGGGATATAAACAGACACTCCAATCAGCACCTCACCATTCGCCCCATCCTTCAGGTATCCATTTAGCGTGGCCTTCCCTCCCTGCGACCACGCAGCAACATTCAAAAAGAGTAACATCGTGACAATCAAAAATCGGATCATGTGTTATTAAGGTTTGTTAAGCGTTAGACAATCAATCCATGATTGCCCCCTACGTCAGTCGAAATTTTTTATTTAGGATTACGGGCGAAAAATACTAACACGGAAAAAGAAAGAAATTGTTGCCCGACAATACAGCGTAATTATCGGTATTTTTACACCGACCCATTATAAACACGTAAAACAATCGATTGTAATCATGTTTAGAAAGCTTCGCGATATGTACCGGCAATACAAGGCCTATGTGCGGGTAGACCTTATTATGTATGCCTCGCTTATCCTGATGATCATCTTGTATTTTATAATTAGTACGGTTTTCTGATACACAAACCCTGTCAACGCGTATACCCGCGCTGCATTGCACGTTGGAACAGCTAAATCACACATACACGTGTCCCCCAGTACAGGACACGTCAGCGGTCGACGTTATTAAAAAGATTATAACAATATTTCCCGTACGTTATCCCGTATACGCTTGGCCAGCTCATCGGTAGGCAGATCGTTGACATCACGTCCGAATGGATCTTCAATCTCTTCAGCAATCAATTCAACACTCAACAAGACATACGACACCAACATCACTGTCGGCACCGTGACATACCCCAACGTAGTGACAAAACCAAAAGGCAGGGTGATGAGATAAATGAAAATAAATTTCTTGACGAACATCGAGTACGAATACGGTATGGGTGTATTCTTGATACGTTCGCAACCGCCCATCAGGTCGATGAAGTCTTTGAGCTCTTTGTCGAGATTGATGAGATGATCGCCCGTGATCTTGTTGCTTTTATATAGTGCGTTGACGCGTGTATACAACATCGCCGAAATGCCGTTGGGTTTATGCTTGAGCTTCTTCAGCTCTGCGATCAGCCGGTCGTCAACATCCTCCAGCTCGGAAAACTGTACACCCTGCCGCAGGTTCTCTTTCATGGCAAACACGAAGTTGGCGATCATCTTGGCAAACCACGCCCGCTCGTCGTGCTCTTCTTTCGACAGGTAGGCGTTGAGCTTCAGGGCCAGGTTGCGGGTGCTGTTCACAATACCACCCCACATGCGGCGTCCCTCCCACCAACGATCATAGGCCGAGTTGGTACGAAACACCAGGAACAAGCCCAGCACAATCCCCAGCAGCGAGTGCACCGCCGGCGTGCCGGGGAACTGGCTGGCTGTCAGGTCGAAATGATCCAAAATAGCGTAGCACACCACGGCCGCGAAGCCCGCCATGAACAGCAGGGCCGGCAACATGGTCTTCAGCACATGCCGGCTATACGAATGAGTAATAAGCCTGAACCAGGTTTTGGGGTTATAATTGACCATAACAGCGTGTCGTCTTTTCGGCCGCAATAACGTTTAAGAAATGTTTTTTTGCAATGCCGGGCAGCCTCTCGCACGCAATAGTATTTTGCCAAAATCGTTATATCTTTCGAAGTCAGAACAACCTATCACATGAACAAATTTGGAATTATCCACATCGTGCTTTTTTTCCTGCTGATGCTTTCGTACCTGTTTTCGTCCGGTCAGGGCGACCAGGTCGTGACCATCAAAGGTGAAACCCTTACGGGTACCCTCAAACCCCTGGCCTTTGGCCCCGACAAAAAAATACAGGTGACCAGCGCCGACAAAAAGAAGACCACCGTTCCCTTGTTGCAAGTGAAATACTACACCTTCAAAGGTGACACGTATCGTCCCGTAAAAGGTCCCCAGGGCTACACCTTTATGAAGGTGGTGAAAGACGGCTACGTTACCCTGTACGCCTTTCAGCAGGAAAACCAGACCTCGTACGATGGCCGTTTTCTGGTGAAAAAAGATGGCGAGAGCACCGAAATACCCAACCTGAGCTTTAAAAAGATCATGACCCGTTTCCTCGACGATTGCGAAGAGGTATCGGCCAAAGTCGAAAACGGCATGCTGTCCAAGAAGGACCTGGACGTGATCATCGACGAATACAACCAGTGCATTGAGCAGCGCACACAAGCCCGTGAAAAGGCCGTCGCCACCCGCGTGGAGGCTGTAAAAAAGATCAGCTCGTGGGATGTCCTGGAGGAAAAGGTGAAAACGTACGAAACGTTCGAAGGCAAAGAAAGCACCCTCGAAATGATCACGGAGATCAAAAACAAAATCGCCCGCGGCGAAAAGGTGCCCAACTTCCTGACCAGCGGCCTGAAGTCGTCCATTACGCAGCCCGACCTGCAGGAAGCCCTGAATAACGCGATAAAAGACCTGGAATAACGTACCGGCTAGCCAACAATCGAGTAGGAAGTAAGGGATTATTTCCCTTACTGTCCTCTCACACCACCGTACGTGCCGTTCGGCATACGGCGGT
>NZ_JAHESE010000090.1 GCF_018598175.1 Dawidia cretensis
ATTCAAACAATACCGCTGCATCGCGCGACGCCCACACCGGGGTTTCGAGATTGCGGTAAAAAGTATAGATGAAGTTATGGCCTTTTCGCTGCACGGTATCCTGCCCCTTGCGGGTATATAAGATCACGTGGTCGTTCTGCTTTACATCGCACGGTTGAAACCAATGGGTCTGCATCACCTGGTTGGAAATATATTTCTCGTGGCGGTAATTCGAATCGGATACCAGGAAATACATCAGGTTACAGTCCTCCAGCACGGTAAACTCGATCCGCTCGGTTTCCAGCCCGGAATCTGCGATATAATCCATCTTCATTTTCATAAGCAAAGCCCGTTATACTGTCCTATAGATTTTTATGATTCCAATGCTTCCCGCAGCGACTCAGCATAGCCGATGTCCAGCCGATGAAACGCTGCCGCCGGGTGATCCCGGAAAAGTGCCTCCCTGCCCAGCCCGGCCGCCGTCCGGAATGCCGCATATACCGGCTGCAACTTCCGGTGCCGCGTCACGCCATCGGAAGACATCGTTGCCTTCCAGCTCAAAAAATACCATTCCATCGAAGGCTGGTGAAAATACATCAGCTTGCGTTTATCAAACACCACGGTGGTCACCTGCCCCTCCCGGACCAGGTCCATTTCGGCCACATACAGAAAGATCGACCGAAATATCATTAGGGGAATATACGGCGCCATCGCCCGTATCACCACCGTATCGGGATACGCTTCCATCGTGCAGATGTCGGCCTGCGGAAAGCGGCGTACCACGGCCAACGAATATCCCTCTAC
>NZ_JAHESE010000091.1 GCF_018598175.1 Dawidia cretensis
CAACTGCGGCGGCAGCGGCAGAGGGGTATAAGAGACAGACACAAACGAGAACCATTGAAACGGCCGGTTAAAGCTCAGCACCGTAAGCGTGCCAATCAACAGCGACCCGATCTCCAGCACGATGCGCATGACATGCAGATTGAGCGGTATGCCCCCGGCAGTATGGCCAGGCAACAGGACCGGGACACCGTAGCGGATGGCTGTTAGCTCATAGTACCCGTGCAGTACATAGCACATGCCGATAAGCACCCAGAAGAAAGCAATTTTAGACGGTTGGTTCATGCCGGGAAGATAGCTGAAAACAGGCGTTTTCGCGTCGGGCGTAGGGATGAGGTATGTTTTCTCCACAGAATGACGGATTGTAAACATGCCAACGCCCTCTTGCGTCCTGGCGTCGAATGAGGGAGCAATCGAAGGGAGTCAGGATACAAGGAGGGCGGCTCGTTGTTTAGGACAGGCCTGCCTTCAGGCAGGCAGGCCTTCTGGGTTTGGGGTTATTCTTTAATGAACTTCTTCACTTCGCGTTTCGCGCCGATTTGCAGCTGAAGGATGTACAGCCCTGGCTTCAGTGCCGATACGTCGGCGGAATTATTCTGGAGCTGCAGCTGAGTCGTTGTGCCGTGTTGGTCCACGATGCGGGCCTTGCCCTGGTCGCCACCGTCCCATGCCGTTACGGTCAGGACGTTGCGTACCGGGTTGGGGTATACT
>NZ_JAHESE010000092.1 GCF_018598175.1 Dawidia cretensis
GTCGGATCCAAATCACCAACAAAGCCCTAACGTTCGGCCAGAAGTCTACGGACGAGCGCGAATACTCCCTACAAGGGACCCTCGACGAAGTCCGGCTTTACCATGTCTCCCTGGACCCCGAAGAAATCGCCACGCTTCCCACCCGCTGGAACAACGAGCTCGTCACCGGCCTGCCCGAAGAAACTGGGGATCAATTCACTGTATACCCCAACCCCACACAGGAGAACCGCATATACCTTTCTGGCCTACAGTCCGAGCAAACCGAATCCATTCACATATACGATTTAACTGGCCGCCTAATCGACAGCCCCTGGACCACCGATGCGGGCGCTATACGCGTCGACTTCCCGACGAGCCTGCAAGGCATAGTCGTACTACGCGTCCAAACAACGGCAGCAATATTCTATAAGAGATTTATAATTTACCGATAGCGCGACGGAGCCCCTCGTCGATGCATCCTGCCTGTGCGCGAAACATTCGTGTTTTGTGTGCAGGCTTTTTATGGAGCTGGCGCGAGCAGAATGGCATCGCGGGGACTGCCCGCCAGCCTGGAGACTGGCAACAGTTTAAGGCACCCCGATGAGATCGGGACTAAACGCAAGAGCCGCGCCTCCGCTAACGCTCGGCGCTAATTCTTGCCAGCGGGGCCTAAGCCGCATTTAGCAACTACTTCACAACAATTCCCTTCTCCTTAAATCGACTATACAAAAGATATTTCACTTCACTCTCCGCCAGATCCGCCTTAAACA
>NZ_JAHESE010000093.1 GCF_018598175.1 Dawidia cretensis
CCAGCCCTTAATTGGGCACCGAGATCAAACGGCAGAAGCACGTGGTCAAATCCGCTAAGCTGGCTTGAGTCTCTCCATGGGGCCACAACGAGAAGTTTGCTGGGGAATCTTAACGTTAGTTATGAACTTTACAAAGGGTTAACCGTTAGATCAAATTTCGGCATAAGCGATATAAACCAGACCGAATATCTCACGGTGCCGATCAGTTCCCTTGATCCAACAAGTGCGTTTCAAAAACTTGGTCGTAGCACGCGGGGAACCAACAATCGAAATAACTGGATCATAGAGCCACAAGTGGATTTTTCAAGAGCCGTTGGCATGCATCGAATAGCTGCGATAGTTGGTGGAACGATGCAACAAGTTGAAACAATCAAAAGAGCATTTTTTGGCACTGGCTATACGTCTGATACTATGTTGGAATCAATTGCAGCAGCACCGGAGCTTCGCAGCATAGATTCAAACAATCAATATCGTTACTCGTCCATGTTTGCTAGGATTAATTATACAATTAATGACAAGTATCTATGTTCATTAACCGGGCGGAGAGACGGATCATCGAGATTTGGGCCAGGGAGACGTTTTGGGAATATCGGGTCGATTGGCATCGCTTGGATATTCTCAAGGGAAAATCTTATAGCAAATAATGCTCGTATTATTAGCTTTGGGAAATTGCGTACAACGGTTGGCACTACTGGTAATGACCAAATAGGCGACTCCAAATA
>NZ_JAHESE010000094.1 GCF_018598175.1 Dawidia cretensis
CCCAGAGGTAGAATGCGATGCCCAGCAGCCACATGAGGGCGCGCTGCCCCGACGAGTCCCGGAAGTAAAAATCCAATGCTTTCCGGCCGGACCGGTACGAATTGTCGAGCTCTTCCTTAAACTCGGTGGTGACGGTGGGCGCGGGCTCCCACAAAAAGTTATACTCTTTGCTAAAGGCCTGTATACCCGAGCGGGTGAGCCGTTCTTCGATCTGGTTAAAAAGATCGGACGCCCGGATCGACTTTTCGGATACACCGGTCTTGAGCGTATTGACGATGTTCAGGTTGTGCTGCAACAGGCTGTCCGTTGCACGCCAGGCGGTGCGCAGCTCGCGCAGGTGGGGCAGCAACAGCTTGCGGTTGACAGAGTCTTTGTATAACTGGCGCAGCAGCGAATCGCGGCGCAGGATTCTCAGTTCTTTGCGCAGCCCTTGCAGGGTCGTATCCGCCACCTGGATGCGCGCACTGTAACGCTCAAGGTCGTGCTCCACGTTTTGTAGCAGCACGCTAAACATCTGCAGGTTACGCAGATTTAGGGCCGCGCTGTATTTCTTCAGGTTTTGCTCCACCAGCACCAGCGCCGTGTCGCATTCCCGCAGCTTGCCTTCCAATGTAAGCACGTCGGGCCGCAGGGGGATTTCGTTCTCCAGGCTGTGCAGCGATTGGTGAACTTCACCGATGCGCAACATATACTCACCCGACGTAGGCTTATCC
>NZ_JAHESE010000095.1 GCF_018598175.1 Dawidia cretensis
CGAGATCTACACAGCCAACTTCGTCGGCAGCGTCAGATGTGTATCAGAGTCAGCCTTACACCTGGCCTGCCAGGCACTGTGGGACGGCAGCATTTCGTTAGGCGTCGTTGCCGGTGTCAACCACCTGCTCGACCCCGATCAATATATACTCCTGTCGAAGTTTGGCGGCCTGTCTGTAAAAGGCCGCTGCAGTACTTTCGATGCCGACGCCGATGGCTTTGTGCGCGGCGAAGGCGGTGGTGTGCTGCTCGTCAAGACACTCGCCCGGGCCGAGCGCGACGGCGACCGCATCTATGCCGTCATTCGCGGCACGGCAATGAATAACAATGGCTATAATGAAACCCTGCCCGCCACCAGCGTGGCCGGCCAGCGACAGCTGTTAACAGAGGCGTACGCGCACAGCGGCCTTTTGCCCAACATGATCCACTACGTGGAAGCGCACGGCACCGGCACCCGCCGCGGCGATCCTACCGAGGCACAGGCACTCGGCGAATTCTTCCGCCCAGGCCGCACGCGGCCACTCCACATCGGCTCGGTAAAAACCAACATCGGCCACCTCGAAGGCGCCGCAGGCATGGCCGGACTCATCAAGGTGATCCTCGCCATGCAGCATCGTCAACTGCCGCCAAGCCTGCACTTCCGCCGGCCGAATCCCAACATACCGTTCGATACCCTTAAACTACAC
>NZ_JAHESE010000096.1 GCF_018598175.1 Dawidia cretensis
ATCGGCAACACATCGTTTACGCTGAGCAGTGTGGGATTGTTCTTTGCCATCATCTGGCTGGCGCACCTGGTACAACGTTACCTGGGCTACTTCTTTGGCGACACCGGCGACCATGACTTTGGTGACAGCCCGGCAAATCGGTCTAAGCTGGTGGTGACCCGGTTAGTGTTGTTGGGCGCGGGCTACCTGTTGGCGATCGCTGCTTCGGGGCTTCCGATTGATAAGATCACGATTGTGCTCGGTGCCTTGGGTGTTGGTATTGGTTTAGGCCTGCAGAATATTGTTAACAACTTTGTGTCGGGCATCATTCTCATTTTTGACCGTCCGCTGAAGATTGGTGACTCGATCGAGGTTGGGGGTAAATCCGGCCGTGTGAAAGAAATTGGGTTGCGGTCCAGTACGCTGTTTACAGCGGATGGAGCGGAAGTCATTATACCCAATGGGGATATGCTCTCGCAACAGATTGTTAACTGGACGTTGAGTAATAATCATAGACGAATTGAGATTAAGACGACATTGGAGACCAGTGAAAGTAAGGATGTAGTTATTCCAGAGGTGGTTGCTATTGTTAAATCGGGGACATATATATTGAAGAAGCGCGAACCGGTGGTGTTGGTAGAAGGGATTTCGGGGAGTGCGATTACGCTGGTGATTCGGTTTTGGTGTGACGATGTGTTTAAGG
>NZ_JAHESE010000097.1 GCF_018598175.1 Dawidia cretensis
CGTTTATGAGCCACTTGTTTTTGTCACACCTATCCAAAGACAACAACCGCCCCGAGCTCGTACACGACCTCTTTCGCCGCGAAGCAGGTGCTACGGAAATTGTCGTGGCCTCGCGTTACGTCGAGACACCGGTATATCACATAACCAGCACCGCGACGCATATGGCAACCATGGCCGACCAACCGCGGCAGGCAGGATCAAACTACACTGTAAACAAAGCACCTTTCGTGGCGCGCATACCGCCGCCGCCTGCTCCTCCCAAACAGCTGTCGCTTTTCTAGCCATACGCGGAATAGGCATATACACTAAAAAAGCCTTCAAAACCAGTGTTTTGAAGGCTCTTCTATTTGTAGTAAGTCCGGATCAGGGCTTGTATACCACGCGGCCGGTCATGTTAAACTTGTAGGTATAATAATAAAACATGTCCAGGTCGCACAGGTCGAAGGTGACGGTGCCGTCTTTGACGCGAACGTATATTTTATCCTCGCTCAGCCCGGAATAATGGTGTACTCCGTTCGCATCTCGTATCGCGACGTATGCTTTGCCCCGCGCGGGAGACGACGCAGCCGTACTTTCGATGACGGTATAAACGCTGTTGTCCACCAGCGCGGTATCCGATGAGAACCGGACGTAGAGGACACTATAGGGCGACGGA
>NZ_JAHESE010000098.1 GCF_018598175.1 Dawidia cretensis
CCATGGGCCTGGAAGTATTGGACGCCGCATGGCCCAGTGCCAACATCGGCACCGCCCGTTCACGGGGCCTGGACTTGTCGCTCGATTACAAGAAAAGCTTTGCCGGCAACGGATTCCTGAGCGCCCGCGCCAACCTCACGTATGCCCAAAACACGTATGTGGACTACGAAGAGCCTCAATATGAAGAGGCCTACCGCTACCGCAAAGGGCAACCGATCAACCGCGAGTATGGATACCTTGCCGAGCGTCTTTTTGTAGATGATAAGGAGGCCGCCAATTCACCGTCGCAGATCTTCTCCACCAATGGTATTGCGCCGAAAGGAGGCGATATTAAATACCGCGATCTCAATAACGACGGGATCATCAACGGTGCCGACCAAACCTTCATCGGTTTCCCGACGACACCCCAGGTGGTATATGGGTTTGGTTTTTCCGCGGGAAATCGGAACTTCGATTTATCAGCCTTCTTCCAGGGCCAGGCACGCGTTTCGTTCTTTGTTGATCCCAGACGCACGAGCCCGTTCATTCCGAGTCCGGATCAATACATCGGCGGCAACACTCAATTGTTGACGGCGTGGGCCGACAGCCATTGGTCGGAAGAAAATCAGGATCTGTATGCATTATACCCTCGCCTGGGTACTACGACACAAGAG
>NZ_JAHESE010000099.1 GCF_018598175.1 Dawidia cretensis
CACTAATACCTATGCTCGAAGTTATTGGCCCCCGCATCATCGGCACATGGAAACTGGTCTCGTGGACCTATACCGACGAGTTGGGTAACACCGTACCCTACCTGGGCGAAGGTGCACAAGGTATATTGATGTACGACCAACAGGGGTATATGAATGCACAGCTCATGCGGGCCGGGCGGGCACCCTTTGCCAAACCCGGATTTGCCGACGGCACCGCGGAAGAAACCTGGCTTGCCTTCAATTCTTATCTTGCATACTATGGTCGCTATTATGAATCACAACCGGGTGAGATCATACATGAGGTAGAAGGCAGCCTCTTTCCAAACTGGGTTGGTCACAGAGAAGTAAGGTATGCTACCGTAATAGGCGACCAGTTGACCCTTCACACCTTGCCAATCGCCGTTCAAGAGCGTAAAATTGTGTTTTATATAACTTGGCAACGCGTGAAACCGTCCTGAATCGGATGGAAGTTATTATGCGTTTTTCAGCTGGATTTTAGGGATAATCGGCCTAACTTGATTGGCATTCTTTCAAAAGAAGAACCGATGACATGTTTTTAGCAAGCGCTGAATGTTTAGCCGCAAAACGTATTTACCCTTATCAGAACCCAAGACCCAACCCAAACCAAACAGTTATGGAGATGCTTTTCAG
>NZ_JAHESE010000009.1 GCF_018598175.1 Dawidia cretensis
TTTTTTACACCGCGCCTGGCGCAAGTCTTCCGACCGAAGGGAGGGCGACTTGTGCCTGTCTAATGCCAGTCTTCAGACTGGCGCAGAAAATTATATAGCATATGAGTCAACCCGTACTCCAAAAAACACTAAGCGCTATCCACCTCTGGGCTATCTCCGTTGGCCTGGTCATCTCCGGCGAATACTTCGGGTGGAACTACGGCTGGGGCGCCGCAGGCACCGTGGGATTTCTACTCGTAACCTTAGTCGTCACCCTTCTATACATCACCTTCGTCTTCAGTTTCACCGAGCTCACCACCGCCATCCCAAACGCCGGTGGTCCCTTTGCCTATGCCCATAAAGCCTTTGGTCCTTGGGGCGGGCTTGTAGCGGGCTATGCTACCGTGGTGGAATTTGTATTTGCCACGCCTGCGATAGCCGCCGCGCTGGGCAGCTATGTTCACTTTTTATATCCCGCCATCACGCCGCTTGTCGCCGCGGTAGTTTGTTATATCGTATTCTCCTGCATCAACCTTCTCGGCATTAAAGAGTCGGCTACGTTCTCGCTTGTCGTAACACTGCTCGCCGTCGTAGAGCTCCTCATCTTTATGGGCATTGTAGCGCCCGCCTTTTCGTTTGAGAACTTTACGCGCCACGCATTTCCCATACAGTGGGGCGGGCTCTTCGCTGCATTGCCGTTTGCCATTTGGTTTTACCTGGCCATTGAAGGCGTCGCGATGGTGGCCGAAGAAGTAAAGGATCCGCAACGTCATATCCCGCGCGGCTATATCGCGGGTATTGTAACGCTGACGGTGCTGGCGCTGGGTGTCATGATCCTGACGGGCGGCATCGGCGACTGGCGTACACTTTCCACCATAGACTATCCCCTGCCAGAGGCCATTGGCCTGGTGCTGGGCAAGGATAATACTATTACCCGGCTCTTTGCAGGCATCGGACTGTTCGGGCTCATTGCTTCTTTTCATGGCATCATCATCAGCTACTCGCGTCAGCTGTTTGCGTTGGCGCGCGCGGGATTTTTACCGGGTGTACTGGCGACCGTGAACCGGCGATTTAAAACACCGCATGCGGCATTGCTGGCCGGCGGTAGTGCGGGAATGCTGATGTTGTTCTTTGCCGATACCGGGCAGATCATTATTCTCTCCGCGCTGGGCGCCGTGGTCATGTATATTATTAGTATGTTAAGTTTATTTCGGTTAAGGCGCATTGCGCCAGACCTTGTCCGGCCTTTTAAAACACCGTTCTATCCCATCTTCCCGGGCACTGCCCTGGTGTTGTCGGTGGTTAGCTTGTTGGCGATCGTGTATTACAATCCATTTATCAGTCTCTTGTTCCTGGGCGGCCTGATATTGACTATACTTGTATTCCGGGCCTCCGGTCGGGCACTTCGTATACCGGTAGAAACAGGCCCGCAGCACCATGAGCTATCGTGAAACGATCGGGCACACGACCTATACCTTCGCAGACCTGAAGGTACTGCTTGCCAGGGCTTCTCCTTTCCGTTCGGGCGATGCTTTGGCCGGCGTAGCGGCCGAACGGTATGAGGAACGCGTGGCGGCACAAATGTGCCTGGCCAATGTACCGCTGCAGAATTTTCTACAGGAGCCCATTATACCGTACGAAGAGGACGAGGTTACACGACTGATTATCGATACCCATGATGCCCCTGCGTTTCGTGCCATAAGCCATTTTACCGTAGGCCAGTTTCGGGATTGGCTCTTGTCGGATGAAGTAACCACGGCCGTATTACAACAGCTTGCGCCCGGACTTACACCGGAGATGGTGGCGGCCGTATCCAAGCTGATGCGCAACCAGGATCTGATCGTAGCAGCACGCAAGTGTGAAGTTGTGACCGCCTTTCGCAATACGATAGGCTTGAAGGGACGTCTGGCCACGCGCCTGCAACCCAATCATCCGACAGACGATCCGAAAGGCGTTGCCGCCAGCCTGATCGATGGGTTGTTGTATGGCAGTGGAGATGCCGTGATCGGTATAAATCCTGCTACGGATAATCCGCGGGCTGTACGGACCTTGCTCGAAATGCTCGACGAACTCATACGCCGTTTTGAGATCCCGACGCAATCCTGTATTCTTTGCCACCTCTCCACCACGCTGCGGCTCATGCAGCAACAAGCGCCCGTGGACCTGGTGTTTCAGTCTATAGGGGGCACGGAGAAAACAAACCGCAGCTTTGGCATAAGCCTGGCGATGTTGCAAGAAGGATATGAAGCGGCCCTGGCGTTGCAGCGCGGCACGGTAGGAAAGAACGTGATGTATTTTGAAACGGGCCAGGGGTCGTCGCTTTCGGCCAATGCGCATGGCGGGATAGACCAGCAGACATGCGAGGTGCGGGCATATGCTGTGGCACGCCGGTTTAAACCGTTGTTGGTAAATACCGTGGTGGGTTTCATCGGTCCCGAATATTTATACGACGGCAAGCAAATCATTCGCGCGGCGCTGGAAGATCACTTCTGTGGAAAGCTGATGGGACTGCCCATGGGCGTTGACGTTTGTTATACGAACCACGCCGAAGCGGACCAGGACGATATGGACAACCTGCTGACCTTGCTGGGCGTGGCAGGGTGTAATTTTATTATCTGCGTGCCGGGAGCCGATGATATTATGCTGAACTACCAGTCGTCGTCCTTTCACGATGCCCTATACCTGCGCCGGGCGCTGGAATTGGCGCCGGCCCCCGAGTTTAACGATTGGCTGATCCGGCAACGGATCTTTGACGCAGGTGGTAATCACCTGCCGGTGACCTCTGCACATGCGCTGCTAAAACCGCTTGTATGAAATCCGATCCGCCCTGGTTTATTTCTTCCAATGGTTCCCTGCCGGACCCCTGGACGTCGCTACAGCGTTTTACGGCAGCACGCATTGCCCTGGGGCGGTCAGGCGTGTCCATACCGTTGTCGGAGTCGCTGGGATTCCGGCTGGCACATGCTCATGCACGCGATGCGGTATACTCATCGTTAGATACCGCGGCATTGCAAGAAGGTCTGCAAACCTTCGCATTGCCCATGCTGTCGCTCCACAGCCAGGCCACTTCCCGTCAACAATATCTGCAACGACCCGACCTGGGACGCAAGCTGAACGAAGCATCACGGAAGCAAGTGCTGGCGGTGCGTACACAAAAAAAATATGATATAGCCTTTATACTCGCCGATGGTCTTTCGGCCATGGCGGTGAACACGCATGCACCGGCGGTGCTGACGCTGGTGCTTCCTACGTTGCTGGCGGATGGCTATACGCTGGCGCCTTTGTCGTTTGTCGGGCATGGACGCGTAGCGATCAGCGACGAGATCGGCAGCTTGTTGCAGGCACGCCTGGTGGTAATTCTGCTTGGTGAACGGCCCGGCCTGACGTCGCCGGATAGTATGGGAATCTATAGCACATATAACCCCACGGTGGGATTAACCGATGATGCCCGGAATTGTATCTCCAACGTGCGCCCGGCGGGATTGTCGTATGTCGCCGCCGTGCACAAGTTGCGTTACCTCATCCGGGAGTCGTTGCGATTGAAGCTCTCGGGCGTGGCGATCAAAGATCTTTCGGAATCTGGTGACACACTACCGGGTCTTACCGGTATATAACGCTACACTCCACAAAAAGCATTAAAGCCACCATCCACGGGCACATTGACTCCTGTCACGAATGCCGCGGCATCTGAGCACAACCACACCAATGTACCGATCAGCTCTTCCGGACGACCGAACCGGCCAAACGGTGTTTGATTGATCGCGGCCTGGCCCCGGGCGGTATAGGTACTGTCGGGGTTTGTCAGCAAGCTTCTGTTTTGTTCGGTGATAAAGAAACCCGGCGAGATGGCGTTTACGCGCAGTCCTTCACCAAACTTCCGGGCCATTTCCACTGCCAGCCACTGCGTGAAGTTATCGATGCCGGCTTTGGCGGCCGAGTAGCCCACCACGCGGGTAATGGGCCGGAACGACGACATGGAGGCGATGTTGATCACAACGCCTTTGCGGCGTGCCGCCATGTCTTTCGAAAATACCTGCGACGGCAACACGGTGCCCAGCAGATTCAGGTCTACTACTTGTTGAAAGGCGTCGATGTCGAGGTCGAAGAAGTTTTTGTCGGGGGCAATGACAGCACCGGCCATGTTTCCGCCGGCAGCATTCACAAGGATGTCGATGGTACCAAATTCTTTTATCACATGTTCGTAGGCAGCGTCGAGCTGGTCGCGTTGCAACACGTCGGCGCCCACACCGAGTGCTTTACCGCCTGCGGCGCGCAACTCCCTGGCAATATCCTCGGCAGCGTCCTTGCGACGTCCGAGAATGACGACCGACGCCCCCGCGGCGCTTAGGCCTTTTACCATAGCCTGTCCCAGCACACCCGTGCCGCCGGTCACTACAGCGGTCTTGCCCGCCAGTGAGAAAAGTTGATTGGTTTGCAAATTCATCCTGCTCTATTTCTGTATTCTATTTATATACTTTGCCTGTTACCGCTTTGCGAAGTCGTTCGCCAGGGCATCGATCTCGGTCGGCGCGAGCGTGCTACCCTCGTGCACGACGACGCGATATTTGAGATTGACAGTTTCATCTTTCTTCAGCGTAAAGTTTAGCGCCTCTTTGCCTTCGCTAAAAATCTTTTGTCCGAGTGGGTTCGCGGCAAACAGGCCGTAACCACGTGCATGCCAATATGTGGGATAGCCTATATTCCTGGGGTGGTCAATGATGGCAATGGAAACTTCTTTCCCGTCTGTCTTTCCATTTAACGTCGTCCATACAGAACGTTTGGCCCAGGTTGCATCGCCGCGTATACCTTCTTTGTTTACATACATCCCGGTGACACCTTCGGCGTCCATTTTCTTGACCGTGGTGACATTGCCCTGGGCGTCAACAAAACTGTCCTCCTGATTGGAGGGCATCTCCAGCGATCGGGCTACACGCAAGCCCAGCAGTCCGTCCTTTACATCTTTAAATATAACTTGCTCGACACGCGCTTTCAGTGTACAGGCGCGGTCGATAATCAGGCTGTTGTTCTCTACCTGGAAAGTATAGGTCGTAATTTCTTCCAGCAACACATTGCCGTTGATGTCTACCCAGTGGCTGAGCGTTTCAAGTTTCGCCTCGGGTTTTCCTTTGTGCACCAGGGTATTGGCACTCAGTATACGCTGGTGGCGAATGGACCCGTACTTCGGTTTCTTATCCGCCGCAATAGCGTCACTGTTATTCCAGAAGTCGAGGCCATTTACGCTTTCGTAGTTCAACCACAGGCCCACATGGTGGGGGTGGTCTGTACGTTCACCGGCGCGTGGCGCAATAGGGAAGCCACGGGTGATCGTGGTGCCCGATACCGTCTTGATGGGATACAGCACGGGCTTCTCGGTCGAGTCAAAATAACAATAGGCCGTCAGAAGCTTTCCGCCATACCATACCTCGATTTTCTTCTTTTCATCGAGGCGGACAAGCGAAAATCCTGTTGTTTGGGCAACCGTGTGGGCTATCGCCGCGCACAGCAGCAGGGCCCCGATCAGACATCCTTTTATCATAGAATAACTTGTTTTTTTACCTAAACTAACGTTTTCGGTCACCAATTATACTAAAATAATAGTAAGGGGGACACACAGAGGATGAGCGGAATGTAAAAAAGAAACAGCCCACCGGCGGGGTGGGCTGTTTCATGCGTTGGGAACGGTACCAGCGTTATGCTACTGGTACTGTTAAAATTGTCGCAGGAAGACCTATTCCGGAATTACATAATGGAATGCAAACCATTCATCTTTGGCAACATCATAGCTTGTTCCAAACCAGATGCCTTTTTCAGCGGTCTCGCCCGGAAAGGCTTTTACCACCTTGAGCGTTGTGGCCGAAGGAGTCATCCAGCTTCCCGCGTTTTGCAGCAGTAGACCGTCGGTCAGCGTGATCTCGTTTGTTTCTTCGTCGATAGCAAAGGTACCTTCGGTCAGCGTACCATCCTGGTAACGGCTATATTTCATCCCCAGACGCTCGAAGCGGATCCAGGCTCCGTCTACAGCGTCGTCCCAGGTATCATTCCAACCCCAGTCCCGTGAGCTGGTGTGATCGACGGTCCAGCCACGGCCTTTACCAATCCAATCGATTGGGTTACCGGCAGCGTCGAGTACCCAGGTCTGCGATTGTCCAGGACCACCGGCCAGCAGCATCAGCAATTCTCCCGAAGCAAATTTCGGATCGAAACCTTCGTCAGGGGGGAGCGGGCCACTCGGCACCCAGTTGTCGGAGTATTCCTTCGACAGAAAGTTGTACGTAACAAGTGCAGGGCCCTCACCATCTACGTCACGGTCGCGCAATACGCCGAGTTGCATAACATCTTCTGTCAGTGACAATACCACGTAATGCTGCCAGTCGCTGATGCCCGTCAGTCCATTCTTGGCAGGCTTATAACCACGCAGAATGGTACCATCATTAATGGTCAGCATCATTGTTGCGACGTCGAGGACATAGGTGCCGTTCTCTTCCACACCGCCTTCCATGGGTTTGGTCGCATGGAAACCTGCGCCGTTCTTGAGGTCAAAGGTCATGACACCATAGTCACCGTCAAGCATAACACCCGGGTAAACATCCGTAAGTCCAGGCGCCCACCACAGCGTGGCATGGTTGGCGGGGTCATAGAACGATATAGGACCAGGGAAAAATTTAGCGTCGGTATCCAGCACCCAGGACTTTTCGTTGCCCGGACCACCGCTGAGCAGTGTCCAGGTAGGATCGTTGACATAGGCAAGATTGTCTTCTGTTACCTCTACCGTCTTTGAGTCGACCTCCACCAGGCCGCCGGCCGTCAGGACCGAAAACTTGATCGTATAGCTTCCCTTGAACGGATAGTGTACAGTGTCGACCGCGCGAGTTGATTTACCGGTTTGGTAGTCCCACATGGAAATCGTGCCAGGCGTCGAGTTGGTTAGGATAACCGTGTTGCCGCCCGGATCGATGTTAAGCGCCTGCTTCACATCAAATGTGACCTGAGTTTTATCCAGCTTGCCGCCCAGACTGTAATCGTCGTCCTGGCAGGATGTGGCCAGGAGCAGGATGCCCAGGAGTACATAGAGTATGGTTTGTATTTTTTTCATATTGAATGCTTATTTAGGCTCGCCTTACCAACCGTTGTTTTGTTTCAGCACGTTGTTCGACAGCGTGATCTGTGTATAGGGAATTTGCTGCAGCCCCATCGTCTGGCGAACGTTGTCCGCCGCGATCTGCTTCTGAGTATCCACACCGCCGTTCTGTACAGTCACCGTTGTGTTAATCGCATTGGCGGCCACCTCGATGCCCTGACGCAACAGGTCCCAGTAACGAATACCTTCCAGGGCGAATTCCAGGCGACGTTCCTCCATCAGAGCAGCCTGCGTCACAGGAATCGACGCAAAATTTTCCCGATAGGCACGCTCCCGCACGTCGTCGAAGTATGCTTGCGCATTACCACTGCCAAGCTCGGCTGCCATCAATAATACATCGGCGTAACGGATGGACACATAATCCTGAAACTGGCCGATCATAAAGTCGGTCGCACCGTTCACAACCGCAATGCTTTTGCCGTCTTCATCCACCATCGGTATATATTTTTTACCGTAATAACCGGTGTATTCACGTTGGCCTTCGGTCGGTACGGAAATTTCTTCATCGACTACCGAAATGATCGAGGCTGCACGACGTGTATCAGTCTCGGAATAGGCGTCCCACAGTGCCTTCGTCACCGTTGATCCGCCCCAGCCATTGCCGTACGGGTATGAAAACTTGTCACGTATGCCAAGCAGCACCAACCAATGGTTACCGTCGGTGTCGCCGCTGTAATTACTGGTATACGTATATTTGATGGCAAAGACCGTTTCGATGTTATCTTCACCGGCATATGCCGTGACCGATGCCGCAGGCCATAGTTTGGTAAAGTCATCTACCAACGCATGACCGCTTTTAGCAATACAGTCTTCCAGGTATTCCAAGGCCTGCGCCTTGGTTACAAGACCTACCAGGTCGGTCTTGCCATAATAGCCCGTATAATACAGGTATACCCGTCCGAGCAACGCTTCGGCAGCCCATTTCGTAATACGGCCGCGCTCGGCCACCGGCTGCGCCGAATAGGCCACGTCCGGCATATTGTCGACGGCGTATTTCAGGTCTTCGGCAATCACACGGTATACATCGTCTGCCGGTGACTGCGAAACGTTTTCGGTCGAAGGCTCTGTCAGCAGCGGAATATTACCCCACAGGCGCACCATGTCGAAGTACAGGTATGCACGCAGGAAACGCGCTTCTGACTCGTACTGCGGGCGCAGATCCCCGTCGGTCCCCCACTCGATCTGGTCCATTTTACCGATCAGTACGTTGCACCGGTAAACGGCCTTGTAGTAGGCGATCCAGTTCTGATCGAACAGGTTCTGATCCGAGGGTGAACGAAGCCGGTCGAACTCGTCGAGGGCCTGGTAGCCCCAACCGTCGGTCGCACCTGTGCCGCCAAAAGTATTATCGGATAGGACTTCCGCAGCTACCGGCAAACTAACGCCGCTTGCCCACACCGACTGCAAACCATCATAGCATCCGACCAGCGCACGATATGCCTGCTCGGGCGTGCGGTAGTATGTATCACCGCTGGCCAGGGTCTCCGGCTCTACTTCCAGGAAATCGCCGCAGGCACTCACCAAAAGGCCCGCAACCAAAACGATATATAAAGTGAATTTCTTCATGGTCATCATCTCTTAGAATTTAACATTAACCCCTACCATAAACGTACGTGGCCGTGGGTAGTAGCCCAGATCGATTCCCGACGAGAACTTGTCACGCTCGCCGTTGTCGATACCGTAGCCAATTTCCGGGTCCATACCAGTGTACTTCGTGAACGTCATCAGGTTCAACGCAGACGCATACACACGCACCTGGTTGACATACTTCCGTTTCAGCAGCGTGGAAAGGTCGTAGCCCAACGTCACGTTGCTGATGCGCAGGAAATCACCGTCTTGGATATACAGGTCGGAGAACTGGATCCAGTTACGATTGTCATCCGTTACACGTGGCATCTCATTGGATGTGCCCGGCCCGTGCCAGCGATCCAGAATGGCCGTAGTATAATTGGCAAACTGGCTGGCCTGGTTACGGTACGCTTGTACGATCTGGTTGCCGGCCACACCGTTCGCCTGAATCGTCAGATCGAAACCTTTGTATGTAGCCGATACATTAAAACCGAATGTAAAGTCGGGCAGCGGGCTACCCAGCTCGGTTCTGTCCTGGTCATTGATCACGCCATTGTCGTCGCGGTCTACATATTTCACATCACCCGCTTGCGCCGTAGGCTGAATAACGGCCCCTTCCGACGATTGATACGCGGCAACTTCTTCTGCCGTCTGGAAAATGCCGTTCGTCTTCAAGCCCCAGAAGTAACCGATAGGGTGGCCGTTCTCCGCGCGGTAGAACTCCAGCGCGTTGTTGTACAGTTGGTTCGTGCCGCCGTGAATGATACCGTCTTGCGTCGGAATCCGGCCCACGCTGTTCTTATTGTACGCGCCGTTGACGCTGACATTATACTTCAGGTCGCCCAGGCTGTTATTGTACGCAACCGCCAGCTCGATACCGGTGTTCTTCACATCGCCACCGTTAATATACGGCGCGTCACCACCGGCAGTCGCCAGGATCGGGGCAACGATCAGCCAGTCTTTCGTTGTCTTTTTATACCAGTCGGCCGACACATTCAGTTTTCCACCGACCAGCTGCGCATCGAACCCGATGTCCACTTGCTCGGAGGTTTCCCACTTCAGGTCCGGGTTTCCTAAACGGCCCGGGTATGCGCCCGGAACCAGCCCGTTGGCACCTTCCACGTTCCCAAAGATGTAGTTGGTGCGAGAGAAAATAACCGGCGACATATACTGATACGCCACCGTGTTCTGGCTCCCCACCTGGCCCCAGCTCGCACGCAGCTTCAATGCCTGGAACAGGTTTTGATCCGCCAGGAACGCTTCGTTGGTAAGTAACCAGCCTGCCGATACCGACGGGAAATAACCCCATTGGTTAGACGCTGCAAACTTCGAGGAACCGTCAGCGCGCAACGTTGCATTCAGCAAGTATGTTTCCTTGTAGTTATAGTTCAAACGACCGAAGTACGACAGGCGGCGCTCGTTGTAAACCTTCGGACCTTCTGCCGAAAACGGCCGGTCGGTCGGACCACCGCCTACGGTAATGGTTGTACCGTTACGGTTGATGGCGTTGTCGAGCCAACCGTGGTCGATGTCGAAGAACACCAGGCCGGTGTTGCTGGCCCAAAGGCCCGAACGATCGTACATATAGGCTGAAGTACCCACCATCACATCGAAGCGGTGGTCGGTGTTGACGTTGAATCCGTAGCTCACCAGGTTGTCCCAGATCACCGTGCGGCCCTTGCCCATGTATTGGTCGGCCTTCGCCAGATTGTTTAAAGAGTAGGTCGAGAGCTTATACTCCGGCAGGAATGAGCGGGACTCGTCGGAAAAGTAGTCGATGCCGATGCTCGTCCGGAATTTGAGACCCTTGACCGGCTCTACTTGCAGGTATACATTGCCCAGCAACTTTTGGTTGTTGCCGCGGTTCTGGTTGGTATACACCATTTCGGCATACGGGTTGGCCTCCGAGCCACCGGTCCAGTCGTCGGTTGTCACGACGGTATAATTTCCATCGGCATCATATACCGGCAGCAGCGGGCTCACGTTAAAGGCCGCGCGCAGCGAGTTGTTGTACTGGTTGCCCACTTTCAGGCCGCGATCGTTTACGTACGCGAACGTAAGGTTCTGACCGAGTGTAACGAGCTCTTTGAAGAGCTTGTGCTCGGTATTGATGCGAAAATTGTAACGCTCGTAGTACGAGAGGTCTTTGCCGCCCATGATACCTTCCTGCGACTGGTAGGATATCGATGTGGAGTATATCGAGTTTTCCGAGCCGCCCGTCAGGCCGAGCGAATAGTTTTGGGTCTTCGCATTTTTTACGGACATGGCGTCCACCCAATCCGTGCCGCCACCCAATAGCGCCGACGTCGCATCGATCTCCTCATTCGTAAAGTGCAGAGCCTTGCCCGAGTTGACGGCCGATTCGTTCATGATCGTCATATACTCGCGGGCGTTCAGCATCTGGGCGTCGCGGTAGGTGTTCTGTACGCCATAGAAGGCATCGAACGTTAGCTGCGGCTGCGTCTTGCCACGACCGGATTTGGTAGTGATCAGCACCACGCCGTTCGCGGCCTGCGAACCGTAGATGGCCGCCGAAGCAGCATCTTTCAATACGTCGATCGACTCGATGTCGGCGTTGTTGAGGTACGTGATGTCGGTGGTTAACACCCCATCTACCACGTACAGCGGCCCCGGGGCACCTACTGTCCCGACGCCACGAATCACGACACGCATCGGCTCGCCCGGCTGACCGGACGTAGACGATATCTGCACACCGGGCGCCTGGCCCTGCAGGGCTTGCAACGCGTTGGTCGTGCTCATTTTCTGGAGGTCGTCGCCCTTCACATGCAGGTTGGCGCCGGTGTTCAGTGCCTTCTTCTGCTCGCCGTAGCCTACTACCACGATCTCATCCAGCGTCGTCAGGTCTTCCGATATGGTAACGCTGATCTGCGTTTGATTGCCCACAGGGACTTCCTGCGTTTTGTAGCCGATAAACGATATCACCAGCACGTCGGTCGGAGCGGCCTCCAGGGTAAAGCCGCCGTCGACGTTGGCTGTTGTGCCGTACGAGGTACCTTTTACCAGCACATTGACCCCGGGTATAGGTGTACCGGTCTCATCCGTGATCTTGCCGGTAATGGTTTGCTTCTGGGCATGTGCTGTGGAAAGCCCCGCCAGAAGAAAACATACAGAAGCAAACCACAGGCTTCGGTAAATTTGTTTCATCATAGGTTAATTTGGTTTTCGGTTATTGATTGAGTATATCTCCCATTCCCTTGCGGGAAGTGAATTCATCTTCCCGGGTTATTTGATTTCCAGCGCACTGCCGGTATATTCTACCACCTGGTCGGGGCGGACGTCAAGTCCTACCCCGGCAGCGTGGTCTTTTTTAACCCAAACTATTTGTATTTTCCGCTTCTCGGGCATGCCTTTGTACGTACCCTTGCGTGCACCTATTGTAAGTGTGCCGGTTGACTCTTTGTATAACAGAGGTATGGTAGCATACGCGCCCTGTTCGTAGTTGTAATTGATGCCCTCGTCTTCGTACAAGGTAAAGGTAGCGTCTTTGCCAGTGAACACATAAAGTGTCAGCGGGTCGGTAACTTTCTCGCCGGTATATTGCAACGCCGGGCCGGCGGGCAAGATCGATCCTTCTTTTACATAGAGGGGCATGCGTTCCAGCGGCGCTTCGGCTTTCAGCGTACGGCCGCCGGCGTAGTAAGCGCCGGTGTAAAAATCGTACCATCCGTCAGTAGCCGGCAGGTACACTTCTCGTGAGCGTTCTTTATACGTGTGCACGGGATTGATCAGCAGTGCAGGACCGAACATGTATTGATCCCCGATGTTGTGTACTTTACCGTCGGCGTTAAAGTCCATGACCAGGCCGCGCATGATAGTATAATCGTTCCAGTAGCTCTGGCCGGCCAGTGAATAAATATAGGGTAGCAAGTGGTAGCGCAGCTTGTCGTAGTAGACCATACTGTTATACTCGGGCGTGCCGGCGGGCGCGATGTTGTAAATCTCCCGGAAGGGATACTGGCCGTGTGAGCGGAACAGCGGACAGAACGCGCCGAACTGGAACCACCGCGTGTTAAGCTCACGCCACTCGTTGAGGGTCTCGCCGCCGGTAGCCTGCTCGTAGCGTTTCTCGACGGAGAAACCGCCGATGTCCATCGTCCAGTACGGAAGACCGCTCAGGCCGAAGTTTACACCCGCCGCAATCTGGTCGGCGAAGTCGCTCCACCGCGAAACGATATCGCCGCTCCAGGTAGCCGCACCGTAGCGCTGCTGGCCGGCGAAGGCCGAGCGCGTAAGGATAAAGACACGTTTATCGGGGCTGGACTGGCGTTGTCCCTCGTATACCCCCTTGGCGTTCATCAGCGAGTAGGCATTGAAATATTTCGCGCCGGGGCCAAGTGCCGTGGGACTCATGTTTACCTTGCGCTCTTCGATCGACAGGTTCGAGTGCATGTCGGGCTCGGTAGCATCCAGCCACCACGCGTCGACGCCCAGGCTATTGAGGTGAGTGTCGATTTGGTGCCAGAACAGTTTGCCGGCTTCAGCATTAAAAGGATCGTAGAAGGTAGACTCGTAGCCGGCACCGACCCAGTCCTTGCGTTTTTTCTCAGCGTTGCGCACAAAGAGGAATCCTTTGCTGTTCATCTCGTCGTAGTTCGCTGTGCCCGTATTAAACTTCGGCCACACCGAAATCATGAGTTGTGCGTGCAGGTCGTTGTGCAACTCCTTCATCATGCCGGCCGGATCGGGAAAACGCTTCAGGTCAAATTCGTGCGAGCCCCACTTCGGATCTTCCCAGTATTGCCAGTCGAGCACGATGTTGTCGAGCGGGATGCCACGCTTGCGATATTCTTTTACCACGGCCACCATCTCCTGGGCGTTTCTATACCGCTCACGGCTCTGCCAGAAGCCCATGGCCCATTTCGGCGCAATGGGGGCCTTGCCCGTGAGGTAACGATAGCCTGCAATGACGTCGTCGGCATTGTGACCTTTAATAAAGTAGTAGTTGATCTCGTCGCCTACTTCGGACGATAGCGTGATTCGGTCCTGGTCTTCCTGCGGATAGGGGTCGAGATGTTTGACGGCAATATAGGCGCCGCCGTCGGGCGACCACTCGATCTTGATCGTGTGTTTTTCGTCGCCGGTAATCCGTACGTTAAATTTATTGGTGCCGGCATTCCAACCCTGGCGCCACTTGTCGAACAGCTGCTCACCATCGACCCAGACTTTAAAATAGCCAGAAGCATATACCAAGAATTTGTGATTGCCGGGGATAGCCGATGAAAACGATCCTTCCCATACTACTTTGCCTTGCTGCGCTACATCTTTCGGGAAGTTGTCCACCTGCGGTGTTTCGAGAAACTCGTATTCGATCCGGTCCTCTACGGTGGTCTTCACAACGTTATCTTTTACATAGTAGCTGGCCGTCAGTCCACCGGCTTTGCCGTCTTTGTCGTATAGCGTTAGACCGTACAACCCCTGGTAGGGACGCGGATCGCCAAAGCGGGAGATGGAATAATTATCCCACAGAAGGCCGTAGTTGCGGCTGGAGTATAAAAATGGCACCACGTCGACGATGTTCTGCTGGATCAGCTCGACGTCTTGTCCTTTATAGTTCATCTGGCCGTTCTGGTGGGCGCCGAGACCGTAGAGGGCTTCATCGCCGGGCGAGTCGAATACCTGTTGCACCTGGTGGGTAGCCAGTTTGTCAATGGTGGTCGGGGTAAATGTTTTACCGCCGCCGGTTTTTTCCTGGACGATCAGCTGACCGGTGGAGTCGGCAAAGGATACTTCGCCGGTGGTGCGCTTCACCGTGGCCCGCAGGGATTTTGTCACCAGCACCAGGGCGTCGTTGGTTTCTTCCAGCGTCCAGTCTTTTTTACCTTCCAGCCCGGGCAGTACGATCAGGCTTTGGGCGGTAGCGAAGGTGTCGGCCGTGCTGGCGGTAACATGGATGATATTGTCTGACACAACCTGAAGGCGGACCGCCCGGGTAGCCTGACCCTGGGTGGGTTTCAGGACGATGCCGTCGGCGAGCTTTTCAAAGTTTTTTTTAGGCTCACAAGAGATGAGTCCTGCCAGTACAATAAGGTTTGCGAGTATAACTTTTTTCATAGTATCCTATCCATTTCTCCTTTCTGCAACCGGTTCCTGGAAAACAATATTTCGCGCAATCGGTTGCGATAAAGGTAGTAGGGGAAGGTGCTTTGGGCGGGTATGGAATTGTCTGATCGTGGAGGCTCAAACGTTTTCGGAGGGTATCAGAATGTTTCAGAACAGGGGTTGAAATCGCTTCAGGCGGGGGAATGTCGGGATTTTGGAAACGGTTGCGGTGCAAAAAAGCGAAGCCGTCACAGTGCCTGGTGGGAGCGAAAAAGTAGGCGCGGGATACTCCCTATTAAAGCCCTACTAAAGCCGTACTAAAGCCCTATCAAAGCCCTATGCGCACAACGCAAAAAATACTGCAGCGGAGGCCCGGGTAAACAGACAAAAACCACACATAAGCCCTGGATGGCGTAATACCAATAGCCCAGGCCAGAGCGGCAGCGGAGGCCTGGCTAAACCAGACACAACCCCAGAATCTGAAGGGGCGTAACAATAACCCCTGCGCTTATTGTCTTAAAGTCTGGATTAATAGAAAATAAGAAAGGATAACGAGCCGGCGATCAGGATGTAGATCGTGATTTCGACAGCGAGCATGATGCGGATGGAGCGCTTGATTTTTTTATCGTGTGACATCGGCCTGGTTGAATGGTTCAAAGCTAAGAATCGAACCGGCGGCACATGGTTACGGAATCGCTTATAGATAGTATCGGAATGTTTCTTTTGAAGCTTTTCGACCGGCCTTACGCGGTGCCTTTGCGTTTTCCGGCGGCGTAGGCTGAGGGAAGGACGTCGTATTGGTCTTTGAAGTAGCGGGCAAAATATTTGGGGTTGTTGAAGCCAACGCGGTAGGCGACCTCCGCTACGGTCAGCTGACTCTTCTCCAACAACTGGGCGGCCTGTTGCAGGCGGATGGTACGAATGAATTCCAACGGCGATTTGCCGGTCAGGGCAAGTATTTTTTTGTAGAAGTGGGCGCGGCTGATGCCGAGCGCGCGGCTGAGGTCCTCGACGGAGAACTCGGGCGAGGCGATGTTGTCCTCCACACATTTGATGGCGTTCTGGATAAACTTCTCGTCCAGCGGTGTGATCTGCAGCTCGCTGGCGCGGACATCCAGCTGGCGGGGAAAGGCCTGGTGAAACTTCTCGCGCCGGGCGATAAGGTTGCGAATGCGCGAGGCCAGTATTTCGAAGTTGAAGGGTTTGGTGATGTAGTCGTCTGCGCCGGTGCGGAAGCCTTCGAGCTTTTGTTCTTCGGCCGCCCGCGCGGTTAATAGAATAACGGGGATGTGCGACACGCGCTGGTCTGTCTTGATGTTGCGGCAGAGTTCGATGCCGTTCATTTCGGGCATCATGATGTCGCTTACCACCAGGTCGGGTAGCTGCTCTTGTACTTTCTTCCAGCCTTCGCGGCCATTGCGCGCCTCGAGTACCTGGTACTCCAGCTTCAGGTTGTCTTTGAGGTAGAACCGGAAGTCTTCATTATCCTCTACCAGCAGCAGCAGCGGCTTCTTTCCCGCCATTTCGCCATCCTCGGCTACTCCTGTCGGTTGTCTTATTGCCTCTTCCGTTACATCTTCGGCTTCCTGATCCACATCACCCTCCTCTATACGCTTCACTTCGTGTAGGGGTAGCGTAACGGTGAAGAGGCTGCCCTGTCCGGGATCGCTTTGTACGGTGATTGTACCACCGTGTATTTTGACAAACTCCCGTGTGATGGCCAACCCGATGCCACTGCCCTGGTTGACCATGCTTTTCGGAAGCTCGTGCTGGAAGAAGCGTTCGAAGATCCGTTCCTGCTTGTCGGCCGGGATGCCGATGCCTGTGTCCTGTACGCGAATAGCGATACGCTGACCGGCCCCCTCCCCTGCTTGTAGCGATACCGTTACGGTCACCGCGCCATGCTCCGGCGTAAACTTGAAGGCGTTGGACAACAGGTTGAACAGGATCTTTTCCAGCTTATCCTGATCGAAAATGGTCTCGAGGGCCGCCACGCCGGTGTGGAAGTCCAGGCGGATATCTTTCTTTTCGGACAGGTCGGAAAAGGAGTATACGGTGTCGCGTATAAACGCAATGATGTCGCCTTCCGAGGGATTAAATTTTACCTCTTGCACCTCGAGCTTGCGGAAATCGAGTAGCTGGTTTACCAGGCTCAGCAGGCGACGCGCGTTGCGCTGAATGACCTGGAACTGTTGCTGCTGCCCGGGCTCGGTGGCCTGGCGCAGCATTTTTTCCAGCGGTGTGAGGATCAGCGTGAGCGGCGTGCGAAACTCATGGCTCACGTTGGTGAAGAATTTTATCTTCATCATGTCGAGCTCGTGCATGCGGGCAGCTTCCTGACGCTCCTGCTCAATGATAAATTTCATCTTTTCGCGCTGCTGGATCAATTTACGTGTAACGAGCAACGCTGCAATGACAAATACGAAATAGAGCAACAAGGCCGTGCGCGTTTTCCAGAAGGGCGGTAGCACGGTGATTTTTAGCCGGGCACCTTGTTCGTTCCACACGCCGTCATTGTTGGCCGCTTTGACCCGGAAGGTGTATTCGCCGGGGTCCAGGTTGGTAAAGGTTACGCGGCGCGAGCGGCTGTCGGCGGGTAGCCAGTCGTTGTCAAAGCCTTCCAGTTTATAGAGGTACGTATTGTTTTCGGGGTGGAAGAAGTTGAGGGCGGCGAACTCGATCGAGAATACGTTTTTGTCGGGCGGCAGGACGATGGCCTGGCTTTCGGTAATGGCGGCGGAGAGTACTATCGTACCGTCGACGGATTCGTCGGGATGAATGCTTTTGTTAAAGAGCTGGAAGTCGGTCAACACCACCTGCGGTGGTATCGTGTTGCGTCCCAGCTGGCCGGGCTTAAAGATGTTGAAGCCACTGGCGCCACCAAAGACGAGCTCACCACGACGCGTTTTGAGGGCGGCGTTTTCATTGAACTGTTTTGCTTGCAGACCCTCCGCCTCACCATAATTGCGAAAGGTATACGTGACGTTGCCGCCGGGCTGCTGCCGAACCTCCAGCTGTGACAGGCCATTGGGTGTGCTCATCCAAAGGTAGCCCTGGTCGTCTTCGAGAATGGTGAGCACGGCGTTGTGCGGCAGACCGTCGGCGACGGTGAAGGCGCGGAAGGTTTTGGACTTTTTATCGTATAGGTTTAATCCGCCGGCGGTGCCGATCCAGAGGCGCCCGGCGGCGTCTTCGCGGATATCGTATACGTTGTTATTGCTGAGGCTGCCGGGGTTGTTCTTTTCGCTTTCGTAGTGTAGGAAGCGTCCGCGCGCGCGGCTCAATACGTCGATGCCCAGCGATGTACCGATCCAGACGTTGCCTTCACGGTCTTCGGTAATGGCGGCGATGTAGTCGGAATGGATGGCCTGGGGGTCGCTGGTTTTATAGTGCGCGAACGTATGGGTGCGGGTGTCGAGCAGGTCGAGGCCGCCGTTGAGTGTGCCGATCCAGAGGCGCTGGCGCGAATCTTCAAATATTTCCCAGACGCTGGCGGCAGCCAGGCTGGTGGGATCTGTGGAATTGTGCGTATAGCGTGTAAAGCTCTTGCCGTCGAAGCTGTTGAGCCCCCCCAGGTACGTGCCGATCCACAGTGTCTTGCGGTGGTCGATCCATAAGCTCACGATCACGTTGCTGCTCAGACTGTGAGTATTACCGGGAATATTTTTATAGGTGGTATAGACCCCCGTGCTACGATTGAAGTAAATCAGGCCGCCGCCGTTTGTACCAATCCAGAGATTGCCCTGGTCGTCTTCTATAAAACGGTTTACATCGCTGTAGGGTAGTGCGCCGGTGCCGGTGTGGTCATAGCGCGGAAAGCGCAGCAGGTTTTTGTGGTAGTAGCTGATGCCGCGCTTATAGGTGCCGATCCAGAGAATGCCCTGATCGTCTTTATACAAAGCATTGATGCTGTTTTGGCGAAGGCTTTTTGGATCGTCTTCCTGGTGGACAATGGTCTGAACGGTGTGATTCTTTTTGTCGAGAATGTTGATGCCACCATGGTCGGTGCCAATCCAAACCCGCCCCTGATCATCGGGTATAATGGCACGCACGAGATTGGTGCTGAGTCGTGGTTCCGGGCCGGTAGCCGTGTAGTGTTGCAGCGTGCCCGTGACGGGATGGACGTGGTATACGCCCAGAGCCTCATCCTGTGCGAAGATCCAGAGGTCGCCTTCGGGATCGACCGCCATGCGATAATCGAATTTGGCTCCCCGCAAGGCTTTGTTCCGGTAGTCTATCCGGTAGCCATCTTTTGTGATGACGATACGCTCGAGCGTGCCGTTGGCGTGGAGTGCCCAGTAGCGGCCGGCGGCATCTTGTAGAAAGCTTGTAACGCTATCAGACTCGAGGGTGTTCGTGTCGCCGGGCACATGCCGCAGGGACAGGCTTTGGCGGGTAGTTGTATCGTAGCGAACCAGGCCGGCAGTAGTGTGTACAAACCAATAGTGGCCGGCGGCGTCCTTCACGACGTCGCGCAGGCGGTTTAGCGGCAGGTGGTAGGCTTGAAAAAAAGCCTTGGCGTTGGTCTGGAAGCTCTCCTTAACGGGATCGTATATATTAAAGGTATCGGCGGTAATTACCCCCAGGCGGCCACCGGGCACCTCCACGACGGCGTGAACAAGGTTCGCGGCGATGGTGGTGGAATCGCGGGCGTCGTGCTGGAATACTTTGAAGCTGTAACCATCGTAACGGCTCAGGCCAAAGGCCGTGCCGACCCAGAGAAAGCCGCGGCTATCTTTGTAGAAGCATAATACCTCGTTGTGGGAAAGGCCCTGGTTCACGTCTACGTGCATGAACTGGTAGCGGCCGGGCTGTGCTTGCAGCCGCGGCAGCGCGGACAGCAACGCCAGCCACACCCAGACGATCCTGCACTTTGTGATTGCCGATACCATATACCTGTATGCAAGGTAAGGAAGTATTCGGATATCACCCGGCGATCTTGAGGATCTTGGTGATCAGGAGATCAAACACTTCTACCAGGATGAGGATGATAATGATATATTCCAGCACGGTGTTTTCACGCTGGTGGATTATTTCGCGGAAGACGGAGAGGTTGTCTTCTATGATGCGCAAGGTGTATTCTACTTCGCTGAAGCGCACGCGCAGGTCAAAGTGTTTGGCGAGCCCACGTTGTAATGTGTCAAGGTATTCATCATTCCACACAAGCTCGGGTGCGTCGAAGATGTATATGTTCTCGGCTATTTCGTTTTGTGTGCTCAGCGCCTTGCCGATAAATCGCATCATGTTATTGCGGCTGATCTTGAGCTTACCGGTAAGCTGCAACTGGTTGGCAAACCCTTTTACCTCGGTGAGCAGCGTTTCGCTGACGCCGTGGTAATAGTCGAGCGCTACCGACTGCGCCAGGTTGAACATGGCGATGCGGATAACCCTGTCGTCGAGCCGGCCCAGCACCACTTCGTCAAACTGAAAGGCGATGTCGTTGCGTTCTTCCAGCCGCAAATCGTGGTCGTCGCGTAGCCAGGTAACGGGCGGGCTTTTCTGGAATTTGTCAATGGCCTTGATGGCCCACTTCATTTCGTCTTCGTTATAGCCGGCAAAAACCATTACACCATAGTTAAAATAGTATTGGTATTTTTCTCCCACGAAGTTGTAATACAGCTCAGACGACGAATCGGCCAGGGGTTTGATGTCCAGGAAGGCTTTGATACCTTTTATATCCAGCTGGTTGGCAACAAGAAATGCGGAAAGTTTTACCGTGTGCGGCATACGATTTTCAAATCTATAAAGTTAAAACAATAAGATGCGTGTAAAAGGTGTCATCTTTTACAAAAAGTGTGTTTGAAAAGCTGATTTTTCGTTGAGATTTGCGTGCTTATTGCTGATATACTATGAAAAAAATCATCATTCTGCTATTGTTTACCGTATGTTATGCCCACGTTAACGCCTGGGGACCTACCGGCCATCGGGCGACGGGCTGGATCGCCGACAAGTACCTCAACAAAAAAGCCCGCAAGGAAATCGAGCGCGTGCTGAGCGGACAATCACTCGCCATGGCCAGTACCTGGATGGACGAGATCCGGTCGGACTCCGCGTACGACTATACGGCCGACTGGCACTGGGTTACATTGCAAGACGGGCAGACCTATGAGCAAAGTGAAAAGAATCCCAAGGGCGATATTATCCAGGCCCTGGAAAAAATCATTACGGAGCTGAAGTCGAAGACACTGACGCCGGAAGAAGAAACCAGGCGCGTGAAGATGCTGATTCACCTGATCGGCGATATTCACCAGCCATTGCACGTAGGCGGTGGTAGCGACCGCGGTGGCAACGATGTGCGTATCTCGTGGTTCCGCAACGAAAGCAACCTGCACCGCGTGTGGGACAGCGAAATGATCGACGACACCAAGCTTAGCTATAGCGAGCTGGGACAGTCACTCGACAAACCTACCCCGGCGCAACTTACCGGCTGGCAAAACTCTTCTGTTAAAGACTGGGCTTACGAGAGCATGGCATATCGCAAGCAGGTATATGATTACGGTAACGGCAAACTGGGCTACCAGTATTCGTACAAGTATTTTCACATCGTGCGCTATCGTCTGCTGCAAGCCGGTATACGCGTGGCCAGCGTGCTGAACGAGATCTACGGTTAATCAGGCTTCTTGCTGTTGCAGGGCCTTTTGTTCTTTGTGTTGCTCGCCCCAGGTAGAAATGCTGTGCAGCAACGGTTCCATAGTCTGCCCCAGCGGTGTGAGCTTGTACTCCACCCGGGGCGGCACTTCGGCATACGCCATCCGTTCGACCAAACCATCGCCTTCCAGTTCTTTTAGCTGTGTCGCCAGCACGCGCTCGGACACCCCCGCGACGATTTTGCGCAGTTGGCCGTAACGCAATATACCGTTGTTTACCAGTGCCCACAGTATGGCGGGCTTCCACCTGCCTCCTACCAGCGACAATGTATAGGCCATGCCGCAGCTCTGTAATATCTGCTGTTCGTTGATGGCATTGGTTGAATTCATTTTTCGCATACTTACTTTTTTATCAGTGTCTGATCCTTTTAGCCGTTACAGGGCGAACAAAAGTACACCCCCCGCTTTTGAAACGAAATCATGGCAGGATTAATCCGTCAGACCATGAAAATTTTAATTGTTATTCATTGGGTAGACGTTGCGGGGCCGCTCGTTTGCGTGCTGCCGGTGACTATTTTATGGACTGACCGCCATTTCCTCCTGCACATTTCCTTTTAAAGGACTTAATTCGTGTTTATCTTGGCTTACAGAGGAATGTTTGAATTTTGCAAGCTTCGCTTTGATCCGCGTAAGCGCCGCGGGCAAATCGTGTTGCATCTTTACAACCGCCAGCATCCGAAATTACCCGTATGGAAAAGACTGAAACACTCGAAGATTTTTATCAGCGCAAGCTGCAGTGGATGCCCGAGAACCTGAAACAGGACATCGGCCACTTTAATGTATTCCGCCTGGAAGATTTTATGGCCCACGGCTCGGCCGGGGCATACAGCCGCCGGTCGTTTTATAAGATCAGCCTGATCCGTGGCCGGAATGTTTTCCACTATGCCGAGAAAAGCCTGGAGGTAACGGGCTCGACGTTGATGTTTTTTAATCCGCAAGTGCCCTACACCTGGGAAAGTTTGAGCGATACCAACACAGGGTTCTTCTGCATTTTTAAGGAAGCCTTCTTTACCGAGAAGATCCGCGGCAGCATCAGCGACTTTCCCATGTTTGCCCCGGGAGCCAAGCCTGCTTACTTTTTGAACAAAGCGCAGGACAAGCAGGTGACGCAGATCTTTAAGAAGATGCAGGATGAGATTGCGTCGGACTATACGTACAAGTACGATCTGATCCGTAACTATGTGACGGAGGTCATTCACTATGCGCTCAAGTTGCAGCCGTCAGAGACGCTCTATCAACATACGAATGCCAAGTCGCGCATAGCGTCGATCTTTACCGAGTTGCTGGAACGCCAGTTTCCGATCGAGTCGCCTACACAACGATTTACGTTGCGCTCGGCAAATGACTTTGCGCAAGCGCTGGCGGTGCATGTCAATCACCTGAACCGCGCTATTAAAGAGACTACGGGAAAGACCACTACCGAACATATCCTGGATCGGCTGGCGATCGAAGCCGGTGCGTTGCTGAAGCATACCGACTGGAATATATCGGAGATCAGTTATGCACTTGGATTTGAGGAGCCTGCACATTTCAACAACTTCTTCAAAAGGCATTTTTCGATGACACCTACGGCCTATCGCACAGTATAGGGTTGGCAACGCCCGACGAATTGCCGGACGGTGCCAGTTTAAACCTCACCCTCACCTGCCTGATGCCATACCCGACCTTACGATGTTCCACCCCTTTTATAGCGTAGATCATCCGTGGTTCAACCGTGGAACATCTATGGAGGAACCCTGTGGGATACTCGAACTATCCCCGGCAGAAAGCCCCTTTTCCCGGTCCCACTTTCGACTCGCTGTCGATCTTTTTCGACTTTCCGGAACACCTCCCGGCCACTCCGTGAACGTCATTTTTCAAACGAACGAAATTATTTCCTAAACAACCAGTCAAAACTGATACAACACGTGGTGAACATGTGATCCGGTACTGCTCCATAAGTGATCATGGCTTGAATCCTGCAAGCATCGCTTTGAATATTGCAAAGATGCCGCGCCCGCCGGGGGTACCTTTGTGTATGGTTCGCGACACGACTAACTTTTATGCTTACCGGTTGCAAGATGCGCCGCCACTGGAAGCACTGCCGTTACTGCATAGTGCGGAAGAATTTTATACCATCAGCCTGCTGCAAAATGCGCCACGCTGCCGGTACCTGGATTCCGCGCAAAGCGGGCCGGAGGCATTGTTAATGTTCTTCCATTCCCGGATGCCACACATCCCCTGTGATGCGCGTTCTGGATTCTTTTGCATGTTCAAAGACTCATTCCTGACGCCCGGCATGCAGGAGAATCTTCATGCCTTGCCGATGTTCCATCTTGAAAGCACCCCGGCGTTTCCGTTGCTTGCGCAACACGAACGTTACCTCACCAACGTCTTTGAGAATATCACGGAAGCGCTGGCGTCAGACTATACCTTTCGCACAGAGCTCTTGCAGAACTATGTCTTCGAGTTGTTTCACTACGCGTTGAAACTCCAACATCATGTTTAATATCTAATACATATTCTATGAAACCGAATGAACCTTTTTACATCGGCACCTGGGTAACAGCCGATGGTCACATCCGCCACACGCTGTTACCCAACGGCCGCTACGACGAAGATCGCGGCCGTCGCAAGAGCGCCTACCGGGGCCGTTATACGATGACCGGCAACCACATTGATTATTTGGACGACACGGGGTTTACAGCCGACGGTGATTTCCGCGAGGGTATTTTATACCATGCAGGGATGATCCTATATAAAGAAGAGAAGAACGATTGATCTACGCAACACCGTCCACAATCACACCGTTGGTGTGCGCGCAAGCCTGTCGAAGCGCCTTGAGCGGAGCATACTCTTCGGAGTTGTAAAAACGCAAGGCCGCCTCGCGGCTATCGAACTCGTGCACGACCAGTATTTTGGGTTTCCAGTCGCCTTCCAGGGCGATGGGATTCACCTCACGAATAATGGTACGGCCTCCATACCGGGCAATCATCGGGAAGGCCTGCTCTTTGTAGCGTGCCATACCGGCAGGATCGGTTACTTCGAGGTCGACAACGAGATAGGATTTTGCAGTCGGATTCATGGGCATAATATACGAACCTATCCGATCTTTGCACGCAGGCTTTCAACCATCTGTACGACCTGTCCGATCTGTGAATTAGAAGATTTCTTCAACTGCTCCAGCACTACCGCCGAAATAAGCCTTGGCCAGAAGAGCGATGAGTTCACGTCGCCGGCTTTCGTTTCGATCACCGTGATCTGCTCGGCCAGTGCCTGCTGAAGCGCGGGCGGCACAGCCGGATCTTGCGAAAGCGCTTTGAGCTTAACCAGCCCTTCCTGTAAACGGTTATGTTGAAAATCGTCGATGGCATCGGTCAGCTTATACGGCCAGTGTATGCCGGTCTCGTTGGCAAACCCCGCAAAGTAGAACTTAGACTGTGCAAAGTCTTTATCGTACGCCTGCGCCAGTCCCATGAGCACGTAAAATGTAGCCACTTCGTATTGTGCATCCGCATCAGGCTTCAGCAGTTTTTTCGATTGCTCAGCTTCTTCATGCGCCAGGCTATCCCACCCTTGCTCGTACATGGCGATGGAACGCAACGACCGCGCCAGGTACTGTGCCGTGGTGTCGCCTCCCTCCTGCGCCAGGTCCGCTTCGGCGAATGCCATGGCATGCTTACCCGAGACGGTCCAACCGTATCCCAACAAGAGGTGTGCATAAGTGGGATCAATGGGTGGCAGTGAGTCCGTCTTCTGGCTGTTGTATAGCGTTACGGCGGGTCCTACGGCGGTAGACGACGTGGTTTTGTAGGCGCGGAAGGTTATGCCGCTGGTGGCGTCCTCATATTGCTCGCGCTGTGTTTTCTCATCAGAACAAGCACTGAAATACAGGACGAAGAGAACAGGCAAGAGGATCGTCTGCCTGAGGAATGAAATTCGATACATGGGCGCAAGATAACAACGCGCGCCTCAATCGCAATTACGACATGCGATGTTCTATTTCACCATAATTTTCAGCTCGAAGCCAGACTGCGGGCTGGTTGTTCGCAGCATATATACGCCTGCCGGTGAGTTTTCCAGATCGACGGGGTAATAACGTGTACCTGCAACCACCACGGAGCTGAATATTATTTTTCCTACCAGGTCAGAAATTGTAACGAAAGTATCCTGCTTCAATGGACTCTTGAAGTCAATAGAGAATTGACCGCCTTCCACAGGGTTGGGGTACACGGTCAAACCCGGAGGGAACTCATCCATCTGCACCATTCGGATAGCTAAAAACTCCATGGTGCCGTCCAGGTCTGTTTGCTTTAACATGTAATACGATTTACCGGGTAAGGGGTCATGATCGGTATAGTCATATTTCTGAACATTGTGCCCATTCGGGCCGGCTGCTACCGTTCCAACATCCGAAAAAGTACGGCCGTCCTTACTTCGTTGGATGGTGAAATAGTCGTTATTCCTTTCGCTTGCCGTTGTCCAGTTCAGCTCGACACGTGTCTCTACGCCCTTCGCAGTAAAGACAAGCAATTCCACAGGAAGTGGCGCATTATTTCCGGACAAGGTCCACGGAGAAAAGTTTGTTACATCCGGAACGGTGACGCCCGTTGCATTACTGGTTTGACCCGGGAGAGGGTTTTCCCAGGTGCCCGTTGTGCCGTTCCAGCGTTGTGCCTGCAGCGAGGTAATAGTACCAACCTCCGCGGGGGCGGCCTGGAATGTTAATGTGGCGGTCCCGCTGGGGCCGTCCTTGTCGATTTGCCAGAACCTGTCTACAACGTTCGCGCTATTGTCGACTCCCAGCCGGTTCATGTCGGTGACAGCTACCGGAACCGTTGGGTACGGCGTGTTATTTGTGGCTGTGGGAAAGGTGGAAACCGTTACGTTCCCCAGATTTCCGGCTGTTGGCAACACGGTAAACGGTATGTAAACTCCTGTGGAAGTGCCGAATGGAAAAACGTGCGCGGAAGTGTTTGTACCGATTATCCATCGCAGCTGACTGGTATTGTTCGTCTTCTCACTCAAAATATACCCGCCGGTTCGGCTTACCGCAGTCGGCAAAGCATTTTGTATAGTCAGGCGCCGGGAATTTAAGTCGAGCGCGCCTGCGGTAAGGGTTAGCGTATTACTAATATTGACATCCGACTGCAGCCTTACATTCATAGCATTATCCGCAATGAAGTTATTAAACGTAAGGGTGGTGGATGCGAAAATGAATTGATTGGCCCCGCCTCTGAAAGAGATCGATTGTGCCGCATCTGTAAATACTCCATTATTGACGAAATCGCCGAAAAAGGAGATTGTCGCCCCGGGGAACGTTCGGAAATTTCCGGTATTCGTAAATTGGTGCTGAGCCTGGGCAAAGGTGCAGACAAATATCAACGCTATGAACAGTTGTGAGTTTCTCATCGTACGCGGATTAAGTAGGCGCGTTTATTTGGTTTCCGTAAACCACTGAACGTCCCGAAAAACGGTAGTGCCGGTGATGGCCGAGGTGCAGTAAATTTCAAAATAATCGCCAGGCCCGATATCCGTCAAATAGATTGTTGTGGCGAATTGATACGGATCGTTCGCCGTGGTCAGGCGAAGATCAGTCTCACCGTACCGCGTGGTGGTAATCCCATTTTTGACGATGGCGATGGAGATGGTTCGGTTGTTCGCGGGGACCGTTATATTACCGGTAATCATGGCCCAACCATCACTTCTGTTTACGGGCTGATAGGTGATTCTGTTCGTACCAATGGTCCATTTCGTAGTAATAGACGTCTGCGTACCAGCGGTCCAGTTGGCTTTGTACCACGTGCCTGCAACGGCAATGTTTGTGGTTGCACTGTTGTTACTGACGTTGATCCGGCTATTGGGATTTCTATCTTGTCCGCCCGAGTTATTCTTAATGAATGTATTGGCATCCCTTCCCGACGCCAGCGTAAAATCAAAGCCACTCATAAATGTGCCGGTGTTGTTCCAACTGTTATTGGTTACAAAAACACGAGACAGCGAGGTAAAAGTAGCGGGAACGTAGTTTATGCCAATCTGCCCACCGCTATTGTTATAGAAACCGCAATTCAAAATGGATACTACGGGATTTGTCCCGGATAACAGGTTGATCCCTTGGGCGCAATTTAAAAAATCAGTTTCCGATATCTTAAGCGAGACGCCACTTAAACCGCCGGCGGCAATTTCAATGCCGGCCGTTGTAGCATTCAAAATATCGAGCTCAAAGATCCACACCTCGACATTGCTCAGCGCCACGATGCCCTTGTCAAAACCGTCAATAGTACAGTCCTTTATTTCATAATACTCATTCGTACTGGTTAGATGAATCGCATTAATACCGGAGACACCACCGGCATCGAATGCCAGCATTTTAAAATAGGTTTCGGTTGTACACTCAAACATACTCCCCGACACCCCCGGGCCGGCCGTAATCGTGGCGGCGCCGTAGGTGCTTCCCTGAATGGTTAAGGGAAACGGCAGATCAATGGTCTGGGTTGCTTCAACGACGTAGTCGCCCCCTACCAATCTGACAACAGAAGGTTGTTCCATGTGCACGTCCAGAAATTCCATTATTTCCTCGATTGTCGTCCAGCTTCCGGTTTCGGATACTTCAAAGACATTATCTGCTCTGCCTTCACTTAGTTTTATCAGCCAGTCGCCCCCGGAGGCCACATATGTTTTAGATACCCAGCGGAAGTGCTTTGAGATCACGGCACCATCAATCGTTGAAGCGCCGGCGGGTACAACGTCTACCTGGTGTAGATGCGTACCAACGTTTTTGACCGTGATCGAAAGACCATTGTCGGCAGCCGTAATGGCGGGAAGTGTCAGTGTAATATCGTTGCTTGCGAGGATGAATGTCTCGTTTTTAGCGATCGAGCCGGTAGCTGTTTTGGCTGTAAGACTGGTCTCACCGAGGCTTATAAACGGAACCCATTGCGTTGCATTCCAATAATAATACCCATCCGCCACTGTACCACCGCTGCTGTAAACAAGCATTCCGGAGGGTACGGTGCCGGTCAGTGGCGTAACAGCGTTTAGATCGGTTAACGCCACCCGTGGCGGAAGAAATCCCTTATTTGTGCTTTCCAGCTCAAGAAGTGAGTTGGCATCGATAGTCGCGGCATTGTCGCCTATTTTAACTTGCGCATCGACCTGAGCAGTAAAAGAGCATATCAAAAAACCAAAAAGAAAGATTTTACTTTTCATAGTCACTAATTCACATATTCGTTTCAGAAATTGTAGAGATAAAAGATCGGAATGATTTCCCTTAAGTAAATCAGGGAAAAGCTGACCCTTATAAAATCAGGCGCTTTGTAGGGTTGGTGAAATAAATAAGTGAGTCAATCACACCTATCATTTTATTATCTTATTACAACGATCTGCTGAAAGTTGGACTGAGTACTGAAGGCTCTTAACATGTATGCCCCGGCCGGTGAACGGCTCAGGTCGATGGTGTAAAAACGTGTCCCTGCTGCTACAGTTGTACTGAATACAACCTTCCCCGCGAGATCAGAGATTGTAATGGAGGCCTCGCTTTTAAGTTCGCTATTGAAGTCAAGGAATAATTTACCATTTGTCACCGGATTGGGGTAGGCCGTTAACCCGGGGGGAAGCTCGTCAAGTTGCACCATGCGGATATCCAAAAACTCTACGGTACCGTCCAGGTCGGTTTGCTTTAACCTATAATACGATTTACCCGGAAGGGCGTCGAGGTCTGTATAGCTGTACTCCTGCGCAATGGAACCCGTCGGTCCGGCATCCACGGTCGCGATATCTAAAAAATTGATGCCACCCTTACTTCTCTGAATAGTAAAATAATCATTATTCCTTTCCGACGCGGTGATCCAATCGAGCTCGACATACTTGTCGATGGCCTTCGCCGTAAAACTTATCAATTCAACCGGAAGCGGCGCATTATTTCCGGATACAGCCCACGGAGAAAAAGTTGTTACACCCGGAACCGTTACGCTGGTCGCGGTACTTGTTTGACCGGGAAGAGGAGCGTCCCAATTATTGGTTGTGCTGTTCCAGCGCTGGGCGCGCAGCGTCGTGATGGAGCCCACTTCGGCCAGGGCAGCTTGAAATGTTAACGTTGCCGTGCCACTGGGGCCGTCTTTGTCTATTTGCCAGAACCGGTCCACTACGTTCGCGCTGTTATCTACTCCCAGTATATTCACATGCGTTACGGTGGCCGGGTAGGGTGTATTGTTCGCAGCGGTCGGATAGGTAGAAACAGCTACGTGCCCGATGTCACCCGCTGTCACTTGTAAGGTAAAGGGGACATACACGCCAGCGGCCGTGACAAAAGGGAACACATGCGCAGACGTGTTCGTACCGATACTCCACTTCAGCTTGCTCATGGTATTGGCCTCGATCTTAATATAACCGCTGGTTCTGGTGATGGCATTCGCAGCCGAATTCTCAACCACTACGTACCCCCCATTGGTGATATTAATAAACGCTCCGTTGTCCAATATCAACCGCGCCTGGGAAAACCCATTGACGCCTGCCATGGTCATACACAAACCAAAAAGCAAAAACCTATACCTATTGCGATAAGACCTGGCCATATTTTCAATTTATCAAATCCCGTACCCTCTCCTGCCGACAAACCGGTCAACGTATGCGGTACCAGTTATTACCATCCGATTGAATCGTTATACTGCTGTTGGCCGTGATGGTCGTTGCACCCGAATTCGCAAAATCCCGATAGCTGCTGATTGTCCGCGCGCCGTTGGTTTGATTCACGATGACATATACTCTTCGTGCATTACTCGCGGCAGCGGCGGGCAATGTTACAGAAGGTGTACTGCCATTGGTCAGAATCACCGTAGAATGTGTTGCGTTTAGCGTAATATTCGAGTTAGTGGTTGTTATTTCCTGCCCCGTAGACCCGTTCACGTCCAGGGTCGAGTTAGGACTATTCGTGCCTACCCCCACGTTGCCGGTGCCGCTAATGCGCATTCTTTCATTGGTAGCCTCGGAAGTACCGCCCGTCATAAATATCAATGACTTTGCGGCCGTACCGGTAGCAATCAGCAAATCCTGCCCAATATTATAGAGGTATGCGTCGTTAGGTCCGCCCATGACGCCGCTGGCATTCGTACTGCCGTTGATCCCCATATCGATATAATTGGTAGTTTCACTTCCGTTATCAGCGGTCGCTACCACATCCGAGGACGAGCTGGTTCCGCTGGAGAGATTCTGAATATTAAGCTGCAGGTAGCTATTGATACTTCCTCTCCCAACGATAGCATTGACAGAGCTGGTCGTACCGGCGTCCACTAAAAATGCCTCCGGATAGGTAGCATTAAATGTCGTTGACCCAATGGCTACATCCCCCGTGCCACTGATTCGCATGCGTTCGTTCGCGGCGGCAAATCCACCGGTGAAAAAACGAATAGGCTTTGTCGCGGTACCATTACCAATCACAAAATCATTTCCGGTAGCATAGAGATAGGCCGTGTTAGCTCCGCCCAGGACCGGAAGACTGGTGTTGGTGTAAGACCCTGAGTTAATACCCATGTCGATGTAATTGACCGACTCGTTTCCATTGTTCGCCGTGGCTACAACATCCGAGCTGGCACTTCCGGTGGCCGAGCTATTCTGAACGTTGATCTGAAGATAATTGTCAATACTGCCCTTCCCCGTCATCAGGTTATAGGACGTGGTCACGCCTGCATCAATCAACAGTTTCTCGGGATTGGTAGCGTTAAAAGAGTTAGATCCCACCGCCATTCTTCCGCTCTGCAGGCGCATGATCTCCGACATTCCGTTGAGGTAGTGGTAACTTTTAAATACCATCGGCTCATCGCCATCATCGCCGATGACGAATTCAAACCCGCCACTATTGCTGCTACCGGTAGAGCCGAATTCAAAAAAGTCCGTACCGGCAGAGCTTCCCTTGATCCTGAAATTTCCATCAACATCCGTGTACATCTTCGGTTTATAGAAATTTGCGGCGGCAGCTTCGAACTGCAAGGCTGAACGCACATAGGTCACTTTCTCGGTCGCATTATCATAATCCGGATATCCCTGCGTTAATCCCAGCGTTCCACGATTTCCGAACTCTAAAAAGGAGTTATTAAAAGATTTGAAAATAAGCGGTTTGTCGTCGGTAGTCCCAATAAAATGGATCGCCGGGTTCAATCCGGAATTTCCGGTAAGGGTCCAGGCTGTAGTACTGGCAGTCGAAAAGATGATCCATGTCGTACCGTTCCAATAATAATACCCGGGCACCACATTGTTCGGGGCGCTACCTGCCGTGGCGGTGTTGTACACCAACAGACTTGTGGCGGGAGATGTAATAGGGCCGGCCGCATTGGTTGCTGTCAATGCCACACGGGGCACCAGGAGGCCTTTGCTGGTAGAGGCAACGTCAAGAATAGCAGACGCATCCGGAGCCGCCCCCGTAGCATTAATACCTACGTTTTGTGCATGTGTATACCGAGCTGTCACCAGGGTGATCAGCAAGATTAAAATCCTTTTCATGATGATAATTTTTGGCCCGAAGGTCCTCACGAAGGTATGGAAGGGGCCAATAAAAAAAATCAGCAAAAGGCTGAGTTGGAAAAAATCAGGCAGAACAGGATATACTGTAGAATATACGCATGGCTACACGCCAATATTAAGTGTATAATAAAAATCTTCCTGAAAAGGCTGTTATGCCGTACATCCGCACACTACTCATTGTTACAACAAAGGACGGTAGGCCTAACGTGGGCATGCACAATGGGTTGTACAATCCTACTCCTCGACTTCCCGATGTATAAATTCGTAACCCTTTTCCAGGGCAACAATTACCGCTTCCAGTTTAATGGGCTTACTGACATAATCGTCCATTCCGGCCTTCATGCAGATCTCCCGATCACCCTGCATGGCATTGGCGGTCATCGAGATAATGTAGGGTTGATGGTATTGTTTTGCCCTGATCAGCCGTGTTGCCTCCAATCCGTCCATCTCCGGCATTTGCACATCCATTAAAATTACGTCATAAAATTGCTCATGAAATCGCTCGACCGCCTCCAGGCCATTCGGAGCGATCACGATCTCTGTATAACCAAGTTTGTTCAGTACCCGCGTGGCCAGTTTCTGATTTACCGGATTATCTTCCGCTACGAGAATGCGGAGCGGGTACCGTTCTGCAAAATCCGTTGAAAGCACCTGTTTTGATTTCTTTTCTTCCACCAACACCCCCTCGTCACCCGTCCGGAGAACCGAATGGAGTACACGGCTAAATTGCTGCTGCTTAACCGGCTTATTGAGAACCGCCGCAAAGAGGTCGGGGTGGTTCTTTTTGCTTTCATCGCCAATGGAGCTTAGTAATACAACCGGCAGGTACGCATGGTTCGCTTTAATCAAATTTGTGAGCTGAACGCCATCCATATCGGGCATTTGCATGTCCGAAATGACAAGGTCAAAGTTGTCACCACTTGCCAGGATCTGCAAGGCTTCGGCTCCGGAAGATGCTAATGTTGGTACTAGCTTCCACTGCTCAAGCTGGCTTTTCAAGATGTTAAGATTCGTCCTGTTGTCATCGACCACCAACACTTTCTTTCCTTCGTTCTCTGTAGTGTTGGTATGTACATATTGGCGGATAGACTCCTGACTCACCTGTCCTTTTATGGTAAACCCAAACGAAGTGCCCACTCCCACCGCGCTTTCCACAGCAATAGAACCACCCATTAATTCCACTAATCGCTGGCTGATCACAAGCCCTAACCCTGTGCCGCCATACTTACGCGTGGTGGAAGAGTCCACTTGCGAAAAAGCTTTGAACAACCGCGACAGCTTATCCTGCGGTACACCGATGCCCGTGTCTCTTACGTGGAAGGCAAGCTCAATCTGGCTGTGGTCCATTTTCAACAGCTCGATGCCGACGAAGATCTCGCCCCGGTCTGTGAACTTCATCGCATTGCCGATAAGGTTAAGCAATATCTGCCGGAGCCTGTGACTGTCACTTATAATTTGTGCAGGAATTTGATAATCGATCTGATACACGAGATCAAGTCCCTTTTGTGCCGCCTTTGTCGAAAAGATATCCATCACCTCTTCCACGCACTGCCGTAAATCGAACGTGTGATTGTCAAGTTCCAGGTTGCCGGATTCTATTTTGGAAAAATCAAGAATGTCATTAATAACCCTGAGCAACGCTTCGCCGCTGCCCCTGATCGTATCAGCATACTCTTTTTGTTCTGCCGTAAGAGAAGTCTCTGCCAGCAATGACGCCATACCAAGCACGCCGTTCATGGGCGTTCTGATTTCGTGACTCATGGTGGCCAGGAAAACACTCTTCGCCTGATTTGCTTTCTCTGCTTCACGCCGCGCGTTTTCTGCTTCTTCACGCTGCGTTTGAAGCTCATTGTTGATCTGTTGCAGAAATGCCGTTTGTCCTTGTAATTGATCGTTCAGCGTTTGCATGTCCTCGGTCTGGGCGACCAACGCCTCTTTCTGCCCCATTATTTCTTCCGTGCTTTTTTTAATCTGCTCTTCCAACGTCGCTTTCAGTTTTGCGGCATTTCGATTCCGCGCCATCACGAACGAAGCTACTCCCCCTATCACAACCACTGCCAGGAGGGTTCGGAACCACCACGTACGCCAGTAAGGCGGTGTAATAATAATGTTAACAGCGGCTTCTTTTTCGTTCCAAAGCCCGCTGTTGTTAGCCGCAATTACCCGGAACCGATATTCCCCCGGAGCCAGGTTGGTGTAGGTTGCTTTCCTTTCGTTTCCGGCTTCGATCCATTCGTCCTGAAATCCCTCCATTTTGTACCGGTAACGGTTCTTGTCCGCTTGAAGATAATTCAACGCGGCAAACTCGAACGAAATAATATTATCGAGATAACTTAACTCGATCTCTGACGTATATAGTATATTTTTCTTCAGAATCTCATTTTCGCCGATCATAACCGGTTTATTCAAGACCTTAAATCCGGTTATGTACACGGGCGCCTTGGTTGTATTTACCTTCATGCTATCCGGATGGAACAGCGTAAAGCCTTCGGTCCCACCAAAAAGCAACTCGCCCGTCGATAGCTTCGCAGATGCCCACCGGTTAAACTGGCTTCCCGGAAGACCATCGTGAACGGTGTAATTTTTAAAACTAGTGTGGACCGGATCGAAACACGTGATGCCGAAATTCGTACTGACCCACAATTTACCCGACCCGTCCTCTTGTATACCGACAACAGCATCGTTCGGCATGCCGTCGTACACATGATAAGACTTAAACGTTTCCGTCACCGGATCGAAAAGATTTAATCCGCCAAATGTTCCGACCCAGATTCTTTTTTGGGAGTCTTCAAAAATAGCCGTTACAAAATTATTACTTAACGCACCCTCTTCCGAGCTCCCTCTAAAATGCTTGAAGGTGTTCGTCGCCGGATCATACCGATCTACCCCGTTGCTCTCGGTTCCAATCCATATGCGCCCATTCGAATCTTCTAAAAGATAGGCTATCCCAGAGTTGGCGACTGAATTGACATCGTCGGGATTATTCGTGATACGCGTAAAATCGTCCGTCTTGCGATTATACTTGCTAATGCCATTACCCCATGTGCCTACCCAGATGTCGCCGTTTCGCATCCGGCGGATATAAAATACGTTGTCATCGCTCAGCGAATTTTCTTTCGACGGCTGGTGGCGGTACTTTTTCACCTTTTTCGTAACGCGGTTATAATAATTCAATCCCCCGCGCCACATCCCCACCCACAAACCTCCGTCGACATCTTTTTCAATGGCCAGTATTTTCTTATTGGAGAATATATCTCCGTATGACGTAAACTTGTTCGACTTCCTGTCGAGATAGCTAAGCCCGCCACCATCCGTAGCCACCCAAAAATTGCCATGCTTATCCTCCTCGAAGTGAGATACGACGTCATTACCTATACTATTGGCCCCGGAGGGATCGAACTTGTAATTATTGAATGAATACCTGTTTTTATCGTAAACGTTCACCCCGGCATAGCGCGTTCCCAGCCACAGGCGATCGTCCACGTCAATCATCAATGTGGAAATGGTATTGTTACTGATGCCGCTTCGGTTCCGGGGATTATGATCATATAGCGCGAAAGAATCATCTGCCGTGTTCATTCCCATTAATCCGCCGTCTGTACCGATCCATAAATTTCCAGCAGCATCCTGCCCGATCTGATATATGTAGTTATTGGATATACTGCTCGTATTTTTTTCGTCGTGCATGTACTGGGTAAAGGTCTTTTCGATCTGCATTTTTTTATTCACCCCCCTGTCAATGGTACCGACCCATAATGTCTGTTCCCTATCTACAAACAAACATGTTATGGCATCGCTGCTAAGGGTGGTCGGATCATCCTTACGACTTAAAAAATTCGTAAATGTTTCTTGGTCGCGGTTCAATAAGCTGAGTCCCCCCGCTGTTCCAATCCATAGCTGATGCTTATCGTCTTCAACGATCGCCTTTATAGAACTGTTGACCAGCGACCGGTCGTCACCCGCTTTATGGAAAAACTGCTTGATTTTTTTTGTTTGGGAATCATATAAATTAAGCCCGTTCTCAGTGCCCACCCATAAATTACCTTTTGAATCGATAAAGACGCACTTGACCGCACCATTGCTAAGGGATCCAGGGTCATTCTTATGGGAGATAAACCGCTCAAACCGATCCGCTTCCCGATTGTAAAAATTCAGGCCCTCCTTTGTGCCGACCCACAAATTGTTATTTATATCGCTAACGATACTGGTGACGCTGTTGTCGCTGATGCTCGAGGTATCCCGAATGTCGTTCCTGAAAATTCTAAAGGAATATCCGTCATACATGTTCAGGCCATCCTCCGTACCAATCCAGACAAAGCCGAACTTATCCTGTCCCAGGGCGCTGACGTTGCCTTGTGACAATCCCTCGTTCACGGACAGGTTTTCGAACCTCATACTATGGATCTGTGCCATACCCGCTCCGGAAAACAGCAAGACCATAACAGCGAAAACAAAACCGAACTTCATCATTTTTTTGCCTTTACCTGCAGCGCCCATTTTTCCAGTATAATAACCAGTTCTTCAATGTTCACGGGTTTGCTTATATAATCGTCCATTCCCGCATTAATACACTCCTCGCGATCACCCTGCATGGCATTCGCCGTCATCGCAATAATAATCGGCTGATTGGCGAGGCATAAACGGATCATCCGCGTTGCTTCAAGCCCATCCATCTCGGGCATTTGAACATCCATGAGAATGAGATCGTACTCTACTCGGGTCACTTCTTCCAATACCTCCTTGCCATCTTTCACGGTGTTAGGTTTGTAGCCCAGTTTTCCAAGTACCCGGAGTGCCAGTTTCTGGTTCACCACATTGTCCTCGGCGATGAGTATGGTGAGGGGATATTTTATAGCAAAGTCGTTGGTCAGTTTTTGCTTTACGATAGCCTTTTCAATGCCGGCAATCTGGCTTTCATGAATGAGCCCTGTTAGCAGGTGTTGCGCGAGAATATTATAGCGAATCGGCTTCGCAACCAGGGAGCTGAGAATTTCCGGATGCTGCTTGCTGCCTTCGTCGTTCACGGCGCTGATCAGGATAATGGGGATCGCCGGATAGAGCGTCCGAATGGACTGTGAGAGCTGCATCCCATCCATTTCGGGCATTTGCATTTCTGCTAACACTAAATCGATTCCCCGCTTTTCTGATAAGATCTCCAGCGCCTGCGCGCCGGATTCCGCCAAAATCGGAACAAGCTTCCAATTTAGTAACTCCTGCTGGAGAACATTTCTCAGGGTTAGGTTGTCCTCTACAATCAACACCTTTTTACCCTCCACACCCATCATCTCGACATGTACCCGCTGAGGCTCTGTGCTGACGCTCACCAAAATATTGAACCGGACTACGGTCCCTTCGTTGACCCGACTATCGATCGCAAGGCCTTCTCCACCCATGATGGCCACTAACCGGTTGCAGAGAAACAGCCCAACGCCGGACCGCTGTGCACCGGCTTGCGAGATGGAATGCATTAAAAATTTAACCTCGTTCGGAGGAATTCCGATTCCGGAATCACGTACCTCAAAACCCAAATCCAGGATCCCGCCTTCCTCGCTCCGAATCCACACGTCAATATATATTTCGCCATGGTTGGTGAACTTGACAGAATTCTCTAAAAGATTCATGAGCACCTGCCGTAGGCGGCCGTCATCTCCCACAACATGCGCAGGTATCTTGTTCTCCAGGTGATAAATCAACTCCACATCCTTCTTTGCGGCCTGGCTTGCAAATACATCAAAGACCTCCTCGATAGCATTTCGAAGGCTAAAATCCTTATTGGAAAATTCGCCCGAATCAGATTCGACCTTGGAATATGCCAACACATCGCTTAACAGAATATCGTTAATGACCGTTAACAGATTCTCGCTACAACTTCGTATCGTTTCGTTATACTCCTTCTGCTCGGGTGTGAGCGTGGTTTCTGAAAGCAATGCAACCATTCCGCTAACACCGTTCATGGGCGTGCGGATCTGGTGATTTATCCTGGAGAGCAACTTCTTCTTCGAGTGATCAATCTCGACAGCTTTTTCGACCGCCTTTCTTTCCCGTTCAACGGCATAAGACCAAAGCTCCGTTTTTTCGACAAGCATACGCTGAAGCTCCATTTTCTCATGTGTCGATTTTTTTATCCGGCTCCAGAAATATAGTATCAGACCAAGCATGCCGCCGACTATCGTGGTGACTTTAGCCCACAGGGGTAGTACCATGAATACTTCCATTGCCATCGGAAAAGTAGACGCCGCCATCATAGATTATCCTTTTTTTTCCGTTCTATTGTAAGATTGATGCCCAGAATAAAATACCGGCCCGCATTCTGAAGATTAAAGCCATAAATCGGGAATGACCAATTTCCGGTCTCAAAGCCAACAAAAGCCCCCGGATCCGCGACGGTATTGCCGTGATGCGTGAAACGCGTAAGCTGCACACTGCCTCCAAAATAGAACCAGCGCACGGGCGCATACCCCAACTCCGTCCAGCTAAACAGAAAATGCGCGTCACCATCATCGCGCGAAAGTGTACACTGGGATTGCGATGAAAAAAAATATTTACGAAACTCCGCCGCCAGCAGCAGCCCCAGGGATACTCCATTCAATTCCCCGACGACCACACCCACGACCGGCGTCAGTGAATACGAAACAAGCTTATACTCCCGCGGAAAGTTTTTCCCAACGTAGAGCGAAAACGTGTTAACCTCTTCATAATTATAGCGCGCCTCGGCATACCAATCCCTTGCATTCTGAAAATGGATCACGGGCATAAACGTCGTTTCGTTTTTATCCTTCCAATAGTAATAATGCTCAAACCCCGTCTGACCGAGCGAGTATGTCACCTGCACAAAAAGAAACGCGCCGATGGGCAACACTCTATTTCCCATTGTCGATTATGATTAACTCAGCCGTGGAAAGTTTATTCAATAATAAAATATCCTTTAGATGCGGATTCCAATAGAAAAGAAGCACGTCAATCGGACGCCATAAAAGTACCCAGCTAAAAATATCCAGGCTGTTAATGAAAGCCGTATGAAAATGATTCTCCGGATCTAACAGGAGCGGCACGAACCCCTGGCATATAAGCACGACCACCAGGCTGAGAGCCAGTAAAATCCAGCTGCGGCTTCTGAATTTCTTGAATTCTTTCTCCCGCACCTTTTTCTTCTGTAAATAATGGCGCCTGATGGCATACATCAAAGGCAATGCAAACTGTTTATCAACTTCGCTGGTACACTGAAACTTGTACAATATAGCTGTATAGCGTTTTGCCGGAACCACACATGTTTTGATATACTCCTCCAACTGATGACTAAGCTGACGCTTATAAATAGGAGCTGGATCATGAATATTGAAATAGCTATTAATTGTTTGCCTGTCGACGGTAAGAAAAATATCAATTTTATCGAGTACCTCATCTTCCATATATATACAAATACTGTCGTCCTCTGTACAATGTTCTGGGGGCGGCGACTATGCTTTTTTAAGACTTTGAACGATACCTTTACATATTCTATTCAATAAAGTAATGCTCGCGGGGTCGGTGACAACAACTTTCAACTTACCCACGGTGTCGAGGAGCTCGGCGTCGGCAAGCATCTCGAGTGTAGGCTTGATTTTATGGCATACGCCCTGGAAAAGTCCCGCGTCATTACGCTGCGACGCTTCTTGCAGCACTTGCTGCATTTCCACCAGGTTATCGATCATCGAATCAATCAGCTCTTTTTTAAATTCTTCATCGCCGTCGGTGTACAATTCGAAGTCGATAAAAAGGTTTCTGGACACAGAAGATCCGGAAATTTCATCAGGAATCATTTGGTAAGTATTTCGGTATTCCAAAGGTCTCCTTTTGACGAATTGAAGGAATCAGGAAAAAGCTGATTTCCGAAATATCAGGAATACTGATCAACCCGAACAAAAACAGTAATCACCACTTCTCATTGCCGCAACACTTATTGTTTCACCCAACATAAAACGTGTTAAAATAACACAGACTACCCCGGCGTGTAGGCGTGCCTCAAACATTCCGGCGAAGCAATATTCTAAATGAGCTTGTGATCTATCGCATACTTTGTCAATTGCGCCGTATTCGAGAAACCCATTTTGTCCTGAATGTGAAGCTTATGCGTTTCAACCGTTTTTATGCTGATGAAAAGCTCCTCGGCGATTTGCTTCAGGCTCTTTCCACTCGCAATCAAAACGAGAACTTCATTCTCGCGCCGGGTAAGCTCCTTTGACTTTTTAGTAGGAAGCCCCCTACCTTCAGTTTTTTTTAGATAGAAGTCTTCAAAAACAAGTGACATAACCTCCTGGCTAAAGTATCTGCCGCCGTTAAAAACGGTTCGTATCGATTGGAGCAGGTGTTCCTGATCAACATCTTTCGGTAAATACCCGTCTATACCCGATTCTACCCCCGCCGTAATGAAATCCTTATTCACTTCACTTGATATCAGAATAACCTTCGCATCCGGATTTTGCTCCTTGATCCAACGGGTTGCTTCTATACCGTTCATTCCTTTCATGACAATATCCATGAGGTATACATCCGGCTGTAGCATATCCGGCAGATTAATCGCCTCCTCTCCACTGCTAATACTGGCGAGCACTTCAATATCAGGGGCTGTATTCAACAGCGAGCGTAAACCATGTCGTAAGAGACCATGATCGTCAACAATCACAACTTTTATCATTTTTTGCATCACTAGAACGAAGTGCTTAAAAATCATTCCCTTTCTACCGCATCGTTGCGTTTCATCCCAATGCAGAGACTGAGTAACGCTGTTTGTGCATTCGCGGCAAAGTAACGGTGAGCTCGGTTCCTTTTCCGACTTCACTTTTTATATCGACGTATCCATGAAGCAAATTCACTGCCTTCTGTAATATCGACAATCCTAACCCGGTACCCTGAATGGCGTTCGCATTACTGCCCCGGTAAAATGGTTCGAAAAGCTGTTTCATGTCTACATCTGGAATTCCGATGCCGTAATCACGGACATTAAGTGTCAATGTTTCGTCATTGCAAGAAAGCGTTAGGTCAATATGCTTCGCACCAGGGGAAAATTTAATTGCGTTTGTCAACGTATTGATGACTATATTTCGTAATAGCTTCTCATCAGACTCAATCGTATCGAATAAAAGATTATATATCAGTCGAATCTTATGTGTGCCGCCTGTATTCTGTTCAATCTCCTGGCTTAGGCGTCTGAAAAAATCGCGAATATCGATTACACATAATCGCACCGGGATTTTTTCACCTTCGATCTTTCCAATCGTCAACACATCATCGAGTAAATGCGTCATGTGCGCAACTTGCTTCTCAATTTGGATAAGTTTCTGCTCAATTTCCAACGGCATATCCTGCTGCTTAAATTTCTTGATAAACTCGGTGGCGGAGGTGATGGTTGACAATGGCGTACGGAATTCATGGGAGGCTATTGAAACAAACTTACTCTTCATATTGACAAGCTCCTTTTCTTTTTGCAAGGCTTGGTTTAACTCACGTGTCCGGTCTTGCACCATCTTTTCAAGGTTTCGCCTATACTCTATAAGCTCCGTAATATCCTGTGCTACAAAGATGGCTCCATTGATTATTTTTTCCGCGTCTCTTCTCGGAAAAGCACTTAGCAGTAATACCAGTCTTTTATCATTTTTTGTGAACACGGGCAATTCAAAATTGCTAATGGCGTCGCCCTGCAGGACACACGCTATCATGTGTTCAGTCGCTTGTCTATTCTCTATTCCAACGAATTCATTGACCCAACATTTGCCCAATAGGTCCGATTTGGCAATTCCAGACAGGTTTGAAATCACCGCATTCCATTCGTTAATGTATCCGTTTCGATCGATCCCAAAAATCGGAACGTTGGCATTCTCAATCAAACTTGCCAACTCTCTGGCAACTGCCGAAATCCTACTTTCAAACTCCCTCTGCTGGGATATGTCAAACTGCATGAAATGATTTCTTTTAAATTTGCGCACCATCTTTCATAATTTAAACGGCATATTTCTCTAACGTACTGCAGTTCCCAGAATAAGATGCTTACTAAAAGTATATAGCTTCAGGAGTCACGTGCCTCATACGCATTGATATCAAACAGTGAGTCGACAGACAGTACAATATCGGCATCAAATCCATGGAGCTCATGTAAAAAAATATTCGTTTAACACCCGAAACAAATCGGACAGAAGGTTGCCCTACGCATTCCTCTTCAACTAACGTAGCGTCTGCAGGCAATCCTTCCCGTTGCGTATCAAAGATTATCTTATTGAAGATAAGTAAACTGAGTGCTTTTTGCAAGGAGTCCGCCACTGTGTCGCTACTGTGCCGTCAGAAAAGCCATCTACTCACAGGTAATCGCGCGACAATTTGCCATGTGATTTAAACACTTATGAAATTATTACATACAGATAGGCATACTATACCCAGCGATTGCCACGTATAAGTGTAAAGAACACAAAATTAATGATCCGATAAGGCAACGTGAAACTTTAAAATAATGACGAGCGGGAAGAGCGCGCTACACACCGGAACTCAATACCGCGAGTAGTGACTATCCCTGGATGGTACTTCGCTCCCGATGAGATGGTGACTGAGCAAGTCAGTAACATCCTTCACGACAGTATATACATTCACAGCACTCGTGTTGATTGCCGATTGTCCTACCGTTGAGTATTTCAGAATGTCGTTTATCAGAAGCCCGAATCTCGTCACCCGATCCTTTAATATGTCGATGTTGATACTCCCCTCTGATAAAGACAGTCCGGTATCTTCCTGCAGCCAAAGGATAAGATTGTAGATAGCCTGTAAAGGAGCGTTGAGCTCGTGAGATGTGAGATACTTCAAGTGGTCCGGTACCGTACTGGCATTAAGACGCCTGGTATACACTGCAATTTTCTGTTCAGCAATCATTTTATCGGTCAAATCACGGAGGAGGATGATTTTAGAAAAAGTAATCCCATCCGGATTTCGAAATTGCAAACAAGAGTACGAGCAGATAAAACTTTGACCATGCCGTGTTATGAACGTATCCTCGCAGTTGTATAAATGACTATTCATCCCCATCAACCAGATTATTTTCTCGGCATTGCCTGGATATGCATAAAGACTGCGTATATGTTTTCCTTTTAATTCCGACGGCGAGGAAAAACCGAGCAATTTCAAGGATATGTCATTACCGATTTCAATACAGTTATCGGTATTAAGAACAAGCAATCCGTCCACCAGAAGTGGGATGATACTCTCCATCAGTTTACCTGGTACAAATAGGTCGGTTGATTGAATCTGCATAAAAATTCCTTGTTATAGGCGAGCGTAAACAAAAGTGCACCTTATTAAGACTATTTACGTGAGGGAAAACCTGATTCGTTAAAAATAAGGACGGCAGTATTCGCGCTGTTGCAATCGATTTCCCCGACTTCATAGCGGTGCGTTGGGCATGGCGAGACCGGGCCGCGTGAGCCAACCTGTTCGTGCAATGGTGTATGTATTGTTTCTGATCCCTTATCCTTAGCGGGACTGTGTAGCCGCCGTAAATGATTACCGCCAAACGCTGCTTTTTCCAGGAAGAGATTTATCGGCACAAAAAAAACCGCTTAAATGTTTAAGCGGTTTTTGATATTCTGGACTTGCCAGGGCTCCTCCTCTTGGACTTGAACCAAGGACCCTCTGATTAACAGTCAGATGCTCTAACCAGCTGAGCTAAGGAGGAATGTTAAATTTGGGAGTGCAATATTAATCGGTTGAGGGGGAATAATCCAAAACTTAAGAGGATTTTTCTGACAATTTTTAAAAAAGTGTCGTGCAGGACACCGTAGCCCAAAAAAATGAACATCTTCGGAAAAATTCAGGGTCTAGCTATGCGCCTCATTTTGAAATCATTCCACACGCTATCGGTTCTTTTTATGGCTTTTTCCGTCCTGGGACAAAAAATTCCGTTGTATCCCGCCACGGAGAAAACGACGATCGATGGGTTTGAAAAAGATAAGGAACCGCCGTACCTGGAGCTCTTTAAGGCGCTGCCCGACTCCACCAGAGGCACCACCATTTTGGTATGCCCCGGAGGTGGCTATTCACACCTGGCCGACCAGCACGAGGGGCGTGATGTCGCCGCCTTTTATAACCGGCACGGCTACGATGTTTTTGTGCTGCACTACCGCCTGAACTCGCCCGACCAACGTGGCCACCGGTTCCCTGACCAATATCGCGATGTGACGACGGCCCTGCGCGTAATCAAGTCGCGTGCAAAGGAGTGGACGTTGAACCCCGAGCGCATCGGCATCCTGGGATTTTCGGCGGGAGGTCATTTGGCTTCTATGGCCACCACCATGCACCTGCCGGCGGTGAAGAAAGCAAAGCCCCCGTTGGAACAATACAGCTCGCGGCCGGCATTCTCTATTCTGATCTATCCGGTCATTGCGTTGTCGGGGGCGGCGGCGCACCGGGGCAGTTGCGAGATGTTGCTCGGTAAGAACCCTGACGATGCACTGGTTGACTCGCTCTCGACCTATAACCGCATAGATGCGCACACTCCGCCTACCTTCCTGGTACACTCTACCGACGACCAGGCCGTGCCACCGGAAAACAGTATCCTCTTTTATCAAGCGCTGCGCAAGTACGGCATACCTGCCAGCCTACATATTTACGACCACGGCGGCCACGGTTACGGCATGGCACCCCAAGATCGCACGTTGAACACCTGGCCGGATCTGAGCGTTGCCTGGCTGAAAAAACTCGGCTATTAGTATACTCTGATTATCAACACATTGCATCAGGTGTAGAAAAATATCAGCTGATTTGGCAACTCTGATCCAAATTGTTCGTAAGTTTACTTTGTTACCCAAAGTACTTTAGTAATGAAGAAAATCCAGGAGTATGAAAAGGATCTCGCATCGATCCGAACGATGATGGAGCGATCCGCCAAGTTCATCTCCCTGAGCGGTCTGTCGGGTGTATTAGCAGGCATCTATGCCCTCAGCGGCGCGGTGGCAGCTTACTTTATTGCGTATTACCCGGTGTCGCCGTTGCGGTACCGTATTTACTCCGTACAAGATCCGGCCACATTGCTGAAGCTGATCGCCGTAGCGCTTGTCGTGTTGATCGCTTCGCTGACAACGGGCATTATCTTGAGCAGCCGCAAAGCACGACGCGACGGCTCCAGTCTTTGGACGCCTGCCAGTCGCAGATTGTTGCTCAGTGTATCGATACCGTTGCTTACAGGTGGCATATTTGCCCTGATCATGCTGGGTACCGGGCACTACGGTCTCGCCGCCCCGGCCTGTCTCGTTTTTTATGGGCTGGCGCTGATACATGGCAGCGCGAATACAGTGGACGAGATCCGATACCTGGGTTACTCGGAAATTATTCTCGGACTCATCGCCACGAGCTTTCCGGGATACGGCTTGATCTTTTGGGCAATCGGTTTTGGTTTATTACATATTTTCTATGGCAGCATTATGTATCGAAAATATGAGAAGTGAGTGAAGCAACGACGACGTGAAAAACCCTTTTGAACAACTCGATAAAGTATTAGAGCACAGCACGCGGCTGCAGATCATGTCTATGCTGCTGATGCACGACGCTATTGACTTTAATACGTTTAAAGATGAGCTGAAATTGTCGGACGGCAGCCTGGCCTCGCACATGAAAGCGCTGGAAAAGGAAAACTATGTGGCCGTAACAAAATCTTTTGTCGAGCGAAAGCCAAAAACAAAATACAAGATCACAGCTAACGGACGGCATGCCTTTAAGAAACACATCGACGCCCTCGAGGCGGTGGTAAGGCAGCAACGCGACTGATTTTTTTTTATTAATACACTTTCAATTTAAAAGTACTTCTGTAGTAATATATGAAGGTTAAAATGATATTGCCTGCACTGACGGAAGCAGAGAGTCCGTTCTGGCGCCCGATCAAATATTCGCTCTTTCCTCCCCTGGGATTGGCGACGCTCGCCGCGTATTTGTCGCCGTACGATACGGTCGAGTTGCAAGACCAGCACGTGGAGCGCGTCGACCTCGACGACCGGCCCGACCTGGTCGTGATACAGGTATATATCACCAACGCGTATCGCGCGTATGCTTTCGCCGATCACTACCGGGCGAAGGGTTCGTATGTTGTACTGGGCGGATTGCATGTAACATCATTGCCCGAAGAAGCCGCGCCACATGCCGATACGATCTTTCTCGGTCCGGGTGAAGAGACTTTTCCGCAGTTCCTGCGCGACTTCCGCGCCAAAAGACCGCAGAAGCGCTACTTCTCTGCGGTACGTACGCTGGAAGGTATTCCACCCATACGACGCGACCTGATTAAACGCCATCTGTACCTGGTGCCCAATTCCATCGTGGTGACACGCGGCTGTCCGCACCACTGCACCTTCTGTTATAAAGATGCTTTTTTCGAAGGCGGCAAAACGTTCTATACCCAGGCCGTGGACGATGCCCTGGCAGAGATCGACCGCCTGCCTGGACGCCACCTCTATTTCCTGGACGACCACTTGCTGGGCAATGTGAAATTTGCTTCCGCGCTCTTCGAAGGCATGAAGGGTATGAACCGGGTGTTCCAGGGCGCCTCCACGGTTGACTCCATTCTGCGGGGTAATCTCATCGAACAGGCGGCAGAGGCCGGGCTGCGCAGTGTGTTTGTAGGTTTCGAAACATTCTCGCCCGAGAACCTGCGGCAGAGTAACAAAAAACAAAACCTGCAAAAGGACTATCAACGTGCGGTCAAGCGCCTGCATTCCCTGGGCATTATGATCAACGGCAGTTTTGTATTCGGCCTGGACGACGACGGTCCGGATGTTTTTAAACGCACCGTCGACTGGGGCGTCAGCAACGGTATCACTACCTCCACCTATCACATTCTAACCCCTTACCCCGGCACGGCGCTGTATACAGACATGCAACGGCAGGGACGTATGCTGACAAACAACTGGGATTTGTACGATACCCGGCACGTGGTCTACCAAACGCGTCGCCTGTCGGCCGAAGCCCTGGAGGAAGGATATCATTGGGCATATCGCGAATTCTATCGCTGGAGCAACATTACCAAAGCAAGCCTGACGCACGATTCTGCCAAACACATGCTCAAGCATTTTCTCTATAGCGGCGGTTGGAAAAAATTCGAGCCCCTGTGGAATGTCCTGATCAAGACGCGCAGCCTGGAGAATATGCTACCCTTACTGGAGGCCATTCTCGCAAAAGTGCGGACAAAACCTGAGCCTGCGGTCGAGCAGCCACTACCAACCTCTACAACCCTCACCCTTCAATAGCATTAACAACTAACTTCTTATGGAAACTACACCTTCAACTCTCAGCATCTTTGACCGCATTGGCGCCTGGTTCCGCGAATCGGTCTTTGTAAAGCTTTTCACCATTGGCTTCCTTACGCTTATTTTGCTCATTCCGCAGTCATGGATCGAGTCATTAGTCCGCGAGCGGCAGTACCGGGCCAGCTCTGTTGTAAATGAGATCACCTCGAAATGGTCGGGACCGCAAACACTGGCCGGCCCGGTGCTCATCATTCCATTCACGAACCGCGAACGTATCGACAAGGGCAAAAACGGCGTGGAGATTCGCGAATGGAAACAGGAAGCATACTTCCTGCCAGAACAACTCGATGTCAACGGTAACGTCTCCCCGCAAGTCCTGCACCGCGGATTGTTTGACGCTGCCGTGTACGAGTCGGCCATTGATCTGAAAGCAACTTTTGTAAAACCTAATTTTAAAAAGCTTGGCGTCGCCGCCCAGGATATTCATTGGGGTGAGGCACAACTGGCTTACTGTCTGAGCGATCTGCGTGGCATTAGTGACAATCCGGTGTTTATGAACGGGAAAGCCGTATTGAATGGCGAGCCTTCCAACCAAATCGGATTCTCTACACCCAGCGCGAGTGTGTCTTCGTTTTTGGATGACGATCGTGACGTTGAAATATACACCACGGCTGTTTCGGCCGAGAGCGCGGGGCCGAGCGGAACCGGTATTGTTACTACGTTGCCGTGGCAAACCGAAGCCGACTTTAACGGCACGGTTACCGCAAAGCTTAACCTGAAAGGCAGTAGCTTGCTATACTTCGTGCCTGTTGGAAAGACTACGGACATAAACCTGAAAGGCCCGTGGGCTAATCCCAGCTTTGATGGTGAGTTTTTGCCGGAGAAGCGTGAGATCACAGACAAGGGTTTCAGTGCCCATTGGAAGGTGCTGCATTATAATCGTCCTTTTGCACAAGAGTGGACGGGCACCAACACCGTGCTTTCCGGCGCCAGCTTCGGCACACGCTTGCTGATTCCCGTCGATCAATATCAGAAAAGCATACGCACGGCAAAGTATGGCATCCTGATCATCCTACTGACATTTGTCTCATTGTTCCTGGTAGAGATCATTCGTAACATCCGCATCCACGCTTTTCAGTATTTGCTCATCGGCGCTGCGTTGATAATCTATTATACCCTGCTGCTGTCACTGTCAGAACACGTGGGCTATAACGTCGCCTACTTCATTGCGTCTGGTGCTACGGTACTGCTGGTAAGCTTGTATGCGGCCAGCTTCTTGCGTAAGGCTGGCATGATCGCCTTCTTCGGCGCCATACTGATATTCTTTTACGGTTTCATTTTTGTGATCATTCAGTTGCAAGACTATTCCCTGTTATTGGGTAGCATCGGACTGTTTATTGTTATCGCGTTGGTCATGTATTTCTCCCGCCACATAACGTGGTACAAGGAAGAGGCGCTTGCACAAGATACCCCTATGGGCTCGTAGGGTTTCATACCGTTGTATATAAAAAAAACAGCAGGCCATGGAAGGGGGCCTGCTGTTTCTGTTTTCAGTGTATTGTATTCTTATTCTTTGTCAAGGAACGGGTAGCGATAATCTACCGGTGGCACAAACGTCTCCTTGATGGTGCGCATAGACGCCCAGCGCAGCAGGTTTACTTTGGCTCCTGCCTTGTCGTTGGTGCCTGAACCTCGTGCGCCACCGAAAGGCTGCTGGCCTACTACGGCACCGGTGGGTTTGTCGTTGATGTAGAAGTTACCCGCCGCATTCGACAGCTTTTTCGCTGCCAGCTCGATGGCGTACCGATCTTGCGAGAAGATCGAGCCGGTGAGTGCGTAGGGAGACGTGCTGTCTACCAGCTCAAGCGTTTCTTCGAAGTTATCTTCGTGGTATACATAGATTGTCAATACCGGGCCGAAGATCTCTTCGCACATGGTAACCGATGAAGGATCTTTCGAGACAACAACAGTCGGCTCTACAAAGTATCCTTTTGCCTTATCATACTTGCCACCGGCGATGATCTCGTTCATCGGGTTCTTACGGGCCTGCTCGATGTAGCCGGTGATGGTATTGAACGCACGCTCGTCGATGACAGCGTTGATAAAGTTACCGAAGTCTTCGGTGCCGCCCATCTTGAACGTCTTCAGATCTTCCAGCAAGAATTTCTTCACGTCTTCCCACAGGTTGGACGGGATGTAGGCGCGGGATGCGGCCGAGCATTTCTGCCCCTGGTATTCAAACGCACCACGTGACAACGCCGTGGCTACTTCGCGCGCGTCGGCGCTGTTGTGCACCATCACAAAGTCTTTGCCACCGGTCTCTCCGACAATGCGGGGATAGCTTTTGTATTTCTCGATGTTCTGAGCAATGGACTTCCACATGCCGCGGAACACTTTGGTGCTGCCGGTAAAGTGCAGGCCTGCAAAGTCGGGGTGATTAAATATCACCTCGCCCGTTGCGGGGCCATCGGTATAGATCAGGTTGATGACACCGGCAGGCAAGCCCGCCGCGCGGAACACTTGCATGATAACGTTGGCCGCATAGACCTGTGTAAACGCAGGCTTCCACACCACGGTGTTACCCATGAGTGCCATGCTGGCGGGCAGGTTCCCGGCAATTGCGGTGAAGTTGAAAGGCGTCAGCGCGAAAGTAAAGCCTTCGAGCGGACGGTATTCCATGCGGTTCCAAACCCCGGGAGACGACTCGGGTTGCTCCTGGTAGATCTGCGTCATGAAGTATACATTGAAGCGCAGGAAGTCGATGAGCTCACACGCAGAGTCGATCTCTGCCTGGTAAGGGCTCTTCGATTGCCCCAGCATGGTAGCGGCGTTGATCTTATAGCGGTACGGACCAGCCAGCAGGTCGGCTGCCTTCAGGAAGATGGCGGCGCGATGTTCCCAGCCCAGGTTGGCCCACTGTTCTTTGGCGCCCAGGGCGGCGTTGATCGCCTGCTCTACGTGGCCAGCGTCGCCTTCGTGGAAGTAGCCCAGGGTGTGTTTGTGGTCGTGAGGCGGTGCCAGGCGCTTTTTCTCGCCGGTGCGCACTTCTTCGGCACCGATATACATCGGTATATCCAATTCTTGTGCACGTGCCTCTTCAATTGCTTTCTTTAATGCTGTGCGCTCTTTGCTGCCGGGGGCATAGCTCAGCACCGGTTCATTTTTAGGATAGGGAACCTGAAAAAATCCTTTTGGCATAATTCGATCCGTTAAGTAGGTATTAGACTAATGCGTTATTCAGGGGGGCAAAGGTAATCGAAATCACAGAATCTGACGCAGTTCGGAAAGACAGGTAATTTCATGTGTTACAACGGCCTGGTGGCTGTTTTTTTCAGGATTAAAGAACACATGATCGATGGTGGCATCGCGTGCACCGCCCATGTCGGTGACGAGGTTGTCGCCGATCATAATCGCCTCGTGACACACGGCTGCATTGCTGCGCAAGGCAAAGTCAAAAATTCCGCGCGCGGGCTTTTTGCAGCCGGCGGTTTGCGAGGTCACAACATGGTTGAAGTAGCGATGCAGGCCTGCGGCGCGCATCTTGGTATGTTGCATTTCGTCAAAGCCGTTGGTGACGATCGTCAGCGTGTAGCGGCCGTGCAGGTACGCCAGAATTTCGTGTGCGTGCGGCATGAGGTTGGCTTTTTCGGGGCAGATCGCCAAGTAGTCGCGGTTAAGGTCGACCAGCAGTGCTTCACTGTAGGCGCCAAAGGGTTCAAGCACTTGTTTGAAGCGCTCGCGGCGGAGTGTTTCGGTGTCGATGCGACCAGTGTCGTAGAGGTCCCACAGGGCCAGGTTCACCGCGCGGAAGCTGCCCATGAAGCTTTCGAAATCGGTTACACCGCGGGCGGCGAGGTTGTATGTGCCATAGAGCTCTTCCAGCGTCTCGCGCGAGTTGGTCTCGTAATCCCACAGGGTGTGGTCGAGATCAAAAAGCACACATTTGTAGTTTTTCCTTACGCCTCCGGCCGTCTGCATATTTTTTTCGTTCATCACTTTCGTTCCGCTGTTGTCATTCTTACACCCGGGGCCCACCCCGTTGCTGCCACTCCTGGATCTGCCGCTTGTTGACGGCCAGTTCGCGGTTGGTAAACATGGTTTGGTACACCTGCAGATCTTTTTGCAGTTGCACATCTTTACGCAAGAACTGGAAGATCTGTTTGATGATGTCGCCGACTTCGTCTTTTATGTAATAGAAAACCCAGTGGTTGTCGCGTTTGTGGCTGAGAATACCCGCGTTTTTTAAATAAATGAGGTGGCGTGAGGTTTTGGTTTGTGTAAAATCGAGGATTTTTTCCAGGTCGGTGATACACATTTCGCCGTTCACAAAAATCAGGTGCAGAATGCGCAACCGGCCTTCGTCCGCGCAGGCTTTAAAAATCTGCGATCCGAGGGTGAGATTAAAACTTTTCAGGCGCATGGTACATCCTTCCTTTACCGTCAAAGGTATTGAAATTAGGGCGTTATAGGGCTTATCTTTATATTTGAAATCAGAGTTCAAGAACACGTGAAAAAGAACCAGCAGAGACTCCTATTCGCCCTGGCGCTGATCCTGACAGTCCTTGGTGGCCTGCAGACGGCCGAAGCGCAGCAACGAAAGCGGGTTATCCAGCTTTCCGGGGTGATTTTGGGTGAGGACAGCGTTTCCGGCATTCCCGGAGTGCACATCTACGTGCCCAAAGCCGGCCGCGGTACGACGTCCAACAGCGTAGGCTTTTTTTCCATGCCCGTGCTGGTGGGCGATGAGATCGTCATCAGCTCCATAGGCTTTCAACACCGCTACTTTACAGTGCCCGAGAACGCCCCCGAATACCAGACCATCATTGTCAGCCTCGTACAGGACACGACCATGCTGCCCGAAGTCGTGGTTGTGCCGTTCCCGACAGAAGAAATTTTCAAGCAAGCCGTTCTTGCCATGAACCTGCCTGCCGATGATGCGCGCATTGATAAAAGGAATTTCAATGACGAGCTCCTGGCACTGATGCTTAAGACCACCCCCATGGACGGCTACCAAAACCAACGGTACTACCTCAACCAGTGGGCCAGCTCTACCAGCGACAAGTTCCAGCCCGTTACAAACCCCTTCCTAAACCCATTCAACTGGGTGAAGTTTTTCAACTCGCTGAAAAAGGACAAGAAAAAGAAGTAGCGCCTGCCAATCGGCTTTTGAGAGTTGATCTTTCTTAGTATTATTGCAGCCGTTTTGCTTGAAACGGGTCGAAAACGGTGCGGAAACGCAGCTTTTGACTCAAAGAGAAGTAGTAACGGCTCTGGACATTGAATCTTCAGTCGACCAGATAGATTTTTCGGGGTGTAGCGCAGCCCGGTTAGCGCACCACGTTAGGGACGTGGGGGTCGGATGTTCGAATCATCTCACCCCGACCTAGAAGCCTCAGTGAAAACTGAGGCTTTTTTGTTTCATAACTACTCTTGTCAGGAGGCGAGATAAGCCGTACTTAAGCCCTATTAAAGCCCACCCAAAGCCGTCGAATATCCGAATCATCTCTAGCTATCGGTTTGGTTCGAAGGGAGACTGAATCTATCTTTATAAGCGATGTTGAAATATAAAAAACCAGTGCATTGTCAGCACATGCACCGTTGCGTGGCGACGCCTATCTACACACGATGCTTCTGACGACCATTAAATAGCCAGCACCACCCATATTCACAAATCACCTCATTTTAGACCCATTTCCATGGAACGGAAGAAGCCACATGCCGACCAGCGCTACATCGACGCTATACGCGAAAACAACAGTGAAGTGATTCGGGAGATCTACAAAAAATTCTCCGGCAAAGTGATTGCCTTTATTCATAAAAACAGCGGAGACAGCGATGAGGCCAGAGACATTATCCAGGAAACCCTGATTACCATCTATCAGCAAGCGGGCAATAGCCTAACGCTAACATGCCCGTTTGACGCTTACTTTTTCCTGCTTTGCAAACGCAAATGGTTTAATAAACTAAAAGAGAATAAAGGGGTAACAATTACAGAGGAGGCTTTATCTGTTCATGACGACAGTATGCAGCACGTGTTGGAAACAGAGGCCTTTGAAGCGAAAAAAGATCTTTTCGAGTCTAAATTCGAGGAACTGGGAGATAAATGCCAGGAATTGCTCCGTTTGTCTTTTACGTTATCCTCGCTGGAAGAGGTGGCCAGCCAACTAAATGTGACGTATGGGTATGTCAGAAAGAAGAAATCGCTGTGTATGGGAGCGCTGACGGAACTGATTCACAATTCTCCTGCCTACAAGGCGTTAAAAAACATTTGAATATGAACGAGGAAACCTATCTGTCTTTTGATCGCTATCTGGCCAATGAAATGCCTGCGGACGAGCGAGCTGCTTTTGAGTTAAACCTCAAATCGGATACAGTGCTTGCAGAAAAGCTGCGCATCTATCAGGAGGTGCAGGAAATAGTCGGACCTCGCTACCAGCGACAGGAACAGGAAATTGCTTTCCGGAAAAACCTGGCAGTGATCGGCAACGAGGAGCTCGTGGAAAGGACGGGACGGACTGTGAAGATGAACTGGTATATAGGCGCCGCTGCCGCCAGTATTGCGCTCATTTGTGCATTCTTCTTTTATACTTCTTCTTCCACTCCGGAATACAGTGACTATGCACATTACGAACCGCTGGCGTTGGTAGAAAGGGGTAATGAAGACGCTTCTATCCTAAAGGCACAACAAGCTTTTAACACCCAGCGGTATACAGAAGCCGTGGAGGCAATCGATGCCCTACTAAAACATGACGATGAAAATGACGCGCTCAAGATATACAAAGGAATTTCGCTGCTTGAGCTTGACCGTGTAACAGAAGCCAATAGGCTGTTTACGGAAGTAAGCCATTCACCATCCGTCTATAAAGACAAGGCATTGTGGATGCTTGCTCTTAGTGCCCTGAAACAGAAAGACTATAAAACATGTGAAAACTTTCTGAAGAAAATCCCCGCAGGTTCGCCGGAACATAAACAAGCACAGGATCTATTGAATAAGCTCTAACGAAAACTACATCCTACACTGTGGCATTATACCTGCGCTTGTATATACCATATATAACAACAAAAACGATAAGCAGAAACACCGCCAGTGATCCAAAAAGCAGCGGTGAAAATGCTGTATCTACGGGTTGTGTTTCCAGACTTCCATAGTACACAAAGCCGGCCCAGTAGTAAGGCGATTTACTTGTATTGCTGATGACCTCGTCATTTAAATAATCTTGTCTTGCCAACCGCAGGGCTTCTGCTTTGTTGCCACTGGCAAAATACTGACGATAAAAATTACCCATGAGGGTCGCGGTTGAATTGTCGTTTACTTTCCAGAGGGAGAAGATGGCATTGCGAATACCCGAAAACTGGAAGCCGTGTGCCAGGCTGATGGCACCTTCTCCTTTTACCAAAACACCGACTCCCGTTTCGCATGCGCTTAGTACCAGCAGATCCGCCCTTAGATTTAGGCCATAGATGCGCGGCAAGTACAGGGTGCTGTCGCTAAACATAATGGATGGCGGTGCGGCGCCCGTGCCTGACGAGGCGTGTGTGGAAAGATGGATGATTTGAAACTGACTGGCATGTTCCAAAAACGCATGTTGTGTGGCGGCCTGGTTGAGTAGAAACAAGCCATCTGTTTGATCCTGAATGTCACCGGCCTCTTTTACGGAATAATCCAACTGCAGCGCACTGTTGTGAAAAACAGGAAAAACTCCCAATACACTTTTTCTATTGAGCGCAACAGGATGCCTTGCGGTACTTGTATAGATAGACGCCGAGGGCTGGTAGGCTATCGTGTATTTTTTCAGCAACCACGGAAAATTTTGATATGTAGTACCGGATGCTTTTTCGTACAGTAGTGCATCGAACGGAATGAGGTTCAATACGCCATCGGGCACAAGGATAAGATGCGGAGTGGCAACTTGTTTCGTCAGGTGAAGCGACCGGGCTACTTCAAATGCCAGATCTTTATATTGCTCAACCTGATTATTGATAGCGGATGCGTTTACAAAAAAATTATGCAGTGCGAGCACGTTTTGTTTCAGCAATTCAATTGTCTCCACTTTACTCATCTGCACCGAGTTCTGATCGACGCGAAATATATAGAGTGCACGCGTACCGAAAAAATACTCCACTACCGTAGCGTGGTCGGTTTGTAGCAGGCGCTGAATATTCTGTATTACTTCCGGCTGAAAAGAGTCGGCTAACATTCGCGCTGGATACTTTTTCTCAAGCGCTTGCGCGATTTCCTTCTGCGTAATGGCATTCGCCGTCTGTTGTGCTGTAAGCTGGTGGATATAGGCTACATCGGCTTGTTCTTGCCTCATTTGCTCGGTTACGATCTCGCTGGCGAGAATTGCCTGCTTATACCGCAATTTGCTCTCCGCTTTTACCAGCGTATCCTGCTCCTGACGTTGCCGCCAATGACGATCTTCACTATTCTCGCGAAGTATCATTGCTTTTGTTCGCTCTGCAAATTGAAAGGCCTCTATTGCATACCGGCTATCTTTCGTTTCTTCGAACAGCACATACAAAAGTTCCAGCGCCTTTTCGGTCACATTTCTATTTTCGGCTTGCTGAATCAATTTGGCTTCTTCGTAATTATAGGTATCGCGTAACAGATCCTCGGCTTCAAACCGTAGTTTGTAACAGGCCAGGGACTTTCTCGCGTCATTCAACTTTGTGTATGCCTCGGCCATACCGTCCAACGCTTCTTTTATTGCGTTCTCGGCATAGAAAGCGCTTGCTTCGGGTAATTCATTTTTTACTGGATCATACTGCGGAATGAGCCATGTGAATGCATGCTGATATCTGGCGAGTGCTTCGCGGTATTGGCCGCAGGCCACCAGAATGCCCGCATGAGTATTAACGAGTTTAGCCAGCTCGCGATTTTTAAAAAGCTTGCTGTTGGCTGCGGCCAGCGTTTGTGCTTTCTCTATCCACGTAAGCGCCTTTATGGACTGAGCATCGGCGAGGCTAATAGCGGCCAGTAGCGTGTAAACATTGACGAGGGTAGGAAGAGCATCGGGCCACTGGTGTTGACGAAATATTGAAGTAGCGAGATTTGCGTATTGACGGGCCTTTGCAAGCTCTCGAAGATCGGCATGATTTCTGGCCAGGTTGTAATAAACCAGCATCTTCTTTTCGGCAGGCACTGGAGACATGGTTAATGCCTGCTGTAACAACCGTATTGCTTCCTGATATTTACCTGTGTCGTGGTAAATAATGGACAGATTAATACAGGCAGACGTGCGCTGCTTATCATTGCCTTGTTGTTCAGCCAGGTAGAGATAGCCTTTCACAATGTTCGCGGCGCTGGTGTAGTCGCCCAGCATACTATAATTATTACCCAGTGGTTTCAGACAATATTCGATGATATCAAAATCGGTGAGCGCCTGGCTGGTAAATAAACGGGAGGCCTTTTCGTACGCATAAATACCTTCATACACATCGCCGTATCTTGTGAGGTAATAGCCCTGGTTACAAAGTAGCACAACATAGGCCAGGTATTCTCCGCGGGAAATTAACGATCTCCAGCGCTCTTTCTCGTAGGTAGTAAAAAGAACAAGGTTCTCTTCCGTAGGATCCTTTAAATATTCATCGACAAACGCGTAGGTGTAATTTTCAGCGTCGTCTTTTTGGCGCAGCACAGAAAGGCTTTTTTGAAACGCATAATCCGATGGTTGCTGGGATTGGGCCAATCCGGAGGTAATTGAAAAACTCACAACCAGCAAATACCAGGACAATTTCATGGCGGGCATTAAAATTTCCAAAGTACGTAAAACTGCCACTGCTCTCTGGGGGCGGTGAAATAGTACGCATATCGAGCACCGGCTGTGGGGCCGATGCGGGCAGCACCCAGTGTAATATCCGCGAACACGGCCGGGCGGAGGTTGGTGAAGGATGCGGTCTTCTCTTCTGTGCTATTAAAATTCAGCTCCCGCCTCGGCTCTCTGAAATTTTCCTTTTGTCTTACAAAATAATTCTCGTGGAGTGCTTCCTCCTTTATCTTCTCCGAAAGATTGACACTAAGCTGAACACCCATGCCTAAACCAATAAACGAGTTGATGGTGTAACGGTAGGATACTGGCACGACGTAAAGTTCCACACGGGTGAATTTGTTTCGCTGCGACACATCGAAAAGATTGACTATCCCATTGTCTACCGACACGGTGTCGGCGCGGTAAAGTGAATCGGAATAGGTGTGAATGCCCACCATTAATTCGACTTGGAAGTAACCATGCTGTGATTTGAAGGGGGAAAGTGTAACTCCAACAAAACCGCTTTTTGAATCATTCCGCGTAGGGTTATATATATATCCAGCCTTTGCGCCAATGGATGTACCCGGTTTAAAACGCGTGGTGGCGCGGTTCGTTAGAATAGGATCGTTCTTATCGAAGATGATTGCTGTACGACTCTGCGTTTTAGATTTAGCGATCGATTCGCGAAAGCGCAACGTATATTTTACAAATCCTTTCGTAGAATCATAATCGACTTCTTCCTTCTGGTTACTGCCGGGCAGGTAAATGTTTTTAAAATGAAACAGGATCTGGTTGTTACTAAAGGTTGTATCCAGGCAGCTGATGGTCGATTGTTTGTCCGGGCAAATGGGACAGACGGGATACATATCTGTTACCTGCAGTGAGTGCGGATCGTATGCTTCGGGCACCGCTACCTGCAGCTTGATTGAATGTGCCGGACCTTCTCCATTATTCTGAAAACGGATCTTAAAATCGATGTTTTTATTTTTATAAAAACGGTAGTTTAATCGGGTGTCGGATACAGACATTTTATTCGGATCGTGTGAGGTAACGATTTCCATCTCCAGCGTTTTGCTTTTATGATTATCCGCTCCCCTATCGGGCACGTAGATACCTTTTACCGTAATGATTGCACTGGTATCTTTCAGCATTTCGGGCGTGGTTGTGAGTGAATAAAATACATGGCGACTTTCCCGTGCACCCATATCATTGAATTCCAGTGCATGCACTGTGCGATACTCCGCCCGGGCGGCTTCCAACGCCAGGGATAGCTGTAATAATGACGCCTCATCGGATTTCCTGTCATTTTCTGGCGAAAGATTTATCTTACTACTCGCCCACAACGCATCGGGGTCTTTTTCATCCATACGAGAAGCAACCCGTGCTAAATCTTGTACCTCTTTCTCTCCGTGATGTGTACGGACCTCTGTGAGCTGGAAATTATCGGCCTTATATTTTCTTTCGTTAAAGAACAGGTATAGTTTACCGTGGGCTGGATAGTCGGTGTCATTTTGATAGCGTACGATGACTACCATTTCCTCGCCGGGAATGGGTTCCCGATTGCTCTTTACATCAAATCCGTCGGGTAGCGCCTGTTGCACCGGGTTGGTATCATTAAATGTAATCTTCTTTACAGGCACCTTCTGGGGCCGGCTTGGCGGTGGTTTTCCATTGTCGTAGTTATTGGTAGTCCATAGTCGAACCGTATGGTCGCCCGTTTTTTTATACACATGTTCTGGCGATGCCTCTTTGCTATACTCGCCATCGCCAAATTCCCAATAGAATGTATAGAAGGCGGCCGGCGCTCCGGGAATAGGTTGAAGCGGCGGAGTAATAGCCGAAAACTTTACTTTATTATCGTCACCTGCGGGTTGTATGCGACTTTCTCTTTTGACCGTATCTTGTTTGACAGCATGCTGACTAAAAACAGAAAACGAGAGAAGGCAAATACTGATGACTGCTATAATTCTCATCAGAATAATTTTATTGTGCAATATGCAAGTTATTCCATTTTTTCCAATTCCAAAAGTCCCCTCTCCAAACAGAGAAGGGACTTTTTTCGATTAAGCCAGCACTAGTCAGTGGGTGGTATTAAGGAAGCGCGTCGATCAGTGCGATCAGTGCAGCCTCGGTGGTAGGCTGAAGCTCCGTAAATGTTTCTACATGCTCAGCTCCGATCGTTGCAGGCCTGATGGCGTAGTACCACTGCTCGTCTATGACTGACACCATAATGAAGTGCACTTCAAGACCAATCGGAACCTGGCCATAGTGTTCTGTAAAAAGGGCCGTGGCTGAATCGTAACGATCGAACGAGGCCAGAGCAGTAGGTTCGCCGTCGTACGACAGGTAGACTGAGCAGTTGGTATTGTCATAGCCTTCGGGCACGTCTACAAAGAGTGTGGTTTTTGGACGTGGATCGCTGTACCAGCGGTCAATGTTTGTCCATCCAAATTGATTCTGGAATATGTTATAAGTAGTCTGCCCGATTTTCATATCGCGATCTTGCTGTCTCCATACGTTTTTGCAGACACCATCTTCACATTGCTCCACCCCCATAAAAGGTTTCATGTCCTGATCTATACCACCTGTTTTATCGGCGGGAGCCTCGATCTGAAATGTGCCATGTAATACCAGCTGCTCATCACCTTGCTTGGCATTGACAAAAAACTCGCCGCCTGAAATCAGCATGGCTATATTGCCGGAAGCATCTATGCCTTGGGTAGTCATGTTTGTGAGCAGCATCTGTGATTTCTTATAAATCTCCACCAACTCTATGGTTACGTTACCCGTTACTGCATCTCCATTTGATTTGAAAAATGAATTTGCATAAAAAGAAACGATAGTACCATCTTCACCTTCTATCTCTCCGCCGGCAGCATCGAGTGTAAAGGTCTGTTTTAGTGCCGCCACTTGATCCTGATGCACGTTGCTGATCTTATCATCTTCTCCCGGCTTGATGACTACGGGGGAGGCATCATCGTTATTATCATCGCAGCTTACACTGCCCATGGCAACGAGGCCCGCGAATAAAAGGGAGGTAAAATAATTGTGCTTTTTCATGGTTTGATTTTTTTGATTACACCCCTAGATCAAACCGATTAAAAATTGTTACCCCGTTTTGTGCGCCATTTTCCTATTTCTTCAAAAAAAAGCGAATTTGAGCGAAATAAGCGGTTTAATTTCACTCTCAAATAGCCAACAATGCTCATTTTCTTTTTTTCCACACAATAAAAATAGGTATGAACGCCGAAGACGAAGTGTTACAGGTCGGAAAGGAATGGGACAAGGCGATGGTGGGCAACGACCCGGACGAAATTGGAAAATTTATGTCCGAAGATTGGGTCATTGTGGGCTCGGATGGAATAACCTCGAAGTCTCAATTCCTCGAGACGATACGGTCGAGTGCTTTGACGCATTCGCGGATGGATTCCGATGAGACAAAAATAAAAGTTTACGGCGATACGGCTGTCGTCACAAGCCGGGGAACGAGCGCCGGAGAATACAAGGGTCAGCCGTTCGAGCTCTATGAGTGGTCATCCAGCGTATTCATACGCAAAAAAGGTAAATGGCTTTGTGTACATACCATGCTAACCCCGGCGAGGAAAATTTGACTCACGCAGCTGGACCGCAGGTGTCAAGATGCAGTCAACCTAAGTATTTGAGACACTGAGCCTACTGCTATTGAGATAATAGTGGAGCCGAAGACAACGTTTTGTCAGCCAACGGAAGGACAAATTTGAAAGTAGTTCCCTTGCCGGGCTGGCTGGCGACCTCGATAGCCGACTGATGCAGCTCCAGAATCTTCTTGACGATGGCCAGTCCGATTCCCATTCCTTTTTTAGGCGTAGAAATTCCGTCCAATTGCTTATAGCGTTCGAAAATGTAAAACTGGTCTTCGGATGAAATTCCGATACCCGTATCTACTATTTGAACCTTTATCCCACCATTATCCCTTGTAAGTTGGATGGTAATATCGCCGCCGTCAGGTGTAAACTTGAACGCGTTGTCAAGTAAATTTTGAAACACCCGTTCGGTAAGGGCGATGTCGGCAAACACGGGGGGTAAGTTGCTGGGCGAGTTTAAGCGCAGATTGATGGAGCATTCTTTGGCTTTGAGTTGATAGGCCATCAATATGTCGGATGCCAGCTCATCAAGTCTAAAAGGCTCTTTTTGTGGCGTGGTTACGTTGCCTTCCAGTTTGGCGTATTGGAAAAGCTGCTCTACGAGCCCCGAGAGTTTCTTAGCGCCGTCATGCACTACCGCCAAATACTTGTCTTTGTCACTTTGTGTCAGTACATCCTTTTTCATCATCAGCGTTTCGACATATCCCTGCATGATGGATAAAGGTGTTCTGAGGTCGTGCGAAACATTGGCGATCAGTTCCTGGCGGAACCTGTCGGTGGCTGTGATCTTTTGGATGTTGTTGACAATCACATCGGCCATGTCGTTAAACGTGGACGTTAGCACACCCAGATTCCCCTGAGCGTATCCTTTAATGCGGGCTGAATAGTCGCCCTCCTTGAAGCGCCTGACCGTGCCCGCAATGGTACAGATGCTGTCCGTAATAAGAAAAAAGGTCACGACGCCTACAATGAACGCCGTGAGCAGCGCGGACAAGAAGATGTAGACACTGAGGCGGGTATAGAAATGGTCGTTGATGGCGCTCAATATCTCTTTCTGCTTTTGACTGGACAATACGGCATATACATACCCAACCAGGTGGTTGTTCTCATATACCGGCGCGGCAGAAAAGATACTCGGTTCGCTCGGGTCTTTGGGATTGTCGCCCATGGGATACAACATATCATCCTGCGTGGCGAGCCATTGCTTAATAATGGCCATATCAACGCAGTGCATCTGTACCGTTGTATCAGGCACGACGTAGTCCATGATCCCGCCGGCCGTATCAAGCAGATAAATTTCCACGCTGGGATTCGCGACCATCGTGGAATGGATGATGTCATGCGTGACGGTGGTGTCGGGCTTGCCGTTTTTAAAAGGCTGCGTGAATGTAGCTAAATGGTGCGCCAGGTCGCCGTAAAGTTGCTGGTGGGCGGTGGTGTAATAACTCTTTGAAAATCCGGAGGCGATAGCCACGAATGCAACACCCAGTATAATGAGCAGCACGGTGAATACTCCGGCAATTTTCCAAAAGAGAAGATTTCCCCGGATTGTTTTGACCGACATAGGTAGGTTGTTAAAGGTCTTCGTTAAACCTGTAGCCTACGCCCCAGGTTGTTAAAATGAATTTCGGGTTCGAAACATCACCCTCGATCTTGCTGCGAAGGCGGTTGATGTGGCTGTTTACAGTATGCTCGTATCCTTCGAAGTCGTAGCCCCAGATCAGGTTCAATAAATTCTTACGGCTGTAGCTCTTGCCAGGATTTGAAGCCAACAGCGTGATGAGGTCGAATTCTTTTGGCGATAGCTCGATACGCACGCTGTTCAGTGTTACCTTCCTCTTGTCCGCATCTATTTTTAAATCGCCGTAGGTCATAATGGAAGAGGCTGCAAGTCCGCCTTCCGGGCTATGGTGGTCTTCGCTTCTGCGGAAAATAACTTTCACCCGTGCAATGAATTCCCGGATGCTGAAGGGCTTCGTGAGATAATCATCGGCACCCGTTTCAAGGCCCATAACCTTGTCGATTTCTTCAGACCTTGCCGTTAGCATCATAATGGGTGTCTGCCGGTCGGCCTGCCTGATCTTCCGGCATACCTCCATGCCATTGAGGCCGGGTAGCATAATGTCGAGAATGATAAGGTCGAAGGCACTGCTTTTTGCGGCATTAAGCCCGAGATGCCCGGATGCCGCGGTGATTACGTCACAACCGAGGTCGCGAAGGTGAATGGTGAGGAGCTCTACGATGTCGCTGTCGTCTTCTACGATTAAAATCTGCTTGCTGGCCATACCACAAAATTGATAAAAAAAGCAATAGCGGGCTGTGATACTTTTGTTACAATTCCGCAACCGCAGTGGGATACTGTTTCTTTTGTTTTGAGTCCTTAAACCAATCACTCATGAAACAAAACATTATTAAATCAGTTGCGGTGCTTATGGTGGCACTTGCCGGAACATCGTGTAGTGACGACGACACCGCTATGACGGAGTCCACGATGATCACGATAGAAAATGTGCTGGATAGTAAACCACTTGTTGAATCGGGCAGCTTTCAGGGCATGGGAACACCCCCGGTGATATTGCCCGGGCAATCGGTATCTTTCTCGTTTTCCGCGGCGAAGAACCAGCGGCTCACATTTGCTACGATGTATGGATGGAGCAATGACCTTTTCTTCGCGCCCGAGAACCCCGGTATTACGCTATACAATGAAGATGGAACTCCCATCACCGGCGATGTGTCATCACAAGTCAGGTTGTGGGATAATGGAACCCGCGTAAACCAGACTCCGGGCGCAGATGTGTCGCACCCTGGTGCTGCCGAGACTGCCACGAAGAATATTAAAGAGGTAAACGGTACCGACGACTATGGTCATGCGTATCTCCCCGCTTCGCAGCTAATGAAGCTAACGCTGAACTACAATGGAAATTCGACGTTTACGCTCACGATCATGAATAATTCGGGTGGCACAAACAACGAAACGCCGTTTAGCCCTGGCGTGTGGGCGATTTCCTATGTTGCCGGCGGAAACTTATTATTGCCGGAGCCGGTCTATTCAAAGGACAAACCTTCTGCAAATGGTCTTACCAACATCGCTGAAGCCGGTGATAATGCGGTACTGAACACTTACCTCGCCGGATTGACCGGTACGTTCACACCATTATCACCTGTGCTTGTGTTCGTGTACAATGGAGTTGAAAATCCGTTTTATAAAACAGGCGAGAAAGATAGAGGCATGGGATTGAAAGACCTTGCGCAGAAGGGAGATGGGAGTATGCTCGCCGCGGCGCTAAAAACGACGCCCGGCGTGAAGGAAGTATACCTTCTGAAGGAGATGGACAACACGGTGTTGCTGCCCAGGATCAATGGTGCTGCCGGGGGGAAGGTCTCACAGCAACTTACCATTGCCAAAGGCGACCGGATTGCGCTGGCGACCATGTATGGCTTTTCCAATGATTGGTTCTTTGCTACTACGGGAGCGGACGTCGATGCCATGCAGAAGGGCGACGTCTCTTCCAACATAGGTTTGTTTGACAATGGCACCGCTATCAATCAATACCCCGGCGCTGGTATTACCCAGTTCAATCTGGCGGGTACGCCGCTGGAGGAGAACAAGGATATCGTTGCGGTGCCAAGTGCGAACGAATTTACAATGCTGCCGGCAACAAGTAGTATTATTAAGGTCACGCTACAGTAATCGAAAAAGCCAGAGGGAATCTTTTATAGAAAGGATTCCCTTTGGTTACCTCTGCTCAGCACTATCGGCTATGGGGCACAGTTGCCTAAGACTCTGTAATTTCTTTTCGGTACCGTGTAAGGACGGATGATTTCGACAGGAAGCCGAGGTAAATACCATTCTCCACCACCGGTAAGTTCCATTGATTCGTCCTATCGAACTTATCAAATACCTCATGCAGGTTTTCATGAAGCTCTACCACCGCGTCGGGCTTGTCCATGAGATCCTTCACATAAGTCGACTCATATTTTTCGGTTTCGAACATGATGCGCCGCACTTTGTCCATGTGGACAAGTCCGATCAGCTTCAGGCCGTTGTCTATCACAGGAAATATATTACGTGGAGAGGCCGAAATGATCTTGACCAGGTCGGAGAGCTTAGCCTCGGGCGATACAACCGCAAAATTTTTCTCGATGAGCTCCGATAAATTCAGGCGACTGAGGAGTAGTTTGTCGCGCGTTTCCACCGTCGAGTTCAAGAGCCTGGCTAGTTTTCTCCCCTCCAGGGATACAGGTTGAAAAAGGTGCACCACGGAAAGGCTGAGCGATGAGACAATCATAAGCGGTATAATCAGGTTGTAGCCCCCGGTTATTTCGGCAATAAGGAAGATGGCGGTAAGCGGCGCATAAAATACTCCGCTTAGTATTCCCGCCATCGCTACCAACGTCATGTTACTGACAGGAAGTTGGGACAACCCTGTATAGTTAATGAAGCGACTGAATAGAAACCCGAGGTAGGAGCCTACTACAAGCGACGGAGCGAAACTTCCGCCATTTCCTCCGCTGCCTACAGTAACAGCAGCGGCGATCATCTTAAAGACAATCAATAGGCCTATAAACACCAGGAGCGCGGGTTCGGAGGTGATCAGGCGATTAAGAATGCTACCTTCCGCAAGCTGCGCTGCGTCTTTCCCTTCGAGCATACGCACGCCTTCGTATCCCTCACCGAAGAGCGGCGGGAAAACAGTAATCAGCGCAAATAGCATCAAGCCACCTGCTACAACTTTCACCCACTTGTTTTCTACGTTTTCAAACCGAAGCTCGATCGCATGAAAGATTTTGGCGTAGCACAAAGACGCAAGTCCACAGAGAACACCCAGCAGCAGATAAAACGGTACATTGCTGTAATCGAAGGGTTGCTTAAGGCCGAAGGCCAGCGTTACGCCTTCTGCAAGTACGATCTTGGAAATGAGTGCTCCACATGCTGCCGATAGGATGAGCGATATAAAGGCCGCCGCAGTAACGTCTGTCAGCAGCACTTCCACGGCAAACAGCACACCCGCGATGGGTGAGTTAAACGCAGCGGCAATCCCCGCGGCAGCGCCGCACCCGAGAAGTACGGTGCGCTCGCGATAGGTGAGTCCGTACACGCGACCGTAGTTGGAACCGATGGCGGATCCAGTAGAAACCATCGGCGATTCAAGCCCCAATGATCCACCGAAGCCGACTGTAAATGCGCTCGTGACGAGATGGGCAAAGGTGTCTTTTAGGGGAAGGATTCCAGATCTTTTTACGATGCTATATACAATCTGTGCGCTTCCCTTCTTCAGCTGTCCATTCAGGAAATATTGAATGAAGAACACGGTTAAAGCTATCCCTAACATCGGGAATATTGCGAACACGTAAAACTTTCCAGAAGTCTGAGAAGTAGCCACGAGATGCCCGATCTGATGCACCATCAGCTTCAATAGAATGGCAGCCAAGCCGGATACGAGCCCCACTAACACGGCGGAAAGGTTCAGAAAATTCCGGTCAGACAGCTTGCTTCGTAGGAACAATATGGGGCGTTTAATCAAGCTGATCATGGTGGTTTTCGTAGTTGATGTTGAGTATTCGCTGTGCCACCGGCAAACCTCAGTAGCAGATCGCTAAGTTGCTTTTTTAAATGGAATATGTGCGTGCAAAATTCATTTTTTTGACGGCCGCGTTGCACGGGTGCAACATCCAGGTGCCCTAAATTTCACTGCGTCTTTTCTTAAATCCGCCGTCTTAATCACGGAACCACATCACGATCATGGAAAAGTCAAATTCACTTCCGGTAGCAGTTATCGGCGCCGGGCCCGTTGGGCTTGCAGCTGCTGCTCACCTTGCGATCAGGAATCAACCATTCTTGCTCTTTGAAGCGGGCGGCTCTGTAGCCGCCAATATTCTTACCTGGCAGCACATCCGCGTATTCTCTCCCTGGCGCTATAATATCGACAAGGCCGCAAAACAACTCCTGGCACAAACCCACTGGTTGCAACCCCATGACGATGGGCTGCCCACCGGCAAAGAACTGTATGAACATTACTTCAAGCCACTCTCCGAGCACCCAGCACTCCAGCGGCATCTCCACTTGCGGAGCAAGGTCATCGCCATCGGCCGTGTCGGCCTCGACAAAATGAAAACCGCCGGCCGCGAACGGCTGCCCTACGCCGTCCAGGTACTTCACAACAACCACGTCGAGCAATTCCTCGTCAAGGCAGTCATTGACACCTCCGGTACCTGGAACTCCCCGAATCCCATCGGCTCCGGAGGCACGTTCGCCATAGGCGAACAGGAAAACAGCAGCAGGATCTTCTACGGCATCCCCGACATTCTCAACACGCACGCCGGGCGTTATAAGAACAAAAGCGTACTTGTCGTCGGCAGCGGCCACTCGTCCATCAATGCCGTGCTGGAGCTCGACAAGCTCAAAGAACAATACCCCGACACCCAAATTCATTGGGTGCTGCGTAAGCAAAATATCTATGACGTGTACGGTGGCCAGGAGAAAGACACCCTCGAGGCACGCGGCGCCCTCGGTATTAAAATTGAGCAGCTCGTCAACCAGGACCGCGTCAGCGTATATACCCCGTTCCATATCCAGCAAGTCGTCAATACCGGCACAAACCTTTCTGTCGTCGGTCTGCAAAACGAGAACAAGTTTGCACTCCCCGGCATAGACGAGGTCATTAGCAACACCGGCTCCCGACCAGACCTCAGTTTCCTTCGCGAAGTACGAATCAGCATCGATTCCTCGCTCGAGTGCGTCGCCGCGTTGGCAGAACTCATAGATCCCAACATCCATAGTTGCGGAACGGTACGGCCACACGGCGAAAAAGAGCTCCGTCATCCCGACCACGGTTTTTACATCGCCGGTTCCAAAAGCTACGGCCGCGCGCCGACGTTCCTTATGGCTACCGGCTATGAGCAAGTACGATCCATTGCCGCGGCGATCGATGGTGACTTGGAAGCGGCACGCAAGGTAGAGCTCGACCTTCCTGAGACAGGAGTCTGCAACGCAACAGCAGGCAATATCGAAGCAGCTGCATGCTGTGGCACAGCCCCGGAGGGCCAAAAAAAACAGGCAGCTACTTCATGCTGCACTCCAAAAATCGAAAACACGGCCTGCTGTGAGCCCAGCCAAACGAAAGAAGAAAACAACGGCGATTGCTGTGCTCAACCACAAGATGGTTCCGCCTGCTGCGACAAGTAGTGAACCGTAATAGTCGCAAGAGATACATACTTCTTGCGACTATTAGCCATCTAAAAGATTTCTCTCCTATCGGATATACTTTCTAGAAACCGTTTTCCATTCAGCAACCGCTTCCTTTAGATCGTTCTGAAATGCGTCGTTCTTCAGGTAATACTGAAGCATGGCAAACGACACCTGGCGCGATGCTTCGTTATCACTGGGATAATGAATACCCATAATCTCCCGCGACCGTCTGATCTCTTCGGCCAACGCAATGAAATCTTGCTGCCTCTCCGGAATTACTTCACTCCAGGTGAATGCCTGAACAAAAGCCCATAGCGTATGGCCGCTGGCAAAAGAAGGAGAATTGATTTTTGTTAGCGGTTGAAGTTTCGGCTCCAGGTGATAAGGCCTTGGCCGGAACAATTTATACTTGATCGTAAACTCCATGATACGTATATCCTGCATAACACCTTGCAGCAGTTTGGAGATCTTAGGAAAATTCTTTGCATTGATATTCTCACCCATCAGCTCACGGCCTTCAAAAAACAGGTTACGCAAATTCTCCTCATACGAAGGGTGAGAAGGCACCATGTTGATAGATGGCCAATAACCAATATCACCTAAAAATTCAACGCGCTTGATTTGTTCCGGAGTACGCTTGCTTTGCAGGTCGAGCATATAATCCAGTTCCTTCCGCACCTGGTCTGAACTGTTTGCCGGGAACTTCACGCTCTCACTAAGCGCCTTCACTTGCCCATCCGACAAGTAATAAGGCTTGACCAACATGTATACAAAGGAAGAACCGTATTCAGCTGGCGGATAATGAACCGTATCCATCCACGCGCGCTGCGGGTTTGCGGCTGCACTAATCGCCTGCAGGGATTTATAGTGATCGGAAGCGGGCGCCAATACACGCCTGGTGTTCTGCGCAATAACAAGGTGTGTTAAACCCAGAAAGAAAAACAATAGATATATTTTTTTCATGTCTTGAAGATTTACCTCCAAGACGAATGCGTTTTAAAAAAGACGCAGATATATTAACAGCAGGATTTACGATCTTCACAAACTATAGCATTACCATAAGCGTCTGTTCGCACGATAAGCACCTCATCCATTTTCTCCTTCAGCATCTGTCGCGCGCGTTGCACGCGCGATTTGGCGCCCGAATAAGAGATGCCCAAACGCTCAGCCAATTCCGTCTGCGAAAGATTCTCTATCTCGGTAAGCTGCAAAGCTTCACGGTACATATCAGGCAGCGTCGGGAATAGCCGATTAAGATACCCCGATACACAAGCATTGAAATTGGGTGCATCGTTTTCCCAATCCAGGTCACCGGCATAAATCGTTTTAGACTCCTTTCTGAAATGATCGATGATCGTATTCTTGGTGATCTGATAGATCCAGCCAGTGATCTTTTCCGTGTCCTGGAGCTGTCCGATCTTCGCCTGAACTTTCAGGAACACATCGTGAAGAATGTCTTCCGCAACTGTCTTATCCTTGACTCTTTTATGAACAAAGCCTTTCAACTCGTTCTGAAAGAAGCTCAAATTTGCGTTTGCTGATGGTGCCATAGAAATGAAGTTCAATTCTAGTTACGTGGCTATGACGAAGCCTGTTTAAAAAAGACGCAGATTAAACGCCTATAATTTTACTTCTTCGCTCAAAGAGCACGGTATTCCGCCATTTTCCGTCTAATTGGGCTATTTTTTCCCGAAACCCGATCTTGCGAAAACCAGCGGCCGTATGCAGGCGAATGCTCGCCTCATTCTCTTCAAAAATCGAGGCATACAACGTCCAAACACCGCTGTTTTCACTTTCTGCTACCAAGTGCTGCATCAATAGGGTTCCCAGACCCTTTCCGCCGCGATCGGGATGCACATACACCGTCACCTCCATCACTCCCTTGTAAACTTTTCGAACAGAAACCGGCTGCAGCCCTGCCCACCCACCAACCTGCCCCTCTTGTTCAATGACCCAAAACCAGCGGGCCGGAAACTTCTTGCTCCACGCCTCAAAATCCGGCACCTCTGTTTCAAAAGTAGCATTGCGTGTAAGGAGCCCGAGGCGGTATATCTCGCGAACAGCCTCCCAATGCGCTGGCTCAAAAGCCAAAATTTTCGAGCCTGTCATCACGACGTCGTTTTCGAACTGTACAATTTATCCCTCAACCAAAAGGCCAGGTTCACCAGCAAGATCAACGCCGGCACCTCGATCAGCGGCCCAATAACCCCCGCAAACGCCTGCCCCGAGTTGATACCATATACACCCACCGCCACCGCTATCGCCAGTTCAAAATTATTACCCGTCGCCGTAAAAGACACGGAAGCATTTTCCGCATAGCTCGCACCCAGCCGCTTTGACAACAAAAAGCTCAGCACAAACATCACGATGAAGTAAATCACCAGCGGCACGGCTATTCGCAGCACATCGAGCGGTATATCCACGATCATCTTCCCCTTGAAGCTGAACATCACCACAATCGTAAACAGCAACGCGATCAGCGTCAGCGGACTGATCTTCGGTATCACATGCTGCACATACCATGCTTCGCCCTTTGCTTTAATAAAGATATAACGTGTTAGAAAGCCAGCAATAAACGGCACGCCCAGGTACAGGAAAACGCTCTCGGCCACATCGCTCATGCTCACGTCTACCACGGAGCCCGCTATGCCAAATCGTGGAGGCAGCACAGTAATAAACAGCCATGCAAACACGCTGTAAAAAATCACCTGAAAGATACTATTCAATGCCACCAGCCCAGCCGCATATTCTTTATCACCCTTCGCCAGGTCATTCCATACCAGCACCATCGCAATGCAGCGCGCCAGCCCGATCAGAATCAATCCCACCATATACTCCGGCTTGTCACGCAAAAACACCATCGACAGCACAAACATCAGCACCGGACCTATCACCCAATTCAGTACCAGTGAAAGGCTGACTACCCTCACATTCCTGAAGACCTTACCCAGGTGTTCATACCGCACCTTCGCCAGCGGCGGATACATCATCACAATAAGCCCCGCCGCTATCAGCACATTCGTCGTCCCCATTTGAAAGGCACCCATCAGTTGCTCCACCGGCAGAAAATTTCCCAGCGCCACGCCGATCGCCATCGCCAGGAATATCCACAGCGTCAGGTATCGATCCAGAAACCCAAGTTGTTTTTTATTGCTCATGCCTTTTTTACTTGTGAAAACGCAAATAAGATTTCCCGTCCAATCTCCCGCACGCGCTCCGCGTACTTAGCCGTTTCAAGTTCCGTCCCATCAAAGGCCTTCGGATCGTCATACCGCAGCGCTATACGCGCCGACGAGCCCAGCACCAGCGGGCAGTTCTCGTCAGCATGGGAGCAAGTCATCACCGCCGCAAAGTCCTCGTTGTGGTTAAACGGGTCGTCATACGTTTTCGAGAAGGCAATAACGGGCGGTGCCTCATCTGCAAACCTCACCTCGTATATTGGATTTTGCCCATCCTTCTGCATCACAATCCTAAAGCCAGCATCCTCCATCGCCTTTACCGCGCGCGGGTTAAAAGCCGTTGCCTCGGTGCCACCCGAATAGCAAGACACGTTCTGTATACCGTAATAGTATGCAGCCGCCTGAGCCCACAGTTGTGACAGATGGCTCCTTCGGGAGTTGTGCGTACAGATAAAATTCAGGTATGTAGGCAACTTTGCATTCACGCTGTCCTGCACAAAGCGCGTCAGCTCACCAATCACTGGCTTGCGCACGGCAGGTATCTCACCAAATTCCGCAGTAAGCTGCGATACAGTCTTCGATAGATCGGTATTGAGGCTCATATTGTATTATTGTAATATTACGTTACGCCTGGTCAAAAAAATGACTCAGCAGCAGTCGTTCTTTTTTACATACTTGGAAAACATATTCATAAACATATCTCTCGCCTCCTCCCATACTTTTTCATCAATACAGTAGTTCACCTTCGGTCCCTCGATCTCGCCTTTGATGATTCCGATCTGCTTCAACTCTTTTAGGTGCTGTGTAATCGTCGATTGCGACAGCGGCAGTACGTCCACAAGATCGTTACAGATACAAGTTTCGTTCGCCAGTATATATTCGAGGATCGCCACCCGTGCCGGGTGATCGAAAGCCTTCGCCAGCGTCGCTACCCTGTTCTGGCGTTTCTTAAATAAGTCAGACTTGGTTATTCCCATATCGTTACAACGCAATATTACGTTATATATTCTAAATTGACAAACTGCCGCCTTGGAGTCGCAATTCGCGGTCAGTTTGTATTTTAACACAGGCCAACGTGACTGGCCTGTGTTAAGTATTTATTTCGTGTATCAACTGTCAGAACTTCACTATTGCAGACACATATATGGCTCTGCCGGATTTACCAGGCATAGAATACACCATCCTCGACGCAACGTCGGGAATGTTAATCTTTTCATCCAGTAAGTTCGTACCGTAGACGCTAAGAATTATTTCTTCCTGCATATTCAATGTGAAGATCTTGGGAATGCTCAGATTTATGTTTGCCGATAAGGTATTGTAACTTTTGGTTTCGCCGTTATGCCCCGGCAGTGCCTCCTGGCCGGTAAACGAATGAAACTTCGACACATACATGTTATACAGCCCCAGTGAAAGGCCCTGGCGAGCTTGAAACCCGACGCCAAGCTTGGCAACATGGTTCGGCATTAACGAAGCATGTTCGGTAATCGTACCATCGTCAGCGACCAGTTTATTGGTCTGGTAAGCATACGAGCCGTTTACATACACACGGGCGCTGGGAACATATTTACCTTCCAGCTCGAAGCCATGGGCTTCGTTGCGGCCCGCGTTGACAAATTTGCCATGTAGGCGAGTAATGTTATCCTCCTTACGGTTGTCAAAATAGGTCGCCGCCAACTCCAGTTTTGTTATTGAATAGAAAACCTGCACATCAAGGTTTTTCAAAATTTCTGGAGTCAGGTTCGGGTTGCCCACGATCACGTCTGATTTGATGTCGGTTTCAATGGCGTATGCCGCACGGAATGCCTGCCCATACAGAATTTTGGTGCCCAGGCTTTTCGTAAAGTTATAGATGGCGCCCACGCGAGGGACCACATTTACATCGACTCCTTGAATTTTATTTACTTGCAATCCACCGATCAATTTTAAAGGTGCAACAGGACGATAATCTGCCTGCACATACCCGTTGTACCACCCTTTGTTGTATTTCGGCACAGATCCTACAAGCTCACCGGTTTGCTTATAACCCGATGCCCCAAACACTATATTCCATTTGTCTGTCGGACGAATAAAGTTGGACACTTCCAGGATGATATCATCACTGTTACCGCTAGCCACCGCAGGCCCCGTTAACTTCAGGTTAAAACTATTCAGCGTGGCATTCACCTTTGTCGTCACCTTTTCGGAAATTTTCAATTCATACCCGATATCGGTCGAAACCCTGCGCGAAAAAGTTGTTTTGCCTGGCAAATTAAACCAAACCGGACTGCCAAACCCAAAAATTGTTTGTGTGCTCTCGGTAATCAGGCTGTTGATCGTTAACCCCTTGTAGCCCACCCGAAAAGCCAGGCCATTGTTGTTCTCCTCATAGTTGGCAGTATCCTTTGCCCCCATAGCATCGGTAGCCGTGAAGCTCCATCCCTTTTCTTCAAATTTTTTGTAACCGATCATGACATTGATGTCACCTCTATCAATATTCACAGAGCCGTCGACACCGGCGCCACCAAACGAGCCTAAATAAGTGCTCACCTTATTTTGGTCACCACCTTTTTTCAGGATGATATTCACAACACCCGAAAATGCATTGGATCCATACAGCACAGACCCCGGTCCACGAATAACCTCTATTCTTTCAATGGCTGTCACCGGTATACCCAGCAGCACCGCGTAGTCTAACCCACCATAGATACTCTCGCGGTTTGGGCGACCGTTGATTAGAAGCAAAGTATGATTGTTACTTTCTCCGGAAAGATCTCCGCGAAACGAAACGATGTTTTGGGGATTCGAGTTCGTACTCACGTTTATCACACCTGTCACCCGTTCCAGGATCTCAGCCAGGCTTAACCCCCCGAACTGCTCAATTTCGCGCGCCGAAATGGTCGAGATAATGCCAGGTGCATCCGAAGCTCTCTCGGCAACCTTAGACGCCGTCACAATGTTCATGTTCATAAGCTCTTCGAGCGACAGCGAATAAAGTGTATCAATAGACATTTCTTCCTGCGCAAATCCCACCAGATAACACTGCAGCATCAAACAGCTTGCGAGCAAAATTCTTTTCATATTCAGCAATTACATTTTTTGGATACCCATCCAAAATCTGGTCCGCCAAATAATTATTGCGTTATCAACCATTTAAAGCAACAAAGGCATTCGCTGTATATCCAATTTGGGAGACCAATTTCCAAACTTTAGAACACCATAAAGCTGATAATCGAAGCTTGAAGGTGGAATAGCCGTCATCAGGACACCACGCCTGCAGCATGCCATGACAATCAAAGCCCATTTCATCCCATCAAATATTCTCTGTCCACCAAAGGTATGCGTCATAGTCCGTTACGGCTATTTCACGTGTTATTCCCAGCGCACGACACATGGTAACGACCTGTCCCCGGTGGTATGAACTGTGATTGACTACATGCAGGATATATTCGTATCGACTTTGCGCGCTGTCAGATGCCTGAATACTTTCAATCAATTGTTGTTCATTGAGTGCGGAGAGGCTATTCACTAACTGCTGTGAGCTTATAACGAGATCGGCCATAACCGCATCGACTACATTCTATTTTACCGGTGCGTTAAACTCATTTATCTCGCCTCTGGCAATTAGCGCATGCCAGTATATCTGCGCCATCAGAATATGTTGGAGTGTCAGATCAATTGTCCCAAAGCTTGATCCCCTTTTTTCATAAAGTATGTGTCGGTCGATGGTCATCAACCAGGAGGTAAGGCGTTTGTTAGCCCAAAGGTCATAACGAAGAGACGGGTCGTGAGGCGTTGAAGATGCATGACTGGCCGTGTTTATGGACATATTTTTATCAAGAATTTGGCTGGCAATTATCAGAGTTGCCCAATAAGCCTTCTTTGGTTAAATTTCGAGTCCACAATACATGCGTAACTATGTTCGAAGGGTCGGATTTCCCCAAGTCGCTTGATGAAGAGACATTTAACCTCTGGCTGGAAAATGGCCGGCAAAGCAAAATAGGCTACAGCCATTTGCTTATCGTTTGGGATGAATACGATTCAACCTACCACCCTCTATACGTTGAGAGTCGTGAAGAAATCGAAGGTTACCAAAAAAATAACCAATCAACGGGCCGCGAATCACTGGTTGCCGTATACGACCTGTATTCTGAATCAAGAATTGCTTAAAAACGCTACTGCTTCTGCTTTTTCCCAAAAGGTCTGTCAACGCAATCGTATTTGTCAGCGCGGGATTCTTCGTAACGCTCGGGTGGATTCAATCCAAACGCCTCGAAGGTTTCAATTTCAAAGTAAGTGTTTATCGGATCTCAAGTCGAATTCACTGGCATAATATACGCTCTTGCTAAACCGAAATTAGCCACGCGATGTACGATTTAACGCAATGTAGACTCCAGGAAGGCGAGTAACGCTTGTCGGGTAGGCTCCGTGTCAAACATCGGCCCGTAGTGTGGCGCATCCTTTATTACCGTCAGTGAATTGCGCACTTTCGCCAGATCCAACCACGCTTTTAAGAGATACGATTGAGCCGTAGGCACATCCGGATCTTTCTCACCATGGACAATAAAGAATGGCGGGTCGGCCTTGTCGACATACGTGGCAGGGCTCGCCTGCTTCGCCAGGTCCGGTCGCGCCAGCGGCGAAGCGCCCAGCAGAATCGAGATCGGATCACTGGCTTGCGTCGGCAGCAAGTCGCCATAGAACATCAAAAATTCAGAAGGGCCGTAAAAGTCTACAACACTGCGAAGAGTAAAGGAAGGTTTTCGCCCGCCGGAATAAAATGCCGTAACGTTGTTGTTGTGTGACAATCCCAACAGCGACGCCAAGTGCCCACCCGCCGAAAAGCCCATCAGGGCAAAGTGACGTTGGTCAAGCTTGTATTTCGTGGCATTGTCGTGCAGGAACTGCACCGCCTGAATACAATCCTGGATCTGCGCGGGAAAAATCGCCGTAGTACTATGCCGGTAGTCGATCGACGCCAGGCCATAGCCCTTCTCCAGGATCGCCCGGATCGTCCCCTTCATATACCCCATATCGGCATACTTGTCGTTGTGCATCCACCCGCCGCCGTGCACCCAGATCACCAGCGGCACGTTACCTTTGGCTCCGGGCGGAAGGTATATATCCAGCAAGTGTTTCCGTAGCGTATCACCCGCATAGGCGATATTGGCATGAAATACTGTTCCTGTGGGAAAAGCATCTTTTATAGCGTCGGGAGGTGTAGGAAGCTGTTGGGCAACCGTTGCTGTTACCAGCAACAGGCTCAGCCATGTCAGGTGTAGTGTCTTCATGGAGTAGTAGATTCATTTTAAGATACTACGAAGACACTTCATAAACAAACAGCGGCAAGTCCTCAGAAGCGATTTCTCACGGACCAAATGTTTCTATTGACGCCAACGGGAGTAAAAGACAAATGTATTACCCTTACTAAATCCCCGTTCTTCCAGAATCTTCTGCATGACAGTATTATCGGTCGCCGTCATAACCTCGATCAGCGTAATCCCCAAAGTATCCAGGCCCTTCTCATAATGTTCCAGGAGCGCGGTACCAACACCTTGCTGCTGCGCCCGCGGGTCAACGATTAACGTTTCAAGATGCGAATACGAATCGTGGTAGTCGGCCATCAACGCTCCTGATAGCCTGCCCTCCGATTCAAAAACAAAAACCTTCTTTTTCCCATCCTGAATATACTCGGCAACGTCCCGCTCGCCGAAGCCGGTAGCATCTTCACCAAAAATGCGGGTATCGCTGTTAAATAAGACCGTAAGCGCGGAGATGTCTTTTTGCTCGGCGAGACGAATGATGCGTGTCATGTAAATCCTTTCAAAGTCCAGCGCAAAGATAACGATAAAGCAGTACTCCGTCAGCGCAGTACCGCCACGAAGTCTTTTTTTGGACTCTCGCACACATGGCAGTGATAAGATGCCGGCAACTTCTCGAACGATATACCCGGCGAAATACCCGCAGTGGCATCGCCATATTGTTCGTCGTATACGGTCAAACAGTGCGGACATTGATACACCGTGCTCGTGCGGGCCGGCTGCGTCTCGGGCACAAAAGCTTGTTGTTGTTCCTTTTCCGGATTTAACTGCCGGAAATACACCTTACTAAGCTCGATGAGCAGCGCGGGAATCAGCTCCCGCCGCACATGTTGCGCATAGGGATGATACACGCCATGATTCGGGCTAAAGTTGTGCGCATATAAAATAGTATAAAATTCACCCGGCAAGGCACCGGCGGGTTTTTCACGCTCGATCACCACGGACGTAAAATAAACCATGTCGCGATGAGTCTTGATCGTAAAGGTCAGGCCGTGCGTGCTGATATCCTGTTGGTCGAGCTCGCGCACCAGAAACCGCTTCAGATCGAGCGCCTCCAGGTCTGTTACCGGCAGGTGCCAGTTTAGCTCCAGCGAAGAATGGCGTTCGTTAATACCATATTTACCCATGAGCTTTTCCCACCGCAGCCGGTCGCTGGCCTTGATGCCTTTTAACACAAAAGCCTTCCAGGGAATGATGTTGACCTTGCCAATATTGATCTCCTGGCACAGGCGGCACGCCGCGCTCATAAAGTCGATGTCATACTGGTTGTTACGCCAATACAATCCCAGCCAATACTGATTATTCAGCATGGCATTAAGGCCTTCGTAATACGGAAAGGGGATCTCTGAAAGCTTGAGTTTTTCAGTAAGCGGCTTATAGTTGATGCGAACCTTCTCATTGTTCAGCACCAGGTTCAGCTCCTCCGTGGTAAACGGATGATACCCCAAAATGAGCTTCTCCAGCTCGCGGGCGATACGCGGTATATCCTGTCCAAAGATCAGGCGGGGCCAGCACTCCAGGGCATTGGCTTTCCGGGGATCACGTATATATAGATACCAGTAGTGCTCTTCGCGAGAGGCAATAAAATTAAGCTCCCCCGTAAACAGCGGCACCAGGCTTTGCAACGGATCCACAATATTAATCTTCAGCCGCGGTCTGTAGTCAAAACTGTCGATCAATACGTTATAGGTATCCTCCTTCAGCCACCGGGTGGAATCAACAACATTGACTGCTACGTACGAGCTGACAATATTTTGATAGGTCGACTGATCACTTCCCAGCTCATAATCGATCTGGATAGCCTGGAAGCTTTCCGCCAGCGCACTCTCGTCCGCACCATTGGCCGGAAACATAATATCCTGACGCGAGCCAAACGACACGTATTTATTACCAAGCGAGCGCGACAGCTCCATGATCTTCAGCAAGTCTATTGGCGAGAGGAAGCCTCCCTTGACAAAAGCGCGTATGAGGTTATGTTTGGCGTGTATCTCCATGAAAATTCGCGGGCGGCAATATAGTGTTAAACGGTTACAGTTTCCAGGCGCAGAATCTTTTGAATTTCAGGCTTGCAACTTCCACACCCAAGACCCGCACCCGAGCGTTGGCAAAGCTCATTCAGCGTGTTGCAACCTGTTTTGATCAACGCCTTTAAATTGCCCGCGCCCACCTGGTTACACGAGCACACCAGTTTGCCGACCACCGGCGCGGCCTTTTTACCGGAGCGCAACAGTTGCAGCCGTTGCGCCGACAGCTCGATCCTGTTTTCGATCAATTCCTTGAACTCGGCAAACTCGCTCTTGTCACCCATCAAAATCGCCCCTACCAGCCTGTCTTCTTTGATGATGCACTTTTTATAATAGCGCATAGACTTGTCGATAAACAATACCTCGTCGTATCCCACCTCGTTCGCCGGTATCTCGGCCATGCCCAGCGAGCACAGGTCAACGCCGGCAAGTTTGAGGATGTTCATCGGCACCGTGCCTTCGTATATACTCTGCACATCGCCGTCGAGGTAACGAGCCAACACATCGGCTTGTTTCTCCGCTGCGGCGGTAATGCCCAGGGTATTGCCCCGGTGCTCTGCGATCTCGCCGATCGCGAAAATGTCGGGATCGCTGGTTTGCAGGTGGTCATTCACGATAATGCCCCGGCCGGTATCAACACCTGCCTCTTGCGCAAACTCAATGTTCGGCCGCGTGCCCACGGCATACACCAGCGCATTGGCATAAAGAGTCTTACCACTGCGCAAGCCCGCGCGCAGCCGTTGCGTGGCATCGTCCCACACCACCTGTTGTACCTGGTCATTGAGGTATACCGCCACGCCTTTCTCTTCAATAAAGTCCAGCAACAACTGGCCGGCCAGGTTATCGACCTGGCGCTCCATCAGGCGGCTACTCATCTGAATGACCGACACCTGAATATCAATCTCGCGCAGCGCCACGGCCAGCTCCAACCCCAGCAAACCTCCACCGATAATGATAACCTGGCCTCCTGGCTTGAGGTGCTCTTTCAGCCGGTCGGCGTCGGGCCGCGTACGCATGGTAAATATACCGGGTAGATGCGTTGGCGCATCTTTGGGAATGAACGCACGGGTGCCGGTAGCCAACACCAGCTTGTCATACCGGTGGCGGCGGCCATGTTTATCTACCACATATTTTTGCTGGCGGTCGACCGACACGATCTCGTTCTCCAATTCCAATGCCACGTTCAGTGACTCAAACTCGCCCGCCTGAAATTTCTGCAGTCGGTCCCACCCCACCGAGTCGTTTACATACTCCGGCAACAACACCCGGTTGTAAAATGGATCCTTCTCTTTTGAAATGACCACAATCTCGTCCGTGGTATTCAGCGCCCGGTAGGTGCACAGGAATCGGAATGCGGCCGCACCGGCACCGGCCACAAGAATGCGCTCGCGCGGTTTAATGTATGGCGTCACCTCCACGGCCGAGAACTTAAAGTCGGGCTCTTTCGAGATGGGGTCGACCAACGTACTGGTTAGATTATTAGCCCGCGCGAGGTCGGTAGTGGCCTTGCCCCAGTGCATGGGCAAAAAAACAACGCCTTGTTTGATCTCATCTGTAATCTTCGCCCGCACCCGCACATCGCCGCGCGCACTGCGTATCGTCACGACGGTTCCTTCCTGTATGTCCCGCGCCGCCGCATCGTCGGGATGTATTTCCAGAAAAGGCTTGTCGATGTGCTGGCGCAGGCGGCTTACCTTACCCGTTTTTGTCATCGTGTGCCACTGGTCGCGTATCCGTCCCGTGGTGAGGATCAACGGGAAGTCGGCGGTAAGTGGCTCCGATTGGTTGGCCGGTTTGTCAAGCGGGAAGAACCGGGCCTTTTGCGAAGGAGTATAAAACCGGTGGTCGGTAAACAGACGTGCCGTACCCGACGATGAAATATCTTTCACAGGCCATTGAAAGGTACCCTCGGTTTTTAAACGCTCATACGAAAGGCCGCTGATATCAATGTTGGTGCCACGTGTCAGACGCGCGTGCTCATCGTAGATCGCCGCGGGCGATGTATACTCAAAACCGTGAAAGCCCATCGCCCGGGCAAAGCGACATACAATCTCGGCATCTGCCAACGCCTCCCCTGGCGGTTCTACCACTTTACTAAGATGGCTGATGCGACGTTCGGAGTTGGTCATGGTCCCCTCCTTTTCAAAGTGACCGGCCGCCGGCAGCACCAGGTCGGCAAAGCTCAATGTATCCGACTTGCGCGAAATGTCTTGTACCACCACAAAACGCGCATTGCCCAACGCTTTCTCCACACGCCGCAGGTCAGGCAGGCTTACCAGCGGATTGGTGCACATAATCCAGATCGCCTTCAACTCTCCGCGCTCGAGGGCTTCCACCATTTGAGTCGCCGTATAGCCTGGTTTCTCCGAAATGCCGGGTACGCCCCAGAAGTCGGCAACTTCGCGCCGGTGAACCGGGTTCTGTAAACTGCGGTGCGCGGCGAGCATCGTGGCCAGTCCGCCTACCTCGCGTCCGCCCATGGCGTTAGGCTGCCCTGTCAGGGAGAAGGGGCCGGAGCCTGGCTTACCGATGTGGCCCGTGATAAGATTCAGACTGATCAACGCAAAATTCTTATGTACGCCCACAACGCTTTGGTTCAGGCCCATCGCCCAAAGGGTTAGAAATCCTTTGGCCGCGGCGATATAAGCCGCTGCCATACGAATGTCTTCCTCCGGCACCGCACAGATCCGTGCGGCATCGGCCAGCGGCACAGCGACGACTGATGCACGATAGCGCTCATAGTCTTCGGTGTGATTATGAATGAATGTATAGTCCACATCGCCGTTTTCAATCAACACACGGGCGATGGCATTGTATAGATAGATATCCGTGCCGGGCAGTGGCTGCAGGTGTAAATCCGCTCCGGTACAGGTTTGTGTCTTGCGCGGATCCACAACGATCAGCTTAACGTCGGGATTACGCTGCTTGTGTGCTTCTATACGACGGAAGAGAATCGGATGACACCATGCCGGATTGGCACCGGCAATCAGAAAGCAATCCGCCAGCTCAATGTCTTCATACGCAACCGGTACAGCATCTTCCCCCAGCATATTCGTATACCCAGCCACAGCGCTGCTCATACACAACCGGGAATTTGTGTCGATATTATTTGTACCGAGAAAACCCTTTACCAATTTGTTGACGACATAATACTCTTCCGTCAGGCATTGCCCCGATACATAAAAGCCAACAGCGTCAGGTCCGTGCTTTTGAATGATCGTGCTAAACACGGCCGCGGTGCGTTTCAGGGCATCGTCCCAGGTAACACGTTCCAGCGGATGGTTGCGACTGCGCCGCATCTCCGGGTAGAACAACCGGTCGCTGTGATCGTTCATGGCATAATGCAGATTCATGCCTTTCGAGCACAGCATGCCTTTGTTCACCGGATGGTCTTTATCCCCCTCCACCGTGACGTTATTGCGTCTGTCCCTTTTTACAACAATACCACACCCAACGCCACAGTACGAGCATGTTGTCTTAAAGGATTCTTCCCGCGCGATTGTCATTTCTTTCGTATTAATCGTTCTTCAAACTGGTTCATACTCCTACAGGTTTGTCCACGCGGGCCGAAGCACGAGCATGACATACGCCCAATTCGCCGAGCGGTCGGCATTCTTTATGTTCTTTACTTTCGATGAAGTGAGGGTTGTCGACGCCAGCATAGCGCTATAACCACCTTCGATCTGAATGATGTTTGAAAGCGCATACTGCGCGGTGAAGTCGATCTCCGTGCCCAGGTAGCGATCCATCCACTGACCATCTTCACCATGCACTCTGTCCGGCAACGAGAAATAGTGCACGTCGGCCATACATGTCAAACGCGGGCTCGCCACCAGCTTTGACTTCACGTATAGATCTGTCAGACCGTTGGCACCAAAACCATCCGCCACATAGAAATAATCCATATAGCCCCAGAACTTATGGGGTGTTCCATACAACGGATCAAAGCGCTGGTATTTCCGCGAAGGGTTGTCGCCATTGTTACCCGAAGTAAGGTCTACGCCCGGGCCGACGCTAAATTTCTTATTCACGGCATACAACGCCGACAGCGAGAAAAGATACTCTTGTAAGGATGTGCCCACCCGGTATTTTCCTCCCTGATAAAAGGCCGTGGCGGCGAGTGACACACGTTTCAGCACCGTGCCAAAGAAATTACCGCCAACGGTATAACGACTCCAGGCACCCCGTTCATAGAGCGGTGTTCTGGCCAGCGTATCGGTTGGCGCAAAATGGAACTTGCTAAAAGCGTCCTTAAAAAACAGGAACGACGCATTCCCGAACGGCAGCTTACGACCGACGTATAAAAACTGCATAGACTTATACAGCGCCGTCATGCCATTGGTACTGGCCGCATAGCCTGTGGGTGTACCGTTGTAGATCGTATTGGCCTTACGTTCGGCATTCTGATTATACCCCGCGCCAAGATGCGCCGTCCAACCCTTGTGCTCAAATTTCAATAAAGCAGCATCATGCCGGCGCCCTTGCTGAAGCCAATCCAAATTGCCGAGCAGGCGTACATCGTCGTACACCAGCTCCTGCCGACCGATTTTGAGTGTAAAGTTTTTTATAACCTTGCCCGTGTCCACCAGGCTAACCTCACCCCAGGCTTCATGTAGCATCAGGCCATCGTAAGCATCGGTGGTCACGCGGTTAATAGACGAGGCATCTTGCCCCCAGACGCGAACATCTTGTATCGCCGTATAGAAAGTAAACCGATGGCCGGTATACCGCAGGTTCACACGCGTGCGTTGTGAAACAAACGCGGCAGGAACCGTGTCGCGTACCGAGGGTGTTCCCTGTCCGTCGCGGTATTCGCCGCGCGTGCGCAACTGCGCCGATACCGCCACCTGGGCGTGTACCGAAGCCGGTCCCAAAATCAGGAAGGCTAGCAAAAGAATAATAAACTTGCCATGCATAGGTAAAGCGGTTAAGGTTACAGAAAGAAATGTCCTAAGGTTGGCGTCCGGTTGTTTAGAACCGCCTTAGGCCACAGCTTCCTGTACCGCCGCATCTGCCGTAACAGGCGAAATGGCTGCACGCTGGGCAACGGCCAGCAAAAAGGCAACGGCAGCGACCAGGGCTACAACAATGCCGATCATAAAAAGACTGTCGCGGTATGAAATACTTTCCGAGGCAAACAGAAAACCTGCGAGCACAGCGCCCACGTTGCCACCGGCACCGACAATACCCGACACGCTCCCCATGGCCTTCGCGTTGATAAACGGAACCACCGAGTACGTAGCACCGTTCGACATCTTCAGGAAAAGCGCAAACACCAGCATCGTCACAATCGCCCAGACCAAAACATCCATGGAAGCAAAAAGCATAATACCCAACCCTTCTAACAAGAGGAATAATGCCAGTATAAAGATGCGGCCGCTCAGGCCATACCGTTTCCCTACCCTGTCACCAAACACACCCCCCAGCGCACGCGCAAAGATGTTCATCATACCAAAGGCCCCGGCAATGAGCCCTGCCTCTTTCAGGCCGAGGTGAAAGTTATCGACGAAATAAAGCGTAGCGATATTGTCAATGGTGATCTCTATACCGAAGCAAGCACCGTACGCCAGAAAGAGCACCCACACCCGGTAATCCTGGCAGGTCTTCCAGAAACTTTCTTTCTTTTCCGCTGTTGCCGCAGGCAAATCCTTCCGGATTTCCGCCAGGTTCCCTGCCGGCGTATCCTGCGTGCAGAAGTAATAAACAAACCCTAAAATCAACAACACTACCCCCGGCACGATCATACTGTAGCGCCAGGCCTCCGGTGCGGCATAGCCCGCGCCCACCAGGGCTGCAAAGATCAGCGGCATGACCATCAGCGTTACGCCACCGCCCATGTTGCCCCAGCCCGCAGCCGTGGCGTTGGCGGTGCCTACCACGTTGGGAGCAAACATCACCGAGGTGTGATACTGTGTCACGACAAAAGAAGCACCGATAACGCCGATGGCTAACCGGAAGAGCAGAAATGATTCATAGCTATTGCTCAGGCCGATCAGCATAACCGGGATAGAGCCCAGGATAAGCAACGCGGAATACGAAATGCGTGGTCCGATCTTGTCACACAACCAGCCAAAGAGCAACCGGGCAAAGATCGTGATGGAAACAGAGGCAATGATGATGTTACCGATCTGGCCCTTACTCAAGCCCAGGTCTTCCCGTACTACGGGCATCAGGGGAGCAATCCCGAACCAACCAAAAAAACAGAAAAAGAAGGTGATCCAGGTAATGTGAAACGTGCGCATGGGCACGGACGTGAAATCAACCAGGTTGATTCGCGTAGCTTTTGGGAATTGGGGTTGTGACATGCTTTACGTATTAATATTACGTAATAAACATACTTAAAATACGTATGTTTTACGTAAAAATACGTAACAATATTACCGAAAACGTTCTAACTACGTAATATGGGTGTTCTTAGGCGATATTTTCCCGTACGGCCTTGTTCACCATATCGATTGCGTTGTTCACGCCCAGCTTCTTCATGATGTTAAACCGGTGCGTTTCGATCGTACGTTGACTCTTATCGAGCGCCTCGGCAATTTCCTTGTTGTGTTTGCCATCGATCACCATGCGCAGGATTTGCTTTTCGCGCTTGGACAAACTATAGGGATCAGCGACCGATATATCCTCACGACGTGCGGGCCGCTGCGCTCCCTGCAAAAGCCGGTTCGCCAACACGTGCGAGACCGCGCCGGTATAATATTTACTCCCCCCGTGCACCGCGCGCAGCGCCTTGAGAAATTCCTCCTTGTCGGTGTCTTTTAACAGGTAGCCATACGCATCGGCATTGAGAGCCTCCAGCACATATTCCTCGGAGTCATGCATGGAAAGAATCACCGTCTTGGTACCCGGCGCATACTCCTTGACGCGGGCGGCCGCCTCCAAACCATCCATCTGCGGCATGCGGATGTCCAGCACCAGAATGTCGGGCTTCAACGTGCGGGCTGCCTCCAACGCTTCCTGGCCGTTACCGGCCTCTCCCACCACTTCCATTTCGGCATCAGACTCGAGCATCGCCCGGATCCCCTTCCGCACCAATACGTGGTCGTCGGCCAATACGATTTTGATATGTTCCATTGCTTCCTGTATACCGGGTTCTACGATAAAGTCTTTGCACGCAGGGGCACCGTCAGCAATACCGTAGTACCGGCACCCAGTTCCGAGCGTATTTCTAAGCGGCCGTGAATATACTCGGTCCGCTCGTACATATTAAATAATCCCCGCCCCGAGCTGATATCAATGTTACGATCTTTCAGGGCACGGGCGTCAAAACCTTTTCCAGTATCACGCACCGACACAAGCAGATCGCTATCGGTTTGTGACAGCGTAACATCCACCTGTGGGCTGGCCGAATACTTAATAGCATTATTGATTGCCTCCTGCGTAATGCGAAAAATATTGTTCTCTACGTTCTCCGGCAAACGCTCAATCGTGCCTTCGCTTGTGTACGTAAGCGACATGGCCGTCAGCTTGGCAATTTCATGGATAAAAACATTCAAGGCCGCTTGTAAACCATAATCACCGAGTACGGTAGGCTTCAGGTTAAACGTGACACGACGTACTTCTTTGATCACGTCTTTTACCAGGTGATCGATCTCGGCAATCTTCTTCTCGGCCTTCGCCGTGTCGACCAGGTCAATGGCGCTGATCTGAAAATTAAGCGACGTCAACATCTGCCCGATACCATCATGAATATCCATGGCCAGCCGCTTCCGTTCTTCTTCCTGCCCCTCGAGGATCAACACCGACCGGAACTTCTGCTGATTGATCTTCCGTTCAATCTCCGCCTTGTTCTTCTGCTTCATGCCATGCTCGGCTTCTTTGCGCAGGGTGATGTCCGAGACAAACACCAATAGCTCGGATACCTGCCCCTGTTGTTCATAAACCGGTGTGATCGTAACATCCATCCAGGCCATCGTACCGCTCGGGCGTGCCAATGCAAGCTCGCCTTGCCAACTGGTACCTTCCGAGACCGTATCAATAACAACGTCCATCCAATCACCCGGATCACCAATACCGTCGAAGAGATCACTCAGCCGCAAGTCCCCCTCGGGCTGCGATGCCCCGACCAGCACCTGCCCCACAAAAGCATCTGCCAAAAACAACACGTTGCCGCCACGATCGGCACGCGCCAGCAAACGCGGACTCTCCGGCGGCTGATTGACAATGGACAGCTGCTCGTACGACTTTTCCAACGACGCATATAGCTCACCAATCTCTTTCGAAAGCTTGCGCGCATTCTTCTCCGACGTCATCAGTTGATGCAGCGTGTTACTGACGTACACGGTGGTCGGCCGGAAAATAAAAACAAACTCCAGCAAGATGGTACCGATCACAATGGCCAGAATGATATACTCGATGCGGCTCAGCGATTCGATCTTATCGTTAGCCTCTACTTCATATTGCGCCACGATGCGCTCCATGCCTTGCAGGAAGGCGCCTTCCGCATGGCGCACCACTAGAATAGAGGCTCGCAACGAATCATACGAAACGCGTGGATCCTGTTTCAACTGCGTCAGAATATGCGACGTATGTTCGTCCATAGAGCTATACGGCACAGCAGCTTCCTGAAAGAGCTGCGTAATCGCGGCACTATTTCGCCCGGGCAAATGCAAGCTGTCGTTGCCGTACTGCAGCCCCCGTTGCGAAGTATGCCACAAGTGATAGGCCGCATCAAGATCGGCGACAATCGTTTGGCGGTCGGCGGCAGACTGCGCCGGTTCGAGGTATAGCAGCGTCTTGGTGATCTTCTGGCTCAGCATCCGTTGCTTGCCCGCAACGTTCACCACGCGCGAGTCGCTGCGTTGCGCCTGTAGGTGACTTTGTATGAGTGCCTGGCCGGTAATGGCCACCGTCGCGATAACGCTCAGCGCCAGTACGTAGAGCGTACCGAGCCGGCTAAACCGGCTGCGTTGAATCGTGGCGGATGGATCGGGTTGGGGGAGCATATACGTAGCAAATTACGTAAAATCTACTGAATGCCAGGGAAACAAAAGTGCCGGGCGGGGCCCGGCACCTGACCTAAACCAGTACAAAGGCTTTACGCCGTAAAGCCGATGTACACGAAGCCATCTACGACCTTGACCGGATATACCGTGATCGAGTCCTCCTCTGCATTCAGGCATTGCCCGGTGTGCAGGGAAAATGTTTTTTTATGAAAAGGACACGCTACCTTCGCCTCGCCTGCTGTCGTACCGATGATACCGCGCGCCAACACCATCTGCATCTTGTGCGGACAGAGATTCTGGCAGGCATACCATTCAGCGCGACGGGAAAAATTAAAGACGGCAATCTGTGTATCGCCATACTTCACACACGCGCCGCCATTTTCTGGAAAATCGGTCGCACGTGCCGCACGATACCAGTGCGCCACGTCCGTGCTGTTGGGAGATGTATAGGTCGTAAGATCGTTCGTTGATTCCATGGTTAGTATCCGTTTAAAATTCTCTATTTACGATTCCAGTCGGCCGGCATCTTTTGGCCACGCAGGTCGACAAACGACAGCGTTTCGTCGCCCGCGTCGTCGTTGACGAAGTGACGGTATTGTGCGCGCAACGCCGGCGTTTCCACTACCTTCTTCCACTCACATTCGTAGTTTGCCATGAGCTCTTTCATTTCTTTCTCCAGCATGGCGCCTATGCCGAGCGAGTCTTCTACCACTACCTGGCGCAAATGCTCCAGGCCTCCTTCCATCTTATTAAGCCAGGTCGCGGTACGCGTCAGCGGATCGGCTGTCTTGATATAGTACATCAGGAAGCGATCGATCAGCCGCACACACGTGTCCGTGTCGACGTCCGTCACCAACAGCTTCGCGTGCTGCGGACGCGCACCGCCGTTACCACAGACATATAGATTCCAGCCTTTCTCCGTCGCAATAATGCCGAAGTCCTTTGACTGTGCTTCCGCGCACTCGCGTATACAGCCTGACACAGCGCCTTTAAACTTGTGCGGCGCCCGCAGCCCCTTGTAGCGGTTCTCGATAAAGACAGCGAACGACACCGAATCTTGCACGCCGAAGCGGCACCACGTAGAGCCTACACAGCTTTTGATCGTACGCAACGACTTGCCATACGCATGACCGCTCTCAAAGCCCTCCTGAATCAATTCTTCCCAAATCAACGGTAGCTCGTGCACCTGGGCGCCAAACATGTCGATTCGTTGACCTCCGGTAATCTTGGTATAGAGGTTATACTTTTCAGCAATACGGCCGATCGCCATCAACTTCTTGGGCGTGATCTCCCCCCCGGCAATACGCGGTACGACCGAGTACGTACCACCACGCTGAATATTGGCCAGGAAACGGTCATTGGTATCCTGGATCGTCGCCTGCTCGGCAATCACTTCATTCCAGATACTCGCCAGCAACGAAGCGACCGCGGGCTTACAAATCTCGCAACCGTCGCCTATACCGTGTTTGTCCAGCAGCGCATCATAGGTACGAATACCTTCTACTTTAATGATATCATACAGATCTTGTCGCGTAAATGAAAAGTGCTCGCACAGGGTCTTCTTTACCACCACGCCCAGGCTTTCGAGTGTCATCTTCAACACATCATTCACCAACGGTGTACAACCACCACACCCTGTACAGGCCTTCGTAGTCTTTTTTAGATCATCGAGCGTACGGGCGCCCTTGTCTTTGATCTGACAGATCAGATCACCTTTCGTTATATTTTCACACGAGCAAATCTGCGCTGTGTCCGGAAGACTTTTTACCCCTGCGCCTTCGTCCTCTTTTCCCGGACTGCCGATGATGAGCGTCTCCGGTTGAGCCGGCAGCGGAATTTTATTCGCCACCATCTGGTGAAAGATATTATACTGACTGGCATCCCCCACGAGAATACCGCCTAGTAGATGCTTCCGGTCGGCCGAGATATTGATGCGCTTGTACACACCGTTGCAACGATCCTGGAAAGCAATCGGTATACTGCCCGGAGTTTCACCAAACGGATCTCCAAAGCTTCCCACATCCACCCCCAGCAGCTTGAGTTTGGTCGACATATCGAAGCCCATAAATTTTTTGGACCGGTCACCCGTCAGCTGACGTGCCACGACATCGGCCATATCATAGCCGGGAGCCACCAGGCCGTAGATCATGTCATTATGTACGGCTGCCTCGCCAATGGCAAAGATATGCTCATCGGTTGTACGCAGATAATCATCTACTTGTATACCCCCGCGGGCATGCACGGCAAGGCCACACGCCTTCGCCACTTCATCCCGCGGGCGAATACCCGCGGAGATCACCAGCATCTCTACCGGCAACGCTGTACCATCGGCAAACTCCAGGCCGGTAATACGATCTTCACCCGCAATACGTTTGGTAGCTTTACCCGTATGGATCGTAATACCGATCTGTGTAAGCTTATGCGCCAGTATGGTAGCACCAGCCTCGTCGAGTTGCCGCGGCATCAGGCGCGGCGCAAATTCAACAACGTGCGCCTCCAGATTCAAATCTACCAATGCCTTGGCCGCTTCGAGGCCAAGCAAGCCGCCCCCCAATACCGCCGCCGTACGGCAGCGCTGACCATACTCGATAATCTGATTCAGGTCTTCAATTGTTCTATATACAAAAACCCCATCCAGCGCCACACCGTCCAACGGCGGCACAAACGCACCCGAGCCCGTTGCCAGCACGAGGTAATCGTAATGGTCTGTAATACCATGATGCGTGCGAATGGTCTTGTTCGTCCGGTCAATCTCTGTTACCAGCTCGCCCGTATGCAGCGTGATCCCTTGCTCATGATACCACCCGCGCGGAGCCATCAACAGATCGTCGGCCGTCTTACCGGCAAAATACTCACTGAGGTGCACCCGGTCATAGGCCGGACGGATCTCTTCACCGTACACCGTAATGCGTATGTCGCCAGACAGCTTGCGCAGCTTCTCACACAGCTTAAAGCTGGTCATTCCATTTCCCACCAGTATTACGTGCTTCATTTTCAAACGATTTAGTAGCTTGATGCCTTATTTTTAAGTAATAATACGTAAATAACACTGTATTACGCAAAACATTTACGTATTATTACGTAAAACAATAGCATCATGATGCGAAGCGAAGCAAAAGTTATGTTGGTCGGCGCCGGGCCCGGCGATCCGGAGCTGATCTCTGTAAAAGGGCTGAAAGCAGTCGCCCAGGCCGACGTTCTATTATATGATGCCCTGGTCGCACCGGCGTTGCTGGAGCAAGTCAAGCCTGGCTGCCGGTTGGTATATGTGGGAAAGCGTCGCGGCCACAAGGCTTTTGAACAAGAGGAGATCAATGCGCTACTCCTCTTCTATGCCCAGCGGCATGTCACCGTCGTGAGGCTCAAAGGAGGCGACCCGTTTGTATTCGGTCGCGGCCACGAAGAGCTGATGTATTTACAACAGCACGGCATCGCGGCCGAAGTAATTCCAGGCATCTCCAGTGCACTGGCAGCGCCCGCCGCCGCGGGTATTCCGCTCACCAAACGGCACGTCAACGAAAGCTTCTGGGTAGTAACCGGTGTATTGAGCGATGGCTCGCTTGCCGGCGACCTGTATCACGCAGCCCAATCGACGGCCACCGTCATTATATTAATGGGAATGGCCCAACTGCCCGAGATCGTGCGGCTCTTCAGCCAGGCACGCTCGCCGCTGGAGCCCATCGCCATAATACAGAACGCCACCTGCGCCGATCAGCAGATAGCCATCTCGATGCTCTGCAACATTACTGAAACGGTCCAGCAACAAGGCCTGACCTCTCCCGCGGTAATGGTGATCGGCAAAGTGGTCGACGAACATACCCTCAACCACGCGCTGACATTGCAAAAAGATCCTTACCTCGTAAAACGCTCCTGACCATGACAACAACGGCAATCGAATACTTCGCCTTCGAAGAAGACTTCGTCGAAGACAACGTACGGTGTATTCCCATGATCGTACGCTACAAACTGGATGCTTGCCTGGTCAAGCTTAAACTCGCCGAATGGAGCCGGATGACCGTAGAAGAGCGCTCACTATTAGCGGTGTTGCCCTGTGAAACAGCCATGGAAATAGAAGAATACCGGAATTTTCTCTGCGACATCATACACCTCCGCACCGGGCAGCATGCAACGCCCCTATCCCCGGCGGCAGCCTATACTCCGGCACGCTTACAACACATGCCGGCAAGCCTGTGCGAAACATTAGACCAGCAACGGTATACCGTGTCGTCTGAACAATGGCATCGCCTCTCTGTCTTACAAAGGTTCGCATTGGTCAAACTGAGCACGTCGACACACGAACAAAAGAACTTTCCCCATGCCCTGCGCGAGTTTAATCTTCTACAATGAAGGCCAGTCGGTGGGATAATTTACATTCAGAAAAATGCCTGCATCGGAAGGCTGTATCATACTGATAACTTCGTTATTCAATACCTGTTGCGGCCCAATCGTACCCGCGGCCACATAGCGCTGTAAGACCGGCAGCGCCGCCGGCTCCCAAATGGTAAGTAACGGCTCCGGCATCCTCCGTGCCGGATTATAAAAACACGTCGCGATTTTCCCGGAGTCACGCGCCTCCACCAACTGCAAAATCACCTGACTATCCACCCGCGGCATATCTACAGCCACTGCCAGCCACGCACGATCCGGATACTGCTGCAGCGCACTCATAATGCCGTTCAACGGACTCCGAAAATCAAACGCATCCGTCACAACGTTCCAGCTACCATCAACCTCCTGGTCCTGTCGGCAGGAAAGAAAAACATCCTCACAATACGCCGCTATGGCACGCCGCAAGTATTCCCGCTGTGGTACGCCATGAAATTCGAGCAACGCCTTATCGCGTCCCATACGCGAGCTATACCCACCACTCAGAATCAGCCCATTCAGTATCGCCATCACTTTACCCGCTTCATGGGAAATTGCACTGACTTTTCCCCCTGCATCCCCGAAATTACCGCCACCATAGAATCCTGGGTAATTTGCGTGTAGGTGATACGCTGCGGAAAGTCATGCGCCGGGTTTTCAAAGATCATCTCCTTCTCCGTTACCGTTGTCTCGGTAAACGTTATCGGCTGTCCACTATTCTGATCGCGCACCGTCGGAATATAGAGTAGTTTACCACCGCGCATTTCCAGGTTCACAACCTCCGCCGAAACCGTATCCTTCCCCACCACAAAACAGCTTCTTCCGGTGTACGTTGAGTCATCTTTCATTCGCCAGGCCTCGTATAACACCCCCCGCGGCGTGTTATTCCGCCATTCCCCCAACAACCACGCGGCCTCCTCCAATCGCCTCCCATCAGAAGTGTTCGTCTCTATCGGCACTGCTGCCGGCTCCGCTGGACGCGTTCGATTACAAGCACTCAACGTAATAGCTAACATCAATGCGAAGACATCCTTTCGTAAAAAGGCGTAATTTTGTATATTCATAATCAGGCAAATATTTTTAACAAAGTTTATAGCGACATGATAGCGTCCTTAAACGATATTTCAAGCGTAGCAAAGCCACTCCGAAGCTATTCAATAACGCACGATCCAAGATACTGAAAAATACACCCATCTTCGCGACTGAAACACATCCCCTCCCCACGACCCCCGCGTCATCCTACACCCGTGAGTTCTGCCAGTTTCTGGAATATCGCCTGGGCGATGCCTTCGTGTATTCAAACAAGGAAGCCATTCACGGCTTTTGGTGCGGCGGTGTTGACACTCCCTACTTCGACTACAAACTCGCCCGTAAGCACGTAAACGATACACGAAAAATCGAAACCAGGGCCTGGATTGGCCCAAGCGGCCAGGAAGAGTATGCCTTGGTCATCCACTTCGGCAAATACGCATTACGCCGCTACGCGAAAGGTAGCTCACTAAACGACTGCGTCCCCAGTCCCAACACGGATGACTGGTTATCATAAATACTACCTCCAAAACGGTAGAAATATACCTTCGATAGGGTAACAGAAAATTAATATTGTACGATAATTGCCTAAAAGGTACGGCGCATGGTTATTCCCATTGCGCAAGATCCCTATCGCCAGGGGCATAGTTTTTTGTTCAAAAAAAATGCGTAACTTTGGCTAGTTAATGGAAGGTGATTTTAATTCACTATTCGGTCATTCTTTGATAGTTGCTAGCCTTCCCCACATAGTTCATCACTGCTTAATCTTAACTAACGAGAGCATTTTTTACAGCTTAAACGTCCACATTTCGCCACAACGGCCCCAGCTACATAGTGTCGTGGGACTTCCGAAACAGGCGTTTGCACGTAGTTACGATCATTTTATTAATCTTTTGAACAACACATGAATCACTCTGAAACAGGGCAATTCTCACAGGTAAACAATCCACTGCCCGCCGCAAAACCGGTGACGTTTGCCGGCACACAACGTGACTTTACGACCACCTTGAATAAACGTGTCAACGAATACTTTCGGGAGAACAAAATCAACCGTCACGGGGATGGTGAGATGGTGCTGAAGACATTTTTTATGTTCACCCTGTATTGCCTGCCTTACGCGCTCGTCGTGAGTGGTGTGCTTACCAGCCCACTCTGGGCACTCGCGAGCATCGTCGTCATGGGCCTTGGCCTGGCGGGCATTGGACTATCGGTCATGCACGACGCCAACCATGGCGCGTATTCAAATAAGGGCTGGGTCAACACCTTGATGGGCTACTCACTAAACCTGGTTGGTGCCAATGCTTTTAACTGGAAAATGCAGCACAATGTGTTGCACCATACCTATACCAACGTACACGAAGAGGACGAAGACATTAGTCCCCGGGGTGTGCTGCGGCTTACGCCGCATTCGTCCTGGAAGCACATGCACCGGTATCAGTTCATTTATGCCTGGTTCCTGTACGGCCTGATGACCATTGTGTGGCTGTTCTTTAAGGACTTTGTACGCATCGTGCGATATGGCCGCGACGGATTGGCAAAAAAACACCACGCCAACATTGTACGCGAATGGTTCATTCTGATTGTCTCAAAGCTGGTATATATCAGTTATATCTTTGTAATCCCCATGGTGGCAACATCGTTCCTGTGGTGGCAGGTCCTGCTGGGTATAATACTCATGCACTACATTGCAGGCTTTATCCTGGCGATCATCTTTCAACCGGCGCACGTCGTGGAAGGAACAGAGTTCCCGCTTCCCAACGATGACAATATGCTGGAGAATAACTGGGCCGTGCATCAGCTCCACACCACCACCAACTTCGGCAATAGCAGCCGCTGGTTCTCGTGGTATGTAGGCGGACTCAATTTCCAAATCGAACATCACCTGTTCCCCAATATCTGCCACGTACACTACCGGAAGATCTCGAACATTGTACAGCAAACGGCGGCGGAATACGGATTGCCGTATAAGAGCACCCGAACCTTTATGCAGGCGCTGGCTGGCCACGCCAGGCTGTTGAGGGAATTAGGCAAAAGACCGGTACTCGCACCTGTGCATGCCTGAGCTTAAACGCCATTCGGACCATTAGAGCTTTTTAGGAACTCGCCCGGTGTGGCGAGTTCTTCTTTTTTACACCCATCGTAACACGCCGGCAAAGTAACGTCAGCCCGGAAAAAAAGCGGGGCCTCTCCTTGCAGAGAAGCCCCAGGCATATAAACACATTAACCCAATGTTACTTCACGAAATTCCGGCTCACGGTCTTCCCGTTGCGGATAAACGTCAGCGTGTAGAAGCCCGGCTGAAGGGACGACACGTCCACCTTTTTAGAACCTTTCGTCGTCAATACTTTTTTACCTGATTTATCGAGAATCTGCAGGCTGCCTGTGGAAAGATCTTCCGACGACACTACGTTGAGCTCGTTGGCTACCGGGTTGGGATAGATATCAAACGCGGCCGATTGATCTGTAGCAACCTTTGCACTTTCTACCGGAGCTGCCGCGGCTGCACCTTGACGTGTGATACGGATCCAGTTCAGGTTCCAACCACCGGTCTGTGCAAACACACCGAAGTTATAGGTGCCTGCATTCACATAAACAGTATGCGAAACCGTTGTCCAGTTTTGCCAACCACCCGTGTTCGGCACATCGAGCGCGCCCAATACGGTAGAACCAGCATTGAGGTCAGCCGACAGACGGCCACCACCATTCTGGCTGGCAACACGATACTCGATGGTGTAGTTACCCGAGGTAGGGAAGTTTACATTGTAGTATGCCATCCAGTCGCTCGCGTCGATGTACCCAACGTTCAGCCCACCCCCTGCATCGGTTGTAGCTTCCGTCTGTACGCCCAGCATGGCACCATAGTTTTCGGCTTGAATCGTTGTGCTGGGAGCTGGCGGGTTGCCACCACCGTCCTGGTATACCTTCACGTAGTCAACATAGTACTTCGCTGGAAGCGCCGCGTCGTTAATATTCCATTGCGGCCAGCGGCCACCGACGGCCAGGTTTAATAAAATAAAGAAGTTGTTGTGGAACTCATGCGTGCCGTTCACACCGTTGGTGATGTCAACCACGTGGTACTGATTGCCGTCGATGAACCAACGGATCGTGTTCGCATTCCACTCGATCGTGTAGACGTGATAACCGGTTACGTTGGTATTGGTTGATCCGCCGTAGTAGGCATATTGGTTATTGTTATCGGACCAATGCACAGTACCGTGAATGTCGCTGCCGGTGTTCACGTGTTCCATGATGTCGATCTCACCGCATGCAGGCCAACCCGCGCCGGTGCTGATATTGTCACCCAACATCCAGAAGGCAGGCCATGATCCCTGGAAGTTCGGCATAGCAATACGCGCTTCGATCTTACCATAACGCCATGACTTGCGTCCCTGCGTTTTCATACGGGCCGAAGTATAGGCGGAACCACCAAAGTTCTCGCGGCGCGCGGTGATCACCAACTGACCATTCTCTACCGTTGCGTTCTCGCGACGATAGTACTGTAACTCCTGATTACCCCAGCCATCGCTGCCGGTGCCCGTCTCGAACACCCAGTCAGAGCTGATACCATTCGTAAACTCATCCTGCCAGACCAGCTGCCAGTTCTGTGCAAAAGCTCCGTTTGCCGTCACTGCCAGCAAAGGCAACAGCAACAACCGAAGGTTTTGTACCATCTTCGTAATTATTTTTCCCATAGCATAAACATTAAAAGTGAAACAATCCATTAACAGGGTCAGTTGCCGGCAACCGACACACAATGTTAGGCAGCAGAAAAAGAAAGGGGGAATGTAGTTATTGAGCGGTATTGCGTATTTATTAAATGGTACAGCCTGCTTGCGAGGAAAAATATATAGCCGTAACGGTCTTTCATTAAAAGGGAATATCGCCATTACGGCGATATTCCTTTGTTCATCTTGTTTAAATCAGTACTTTAATTCTCTAGCGTACCAGGTAGCGCAGCAAGCCGCTCTGCGCACCGGCACCCACGCGTATCAGGTATAATCCAACCGGCAGCGCAGGGACTTCTACCTGCAACGAACGCTGAACACCCTGATATTTCCGGTGTATAAGTTGAGCGCCATCAGCCTTCATCACGTGTACGGAAACATCGCCGGCATCCTGTGTAAAGTCGATCGTCACCACATTAACACGGTTGCTTTCACCTGGATTCGGGTAGACCGTTATGGCAGCGTCCGCTGCTACAAAAGCTTCCGCAGTTGCCACACGTTGTTGCGCGCCACACGCGCCTTTCAACACCCAGGCATCCTGCCAGTACATACCGGTACCGGGGCCATAGGCCCAGGCAGCGCCATTGCACCAACCCGAGTAAGGCCACTCACGACACTGGTAAATAGAACCACCCTGCTGTACCTGACTCCCCGCGACGTAGCCGCTATTCTCCACATATTGCGGCACGCCCGTGCAGCCACCAGTAGGATTCGTCACCGTGATATTCACAGCAGCGGAAGTAGTGCTAAGACCTTCGTTGTCGGTAGCCCTGGCGGTAAGCGAATAATTGCCAGCAGCAACACCGCTCCAGGTGTAGGCATAAGGGGCAGAAGTGTCTTCACCAAGCTTCACAGTCCCTTGGAAGAATTCAACTTTGGTGACCACACCATTGTCAGAAGCCGATGCTCCCAATATCACCGTAGCCGCGGCGGTGTAGGCCGCACCGCTCGCAGGTGACATCAGATTTACCACAGGCGGTGTATTGGTGTTTGGCACCGTTACGGTAATCGCCACAGCCGACGATGTAGCCGTAGCAGCGGTTGCTGTCGTCACCTTCGCCGTCAGGCTATAAGATCCCGCCACAACATTTGTCCAGGTGAAAATATACGGTGCACTGGTGTCTTCGCCCAGCTTCACAGTACCCTGGAAGAATTCGACTTTCGTAATCGTCCCACCAGTACCGGCGCCAGCCGTAGCAGCAATTTCGATAGAAGCAGGCGCGGTAAACGAGCTCTGCGCCGCAGGCGAGGTAATACTGACCGAAGGTGGTGTAACCCCTGTCAGATAAGGACGTCCCGCATCAAACGCTTTGAGCTGTTCAAAGAACCAGCCGTTATCGCCGGCATTGCCATTTGACTCCAGCGAGTTGCCATTCAGGTTCGCGAAGTCTGTGCAATCTGCCAACCCTTTACCAGCAAGGAAACCGATAAAACCGGCATCAAAGAATTCCTGCTTGTGCGTAAAGAAGTACGGCATGAAAGTATCTTCATAGCGGTTCACGGTATTTGGCAAGCCCATGTGACCGATCGAGATCTGCCAGCCCAGCAGCGGCAAATTAACACCTTGGCTAAGCGTCTTCGACCAGCTCACCCATTTGGCATTTTGTGTATCGTTCCAATAATAGTCGCGGCGGTTCTGCTTCACGAACCAGTTGCCTGCGCTCCAACCATTTTTCTCTACACCAATAAAGTCACCACGATCACCCGTAGCGGGTAACAGCTGATTGGCAAACTCTACATTGCGTTGTGCCGAGTAGGTAACGTCACCCTGGTTCCAGTATACCATGCCCTTTGCACCGTCGGCTACGGGCGGCCCCGTAACACCGTTGCCATTCACCGACCAGAAAGACATCAGCAGACCATTGTATGAATCCGGTGCGTAACGACGCAGCGTGCGAATAATACCTTGCGCCACACCGCTCAACGTGTTCGGCAGACCGGCCAGGTGTTCATAACCAGCCCCCAGGTTGCTTACCGTAGCCGGCACCTGACGCGGGTCAGACGTTGTACCTTGCTCGAGCGCATTTTGTAGGAAATAACCCCACGTATCCGGCTCGATCACAAAAATCGCCTTGTAACCATTGCTCTTCTCCGCCACCGTGCGGATACTCGAGAAGTACTTGCGCATAAAGTCGGCGTTGCGAATGTTATTCTTCAACGCGGCAGCGCCGCCCTCTTCCTGCAGCATGTAAATAACATACGCCGGACGCAGCCCCATCTCCTGTGAGTTGCGCGAATAGTCCGTACCCCACTGGTTAAACAGCCACGACAAGGCGTTGCTGGAAGGATCAACACCATTGTTTACATAGGCATAACGATAGTTCAGCTTCACATTCTCTTGTAGGGCTTTCTTCATCCGCACGTTGATGATATTGGTATTGTCACTCACCAGGCCCATCTGGAAGTCACCCCAACCTGCCGGTACTGCCGCAGCCGCCTGTACACTGGCTACCGGTGCTGCCGCACGTGCCGAAGCCGCCGGCGCACCAAGACCATCAAGGTATGTACGGTTGGCATTAACAAAACCGTAGTTGTTCTGAAGAACATCCCAGTTGATAGACCACGCCATGATCCCACGCAACGCCGGGTAGGTGCTGGTCATGGTGTACTGCCCACCGTACGACTGACCTTTTACGATATAATTAAAGGCTTGCTGTAGTTGCTGGTTCGTCACCTGGCCGCTCCCCGCAGCACCCGCCGACGACGGCACGGCAATCACCACTTGATCAGGACGTAGCGGCGGGAAGAAATATGACGGGTTGCCCCCCACATTAAAGCCCTTCAGCAACATGTCGGTCATAGATACCAGGTAGTCGGGGTTACCAGACGAATATAACGTACCATTCAGGCCCATGATCGCCGGCTGGTTATACAGCTGCGACTGCACGTACGTGATCTTATCACGCAACGCATGGATCACCGGAATATATACCCCCGCACGACGGTCTACGCTGGAATGCAACCCTGCATACCATTGGTAACCCAGCTGCAGATAAAACGCCTCCGGTGCAAACGTAAGAATGAAATTATTACCGTAGTGATTGCAAAGATCGCGAATGGCGCCAATCATCTGTACCACCTTCGGCGACGTAGGGTTACGGAAGTCTGCATCACCCGTTTCCAGTTCCAACGAGCTTTGCTCCAGGTCTATGTCGATCCCATCAAAGCCATACTCGTCAATGATGCTCTTCATGTTACTGACGAATGTAGTGCGTGCAGCAGCGCTCGTCAGCGAGAAGTAACCTTCATACCCACCGATGGAGATCACAATTTTTTTTCCCTGGCTTTGTAACAGCTTGATATCAGACTTGAAATTGGCCACGGTATAGTCAGCGGTCGCACCCGCGAGAACAAACTTCACCTGGCCATTCGTGCTACCCACCGTCACGGGTTCAACAAAGGATATGTTGATTACATCCCACTTGGGCGATACATCGCGCAGCTTCACAAACGGCACGCCGCCACCCCAGGTATGCCAATAGCCGCTCATGATGCGCGCAGGCAATCCACCGGTATTGACGTCTCCTGCCGTAATAGAAACAGCAGCCGACTCTTTCGTAAAACCACTATTATCCGTCGCACGGCCCACCAGCGTGTGATACCCTTGTGTCGCCGTCCAGGAAATACTATAGGGTGTAGAAACGTCTTCCCCGATCTTGGCACCGTCCACGAAGAACTCAACTTTAGTTATTGAGCCATCAGCATCGCTCGCAGTAGCGGCAATCGTGACGGCCTGCCCTACAGGAAAATTGGTGCCCGCAGTCGGCGCCGTGATGTTTACAGAAGGGCCGTTGTTGCCGCCGGTGCAGTCACCCAACAGCTCCCACGCATTGTCCCACGCCCAGCCGATACCCGGCTCGTACGCACCTCCAAGTGAGCACCATCCGCCCACTTCGCACTTATACTTCTTATTGTTGTATTGCACTTCATCACCGGTGCTATAGGCCGCCCCATTCGCATACGTCGGGATATTACACCCCCCACCGGTATTACCATTTACAGTAACCGATGTCGTTGCCGAAGTGCCTGTTGCGCCCGCGTTGTCCGTGGCCACGGCCCGCAGCGCATAAGTACCCGCCGGCACACTGCTCCAGGTGTAGCTATAGGGAGCAGAAGTATCTTCGCCCAGCAACGCAGCGCCGTTGTAGAATCCAACTTTAGCAACCGCGCCGTCCGTATCGCTTGCTGTCGCCGTCAGCGTAATACTGGCTGGCGCGGTAAACGATGCACCATTGGCCGGAGCGGTAAGCGTCGCCGCCGGACTGGCATTTGTTACACCCGTCACGGTAATGCCGACCGCTGCAGTGGTAGCAATACCGCCAGCATTGTCCGTAGCACGCGCCGTGAGGCTATACGTACCGCTCCCAATGCCGCCCCAGGTATAGCTATACGGTGCTGAGGTATCTTCCCCCAGCAACGTCGCGCCCTGGTAGAACCCAACCTTGGCTACGGTACCATCGGCATCACTCGCAGTAGCCGTCAGCGTAACGCTGGCGGGCGCGGTGAACGATGCGCCATTGGCTGGAGCCGTCAGCGATACCGTGGGATTGACATTTGTCCCGCCGCCGTCGCACGGGCCAATGTAGCGCCACACGTCCCACTCGCCACTGCGTGTCTCAGGGTTCTCTCCTTGCGTCCACCAGCGCGCTTCATATATTTTGTTATTCAACGAAACACGGGCACCACTGGTGTACGTATTTGCCGCCATCCACACGGGGTCCGTGCAGGCGACACAGCGCTCGTCCCGGTATGATGGGGACGAGGCATGCACCGCCGTGATACAAAAAATCATCAGGAATACGGCAAACCATCGCCGGTATGACAGCCAGCCAGCGGCCGGAGTATAATGTCTTCTCATGAAATTGCGTGATAGTCGTTATTTAACCAGGTATCGTTGTGTTGTGCTCTTCGCATCGTGCTGCAGACGGATCAGGTATAAACCTGCCGGTAAGGCCGGAATCTCTACGTCCAGTGTCGTGCTGCCGGTCGGAGTATACTGCTGACTGTAAACACCCACACCATCCAACGTCTTAACTTCCACCGTAGCGACGCTGGGCGATGTGCCTAAACCAAACGTAACGGTAGCCGTACGACCGATAACCCCTGGGTTGGGATATACCGCCACGCTTTCAGCTTCCGCTACAGGGGCTTGCACAGCCGCAGTCGATGCACCGCAGGCAGAAACAAACACCCACGCATCTTGCCAGTAGGTACCCGTGCCAGGGCCGTATGCCCATGCAGCACCATTACACCAGCCCGAATAGGGCCACTCACGGCACTGATACACACCGCCGGCGTTTTTCACCTGGCTACCGGCTACATAGCCGTTATTCTCTACATATTGGGGTGCATTGCAACCACCGGTAGGATTCGATACCGTAATGCTTACAGCCGACGAAGTCGTTGTAGCATTCTGATTATCGGTAGCGCGGGCAGTAATGCTATAAGTACCTGCCGTTACCCCTGTCCAGGTATAGCTATATGGAGATGAAGCATCTTCACCCAGTTTTGTGCTGCCCTGGAAGAATTCCACCTTGCTGACCGTACCATTGGCATCACTTGCGTTAGCAGCGATAGTAACGGAAGCGGGTGCTGTAAACGTTGCACCATTGGGCGGCGACGTCAGGCTTACCACCGGCGGTGTATTGCCTCCACTGGTCGTGGCAGTAATGGTCACCGATGAAGAGGTTGTCGTCGCACCCTGGTTATCCCTAGCGACAGCTGTCAGCGTATAGCTACCAGTGCCTACGTTGCTCCAGGTAAAAGTATACGGTGCCGAAGTGTCTTCACCGAGCAGGGCGCCATTCTGGAAGAACGCTACTTTTGTCACGGAGCCATCGCCATCAGAAGCATTCGCTGCCAGTGATACGGTGGCCGGTGCCGTAAACGTTGCGCCGTTGGCCGGCGAAGTAAGACTTACAGTGGGAGCATTATTGCCGCCACCCAAACTGCTGAAGTAAGCATAGTGGTTATTCACAAACGCGTCGCCCTGGGTCTTATCCCAGTTAACCGACCAGGTCATAATACCCCGCAAGTTCGGGTAGGTGCGGTTGGTGACGTACGCGCTGCCGTACGAAATACCCTTGATCAGATAGTTCAACGCCTGATGTACTTGTGCAGGCGCTACGTACCCACCTGCCGGCGCGGAACCTGTGCCGGTAGCTGGCAAACCAAAGGCTACCTGATCTTCACGCAACGCGGGGAAGACGTTGGCTGCATTACGCGCCACGGGGAACCCCTTCAGCAGCATGTCCGTCATGGCAACGATAAAGTCCGCTGTGCCCTGATTGTAGATCTTCTCGTCGAGCGCTACTTGCGAGCCGGTGTTGTAATACTGCACGTGTACAAAAGTGAGTAGGTCGCGCAGACCGTGCAGCACAGGCAGGTACCCACCAAAGGCAGTGCCGTAAAAGCCATAGCCTCCTTGTACATACTGTGTTTCCGGAGCAGACGTCAACCAGAAGTTTTTGCCCTGACCCCGGAAATACGTAACGAGCTCACGCGAAGCGGCAACCAGGTTGCTGATCTTCGGCGTCGTGGGATTCTTAAAATCTGTATCTCCTGGATTCAGGATCACCGAGGTGCCTTCGAGGTCAATGTCATAACCGTCAAAGCCGTACTCGGTGATGATCGTCTTCATCGAGTTTACAAACTTGGTGCGGTCCGCAGCCGTGTGCAGCTCGACGGGCGCGTCGGCACCCCCGATCGAGATCTGCACACGACGACCCTGCGCCTGCAGCGTACGGATGTCGGCGATAAACTCGGTTTTTGATTGTTGTACCGGCTCGAAGGTCATCGTCATATCGCCGGGCGCTACCGGCACAGCAAAAGCGATGTTGATGACATTATACTTGGAGTTTACGTCACGCAACCGAATGTAGGGAGCGGAAGCATTGTTCCAGTTGTGGAAGTAGCCAACCACGACGCGGTTGCCTAATTGGGCCTGGGCTGGTAAAGCCGGTAGCAGGATGCCAAGCAGGCATACCACCACTACCAGGCGAAACAAGCCTTTGAGGTGTTTTGTAGAAGTTGTGTTCATCTGTTTTGTTGTGTATGGTTGAATAAATAGGTGACAAGCAAACAGGCTATGAAGGCCTTGCGGTGAGCAAGGTCGCCATGAACACAAGCGACATAAAATGTAGTTATTGAATGGCAACGGACATTTATTGAATGGTCATTCGGTCAACTGTGTGCGGAACGCACATAGGAAATGACAAGCTCAGCATGTGCTGGCATACGACCGTTCGAAACCGTAGCTTTGCCAGGTAACAAACAGATTGTCATGCATTGGATATTACTGATCGTAGCGGGCTTACTGGAAATAGGCTTTGCTACTTCCCTCGGCAAAGCCCGCGAGGCCACCGGCACAACAGCGCAATTGTGGTACGCTAGCTTCCTGATCTGCCTCACGCTGAGCATGTACTTGCTGATGCGCGCCACGGAAACCTTGCCTATCGGCACCGCCTATGCGGTATGGACAGGGATTGGCGCCGTCGGCACAGTACTGGTCGGCATTTTTATCTTCCACGAGCCCGCGACTTTTTGGCGGCTGTTTTTTATCACAACGCTCATTCTCTCCATCGTCGGGCTCAAAGCCCTGTCACCACACTAACGGACGGCCTGTACGTCTATATCTTGCGACACCGGCAGGTTGCGGAGGGCCTGCTGTATATGACGCTCATCGTGGGCGATCAAAAAAGCAAACACATCGCCTAACCGCAACCGGATAAAAGTAGCGATGGAAATCGGCACACGCGTGGCCGTCAGGTCGGCACGCCGCGCACGCGAGAGCAACGCCAGCAATGTCTCCTGCTGATGGATAAACTCGGCCACGATAGCATGCGCATCGAGATTGGGCGGCGGCGCGTAAGCTTTCATGGCTTTGATCTTCCACTTGCCGGTCTCGGGCTGCATCATCCGCGTGAAATAGCTCCCGAGCCACGTACTGGTAAACGTCGGCGCGTCGGGCTGGCCGTCGTGACGTTGCAGTGCCCGGTCGATGGCCGGGAGATAAAAATGGCCATAGCGGTTCAGGTGCTCCAGACATTGGGCAATGCTCCAGCCACCCGTAACAGAGGGTTTCAGCAATACCTCGCTGTCCTGATTCTGAAAATAATAAATCGCATGCTGCAGGTGTCGCTCAACGCTGGCTTCCAGGCCGTCCAGCCAGTGATTTTTATCTACGGGGTTCATAGTGCAAGAGATTTGACGACACAAAGGTGGAGCAGCACCCGAAAGTAATTGTTGGTAAATACCAGGATTTTCAGATCCGCACACGATTCATAAACTTGCTGAAGTTGGTAGCGTCCATGCCCAGGTAATTGGCTAAATACTTATGCGGCACCAACTGCAGAATGTGTGGGCTCCGTTGTAATAATCGCTTGAATTTATCCTCGGACGAAAAACACTGTAGCTCCACCAACCTTTCCAATACGCCCGAAAGTGTTACGTTCAGACTTTGCCGTACCATCGCCGAAACGGCCGGCCGACCATCCATAAGTCGTTGCATCTCGGCAAAGGGAGTTCGCAGAAATACTGAAGGAGTCAACGTCTCATAAAAATACCGCGACGGCTGCTGCATCAAGAGCGAGTCCAGCACACCACCAAACGAAGGCGCATACGTAAAAACAATCGTCGCCTCCCGTGCCTGGTCGTCGGTATAAAATACACGCTGCACACCTTCCTCTACAAAGTACAGATAGCGCTCCACATCGCCGGCGCGGGTCATAATCTCCTTGCGACGGGCAGTGGTACGCGTCCAGATGCTGGCCAGTAACGACCAGTCTTCTTCTGGTAGGGCAAAGTGCATCTGGAGAGCTTGTTTCAGGGGATGATCGTCAGGCAGTGTCATACGCGAAAAGCGGAATCGATTCTTGTGCTGTCTAATTTAATGACTAAATTTTGAACCGGCAGAACCGACCCGGTGTTTTAAAAACATGGCAAATGGAAACTTTTCAACCCTGGTCAATAGCGAGAAGCTCACTTTCGTAGACTTCTCAGCAGAGTGGTGTGGCCCCTGTAAAACAATGGCCCCAATCCTGCAGGATCTCAAAGCACGCGTGGGTGACAAGGTCCGCATTATCAAGATCGACATTGACCGCAACCCCCAGGCGGCGGCCGCCTATCAGGTGCAAAGCGTACCAACGCTCATGCTCTTCAAAAACGGTAATGTCCTATGGCGGCAGTCGGGCGTCGTACCGGCTCATTTCCTCCAACAGGTTATCAACGAGCACGCCTGACCCTTGAAGTAATCTAAACAACACTTACACGCAACGGTACATGTCCCGCGCGGGGTATACTACGAGCGCACCTACCGAAGGGCCGGACAGTGCCTTAAATTTTATTGCCGTTCGCCCGCGCGGCAGTCGCTACGATGTCGGACACCTCGAGTATTTTTTTGTCGTAACCCCGCCGGGTAACATCAATCATGGACAGACCAAGTTCCCTTAGTGTGATGAATGCCTTCGGAAATAACGCGCGACCGATCGGATACATCCAGCCCATAAATTTATAAAGCGTTAATACGTTCTTCGCTCCCTTATCCGGCTTCATAAAGCCGGGACGATAGGCAAATACCTGCCGGAAGGGAAGTTTCATCAAGTCGTTCTCCGTCTTGCCTTTGATGCGCGCCCACATCGTCCGCCCCTGTTCCGTGCTGTCCGTACTCGCCCCTGACACATAGCAGAATGTCATCTGTGGATTGCGCGTGCTGAGAATGTCGGCAACGTGCAAGGTCAGCGTATGCGTGATCTTGAAATACTCGGCTTCCGAGAGACCTATCACCGACACCCCCAGGCAAAAATAACATGCATCATATCCCCCGAGCTGATCCTGTATAGACGACAAATTATAGAAGTCGCCATGGATAATCTCGCGCAGCTTCGGATGCGTAACGCCGCCAGGCTTCCGATTAATGACAAGTACGGCTTCTACGTTCGGGTTTCGCAGACATTCGTGCAACACGCCCTCTCCCACCATACCGGTGGCGCCCGTTATAATAACACGTAGGTTCGATGCTGTAGTTGCCATAGGATTGATTCGATAAAAATTTATGATAAAATGGTAATCGTGTTATACCAGCGAAGGCGCAACACCATAGGTTTTCTTAAACGCGAAGGAAAAGTGGGAAAGATCTTCAAAGCCCACCTCCAGGTAAACGTCTGAAGGCTTCCGTCCTTTCTCTTTGATCTGATAGTGTGCTTCCTCGAGTCGCTTCTGCAGCAGCCACCGGCTGGGCGATGTGTGGAACACCTTTTCAAAATCACGTTTGAAGGTAGCGATGCTCCGGCCCGTGAGATACGCAAAACGTTTAAGCTCCACGTTGAAGGCAAAGTGCTGTTTCATATAAGCCTCCAGGTCAATCTTGCCCGGCTCGCTAAAATCAAACAACATCGCCCTCAGTGCCGGGTCCAATTGTAGTAGCAAAAGCACCGCCTCATGGGTTTTTAACGCGGTGATTGCGTCTAACGATTGGCTGGCGCTACTTTCATAGGGAACAAGTGACGTCGCATACGCTGCATACAATGGGTCGCGACGCAGTGGCACCACCGACTTTCCCGCATACGGATTGACGGCCCCGGGTACCTCCGTTAACGCAAAGTCACGCAGACGCTCCTGACTAAAGAACACCGTAATGCTGCGCATCTGCCCACCCGCCCCGGGATACTTCACCGACCGCACCAATTGGTTACGTTTCACCAGAATGGTATCACCGGCCTGGTACATCTCCTTACTCGCGCCGGTATCGATCGCCAGGCTGCCTTCGAATATGTGCGTAAACGCGTGCTTCGAAAGAAACTTCTCGCTCTCGCGCTTAATGTTAGTATTGCAAGAATATAGCACCTCGGGAAGATGATCCTCACTACCGTTGCTCATAGCCTACTTGTTTTGTGGTAAGACGACGCGGCCCGCAGACTATTGTATGTCCCGGACCTCTATTCACAAAGTTCTATTTATCAGCAAGATAACACTTTGTTCAAAAGCTCAATATTCTTTGTTCAAAAGCTCATAACTTGATGTATCGGGGGGCCACGTCGTCATCTCACCCAGTATTTCCGATAGGGGATCTCTCCTTTTATATGTATATTCATTCGTGGGAAGGCTGCGCCCCCGTGCCGATCAGCCGTCAGTGAAAACGATTTCCTCCAGCAGCCCTTCCCAGGCCATTTTCCTATAAGCTGCTTCCGTACTCGTCGTTACAGGATTGTATTGTATACCGATCCTTACTCCGACCTGCTGCACAATTATGCCTCGCTCATTTTTACACTAAAGCAATATATATTTATGAAATCTCCTCCCAAAAGCATCCTCACAGGACTTGTGGCATTGCTCGCGTTGCCCCTCGCGGCCCAGCGCCACGAAGTTGTCTCTGCTGCCGGCGACTCTTTCAAACAAGACGCCGGGTCGCTGATTTTCACCGTCGGTGAAGTAGCGATCGAAACCACCACGACGCTGCCACACTACCTCACACAAGGCTTTCATCAGCCGGTACTACGCGTACAGGCCACACTAGACGATAGCGACACCGGAATCCCGCTCATAGTATTCCCCAATCCGGTCAATACGCTGCTATACCTTCGTAATGACACCCGAACAGCGCACCTCCGGTATACCGTGCTCGACGCGCGTGGCATCCCCGTACGCGAGGGTCCTATGACGGACCTTACGGAAATTTCATTCGAGGACCTGCCGGGCGCCTCGTACCTGCTTCAGGTAAAAAGACACCAGGCACTTATACGTCACTTCAAGATCATCAAACAATAAATCTCGCTATCACAACACGTTTTTCCATCTATAAATACCCCCCTTTATGAAAACACTGTCTATATTTTTACTCGCAATCATCAGCTTGAATGCCTGGGCACAGGTACCTACCGGCTTTAAATACCAAGCTGTTTTACGCGATGCCGCCGGCCAGGCAAAAGCTAACAGTACCTCGCTCGTCGGCATTCGCATTGTCCAGGGCAACGCCGCTGGCCAAGCCGTTTATACCGAAAACCATCATGCCACCGCGACAGAAACCGGACTTATTAATCTCACCATTGGCGACGGGAATGATCGCAGCAGCGACCTCGCTACTGTCGACTGGTCTGCAGGCCCTTACTTTCTGGAAGTAAGCATCGATGGTCAGCTCTATGGTGCCAGTCAGCTGATGAGCGTGCCCTACGCACTCTACGCGTTGAAGGCAGGCGCCACGGAAACGACTGCCCTCAGCACAGACAGCGCCTGGAACGTCTACGGCAATACCCGTACGACCTCCAACAATTTTCTCGGCACCAAAGACGAGTTGCCGCTGGTGGTCCGCACCAACAACATTCCCTACCTGCGCCTGACGACCCGGGGGCAATTAGAGCAGCTCAACACCGGGCATTCCGTATACCTCGGCGAGGGAGCGGGCCTGAACGACGACCAGGTAGTGAACGACAATGTATACGTTGGCTACCAAAGCGGGTTTACCAGCAATAGCGGCAGTCAAAACACAGCCGTAGGGTGGCGTACGCTTTATCAAACCACCTATGGCGCCGCCAATACCGCCATCGGGGTAGGCTCCTTGAGCAGTAACACCGTCGGTCGCTATAATGTCGGCATCGGTGTGTACTCACTCTACCATAGCACAACCGCTTCCAGCAACATTGCCATCGGTCACCACGCACTATACGCCAACACGACCGCGTCGGTAAACACCGCCATCGGCACATTCTCGCTGGCCGACAACCTGACGGGTGTCGCCAACACCACACTCGGTTTCAATACCCTGCGTCAGAATAACACCGGAAGCAATAACACAGCCCTGGGCCAGAATGCACTCTACTCAAACACCTCCAATAACAACAATACAGCCGTGGGGGCGGAAGCATTGTACCGCGGGTATGGATCCGACAATACCGCGATCGGCTACAAAGCCCTGTTCAACTCCAGCGGCTGGAACAACGTAGCGTTGGGCTCCTTCTGTCTTTCGGACAATTACGGCTTCGAGAACGCTGCTGTCGGAGCGTACGCGATGTATAAAAATGAAGGCAAATGGAATAGTTGCCTGGGCTCCATGGCGCTTTTTAAAAACGCCGGCAGTTTCAACTCCGCAATTGGGTTTAAAGCATTATTTAACAATACTGGTGGACTCGACAACACAGCCCTCGGTGTAGAAGCACTATTCGAGAACACACAGGGTAGTCGCAACACTGCCGTAGGCATGAAGGCCATGCAAAGCACGAGCGGCGAGCGTAACACTGCTGTTGGTTATGCGGCACTCTCATGGTATGGGGAAGGCAATTACAATACCGCCATCGGCTATGCCGCATTTCAGGGGAACAGCAGTTTAACTAACGCTACCGCTATAGGCGCTGGCGCACAAGTATTTAATTCCAATGAAGTCCGTATTGGCAATGTCTCCGTCACCAGGATCGGTGGCCAGGTAAACTGGACAGCTGCCTCTGACGGTCGCTTTAAAACGGACATCCACGAAGACGTACCCGGCCTGGAATTCATTCAACAGCTCCGCCCGGTGACCTATCGCGTTAACCACGACGTCATCGTCGCAAAAAATGCTGCCGCCGGCGTCGATGCGTCCGCCATTCCGAAAGATCTCACCTTGCATACCGGCTTCATCGCACAGGAAGTAGAGGCCGCTGCCCGGAAAGTAAACTTCGACTTCAGCGGCGTCAGCCGTCCCGAAAGACCCGAGGAGTGGTATAGCCTTCGTTATGCCGAGTTTGTTGTGCCGCTCGTCAAAGCCGTACAAGAACAACAAGCGCTGATCGACAGCCAACGCCAGCTGATCGAAGCCCTGACACAAAGAATACAAGCATTGGAAGGAAGATCTACCAGCAACACGCCGGCAGGATCACTCACCGCTGCTGTAAAATAGGCTGTATGAAAGGACCGGTGCGCTCACCGGTCCTTTTCCCATTTCATGTATATGCCCTGTAGAATCATAAAAACGCCGTACGCGACCGTACCAATCGCCACGATCACGAACAACGGATGGCCCAACAGGCTTTCGCCAATGAAATTAAATGCCTTGTCTGTATTTACCACCTCCTCGGGATCAGCGTGAATTGCACCCAGCACAAGAAAGTAGGACATGATCAATAAGATCGTACCGCGAGAGAAATGCCCGTACCACGCGAGGCTGTGGACCAATCGTTGGCCCATGCGCGAAAGTCGTTGCATGCTCAGCCTGGGCACATACAGGCGGCGTACAACATGATAAAACTCGAGTAACCCTGTGATACCGACTAACACCCCCGTCGCGCCAACCAACCAGGTGCCACCCCGCCAATCCAGCACCTCTTCTATCAGCAACCGTTGTTCCTCCACGCCATCGCCCTCTAACGCAATGCCCAACAGGGCTTGTATAGCAGAAAGCGCAATGATCGCATACGCCACGCTGCTTAACGCAGTCCCTATACGTGTGATAATTCCTTTGGCAGTAGCCGGTTCGTGAAAAGGATTGGCGATCGCTTCGTACAATCGCCAGGCAATGTAACACACCATGCCGAGTAGAATGCTCCAAACCAACACCCAACCGGCGAGCAGCTCGGTCAGAAACTCCAACATGCTATCTTCATCCGCGCCACCATCTTTCAGGCGCAGTAATGATAGCATGGCAATGGTGCCTATGCCAATATATACCAGCCCGATCGCTATAGATCCGCTCAGGGCCAGGTAACGAACCAGACGAGGTGGTGGGCGCCGCGGCATAGACGATTAACAAATGGATCGGATTACAGGAGATAAAATTACGGGGCTTTCGTAACGCTTACGCGCCAAATAATGTTTGACACATCATCCGTCACCAACAGCGTCCCATCGGGCGCCACGGCTACACATACCGGCCGGCCCCGTACCTCGCCTGTTGCTTCGTCTTTAATGAAGCCGGTCAAAAAATCTTCCGGCGTACCGGGCACACCGTTCGCAAAGGGAACGAATATCACTTTATAGCCGCTCAGCGCCGAACGATTCCAGGAGCCATGTTGCCCCACAAATGCGCCGCCGTGATAGTGACCGGGAAATGCTTTGGCGTCGTAGAATGCAAGGCCCAGGGAAGCCGTGTGCGATCCCACGGATACGTCCGGCACAATCACATTCCGGAGCGAGTCGGGCAGCGGCTCTTTTACAGCCGGGTCGTCGTGTGTCCCGAAGTACGTATAAGGCCAGCCATAAAATCCACCATCTTTTACACTGGTAATATAATCCGGTACCAGTTCATCGCCCAGGTCGTCGCGTTCGTTTACGGCCGTCCACAGTGTGTGGGTACCGGGTTGTAAGTCCATCCCTACCGGATTTCGAAGGCCCGCGGCAACGATTCGCTCGCCCGTGCCATCCGGGTTGATCTCGAGAATATTGGCCCGGCGTATCTCATTTTCAAAACCGTGCTCGGCACTATTGCTCCCCGAGCCGACGGACACATAGATTTTCGTGCCGTTATGATTGGCAATGATATTACGGGTCCAGTGATTGTTATATCCGCCGGCAGGCAACGACACTATCTTTTTACCGGTGCCTTGCATGATTGTCTGCCCTTCCTTGTAGGAATATTGCCAAATACCATCGGTATTGGCTACATAGAAGAATCCGTTCAGGATCACCATACCAAAGGGCTGGTTCAATCCCGATAAAAAGACATGCCGTTGATCGATGGTTCCATTATTGTCGGTGTCCTTAAATAACGTGATGCGATTTGCGCTTTTGCCCAGGTTCTGCGACCTGCTTTTACCCGATACGGCGTTACCTACCTTCTCCGGCATTTTGGGCTCGGTGTTAGCTTCTGAAACAAAAATATCACCGTTTGGTGCAACATAGATCCAGCGGGGATTCTTGAGTCCGTCCGCAAAGCGCGTAACCGTAAAACCCTGCGGCGCGACCGGTGTAATGTTTTCATCCCATCCTACCACATTACTGAACTTCTTCGCTGACTCAGTGGCATACGGTTCAGGTAGCGTTACGGTTTGCTTCTGCGCAGTTTGTACGGTATCCGCAGTCGTTGAGGGTGGTATGGAAGGCTTTCGGGATTCACAGTATACGCATAAAAATACCAATGTTATATACAGAAACGCACGTAAGGAAAGTCTCATATATGTATCCAAAAGTTGAATAAAGAAAAGGATTACCGTACAACGAGTAAAATATCATGCCACCGCACGGGACACACTCTAAGTATTTATACGGAAGTGTCGTGCGTATCTCCGCGTAATTCAAAATACGACATTCCTCCGATGCCGCTGTGAAAGCCGGCATTCTACCTTTGCCCTACGGCCAGGTATACTTTGGTCAAAAAACTCATCGCTATGCAAGCTTTTTACGCGGCGGAAAAACTTCCTTCTAAAAACATTTTTTCACGACCGGCCTACCGGCGCTTTTTGACTGCCCTATGAAGCCCATGGTGAACATCATCAAGACGCCGTCGGGTACCAAAGGTAAAATTACCGGCGAGCTTACCGGGCAACATGGCGCATCACTCACCGCCTTGTTTAACAAGCTCCGCACCAAGACTGACGTGACGTCGATTACCATTGACCAGCCGGTTGCTATTGACCTGTGCTTTCTACAGATGCTCTGGGCCTTCTTGCAGGAAACCCGTGCCGAAGGGCGTACCATCACGGTCTCTTCGGGGCTAAACGAAAACGACTTCAAGCTCCTGAAGCTTGCCGGGTTCGACGCCCTACTACAACCACAAGACACCGCCCTACCTCACGTGACTCACTAATCTATGGACCATCTCCAGGGCATATTTATTGCCGAGGCCGAAGAGCTCATCGCCAGCCTCGAAGAAACACTGCTGCAATTCGATAAGGACCGCACCAACAAAACGTCCATCGAAACCATCTTCCGGTCCATGCACACCCTGAAAGGGTCTGCCAGTATGTTTGGGTTCGAAAGCCTGAGCGCGCTCACCCATGAGCTGGAAACCGTATACGATCTGATCCGTACCGGACGCTTCGCCGCGACGAACGAAGTGCTGGAGGTAACGCTGGAAACGGTCGACCACGTAAAGAAAATCATTCGCGACCAGGGCTTACAAGACCCCGTCAACCGCGCGCGCCACGAAGCGCTGCGCAAAGCCATTGCCGGCCTGACCGGCGAGCAAATCCATACGCCTACCGGTATGGCTACCTTCTACGTGCACTGCAAACCCCACGCCAATGCGCAGCTGAAGGGCACCAATCCGCTATACCTCGTGGAAGACCTCGTGTCGCTCGGCACAGCCCGCGTGCTGCCCCACATGGACGAGGTTCCGAAGTTGGACATACTCGACCCAATGCTGTGTTATACCGGCTTTGAAGTATTTCTTGCGAGTAAAAACGCCTTGGCCGAAGTTCAGGGCGTCTTCATCTTTGCCGAAGACTGCTGCGAGGTGATCGTCGAAAAAATTGCCGACACCGACCTGCTTCAGGTTCCCGCATTTATACAGGCACTCGATATCAAACCGTTTGGTGCATCGCCGTTTGGACTGCCTGCCATCCAGCACCTGGTAGCCAACGCCTTACGCGCCGATACCACCACAACGACCGCCAGCACATCGGCAGATACAACGGCGCCTATACTCTCCACGGCGGCCAAAAATCATGTCACCAGCATCCGCGTGTCGTCCGACAAGCTCGACGAGCTATTAAACCTGGTGAGCGAGCTGGTCACTTCACAAGCAGGCCTTACGCTGCTGGCCGCCCGCCACAATGTACCGGACCTCGCCAACCTGGCCGAGAACATGGAAAAGATCTCACGCCGCTTACGCGAGAACGCCTTTAGCATTTGCCTGATACCCATTGATACCCTCGTCACGCGCTTCCAGCGACTGGTACGCGACCTATCGAAGGAGCTTGGCAAAGAGATCAACTTCAGCGCTGAAGGCGTTGAGACAGAGCTGGACAAATCCATCATCGAAAACATTACCGACCCGATCCTGCACATGCTGCGCAACTGCATCGACCATGGCATTGAATCACCGGCCGAGCGCGAAGCCAAAGGCAAACCCCGCCAGGGCTCTATTCGCATGAAAGCCTTTCACTCGGGCACGTTCGTATACATCCAGATCATCGACGACGGCAAAGGCATCGACGCCGAAAAGATCCGCCAGAAAGCAATAGCCAAAGGGTTGATCGCTGCCGACGCCGTACTCTCCGAAAAGGAGACCTACGATCTCATCTTCAAGCCGGGCTTCTCTACGGCAGAGCAAGTGACCGATGTTTCCGGCCGGGGCGTGGGCATGGACATTGTAAAACGTAACATCGAGGCGATCCACGGCGAAGTATCCATTGCCTCACGTGTACAGGAAGGCACTACCATTACCATCCGCCTGCCGCTGACGCTGTCCATTGTAGACGGCATGCGTGTCAGAATCGCCTCGTCAGAATATATACTCCCCTTGACAGCGGTAGACAAATGTTACGAGATCGAAACGCGCAAGCTGCGGCGGGAACACGCCCAGAAGATAGAATTCGACGGCACCCTGCTGCCGGTTTTTAATCTGCGCGAAGTCTTTCATGACGATGAGCCTAAACCCGACATCACGCAAGTCATAAAAGTACACTTCGACGAATTCCCGGTAGGGCTGGCGGTCGATGCCGTGATCGGCGAGTACCAGGCGGTCATGAAGCCACTCGGCTCGTTCTATGAAAACCGGGAAGAGTTCAGCGGAGCCACCATCCTCGGCGACGGCAGCGTCGCCCTGGTCATGGACATACACAAACTTGTACGCCAGCTCATTGACGAGAACCGCCTCTTACACCAGCACTAAATCTACCTTCACATATCCTCACATCATCATGGAAACCGTCACCGTCACCAGTCAGTCGTACCTAACCTTCCGGTTAGACGACGAGCTTTTTGCCACCAGCGTGGCCGACGTTTCGGAGATCCTGGAGCTCTCCAAGATCACCAAAGTACCCCGCGCTCCGCATTTCATGCGGGGGGTTATCAACCTGCGCGGAACTGTACTACCCGTCGTCGACACACGCTTGAAGTTCGGGCTCGAAAAAACACCCGATACTGTCAACACCTGCATTCTTGTATTGAACCTCACGATCGATGGCCAACAGATTATGCTGGGTGCCGTTGTCGATTCGGTACAGGAGGTACTCGAGATCGACGCTGCCAGCGTCCAACCGGCGCCGTCGATCGGATCGCGCTACAAGTCCGGGTTTATCAGCGGCATGGTCAAACATCATGACCAGTTTATCATGCTGCTCCACATCGGTCTGGTCTTCAGCACCGAAGAGCTCTCTATTTTACAAAACACCTCCGACCAGGAGTCAATCACTCACTCGTAACCTCCATCACTCATGAAACTCACCGTAAAAGCCCGCCTGATTACCGCCTTCGTCGTCTTGATCGGCCTGTCGGGCGCTATCTACTATATGGGTCTGAATAACATCGGCATGCTGAACGACCGTATCAACACGCTCGTAGACCTCAACGTAAAACGGATCATGCTTGCCTCGAAGGCAGCGGAAGACATTCAGCTTATTACAAAACGGGAAAAAGAGCTTATCATCACCAAGAGCCCCGAAGAAATACAAGAGTACGTCAGTGTGATTGAAGATCGCACCACCGAAATGTTGGGCCGCATGGATGATCTTAAAAGCATATCCGACGAGACCGGTATTGAGATCATGGAAGAGTTCACGACCAAGTGGAACGAATACGCCAAGATCTATGGCCGCATCAAATCACTGGCCATGCGCAATACCGACTCGACTTCTGCCGAAGCGTACAAGCTCTCCTCCGGTGACGGGCGCGCGGCAGCACTGGCCGCCATCAGCACGTTGGCAAAAATCTCGCGTAAAAATGAAAATGCCCTGGCCTTGGCCAAGACCGAAACCGACAAGTTGTATAACGAAGCCAAAACACAAATGGCCTTCCTTCTTATTACGGCAGTATTGATCTCCATCGGTATTTCGATCTGGATCATCACAGCTATTACGCGATCGATCGGCTATGCCAAGGCTGCCATCAAGAGCGTTTCTGAAGGTGACCTCACGGTGAATATCGAGAACACGTCGCATGACGAGCTGGGCGAGCTGATTGACTATATCAAAGCCATGGTGGACAAACTCCGCGAAGTCCTCACGTTTGTTTCGACCGCGTCTGACCACATCGCCACCGCCAGCGCGCAGATGAGCGCTACATCGCAGCAGATGTCGCAAGGCTCGCAAGAGCAGGCTGCGTCGGCGGAACAGATTTCGTCATCGATGGAAGAAATGGCGGCAAACATCCAGCAAAACACCGACAATGCACAGCAGACCGAAAAGATCGCTCTGAAAGCAGCCGACGATATTCAAGATGGTAGCCGATCCGTTAACCATACCGTTGAGTCCATGAAAAAAATTGCCGAGAAGATCTCCATCATCGGCGAGATTGCCCGTCAGACCAACTTGCTGGCGCTGAACGCCGCCGTAGAGGCAGCCCGTGCCGGCGACCATGGCAAAGGCTTTGCGGTTGTCGCCGCCGAAGTACGCAAGCTGGCCGAGCGTAGCCAGGTGGCTGCCGCGGAAATCAATGAGCTTTCCTCCGCGAGCGTGGCGATTGCCGATCGCTCCGGCAAAGTACTCGACCAGATCGTGCCGAACATCCAAAGCACAGCCAAGCTGGTACAAGAGATCTCTGCCGCCAGTCTCGAGCAGAATACCGGTGCCGAGCAGGTAAACAACGCCATCCAGCAATTCAACCAGGTGATCCAACAAAACGCGTCGGCGTCAGAAGAAATGGCCAGTGGTGCCGAAGAGCTGTCAAGCCAGGCCGACCACCTGCGCGAAACCGTATCGTTCTTCCGCCTCGATAAAAACGCACAACGCGCCGCTGCCACGACGCTCTATAAATCGCGTCCCGCACAAGCCGGCGCCGGCGCACCGAACCTGTACAAAAGTGCTGTGAAAAATGCCCCGTCCAAGATGGGTGGTATAAATCTCGACATGGGCAACCACGAGAACGACCAGCTCGACAAGCGCTACGAAAACTTCTAATCCATGGCCGCACTCGCGCAGCCACAAAAACTTTCCGACGCTGACTTCAGCCGGCTCAGCAGATTCATTTACAAGGAGTGTGGGATCAATCTCACACCCTTGAAAAAGATCCTGCTGGAAAGCCGGCTGCAAAAGCGACTCGAGCATCTACACATCGGCACGTTCTCGGCGTACTGCGATTACGTCATGAGCCCTGCCGGCCTGCAACAAGAGCTCGTGTATATGATCGACGCGGTCGCGACCAACAAGACCGATTTTTTCCGCGAGCCGGTACACTTCGACTTCATGCGCGAGCACCTTCTGCCCGCCTGGTATGCCAACCGTCCGTCGGGTACTTTTAAAGTATGGAGCTCCGCCTGCTCGTCGGGTGAAGAGCCGTATACGATCGCCATGGTGCTCGAAGAGTTTGGCATTGGTCATCCCCTCAGCTACCGTATTGTAGCATCCGACATCTCTACAAAAGTGTTGAAGAAAGCCATACAGGCCATCTACCCCATGCAAAGCGTCGCCCAGGTCCCCATGGCCTTGTGCAAGCGATACCTGCTACGAAGTAAAGACAAGGAAGGCGAGCGTCCCACCATTCGCATGGGCCCACGGCTACGCACCAGGGTGGAGTTTAAACGTATCAACCTGATCGAGGATATCACCGGCATTGACAACGACTTCGATCTGATCTTTTGCCGCAACGTCTTGATCTACTTCGATCGGGCCACCCAGGAAACGGTGCTTCGCAAACTGCTGTCGAAATTGCGCCGGGGCGGATATTTGTTTATCGGACACTCGGAGTCCGTGCACCATCTCAACCTGCCCGTACAACAGGTCAAGCCAACTATTTTCCGAAAACTATAATATGTCTATACCCAAAAGACTATCTTCAACCAGGAATTGAACCCTCTCGTACTTCCATGTTGAAGAAAAAGATCAGCGTACTGATCGTAGACGATTCCGCGCTCATGCGCCAGGTATTGTCCGAAATACTACAAAGCGATCCTGAGATCGAAGTCATGGCCACGGCCGCCGACCCGTACATTGCCGCCAAGAAGATCGGCGAGCAGGTGCCCGACGTCATTACCCTCGACGTCGAAATGCCGCGCATGGACGGGCTGACATTTCTGCAAAAGATCATGTCGCAGCATCCCATCCCTGTTGTGATTATTTCCAGCCTTACCACCAAAGGTGCCGACTCGGCCGTGTTGGCCATGGTATACGGCGCCGTAGAAGTGGTCCAAAAACCTGTTATGGTCGGTGGCATGGCCGCCGAAAGCAAACAACATATCATCGACGTCGTGAAGAACGCCAGCAAGGCCCGCCTCCGTCGTCGGTCCGCTGCCGCTCAGCAACAAGTACTCGCATCGGCATCGGCCATCCATGGCGGCAACACCAAAAGCCTGGTACAAACCACTGACAAGGTGATCGCGCTCGGCGCCTCGACAGGTGGCACCGAAGCTATCCTCGCCTTCCTGCGCGAAATGCCCATCGACTGTTACGGCATCATCGTCGTTCAGCATATGCCCGAGCTCTTCACCCGCTCGTTCGCACAGCGCATGGACTCGATCTGCCGCATCAGCGTTAAAGAAGCCGAGCACGGCGACAGTGTCTTGCGTGGTCGTTGCCTGATTGCTCCCGGAAACCGCCACATGGAGCTGCGGCGCAGCGGCGCACGCTACTACGTGCACCTCGACGACGGCCCCCCGGTAAATCGACACCGTCCCTCCGTCAATGTATTATTCAAATCTGTCGCCAGGTTCGCGGGCAAAAACGCCATCGGCATTATCATGACGGGCATGGGCGCCGACGGCGCCGCAGGCATGCTGGAAATGAAAAGTGCCGGCGCCCATACCATTGCCCAGGACGAAGAATCGTGCATCGTCTTCGGCATGCCCAAAGAAGCCATTAAGCTCGGCGGCGTCTCTAAAATCCTCCCGCTTTTCCGCATCGCTTCCTACGTCAGCAGCCTGCCGTAACGCTATCGTTTAACAACCTTTATCACTTTCCTCCTGGCTCCATTCTCCAACGAAACAAAATAAGTCCCCGACGGCAGCGCCACCAGCTGCAACGTAACTTCCTGACGATGCGCATCAATGACCTGCTGATGCTGCACGCGCCCTAATACATCACGCACGGATACCGTCCGAAACACAGCCGGGGGAAAGTTAACGGTAAACATATCTTGTACAGGGTTAGGCGAATATGTAATCTTTTCTTCCTCACGCAGTACGTCCGCCACTGCCGCCACGCGGCCTGTGCCATGGCTCACAAAGTTTATATAGTTGATATTAAAATCGAACCCATCCATAAAGATCCGCAGCACTTTTACCCCGGTCGTCAACGCCGGCGTCGTCACGGAGACCGTCTGATATAGCTGCCAGTTGCCGGTATTCGGCACCGCCACAGGTCCGGAGATATTAACACCGTCCAATTCTACATGAAAGATCTTCCCCGCATTGGGCGTCGCCACCCGGGCCTGCAAGGTATAGGTACCCGCGCTCATAACATTCACGGTGTACTCCAGCCACTCTCCCGTACCGATCCATCCAACATTATAACCACCTTCCGAACAAGTCTCAATATCGACACGCTCCGCAGCTCTGTATTGTCCACCGCTGTTGACTACATCCTGATCTGAGTAGGCAATACCCTGTCCTCCCGTATCATAATTTTCCGCCTCGATACGTCCCGGTATAACCGCCGGCGTGCCGGTATACGGACCCTGTCCCGGCGTACTCAACACAAAGTTGAGATCGTTCAGATTGAACCCGTCCGTATCCATCACAATGCGTACCACCTTTTGGCCCGTGCTGATCATCGGCGTCGTCACGCGCACGGTTTGGTACACCTGCCAGTCGCCTGTAGCCGGCACGGCAATGCCGCCTGATATATTCACACCATTCAATTCTACGTGAAAGCTTTTTCCCGAAGCCGGTGTCGCCACACGTGCCTCCAGGGTGTAGACACCTGCCGACGCTACATTAACCGTATATGCCAACCACTCACCCTTCGACAACCATCCCACAAAATAACCGCCCGCCGGCGTCCCGCCGATATCGATCGGCTCCGATGTACGATACTGCCCACCGTTGTTCACAACATCCGTATCATAATAAGCAACTCCTTGTCCACCGGCATCATAATTCTCTACTTCCACGCGCCCCGGTATGGCAGCCGGGCTTCCATTAAAAGGCGCGGAGGCATGAAAGGTAATGGCCGCAGTAGCCGAGCCTATTGTATATCCTGATCCGCTGGCCAGGGTCAACTGCAGCGTCTCCCCCGACGTAATCACATGATCTGTAGCAGGCGCGACAGCAACACTTACCAACGGAGCCGAAGGAGTTAACGTAACAGACCCCGTCAATGCGGGAGTGGCCGTATAATCTGCTGCCGGCGCCGTACCGCCCAGCGTATAGGCAACCGTAACAGGCGAAGTAACATTCGTCGCGGCAATAGTAAAGCTGCCCGGCAACACACCACGCACAGCCGGACTTGTCGAAGACACATACACCACCGGAACACTAAAAGAAGGAACAATCGGAATAGTGCTCGTCAACGGAGTCGAGTGGTCAAGCATCTTCTGGCTCTCGTCGGCCAACCGGAGATACCAATCGCTCGGCAACGTATAGCCGTCGGCGTCCAGCTTCACGATCGTCCCCTGCGCGGGCGCACCTCCCGCATTGGGCGCAACCTTAAACATGGCCGTACCTTCGTCGACCTCATCAAACATGGCCACATACAAAAAGCTCGATCCGGCGCTGATCGCGTTGTATGCCTGGCGCCAGTAGTTATTCCCACCGTCGCGCGGGTTGTCATTGATCCGCTCGGGATATAGCTGATCTGTCTGGTTAAACCACGAGCCTCCCGGCCAGATCACCGGCATATAATCAATGCCGTTCGCATGACAGTCGGCCAGGTCTGGCACGATCATGTTTGTCTTCCACGCATCAACGCTGGTCTTATTATAGCGTCCTACTGTCCACGGAGAGATCATATCAAACGAGCGATAAACCGCGGCCCACTGCGGCTCGGTCTTTGTATCACTCTGTGTCCGCAACGTGCGCCAGTACGATGGCACACCGCCTACTACATACGCGCGGTATTTCTCCGGGCCATTGTGAAAGAAGTCGATCACAGCCTGCGCCGTTTGATACGTCACCGGATTATGCGAAAAACCCATCCCCCAGATGGCCACCACCGGTTTACCCTCCTGCCGCGCATGTCCCGGGCGATTCAACATATCGTACGTATCGACCAGGTACTTCCAGTCGGCGATGACCTTATCGTAAAAACCTTCTTCCGGCACACCCGTCACATCGTACATCACCGCGTAATGCCTGCCGTACGTCTGCGCGGCGTTCATCACATTTTCCATAATATGATTCCGATTCTGAAAGTTTTGCTGGTTAGATGCCGCCTCGCCCAGGAAACGTTGCACATAGACACCGTGCACATTGTAGTCACGCATCCACTTAAAGTGGACATTCACCGTACTTTGATCGTATGACGAAAACAGCCGCGCCATGGAACCATTCTGATACGTCATTTCCGTAGCATACTGCTGCGGGTATTCCACCATCTCCGGCCAGAAGTCAATATTGATCTTCGTTGCATTGGGTGTCTGATCCTTAAACCAATGCCGCCATTCATTCACCGGCGACCCATCACCCGGCGTATTAAACCAGCCCTGGTATCCCATCATGACCTTATTGGTCAAATCGTTCTGAGCATACGCAGTCTGGAGAGCACTTACTGTAAGCAACAGCAACACGGTGAGTTGTACATATCTTTTCATAGTCAGTCTTTTTGCATGGTTGATTCCATGATATCGACTGAAAAGTCGTCTCTGAAAAACGGCATTAAAAGCAGTAATCGACCAGAAGTTAATACCCCCGGCAACGAGAAGCCGATGTAGTGTAAACAGCAATCGACTACACGGTCTGAATTGGAAGGTGTAACGCTTATCTGGATTCAGGGATCTTCACAGAAACCAACGCGTAACTTCTCTTGATCTTGGCATTAATCGTTCCCGCGCTAACAACTAAATGTGTTGCACGTTCAAGATCGGCTCTATTCATAGTACCGATATACATATTACGATCAGCTTTTAATCTGGTAAGCAGCGACACCTTCGTGATTTCATATACCTGACTGCAATTCAGATAAGAATCGTGATCCAGATAGGATCGACCATCAGCCGACAGTTTCAACTGAAGATTTCGCAGCTCTTGCGTACCCAGGTAGTTGATATTAATTGCAGAGTTGATCAATGCGATCAGGATCGAATCTGTATTCTCAGCCAGTATAATGTAACGTTTTACTTTGGGCGGCGTGGTCGTCCAGAGAAATTCCCTGTACACCGTGCCCGGTGCATAAATAGCCAACATCGGTATAAATTCTAGTTTGCAAAAAAGTTCTTGTTCTCAATGCCTTCTTCAATAAACTTAATCATCTCTTCATTTGCACCACCCGCACGCGCAATCTCTACGAACGACATTGTATCATTTTTAGAGGTTTGAGCTGCCTTTTCCCAGGCGGCATCATGCGATTTTTCCGTCAGCTTACCAAAGGAGAGATCTTTATTTTCTTGCACTGACAACATCAACGACGCCAACTCAGTGTCTGAAAAAATGCTTTCATCAAATTCACCTACGGGCTGAATAAAATGCTCATCTTCGACCCGCACATATTGAGTAATCGTTTCTATATCTACCTCATACGGGAGGTCCTGGCGCAAGGCCTTTAGGATGTCATAGGTCTTGGACGGCACTGGCCCCTTGGGCATAGCTACATAGGAGTCTCCTATGATAAAGGAACCATACTGCGCAATATGTTTTTGCTCAGCAAAGTACAGTATCTTAAAAACCTGGTGAAACCCAGCCTCTTTGCCGGCCAGTCTTAATTGCTCAGCAACATACAATACGGCGTTTAGCGCCTTCTCTACATCAAATGTTGATTTTTTTGGCATAGTCATAACAAGCATCATATCATATAACATTTAAAATTGACGAAAATTCCGATTATTGCTAACAAGCGATCGAGAGATTATTATTCCACAACGTCTTCAGTTGCTCACATCGGTCCATAAATAACACACCAAAGTTATCGTTTAAAACGAATCCTCCACATTCCCCGAAATACTTTACCCCAAAAAACACAGAATATTTTATTCCTTAATCCGGTTATCTTTACATCACAAGCCGCCTGCATGCAAACACTAAAGATCCTGGCATATTCCATTATCGCCCTCTATTTCCTGGTCGCCCTGCTATTATACATCTTCCAGCAAAAAATGATCTTTTACCCAGGCAAAATGGCGAAGAATACCAATCTGAACCTGGCCAGCCACCAACGCGAAGTATTTCTCGAAACACGCGACAACGAGACCATCCACGCCCTCTACTGTGCCGGCACGCGCCCGGAAGTCATACTGTACTTCCACGGCAACGCCGGCGACTTGAGCGGCTGGAAGTTTGCCGCAGAAGACTTTACCACCCTGGGCTATGCTGTATTGATGATCGACTACCGCGGTTACGGCAAAAGCACCGGGCAACTCTCCGAGCAAGGCATGTATACCGACGGCGAAGCCGCCTATGAATACCTCACGAAAGAGTTGCACATCGCACCCGTAAACATCCTGGTATATGGCCGATCCATTGGCACGGGTGTGGCCGTAGAAATTGCCACACGATACCCGGTCCGTGGATTGGTGCTGGAGTCTGCCTACACATCGCTCAGCACGTTAGCCAACGAAAAAGTGCCATTCTTTTTCCCTTCGCTCTACCTCCGCTTCCGATTCAATAACCTGCAAAAAATTGCAAACGTTACGTGCCCCGTCGTACTGCTGCACGGCACCCGGGACGAGCTTATTCCCCCCGCGCACAGCCAACGTTTGCTTGCTGCGATTAAAAGTAAAAAGAAATTAATCCTGATCGACGGCGGCGGGCACAATGATCTCGCAGGCTTCCCGGAATATGGTCGGTCTCTACAAGAGGACCTGAATAATTTCTTCTAGCATCTTCAACGTGGCGGCGCATACACATCACCTTCAGGCACGGGTCCTGGAGCCACATACCCTTTCTCTATAACAGCGCGCAGTCGTGCCTGATTGTCATCCGCCCACTGGCCCAGCGCAGAAATAAATGGCAACAAAGATTTTCCAATGTCTGTCAGACTGTACTCGACTTTCAGCGGCACTTGCGGATAGATTACCTTTGAAACAAGCTCATGTGTTTCGAGCTCTTTCAACTGCGCATTCAACACACGAAGCGAAGCCTGCGGAATCTTTCGATGTAACTCGCTCGGCCGCTTATGACCTTCGTTAATGAAGTATAATAACCGAATTTTCCACTTACCATACAGCACTTCTCCGATCAGATCTAACCCGCAATTGAGCTCGATAGGAATCTTCTTTTCGTACATACATCAAAAATAAGCCCATGGTACCGGAAATACCAGTATGGATAAATTTATCCCTATAGGCATAATTACACCATTCTTGCAACACATCTTCCTGACACGGATTTTTGTGTAAAAAAAATAATGAATACGACAGCGATACACACCGGGCACGAATTGGCAGACAAGGTAGCACTGGTGACGGGAGGAACGAAAGGCGCCGGGCGCGCCATTGCCGAACGACTAAAACGGGCCGGCGCCCGGGTCATTGTAACGGCACGGAATCCGGCGGAAGAGAACCTGGACGGAATTGACTTCATCGCCGCAGACCTCAGCAAGCGGCTGGGAACGCAAAAAGTCATCGACGAAGTCAACGCCCGGTTTGGCGGCATTGATATATTGATAGACAATCTCGGTTCATCCGAAACACCCGGTGGTGGCTTCGCCGCGCTGACGGATGAAGATTGGGAAGAGACGATCCAGGCGAACCTGCTTGCCGCTGTCAGACTCGACCGCGGGTTCTTGCCTAAAATGCTGGAAAAGAAATCGGGCGTAATCATCCACATAGGCTCGATACAAGCGAAGATGCCATTATACGAATCAACGTTGCCCTATGCAGCCGCAAAAGCAGGACTGGTGAACTACAGCAAAAGCCTGTCGAATGAAGTATCACCCCAGGGCGTCCGTGTATTGACTGTCTCACCAGGGTTTATCCAAACGACTTCCGCCACCAGGATGGTGGAAAGACTCGCCGAGAGCAGTGGGACAAGCTTTGAAGTTGCCTTGCAAGGATTGATGGAAGCGCTCGGCGGAATCCCCTACGGGCGTCCTGCATGGCCGGAAGAACTTGCCGAGTTTGTCGGCTTCCTCGTCTCACCCCGCGCCGGCTACCTGACCGGCACCGAGTATATCGTCGACGGCGGCACAGTCCCGACAATCTAGCAAACATCCACGATCACTTGTGCGGGAACCGCTCCAAACATTCCTCCAGCGTAGACAGCGCCCGTTGGTAAAGCTCGGCATTCCCCTTATCGATCAGGGCCAGGATGGCCTGACACTCCCGCACATACACCGGAGCAAAATCCGGATCGTGTTGTGTGATATCAACGGCATTGTCGATAATATCCGCATACTTCACTGTCTGTGCATCGGCGCTCACCGTAGCCAGGCGTTCCGCTTCCCGTGCCCGCCGCTCCTTTCTTTTCATGCGCGGCTGACGCTCACGCGTATACACATCGGTGAGCTCCACCACAGTCCGTAGCGTGCGCGCTACCTCAGCCCCGGGCATCAACGTCTCCAGAAACCCGCCAATAGATGCTTCCCGGACGGGTGTATCTTCCAACACATCGTGTAGCAACGCCGCACACAATGTAGCGGTGTCCTGCGTATAGGCCCGGCACGTTTCCATCACTCGTACCGGGTGTACAATGTAAGGAGCATCAACGTACCGCCGGCGCTGATCACTATGCGCCCGATTAGCAAAATCCCGAACGGCAGACAAAATCGTATCTTGAGAGTTGTTCATCGTTGTACTCGCAAGTTACAATATGCTCTCAAAACCCATACCCCAACGTCACATAATAAAATCCACCAACACTGGGACCACCTAAGAACGAATTATAATAATGATTGAACACGTTACTACCCCCGACCTTCACCGACACCTGCTTCAGTCTCTTACTCACCTGCGCATCCACCGTTTGGTAGGCCGGCACATCACCGTTAACCAGGAACGATTGCCAATAATAGCTGTCTTGCCGCCGGTAGGTGACCATAAAGCCCAAACCCTGATAGAGATCACTATTGCCGACAGAAAGGTTCACGATCCAGGCCGGTGTGTTGAAGCCATCCTCTAGTCCATCATTTCCCGATCGACGTTGTAGACGTGCATAGGTCAGGTTCCCATTCATGGCAAAGTTTTTGCCGAACAGGTACTTCAGCCCAAGCCCTGCGCCATAGTTGTAGGCTGTAGTCTTGGAGTTCGTCCACATGCGGTAACGGTCTTGTAAGGTGCGGTCAGCCAGATAGTAGGAAATCGAGTCGGCATTTGCGGTGCGGGGAATATTCATTTCCACCTGGGCAATAAAATTGTTATAGCGGTTGTAATAGAAGTCTACATCAACTTGCAAATTCTCATCAAAGAACGAACCCCTATAGCCGGCCTCGAACGAGCGGATCTCTTCCGGCTCGACATAGGTATAATCATTTTTCTTATACAGTCCCTGGTTCTCGATAATAGCTTCGCTGCGGGACACGCCGTTCTGATTGACCTCGCGCAACACCGCCGCCTGAAAGGCATCGATCGACGCACGGTTGTATGCGCGCTCAAAGACACCGGACGACATCACCGGCAAGCCTCCGACACGCTTCACACCGCCACTGTTGACATTGGAGAATGCCTCAAACACGCTTGGAAACCGGAACCCGTTCTGAAACGCAAAGCGGACGTGGTGCAACGGCGACACGGAATATACCGCTGTGAACCGTGGATTCCATTTCAGCGAGTAATATTCGTTCTTGTCTGCACGCAGTGTGGCGCCGAGCTTGAGCTTGTGACCGAACGACCTGGACACCTGCAGAAAGCCACCACTCTTGCGATACAATAAATTATGTCCGTCTCCTTCGGGATTGATAAAGTAGTTGCCGTCGGGAATGATGATATAGGTGCGATGATCAAATCCCACCAATATTTCCAATCCAGTCGATGCTTTCACATTGGCTAGCAGCTCCTCCGTTACGTTCAACTGACCTTCTACATGCAGCATTCGCGATTTTACACGCAGGGCAGCACCGTAATCCCAATTATTGATATCACCCAATGCGCTAATCAGATTGTCGAAGGCCGCTGTACCGGACTGTGGCCGCCCCGTGTCACCAACCACGCGCGCCGCCCGGTGCGCATCGGCCACGCTCATGCCCGACGCAACAGCATCCTGAAAGGCGGCCGCGTACTCGGTATACCAGGCATTGTCGGATTTAAACGTACGATCGATGTTCTCCCCCATCGACCGGGCATTGTAAGATTTACCGGTATTCTCGACATTCACGTACGCCAATGCCTGCACGGACCGCGATTTAAAAGCCAGCCCGTGTTGCTGCAGGCGGTAGTCTTCGAGTCGGAAGCGGTTCGCACGCTGATAGATATTATCGAGGTCGGCAAAGCGGTAAGTATAGATCAACTTCGTATCCGGGGTAAAGGCATAGTGCAGGGCTGCATCTGCCTTGGCATTGTGAATGCTATAGTCCACGAGCTCATTCTCATAATAGCCCGTCCGGGCGACGACATAGTTCTTACCAGCGAGCGATAATGTGCGGCGATTCGAGGATTCGTTGCCATAGCCGTTGACAGGATCGAACGCGGGGTTGTCAGCACCTAACAACCCCGTGCTGGCGTTGGCACTGCCGTTCAGATCAGCATGGCTGTTGGCAACCCAGTCGGTGCCCGTGATATAAGAGCCATTGATCTTAAAGGCGAAGTTCGAGTTGATCTTCTTTGCCCACCGCAGACTCGTTTCGGAAAATATCTTAGCGCCACCTTCGGTGTGAATGCGGTTGACACCGGTCTTTTGTTGCAGGCTGATTCCTTCTGTGGTGAAAGGATCTTTTGTCAGGAAGTTGGCCATGCCATTGATGGCATTCATACCATATAGGGCCGAGGCCGTACCCGGAATAATCTCGACGCTTTGTATATCGAGGTCGCCTGGACCGAGCATGTTGGCAATAGGAGCACCGAGGTGTGGTGCCTGGTTGTCCATGCCGTCTACCATTTGCACAAAGCGCACGTTGGTGGTATTGCCAAAGCCTCGGGTGTTGATTACTTTAAACCCTACACTGGGCACTAGCATCTGCACGCCTTTGATATTCTCTAGCGCGTCAAAAAAAGAGGGTGCTGCAGAATTGTAGATGGCTCGTGACGACAATTTTTCGACGCTTACCGGCGACCTCCCCAAATCCTCCTCCAAACGCGATGCAGTCAGTACCACATCATGCAGGATGACCACTTTCGTTGTATCCGGATCCGGCTGGCGTTGTGCCCAGCATTCGAACGAACCTATTACAAAAAGTAAAACACGTAAAATTCTATACATAGAAAAATTTACCGGCTATGGGTCGGCACAAATGAACAAAAAGTCATTCGAATTAACCGCCTGCCGCTACCGGCAGTACAAGGAAACCGCTGGAATATCAAAATATACCCCTGAAAGGCGCATTTCCCGTGACGTATGCGCTACCAAAATATCCTTTCGGACCGATATTTCCAATCGTACCTATCGGACAAACATCCAGGAGCTTCGATGAGCCATACCCGGTCCGCTACCGATACGTAACAAATTCTTTATTATACCGGCTCCGGTAGTCGAGTGGCAACAGGCCGGTGATCTTACGAAAGGTCTCGCGGAAAGCTTTGGCATCGGCGTACCCGGACTCGTACATCACTTCCTTTACCGTGCGGCGGCTGGTCTCGAGCATCTTTTTGGCCAGCTCGATCTTCAGCCGCTGCTGATATTCTAAGGGCGTATTGCCGGTGGCTTTGATAAAGCGCCGGTCAAAGTTGCGCCGGCTCAGTGTATACCGTTCGGCGACATCTTCCATCGAGATTCGTTCGCGCAGGTGCTCTTCAATAAACAACTGGGCTTTTTTGATAAGATCATCTTCATGATCCTTTTGTGCCTCAAAGATCACAAACGGCGACTGGCTGGTACGATTGATATCAACCTGAAAGATCTTCGCACAGAAAACAGCCGTAGCGCGATCGTAATATTTTTCGACCAGGTACAGCATCAGGTTCAAATATGAAAATGCGCCACCGTTCGTGTACAGACCGTTCTCGTCTGTGACCAGCTTATCGGGTAACAATGTAACCTCCGGGAACATCTGTCGAAACGCGCGCGCTGCATTCCAATGGGTGGAGCAGCCTTTGCCATCCAGCAGCCCGGTGGCGGCTAAAATGAAAGCGCCGGTGCAGATACTGGCCACCTCCGCACCGCGCTTGTATTGATGTTGTAGCCATGCAATGATTTCCTGGTTGTCGCGTACCAGTCGTTCAAAGTCATAGTGTCCCGCAGGGATAATGATCAGGTCTGTCTTTTTTACGGAATCGATGTGCGCATGCGGCGTGATGGAGAAGAGACCGTCGTATAGGTCCAGCCGCGACTGCACGCCCACCAGCTGCACGGTAAAGATCTTTTCTTCGCCGCGTTGCTCATGGTACTGGTTGGCCTTGATCAAAAATTTATAGGCCCCCACGATGCTACTCAGGTTGCTCTGCCCATTGGGGATAAGGATTGTCGCGTGCTTCATAGCGTCTTTTACTATAAAAATACGCACGCGGTCTGTCCAAATCAACCCGTCGGAATGTCCAGATTACACCCCCAGATCCGGTGCATTGCCGCATTTTGACTGGAAACGTCATTCCGCGTTGCTCTTTTTTTCATTTTTTCGTACGACTTTTTGCGTGCCACAACACTTTTTCGTACGACTTTTTGCAGTCCGTGAAGGGAGCCGATTGAGCGGGTTTATATTTCCGGCTTGGATGATTCGTGTGTAGATCCGTATTTCGTGGGGCATGAGAAATTACCAACGTCACACTTCGGCCATTCTGAAAGCATTGGGCATAGCCTTGTCGCTGAGCGCCTGTCAGACAAAAACTACTACCGAAACGGCCTCACCCTCCACGGCATTGGTACCCGCGCAAATGGACACTGTGCCGCCGAAGATGATCTGGGTGGAAGGAGGCACTTTTACCATGGGCTCTTCGGAAGCCGACTTCTGGGATGCCCATCCACAGCATCCCGTCACGCTGGATGGATTTTGGATGGATGAGCATGAAGTAACGAATGCCGAGTTTGCTGCTTTTGTAGCGGCCACAGGGTATCGTACGGTGGCCGAGATCGCGCCGGATCCGAAAGATTTTCCGAATGTGCCGGTAGAAAGCTTAGTCGCAGGCTCTGCGGTGTTTACGCCGCCTACCGAGGCTGTGTCACTGGAGAACCCGCTGCAGTGGTGGACCTATATGGCCGGTGCCGACTGGCGTCATCCGCAAGGGCCACAGACGACAATCAACGGAAGACCGAATGACCCTGTCGTACAGGTATGTTATGAAGACGCTGTGGCGTATGCCCAATGGGCAGGCAAACGTCTACCGACAGAAGCGGAATGGGAATATGCCGCCCGCGCGGGCAATGAGTCTCAACCCTACTATTGGGGAACGGAGTTGAAGCCGGGCGGTAAGTGGGTCGCGAATATTTTTCAAGGCGCTTTCCCGGAAGGAAATACCTCGGAAGATGGGTATACTACGTTGGCGCCGGTGAAGTCATTTTCAGCGAATGCGCGAGGCCTTTACGATATGGAAGGGAACGTGTGGGAGTGGTGTCAGGATTTTTACCGCCCAGACTATTACGCACAGAGCCCGGCGAAGAATCCGCAAGGGCCTAACGACAGCCTGGATCCGGATGAACCAGGAGCGGTGAAGCGCGTGCAGCGTGGGGGGTCGTTTTTGTGTAGTGATGCATATTGTATTCGGTACAAAGCAGGGAGTCGTGGGAAAGGGGAAGTGAAGAGTGCTTCAAATAATCTCGGGTTCCGGTGTGTAAAGGACAAATCTTAACGCTCTGCCACCACCAGGACAAGTTTCAAGATTTTTCGTTGCCCCTACGCGTAAGACCCTGAAAAATCCGGTATTATGTCCGTCAAATCACGGGATATAGAATAGATATCCAATAGTTAATGAAGTTATATCCAATAGATATCCAAGTATTATATAGGTATTGAATATCCCTTACTAAAGAGCTTCTGCTCATATCTTAAATTATTCAGTTAACTGGCAGTTGCTCGCACGCGTGCTTATTCTATTTCGGCACAGTTACAATTTTCAATGTCATCGTCGGCGACAAAAGCCCGCTAAAGACACTTTTGATACAAACGCTCGGCACCTTTTTCTACCTTTTAGGAGTGATCCTGCACGTATTTGTCTCACCTTTGAGAGGTATTATTTAGAAATATTCTAAATAATTATTGGAAGGAATGGGATTGCGCTTCATCTTTGAACCATCATTTAGCGATAAGTGACCCCGTTAGTACTCTCTCATAGGTTAGGTAATGAAGGGAATGCATGTGGGAATGCATTCCCCCTTTTTGAACTTGGGGAGCTCCCTGACTTGGAACATCGAATACCATTCAAGCAGGGACGCTCACCCGCCAAAAAATAAAAGAGAATAGGATCGGGACAGGCAAAACAAGCAAAACCTGTACGGTAAGCCCCTGCTCGCCATTCGTGTCTGTATGGCGGCAGGGAGCCTTACCTCCCAGCGTCTTGATGTTTTACTTTTACTATATACTCGCATGCTGTGCTCGGACATCACGTACCACCAGAATTCTTTCGGTTCCAGCAAGAAATGTACTTGTCACAATGCCGTGCACCTTACCTTTGGGAATATCTCGTTGCTGTTGAGCCGCACGCAGGTCACTGATTTTACCACGTACATTCGCGAAACCCTCACCGCGGAATGCTGCCTGTCCGATTATGACGAGCGTGCTATCTATATCCCTACACGCGACTTTTCCATGATGTTTGCTATGACGTATAACGAGCTCCGGCTTTTATATGAGATCCTCGACCATACCCTCCTGATGATTGAAGTGGAAGAAGCGTTGAAATGCGAATAAGCGCCGGGCCGTTACAAGATGCTGTGCTCGGCTAAGTAATCAAAAAACTCACTGCTATAATTCTTGCCGATGCTGAGCTCTTTGCCGGCAATGGTGATGCTGCGCTGCTGCACAAACTCCAATTGTTCAACGTTGACAATATACGACCGGTGTACCCGGAAGAACGGCGGCGACGGCAGGATGTCGGCCAGGCGTTTGAGCGACATCAGTACGATGACCGGCTTGCCACGCGTGAGGTGTATGCGCACGTATTCCTGTAGTCCCTCCACATAGAGAATCTCGTCGAGGCTCAACCGTACGGTCTTGTAATCGGATTTGACAAAGATAAATCGTCGTGGGCTATCAGGTATCTCTGCCGGAAGTATTGCTGCCGGTGAGCCGTTCGTTATGCGTTTGCCTGTGATGTATTCCTGTGCTTTTTGAATGGCAACCCGAAAACGGTCGAAAGGGAACGGCTTTAGTAAGTAGTCTACGGCGTGGGCCTGGTAGGCCTCGTAAGCATGTTCGGTGTGGGCCGTGGTAAAGATGACGCGGGCTTTGTGTTTGGCAATGGTGCGCGCAAACTGAATACCGGATATATCCGGTATATGCACGTCTAACAGCAAGATATCCAGCACATCCAGATCATGTGCTTCATAGCAGGCGATGCAGTTATCGTACTGGCCGACCAGCTCCAGTTCAGGCATTTGTGTTATATACCGAACGAGCATGTTGCGGGCGAGCGGCTCATCGTCTACTACGGCAACGGAGAGCTTAACATCCTGCGAACGATCGGTCATACCTTAAAGCTATAGCATTGTGCGTAGATTTTCTTTATGCAAATGTTAACACTCCTTGAACTTTTCAGTGCCTGACAGGCGTATTCTTTTTGCTCATTTAGATTTATAGTCCGTTGGTTGGACGCAGGCATACGCCGATTGAATATCACGGCGGGGCTCCACGACGAGGTGTACGTTTGTGTCACTATGCAAAGCGCATGGTGACACTTGTATACCTAAAACCAATTCCATGTTTAACAAGTTTACTTTTTCCCTGCGCAGCACGGCGCTCCTCTCGCTCGTGTTGTTTGCAGTTACCGCCTGCTCTGACTCCGAATTTCAACGTATCGAAGAAACCGCCGCCGATGCCCAGGGCTCTGCCGCGGCAGTAGAAGCCAACCTCGCCCTGCGTTGGGCACCAGTACACTACCAGGATACCGACGTTACCGGCACCTATAGCCTGACCGGCAAATCCGATTATATTACCGCCATCAACTTCGACGGCGACTGGAACGCTACCAACAACTGGAACAATACTGCTAACGCGGCCGCTGCTGCGCATTGTTATTACTCGGTGGTAGAGACGTCTACCCATTGGTTTATCGTCTATGCGTTCTTCCATCCACGCGACTGGTCGGACAACCCGTTTGAATATTATCTCGGTCAACACGAGAACGACCTGGAAGGCGTGTTAACATGTATACAAAAAGACGGCTCCACTTATGGCAAGCTGGTTGCGGCTGTAACCGTGGCACATTCTGACTTTTACTCATTCCTCCCTGCCGGTGGCTCGGTACAAGCCAACCAGGAGGATGTTGACGGCACGCTGTCGTTTGAAAACTACAATGGTGAAGCGCACCCGGTAACGGCCCAGGAAGCTAAAGGCCACGGCCTGAAAGCCAATCCTTACTACAAGATCAACGGCGACGGCATTGGCTACTATCCGAGCCTGACCGTGGCAGAAGTACCGTCGAACGCCAACGACCGCGACGTGAAGTATAAGCTGGTAAACATCTTCGAAGCCGGTGGCCTGTGGGACCAACGTTTTAACACGGCTCTTTTTAACGGCACCGATGGCGGAGGCTCCTTCAAGAGCAGCTTCGGCAGCGGCGGTGCGAATGCACCCTGGGCATGGGATGATGGTAACGATCTGCCAGGTTGGGGTGAGTTGGCGACGAATCCTGCGCGGTTGATTGATGTCTATTACAAGAACCTCGGCAACTTCGACCTGAACTATAGTAATAACCGTTACCGCGGTATTAGCACCTCGGGTGTTATCGCACAGAATAATTAATTCCTACCTTCTTTTCCAACGTGATGAGCCGCCGGCATTCTTGCTGGCGGTTTTTTATTGTTTTGTAAAAACAAACTTCCATTCTCCTACAATACCAGTTATACGACCCGTTGTGGAGGGTTCCGCATAGGTAAATTCGAAGATCAGGGTGGTTTCGGTTACTTCGTAGGAAATGCGTACGTCGTCTTCGCGCGTTAGGTACTTTGTGGGGTCCTGGGCGTCGAAGAAGAGGCGGCCGCCGGAGGATACGCTCCAGGGGCTCTGCCCGGGATTTTCCTCGATGATGTAGCTCATATTGGTGCCGGAGGTCAGTGATGATAGCGTAAAGACGGTTTCGGCGTAGGCATCCTGGGTGGCGCCGTCTAGTGTTACAGTTGCTACTTTCCAGCGGCCGGTGAGCTTTTCGGCTTGCTCTTCGGCAGCGGTTTGGGCGGAGCTGTCGTCATCGCTGCAGCCGGTCTGTGTCAGCGCAGCAGCGAGTAGAAGTATAAAGATTCGGATGAAGTTGGTCATGATCTTATTGTTTTAAGTAAGCCCTGCCGGGCAAAACTGCCCGACAGAACTACACTAACCTAACTAACAGTATTTTTTAGTTGCCTAAGATGCCGGCAACGGTGAAGTCAACGTTTTCATTGCTATAAAGACCGCCGATGAGGTCGAAACCACCGGCGATGTAGGGTAAGGCAAAGGTATCGTCTTCGAGGTGTTGCAGCATGGTGCGCATCTCGAAGGAGATGATGTTGGCACTTTCGTTCGAACGCACCGACGTCAGGTCGAGCGTACCATCGGCCGAAATGGTATACGAATATACCCATTGCGCAATAAGCGGGTATCGGTTAATCCCATCCTGCACTTGGGACAGGTATACATTATACGCGATCTCCTGGTTGATCGGATCAAACACAAAAAACATTTCGTGCAGACCAATGGGAGTCGAGCGTTGATCCAACTCGGCGGCGGCCATGTCGTAGATGTCAACAAAGTCGCGGGATTGTCCCGGTATTCTGTTTACGTATGGATTTGCCGGGATGGCAATCACCTTGTAGTCCCGGCCGATGACGGACGCCAGCGTCGTGGTAGGCTCCAGGATGAGCGGGTCGGTGTCATTGTATAATGCCACCGGATTGGTCAGCTGTGCTGTGTAGACGCCGTTGTCTGCATCCCAGTGCAGTGCCTGAATGCTATAGCCATCGATTTGCAACGCATCACGCAACCACACTCCATCCAGGGATATGGTGAACGGCGTTCGGAAGGTAACGATCTGGCTATTGTCGGCCGAGAGGTACTGCGTGCCAAAGATCTTGCGTGTGACTTCGAAGCCGACGGGCAATACTTTGCCATTGGGCAACTCCAGGCGCAGGCCGGTGTTGGCTGTCGCGTACGCTTTGGTGGCTTCCAGGATGGCGTTTATCTGGTCGTCGGCGATTTGCGCCTTCTCTTCCGCGGTGGCTTTTATCAACACCAGCTCATTGGCGTAGCGCAGGCCTTTCATAATGACACTATCTCCCGCCGTACGGACAAATGTGAACTCGAAATCAGACAGGAGGCCCGCGCCGTTCGTGCCGCCGCTTGTCTCGCCGTCGGGATCCGCCGGCAGGTGAATATAGGAATAGGTCTCGAAGGTGAGCGTGATCTTTTGCAATGCTTTCAACACCCACGTACTGGATTTAGACGTAGTCGCCGTCGTTTCATTGAAGTCCGAAAACATCGTCACATTACCATCTTCATTAAACTGGAAGTGATAGAAGTAGCCGCCGCCCGCGCCGGTGTAAAGCATGGCACGCCAGCCATGGGGAGCGCTTGTGAGCAGTGTATCATATTCTACCAGAGCCTCGCGGATACGGTCGTCTGTCGACTCGCCGAAGATGGTTTCATAGTCCCGATCGCAGGCTGCCATAGACAGTGCGGCCGCTGCGATCACCAGGACATGAAGTATAGTGCGATAAGAAGGTATGAATTTATATAAAAACATAGTCATTGTCAGTTAGCAAGGATACCAAATGTGGAACCATTGTTCGGTTCGTTGACAGGGTACAATCCAACCCAACCACTGCCCGGGCAGGATGTACGTTCCCATTCGAACTTGAACTGGTTGAGAAAGAAGTAGTCGACCAGGTGGTAGGCTTCGTGCTCTTGCAGCCACTGTCCGGCTTCGTTGGGTGAATAGTCATAGAACAGTGAATAGGATCCGTTATCCTGGGGAACGATCTCGAAGTTGAACGTTGCCATGACATATTCGCGCTCGCCGGCAGCATTGGTACGGCGATAGTATCGTTGCAGTTGAAGGTGCGTTTCGTCGGTGAAGACGAGGCGGAAGTATAATTCCAGTTGATAGCCCTTCTGTTCTGCCACGGCGTTATAGTCCAGTACAAACGCTTCGCCGAAGCCTTGCGGATAGGTATATCGTGACAGGTCGAACTCCAGGGCGACGGAGTCTTTACCAAAGCCCCAAACATCGAACACAGGGGGCAGCTCGGGTTCCGGTGTGGCGGGTGCCAGCTCCTCCAGGGCTTCCTGAACACGCGTCTGTAGCGTTGTGAAATTGATATTGAATTTCTCCTGGAAGTAGTCTATCACCATTTGCTCTTTGCGGCGAATGAGGGCGCGGGAGGCGCCGCTTGTTTCACACGACAGAATGCGTTCGTAGCCTTCCTTGCCTTCGATCAGCATGGTGGCCACCATTTCCACAAAGTCTTCGTTGGGCGACAGCATCGCATACGAGGTAATATAACCGCGCAAGCGCGCTTCGGCTGTCGGTATAGTTGCCCAGTTCGCGGTATAGCTGCCGGCCGTCACTTCTTTAAACTCGGCCTGGTAGTTAATGGTTTGGTTCAGAATGTGACCGAACTCGTGCTCTACCGTGTGCATGAGGTCCTTTATTCCTTCGCGATCGTCGGCTTGAAATTCGTTTACCACAAACAATACGACTTTGCGCCCGCCTTCGGCTGTGCCGATGGTACGGGAGCCGTCCTGGTTATAGTTGGCGCTGCCGACAAGCAGGAATTGCTTGGGACAATATTCTTTCATGAACTCCGGATCGGCAACCTGGTTGTAGGTGTCGATCCATACCCGCCTGACGACATCCATGACGTTGCGCACTTTTGCGACGTCGGGAGGCGTAAGCGTTTTATAGGGGTCGAGCTCGGAGTTGTCCCAGCGGTATTTTACCTGAATGTTGTAAGGCTCGGTAAAGGTGTTACGGATCCACGTATCGAGCTCGGTTTCCGGGCGATTGTTGTCGCCGGTAACATAGTCGATGTCGCTTTCCTTTACATCGTTGTACGGGTCACTGCACGACGCGCCCAGTAGCGCGATCGTGAGGAGGCAGGTGAAGATCTGTTTATGTGCCATACGTTTATGCCGTTTCATGTTGATTATCGGGGATTGGGCTCAAGACCGGCCAGCGTGATCGCTTCTGCCGGCAGCTGTAGCGCACGACGTGGGTCGCCAGGCTTCAGCTCGTAGCGTTCGCCGTCACGCGTGGTATGTACCACGGTGATGTTGTGACGGCGGATGTCGAACCAGCGCATGCCTTCGTGTATAAACTCCGCACGACGCAAGTCGAGCACCGCGCGCAGTGTTGCTTTCTGGTTGTTGGTCTCGCCATAAAAATTATACAGTCTGTTAGCGGACAGGTTGTGATATTGCGGCACGTAACCGCTCACGCGCTTGCTTACCCAGAGGTTCATATCGGCCAGCGCCTCTTCGGTGCGCTCCAGTTGGGCATAGGCCTCCGCGCGGCTCAGCAATGCTTCCTCCGCAGTGAATAACGGAATGAAGGTATACGAGAAACCTGTATTCGCGTTTGTGCTCGTCCGTACAAAATGCTCGCGGTATTTGGGTACGGCATAGATTTGGTTGGAGTTGGAGATGAGCGAGTAGGCATAGTTGCCCCCCGTGGGGTTGGGTGCCATAATCTCACGCATGCGGTTGATGCCCGTGCTATACCGCAGGATGCGGAAGCTGACAAACCAGTTGGATATACAGCCTGTCAGCAACAGGTTGGCTTTTTCCGTCGAGCGTGTATAGGCTGCCATCATTTGTTCGGCCGAATAGGTACCATAGGTCGAATTCCACGGACGCAGGTTGGCGGCAAAGTCGCCATTGTTGAAAACTTTGCCGGCGTGCTCGATCACTTTATTCCAGTCGCGTTTGAACAGATAGAAACGCGCGGCAAACGTCTGGGCGGCAGCACGGGTAAAGTGATAGTGCGGCACGCCGGAAGCGTCGGCATCCTCCGTTACATATTCTTCGTCGTTGATCAGGGGAAGCGCCTCCACGAGGTCTTTCTCGATCATCTCATATACCGACTGTACGGTGCCACGGGTATAACCTTTCAGCGATTCCGTTTCGGGCTCCGTTACATACGGTATACCCGGCAGATAGGCCGCCGTAAGAGGATCGTACTGTTGCGAAAAGAGGTTTACCAGCATGAAGTGCGCATAGGCACGACAAATAAGCCCCTCTCCTCTTTCGGCGTTATATTCTGCGGAGCTGCCAGCTTGCTCGATCGCCTGCAAAGCATGGTTCGCCGCCGCAATGGCGGAGTAACACGTGTTCCAATAGTTCTCGGGCGAGTCTTGCGACGAGGCCGTGATGTCGCGCCAGAAGTAGGCGTCGGTATTGATTACGTCTTGTGACTGGCTGAGGTTATCTTCAACGTTGTCGGACATCGCCTCGCAGAACGGCATGTAGTTACCGTCGGGGTAGGCCGTAACCAACACTTCGGAGATCTTCTCCTTGGAGTCGAGCTGGGTGCGGTTGTCGGGAATCTTTGATAGAAAGTCCTCGCAGCCCGCCAGGACGATGCCTGTTACCAGTAGTATAGAGCGATATAGTTTCATCGTGCGTATGGTAAAAGGTTAGAGGGTCAGTTTTAACGTGGCCGTGATCTGTTTTGGCACGGGCATGGCCACACCGCCGGAGCTATAGAACTCGGGGTCCTGGCCATAAAGCCGTTTGTCTGCGTACAACAGCAACAGGTTCGTGCCGGTGACGGTAAGTGACGCTGCCTTCAGGCCGGTCGTTGACAACAACGTGGCCGGAAGGTTGTAGGCCAACGACACCGTACGCATGCGGACGAACCCCCCGTCGGCTACGCGGGCCGTAGAGTAGTTGTAGCTGTTATATGGGTAGCCCGCCGTGAGGTTGGCCAGCGACGTGCGGTCGAGAATAGACGGTATGTTGGTAAACCGTTCGTCACCCGGCAACACCCAGCGGTCGAGGAACTCGCGCGGCATGGCATCAAGGTCGGAGTACGCCGTTTTGAAGACTGGATTGAGGCGTATCTTATTACCAGCCTGGTACGTCAGGAATACGTTTAGCGTAAAGGCTTTATATCGGAAGGTATTCGACACACCGCCGGTCACGGTAGGATCAATCGCGCCTTCGTACTTCAGGTATTGCACATTGGGGTCCTGTAGAAACACATCGGAACTGAGGTTGCCTTCGTGATCGATGAACCGCGGCATGCCCGACTCCGGATCGAGCCCCTGGAAATCGACGGAAAATAACCCGCGTACCGGGTATCCATTCATCGCCCCCCCGTCGGGGAAGACCAGGTTGAAGATACGAGGCTCGTTCTTCAGCGAGGTGATCTCCGTCTTGTTGTAGCTGAACACATAGTTGGCATTCCAGCCCCAATCGCCGCGGTTCAAGAGTGTTGCACCCAACGTCAGGTCTACACCGTGCGACTTCATGTCGGCATAGTTGATGGCCTTGTATGGCTCACCCCCGATGCCCGATGTTTTGATGATGCTGATCAGGTCGAACTGGTTGCGCTTGTATACGTCGGCCGTCAGGACGAAGGTATTCAGGAAGCCCACGTTGACACCTACGTTTAGCTCGTACTGTTTCTCCCACGTCAGGTCGGAGTTCTTGAGACTTTCGATACCGATAAGCGACTCTGTGTCGGTAAGGTACGGGCGGCGGGTGGTGCCGCTGCGGAAAACAACAGTAGCATTGTTGGCATTGCCCGTGTTGGCAGTCAGGCCGTAACCAGCTTTGACGGTAAGGAAATCGATGGCACGAAGATTCTGCATAAACTTCTCCGTGTCGACGTTCCACGCGGCGCTGACGTTCCAGGTGGGCAGCCAGCGGGCCGTGGACGATTCGCCGAGGCGATTGGAGCCGTCCATGCGGACCGTGGCGTTTAATACATATTTACTGTTGTATGAATAGGTGGCCCCGCCATAGAAGCTGGCGTAGCGTTCGTAACCATAGCCCATGCCGAAGTAGTTGAAGTTGGCTTCCAGCATTTGCTTCAGGATAAGATAGTCCGTATACGGCACGCCGCCACGGCTGTACTGGTAACCAAAGCCGTTGTTAAACGATGTCCGACGGTCGACCTGCCGCAGCTCCTGCCCCACCACGAGGTTGGCGTTGTGAATACCAAACGTGTGGTTCCAGGTGAGCTGATTCTTGAGGTAGTAGCTGATCATCTTATCGTCTGTGCGGTTGTAGAAACCACCTTGCGGCAGTACCACCACGGGGTCGACGTTCGGATACTCGGGGTTCCAGTATAAGAACTTGTTTCCCTGACGGATGAGCTGTGTGCCATTGGCACGGTATGCCTCGGCCATATTGGAACCCTCCTCTACTTTGTGCTCGGTCACGGTGTTTACTGAACGGGCCGAGCCGACAAAGTCATACTTCAGACCTTTCAGAATCTGGTAATTGAGCTCTCCCTGCAGCTTGAAGTCGAGCTGGTCGAGGTCGATGTAGTTTTTATCTACTTCGTTGAGAATGTTGAACGGCGCATAGTTGCGGGTAAAATATTCGCGGCTGCCGTCTTCATTATACGCGGTGAGCGCCCGGCTGGTGTTGATAGCGTAACTGAAGGGGTTGATATCGAAGTCGCGATCATACCCACCTTCTACTACGTTGGCTTGTCGCGAAACGGTGCCGGGGGCGCGTTGGTCGCGTACGGAGCCGGTGGCAATGATACCAAAGCTGATCTTGTCGGACACCCGGAAGTTACCGCGCGCATTGGCGGTATAACGCTTGACGTTGTCGGCAATGGACCAGCCGTTGTCGTTGTAGTAGCTGGTGGAGAAGTATAGTTGCGACGACTCCGTGCCCGACGACACTCCCAGGGAGTGTTCTTGTACGAACGAGTTATCAAAGAGCTCGTCGAACCAATCGGTGTTGGCCAGTGCGTAGCGATTCAGGTAGGCCCGGCGGGCGGCGTCGGTATTGTCCAGCTGGAAGCCATCCTCGCCGTCGTAGGTACCGTTGATGAGGTCGTACATCTTGGTATAGATGCCCCCGTCGCGCAGGTTGGAGACATCGGCGTGGTTGAGCAGACCTTTGCGCTCCATTTCCGTATAGACCGACATCTGGTCTACCGAATTGAGAATGTTATAGCTGTTGTAGCTGGGCTTGAGGTATGATGAGAAGTTACCGGTATAGGTAACGAGCGGCTTACCCACACGGCCTTTTTTGGTGGAGATCACGATCACACCGTCTTTCGCGCGGGCACCGTACAATGCCGTGGCCGAAGCGTCTTTCAGAATGGTGATCTTCTCGATGTCGTCGGCATTCAAGCCGGCCACGGAGGACCCGATCAGGGTGCTGGGGTCGCCGGTGGTGAGTTGCTCCGCCGATACATTGACGACGTCTTCCAACACCACGCCGTCGATTACCCAGAGTGGCTTGTTGTCGCCGGTAATAGACGTTGCGCCACGAATGCGGATCTTGGGTGCGGCACCAAAGGTACCGGATACGTTTTGTACGGACACACCCGCAGCCCGGCCTTGCAGCATGCGGCTGACGTCGACGGTACCTTCTGTCTTGATGTCTTTCGCATCGAGGCTGACGACGGAACCGGTAAACAGACGCTTGTCAACTTCCTGGTAACCGGTGGATACCACGGTGACTTCGCTCAACGTAGCGATGTCTTCTTTCATCGGTACGTCTACCGTTGTTTGCGACTGAATCAATATCTCTACCGGTGAGTAGCCGATAAACGTAAAGACGAGTATGGAGCCACTTTCCACTTCCAGGGTATACTCGCCGTTGGCGTTGGTAATAGTGCCTTTACCCGAGCCTTTGACGGTGACGTTCACACCGGGCAATGGTTGACTGTCGGCAGCCCCTGTAACACGGCCGCGTACGATGACGGGCGGGGCATTGCGCGGGGCGATGACGATGAGCTTTTCATCCAGCATTTTATAGGTCAGACTGGTGGGCGCAAGCAGGCGTGACAGCACGCTTGCCAGCGGTTCGTTCTTCGCCGTGACCGACACGCGTTTGTTTAAATCCGTAAAGGCGTCATTGAAAAAGAACGAATACTCACTTTCCTTTTCAATGGCCCGGAAAGCTTCGCGCAGGGTTACATTGTTTAGCTCCAGGCTAAGGTTTTGCGAATGGGCGTTGCTTGCCACGGCAACCCCTATCGGAATCATGAGTAAAAGCCAGATTTTCATAACCACCGTTATTTTATTCAATACCGACCAGGCACAGGCTTGGCCGTATCTTAAATTTTTCATAGAATTAAGATGGGTTTTGGTTAACAAAAAGAAGGTAGGCCTTCGCCCGAAAGGACGAGGCAGACTGTTTTCCAGCCCTTCAGGATCAGAAGATGTGACAGCATCTTTTGGTCCCTTTTTTTGAGCTCTGGGACTATGTGTGGTGGCTGTACAGATGGTTCATAGTTGGTGTTTTAGGTTCGTTATGATAAAATGGTTTTACGGATTTTGCAGCGACCGATACTTCGAGGTCGATGACTTGTCTTCGCGCAACGTCACTTTTTTCTCATCGATGGTGAAGGCCACCGGCGATGTAAGCGACAGGGCTTTCAGCACCTGCTCGAGGCTTAGTTGCCGTAGGCGACCGGTGTACCGGTAGTTCTCCAGCGTCTTCCCCTCAAAGTTTATTTTGATATCATACAGGCGCTCCAGCTTGCGGGCCAGTTCGAGCAGCGACTCGCCTTGTACGGACAACCAGCCATCTTTCCAGGCTGTTTCCATTTCAGCATCGACTCCCCGATCCACGGTATAGCGGTAGTTGCCGGAGAAGGCCGGCCCGCTGTTTGTCGTGCGGAATGCCGTTACTTTTTCGTTAGGCTTGAGCATAATCACTTCGGTAGCGCCGGTGTCACTCTTGCGTTCGATGCGAACAGAACCATGCACCAGCGTGGTAATGACACGATCATCATCGGCATAGGCCCTGACGTTAAAGGCCGTACCGAGCACGGCTACATCGTAGAGCGGCGTGCGTACGCGAAAGGGCATGGTGCTTTTCACAACGTCGAAGAAGGCTTCTCCTTCGAGAGCCAGGTTGCGATTGTCTATACCAAAACTTTCATCAAACGATAGGCGGCTTTTGGCATTGAGCCATACCGTCGAGCTGTCGGGCAGGGTGATGCGCGTCTTCGAGCCGGGTGGCGCTTCAATGACCGTTAACGCAACGGCAGCGCCTGTGCCCGATGCCGGGCTGCTCAACTTCCAGCCGGTGAAGAATGCGACGCCTACACATATGGCAATGATGGCGGCATACCGAAACCACGGTGCCACCAGGCGCCTGGATTTACTGTCGGCAGGTACCTGATGTTGAATACGGTTCCAGACGGTCTGCCAGTCCTGGCCGGTGTCGATCTGGCCATACGGCAGCCCTTCGAGCTGCTGCCAGTATTTTTTTACCTGGGCATACTCCAACTGGAACTGGCTGTCGGCCTGTAACGCTTCCCAGGCCAGCTGTTCTTCCGGATCGAGGCTGCTGCCGCTGAGGACTTTGGCCGCCAGGTGCCACTTGCGCTCGTGTTCATCGTGCTCTTGCATAACTTATAAGAATGGTTGCTCTGTTTTCTCTAAGGGGATCAATGTGTTATGATCAGCTTGCGCGTAGCGCTCGTACCGTAGCCATCGGCTTGCAGTATATACATACCAGCCCGTGCCTGCGAAACGTCCAGCGACACGCGGCGTTTGCCGGCCCCGACGGTATATTCCTGCGCCTGCACCGTGTGACCCAGCAGGTCGCGCAGGTATACTTGCACCGTTCCTGGTCGACCGGTCGCCAGGTCAAATGATACTGTATTGGACGTTGGATTGGGGAATGGTTCCGACAGTTGCAGCAAGGCTTTTTCTTCTTCCGTGCCGACGGGGCGACCATACGTAAAGTCCATAATCACGACGCCGGTGCCATCATATTGGTTGTCATTGTCTTCGCCGCTGCCCAGATCGCTTACGCGGATATAGATTTTGCGGCCGGCCGTGACGGGAAAGTCGGCGATGATGGAACGTGTCTGGCCGTCGTCGATGTCGTCACTACACGCCAGTTGTTTCATATTTTCATCGACAATGGCGGCGATTGTATTAAACCGCGAGTTGGTGAGATCGACGGTGATGATACCATCCTGGGACGGCACAAAATAATACCATACCGAGTGGATCCGTCTGTGGCCGAAGTTATGACAATATACCACGGAGTCATATTGGGGTTCATACGAGGCCATCATCGTAGAGGTGCCATAGCGGGCCGACACCTGCGAGAGCTCTGCGGCATCAGCGAAGTTATCGTTGGGGACGACCGGCGGCACAATATCAACGGTTCCAAAATACGACGACACCGAGGGTGTGTATTCCACACCATTCACGACGTAGCGGAGGACGCTAATGTCGAACTCAGGATACGGATATGTCAGCTGGCGCGTTTCGTCCACCTTGAATCGGATATACATATACGGGTCGCCTCCCAGGGGGATATTCATGTCGCCCGTAATGGTAAAGGTTTGCCCGGGATTTTCGATCGAGCCAAAGCGTGGCACCAATTCGTTTATGAAATCGTCATTGGTTACAAGCTCGTAGGGTGTTTGGTAGAAAATGATCTCTTTAATAAACGAAAGATCGGTTGTGCCGTCGAGCGAAAAAGTCATCTCCGTAAGGTGGGCTTCATCATAGTCGCCGGCCATAACCAGCTCTGCCGCGCCACCGATAATTACTTCACGGCCTTGTACGACGGGTGGCTGCGGTGGCGTCGTGGCCTGACGCAGAATAGCATCTTTAATGTATACACGCTGCATGGGGCGCACCTCTACGTCGTCAATCAGCCAAATGCCGGACGTGCCTTCGGGCCCAACATTCGCCGAATGCACAAAGGCAAAGTGTATTGGCACGCCTTCATACGCTGATAAGTCGATGCGTAGTTTGTATTCGTCGCCGGCGGATGGCGGCATTTCAGCCTCTGTATAGGCCTTTAAAATTTCTGTAAAAGACTCCGGCGCACGTGCGTCGGTACGCGAGATCCGTACATAAAACATATCACCCGTCTCAAAGTAAGAGCGGCGCGCATTAAACATCAGGTAATCGCCGGCGACGGGTGTGATCTGCGGCGACATCAGCCAATCTTCGTCGACCATGCCTTCTTTGGTAGCCTCTTGCGGCGAGAGTACATATTGATTGATGCCCAGGCCCGGCCGGTCTACAAACCAGGAAGGCGACGGGTCGCCAATACCGCCCCCATTTTGCCAGACGGCCCAACCGGGAGGCAAGGAGTAAGCATAGTCGCGATTATTAAAGTCCTCGAAGAAAGTTTGCTGCGCATGTACCGCGGAGCCTGCCATCATGAGCAGGAGCCATGCGAGGCGGGAAATGTTGTTATACCACGGACGACAGGTATGCGGGCCAGAGTAGAGTTGCTGCATAGAAGTTCTTAGGCTTAGGAATACGATAAACTGTCCCCAAGACAGGAAATTTTGCAGCACCCCCTAAAGACCTCCAGAAAATTTTCCTATTTCTTTTTTAACCCCACGAAACGAGCATCAGGAAAAGCGATATCAATATCTCCCGTAAACGTTTTAGTGCGATCGAGATCTGGGCTTCGACGGTTTTGACGGATAGTTGCAGGCGATCGGCGATGGCCTGGTTGGAAAGTTTCTCCATGCGGCTGAAGTAAAAGATCTGCCGGCATTTGTCGGGCAGGCGGTCGATGGCCTGCATGAGCAAGTGCTCTTGTTCGGCCACGAGCATCAGCTCGAGGGCGTTGTCGTTGGATACTTCGGACACGGTATAATCACGCAGTTTGCGTTGTGCTACTTTGGACGATGCGAGCACATTGAGACACGCGTTGCGCACGCCCGCGTATAAGTATGTCTTGAGGGAGAAGCGGATGGTGACGTCGTGACGTTTGGACCAAAAACGCACAAAGAACTCTTGCACGATCTCTTTCGCCTCTTCGACGTCGCCGCCGGTATACTTCATGGCAAACAGGGTCAGCGGTCTATAATAGGTATCGAATATGACCTTAAAAGCCTGCTCGTGCCCTTCGCGTAAATGCCTGATCAGATCCTCTTCAGAATACTCTTTCACCGTGCTGTTCGCGTTTGTCTTTAGGAGGGTGGGGTCATCCAAACGATAAAATTATCAATCTTACTCTTTAAACCGTAGAAAAATTTTGTAAAAGACTTGCCGGCGAAATTAAAAGGCGCTGCAATTCCTTTTCTGCTAACGTTGTTATGACATCTGTTTCCGCGAACAGGCTTGTTATTCCAATTTGGAGACCAGACTCATGCCAGGGGTTAAAGAGCTGCGCCAGCAAACAGGTGAGCACGTGCCAGCAGATAAAAAGACTGGTGTAAACGGTGTATTTGCAGTATTATGCAGCAACATTAACCAAACTCTTTTCGAGCAACGACATGAATCTCATCAAAATCCCATTGTTCTTCTGCTGCCTGCTGGCAGCGACGTTGGCGGCATTTGCCCAGCAATCTTCGCCGTACGATCAGCACCAGGCCTTTGCGCCTTTTTTCTACCCCAGCTATGGTGATAAAGTGCGTGCGGCCGACGGCACGCCCGGCCCCGAATACTGGCAGAACCGCGCCGATTATAAAATAGACGCCACGCTGAACGATGCCATTCACAGCATTACGGGCAGTGTAACGATTACGTATACCAACAACAGCCCGCAGGCGCTGTCGTTTGTGTGGCTGCAACTGGACCAAAACATCTACAACCCCAAGTCGCGGGGTGTAGCGACTACCGCGATAAGCGGCGGCCGTTGGGCTAACCGCAACTTTGACGGTGGCTATACGCTGCAGGCTGTGAAAGTAGAGCAGGATGGCAAAGAGACGGAAGCCAATTATACCGTAGAGGATACACGCATGCAGATCAAGCTGGCCAGGCCCATCAAGGCGCAGGGCGGCAAACAGGTCTTTAAGATCAACTTCTCGTTCTCCATTCCGGAATATGGCACCGACCGCATGGGCCGCCTGCAGACACAGAACGGCTGGATCTATGAGATCGCACAGTGGTATCCGCGTATGTGTGTTTACGACAACGTAAATGGTTGGAACACGCTGCCCTACCTGGGCCAGGGCGAGTTCTACCTGGAGTATGGCGACATTACCTATAACATCGACGCACCGGTGGGTCACATTGTGGTAGGCTCGGGTGAGCTGCTGAACCCCAAGGAAGTTTTGACCGCCGAACAGCTGAAACGTTGGGCACAAGCCCAGGGCAGCGACAAGACCGTCGCGTTGCGCACCGCCGCCGAAGTAACGGACCCGGCTACACGCCCCAGTGGCAAGACCCGCCTGACCTGGAAGTTTAAGTGCTCCACCACCCGCGACGTAGCATGGGCAGCTTCGAAGTCTTTTGTATGGGATGCTGCCCGCATCAACCTGCCGCAAGGCAAGAAGGCGCTGGCCATGTCGGTATACCCTGTAGAGAGTGCACAAGACACTGCCTGGAACCGCTCAACGGAATATGTGAAGCATTCCATCGAATTTTACTCGAAGTATCTTTACCCGTATACCTACCCGGTTGCCGTGAACGTAGCCGGAGTTGTGGGCGGTATGGAGTATCCGGGCATCGTGTTCTGCGGGGCCCGCGCTGTAAAAGGACAGCTCTGGGGCGTGACCTCGCACGAGTTTGGCCATAACTGGTTCCCGATGATTGTCGGCAGCAACGAGCGCAAGTTTGCATGGATGGATGAAGGCTTCAACACCTATATCAATACGCTGGCGGACGAGCAGTTTAACAACGGTGAGTACAGACGGAATGTTTTCCCGATGCAGTTCCAGACCAACTATGTGTTTCACGACAGCATGGAAACGATCCTGAATATACCGGACGTGGTAGCGGGTCGCAACCTGGGCGGCGTGGCGTACCTCAAGCCGGGTCTCGGTCTGACGCTGTTGCGCACGCAGGTATTGGGCTCGGAGCGTTTTGATAGCGCGATGCGTTATTATACGCACCAGTGGGCATTCAAACATCCTACCCCCTGGGACTTCTTCCACTGCATTGAGAACTACACCGGCGAAACACTGGATTGGTTCTGGCGTGGATGGTATATGTATGACTGGAAGATCGACCAGGCAGTGACCCGCGTGGAGTATGTGGACAACGACCCGGCAAAAGGGGCGATCATTACTATCGCAAACCAACAGAAGATGCCAATGCCGGTGACAGCAGAGATCGTGGAGAGCAATGGTAAGACCAGTCAGGTGAAACTGCCCGTGGAAATTTGGCAGCATGGAAGTATATGGAAGTTCGTCCACAAATCCACAAGCAAGTTGACAAGCGTAACGTTGGATCCGGCGGTGAAGATGCCGGATGTGAATCGGAAGAATAATCAGTGGAAAGGACAGTAGGCAGATAATGAAAGCACCCATGCTGCTATAGGGCAACATGGGTGCTTTGCGGTGTGCTCTTGTGTGTACCCGTTATTTTTTAGGCTGCGGTTTCGCGTTGGGTTGCGGGCTGGTATTGGGGTTCGCGCTGGGTTGTTGTTGAGGTTGCGTCGATGGCGTTGTGCGTTGAGACTCGGGGGTCGGGCTCTGCATCTGTGAGCCTGCAGGCGGGTCTATTTTTGTGCCGCTCTTATCGAAATAGAAGCTACGGGTGTCAGCACCTTCGCCCATGCGCAGCATGTAGCCGTTGTCTGTACGGTTGCGATACAGCATGCCGTTTTCCCAGCCGCTATAATCGTTACCTTTCAGCGTCGAGCGGAGTGAAGACGGTGCTTCGTTTGCGCGAATCTGCATGTAATCACGCTGGTTGTACTGATTGCCAGGCTGCGTGGGTGGATTGTAGGTTGGATCTGTTTGTTTAACACGTGTGGTATCTGTCACCTGTGCTTGTGCCGAAGCCAGGCCCAGGGCCGCCACAGCAACGAATGTAATCATGAAAGTTTTCATAGCATCTTTTTTTGAGTAGAAGAGATATTGTTGTTATTACTGCTGGTAAGTGTAACAAAAGCATGCCACTACCCGCCAGCCATACCGCTTTCCCCACCCGCCGGATGAGCCGGCATTTTTCCCCTAACTGACCGCTATCTTCCACACCTATCATGTTCCACAGTATAATGTGTCGTTCGATTGCATCCACCGTCTCGACGAGTGTTGGCTGTTTTCGTTCAGATGTATGAAAAGCGGACCAATTGACGGAACTCCTCCGCGAGAAAACGGTTATCTTATTTAGAAAATAACTGGAATCATTTTTCAGTTAAGTAATTATCACCATCAGAAAAAACAGCGCATGAGAAGTATTGTATTGCTAGTGGTCGCCGTCTGCTGTCTTGATCTGTGTCCGCAGACCTACGCACAGGATACCACCCAAACGCCTCCTCCCACATTGACGCCCACGTCGCTGCCGTCACCCAGGGTTCTACAGGATACATCCAAGCGCGACTCGCTGGAGCAGCTTACGTCTGCGTCAGTACCGGCGGGTAACTCGCAGTCGATGGCACCGCGTAGCTCAAGTTATTACAGCATTGTCAAGCCAGGTACCATTACCCGCAAAGGGCTTTTCAGCGTGCATAAGCTAGAGGACAAATATTATTTTGAAATACCCGATAGTCTGCTGGGTCGGGACTTGCTGATCGTAAGCCGTATTGCGCAAGGTGCTGCGGGCATTCGCCCGGAATATATCGGCTATGCGGGCGACCAGATCAACTCGCTTATTATACGTTTCGAGAAAGGTCCTAATCATAAGTTATTTCTGCGCCGCATTACCTATGAAGACAACGCCGGCGATAGCAGCACGTCGATGTACACTGCTGTGGTCCGCTCAAATCTGCAACCGCTGACAGCGGCGTTTGGTATCGGTGCGTATGCACCCGGTGGCAAGGGCAGCCTGATCGATGTCACCGAGTACCTGAACGGCAGCAACGATATTTTCTTTTTTAACGCTGCTTCCCGACGGACGATGAAGATCGGCGACGTGCTTTCGAATATGTCCTATATCAAGTCGGTAAATGCTTTCCCGATGAACGTCGAGATCCGTACGATCAAGACGTATAGTCAATCTTCCGGCGATGCCACCTTTACGCTCGAGCTCAATACTTCCATCGTACTGCTGCCGAAGAAGCCCATGCGCAAGCGCTTTGCGGATAAACGCGTTGGTTATTTTACAGAGCGTTATACCGATTACGACGCCAACCCACAAGGTGTCAAGGTGGTGAACTACATTAAGCGTTGGCGTTTAGAACCCAAGCCCGAGGATGTAGAGCGATACGAACGCGGCGAGCTCGTGGAACCACAAAAGCCGATTATATACTACATCGACCCGGCCACGCCGAAGAAGTGGGTGCCTTACCTGATCCAGGGTGTGGAAGACTGGCAGGCCGCTTTTGAGCGGGCGGGATTTAAGAATGCGATCCAGGCGAAAGAGGCACCGAGTGCAGAAGCTAATCCAAATTGGAGTCTCCAGGACGCACGGCATTCGGCCATTGTCTATAAACCTTCATCGTTTGCCAACGCGGCAGGACCGATCATTACCGACCCGCGCAGTGGTGAGATCCTGGAAAGCCACATCAACTGGTATCACAACCTGATGTCTATTCTGCACGACTGGTATATGATACAATGCGGCACGACCGACAAGCGCGCGCAGAAGATGAACTTTGACGATGCGCTGATGGGGCAACTGATTCGCTCGGTTGCCTCGCACGAAGTGGGCCACTCGTTGGGACTTACCCACAACTTCGGCGCCAGCTCTACCGTACCGGTGGCCAGGCTGCGCGACCGGAAGTGGTTGGAAGTAAATGGCCATACCCCCTCCATCATGGACTATTCGCGTTTTAACTATGTAGCGCAGCCCGAAGACAGCGTGACGGAAGCGGGCCTCATTGCCCGCATTGGCGAGTATGACCACTGGGCGATTGAATATGGCTATCGACTCTTTCCCGACATCTCTACATCCGAACGGGAAATTCCTTTTCTCAACGGCCGGATCATTGAACAGATGAAGCAGCCCCAGATGTGGTTTGCGTCGGAATTTTCTACGGACGACCCGCGGGTGCAGACCGAAGATCTTGGGGACAATGCTATGCAAGCCGGCGACCTTGGCATTAAGAATCTCAAGCGGATCGTGCCCCGGCTGGTGGCGTGGACCTATCAGCCGAACGAAGGGTATAAGAATCTGTCGCAGCTATACGGCGGCCTAACGGGGCAGTTTACATACTATATCAGCCACGTGCTGCGTTATGTCGGCGGCACGTACGAAACGATCAAGTCGGCGGAGCAGATTGGTCCCATCTATCGTATTGTACCCGCCGCTGTGCAGCGCGACGCCATGGCTTTTCTCGGACGGCACGTGTTTACGCCCCCAACGTGGTTGCTTGACACGGCTATTCTGGCGCGTACGGGACAAAGCCCAACACAGATCATCACCACCAACCAGGAAATGGTACTCAACACGCTGCTGAGTCAGAATACACTGACCAAGCTTGCGGAATCAGAGGCACTCTACCCTACGCGGGCGTATACGCTGAATGAGTTCATGGACGACCTGGACCGCACGATGTGGACGGAACTGGCAACCTTCTCTACGATCAGTCCGTACCGGCGTGCCTTGCAGCGCTACTACGTCGACAAGCTGGTCGAGCTCAGTAAGAACTCACGAGATATATACGATGCCGACGTGGTGATCCGCAACAAAAAGAGCGAGGTCTTGATTCGTATCAAAAAAGCTTTGACACGCACCAAGGACGCCATGACGGTATATCACCTGCGGTATCTGCAGGACCGGTTGGAAGCGAAATAACATTTCCCTTTATTCGACCGGCAGCGGTACTTCGCGTTCGAACGCGATGAAATGTGTAACGATGTTTTTAGATGTGCTGACGGGCAGGATGTCTACTTCGCAGAGGTACTCGGTACCGTCTTTGCGGTAGTTCATCAGAGCGGCGCGTATGGGTTTCCGTTCGGCTACGGCCTGCCGGATGGCAGCGCGGGTTGCGGTACTGGTGTTGCGCCCTTGTAAGAAGGAGGGACGTTTGTTTTTGGCGAAGGTGGGCGTGTAGCCGGTCATGGATAAGAAGCCCGGACTGGCCCAATGGATGCGCTGTTGCAGATCGGTCACGACAATGGCCTCGTACGGTTTTTTTATAAGATGAGGGATGTCGATCGTCCAGTCAAACCTGGTAGCCAGCGTTGTCAGCATGCGGATCTCCTGGTTTGTATAAAGCTTTTGCATGCCCTGCGCTGCAATATCCCAGCAAAGCAGGGGAAACATCTTGGGTAGCTGTTTCTTTTTTCGCTTCATCACCTTGTACCGTGACTGTTGTGGCTTAGTTGTCAGCCTTATAAAACATGCCCACTATTTTCCTGAGCTTTCTTCTAAACTGCCCTGCATGATACTCTTTTTTTAACTCTTCCATGCATGCGGCACACAGACAATCCGTATACTCCTGACGGAAGTAGGCCAGCTCTTCGTCATTTACGTTTACGGCACTGCATTGGCAAAGCAGGATCGATCCCACTTTACACTCAAACGTTGTCCGGCATCGCGGACAGGATTTTGGCTCATGTTTTACTGCCTCCTGCATTGGTTGGGCAAACATACAGAATTACCTGGAGCCATTACAAAAAGACTCGCCAGCCACCCCTGCCGGGCGTTACACAGCAGGGAATCATGCGCTATAGACCACGGACTTTTCTGTATCTTTGGACACTTTTTTTGTATCATGAGCCTTCGATTTGCAGCCTTAGTCTTTACCTTCTCGTTCTTCACTTTTTCATCTTCCGCCCAGATTGCCCGCGACTTTATGGCAGGTGGCGCCGTTGACCTGATCAAAACCGACAACAACAAGTTTTTGGAGAAGACCCAGGTGAGCCTGGAGTGTAATTACTTTGTGACGCAGCAGTTTACAGGCTCGGCGGGGTTTGAGATCTGGACGAACCAGGGGGTGAGCTTTGCTGTAGGGGGCCGTTGGTTTCCGGTGGAGGAAGCGTTTGTACGGTTTCGGGGGCTCATTGGCGAGAACGACCTGTCGCTGGGCGCCGGGTGGGCCAAGCCCATTAACGACCGGGTGAAGTTCGAAGCCATGGGAGACTTCTATTTTCAGGGCGACTTCGCGATTCGCGCCGGCATTCAGTACATCATACGTCGGCGGAGTTAGTACCCATTGCGGGGAAACCGTTAACTTTAATGTCACTATTAGCATCTTATACAATCTTGAACCGAACGTTTCTTTTGCTGCTCTTTTTACTCGCCACGCCGGCCGTACGCGCGCAGACTACGTCTGCCCGCCTGAGCGGATTTGTCTATGACGAGGCGGGCAGCCCCCTGCCCGGCGCCTCGGTGCGGATATACCAGTTGGGCAAGGCTACCACCGCGGGAGAACGCGGGCAATACGAGCTTGACGTCCCTGCCGGTACTTACTACGTTGCGTTCTCTTTTGTCGGCTACGACCGCGACTCGGTGCAACTGAACGTTACCCACTTGCATACTTATACCATGCGCCTGAGAGCCGCCGCAACGACGATGGAGGCGGTAACGGTATCGGCCCGGCCCGGCGACGAACAGGTGACGCAAACGGAAACAGGTCTTGTCACACTGCAAAAGAAAGACCTTGCAAACCTACCCTATTTACTCGGCGAGCTTGACCCCATTCGCATCATTCAACTGATGCCCGGTATACAAACGTCCGGCGAAGGGAGCACGGGTTTCTATGTACGCGGGGGTGCCGTAGACCAGAACCTGATGCAGCTCGACCACACGACGGTCTATAATCCAAGCCACCTGTTCGGTTTCTTCTCGATCTTCAACGGCGGCACGATCGAGAGCATCGATCTCTATAAGGGCGGCATCCCCTCCTACTACGGCGGGCGCCTGTCGTCTATTACCAATATCACGACACGCCAGGGCAGTACGGACAAGGTCAAGGGAGAAGGAAGCATCGGGCTCATCGCCACCGGTCTGCTGTTGGAGGGTCCCCTCGGGAAAAAGAAGAAGGCATCGTTTATGGTGGCGGCACGGCGTACCTATGTCGACTTCTTTGCCAGCGGCCTGCGCCGGTTGGGTGCGTTGAAGCAAGACATCAATTATTACTTCTACGACCTCAATGTAAACTTCGACTATTCACTCGGCCCCAGGGACCACCTGCGCCTACGCTCGTATACCGGGCAGGATGACTTCCGGTATAATACCAGCAGTACGTTCAAGAATACGATCGACTGGCGCAACACGACGGCCTCGCTCTCGTGGTTGCATACCTACAACGACAATCTATATTCAGAGCTGATGGTCAACACGTCGCTTTACGACATGTCCTTCGGCGCTGCCATCACCACCTATGCGTTTAACATCAAGTCGGATATACGCGATTGGGGGTTTACGTATCAGGTCAACCAGCAGCAGGAAAAACATACACTGGCGTGGGGGCTGACGTATACACACCATATGCTGCGCCCGAACAATATCTACGCGTACAGCGAAGACGTGGAGCTGAGCATCAGCCCGCGTATTAAGCTGCAGGGGGAAGAGGCCGCGTTGTTTATCAACGACAAGATCAGGTTTTCCGATAAGCTTGAAGTGAATGCCGGCCTGCGACTGTCGGGGTACCGGCAGTTGGGACCCTTTGACCGGTATGTGGAAGATGAGAATATGCAAGTACTCGACACCCTCCACTACGGCCGTGGCAAAACAATCAAGCAGTACGGCAACCTGGAACCCCGCCTGGCCCTGCGGTATAGCCTCTCTTCATCGTCGTCTGTTAAGCTCTCGTACGACAAGACGTACCAGTACTTACACCAGGCTCCCTTGTCGTCGGTATCGCTGCCGCTCGACATCTGGGTGCCCAGCTCCTCCACCATTCGGCCACAGTCAGCAGACCAGGTTTCGGCAGGATATTTCCGAAACTTTCGCGACAACATGTTCGAGACTTCGGTAGTGCTGTATTACAAAACCATGCGCCAGCAGTTGGAGTACCGCGAGGGGGTAATCATCGGCTATAGCAAGGGGTATAATTTCGACGACAACTTTGTGTTTGGCAAAGGGCTATCATACGGCAGCGAGCTCTCTATAAAAAAGAACGGAGGCAAGCTGCACGGACAGATCTCGTATACGCTATCGCACACGACGCGCAAGTTTGACGCCCTGAACGAAGGCAAGTCTTTTACGGCCAAGTACGATCGGCTGCACGACCTGTCAGTACTCGCCAACTATGTCGTGAGCCCACGCTGGACAGTTTCCTGTGTCTTTGTTTACGGCACGGGCAACGCGCTGAACTTGCCGGTGGCGCGGTATATTGTCCAGGAGAACGTGGTGAACGAGTATGGCGAGCGTAACGCTTTCCGGATGCCCCCGTACCACCGCATGGACCTGGCGGCCACGTATACCGTGCACAAGTCCGATAAATTCGAGTCGAGCTGGATATTCTCGGTGTATAATGTTTATAACCGGAGAAACCCCTACTATATTTATTTTGAGACGACCGGCAACCTGGACGACTATGAGCTGAGCACCAGCATCAAGCAGGTGTCGCTGTTCCCGATCATCCCGGCCGTTACATACCGTTTAAAGTTTTAGTCTATGAAGCACTACCGTATTCTTTTGCTTTTGGTACTGCCCGCGCTCGGCCTGCTGAACGGGTGTACGCCGGAGACTGATCTGGACGAATTGCAATATACTCCCAAGCTTGTCGTGGATGGCTCGATCGAAAATGGCCAACAACCCCGCGTGGTATTGAGCCACAGCGCGTCGTACTTTGACAACATCGACTCTGCCTCCATCCGCAAGCTGATGGAGACCACGGCCAAGGTGACGGTAAGCGATGGTGAACGCCAGGAGGTTTTGACATTAAAGCCTAACGAGGGATTTTTCCCACCCTATGTCTATGAAGCCAATACATTACGCGGAGAAGTCGGCAAAACCTATACGTTGACCATCGACCTGAAAGGCAAGCGGTATATTGCCACGACCACGATCCCAACACCACCCCGGCTCGACTCAATCTGGTTTGAATTGGTGCCCGGCAAGGACTCACTGGGCTATCTTTACGGACGGTTGTCTGACCCGCCCGATGTGGTCAATTATTACCGCGTATTTACCCAACGACAAAATATTGACGACCGGTACATTCCGATGTATCAGTCAGCCGTCGGCGATCAATACTTTAACGGCAAGCGTTTTACGTTCTCCATTCTGCGGGGTCCGGACGACTTTACCAACGTCGTGGACGACCTTTACTTTTCGCGAGGCGAAACAGTGCTGATAAAAGCCTGTTCGATTGACCGTGGTCATTTTGATTTTTGGCGAACACTGGAACGTGAGCTATATGTCGTAGGAAATCCGTTTGCGTCGTCGGGTAATGATATCCTTTCAAACATTGACGGAGACAATGTGCTGGGCGTCTGGGGTGGCTACGGGTCAACCTATTACCGCGTGCCCATACGATAAAGTATAAACAGAAAAGGCTGCCTTTCGGGGCAGCCTTCCTGTACAAAAATCAACTCAGGTGTTAGAAAAAATATTATTCTCCAGCGAGGTCTTTCAGTTTTTCAGTCAGCTCGTCAAAACCTGTTTTCACGAACATATCCATGGACATTCTGGATTCGTCAGCGAACACCAGTTGCACCTCTTTGGCTGTGAATTCTTCGTCATACGTCGGGCATTCCCACTGGTCATTCTCATTCCAGCCACACTCTTCGCTCCACCAGTCGGTAACCGTGCGTGTTTTGGTAACCGCTACAACTTCGCCTTCAGCAATCTTCGTCTTCGAGTCTGCGTAGAAGACTACCATCGTGCTATTTTCGTTCCAGGCAGTAGCTTCTTCTGCGTCACCGCCTTCATCAGGAATCGCTGCGATATCAGTCATCAAGGCTTCTACGTCGATCTCACCGGAGAACTTGATGTTCAATACCTGGAAGTAGATAGTTCCTTTGTTGATCACGTCGTCGCCACCGCTTGAGTTCTCGATGTTGTCTGTATCGAAGTTACCTTCGGCATCAGCACCCAGAACATAGAGGTTCTTGTCGTTTTCTTTCAGTGAGTATTTTACCGATGCTTTTGTGCCATCGTTGCTTACTTCGTACGCTAATACGAAAGCGTCTACTTTAACCGAGATAGTCAGGGAAGTAGGCTCGCCTTTGCTGTTGTAGCCAGCGGTAAATGTATACTCGAGTTTTTTCTGACCGTCGATGGTCAGGTCGATTTTCAGACCGGCAGGATATTCGCCAGCATAGTCTTCACTCACAGCGCTGTTGCTTACATTAACGCCTTTGTAATCATAGATGGTATATTCAGCGTTGTTAGTCGTGCCGTTTTCTTTCGAAGGGAATTTGAACACAATCTTACCTGAACCACCGCCTGGTACAGAATCCCAAACCTGTTCCTGGCTGTTGTAAGTATAGGTACCGGCAACGTTGTTGAATTCAGTCTGGATCGACTCAATGTCTTCACTTGTACGCATGCCAGCCAGTGTTTTGTCCAAAGGCTTGTTTGAACGACCGAAGTCTCTCAGGTTATTTACCAGATCGAAGATAGGAAGGGAAGATTTACGACCTATTGCCAGATCGCCGTCGCTTGCAAAATTAGAGAAAGCAATGCTTGTCTCGATACCCGAAGAGTTCTTCAGGGCTTCTACGCTATTGGCAAACTCGATACCGTTATCCTCGAGATTTGATTTATTTTCTTCAACACTCAGGTCAGCGTACTCGGTGGGGAATTCCGCGCCAGTTTCTTCTTCATTACTCTTAGAAGCGTCATCGTCGCTACCGCAAGCTACTAACATGGCACCTGCCAGGACGAATGCACTAAATTTGAGAAAAGGTTTATTCATAAACATGGTTTAATTTTAAGCAAGTATACGGGCATGAACTAAATTGTGCGAATAGTTGTACAAATCGGCGCCTCGCTCCTATGTATAGCTATGTCAGACTGTCGCAGAGCCTGTATAAAAGCGAAGTATAGTCTGCAAAACAGTAATCTTTTCAAAAGCCATGCTGCTGTTCGGTAACGGTCGTGCCCTTGCTAAAAACCTGAAAGGAGTGAAAATTGGCCTGTTGGCCATCCCGGGGGTTTTAAAAATCTGCTTATCCTGCCAGCAATATTACATGCGTTATTCTATTCGATGGGATACGAAGTTTGTCGACAAGCGGCAGGCACCTTTTCCTGTATACGTACGTTGCAACATTCATTGCTATAGCAATAAAAAGGCCCCTGCCGGTTTGGCAGAGGCCCATTTATACTGTGAAAACAGCCGTTATTACCTGGCTGTGTCAAAGCGTTTTGTTACTTCCGCCCAGTTTACTACGTTCCAGAACGCCGCGATATAGTCGGGGCGACGGTTTTGGTAGTGAAGGTAATAGGCGTGTTCCCAAACGTCAAGGCCGAGAACGGGTGTGCCTTTTACTTCGGCAACATCCATCAGGGGGTTGTCCTGGTTGGGTGTTGATGTGATCTGCAGTTTCTTACTACCATCCACGATCAACCAGGCCCAGCCTGAACCAAAGCGACCTGTGGCCGCTGCGGCAAATTTGGTTTTGAACTCATCAAAGCTACCGAAGGCAGCATTGATCGCTTCAGCCAACGCACCGGTTGGAGCACCGCCGGCGTTGGGGCCGAGGATTGTCCAGAACAGGCTGTGGTTAAAGTGGCCACCGCCGTTATTACGAACAGCAGCAGGATACTTGGAAATGTTTTTATTGATCTCCTCCAGGCTCAGCTTCTCGGCGTCCGTGCCGGCAATCGCTGTGTTCAGATTTGTAACATACGCGTTATGATGCTTACCATGGTGAATCTCCATTGTTTTGGCATCGATGTGTGGTTCAAGTGCAGTAGCTGCATACGGCAGCGCAGGCAATGTAAAAGCCATAGTTGTTGTTATTTTATGGGGTTGAACATAATCTAGTCCCCGTGGCATCCAAAACAATGGATCCGCTGGGGATGTCAAATATACAACCCGGCACGACCGAAGAAAATTTCAAGGCCGTGATGATTTTATAAAATTTATTTTGCGCTTGGGTTAAAACGGCAGGTCGTCCGATGCCTGGCTGTCGCTCGCAAACGGCTCATCGCCCGGAGGGGGGAAGTCGTTACCACGGGCGCCTTGGCTGCTGCCCGCGCCAACCTTATCCAATTTCCACGCGCGTGCCTCGGTGTACCAACGACCGTTATATTCGCGGCTCTCGAGGTCTACCGATACATTTACCACGTCGCCGACTACGAGCTTATATTGATCTACCTTGTCACCCCATGCCGAAAGGCATACTTTCTTGGGGTATTGTGCCTGGGTCTCGATGATAAATTCCTGTTTCTTCCAGGGGCCTTTTTTCCCCATGCCGGTTTGCATCTGCAGCAGTTGGATAACTGTTCCTTTTATTTCCATTGTTTATTGATTTTTCGCGGTTGTTTTTGTCAGGGACCCCAAAAGTATAGATAACCGGCTAATTTCGTATACGCCGGAAGAAATCCTCGATCAGTTTTTTGCTTTCGTCTGCCTGTATCCCCCGCACGACCTCGGTTTTGGGATGCAGCAAAGGACTGGACACCAGGCTATAACCCCGCTGCACGTCCGATGCGCCAAATACGAGCTTTTGCAACTGCACCCAGTGCAGCGCGCCCGCACACATCACGCACGGTTCGAGGGTGACGTATAACGTACATTCCGACAGGTATTTCGAGCCCAGGTAGTTGGCAGCAGACGTGACGGCCAGCATCTCAGCATGAGCGGTGGCGTCGGTCAGTTTTTCCGTCTGATTGTGGGCGCGGGCGATGATGCGGTTCTTGCAAACCACCACGGCGCCTACGGGCACCTCGTCTATAGCAAAGGCTTTGGCGGCTTCTTTGAGCGCCTCGCGCATGAAGTATTCGTCTGAGTACAGATCCATGGCTACAGGCTATTTTATTTTGATGCGCTTCATCATGTCGTCGGCGGTTTCCCTCCAGTCGTCTTTCATGCGCCGGGGAGCATTAAAAGAAAATACCAACGTGCGTCCGGGCTCGAGGTAATACTGTATGTAGGTATACTTGCCGATGGCATCGCGTTGTCCTTCCTGGCGTTGGTTGCCATTCATACGCGACTCGATCTCGAAATAAATAAACTTCTTTTTATTCACCTCACGCACACCTTCTTGCAGGAAGGTGACCTGGTCGAACATGTTCCGTAGGCTGGCCTTAAAAAATTGTTTGGCAATCTCGTGGTTGGTATCGGGCCATTGCGTGGCCGAGATGTTCACGCTGAAGTCGACCTGGCGGTCTGCGTCGGTATAGGCCGCCAGTGGCGCGCGCACAGAGGGATACCGCTGCGTGAAATCCATGGCATCCATAGGATGCCAGTCACGCGGTACCGAGACGGTGATCTGGTCGTTCACCTTCATTTTCATGAGCTTGGGCTTGTCGGCGGCCAGACAAGTCAACACCAACAGCATCAACCCCTTAAAGAGTGTACTTTTAATTTTTAGCATAGCGCGGTGAGAGACAAAGTATTGTTAAATTCGCGGCTAAATTAATTAAAACTCACATGTTACGAACCCACACTTGCGGTGAATTGAGAATTACTGACGTCAACAAGCAAGTAACCCTTACAGGCTGGGTACAGCGCCTGCGCGACAAAGGCAGTGTGCTTTGGATCGATCTACGCGACCGTTATGGCATTACACAGCTGATTTTTGAAGAAGGCAAGACAGACCCTGCCCTGCTGACCAGCAGCCGTGACCTGGGCCGTGAATATGTGATACTGGTAGAAGGCACTGTCGTGGAACGTCCTGCCAAAAACGACAAGATTCCCACAGGCGATATCGAGATAAAAGCAAGCAAGATCACCGTGCTGAATGCTGCTAAATTGCCGCCCTTTACCATTGAAGACGAGACGGATGGCGGCGACGAGCTGCGCATGAAATACCGTTACCTGGACCTGCGCCGGAACATCGTTCGCGAGAAGCTGCAGCTGCGCCACAAGATGGCCCAGCAGACGCGCACCTACCTCGACGCGCAGAGCTTCATCGAAGTAGAGACGCCGGTGCTGATCAAATCTACCCCCGAAGGTGCACGCGACTTTGTTGTGCCTTCGCGTGTACACGGCGGCGAGTTTTATGCGCTGCCGCAGTCACCGCAGACGTTTAAGCAGTTGCTGATGGTATCAGGCTTTGATCGGTATTATCAAATTGTTAAGTGCTTCCGCGACGAGGACTTGCGCGCGGACCGTCAACCGGAGTTTACGCAGATCGACTGCGAAATGTCGTTCATCACGCAAGAGGATATTCTCAATACATTCGAAGGCCTGGTGCGTCACTTATTCAAGAACGTGAAGGGCATTGACCTGCCGTCGGTGCCGCGCATGTTTTATGACGACGCCATGAAGCTCTATGGATCTGACAAACCGGATACGCGCTTCGACATGAAATTTGTGGAGATCACCGAGCTGACAAAAGGCAAAAGCTTTCCGGTATTTGAAAGCGCCGAGCTGGTTGTCGGAATCTGCGCGAAAGGTTGCGCGGAGTATACCCGCAAACAAATCGACGAGCTTACGGAATATGTCAAGCGCCCGCAGATCGGGGCGAAGGGCCTGGTATACGTACAATACAAAAGCGATGGCAGCCTGAAGTCTTCTGTGGATAAATTCTATAGCGCAGACGACCTGAAGGTATGGGCGGATAAAGTCGGCGCACAGCCGGGTGACCTGATCCTGCTGATGGCCGGGGAAACAGACGTTACGCGCAAGCAGCTGAACGAGCTTCGCCTGTTGGTGGGCGAGCGTTTGGGCCTGCGCGACAAGAATACGTTCTCCGCACTGTGGGTAATTGATTTCCCGCTGCTGGAGTGGAACGACGAGGCCAAACGCTACCACGCCATGCACCACCCGTTCACGTCGCCGAAACCTGAAGACATGGCGTTGCTGGATACTAATCCCGGTAAGGTACGTGCGAATGCATACGACATGGTGATCAACGGTACGGAAGTGGGCGGTGGCTCGATCCGGATACACGACGCCGCTACACAAAAACTGATGTTCAGCCATCTGGGCTTTAGCGAAGAAGAAGCGCGTAAGCAATTCGGCTTCCTGATGGAGGCTTTTGAGTACGGTGCGCCGCCACACGGTGGTATTGCTTTTGGTTTCGACCGCTTGTGCTCCATCTTTGGCGGCGCCGATTCAATCCGCGACTTTATTGCGTTCCCCAAAAACAACGCGGGCAAGGATGTGATGATCGACTCCCCCTCCACCATTTCACAGGAACAATTGAACGAGTTGTCGCTTAGCATTAAACTTTAGACCATGCTTCGCCGTTATCCGCTACAAAGGCCCGCCGTGTTTTGCGCGGGCTTTTGTAACAGATAACACGTCTGGCGATGGAACACAAAGACTACTTCTCAGGACACGCCAAAGTATATGCGACCTTCCGGCCGGCATACCCGGCCGCCCTGTATGATTTTATTTTCCGCCACCTGCCCCAGCGCCGTCGGGCATGGGACTGTGCCACGGGCAACGGACAGGTTGCACGACACCTGGCACAACACTTTCAACAGGTAGACGCCACCGACATCAGTCAGCAACAACTCGACAACGCCTACCGTGCCGATAACATTGCCTACTCCGTTGCGCCCGCGGAAAAGAGCGGCTTTGCCAATGGACGATTTGACCTCATTACGGTAGCGCAAGCCCTGCATTGGTTTGACACCCATGCGTTTTATCAAGAGGTACGACGCACCGGTGCACCCGGTGGGCTACTGGCCGTGTGGGGATATGCCTTCCTCCACATCGAGCCCGTCGTCGACGAGATCATTACCGATTTTTATAGCCGTATTGTCGGTCCGTATTGGGACGATGCGCGCAGGCTTGTGGAGGAACGCTACCTGACTATCCCATTCCCGTTCCCCGAAATACCGTCGCCTGGATTCCACATCGACGTGGCGTGGACGCTCGACCACCTGGCCGGCTATTTGGAAAGCTGGTCCGCCACGCAGAAGTACACCCGGGCCACGGGCATCAACCCGGTGCCAGAATTGTGTGGGCGATTGCGCGCGTATTGGTCCGAAAACGAAACCAAAACGGTACGCTTTCCCATATTCTTACGCCTGGGCGAGATCGGCTGATGCAGATCACGGGTGTTTCTTACATCGCGTTTCTTTTCTCGGCAATCCTTGCTATCATCGTACACTTTTTACACTTACCCTCATGCGTTATTTTATTTGGGGCGCAGCTGCCGTTTTAGTGGCTTTAGCCTGTGTACCCCGACCTAAGAAGCAGTACGACCTCATTCTGCGGCAAGGCACTATCTATGATGGCACCGGTGGTGCGTCGTTTGTAGGCGATGTAGCGATACAGGGCGATACCGTTGCTGCTGTCGGCAACTTACAAGATGCCACTGGCAAGAAGGAAATCAACATTGCCGGCCTGGCCATTGCACCGGGCTTTATCAATATGCTGAGCTGGGGTGACCAAAGCCTGCTGAAAGACGGCCGCTCCATGAGCGACATCAAGCAAGGTGTTACGCTCGAGGTGTTTGGTGAAGGCTGGTCGCCGGGTCCCATAAAACGCAAAAGCAAAACGCCGCCGGATAGTTTGTGGACTACACTCGGTGGATATTTTAACTGGGCGATGAAAAAAGGTGTGACACCCAACATCGCTTCGTTTGTGGGACAGACGTCTGTACGCAACTACGTCATGGGCTACGCCGCCCGCAAGCCTACGGACGCTGAGCTGCAGGAGATGAAGCAGCTGGTGCAGCAAGCCATGGAAGAAGGCGCGATGGGCCTGGGCACGTCTCTCATTTATCCGCCCGCGACCTATGCTTCTACCGAAGAATTGATTGCATTGGCCAGTGTAGCCGGTCGCTATAAAGGCATGTATATAACACACATGCGTAGCGAAGGCGACTTTATTGTCGATGCGCTGAACGAGACGCTGCGCATTGCACGCGAGGCGGCTATACATGCGGAAGTTTATCACATGAAGATCAACATTGCGCGTAACTGGAATAAGATCGATACCCTGTTGAACAAGATTGACAGTGCGCGTCGGGCAGGGTTAAGGGTTACAGCCAACATGTATCCGTATGACGCGAGCGGCACAGGCCTCACCTCGCGCTTGCCCAGCTGGGTGCAGGAAGGGGGCGCGAAAGAAATGCGCGCGCGCTTGCGCAAGCCAGAGATCCGCAAAAAGGTGCTGTATGAAATGGAGATGGGCATTCCTTATAAAAACTCTGATCCGGCCAATGTCGTGCTGATGGGCTTTCGGCTGGACTCGCTCAACCGGTTGTATAAGGGCAAACGCCTGAACGAGGTCGCTCGCCTGCATGGTAAGAATGCCGACGAGACTGTCGTGGACCTGATCGTGCGTGATAAGTCGCGGATCGAGGCAATCTATTATTTGCAATCAGAAGAGAACATTCGCCGGATCATACAGTTGCCTTATGTAAGCTTTGGTTCCGACGCGGGCTCGGAAGCGATCAGTCCGCAAAATTTGGAAGAAGGTACACATCCGCGCACGTACGGAACTTTTGCGCGTGTGCTGGGACATTATGTACGCGACGAAAAGCTTGCGCCGCTGGAAGACGTCATACGACGGCTGACCTACCTGCCGGCCACCAACCTGAAGATCAAAAAACGCGGGCTGTTGAAGCCTGGCTATTTTGCCGACCTGGCGATCTTCGACGCCGGGAAAATTCGGGACCACGCCACGTTTGAAAAACCGAAGCAATACGCCACCGGCATGGTGCACGTATTTGTGAACGGGGTACAGGTTTTGAACCAGGGTGAGCATACCGGCGCCAAACCGGGACGCGTGGTCCGGGGGCCGGGATATAAAGAAAAGAAAAAGGCCTGATCTCTTACCGGAGTAATGAAATCGGTCGGTAAAATAGGTCCAACGGTCGCCAGACGCCGAAGCAGACACCTATTAAACGCCTATTTCTCAGTATATTTACGAGATTTTTTCGCCCTTAAAACACTATCCATCACCATGGATAAGCTACTCATAACGCTAACCCTCCTGTGCTGCCTGACCGTGTCCGGCATGTGCCAGTCCGCTATGGAAAAGGGTGATCGTTATTTTAATAAGAAGGATTATGCCAATGCCCTGGACGCTTATCTCTCGCTGGGCAACACCGACGACCCTGACCTTAACTACAAGATCGGATATAGCTACCTCTTTACTGAAAAGAAGTCACGCGCCGCGGCATACCTGGAAAAGGCCTACCAGGCCAAGCCCACAGTCGACCCCGACATAGACTATTACCTGGGTATGGCGTATCAAAACGACCACAAATACGCCAAGGCGCGCGAGCACTACGAGGAGTTTCGCCGCAAGAATAAGAAACTGGCGGAGCTCACGACGGAAAAGATCTTTGAATGTGAGATTGGTGATTCGCTTACGCGCAAACCTATAAACGCGCTGATCGAAAACGCAGGCGGTGAAGTAAACTCTGCCTTCCACGAATATTCTCCGCTGGTGACTGGCGATGGTAACACCATGATCTTTACGTCTAACCGTTCGGACGACGACTATAAGATCAAGAGCGGTACCAACTTCGAAGATATTTATATCTCTCCAAAGGTGGGTGAGAACTGGGGACCACCCAAAAAGATCAGTCCCAACATCAACATCAAGTTTAACGATGCGGCGGCATCGCTGTCAGCCGACGGCAATACGCTGTTGTTATACTACGAAGAAGGTGCAGGCGACATTCTGATGTCCACGCGCGAGAATGGTGACTGGTCGAAGCCCGTGCCGTTGAACAAGAATATAAATACACCGATGTTTTGGGAGACATCGGCCTGTATCTCGGCCGATGGTAAAAAGCTTTTCTTTGCCAGCAACCGTCCCGGTGGCCGCGGCGAGCTTGACATCTGGGTGAGCGAGCTTGACGCGAAAGGCCAATGGGGCAAAGCTGTTAACCTGGGGCCTACCATTAATACACCGGGTAACGAAGATTCTCCCTACATTCACCCCGACGGGGTGACATTATACTTCTCGTCTGATGGGCACCCCAGCATGGGCAGCAATGATATCTTCATGACCGAATTAAAAAACGGTAAGTGGACACGTCCCGTCAACCTGGGCTACCCGGTAAACTCCATTGAATATGACGGGTTCTTTTCCATTTCCGCCGATAAGAAGACGGGCTACTACTCTACACTGCGTGCCGATGGTTTGGGCAGTGCCGACATTTACAAAGTAACATTCCTGCCGCCGAAGGAAGAGAAGCCCATTCTGCTGGCCAGCAACGAACCGCAGGTACAACCCGCGGTACAGCCGGTAGTGGAGCAGCCCAAGGTCACAGAGCCCGTGGTCGTGGTAACTCCGCCGCCGGTAGAAGTACCGGTAGTAGTCGAAACACCAACGGTAGAAACACCTCCCCCGCCCGTGGTTGTTGAAGAGCCTAAGAAAGAAGAACCGAAGCCGGTGGAGCCCGCCCCCGTGGTGGCAGTCGTGGAGCCGCCGAAGGTTGAAGAATATATTGACCCCAGCATTCAGCAAAGCAAGGAAGCAAAGGTTGTAACAATTCTGAAGGGTAAAGTCATTGACGAGACGACAGCGAAGCCTCTGGGCGCGGTGATCTCCCTGGTAAACAACGAAACGGGTAAAGTTGTAACCCGGATCAATTCGAACGCCGAGACCGGCGACTTCGAGCTGACCATTCCGCACGGCGGTAACTACGGTGTATCGACCGAGCGCAGTGGCTACCTCTTTAACTCCATCAACTTTAACCTGCCGGCGTTTGCCGAGTTCCAGGAGATCGACACACACATCATTATGGTGAAGGCCGAAGTAGGTTCTATTGCCGTCTTGAAGAACGTGTTCTTTGACGTGGGCAAGTCGGAGCTGAGGACCGAGTCAGTAACCGAAGTGGAGAAGATTCGCGAGCTGCTGACGTCGAGCCCGCACCTGGTGGTACAGATCAACGGCCACACCGACAACACCGGTAACGCTGCCAACAACAAGGTCCTTTCCCTGAAACGGGCTTCGTCGGTAGTAGACTATCTGGTCCAGCACGGCATTGCTTCCACGCGAGTATCGGCGAAAGGCTTTGGCGCGGAGAAGCCCATTGTAAGTAACGACGATGAAGAGGAAGGACGTGCCATCAATCGCCGTACCGAGATCGAAATCCTCGAATCTAACGGCGGGTAACCAATAAAGCGTCACCGCCCGGGGGTGGCATATCTGCCAGTTGCCGATTAATAATAATTTTACTTCATTTCGGAACCAAACAACAACTACTACAGGCCCCCATGAGCAATCGCTTTCCTTTCATACTCCCGGTTCTACTCCCCCTGGTCCTTTTGTCGTGTACCAAGAAGCAAACTTCGGAAGAGGAAACTTCGTCCAATCCCATGGACATTCATTACACGCTTATCAATACACTTCCACACAATACCGATGCGTGGACGCAAGGCCTGGTGATCTACCAAAACAAGATCCTGGAAAGCACCGGTCAGCCCAACCGCTCGTGGATTGCCGAAGTGAACGCCAGCTCGGGTGAGCACGACAAAAAAGTAACGCTGCCGGGCCAGTATTTTGGCGAAGGTATTACGGTGTTGAACAACAAGATTTACCAGCTTACCTGGGAAGAAAAGACAGGCTTTGTCTACGATGCGCGCACATACAAGAAGCTCCGGGAATTTTCGTATGACATACAAGGTTGGGGCCTTACCCACGACGGCAAGAACCTGATCATGAGCGATGGCAGTGGCTATAAGCTACACTTCCTGGATACTGCAACGCTGAAAATTGTACGCTCCGTTACCGTCATGGACGGTGGCAGCCGCGTGAAGGACCTAAACGAGTTAGAATACATCGATGGCTATGTCTTCGCCAACGTGTGGAACACCAACTGGATCTTAAAGATCGACCCGGCTACGGGTAAAGTTGTAGGACGCATCGATCTGTCGGCCATTGGCGAGCAGATTCGTGTGATGTACCCGGAAGCCAATGTACTGAACGGCATTGCCTACGACGCGAGGTCCAAGGCTCTGCTCATTACAGGCAAGCTTTGGCCGAAGAGCTATCTCATTCGCCTGCAATAGGCCTGCCTGCCGGTAGGCGTCCTCCTTTTTTATGTTAAATCATTGTGTTGGCCAGGGCCGAAAGGCTCTTGGACACTTTGATGGATCGCTTCTCTAAATCGGTGTTGTTGACATCGAAGCGCAGTGTGCTGTTGTCCATCACGACAAAGCTGAAGCCAGCGCCTTTTTTATACAATCCTTCGCGCTCCGTAATGATCATGACGGGTTTGCCTTGCGTGGCTTTGATGATCTCATCCAGGCTGCTGCTTTTGCCGTCGGCGAGGTATAGCACGTGCGGCTGGCCGATGTCGGTTACGTTTTCTACTTGCGTAACTTTCACCAGGTGGCCGTTGACGTGCTTGCCATTTTGTTTGAGCAGCTCGTCATACGCTTTTGACTTACCAAATACCGTAATGCGTAGCTCGCCGTCGGGGTTGGGCCACGATGAGTATTTGGCGATGTTCATGACGAAGAGTGCGTATACCTGGTAGTTGGTGGTCTGGGCGCTGGCCGATACGGCTGCCAGGCAAAGGGCCAATACAATATATAGTTTGAGGGTCCGCATAGGTCTTACTTCTTAAAGTTGATCTGGTAGGCAAGCTTGACAATATACTCCCGGCTACGACCGGGGGTAGGCGCATACCCGCCGTTGTAGGCTTGCGCAATGGCCGGGCGCTCGTTGAACACATCGTATGCACCGATGCCGGCCGTAAGACCCGGCAGCACGTCGCGGTAGTTTAAGAAGACGTTGGCAAGCAGGTAGGGATCGAGCTTGGTGCTGACGGGGTTTTCGTCTTCATCCAACGCGGCGTAGGCATACCGCTTGCCTGCATAGATGAACGTGGGATTGACGGTGAAGCGGGGCGTTACATTGATGTTGGTGCTTAACGTTACTTTGTGCGCCGGGAAGCCGGCATACTGTTTGTCGGTCTGCGGCACTTCGTATACATCTACGGTGTTACCGCTGATGGCCTGGCTGTAGGAATAGGTCAGGCTGGCATACCACATCTTACGGCGAATGCTATAGACCAATTCCAAGCCCTGGCTGCCACTCTTGGTAGCATTCTCATACCACTCCTGGAACGTATCGTCTGCACCTTCGGAGCCGTAGATCATAACACGGCGGGTGCTGATGCTAAAGGCATTCAGGGCCAGCAACATCTCCGGCGTGAATTGATAGCCTAATTCCAATTCAAACACATCAGACTTCTCGGGCTTGATCTTGCCGGTCCTGGCAATGTTTATATTCTGCAGCGATGGCGCGCGGAAGGCCTGGCTATACAATACTTTGAAGTGCAGGTTCTCGATCTTCTTCGTCAGCGCCAGACGCGGCACGAAGGCGGCGCCGTAGCGATTGTTCTTTTCGTAGCGGAAGCCTATGGTAGCATTGGCGAGGCGGTGCTTGAAGAGACCTTGTGCGTAGAACGCAACATTGTCGAGGCTCAGGTCACGGGAGCCGGCGAAGCCATTGAGTACGGTTTTATAGTCGCTGTTGTCGTGGAAGTATAAAGCACCAAAATTTACGCTGGCTTTGCGCGAGAACTCATAGGCGGCGTCGACTTCGGTGAGCAGACGTGTAGCACGGGTTTTAAAGTCGGGGTCTTCTCCTTTTGAGCCATACGTCCACGGCACCTGGTTGTAGTATTTTACCTGGGGGGTGAGCTTCAATTTATTCGTCAGCGCCCACTCGTAACGCAGGTCGGCAAAGAAGTTTTTGAACGACACGTCTACCATCGGGTCGGATGTTTCGAACTGATCGTACATCGTACGGAAGGCGAGCTTCTTATAGCGTAGGCCCAGGTTCAGGTTGAGTGGGTCGGCTTTGGTGGACCTGGCCAGATCGGACGCGTCGTATTGCTGGATGGCGTCGGCATAGTGTGTGGCGTCGCTGACGATGCCCTGACCTGCGAAGGCTGACAGGTCCCACGCGAAGTTGTCGCTTTTGCTGGCGGCCATAACGCCACCGTTGGTGCGTCCTACGGCGTCGGCATGAAAGCCCCCGGTGCCATATACGGCTACGCCGTCGAGGCTGTTCGCGGCTTTTGTGAGGATGTTTATCACACCATATTCTGCGGAGCCACCATAGATGGCCGAGCCCGGGCCGCGGATGATCTCAATGCGCTCGATGGCATCTACCGGAAAGCGATTGCCTAAGGCAACGCCCTGGTACAACAGATCATTGAAGGGTTGTCCGTCGACCATGACCAATACTTTGCCTTCGTTGGCCCAGCTCCCGCGCAGGCCTATGCCCATGACAAACTGCAGATCTTGCAATACGTCAAAGCCGGGTATCATGCGCAGCACGTCGGTGAGGTCGCGGGCGCCGCTGTTCTGAATCTCTTCGGCCGTGACCAGGCTAATGATGCCGGGGGTCTCGCGGGCGGAAAGCTTTTGCGCCGATACCGCTACGTTTTTATTGAGAATCTTTTGCAGGTCGCTCTCTTCGGTGAAGGCATTGAGATTCAGGAGAGAGTCCAGGTCCTGGGCGCCGGCCCAGCAGGCGGAAAGTAGGAGCAGAAGTGTACAGGTATACTTCTTTATCATATCGGGGTACAGTTAAATCGTCTAAGGGGGTTTCTGGCCATACAGGCCGCGGACAAGAATAAGAATTATGCCAGATGCAAAAAGGCGTATAGCGTGTAAAAGAACTGACTCATCAAAGCCAAACACCTCCCAAATTAGAACTATTTTTTCGATTAAAGAAAGCTCTATCTTTGAGGCCCATGACAGATTCCGTATATACCTACCGTCAGCTACAGGACTTTACGCTGCAGATTTTTGACAAGATCGGATGCCCCCCGGCGGAGGCTACGCTGGCGACAGACGTATTATTAAACGCCGACCTGCGCGGCATTGACTCGCACGGCATTGCACGCCTCTCCGGGTATGTACGACTGTGGGAGGCCAAACGGATCAACGCTACGCCTGCTGTACGCATTGTACACGAGTCGCCCAGTACGGCGGTCGTTGATGGCGACAGTGGCTTGGGACTGGTCGTCGCGCCCAAGGCCATGGAGATCGCCATTGCCAAAGCCAAAGTAGCCGGCACCGGCTGGGTGGCCGTCAAGAACTCCAACCACTTTGGCATTGCCGGCCACCACGCCATGATGGCGCTGGAACACGACATGATCGGCATTGCCATGACCAATGCCAGCCCGCTGGTGGCGCCTACATTTTCCATCGAGCGACTGTTGGGCACCAACCCCATTGCCGTGGCTATACCGGCCGGCAGCCAGCCGCCGTTTGTGGCGGACTTTGCGACCACCACGGCCGCCAACGGCAAGCTGGAAATTCTGCAACGAAAGAATCAGCAAGCGCCGATCGGCTGGATCCAAACAAAAGACGGCAAACCTTCTACCGACCCCAACGAAGCGAAGAGCGGCGGCGCGCTCATTCCGCTGGGGAGTGACCGCGAGCACGGCAGCCACAAAGGCTATTGCCTGGGTGCGTGGGTGGATATATTCTCAGCGGTGTTGTCGGGTGCTAATTATGGCCCCTGGGTGCCTCCGTTCGTGGCATTCCTCAGTCCACCGTCAGACCCCGTGGGCGATGGTATCGGTCACTTCTTTGGCGCCATGCGCGTAGACGCATTCCGGCCTGCGGCGGACTTCAAACACCACATGGATAATTGGATCACGCGCTTCCGCGCAGCCAAACCTATAGAGGGACAAGAGCGTGTGCTTATACCCGGTGATCCCGAGCGTGAGATGAGCGCGCAGCGTATGCACGAAGGAATTCCACTCAACCCGAAGGTTGTCGAAGATTTAAAGATTCTGGGAGAGCGCTTCGGCCTGGTACTGGCCTGATTAAAAGCCTGCGGTTACACCCGCGCGTAAGACCAATGGACTGTCGTATGGGCTGAACTCACCCGGATCGGGATCGGTATAGCTGAAGTTATACAGGGCCATCAGGTAAAAGCCGGCAAAGCGGCCCAGCGGCTGGAAGAACCCACCCCCTGCCAGGAAGCTGTTGTACGAACGGCGTACACTCTCGTTGGCCGAGAGGGGAAACTCATAATTCAGGTATTCATACTCGGCGTGCAGGAAAAATGGACCTGCCACGCTATAGCGCACAAAGGGGCTTACACCGTAGTCGTTGGTCGAGAACTTGAAGGAGTATTGTTTGTATTTGGTATAGCGGTATTGCACCTGTAAACCTGCCGCCAGCTTCGGCGTAAGACGGTAGCCAATCAATGGCGACACCGATACATAGTCGTAATAATTGGAGAAGCTTAGGCCAAAGCCGCCACCGGTAAAGACGCGGTCGCGCCAGCTGGCATCCTGGTCCATCTCTTCGTCACCCCATTGTGCCAGGGCCAACGTGCTACATAACGTCAGGCCAACCAGAGTAAGTAAAACCTTTTTCATACAGGCGATTAGTCTTTTTCTTCTACGATAAAAATATCTTCCGTCTTCTTTTTCATCAGATACTTTTCGCGGGCAAACTTCTCGATCGACTCGCGGTCGCCAAAAAGCTCGTTGTGGTCCTTCTCTACTTCCTCAATCTTCTCCTGGTAATACTCTTTTTCATTTTCCAGCGACCGTAGTTTAGACGACATCTGAAAACGGGTGATGAGGTTGTTAGAGTCCAGCGCCAGCATCCATAGCAGGAAGATGAACGCCGTCAAAAAGTAAAAGTTCCGGAACGACTTAGGCAGTTTCTTGAACATAGCAGTCTAAAAAGTAGTACTAAGATAGCGAAAAAAGTGATTTGTCAATTTCCGGACCATTACCGGAATAAACGATAAAAGCCAGGACATGTTGCCCTGGCTTTTATATATCAGGTATTTAAACCTTAGAACTTCTTGCCGGGGAAGTAGGCAACCTCGCCCAGTTCCTCTTCAATGCGGATCAGTTGGTTGTATTTCGCCATCCGATCAGAACGCGAAGCAGAACCGGTCTTGATCTGACCGCAGTTCAGGGCCACAGCCAGGTCGGCGATGGTATTGTCTTCGGTTTCGCCCGAACGGTGCGACATCACGCTCTTGTACGAGTTGTTTTTCGCCAGGTTTACAGCGTTGATGGTTTCGGTCAGTGAGCCAATCTGGTTTACTTTTACCAGGATCGAGTTGGCTACACCTTTGTCTATACCGTCTTGCAGACGGGTTACGTTCGTTACGAACAGGTCGTCACCCACAAGCTGTACTTTCTTACCGATCTTGTCGGTTACGCCTTTCCAACCTTTCCAGTCGTCTTCAGCCATGCCGTCTTCGATGGAAATGATCGGGTATTTTGCCGCCCATTGTGCCCAATAGTCCACCATCTCTTCTGATGAAAGTGAACGTTTATCTGATTTCTTAAAGGTGTACTTGTCTGTCTTCGCATCGTAGAATTCAGAACTGGCAGCATCCATAGCGATGAAGATATCTTCGCCCGGTTTGAAACCTGCCTTTTCGATAGCCTTGATCACGATTTCGATCGCTTCTTCGTTCGAGGCGATGTTCGGGGCAAAACCGCCTTCGTCACCTACGTTTGTCGACAGGCCTTTGTCGTGCAGTACTTTCTTCAGCGTATGGAATACTTCCGTACCCATGCGCAGCGCTTCTGAGAAAGTGTCGGCTTTCACCGGCATGACCATGAATTCCTGGAAGTCGATTGAGTTGTCGGCGTGGCTGCCTCCGTTGAGGATGTTCATCATCGGTACGGGCAGGGTGTTCGCGTTTACGCCACCAATGTAGCGATACAGCGGCAGACCTGCTTCCATAGCACCGGCTTTGGCAATCGCCAGCGAAACACCGAGAATGGCGTTCGCGCCGAGCTTGCCCTTGTTGGGGGTGCCGTCGAGCTCGATCATGATCTTGTCGAGCAGGTTTTGCTCAAATATGCTGAAGCCCGCCAGTTCGGCAGCGATCGTAGTGTTGACGTTCTCTACAGCTTTCAGCACTCCTTTCCCTAAGAATTTGCTTTTGTCTCCGTCGCGAAGTTCAACCGCTTCGTGAGTACCGGTAGAAGCGCCAGAGGGAACAGCCGCGCGGCCAGTGGCGCCCGACTCGGTCACAACATCAACTTCAATCGTAGGGTTACCGCGGCTATCGAGTATCTGCCGGGCATGAATGCTTTCAATTAAGCTCATAGTAATTTTAAAAATTTATAGTTAAGGATTGTTCCATTATACCGCCGCCGGCTCTTTCACGTCGCTGCGAATCAGCTCCAGGAACTGATCGAACAGGTAGCGCGAGTCGTGCGGGCCCGGCGATGCTTCCGGGTGATACTGTACCGAAAAGGCCTTCTTATCTTTCAGACGAATACCCATGATGGTATTGTCGTTCAGGTGGAGGTGTGTCACCTCTACATTGGGGTTCTTTTCGATGTCCTTTTCGCTTACTGCGAAGCCGTGGTTCTGCGAAGTCATTTCGCCTTTGCCCGACAGCAGGTTTTTCACCGGATGGTTCAGACCGCGGTGGCCGTGGTGCATTTTATAAGTGGAGATGCCGCTGGCCAGGGCCAGCAGCTGATGTCCGAGGCAGATGCCAAACAGCGGCTTGCCGCTCGCCAGCGCCTTCTTCACGGTTTCTACCGCATAGGGCATGGCCGACGGGTCGCCGGGGCCGTTGGAGATAAAATATCCATCAGGCTTGAAGGCCGCCAGTTCTTCAAAGGTGGTCTTTGCCGGAAATACTTTGCAGTAGCAACCGCGCGACGCCATGTTCTCGACGATGCTGCGCTTGATGCCCAGGTCGAGTACCGCTACGCGGATGGGGGCATCGGGTGAGCCCACAAAATAAGCTTCTTTCGTTGTTACGAGGGAGGAGAGCTCGAGACCGTCCATCGAAGGCACTTTTCGGATTTCAGCACGCATCTGCTCGGGCGTAAGCTCCGACGAGATGAGGGCGTTCATGGCGCCTTTGCTGCGGATATAACGCACCAGCATGCGGGTGTCGACATCCGCGATGCCTGTCACGCCTTTACGTTCCAGGTAGGCCTGGAGGCTTTCCTGGGCCGACTTGCGGCTGAACTCCTTTGCATAGTCGTTTACGACCAGGCCGGCGATCTGCGGGTTGCCGGATTCTTCTTCCGAGTCTACCGCACCGTAATTACCAATGTGTGCCGTGGTGTTCACAATGATCTGGCCGTAGTAGGACGGATCCGTGTAGATCTCCTGGTAGCCGGTCATTCCCGTATTAAAACAGATTTCCCCGCCGGTAGTACCGGTCTTGCCAATGGCGGTCCCTTCGATCAAAAGGCCGTCTTCGAGAAGTAAATAAGCTTTTTTCTGCATTGCGGTCACAAAAATACGTTAGAAATCCTGATTAAAACCCTGATTAAAACACAAAATTGCGGTAGAAGTTCCAGGGCCGGAAAACAGCGCCCATGCGCCGTTGAGACAGCCTGTACGGGCAAAAAAAAGGGATTGAACTTTCGTCCAATCCCTTTCTGATATGAGATTCTCAAACACTATTCCTTGTCCTTTTTGGCGGCAGGTTTTCTGGTTTTCTTGGCAGGCTTTTCAGCTGCTTCGGCAGTTTCCACTGCACCTTCGGCAGTAGCTTCCGCACCTTCCTTCTTACCACCCGCACGACGGCTACGACGAGTCTTAGCCTTCTTCGCACCACCTTCTTTGGTGTACAGTGTGTTGTAGTCTACCAGCTCGATGAGGCACATTTCGGCGTTGTCACCTACCCGTACGTCACCCATCTTGATGATGCGGGTGTATCCACCCGGACGGTCAGCGATCTTGCCGGCTACTTCGCCAAACAGGGCCTTTACAGACTCCTTGTTTTGCAGATAAGAGAAGACTGTTCTGCGTGAGTGTGTTGTATCATCCTTACCCTTGGTCAACAGGGGCTCTACAAATTTTCTAAGCGCTTTGGCTTTAGCAACCGTCGTTGTAATCCGCTTGTTCAGGATCAGCGACGAAGCCATGTTCGAAAGCATAGCATCGCGGTGCGACTTTGTCCTTCCTAAATGGTTGACTTTTCTACCGTGTCTCATTGTTCTTAGTCTTCTTCAAGTTTATACTTAGCCAGATCCATACCGAAGGTAAGGTTCTTTTCCGCTACGAGTTGTTCCAATTCTGCCAGCGACTTCTTACCGAAGTTCCGGAACTTCATCATGTCCGAAATTTCGAGTTGCACCAGGTCGCCCAGCGTCTTCACGTCAGCTGCTTTCAAGCAGTTGTACGCGCGTACCGACAGATCGAGGTCGTGGAGCGGAGTCTTGAGCAGCTTGCGCATATGCAGCATCTCTTCGTCTACCTGCTCAACTTCTGCATCTTTACCTGTTTCGAGTTCCATCGACTTGTCCGAGAACAGGGCGAAGTGTTTGATCAGGATGTACGCTGCACCTTCCAGGGCCTTCTCAGGGTGGATGGAACCATCTGTTTCGATATCAACAACCAGCTTTTCGTAGTCGGTCTTTTGCTCTACGCGGGTGTTTTCTACGCTGTACTTCACATTCTTGATCGGCGTGAAGATGGCGTCAATCGGAATGAAACCGAATACTTGCTCCGACGGCTTGTTTTCTTCCGCAGGAAGGTATCCACGGCCTTTCTCGATCGTCAGTTCGATCTCGAAATGCGCAGTCTCATCCAGGTTGCAGATAACATGATCCGGGTTCAGGATCTCAAAAGCAGAGGTAAACTTAGCGACGTCGCCAGCCTTGAACTGCTTTTGCTTCTTGATATTTACAGTGATCTTATTGTCAAAATTATCAGCAACCTTCTTGAAACGAACCATTTTCAGGTTCAAGATGATTTCGGCTACATCCTCTACTACACCTTCAATGGTCGAAAACTCATGCAATACGCCAGGGACTTTGATCCCGGTGATGGCATAACCTTCCAGAGAGGACAACAGAATTCTTCTCAGCGCATTGCCAATCGTAACTCCATATCCTTTTTCCAGAGGCTTGAATGTGAAGAGTCCGTGAAAATCATCAGACTTTTCCATTACAACCTTCTCTGGCATTTGAAATGCTAATATTGACATAGTGTAAGTGAGTTGATTAACTGTATGTATTACTTCGAGTACAATTCAACGATCAATTGCTCGTTGATGTTTTCGGGGATATCCTCGCGTGGCGGCAGGTTTATCAGCTTGCCGGTCATTTCGCTGTTATCCCACTCCAACCAGTTGTACTTTTTGGCGCCGCCGATGGAAAGGCTGTTCGTCACTACTTCCAATGACTTGGAACGCTCACGAACGCTTATCGTATCGCCGGGTTTCAGGGCGTATGAAGCGATGTTCACTACTTCGCCGTTTACCAGAATGTGTTTGTGCAATACCAACTGACGAGCCGCGCGGCGCGTCGGGGCAATGCCTAAGCGGTATACTGTGTTGTCCAGGCGACCCTCGAGGAGTTGCAGCAGGATGGCACCCGTAACACCTTTTTTACGAGTCGCTGTATCGAACAGTTTCGCAAACTGTCTTTCCAGCAGACCGTAGATATATTTTGCTTTTTGCTTTTCGGCCAGCTGTGTAGCGTATTCCGATTGCTTGCGCTTCTTGCCGCGACCGTGCTGACCAGCGGGATAGTTTTTCTTTGAAAGCGCTTTGTTGTCGCCGAGGATGGGCTCGTTGTAACGACGGGAAATTCTTACTTTGGGGCCAGTATATCGTGCCATTCTGTATAGATAGATTTAAACTTGGGCCGACAGTGTCCGGGTATACCGGGGTCCCGTCGGCCTAAATCATTAGTTAAAAATTATACTCTTCTTTTCTTGGGAGGACGGCAACCGTTGTGCGGCAGCGGCGTAACGTCGCGGATTGCCATCACTTCGATACCGGCGTTCTGGATGGTACGGATAGCCGACTCGCGACCTGCACCCGGACCTTTTACGAACACCTCTACTTTGCGAAGACCCAGCTCGAATGCTTTGCCAGCGCAGTCTTGTGCGGCTGTCTGAGCAGCGTACGGAGTGTTCTTTTTCGAGCCTTTGAAGCCCATTTTACCAGCAGACGCCCAGGAGATAACCTGGCCGGTCGTATTGGTTACGGAGATGATCACGTTGTTGAACGTAGCGCGGATGTGCACCTGGCCTACGGCCTCAACGTTTACAACTCTCTTTTTTGCTTTGTCTTTTCTTTTGTCAGCGGTTGCCATGTATCGAACAGTTTACCGATTAACCTTTAGTTGCCTTCTTCTTATTCGCTACCGTCTTACGCTTACCTTTCCGGGTACGAGCGTTGTTCTTGGTAGTTTGTCCACGCACGGGCAGGCCCTTGCGGTGACGGAGTCCACGATAACATCCGATGTCCATCAGACGCTTGATGTTCAGCTGAATCTCAGACTTGAGAACACCTTCGATGCGGAATTTCTCCGCAATGATCGAACGAACTGCGTTTGACTCCTCATCGTTCCATTCCTTTACCTTCTTGTCGGGGCTAATCCCGGCTTCGGCAAGGATATTTTGAGCGGACTGGCGGCCAATACCGAAAATATAGGTAAGGCTAATTTCGCCGCGCTTGTTATCAGGAATATCTACACCTGCTATACGTGCCATTTGTATGATTTATCGTTATCTGTTATGCTTTCTTTTCTATGCGACCGTCGAACCACGATTAGCCTTGTCTCTGCTTGTAGCGTGGGTTCTTCTTGTTGATCACATACAGCTTACCGTTACGTCTGATGATCTTGCAGTCAGCGCTACGCTTCTTGATGGATGCTTTAACTTTCATGTCGTTCTATAGTCTACTTGTATCTGAATACAATTCTTCCTTTTGTCAAATCGTAAGGTGACATTTCCAATCGTACTCTGTCGCCTGGTAAGATCCGGATGTAGTGCATCCGCATTTTCCCAGATATATGGGCCAACACTTCATGCCCATTTTCTAACTGTACCCGAAACATTGCGTTCGACAATGCTTCGCTTATAGTACCATCTTGCTCAATTGACTTTTGTTTCGCCACTTATAGGTATAATTTGCTTCTATATATTCGTGCGTCGTCAATATCTCCGTTCTGTCCTCATGCACGGCTATCGTATGTTCGAAATGCGCCGAAGGCTTTCTGTCGGCCGTCCGGATCGTCCATCCATCGCGCTCCTGCACCACATTCTTGGTACCGAGGTTGATCATGGGCTCAATCGCGAACACCATTCCCGCAGCAATCTTCACGCCTTTACCCCGCTTGCCATAGTTTGGCACTTCCGGGTCTTCGTGAAGGCTCTTCCCCACACCGTGTCCTACCAGCTCGCGGACAACGCCGTATCCGAAGCTTTCTACGTAGGTCTGAATGGCCGATGCCACATCTCCTATCCGGTTGCCCGCCTTTGCTTCGTCAATACCCTTGTAGAGGGACTCTAACGTGCGCTCCAGCAGCAGCAGTGTTTCCGGCTTGACCCCTTCGAGGGGATAGGTATAGGCCGAGTCACTGTGATAACCTTTGTAATATACGCCGCAATCTACAGAGATTACATCCGTTTCGCGCAATTCATAGCTCCCCGGGAATCCGTGCACCACAACCTCGTTTACCGAGATGCAGAGCGAGGCGGGAAAACCATGGTAGTTCTTGAACGACGGAACACCACCCTGGTCGCGTATATACTCTTCAGCTACCTTATCCAACACCGAGGTCTTCACACCAGGTTTTATCAGCCTGGCTATCTCTCCGTGAGCCTTTCCCAGAATCTGGGCACTTTCACGGATTAAGACGAGGTCCTCTTCAGTCTTTAAGTGAACCATTCAGCTTTTTAAGCCGCAGCAAATTGAGAACGTCCTTTCACGCGGCCCGACTTCATCATACCTTCGTAGTGTCTCATCAGCAGGTAGCTTTCGATCTGTTGGAGTGTATCCAGTACAACCCCTACAAGAATCAACAGCGACGTGCCACCAAAGAACTGTGCGAAGTTCTGTCCCACGCCAGCACGTACGGCAAATGCCGGCAGTACTGCAATCGCGGCCAGGAATAATGCGCCAGGCAACGTAATCCGTGATAACACGGTGTCTATAAAATCAGCCGTTTGTTTACCAGGTTTAACACCTGGGATAAAACCGCCGTTTCGTTTCAGGTTATCGGCAATGTCGTTCGAGTTGATCGTGATTGCCGTATAGAAGAATGTAAAGATCAGAATCATGAGCGCAAACACGAGGCTGTATTGCCATGAGTACGGATCAGAGAATGTCGAACCAATGTATGCGCCGAGGTCGCTGTCGCTCCACAGACCTGCTACCAGGGCTGGAATGAACATCAGGGCTTGCGCAAAGATGATCGGCATAACACCCGCTGAGTTTAACTTCAGCGGAATGAAGTCGCGCTTGCCGCCGTACAGTTTGTTACCAATCACTTGCTTGGCGTACTGAATCGGAATGCGACGAGTCGCTTGTGTCAGGGCGATAACCGCTACGACGATTCCAAACAGGGCGAACAGCTCTACAATGAAAAAGATTGCTTTGCCCGGGAATTTATCGGTCAGTTCCGCGGCCAGGGCCAGGGGGAGACGCGATACGATACCGATCATGATCAGCATCGAGATACCGTTACCAATGCCTTTGTCTGTGATACGCTCGCCGAGCCACATACAGAACATAGTGCCGGCAATGATCAAAACAAGGGAAGTGACGTAGAACATAACGCCGGGCGCGATAATCACGGCCGGATCGATAGTGCCTTTGAGGTAGCTATAACCCTGGAAGATCGTAATGAAGATCGTCAACACACGGGTTAACTGATTCAGACGTTTCCGACCAGACTCACCTTCTTTTTGCAGCTTCTGGAAATACGGCACAGCAAATGTGAGGAGCTGCACAATAATAGAAGCCGATATGTACGGCATGATGCCCAGCGCGAAAATTGACGCGTTGCTGAAGGCACCACCCAGGAAGTTGTTCAGATATCCGAGAATCCCGCTGCTATTGGCCTCGCGGTCCAACAGGTTGGGGTTGATACCCGGAAGAACAATATACGACCCAAGTCTGAAGATAACGAGGAACCCGATTGTGTTCAGGATCCTGACTCTCAGGTCTTCGATGGAGAAGATGTTTCGAATGGTCTGAATGAAACGTTTCATTATTTCACCGTTGTGGCTGTACCGCCTGCCTTTTCAATAGCTTGTGTTGCCGATGCAGAGAAAGCGTGTGCTTCCACTGTAACCTTGGCCTTCAATTCACCCCTACCCAATACTTTCACTTTGTCATTCTTGCCTACGAGACCGTTCTCGATAAGCACTTGCAGTGTCAAAGCGCCAGTGTTGGCTTTTGATGCAACGCCTTCCAGTATGTCGAGGTTAATGGCTTTGAAATACTCCTTGTTGTTGTTCTTAAAACCGAATTTAGGAACACGACGCTGGAGGGGCATCTGGCCACCTTCAAAACCTGACTTCTTCGCATAGCCAGAACGAGACTGGGCACCTTTGTGACCACGACCGGCAGTGCTACCGCCAGAGCCTTGACCACGACCAAGTCGTTTATTTGTCTTTGTTGAACCTTCTGCAGGTTTCAGTGTATGCAGCTTCATCTTACAGCTCTTTTACGGTGATCAAATGATTCACTTTGCGAACCATGCCAGCGATCTGAGGAGTGAGCTCCACTTCTACTGACTTGTTGATTCTGCCCAGGCCCAACGCCACCATCGTGCGTTGTTGCGTCTCGGGTCTTTTAATCATGCTACGGGTCTGAATGATCTGTACTTTTGCCATGACGCTTAGCCGTTAAATACTTTGGACAATGAAACACCTCTGTTTTTAGCGACAGTGTACGCATCACGCATGGTCGTAAGTGCTTTGAAAGTAGCCTTCACCACGTTATGCGGGTTAGACGAGCCTTTCGACTTAGCCAATACGTTGTGAACACCGGCACTCTCAAGCACAGCACGCATCGCACCACCGGCGATAACACCTGTACCAGGCGAAGCGGGCTTCAGCAGTACGAATCCACCACCGAATTTACCGATTGATTCGTGCGGCACAGTGCCTTTAATGATCGGCACTTTCACCAGGTGCTTTTTCGCGTCGTCGATGCCTTTGGTGATAGCATCCGTTACTTCATTGGCTTTACCAAGTCCGTAACCTACTACACCATTACCATCTCCTACTACTACGATCGCTGCGAAGCTGAACCGGCGACCGCCCTTCACCACTTTCGCAACACGCTCAATGGCTACTACACGCTCCTTCAGGTCGATTTCGCTGGCTTTTACAGTGCTAATATTGCTTACTGACATATTTCAGTTCTTAGAATTTTAAACCACCTTCTCTGGCACCTTCTGCCAAAGCCTTAATATTTCCGTGATACAAATATCCGTTGCGGTCAAACACGATAGTATCAATACCGCTGGAGATGGCTTTTTCAGCGATCTTCTTTCCAACGTTCTTTGAACTCTCGATATTCAACGCCGTCTTCTCGCCCAGCTCGCTGGTTGAAGCAGCAACCACGGTTACCCCTTTCAGGTCGTCGATGATCTGTACATACAAACCACGGTTACTTCTGAACACGGATAATCTCGGTCTCTCGGTAGTGCCGCTCAATTTCTTGCGAACACCAGCCTTGATTCTCGCACGTCTTTCTCTATTCTTGCCTGCCATAGCTTTCTATGCTCTATGATGCTTTAGTGTCTACTTAATTTTATTTAGAAGCAGCTTTACCAGCTTTTCTGCGTACAAACTCACCAGTGAAGCGAACACCTTTACCTTTGTAAGGCTCAACTTTACGAAGCGACTTGATTTTGGCTGCTACCTGACCCATCAGTTGTTTGTCAATGCCTTCCAATATGATGGTCGGGTTTTGACCTTTTTCCTGTTGGGTCGTTACTTTCACTTCTGAAGGCACTGCCAGGAACACGTTGTGCGAGTAACCTAAGCTAAGCTCCAGTACGTTCGACTGGGCAGCGGCTTTGTACCCCACACCCACCAGCTCGAGCTGATGACGGTAGCCTTTCGATACACCTTCTACCATGTTCGCGATCAATGCGCGGTACAGACCGTGCATGGCCTTGTGACGTTTCTGCTCGGTAGGACGCTGAACAGTCACTTCGCCGTTTTCCTGCTTGATGATAAAGTCAGGATCTACAGCCTGGTGAAGTTCACCCTTCGGGCCTTTCACGCTTACTTTGTGGTTAGCAAAGTTGAACGTTACGCCAGAGGGAATTGAAACGGGTTTATTTCCTATACGTGACATTGCTCTTTTCCTTTATTAGTAGACGAAACACAGTACTTCACCACCTACGTTCAGGTTGCGAGCTTCCTTGTCTGTAATCACTCCTTTCGAAGTAGACAGGATCGCCACACCCAAACCGTTGAGTACGCGGGGCAGCGCATCCGCGCCGCGGTAATCACGCAAACCAGGAGAGCTGATACGCTCCAGCTTGGTGATGGCGGATTGCCGGGTTTCCGGATTGTACTTGAGGGCAATCTTAATGTTACCCTGGCGGTTGGCCACATCTTCGAACTTGTAGTTCAGAATATAACCCTTGTCAAAAAGAACCTTCGTGATTTCTTTTTTGAGGTTGGATGCAGGGATCTCCACTACACGGTGGTTGGCCTTTATGGCGTTCCGTAACCGGGTTAAGTAATCTGCTATCGGATCAGTCATTTTATTTTCGTCCTTTTAATTAAAAAGCAAGCCCGTGTTTTTTCAAACCGGGCTGCAAAGATATATAACAATTTATATTATCCAAACTGTTACCAGGTTTCTCCTCAGGGAGACCAAGATACTCAGCAACCAATATGTTGAGACGCAGGCGCTTACCAGCTAGCCTTTGTTACACCGGGTATTTTACCGGCAGACGCCATTTCGCGGAAAACGTTACGACAAATACCGAACTTGCCGATATAACCCTTCGGACGACCGGTCAGTTTGCAGCGGTTGTGAAGACGAACCGGTGATGCATTCCGCGGCAGTTTGTCCAGGGCGGCGTAATCGCCAGCCTCTTTCAGGGCCTTACGCTTTGCAGCGTAAGTAGCAACCAGCTTCTCGCGCTTGGTCTGTCTTGCTATTACTGATAATTTTGCCATACTAGTTGTTATTTTTATTGGCAAAGGGCATACCGAATGCTTTCAGCAGCTCAAAGCTCTCTTCGTCTGTTTGGGCAGAGGTTACGAACGTAATGTCCATACCGCTGATTTTGTTAACCTTGTCGATTGCGATCTCCGGGAAGATGATCTGCTCTTTTACACCCAGCGTGTAGTTGCCACGACCATCAAAACCTTTGTTGTTCACACCGCGGAAGTCCCGTACACGGGGCAGGGCGATGCTCATCAGGCGATCCATGAATTCGTACATTTTGTCGCCGCGCAACGTTACGCGCACACCGATCGGCATGTTTTCACGGAGCTTGAAGTTCGAGATCGCCTTCTTCGACTTGGTTGACACCGCCTTTTGGCCGGTGATCGTGCTGATTTCTTCCAGCGCCGCATCGATCAACTTCTTATCGGTTACGGCTACGCCCATACCTTTGTTGATGCAGATCTTCTCGATCTTCGGAACCTGCATGATCGATGTATATTCGAATTTCTGCTTAAGCGCAGGGACAATCTCTTTCGAGTACTTGTCCTTTAATCTAGGAGTTGCCATTTGTTATAAAATCTCCGGTTTTCTTAGAATATCTCTGCAGTTTACCTTTGTCGTTCGCCTTACGGCCTGTACGGGTAAGTTTACCCGAGCCGTCGATGAGTTGCAGGTTGCTGATGTGGATAGATGCCTCAGTCTTGTTGATTCCGCCTTCAGGCTTGCCTGCAGACGGCTTCGTGTGCTTCGTCACAATATTTACGCCTTCAACAGTAGCGCGGTTCTTCGAAGTCAAAATCTCGAGTACCGTACCTTCTTTGCCTTTGTCGTCGCCGGCGATAACACGTACGCGGTCACCCTTACGGATGTGCAGCTTTACTTTTTGTGTGTTTGTCTTTTCCATGGCTTAAATAACTTCAGGTGCCAGTGAAACAATCTTCATAAATTGCTTTTCGCGAAGCTCACGTGCCACGGGACCGAAAATACGGGTTCCACGGGGCTCGTCCTGGTTGTTCAGCAACACGGCAGCATTATCTTCAAAACGGATGTATGATCCGTCTTTTCTTCTCACTTCTTTGGTGGTCCGTACAACAACCGCTTTGGTGACAGTTCCTTTCTTCACCTGGCTGCTGGGCATGGCAGACTTTACAGTCACGACAATCTTGTCGCCAACGGAAGCGTAACGTCTTCCTGTGCCGCCCAGTACGTGCATACAAAGCACTTCTTTGGCTCCGCTATTGTCAGCTACAGTAAGTCTGGATTCGGTGCGTATCATAATTTTTTATCTTCTATTCAGTTTCTCTTAATAAGCCTCTGAGCTGTTCAGATTATACTCTCCGCGATATCAGCAGCCTGCGATGGCAAGCCAATTCCACGAACAGAAAACCTTATTTAGCCTTCTCGATGACTTCTACCAGTCTCCAGCGCTTATCCTTGCTCAGGGGACGAGTCTCCATGATGCGAACGGTATCGCCGATACCTGCGGTGTTCTCTTCGTCGTGAGCCTTGAACTTAGTTGTCCGGTTCACGAATTTACCGTAGATCGGGTGCTTCACTTTCCGGTCAACTGCAACAGTGATGGTTTTCTGCATCTTGTTGCTAGTCACTTTACCGATTCTCTCTTTGCGTTCGTTACGCTCTGCGTTAAGTTCCATAACGTTATGTCGTTATTGGTTGAAGTTATTATTTCGTTGCGTTCTGCTTAACTGTCAGCTCGGTATTGAGGCGAGCGATCAGCTTGCGGGTCTCTTTCAGCTTCATTGGGTTTTCCACCGATGAGATCTGATGCGCAAATTGCATTTTACGCAGCGCTTCCTTCTCAGAGCCGATCTTTTCTTTCAGCTCGGCTACGTTCAGTCCTTTAATTTCAGTTGCTTTCATGGCTTATTCTGCGTAGTCAGGTCGAACTGTAAACTTAGTTTTGAACGGCAGCTTGCCTTCAGCCAGTTTCAGGGCTTCTTTGGCAGTGGCCAGGTTCACACCACCTGCTTCGAACAGGATTGTGCCAGGCTTCACAACAGCTACCCAATATTCCGGGGCACCTTTACCCTTACCCATCCGCACTTCAGCAGGCTTGCGGGTAATTGGTTTGTCGGGGAAGATCCGGATCCACACCTGACCTTCACGCTTCATGGCGCGGGTCACGGCGATACGGGCCGCCTCAAGCTGACGAGCTGTAATCCAGCCACCTTCCAGCGATTTCAGTGCAAAAGATCCGAAGGCGATGGAGTGACCACGTGTCGCGATACCTTTCACGCGACCCTTCTGCATCTTTCTAAATTTCGTTCGTTTAGGCTGTAACATGGTTGCCTGACTTTATACGTTCGTAATTGATAATTAACCGTTTCTTCTAGGGCCACCGCCACCGCGGTTACCACCACCGGGACGTCCACCACCACTATCG